>NZ_CP049715.1:0-1200000 GCF_011082725.1 Apibacter sp. B3706 | reverse complement strand
GAAAATCCAAAACAACTACATTTTTCAAAGTTTTATTACCTAATATAAAGCCTTCTCTTATCACCGGTGTAGCATTAACTTTTGCGCATTGTATAGGAGAATTTGGAATTGTATTAATGGTTGGAGGAAATATCCCCGGAGAAACTCGTATAGCTTCTATTGCCATATACGATCAGGTACAAGCATTAGATTATAAAACCGCAAATCAATATTCATTTATTTTATTTTTAATTTCATTTATATTGCTTACTCTCATTTATAGCATTAATAAAGGTTTTAAAATTAAAACTATATAATTTTCTTAATGATATATATTGATATTGAATATAGAATTTTAACCTCAGAAGGAAGTCGTATTCTATCTGTCCAAACTGAACTTCCCGTAAATCAATTAATATGTATTTCCGGGCCTTCGGGAATAGGAAAAACTACACTTCTTAGAATGATTGCCGGTTTAACAAAACCCGATAGGGGAATAATTCAAGTAGGAGATCGCATTTTCTACGATTCTTTAAATAACATAAATTTAAGTCCGCAAAAAAGAAACATAGGTTTCATGTTTCAAGATTATGCTTTATTTCCTAATATGACGGTGGAAGAAAATATATCTTTTGCACAAAATAAAGTAAAAGATAAAGCATGGGTGGATACTCTAATTAAGTCTTATGGATTAGATGCTTTACGATATCAGAAACCTGATAAACTTTCAGGAGGACAAAAACAAAGAACTGCTCTTGCAAGAACTTTGGCTAAAAAAGCGGATCTATTACTTCTGGATGAACCTTTGTCTTCTGTAGATTCGACGATGAGGATAAAACTTCAAAATGAAATTTTAAAGGCACATGCTGTTTTTGATTCTACTACCTTAGTAGTTTCTCACGATCAAGACGAAGTTAATAAAATGGCTCAGTGTGTTTTATATATGGAATACGATCAAATTCGACTTATCAAGAATTCTTAATATTATATTATATTTTATTTTATCTTTTTGTATAAAATAAATGTATTTTTATTATAATTCGTATATTTTTTTAGAAATTTGTATCTTTGTGTGCACTAAATAAATTTTTCACAATATAATTGAAAAATTAAAACTAACTTCTAGATAAATGAAACTATTAATTTTTCTTTCTTCTTTGCCGGGATTTTTTACAATTACTTTTATTATTTTAAAAGTTATAAATATTATAGAGTGGTCTTGGTTGATAGTTTTTTCGCCTTTATGGTTTACTTTTTTATCTAGTATGATTTTTATTTTATTATTAATTTTTCATGTAAAAATTTATAAAAGATATCTTGAAAATTTTTTTAAAATAAATGATTATTAGGATTATTAGGCAAAATAATATAACGCTAAAAAACATTCTATTAAACGTAAACAATTGTCTGTATTTAACGGGGGTAAAAAATACAGTACATTACCGGTGTGAAAATAATAATTGATTGAAAACAAAATTATTGGGTTTGTAGTAAACCTGTTTTATTGTTTTTTCAAATAGCTTCTTAAAATTCTTCTTGCATCTTTGTTATCCGATTTAGGCATAATAAACGTTAACGGATCTTTTCGAGATCTTTTCGGGCAGAATCCGAATCCTTTATAAATTCCGTTTTCAATTAAAACTAATCCCTTTTCATCCTTTGTTCTTCCCGGAAGTTTTAATAATACGGTTTCTTGTGGAAAAGAATTTTTTTCTAAATATTGATGCACACGCTTGTTATAATCATCTACGGGTTCTTCATTAACGCAGGCGCCTAAACACTCGTGTAGCGTATATTGGAAACATTGAGCCTTGGATTTATACAATCCGTTTATTTTTTGGCAAAGTTTATAAGTTTCCGTAATGCGGAATAAATCTTCTTTTCCTTGCTTTAAGCTCAAGTAAGAATTAATTTCCTGTGATCGGTTATCTATCTTTTTCAATTGTAAAGATATATACCCTTCTTGAGTTATTTCGGGATATAAGCCATAATAAAAAATGCTGTGCCTTTGCGCTCTATTATAAATAGGTTTGTGGTGTTTTATTTCCTCAGATTCCATAAGCAGGGCAATTAATTCGCTTCCTGTAGGTTCATACCTGACTTTGGAAGCAAAGTTTTGTATTTTTACCGATTTACGGTCGGTACAGGTAAAATGTTGGCTTAATCTTTTTTTGATATTATTGCTTTTTCCGATATAAATCAATCGTTCTTCATGGGTATAAATATAATATACTCCCGGAACGGTGGGTAAATCGGAAACCATCTTTTTTAAATCCTCACGCATATTCACTCTGTTTTTTATAAAATTATCATCGGATGATATTTAGCCGGATCTTCCTTATACCTTAACTTGTATAAGTTCCCTCATATCGGTAGAGAAACGTTTAGAAAGTCGGGTCTGCTTCATCTTCCAAGTCCTTTTAATATCTTGACAACCCAATTTCAGTTTATCTTCATGGTATTTATGGTTCAACTTATCCATAATCTTCATAATAGGTTGGTGCTTCAGGTAATAATCCTCGTCAAACAAAGAAATTTGTCTTTCCGATTCAGGGATTAGACCGGAAACAATAACTCCTGCTTTTTTGTATTGATACCCCTTTTTATATATGGTTTCCAATGCTTTTTGAGCGCATTTACTTAACTCAATAGCTGAATTGTGGGGATTAGACAGCGTTAAAGTGACAGCGGGGTGATGTTGAATTAAATCGCCCCTATAAAAATTTGTATGCAGGAATACAGTCACATAATTACAACAACTTTGTTGTGCGCGTAATTTTTCTGAACATTTCACGGCAAAGGTAGCTATTCTTTCTTTTAAATCTTCTAGTTTGTCGGTCATGTAATCGAAGGTGCGGGTAGTGGCAATGGACTTTTTACGAGCCGGCAAATCTATATCAAGCTGAGGAATTCCCTTTAATTCATTAATCATGCGGATTCCTACTATTCCCATTTCTTGACGTATAAATGTTTCCGGAAGATTAACCAATTCATAAGCTTTACGAATACCTTTTGCCTGAAATCGTTTGTTTAATCTTCTTCCAATTCCCCATATGTCTCCAATATGCAACCACTTGAGTGCTTTTTCAATTTTTTCGGGAGAATCAATAACATATACATTATGGGTTTGCTCAGGATATTTTTTGGCTATCCTGTTAGCTACTTTGGCAAGTGTTTTAGTAGGAGCAATTCCTATGCTGGTAGGAATGCCTACACCCTTAAGTATATATTTTCTTAAATCTAAACAATGTTCCCGCAAATTCAATTGCATATAGCCGTTAAAGTTCATAAATGCTTCATCGATAGAATATATTTCAACTTCTTTGCAATAACGCCCGATGATATTCATTACACGGTTACTTAAATCACCATAAAGGGGAAAATTGGCGGAATAGAGGAATATTTGATTTTCTTCAAATACTTTTTCATATTTAAATGCAGGAGCTCCCATAGGGATGCCGAGGGCCTTTGCCTCATTGGAGCGGGCAATTACGCAGCCGTCGTTATTTGAAAGCACACAAACAGGTTTACCTGTTAAAGAGGGATTACTCACTCTTTCGCAAGAAGCATAAAAGTTATTACAATCTAATAAAGCATACATGCTATGAAAATTTTATAATAGTATGGGTAAGTATTCCCCAAATAATAAAATCTTGATCAGGAGTAACCCGGATCGGTTCGTATTCCTTGTTTTCCGGCAGGAGAATAATTTCTTTTACTATTCCTTTTTCCTTTACTACCTTTAGTCTTTTTAACGTAAATTCCCCGTCTATATAACATACGGCAATATTGCCGTTTTTAGGTTCCAATGCTTTATCCACGATAATAAGATCTCCGTTATAAATCCTCATATCTTTCATAGAATCCCCATTTACTCGTGCCAAGAAAGTGGTTTCGGGATCTCTTATTAATTCGTCGTTCAAATTAATTCGTTCCAAATGAAAATCATCTGCTGCCGAAGGAAATCCGGCTTTGATGTCTCCTGCAAACCATAAAGATAAATTATCTTTTCGCTTCATAAATGCAAATTTATTATGAATTATGTTGAAAAAGAAGCGATAAAATAGCAATTTGATTGATATTTAGATAATATCAATGATATATCCTTAATAAAATAAAGGCATATTTATGAGGTGCTAACTGTTTCAACAATCATTTATATACCGAAAGGATATAGGGATCGGATATTTACTGTTTAATTGATGGATTTCATGAATATATGCATTAAACTTTCATATATAATTGAAAATAAATCAATTAGGTTATAAAATATTTTTTAATAAATTTTACCGTACGATTTATATTAAGTTCCAATCTGAAAATAAAGTAAGTAAATGTAAAGTAGTTGCAGCTCCGGCATGTTGTCGAATCGATACCAATCTTTTATTTAAATAACTTTCACTGTTGGGATATACCTTTTCTGTTTTGAATTTGACTGAAATTTCAGGTACATTCATACCAACCGATAATAGGCGCACTAATTCCAGGTCATTATTTGTGAACTCAAATAATCCGCCTTTTTGAGATTTGTTGGAATACAGGTATATTTTATTTTCATATACATCTTCTATAGCTTTCTTTAATTCTTTTGCACTTTCTGCGCCTTTCGTTATAAAAGCATCTATATTATATTTTTCAAAAAAAGAATTAATAATAGGCTGTCTGTCTTCAATGGAAAAAACAATAATTTTAAGATCGGGAAATTCCTCTTTGGCTACTTTAATAAGTTCTTCCCCTGATGTAATGGCATGTTCTTGATTAGGGTCAAATGTTAAGTCTGTAATTAATAGTCCATAAGGTAAATTATTAGAAAAAGACTTTCGAATTTTAGAAATGGCATCGTCACAATAATTTGCTTGGTCAATATGAGGAATATTTAGTTCTTCAACTATCTTTTTAACAGCAAAATTATCGTTAGAGAAATTCTCTGCAATAAGAATCTTTTCAAACATAATAAAACTTTTTAGTGTTGTGTTGTTGTCTTTGTATTGCCTGCAAAAATAAGATTATTATTTTAAAATTCAGGGATAAAATTTCACACTTTTTTAGTAGAGATTAAAAACGAAATAAGGAAAAGGGTTTTGAGGATATCATAACAGCAATAGAAGTTAAGTCATGTTTTTAAAGATCAAGTAACTTATATATAATTATCGGTAATTTTTTACTAATTTTATTGAGATGGTATATATAAAAAATGGCAAGGCTATAAAATAGTTTTTTTATACTCTTGCCATTTATGAAATTTTTTTAAAGCTTCTAGTTATTTACTAAGAAACTGCTTATTTGCTTAATCAATTGAGTATGAATATTTGCACGCTCATTTGTATCAAATTCACAAGTAGGAACTTGATCCGGTCTGTCTTTTTTAAATAGTTCTATTGCATTTTTTCTGCAGATAGCCATAAAGCTATAATGGGTAGCATTATTCAAAACTATGTGTTTGGAAGTTTTTTCCGGTAGATATTTAGTTAAATAACCGGTTTCTAATTCTGCCGGTATTCTTTCTACAAATGGTCCGGCGGAATAGACTAAAACCGGAATTTTTATTTCCGATAAGCTGGACGGAATAAACATGCGGCCAAATCCTATATCTAAGATTACTGCTCTTTTGATACGGGGATCTTTCATGTCTTTATCTAATTTCAGAAAATCTGATCTTTCATCCAAACCTTTCATTTGCTCATTAAAAATGTCACAAGCTAACATGATGGGATATTTACGACATTCTTTTTTGAAAACTTTAGCAGAAGATTTACCGCCAATAGCTTCCACTGCAGTCCATCCTCCATAAGAATGCCCGATAATAGAGATATTATTAGCATCTATATGATCTGAAAATTGTTTAGTTTCCAATAAATAACTGATTGTACGACGAATATCTTCCGGACGGGCTAACATATCTCGAGCAAGTTGCGGATCCATATCTTGCAAGGTAGTTCCGGGATGATTAGGCATTGCCACAATAAATCCCCTTTTACTTAAAGCTGCAGCTAACCAAATATGATTATCCCAAGACCCATTCAGTCCATGAGAAAAAATAACCAAAGGAAAGCTTTTATCGGATATTTTCGCATCATAAATTACATTTTCACCGATGATATATTCATTATCTCCAATTCTTGCAATGGGATGTTTTGCCGAGGTTGGATATATCAAAGCAATTTGAAGCGGTCTTAAATAATCATTTATATTTATTTCACGGAATCCTGTTTTGTAGATATCTTTTTTAGAATTTGATAACGATTGGGCAGATAAATTAATACTATTAAGTAATAAACATAAAAAAGCTAAGATAATTTTATTTTTCATTTTCATTTTTATATATTAAATTATATTTATTCAATAATATTTATCGTAATTATTTTAATCGTATCCGGTTGGTATAAATAATTACTCCTTACTAGGCAGTATATAATGTATGCTTAATTTTAGAAATTGGTTTTATTAAAAAATCTATAACTATAAATAAGATAATACAATTTTATCATGTTAGATAAAATAAGTTTACTGACTAAATACACATTTAATCCATAGGGATTAATTTATGAACATTCATATAAATCATTTTAAAATTAAACTATTTATTACGCAATAATACATATAAATTTTAAAATTTTATTTTAAAATTAATAAAAAATATACAAGTTAAAATTTATATAATTTTATTTAATGTATTTATTTATATATTATTGATATATATATTTTTTATTTTATAGAGAAGTATTATATTTTATACATAATAATTGTTTTTTTATAAATTAATTATAAAAAAACAATTTTGTTAAATAAAAAATCAAATTATACTATTTATTATATATAAATAAATATATGTAAATAAAACTATTTTTATATTTTAAAATGTATAAATATCTTGTATATATTAAAAAAATGAAAAATAAATAAAATATTGTATATTTATTTTCATATATTTGATTTATACTAACATAAAATATAATTTAATGAAATTAATATCAAAAAGTAAGTATTTAAATTCTAAAAGAAAGACATGTTAGCGGGTAGGTTAATTCGATTAATTCAATTAAAAATTTAATTAAAAGCGTTAACAATTATTATTTATAAATAGAAGATCACATATCATGATAATATAAAGGATATATAATCAGCCATAAATTTAGTATATCCGACTTGAAATGTAAAAATTAAGTAAGACATTTATGTAGTATTGATTTGCTCATATCAGATAGAATATAGGTGATTTCAATAAGAATTATAAAAAAATAGAAATTAAATAGGTGCTATTCTTTTAAAGATAGATAATCCTAAATATAGGGAACGCAGTAGTGAATGAAACTAATTTATTTTAAAAAAATAATTACGGAAAAATTTTCCTGTTATTACTAGGATTAGATTGAATGTGTTTTTATGGCAAAAAACAGGTTCGTTAGTTAATTCATATATGGCTTAAAATAAAAAAAATACACAATGATATGAGAAAAAAATAAATAATAAATAAGAGAATCTGCTAACCACTCGAAATTCAATAAAACTAAATTTAAACTATTAAAAAATAATACTTATGAATAAAACTCAAAAATTAGGTGAATTTTTGCAAGGATTGCTATACAAAGTGGTCATATTTGGAGCAATACCACAAATAGGTGAAAAATGGAATTCTTTATTTCCATTAGAGATAGTTGCGTATGTTGAAAAAGGAGTAAAGATATTTTCAAATAAATATTTTTTATTAATAAAGAATGTAAAGAGTTTATCGCTAAAAGATTCTAACATTTAAATAATAAAAAAATGAACCCAATAAAGCCTATTTCACGACAAATTAAGGGAGTATATAGTTTTTTACAATATACCAAAAAAATAAATGCCATCCATCTCACAGTACCCGTAGATGGTACTAATCTCGTTGAGCATAGAAATAACAATACAAGAAAAAAAATTTCTTATACTGCTTATATGATATATATAATATCAGATGTATTAAGATGTTTTCCGGAACTAAATATAGCCATCAAACGCTCCAAATTTTTTCCGAAAGTGGTAGAATACGAATCCATAAATGCAAAATTTATGTTAGACAGAAAGATTAATGGAGAAAATAAGGTTATGCCTTGTGTGGTTAAAAATTCTGATAAAAAAACTCTTGAAGAAATTCAAGAAATAATAGATAAATGTAAATTTTCTGATTATAAGACTTCCATCTTTTTTAAAGAAACCAGATTAATAGAAAATCAACCTAAATATTTGAGACGTTTAATTTCTTATCTGTCATATCACAATTTAGCTAAAAGACACCGGATTCAGGGAAGTTTTATGATCACTTCGCTAAAAGATAAAGATTTAGTTACAGAAGCCCTATTTTTGAACTCAACAATGAGTATAAGTTTAGATAAGTTAAAAAATATTCCGATCATAAAAAATAATGAAAAGTTTTATAAAGTTATTATGAATTTAACCATGACTTTTGAAGAACATGTACTTAATAGTACTTTAGCAACCGATTTTATAAGTGAAATAAAGAGTAAGATTGAAAATTTTAAATAACTTTTAATAAACATTTGATCTAAACGACAACAGAAAAGAAAAAGGAAGTGAATTAGGGAAAAATTTTAATTTGGCTTAAATATTATAGTTGCATGTTGGCTAACTATTTCTACAAATTTGTTTGAAACTTTTTTCTTATAAAGAAAGATTCAAATTTAACCTTACTATAAATCTAATAATGTTATACACCCGGACGATTTATTTAGACGCCGATTTATACCTAATTATTAAATGAAAAACTAGTACAGTAGATTTCATAATGTAAACGAATTAATCATTTACTCCAATAATGAATTTTCGGCAGAATTTTTTGTTAATGAAGCAGACAACACTGAAATGTATAACTTGGTTCAATGGGAAAAAAATGGAATGCGAGTATGGGATGTAAACAAACGAATTACCCGGCCGATGTTTGAAGAGCATAATCAAAAGCACATATGCCATTATCCGGAATGGACCTTAGACAGAATTAATTTAAATCCGAGATATGCCGATGGGTATATCCAATTTCAAACAGAGGAAAAACGGCAACTATAAAAAAACATTCATCTTCACAATCGGTAAATTCTAAGTTTCCTTAGGCGTATACAACTATTAATTTTGATACAAGAATCCATCAAAATTTTGATGTTAGTGCAGTATTTTCCTTTTTAGATTTGCCGGAGAATATTTTAAAAGGATTGATTCCCTCGCTGGAGCCGCTACCGTTGGTAAATATTTTTTGTAATACCCGAATCTTATAAAGTTGCAATTCCGCTCAAGCTAAAATCATTGTTTCTTATCCTGCTGTGTTTATAGCTTTTTAACAAGATTAAATGGTAAAAAACTAGTTGTTTGAATAGTACTATGAAGCTAATTTGAACGTTATTATAAGACACAATTTAACTAATTAATAAAAAAATGAGTAATCGAAATTCTGATAAAATTTCCATCATATTAAATGAAAAAGAAGATATTATTACCCGAATAGAAACTATTAAACAATTAGATCAATCAGATTTTAAAAATTTTACTATAACTTAAATAAAGAAAATTTTACATAGAAGTCAACCGGCTCTAACTCCTAAATTATCTAATAATGATTTAGTAGAATATCAATCTTTTATAATCGAAAGTTTTCAAAATTCTATATTCTAACTTTTTGATTATAATATTGAAGACAACATCCTATGTATTTTTTCACAAGAAGAAGCGGCTAACCGATGGATAAGTAGGGGGCGTGAAAGAAACAGTCGTATTGAGCAAAAAATAGATACTATTATTTTTAAGAATTAAATATATGTTTAAAGCTAACGAATGCACTTAATCATTAGATAAAAAATTGGTAAAACCTATCAATAATAAATGACCACTAATGAAATTAAATAATAGGATCATTCAATTAAGTAAACGCTTCTTCATAAAATAATTAAAACAGCAAAACAAAAAGGAACAATTCATGGACACAAAATCACAAAATTTTGCAAAATATTGGCGTAATTCTTTAGCTGATGCCACTTTTACAAAGGGAGGATTAAATAAAAAAGATACCGAATCAATGATATTTTGTTCTAAGGAATTTCTAACGTCAGGAAAATTAGATGAGAAAAAAACTACAGAACTGTTTAAAAATGAATCATCTGATTGTAAAGTTATTGAAATTATTTTAAGACCTATAGTTTATCATCATATTACAGAACATTGTTTTGGTAAATTTAATGAAACTCCGGAATACCTTGTCCCTATATCAACTGCTGCTTTTTTGGCCAGAGACGGAAGATGTTATCCTAAAAGTGACAGTACATTTATATCTCGAGATATACTGAAACCTTTAGTTAATGGTTCCTATGCAATTGGATCCATGTATGATTTAGATGTTTATCTATCCACATATTCTATATCCGGTATAAATTATAATGAATTTGAAGATGGAGATTCAAAATTAAGTGATGAAAAATATTTTGATGCTTGGAAAAAATATTGTAATACTATCGATTCATTATTAAATACGGTGGCAAAAAAATGGATTAAAGAAAACAGATCTTATGAACGATTAGATCACAGTTATATAATAAAACAAGATCTTGTCAAAAATGCGGCAATACATATATTTCCTTTATATGAACAATTACGAAATAGCTCTAAAAGTATTCCTCTATTTGAACGTTATGCTTCTGTAGCCTCTACTCCCCAACAACCGTGTCTCGAAAGTAATAGTTTTTTTTCAAAGCGGTTGGCTCATTCAAGTAATACTTTTCCTTTAGCTCAAGCGCAACGCGACGCACTAAATCATTTATTAAATGCTGAAACCGGAGAAATTCTTGCGGTAAATGGTCCTCCGGGTACGGGTAAAACGACCCTGTTACTTTCCGTAGTTGCCTCTTTGTGGGCAATGCGAGCATTGGAAGGGTCTGAACCCCCCATTATTATTGCAGCTTCTACAAATAATCAAGCAGTGACTAATATAATTGATGCATTTGGAAAAGATTTTTCAAAGGGTGAAGGTCCTTTTTCAGGCAGATGGTTACCTAATATGGACAGTTTTGGTGCTTATTTTCCGGCTAAAAGTAAGGCTCAACAAGCTGAAAAGAATTTTCAAACTGAAAAATTCTTTAATCAAGTGGAGGACAAGGAATATTTTGAAAAAGCAAAATATTTTTATAAAGAATGTGCAGCGAAAGCATTTCCAAAGCTTGAAAGTAAAAATATAACCATAGAAGATGTCGTCAAACGATTACATAAAGAAATTCTTACGAAAACAAAACAATTAAAATGTTTGGAAGAATCATGGAACGCTTTATATAACATACGTTTGCAGGTTCATCAAGAATTGGGTAATAACCCTTATGAAAAATTAGAGCTTTATGAACGTCAAGAAAAAAATTTGAAAGAAAAGAGAAATTTATGGAGTAATATTCGATCTAAATGGGAACAATTTCAAGCTGGGGAAAATATATGGTATCAAGTTTTTTCTTGGATGCCTTTTGTAGCTAAAAAACGTATGCTTAAGGCTAAGATTTACCTTGCTGATGTGTGGGATAAAGAAGAAAAATTTCAATTTAAAACCCTTATTTCAATTTCAGAATATATTGAAAATAAAAAGGTTTCACTAAGTGAATCAATACTCGAAAATGAGAGAATTTTAGAAATTATAAAAAAATTAATACAAAATTTAGAAACCTGTTTAGCGAATTGGACTATTGCTTTAGCACCATTACATGTTACAAAGAATTCTGAGAAGGTAACACTTAATCAAGCGGATATTGAGGCGGACACTAAAATACGATTTGATATTTTTTTGTTAACGACCCATTATTGGGAAGGGCGTTGGTTAATTGAAATGGAAGATTTACTTCCCAATTTAGAAAAATGGAATAAAAAAAACGCAGAATCTGCCATAATTAAACGATGGAATCTAAGGATGAAATTGACTCCTTGTGTAGTTTCAACTTTCTATGTGCTTCCTACTCATTTTATTTATGCGGGAGCAGGTTACGTTAAAGATTATTTATATAATTTGGCTGATTTATTAATCGTTGATGAAGCAGGTCAGGTATTACCGGAAGTTGCCGGAGCTTCATTTTCTCTCAGTAAAAAAGCTCTGGTAATTGGAGATATTCATCAAATTGAACCAATTTGGTCCGTTTCTCCAAAAGTGGATGTGGGAAATTTTTTGGAGGCTAAACTTCTGAATAGTGATAATGTGGAAGACGAATATGAAAAATTAACTGATTTAGGAAAAACGGCTTCATCGGGCAGTGTGATGAAGATTGCACAAAATGCATCCAGATATCGTTATGATCCTGATTTGGAACCGGGAATGTATTTATATGAACATAGACGTTGTTATAATGAAATTATTGGTTATTGTAATGAATTGATATATAAAGGAAAGTTATTGCCAAAACGAGGAATTTCACCTAAAGACTCACTTTTTCCGGCCTTAGGATATTTACATATTGACGGAATATGTCAAGATTCGGGATCAGGCAGTCGTTATAATTTATTAGAAGCAAGAGTTATTGCTAATTGGATAATTGAAAATAAACAAAAGTTAGAACAAAAATATAATCAGCCCTTGAATGAGATTGTAGGGATTATCACACCATTTGGAGCTCAAGTTAACGAAATAAAACGGGCTATACGAAATTCTAAAGCAAATGTAAATGTAGATAAAGGTGAAGATCTTTTAACAATCGGTACGGTTCATTCTTTTCAAGGAGCCGAAAGAAAATTAATAATTTTTTCTGCCGTCTACTCTAAACATGTCGATGGGACTTTTATAGATAATCCGCCAAGTATGTTAAATGTTGCCGTATCTCGAGCAAAAGATAGCTTCTTGGTTTTCGGAGATATGGATATATTCGATCCGAAGTTAAAAACGCCAAGAGGAATTTTAGCGCGTTATCTTTTTTCTTGTGAGAAAAATAGTCTATATTTTGAATATATAGAAAGAAAAGATTTATTAGAATCAGGAAATGTTGGTTTTCAAGTTCTTAAAAATTTGAATGAACACGACTCGTTTCTTAAAAATGTAATAAATAATGCTGTCAAAGAAATTTATATAGTATCTCCTTGGTTTTCAATAAATGCCGTAAATAATAGCAATATATTGCCATTTATGGAATCAGTGATTCAACAAAAAGGCATTAAAATATCAATTTATACTGATGATGAACTCAATTTATTAGGTGATAATGAAGAAAAAAAACAATTTCTTTTTAAGCTAATAAGTAAAGGAATAAATGTTTATTTTATAACTAAGGTACACAGCAAAATTGTTATTAAAGATGAAGATTTGCTATGTATAGGATCATTTAATTGGCTAAGTGCACAAAGGAAAGGAAATTATGTAAGACATGAAACATCTTTAGTTTATCAGGGAAAAAACAAGAAATTAATTGATGAAATTAAGATTTTAAAAAATAGTATATCGGTAAGGAGTTCTTCATTCAATCAAACTTTAAAATAAATTAATAATATGAAATAAATCGGTAGAAAAATTATGTTCATTTTCCCAAATTATCGTATTAAAATTTTACTTATGAATATAAGAATGAGAAAAAAAATAAAATTTTTCTAAGCAATTAATCAATATACGGATTTTTAATATTTAAAAATTAATATGAATTATAAGTATAAAATTTAATATATAATCATCTTTAGATGACTTAAAACTCGAATTAGATTTTAAAAGATTTTTTGATTTTGCATCTTAGTATTTTAGTATTATAGATTTTATACATTTCTTTTTATTTTTTACGAGTCGTAGTGATTTAATTTTAATTTTTTAATTTTTAAAATTATCTTTTAAGTTTTATTCATTTCAGAAGTTAACTTTTTGCGTATAACGATAATATCTCTACTTGTTTGGATAAAATTATATATATAAAATTAAAAATTTAAAATAATTTATCGCCCATGTTATCTTATAAATTAAAAATTTAACTAATTGGATAAGAAGAAGAGTAACTCGATTTAATCGCGCTAAAATATATAAAGCAAATGTATGGATATGAAATATAAATTTCACTTAGTTAAAAGAAAAAAAATTTCGAATCTTTTAAAAATTTAATTAAAAAAAATAATTTTATCCTGGATTATTTTTATAATTTTATTCTAAATAAAATTTTAACTAATTAAAATTAACTATTTATGGATTTATCTGTTGGAGCAAAATTAATTGAGACTTTTAAAGATCAATTATTAAATTTAGGTAACAATATAAAAGATGAATATCTTTTTATCTATAAAAATGGACTTATAGATTATATAAATAATTTTTATGAAAAATATTCATCAATTAAAACATTTATTTATAGAGATGAAAAAGTTAATTTTTATGATATTTATTATCCGATAAAAATTCAAAATAAAAAGAAATCGATTGAGATAAATGATTTTGATGAAATATTTGAAAATTATCAATATTTAACAATAATAGGTAATGCCGGAAGTGGTAAAAGTATGTTAACAAGACATATTTTTCTATTATCAGCAGAAAATTGTAAACATATACCGATTATTATAGAATTGAGAAATCTAAATAATTGTAAAGAAACAATTGAAGAATATATTACTAGAATTATATCACAAAATAAAATATCTCCTAACCATAAAATTACAGAAAGAATTTTAAAAGAAGGTAATTTCATTTTTTTATTAGATGGTTATGATGAAATTTATTCAGAAAATAAAGACAAGATTACAACAGATATTGAAAATTTTGTAGACAGATATAACAAAAATGTATTTATCGTAACCTCACGACCGGGGGCCAATGCGGAATCTCTAACAAGATTTGATAATTTTGAAGTACAATCTTTAAAAGGGGGAGACATACATGAATTTATAAAAATGCAACTAAGTTTACAAGAAAATGATGAGTTAGAAAGAAAAATTATTTATGAAATTAATAAACATGAAAATGATGAGTATAGAGAATATTTATCTAGTCCACTGTTATTATCAATGTTTATTTTCACATTTAATAATTATCCGGAACTCCCTAAACAAAGAAGTAAATTTTATTGGAATGTTTTTGATACGTTGTGTAGTAAGCATGATTCTTTTACTAAAGCAGGGGGATGGCAACATGAACGAAAGTCCGGTTTAAAAAATGATGAATTAGAAACAATATTAAAGTGGTTTTCTTATTTTTCTTTACTTGAAGGAAATTATAATTTTGATGAAAAATATTTAAGTGATTTATTAAAAAAAATTAGTACTAAACTGAGTATACATATTGATTTTGATAATGTTCTGTACGATCTAACCACATCTATTTCAATTATAATAAAAGATGGCATAGAATATACTTTCCCTCATAAATCTTTGCAAGAATATTTTGCAGCATCTTTAATAAAATCTCTTGACAATGATCAAAAAAATAAAATATATACAGAAAGGTTCTCAAAATTTTTTGATTTTAGTAGTGGAGGTAATACAAACTTTTATAAATTATGTTATGAATTAGATAAAGTTAATTTTTTGAAATTTTTTTTAATTCCTCAGTTAAAATTAGCTTTTCCTGAAAATAAAAATGATAAAAATGAAATATTTAATATAATTTGTGATAAGATTTGTTTAAATTTTCTATTTATTAGAAACGAATATGAAAAAATTGAATCTGGATTAATCCATTTTTCATCTACAAAATATAATGATTTATTTTTCAACGCACCTGAAATTGATAAGATAATGTTAAAATTCCCCGATATATTACAAGAAAATTTCATAACATTTTTAAAAAGATATTCTCACAATGAGAAACGACTTAAATATTTTGAAAAGCATACTTTTAGTGTTAAGCTTGAAGATATTAATCACATGGATCAGCAAGTTGTTGACTTTATAAAAATACATGGAATTATAGATGTAATATATAATTGTTATACTGAAATTTGGAACTATATTGAAAAATTAGAACAAGAAATAGAAAAAGACGAAAAAGGAATTTCAGAATTACTTGACATTTTATAATATTTCATCTAAAATCATTTAAATTTTTTTAGGTAAGTAAAAATAGAATAATTGAAACGTCTTAGATAAAAAACTAATCAATAAATAATAAAACAAAAAAATCCTTACAACTTTGTAAGGATTTTAATTTTAATGTGGTCCCACTTGGGCTCGAACCAAGGACCCTCTGATTATGAGTCAGATGCTCTAACCAACTGAGCTATGGGACCGCTGCTGCTTTGCGTTTGCAAATATAGTTATTTAATTTATTACTGCAAATTTTAAATACAAAAAATAAAGGCTATTTATACAATAAATAGCCTTTGTACTTTAGTATCAGGTAAATAAAAAATTATTTTCCTAAATAAGATTTTAAAATTTTACTTCTACTGGTATGTTTTAATCGGCGAATAGCTTTTTCTTTTATTTGTCTAACCCTTTCACGAGTAAGGTCAAAAGTTTCACCAATTTCTTCTAAGGTCATCGGATGTTGACCGCTTAAACCGAAATATAAACGGATTAAATCGGCTTCTCTTTGAGTTAAGGTAGAAAGAGATCTTTCAATTTCAATCTGAAGAGATTCCAACATCAATTCTTTATCAGGACTTGGAGATTCACCCGAACGTAAAACGTCGTATAAATTAGAATCTTCCCCTTCCACTAAAGGAGCATCCATAGATAAGTGGCGACCTGAATTTTTCATGGATTCTTTAATATCGTCCTCACTCATATCCAATACCTCACTTAATTCGGCAGCAGAGGGTGCCCTTTCATGTTCTTGTTCAAGATGGGCATATGCTTTATTAATCTTATTAATAGAACCGATTTTGTTTAAGGGCAGACGTACAATTCTGGATTGTTCTGCTAATGCTTGAAGTATGGATTGACGAATCCACCAAACAGCATAAGAAATGAATTTGAAACCTCGGGTTTCATCAAAGCGTTTAGCCGCTTTAATTAATCCTAAATTTCCTTCATTAATTAAGTCAGGTAAACTAAGTCCTTGATTTTGGTATTGTTTAGCCACAGAAACAACAAACCTCAGGTTTGCTTTAGTTAATTTTTCCAAAGCCACCCTGTCACCCGCTTTAATACGCTGTGCCAAATCAACTTCTTCATCAGCAGTAATTAGATCCACTTTTCCAATTTCTTGTAAATACTTGTCAAGAGAGGCTGTTTCTCTGTTCGTTACCTGCTTAGTAATCTTTAATTGTCTCATTTAATAGTAACTCTTTTTATCTTAAACAAAAGTAGATGAACTGTTTACTCACCTACAAATTATACTTACTTATTTATATATACGAAAATTACTTGTAAAAGGTTACAATACCTGCATTAATTTGTGAATATTTCGAATAATCTTGTTAAATTGCAAAGAATAATTAAACATTATCTTAAATGATAACCTTAATTCAACTACAATATGTATTAACTGTTGCCGAATATAAAAATTTTACGATAGCAGCAGAAAAAGCTTTCGTAAGTCAGCCTACTTTGAGTATGCAGATACAAAAGCTTGAAAAAACGTTACGAGTTGAGCTTTTCGACAGAACAACTAATCCTATAAAAATAACTCCTATAGGAAAGAAAATTGTAGAACAGGCCAAAATAATTTTATCTGAAGCTAATAAATTATCACAAATTGTAGAAGAAGATAAAAAAAGTATGAACGGAACGGTTGTCATTGGTATTATACCTACAATAACCCCCACCTTAGTGCCACTTTTCTATAAAACTTTTAGGAGTAAATATCCGGAATCTGACTTGGTTATTAAAGAAATGAAAACTGAGGACATTTTAAAAGGCATCAAAGAAGGCTATTTGGATTTTGGAATTGCAAGTACACCTTTACATGACAATCAAATTATTGAAAAACCTATTTACAAAGAGCCATTAGTAGCTTACGTTTCTCCGCAAGATGCGAAAATGTATAAAGAAACAGTTTTAGATGTTGATAAATTAGACTTTAATTATCTTTTAATGTTGGAAGAAGGCCATTGCTTTCGGGATGTTGTGTTGGATCTTTGCAAGCATAGAGAAGCCATTAATTCTAATATAAAATTAGAAGGAGGAAGTTTTACTACACTGATTAACTTAGTTAATGAAGGGTTCGGATTTACCATTTTACCTTTATTAGAATCAGAAAATTTATCGGAAGAAGAAAAGAAAAATATCAGATATTTTTCATCTTCACCCTCCAGGGAAATATCATTAATTTATTCTACCAATCAAATTAGAACGACTTTTGCAGAGAAATTTGTGGATTTAATTAAAAGTATTTTAAGAGGGAAATTGTTTTTGGAAGATAAAATAGAACATAAGCCCCAATTAAAAGTAATTTAATATTTATTTGGAAATAAGTTATCTGTAAGTTTCAGCATTATTTAAAAATGTTTTATCATTAAGAAGATAAAAAATAAGAACTTATTTTACTTAGAAGAAATAGATTTTAAATAAACCTTGTATACATTGTTATTATATAAAAATATTTAGAAAAAATTATGATTGAAACAGATATTTTGATAATAGGAGCAGGTCCTACAGGACTTTTTGCTGTATTTGAAGCGGGATTATTAAAATTAAGATGTCATATTATTGATGCGCTTCCAAACATTGGAGGGCAATTAACAGAACTCTATCCTAAAAAACCGATCTTTGATATTCCGGGATATCCTTCCATTCAGGCAGGTGAATTAGTTAAAAATTTACGCGAACAAATCAAGCAATTTCAACCCGGATTTACTCTCAATGAAACAGCTAAAACCATTGATAAACAAGCAGACGGAACTTTTATTGTTACTACAGATAAAGGTACCCGGCATCATGCTAAAGCTGTAGCGATTGCAGCCGGATTAGGGAGTTTTGAACCTAGAAAACCTTTGATAGATAATATTGCCGATTATGAAGAAAAAGGAGTTGAATACTTTGTAAAAGATCCCGAAAAATATAAGGATAAAAAAATAGTAATTGCAGGAGGAGGAGATTCGGCGTTGGATTGGACCATTGTTTTAGCAGATATCGCTAAAGAAGTAACATTGGTTCATCGTAGAAATGAATTTAGAGGCGCTCTTGATTCCGTTGAGAAAGTTCAATCATTAAAAAATCAAGGAAAAGTAAATTTAATCACTCCTGCCGAAATTGTAGGAATCAAGGGGAACGGTAAGGTAGAATCCTTAGTAATTGAAAAGGAAGGGCAAACATTTGATAAAGAAGTGGATTATTTTATTCCTTTATTTGGCCTTATTCCTAAATTGGGACCTATTGCCGATTGGGGATTGGAAATTGAAAAAAATGCTATCAAGGTAAATAATGCGTTGGATTACCAAACCAATATTGAGGGGATTTATGCCATTGGAGATATCAACATATATCCGGGAAAATTAAAATTAATTCTTTGCGGTTTTCATGAGGCCACCTTGATGTGTCAAAGTATTTACAGTAAAATATATCCCGACAGAAAATACGTTTTAAAATATACTACCGTTGGAGGTGTACAAGGATTTGACGGAACAGTAAAAGAAGCAGAAAAACCGGTTGTTAAATCAATTCAGTAATTTTAACAAATTATATGTCAGAAGTAACCATCAATATCACCGATAGGGAAGGAAATAAACATGCGGTTTCAGCGCCGACGGATATGTCCATGAATATCATGGAATTAATACGAGCTTATGAATTAGTGCCTGAAGGAACGATTGGAATTTGTGGAGGTATGGCGATGTGTGCATCATGCCAAATCTATATTTTGAGCAACAATATTCCTTTACCGGAAAAAGGAGATGAGGAAGAGGCCATGCTCTCAGAAGCATTTCATGTTAAAGAAAATAGTCGCTTAGGATGTCAGATTCCAATTACCAATGATCTAAATGGGTTAGAAATTCAAATCGCTCCTTTTAGCTAATTTACATTATTGGGTAAATAATTAACGTGGAAAAAATTCTGAAATTGAAGCCCTTTTTAGATGAAAAGGTAGAACAATATAATACAATCAATTTTATTGAAACAGATCCCATTCAAATTCCTCATCGATTTAGTAAAAAAGAAGATATTGAAATTTCAGGTTTTCTAACAGCAATTATAGCCTGGGGAAATAGAAAGTCTATAATTAAAAATGCAGAAAAAATAATGCATATTTTAGACCATGCACCCCATGATTTTATCTTAAATCATACTTTACAAGATTTAAAAAAGATTGAAGGAAGTATACACAGAACTTTTAATTCACACGATTTAGTGTTTTTTATCAAATCCCTGCAAAATATTTATAAAAATCACGGAGGACTTGAAAAAGTTTTTTCTGCAGAAAAAGAAGAAGAAGACACTTTCTTAGTAATAGAACGATTTAGAAAACGATTTTTCGAAATAGAACATTTACAGCGAACCCAAAAACATATAAGCAGTCCGGCCAAAAATTCATCAGCTAAGAGAATTAATATGTTTCTTCGATGGATGGTACGAAACGATCCTAATAAAGTTGATTTTGGATTATGGAATTCCATTTCTCCATCCCAATTGGTTTGTCCACTGGATGTACATTCCGGTAATGTGGCAAGATCTTTAAACTTGTTGTCCAGAACTCAAAATGATTGGAAATCGGTTTCCCTTCTCATGAAAAACTTAAAAATGCTGGATGCCGATGATCCCGTGAAATATGATTTTGCATTATTCGGACTGGGAGTTTTCGAAAAATTTTCAAGTTAAGTGGATAAAGAAATTATTGTAATGGCTGCTAGCGCAAGTACCAATCCCAAATAATTGAGTTTATTCATTTTTTCCTTAAAAACTAATATTCCAACTAGGCTGCCCAATACAATTACTCCTAAATTCATCGAAGCAAAAACAAGAGATGGATTATCTTTAAAAGTTTGATGCGCTTTTAAATAAAAATATACATTTCCGAAATTAAAAATACCTAAAGCAATTCCCCATAAAATTTCTTTAAAAGTAAACCGTATTTTTTGTGCGAAAGTAATAATACAACCAACTATAAAAGAACCAATGAAAATAAAAAAGGTGGAAGTTGTAAACGAAAAATTTTGATTTACCGCTATTAATTTATATAAGATGTTAATAATCCCTAATCCGAAAAATATAAGAATAAGGAGATACAATTTAGTATAAGGAAAAGTTTGATCTCCTTTTTTAGCGTAAAATATAAAGAGTATTGAGATAAATCCAATCAATAATCCCAAGGTTTTAAGAGAATTGATAGACTCATTAAAAAATAAAAAAGAAGCACTCACTGTTAATAGTAAAGACATTCTTTGCGCTATGTCCGTTCGTGCAATTCCCGTATATTTAATAGATTCAGCAATCAATAAAAAAACTACAGGCATTAAAATACTCATTAGAAAATAAATGAGCCACGGAGCCGATGAATAATTTAAAGAAGGTAGATCGGGTTTGAAAAGTATATAGCAAAAAATTGCTGAAAATAAATAATTGTACGTAATCACTAAAGAAACCCCTTTAGATTTCTTATTATATAGTTTTAATAGGATTGAAACAACTATATTGAAAAAAATACTAATTATAATTTCTTTCATAATTTTTTAAATAGTTAACAAAAATACAATTACAAATTCTAATTTTTTTGAGAAGCAAACTACAATTAATAAAATTTATTAGCAATCATGTAAACTTATCAAACATGAATTATGTACAACTTATATTTCGTATGGTAGAAAAACGAAGAAGCAAATTATTTTATTTCATTCTCTTTTGCAGTTTTTACTAAAACACTTCTCATATAAACATAAAAAATTCATTTAAAATGCAAAATACTTTATGACATTTAATAAAAAAATTTTAGATTTACATACTTTTAGAAAACATATTTATGAGTTTACAAGATTTAGACCAGAATTGGATTAAACAATTCGAAAAGCCGTTAGTAATAGCAGGGCCGTGCAGTGCAGAAAGTGAAAAGCAAGTTATGGAAATAGCTGAGCGAATGGATCGGAATTATATGCAGGTGTTTCGTGCCGGTATTTGGAAACCTCGTACTAAACCCGGAAGCTTTGAAGGGGTAGGGGCTATAGGTCTTAATTGGCTTAAAAGGGTAAAAGATGAATTTAATATGCCTATAGCTACGGAAGTAGCGAATGCTTCTCATGCTAAATTAGCTTTGGAATTTGATGTGGATTACCTTTGGATCGGAGCTCGTTCAACTGTAAACCCTTTTACCATACAAGAAATAGCAGAATCTTTACGAGATACAGATAAAATTGTTTTAGTTAAAAATCCTGTTAATCCTGATTTAGATTTATGGATCGGGGCATTGGAAAGATTGGCAGCTCAAGGAATTAAAAATTTAGGGGTGATTCATAGAGGTTTTTCTTCACACAATAAATCAAAATATAGAAATAACCCTCAATGGCAGATAGCCTTAGAACTTAAAGACCGATTTCCCAATATTCCTATTTTAGGAGATCCGTCACATATAACAGGAAGAAGAGATTTAATTGCAGAAGTTGCTCAACAAGCTTTTAACTTAGAATATAACGGATTAATGGTTGAAGTCCATAATAATCCGGATGAAGCTTGGAGTGATGCCAAACAACAAATTACGCCTGAAGCCTTAAAGGATATTTTGGTAGATATTACTTTGCGAAAAAAGAATGATAATTCGGATGATTTTTCAGCCAAATTAAGCCGATATAGAGGAGAAATAGATGAGTTGGATAACCAATTGTTAGGATTATTAGCTGCCAGAATGGATGTTGCAAAAAAGATCGGAAATCTTAAAAAAGAACATAATGTGGCTATATTTCAACCCGATCGATGGAATGTGTTAAAAAACTTAGCCATTCGCAATGGAGAAAGAATGGGATTATCAGAAGATTTTTTAGAACATCTTTTAGTTTCCATTCATAAAGAATCCGTTGAATTGCAGAATAAAATTATGGAAGAATAATCATAAGTTTTAGATAGTAATAAAAATGCATCAATTTAGGATGCATTTTTTTTATATTTTTGAGTTATGAATGAAGCAATCGTATTAAAATCTACAGGAAGTTGGTATTTGGTAAAAGACATAACAACGGGAAAAGTTTATGATGCTCGAATTCGCGGGAAGTTTAAAAAAGATAAAATTAGAAATACCAATCCGTTAGCTGTAGGAGATCGCATACAATACGAATTAGAAGATCATGATATTGCTTGGATAACGAAAATTTATCCTCGAAAAAATTATATTATTCGCAAATCGGTTAATTTATCTAAAGAAACACATATTATAGCATCCAATATAGATTTGGCTTGTATAGTTTTTACCCTAAAACATCCTCAAACTTCTTTAGGTTTTTTAAATCGATGCTTAATTACTTGTGAAGCCTATCAGATTCCTGTTTTGATTGTGTTTAATAAAATCGATTTGTTATCCGAAACGGAGTTAGAAGAATTGCAAGAGATTGAAAATATTTATCAAAATATAGGATATTCAACCTTACGAATTTCTGCATTGACCAATCTTCATATAGAAGAGTTGAAAAATAAAATAAAAGATAAAACTTCTGTATTTATAGGACATTCAGGAAGTGGAAAATCTTCTACCATCAATGCTTTACAAGAAAATTTAAATTTAAAAGTAGCGACTATATCAAATTATAATGAAAAAGGGAAACATACCACCACATTTGCGCAAATGTATGAATGGGATTTTGGAGGCGCAATAATTGATATACCCGGTATTAAAGAATTTGAATTAGTAGACATTCATAAAGAAGAATTACAAGATTATTTTCCCGAAATTTTACGCGAAAAGGTTTATTGCAAGTATAATAATTGCTTACATATCAATGAACCGCAATGTGCCGTTATTGAAGCAGTCAAGGAAGGAAGAATATCAGAAAAAAGATACTCACATTATTTAAAGTTAATGCAAGAGTTAAAATAATACGTGTGTTCACATTTTAGCATACCGGTAATTTACAGCATAAAATAAAAAAGTCGGATTTTATAAAAATCCGACTTTTTTAATACATTACATCTTTGGTTTAGTTAACACCTCCACCTAAAGCTTTGTAAAGGTTAATTGAAGCTTGTAATTGTTGAAGTTTATCATTAACTTGACTTAATCTTGCATTTAATAAGTCTCTTTCAGCATTTAAAACTTCTGTATAATTAGCATCGCTGTATATTAATAATTGTTTAGTAAAATCAACAGATTTAACTAAAGAATTTATCTGTAAGCTTCTGTCGTAGTCTTTACTTTTAGCTTTTTCATAAGCAAATAAAGCATTAGAAACTTCAACACTTGAATTTAAAACTGAATTTTTGAAGTTAAGCAAGGCTTCTTCTTGTTGAGCTTGTCTTATTCTCAGTTGGCTTCTTAATTTTCCTTGATTAAAAATAGGTTGTGTTAAACCTCCTACCACACTTGCAAAAAGACTGGAGTGATCAAAGAAATTATCTAAATTCTTTAAGGTAGAATACCCTGCATTACCGGTAATTGTTAAAGAAGGATATAAAGATGCTTTCGCAACATTAGTATCTTCAAATGCAGCACGATATGCAAGTTCATACATCATTACATCAGGTCTTTTAGACAATAGTTGAGCAGGCACTCCATAGTCAAATTGACTAGGAACTGTTTGTCGAGCCATTGAAGATCTTTGTATAGGTCCGGGAGTTCTACCCAATAAATAACAGATGTTGTTTTCCAAAGCTTTGATATTATTTTCCAAATCAGGAACACTCACTTGAGTAGAGTATAATAAAGCTCTGCTTTGTTCAACAGCTGCACCGGTTACTATGTTAGCTTCTTTTAGATCTTCCATAGTTTTCACATTATCTTCTAATAATTTAATGGTGTTTAGCGTTATTTTCAATTGTTCATCTTGAGCAATTAGAGAATAATAATTATTTGCAATATTTGCCACTAAAGAAGTTTGAACTAAACGTCTATACGCATCACTTTGAAGATAAGAAGCCAAAGCTGATCTTTTGGCACTGGAAATTTTTCCCCAAATGTCAAGCTCCCAGCTTGCAGATGCTCCCAATTGGAAAACTTCTGAATGAGTTTTAACTCCGTTTCCTTGAACAGTATTTAATTTACTGTTAGAATAAGAAGCGTCTGCAGACAAACTAGGTAAATAACCTAGTTTGGCAGAACGAAGCGCAGCTTCAGTTTGTTTTATTCTCGTAACAGCAATTTTTAAATCATAACTGTTTTGAATACCTTCATTAATCAAGCTTTGCAAATTGGGATCTTTGAAGTAATCACTCCAAGGAATATCTGCAATAGTAGTACTATCTTTAACAGGCATATCCCTGTACAATTGATTATCGGTTATCTGAGGTTTCTCATATTTAGCGGTAATACATGAACTAAGTACTACGGAAACTAATAATAAGGTTGTATATTGAATTGGTCGAATTTTCATTCTTAATTCTTTTATTTTGTTATACTTATTCATCATCATCATCATCGTTATCGTTTTGTTCTCTTAAAACCACGGAAGGTTTATGCGTTGCCTTTTCCTGTAAAGATTGGAATACAGCAAACAGCATAGGAGTAACTACTAATCCAATTACAGTACCAATTAACATACCACCAATAGCAGCTGTACCGATTGAACGGTTACCAACAGCTCCTGCACCGGTTGCTACCATTAACGGGAATAATCCGAAAATAAATGCGAAGGAGGTCATTAATATAGGTCTTAAACGGGCAACGGCACCTTCAACGGCAGCATCAATGATACTCATTCCATGCTCTCTACGTTGAACTGCATACTCTACGATCAAAATAGAGTTTTTCGCTAATAAACCGATAAGCATAATTAAACTGATCTGTAAATAAATATTGTTTGTAATTCCGAATAATTTAGCGAATAAGAAAGCTCCTGCTAAACCTATAGGTAAAGAAATGATAATAGCTAAAGGTAAAATGTAGCTTTCATATAAAGCTGATAATAAGAAATATACGAAAATCAAACACAATAAGAATATATAAACAGTTTGTGAACCACTGTTGTTCACTTGCTCTCTGGTCATTCCTGAATATTCGAAAGAATATCCTTGAGGAAGCGTTTGTTTAGCAACTTCTTCAATAGCTCTAACCGCATCACCGGCACTATATCCTGCATTGGGTTGTCCATTTACAGGTATGGATTGGTAAAGGTTAAATCTTTGTAGAGATTGCGGACCGTACACTCTAGTCAAGGTAATAAATCCGGCAATTGGTGCCATTTCTCCACTATTGGTCCTTACATACATTCCATTAAGATCTTCTACATTTTTTCTGTATTTAGGATCTGCCTGGATCATAACCTTATATTGTTTACCGAATTCATTGTAATTAGAAGCATATACACCACCAATGTATCCTTGTAAAGCACCTAAAATGTCTGTTACGGCTAAACCGGCTTGTTTGACTTTAGCAACATTTACATTAATTTGGTATTGAGGATAGTTCGGGTTGAATGAAGTAGTTGCATACATGATTTCAGGTCGTTGATTTAACGCTCCTAAGAACTTACCGCTGATTTCAGAGAATTTACGGATATCACCTCCGGTTTTATCTTGAATTTGGAATTCAAATCCGTTACTGATACCGAAACCTTGAAGGGTAGGAGTTCCGAAGAAGATAATCTTACCACCTTGTATACCTGCTGTTCTAATGAACAGTTGTTTTACTACATCGTTTATTTGGATTTTAGGACGCTCTTTCCACGGTTTTAATTTTACTAATATTACGGAGTAGTTTCCTCCCGCACCACTAATAAAGCTCATACCGTTAATTTGAGCAACATTGGATACTCCTTCAATTCCTTTCGCAACTTCAAATACTTGTTTAGCAATAGCTGTTGACTGCTCAAGTGTTGAAGCCGGAGGAAGACTTATATCCCCGATGATAAATCCACTATCTTCTTGAGGTACAAAGTCGGTAGGAGTTGTTTTCATAAGAAAATATAAAATTCCGCAGAAAACAATAATAATTGCAAATGCAGACCATTTAGCTTTAGAGGTCCAAATTAAAACTTTTTTATATCTGTTGGTTAAACTTTCAAAAGCTCCGTTGAATCCGTCTTTTAATTTTTTAACAACAGAATTTTGTTTTTTGTCATCATGAGGTTTTAATAATAATGCACATAATGCAGGACTCAACGTAAGCGCATTAATCGCAGAAAGTACAATAGAAACCGCTAAGGTTAACCCGAATTGTTTATAGAAAACTCCTGAGGTTCCACCAATAAAACTTACCGGAATAAACACTGCAGACATTACCAATGTGATAGCTACAATTGCTCCCGCTATTTCGTCCATCGCATGTAAAGAAGCTTTTTTGGCATCTTTCATTCCGTCTTCCAATTTAGCATGGACGGCCTCGACGACCACAATCGCGTCATCCACCACGATACCAATTGCCAAAATTAATGCGAATAAGGTTAAAATATTAATGGTAAATCCAAATATTAACAAGAAGAAGAATGTACCTACGATAGCCACGATAACTGAAATGGCAGGAATCAAAGTAGATCGTAAATCTTGTAAGAATACCAAAACAACGATAAATACTAATACGAATGCTTCAAATAAGGTATGAATAACTTTTTCAATGGAAGCATTAAGGAAATCGTTCGCATTCATCATATATACAGTTTCTACTCCCGGAGGATAAGAACTTTTTGCATTATCTAAAACTTTTTCAACTTCGTTGATAATTTGTTGTGCATTAGAACCTGCAGTTTGCGCAATACTGATAATTACAGATGGATTTCCGTCGATGGTAGAAGTAATTTGATAGTTTTCAGAACCAACTTCCACTCTTGCTATATCTTTTAATCGTAAAACATCTCCATTTGGAAGAGATTTTAAAACCATATCACCGAATTGTTCAGTACTTACTAAACGACCGGTGTATTTTAACGTATAGGTAAATGTTTGTGCACTATTTTCACCTAATGCACCGGGAGCTGCTTCTAAATTTTGCTCTGCTAATAAAGCATTTACGTCAGCAGGAGTAATACCGTAAGTTGCCATTACGTCAGGTTTCAACCATATACGCATGGAATAAGTATTAGCACCTCTCGCTTGAGCATCACCCACTCCGGAGATTCTTTTTATCTGAGGTAATATGTTGATGTTCGCATAGTTTTGTAAAAATTTTTGATCGTAGTTTTTACTTTTACTAACTAAACCGATAAACAAGATATTACTACTTTGTGTTTTTTGTACAATCACCCCGTTTTTGGTTACTTCCGATGGAAGTAAACTGTTGGCACGAGCTGCCAAGTTTTGAACGTTAACGGCAGCAATATCAGGGTTCGCATCTTGTTTAAAATAAACAGTAATGGTAGCACTACCGTCATTGGTTGCACTCGATGTTATATAAGTCATGTTTTCAACTCCATTGATTTGTTCTTCCAATGGAATGATAACACTTTTCATGACCACGTCGGCATTTGCTCCCGGATAGTTAGTAGTTACCTGTACCGTCGGCGGAGCAATTTCGGGATATTGGGCAACCGGTAGAGAAACTACCCCTAAAATACCCAGAATCACAATTATAATGGATATAACTGTGGAAAGAACGGGTCTTTCTATGAATGTTTTAAGCATTGTTTTATTTCTTTTTTATTATTTAAAGTTATAATACTTCTTTTTACGTTAAGAAAATTAAAGTTGAGGTTTGATCTCCATTCCCTCTTTTAAATTCTGGATTCCGTTAACAACTATTTTATCGTTTTCGTTTAATCCTGAATTTACGATAAAGGATTGTCCATCCGGTGTTGGAGTAACTTTGATGGTTACTTGTTTTACTTTATTATCTTTTTGTACCACGAAAACAAAAGTTTGACCTTGAATTTCAAAGGTTGCTTTTTGCGGGATAACCAAAGCATTTTCAACAGTTGTACTGATTCGTATGGATCCGGTTGAACCACTTCTTAAAATACCTTGCGGATTAGGAAAACTAGATCTGAAATTTGCAGAACCTGTAGAAGTGTTTACAATACCGTTGATAGTTTCAATTTTACCTTTTTCATTGTATTCGGTACCGTCAGCTAAAATTAAAGTCACCGGTTCGGATTTTTTGATTTTTTCTGCTTGAGTAGCACCCGGTGTATTTTTAAGGAAATCCAATAATTGTTTTTCGTTTAAAGAAAAATATACATATACATTGGAAGTATTCGCCACAGTAGTTAAGGTAGTGGTACTATTAACTAAACTACCTAAACGATAAGGTATGGAACCAACAATTCCATTAACCGGACTGGTAAGAACGGTATAAGATAAATTAGTGTTCGCAATAGCTAAAGCAGTTTGTGCTTGATTTAAAGCAGCACGTTTAGTCTGTAAAGCATATTGTGCAGATTCTAATTGATATTTACTTACAATTCCTTTTTCAACCAAAGGGGTGATTTTTGTTACATCCATAACTGCATTGTCAACTTGAGCTTTTGCAGTTTTAATGGCAGCTTCTGCATTTAATACATTTTGTTTGTATTGTGGCGCATCCAATGTAAATAAAACTTGTCCTTTTTTAACTACAGAACCTTCGTCTACATTAATTGTTTTAATGAATCCTTCAACCATTGGTCGAATTTCAATGTCTTCTTCACCTTTTATGGTTGCCGGATAATCTGTTTCCAAAACAGCAGTTTGTGAAGTAACTACTTTTACCGGATAGGGTAGCACTTGATTGGCTTGCCCGCCCATAGCAGCCATACCTGCTGCATTTTTCTTATCACCGCCACAAGACACATACAATGTGGATGTTGCAGCAGTGAATAGCAAAGCTATAATTTGTATTTTTCTGAGTTTCATATTTATGATTTTTCTAAATTATTGTTATTATTAAGTACGTATTCTTTACAACAGGTTTGTTTAATTTCATCAGCATAGATGTCATCATCTAAAAGAGTTACCAAATTTTGCTGAAATTGGTTTTGTTGATCTTTTAGTGAACTAAAAAATGATGTATTGAATTTTTTTATAACCTTAGTTGCATTTTTAATAATTGTTTTTCCATCTTCTGTTAATGAAATTAGTTTAGTTCTCGAATCTTTTTTATTAAATTTTCTTTTGATCAAGCCTTTTTTTTGTAAAGTTCGTAAAACGGTAGAAGTAGTCATGGGATCAATACCCGCTTTATCTGAAAGACTTTTTTGAGTTACTTCAGTTTGGTTAGTTTCTCCCCATAAAATAGATAAAAGCAATACTAATTGGCTATGTGTCAAATCTAAGTGTTCAAAGTTTTTTTTAAATTCTCTTTGCCAAAGATTATTTACTTTCCAAAGCAGAAATCCTGTTTTGTCGCTATCGGTGATATTTAGGAGAAATCCCTTATAATTAGTTTGCATATTTTTTCGTTAACAAAAATTGAAAGTGCAAATATAATATGTATACTTACTAAAATGCAAATTATTGTTTGTTAAATTTATAAGTTTCCATATAATAAGTGTGCTTATTAATCGTGTTTTACAATATCAAATACTGGGCCAAAATGTATTTGACCTAAATATTTGACGGTGCAAATATATAGTTATTTTAACAATATGAATAAATTTTTAACTTAAATTTTTAAAGACATTCGTAAAATTTTTCAAAATAATTAAGTTAGTTTAAAAGGAAACTAGATTTTTAAAAAGCTAGTTTTAGCTATTAATTATCATTGGCCATATGCACGGTAAGCTGAGGGAATGGTATATTAATTTTGGCATGTGTAAATTTCTCATAAATGTTTTCATTAAGAAAGAAATAAACAGGCCAATAGTTGGATGATTCAACCCAAACCCTAATTACAAAGTCAATAGAACTGTCATTTAATTTTAATAATCCAATGAAAGGTTCAGGAGACTTTAGTATGGAGGTATTAGATCTGATAATTTCATTAAGAATGTCTTTGACATCTTGAAGTGAAGTTCCATAATCAACCCCTATGGTTATATCTATTCTTCTTTGTGGTTGCGTTGAAAAATTAAGTATGGATCCTGTGGATAATGGTCCGTTAGGGATATATATGGTTTTATTGTCACCGGTGGTTAAAACTGTATATAATATACCAATGGATTGCACCACTCCTTCTTGATTTTGAGCTAAGATGTGATCTCCAATTTTTATGGGTTTGTTAAAAAGAATCATGACTCCTCCGGCAAAATTTCCAAGATTGTCTTTCATTGCCATACCAATAGCCAAACCGGCAGAAGCAATTAATGCAGCAAAGGAGGTGGTTTGAATTCCTAAAATTCCAATTATGGACAAAACCAACAAAATGGTTAGAGTAATATTACATAAACTTCCCAGAAATGACTTGACAGAAGGATCAATTTTTCTCCTTTCTAAAAATTTATGAAATAATTTTTCAATCCATTTTATTAAAAACCTTCCCAGGTAATAAACCACTAAGCAGGTAACAATTTTTATTCCCAGATCATAAACCAAATCAAGTAATTTATTTAGCAATTTTTCAATAGCTGTGGTATTGATTATTTCATTGGAAATTGATTGGTGATTTACTTGGTACAAATTCATTTTTAATTTATTTATTATCTATTAATTATACATTATTATATATATAAGCAAAAATAATACTATTTTATAATTAAATCTTCGAGTTGTTAAGATATTAGTTAAAAACAGTTTATCCGTCTGAAATTTTTATTTGTTGAATGTTTCAAATTTTTCGGATAAATTATAATTTACCGTTTAATTTAATAGGACTTTATTTATTTTGATAATTAATTACTAAAATACATATAGTATATTATAAAAATTCATACGTATAAAATGGAAATTATTAATTATAAATTAATATAAATTATAGATATAACGTAGTGTTAGTAAAATAATTTTAAAAATTAAATAGAAATAAGATTATAAAATTAAAATTTTTGCAGTACTTAAAATTATCTAAATTTGTAAAATAGTTATGGAAAGCAATAGACAAAAGAAAATAAATCAATTATTACAAAAAGAGTTAGCTGAAATTTTTAGGAAACAATCAGCGGAGATGAATTCTAAAATACTAATATCTGTTACTGAAGTAAAAGTGTCATCAGATTTAGGAGTGGCTAAAGTCTATTTAAGTATTTATCCGCAAGAGTACAGAGAGGCCTTAATGAAGGAAATACAAATTCTTAATCCAAAAATTAGAAAAATTTTAGGTAATAGAATTGCTAAACAGGTAAGGCAAGTTCCCGAATTGATATTTTATCTTGATGTAACCTTAGATACAGTTGAAAAGATAGAGAAAGCTTTAAAAGGCAAAGATGAAAATCCTATTTTGTAATTTGTGAAAAATCTATCCTGGTACATAGCCTTTAGGTATTTTATATCCAAAAAGAGCACTCAAGCTGTAAGTATCATTATGTATACTTCTTTAACAGCCATAGCGATTGCTACCTGTGCTATGTTTGTTATCCTTTCGGTGTTTAGTGGATTAGAAAGTTTTAATATTAAACTTTTTAGTGATGTAAATCCCGATCTAAGAATTTTACCTGCAACAGGTAAAACCTTGCCTGATATTGAAAGGGTTGAAAAAATTCTTTCTTCTCATTCAGAAGTTAAAGCATTTACGAAAGTCATAGAAGAGAAAGTATATGTTTTGTTTTATGAAAAGGATGAAATAGCATATCTTAAAGGGGTGGATGAAAATTTTTTGAAAGTTGTAAAAATCGATACTTGTTTTCAAGCGGGTAAATTTCCTAACACATCTTCCGATAATGAAGCAGCTTTTGGTAATGCTTTAGCCTATCGTCTGGGTGTTCCTATTGATAAAGAATATTACGCTTCTTTATATATGCCTAAGCCGGGAAAAAAATTGATATCTAATACGGATGATGCATTTAAAAAAGCAACGGTGCATATGACGGGGGTATTTGCTTTAAATGATCAATATGAAAATTATATTTTTGTACCCATACAGTTATCACGCAATCTTTTGAATTTACCACCTAATAGTGCTTTTTCAATTGAATTAAAAGTTAAGAACAATGTAAAATCCTTGCAAAAGCAATTAAAAGACGAACTGGGAAAGAACTATATCATTCAAAATAGACAAGAGCAAGATGCTTCTTTTTTAAAAATGATGAAAGTAGAGCAATTGTTTATTTATTTAATATTTATTTTAGTAATTATAATTGCCTCATTTAATTTAGCGGGGGCTATTATTATTATAATATTGGATAAGAAATATCAATCCAAATCGCTTATTGCCCTGGGATATAGCATTTCAGGATTAAAAAAATTATTTTTTACCATTGGAATTATCATTACCATGTTTGGAGTAGTTATAGGTTTAGTGTTAGGAACCTTTTTGACCTGGTTACAATCTAATTTCGGATTAGTCATGGCAAATCCTTTTATGCCATTTCCGGTTAAATTCGATCTTACTAACTATCTTATTGTCTTGATTACTGTTTTATTTATAGGATTTTCTGTATCATTTTTATCGTCGAGAAAATTAAATTTTTAAAATGTTTTTTTATTTAAATAATTAATTTAATATTGTTCATTGAAAGAAATTGAAGTTCATTTTTTCTATATTTGTATAAAATAAAATATGAATTAACAAACATAAATAAATCATTTATATATTTTATTGAACTAGCTATTTTTAACCGTTATTTATAAAATTATGAAAAAAGTAAAAAAGGCCGTTATTCCGGCTGCTGGCTTAGGTACCAGGTTTTTACCAGCTACAAAAGCATTGGCTAAAGAAATGCTTCCTATTGTAGATAAACCTACTATCCAATTCATAGTAGAAGAGGCTATAAACTCCGGTATTGAAGATATCTTAATTGTAACCGGCAAAGGAAAACGACCTATAGAAGATCATTTTGATTCCAATCCTGAATTAGAAGCTAATCTTAGAGAAAAGCATAAAACGGAATTATTAAAACTCGTTGAAGAAACGACTGATATAAATTTACATTTTATTAGACAGTCTCATCCTAGAGGATTAGGACATGCTGTATTACAAGCAAAAGCATTTGTAGGTAATGAGCCTTTTGTGGTAATGTTAGGAGATGATATAATGGAAGATAAAATACCACTAACAAAGCAATTAATTATGGATTTTGAAAAAACCTATGCTTCTACCATTGCTGTAATGAAAGTTCCCCATGAAGAAACTTCAAAATATGGAATTATCGCTCCTGAAAGAGAAATAGAAAAAGGGTTGTATAATGTGCTCAACTTTGTAGAGAAACCTAAGCCCGAAGATGCGCCCAGTGATCTGGCAATTATCGGTAGATATTTATTGACACCTGAGATATTTAGTATTTTGGAAAATCAAGCTCCCGGAGCAGGTGGTGAAATTCAATTAACAGACGCAATTGATACACTTAATAAAATTCAAAGAGTGTTTGCTCGTAATTTTTGCGGTACCCGTTATGATGTAGGAGATAAATTCGGTTTTATGAAAACTAGTATTCAATATGGTCTGGTACATCCACAAATAAAAGATAGTTTGCATGACTACATTATTGAATTGGGCAAAGAACTTGAAAAAAAACAAATTGCAGAAAAAGAAAAATTAGCTGTAGTTAGCAAAAAATAATAAAATAAAAAATCTTTCAACTTCATGAAAGATTTTTTTTATTTAAATTTGCTTCCAAATAATTTATACTATCTAAAGTGAAATTTCTTCATTCCAATAAAATACGAATTATCTATCTTTTATTTTCGATAGTATTCGTATTTAAGATATTTTCTATACAGGAATATATTCACTTAGAACAACATAAAGTAAACAAAATTAGTCATGATCATTGCCAACAATGTCATACTATTTTTCATTTAGGAAAATATCAATTATTTGATGTAGCGGAAGACCCAACATTTATACTTCATCATCACTCTGAAATAATTAATCACCCTGAAGATATTTATACCTTTATATTTTATAAAAATATAAATAAATCTAATTATTTCAACAGGCCACCTCCCATATTTTCATAAAAATAATAATATGATGCGGATTTTTTAATAAAAATTAGAAAAAAAGATCCGTATTTATATCTTTTTTAAAGGATATAACTTTTTTCAATTAAGTCATACCTTATATTATTTATTTTATGAAAAAGACAATATACGTTTTTTTTACATTTCTTATTTTATTGAATATAAAATCGTATGCTCAATGTACCTTGCATATTAAAGGTAAACTTACCGATTTACATTCCACTCGTGGAATAAAAAACTGTTCTATACAACTCATAGCAACTAATGGAAAAGAATCCATAACAATAACTGATTTATCCGGAGAATATACAATTTCCAATGTTTGTCCAGGAATGTATCGACTTATCATTTCACATCCTAACTATAGTTCTCAAACGTTAGAAATAACAGTAAAGAATAATTTAAATCAAGATATTTCATTAGAACGTAAAGAAAAAGAATTACAACAAATAGTAACCGTTGGAAAATCTTTAGGAAAAACTAAAACTTCAACAGAAAATAAATTAACTAAAAATCAAATTAATGAATTTTCGGATACTAACTTAGCAAGTGCATTAGCTTCGATTGCGGGAGTGAGTATATTAAAAACGGGAAATAATATAGCTAAACCAATTATTCATGGATTGCATAGCAGCCGAGTGCCCATATTTAATCATGCCATAAGGCAGGAAGATCAACAATGGGGTGTTGAACATGCTCCGGATATTGACCTTAATGTTGCCAATTCCATTTCAATCATTAAAGGATCGGGAGCATTACAATATGCGGGCGATGCTACCGGGGGTATCGTATTGGTTGAACCCAAAAAATTATATACAAAAGATACTCTTACGGGAAGTCTTATAACTTCCTATGTTTCCAACGGCAAAGGAGCAAATACTACAGCTCAAATTGAAAAAGGATGGAAAAAAGGATGGGCTATGCGCTTACAAGGTACTTATAAAAGATCCGGAGATCTATCAACGCCTAATTATATTATGTCTAATACGGGGCTTAAAGAAAATGATTTTTCAATTCAAGTAGGTAAAAATCAAAGAAATTACGGCATAGAATTATTCTATAGTTATTTCGGTTCAGACACTGGTATTTTAAAAGCAGCGCATGTAGGTAACCTGGAAAATCTTTTAAATGCCATCAATAATAAACAACCCTTAGTTATTGATGATTTTACGATGAAAATAGATGCGCCCAAACAGAAAATTCAGCATAATTTATTTAAATTCAATACTCATTATAATTTTAATTTTGGTAAATTAAGTTTAGTGTACGGATATCAATTTAATAATCGGAAAGAATATGATATCAGAAGAAGCGAACTTGCCGACAAGGCATCTCTCAATTTGGATTTAACTACACATACTCTCAATTTAGATTACGAATCGATTGCCCATACTAAACTTAAAACAAAATTAGGAAGCGGCTATTCTTATCAAGAAAATTTTCCAAATGCTGGTACCGGCGTAAGTCCATTAATCCCCTTTTATGAAAAAAATAATTATTCCTTCTATTGGATTGAATATTTTACTATAAGTAAAAAATTACTAATCGAAGGAGGAATACGATTTGATCATCAAAAAATAGATGCTTTAAAATTTTATAAAAAAAGCCGATGGGTATCTTTGGGTTACGATAAAAAATATTCAAAAAAAATACTTAAAGATACCGGTCTCAATTATTTGGTAAATCCGATTCTTACCTATAACGGTTTTGCATCTACTTTAGGCTTAAAATTAAAGTTGGGAAAGTTTGATGAAATTACATTCAATTATTCATTAAGTAGTCGAGCACCTAATCCAAGTGAATTATTTAGCGACGGATTGCATCATTCAGCCGCAGCTATTGAATTGGGAGACTTAGACTTAAAAAATGAGAAGTCTAATAAGTTCATGACGACCTATAAAGGGTTTGGATTGGATAATAAGCTAACTTTTGAATTAACGGCTTATTATAATTATATAAATGACTTTATAAACTCTATTCCTGTAAGTGCAGAATATACTATTAGAGGAGCATTTCCGGTTTGGCAATATAAACAAACCAATGCAAAAATTTACGGTATCGATGTAATGGCTGATTATCAAATATTGGGACCATTGAAATTTTCTACTAATTTTTCTTATTTGAGAGGAAAAGATATAAAAAATAAAACGTCCTTAATTTCCATGCCTCCTTTACAATGGATCAATTCAATAGAATATAAAAATAAAAAATGGAGAAATTATTTTGCAAAACTTACTTCCACTTCGGTGTTTAAGCAAACGCACTTTCCTAATTATAATTTTGAAATTGACATAGTGAAAAATGGAGCAGTGGTTTCGGAAACATTAGATATTAGTTCTCCTCCTGCTGCTTATCAGCTATTTGATTTTATTACCGGTTTTTCATTCGATATCACAACCATACACACGATGAATATTTCATTAGGTGTAAGAAATATTTTTGACACCGCATACAGAGATTATATGAATCGGTTGCGTTATTATACGGACGAAAGCGGAAGAAGCTTTTTATTAAAAATACAATTTAACTTTTAAAAATATACAATACATATATGAAAATAAAAAATTTAATCTATTGGTTACCGTTAACCTTACTTTTAGTTACTATTTTTTCTTGTTCTTCCCATGACAGAGATGACATTTTAAATTCCCTACCGGAACACGATCACGATGAAATGTCAAAGGTGATATTGCAATTTAGAAATAGTTCAGACCCAAATTTAATTCGAGAATATGTTTACGAAGTACCGGAAGGAAGCACCGAAATACCGATTACGGATATTAGCTTACCCGCAGGAACGTATAATGTTGAAATAAAATTTTATTCACAACATGAAAATCATTTACACGATGTGACCGATGAAATTTTTATTGAAGATGCCGATGATCATTTTGTATTTTATCAGAAGGTTGATTCTAAAGGGTTAAGCATTACTTATGCTGATCATGATAATATTGATACATTAGGCAGAAAGTTAGGACATCATACGGTCTGGACCATAGAGGATCAAGCTTTTTCAACAGTATATATTTATTTACTTCATCAACCGGCAAAAAAAGACCCTGAAGCCACTTCTGCAGCTTTATTAGGAGGAGAAATTGATTTAGAAGCTCACTTTACAGTAAAAAATAAAGATATAAAATAAAAAAAATGTTTATATAACAATAAATAACATACAACTTTTGTTTATAATATAAATTTATTTTGATAAGTAAATCTCATTTACTGATTGAGAAATTTATATTTACCGTTACGTACGCTTAAAAAAAGGGAAGCAAAAGTTGTATGAAATTTATTTGTATAGTTTTGGCATTTGCAGGTATAAATGTTATTGATGTAAATGGACAAATTAATGCTTGCTGGAAATTAATTTCAGTAAAAAATTATTACAGTTTAGGTATACAAAATAATGGCACCTTATGGGGCTGGGGAAAAAATGATAAACGCCAATTAGGAGACGGCTCCGACCAAAACAAATCCCTTCCTGCCGAAGTGGATCCTTCCAAAAAATGGAAATTAGTGTATTCCGGTTACAATCATTCATTAGGTATAAAATCAGATGGTTCCTTATGGGGCTGGGGGCTGAATGAAAACGGTCAGTTGGGTAATGGTACAAATTTTACTAAAATTTATCCGGTTCAAATTGATCATTCCAATTGGAAAAGTGTTTCCGCCGGAGAATATCACTCATTAGCTATAAAAGAAAACGGTTCTTTATGGGCATGGGGAAGCAATGAAGAAGGTCAGTTAGGAGATGGCACCACCGACGATAAAAATAAACCGATTAAAATAGGAAATGCAAGATGGAAGTTTATAACGGCAGGTTTTAATTATAGTATGGGAATACAGGAAGACGGGACATTGTGGGGATGGGGTAATAATGAAGACGGTCAGTTAGGGACTGACCAATTTAAATATTCTACAATTCCTGTACGAATTGGTTACAGTAAATGGAAATACATTACGTCCGGATTTGACTATACTTTAGGAATTCAAGCAGATGGTAGCCTTTGGGCTTGGGGATACAATGAATTTGGCCAATTAGGAGATAAATCCAATCGGGATAAGGATTTTCCTGTTCGTATCGGTCATTCTAAATGGAAAATGGTTGCTGCAGGAGAATACCATTCCTTAGGCATACAAGAAGACGGTTCACTTTGGGGATGGGGAAAGAATAATAGCGGACAAGTAGGAGACGGAACCCAAGTTAATAAAAATCTCCCCGTATTATTGGATCATTCCCAATGGAAAACAGTTTCCGCCGGTTTTGAGCATAGTATAGGCATCAAAGAAGATGGGAGCTTATGGGGATGGGGGAGGAATGATTACGGAGAACTTGGATTTGGAATTGAATTTAGCAGAAATATTCCTACGCAAATATCCACATGTGCTGTAAAACATTGATTAATAAAAATCTCTCACATGTACCAATACTTCTTCCATCTGTTTCTTTATTTCTCCGGATGAATCTTGGAAATTGTTATTCATAAAGCTAAATATCAATACTTTTCCCGATTTGGTCTCTAAATATCCGCTCAGATTTGATATTCCTTTCATTCCTCCTGTTTTTGCAAATATATACGGCGGATTCCCTTTATAATTATTTTTTAAAGTTCCACTAACACCTCCTGCCGGAAATAAAGAAATTAATCTTTTATACGGGATTTCTTCATAGAGCTTAGTTAAAACATAAACCATATCTTTAGGAGTAAAATTATTATATCTGGAAAGACCGGATCCATCAACCCATCTGGGTTTTTGTGGCAAATCTTTTAAATAAGAAGACAACATATGATGTATTGCAGAGGAACTGTTAAGTTTATCTGAAATGGAAAGACTTCCCATCAGAAGAATTTGTTCTGCTAAAAAGTTATCACTTACAACCATCATTCTCCTGTATAAACTGTCGCAGGGTATGCTATATAAATAGGAAGGTTTTTCAACAGGAAATTTTTCGGTTAAATAAACGGATTTATTTAGTTCCCTTTCCAGTAGTATTTTAGTTAACGAATCGGAAGTAATAAAGGGTATCTCCATTTTTTTATTATCGGAGTAATGAAACTTATTTTTTCTTAAATCTCTTACAATTTCTTTATGGTCCAATAGTATATCATTTATAAAATAAGAGGGATATGCTTGAGTTGGTGAAGAAATAGTTACTAAATTTCCGTACATAGGAAAAGAAGTGCGTTCAGGTGAAAAATATTCTTTATAATCTTCCCAAGACCAACCGGGGCCGTAGATAGTATCATCAAAATTTTTTGTAAATAAAGCTATAGTTTCTTTTCGATTTTTTAAAAATTTAATTACTTTATTTTGTTTAAAATAGGGTTCCAATAGAGTTGGATCTCCTGTTCCACAAATATAAAGCGTGTCATTTTTGGAAACATATTTTAGGGAAGGTATAGAATCAGAAATTAATTTCAATCCGGTATATAAGGTAAAAATTTTTACATTGGATGCCGGAATAAAATACTTATTACCATTATAATTAAAAATTTCCTTTTTTTGCACAGGATCATATAAATAAAAGCCGGCCCACTGTTTTGCATAAAAATCAGAATCAAAATGTTTAATTAAAAATGTTTTTTGTGAATAAAGAGATATACTTATCAAAATATAATAAACTATAAAAAATATTTTTTTCATATGATAACTAATTTATAGCATTTCATTCAAATGTACTAATATGAAATCTTATAATCTAATTTTTTATCTTAAATTTAAAATTTTTAAAATTTAAGCTAATCAATCTATGAATATCGAAGAATTTAGAGAATATTGTTTACAATTTTCAGATGTGGAAGAATGTTTGCCTTTTGATGAAAAAACTTTAGTTTTCAAAGTAAAGGGTAAGATGTTTGCATTAACTAATCTATATGATCCGGATTTTAAAATAATTTTAAAATGTGAGGCAGAATATTCATTGGAGTTAAGAGAAAATTATTCGGAAATACAACCCGGATATCACATGAATAAAAAGTATTGGATTACAGTTTTTATGAATGGAAATTTAACGGATGATTTTATAAAAAATCTTATTAAACTATCTTATACAGAGGTGCTTAAAAAAATAACTAAAAAGAGATGAACAAAATTTTAAAATTTTGGTTACTCAAAAATCTTATTATATCTTAGCATAATGATAATTAGCAATTATATTTCAAATGATGTATTAACTCTCTATGAAAATGACAGCGTTGCAAGAGCAGAGCAATTGATGATTGATCTGGGAGTTAGCCATTATCCTGTTATATGTAAAGGAAGAGTAAAAGGAAATATAGGTTTAAATATCATTAGAGATTTAGATAAATCAGAATCATTAAAAGATCATCTTTTAGATTTAGAACAGTTCTATCTACTTGATAGTGCTATACTTTTTGATTCCTTACGCGTTTTTAGCGAAAATGAAACTAATATAATCCCAATTTTATCTTACCAAGAAAAATTTTTAGGAGTAGTATTAGAAGAAACAGTTATTGATGAATTGGCCTCCTTTCAGTTTACTACCGAATATGGAGTTTATATGATCATTACGACTCCTATAAAAAAATATTCTACCAGTGAAATAGCAAATATAGTAGAAAGCAATAATGGAAGGATATTAGGGATGTTATTAGTCAATACCGATGAAGACTCAACTCAAATAGTACTTAAGATTAGTGCAGAAAATATAAGTTCCATTGGAGATACTTTCGAGAGATTTGGATATCAAATTTCCAACAAATACTTTGAAGATTCCAAGCAAGAACTTTTAAAAGAGAGATTTGATCAATTGCAAAAATTTATGGAAGTATAAATTAATTATAATTCAATGATAGTAGGTGTATATGGAAAAGTAGTTCACAAAGAAGATTATGAACTTTATTCGGCTTTTTTTCAACAACTAGAAAAAAAAGGTATAACCATTTATGTATATGAATCCTACGTGAAGGAATTAGAAGAAATGTTAGGATTAAAAAATCCCGGTTTTATTCCTTTCACTAAAAAGAAAGGGCTTCCTAAAGAAACCAAATTATTATTTACCTTTGGCGGTGATGGAACTATTTTGTCTACTGTTGCTTATATTAAAGGATCTAATATTCCGATTGTGGGAATCAATACAGGAAGATTAGGATTTTTAGCCACATTTCAGAAAAATGAATTTTTAAAGGAATTGCCCCATATTTTAGATGGTAATTGCACTATAAGTGAACGCTCCGTATTAGAAGTGAAAAGTAATTTTCATAAATTCTTGCCTTATGCCATAAATGAAGCTGCAGTAATGCGTAAGGATACAACCTCAATGATAACCATAGATGCCTATGTAGATAATATATTTCTGAATACCTTTTGGGCAGATGGTTTAATTATATCAACTCCTACCGGTTCAACCGGCTATTCTTTAAGTTGTGGAGGACCCATCATTTATCCTAAAGCCGATATTGTTGTTATTACCCCAATTTGTCCGCACAATTTAAATGTAAGACCATTAATTTTAAAAGATGATGTAGAAATACGGTTGAAAGTTCATAGTAGATCGGAAAAATATTCCTTGTGTCTGGATTCACGATATAATACGGTAGGAATAGACGATGAAATAATCATAAAAAAAGCACCATTTAAAATAAAAATAGTCAAGTATAATAATTATTCTTATTTTAAAAATCTTCGGGAAAAATTAAAATGGGGAACTGATTCGAGGAATTAAAAAACTTGTTTTTTCAATTCAAAATAAAATTGTGTGTTTATAACTTCTTAATATCTTTTGAAATTCTCTAGGGTCAAATATGTTAAATATTTTTAATTTTAAATACATAGTAAGAGCCTAAAACAAAAGAATTAATTAATTGAAAGAAAGTTAATTATAAAAATCATAAGATTATAAAATTTGAATATAAGAGTTTGTATATGTTAAAAATTATACACGAGACCGGCTCTTGTAAAGAATTTTCTGTCTTTTAAAAATAAAGTAAAAATTATTAAAAAAAGAAAAATAAATTAAGGATTATGTCAATATTTGATAGAAGAATTAATTACAAGCCTTTTGAATACCCTGAAATTTTACAATTTACAGAGGCAATCAATCATGCCTATTGGGTACACTCAGAAGTAGATTTTACTGCCGATATACAGGATTTTCATTCGCATTTAGAAGACAGAGAGCGAAATTCAATCAAAAACAGTTTATTAGCAATTGCCCAAATTGAGGTCGCTGTAAAAAGTTTTTGGGGAAATATATATCAGCATTTTCCAAAGCCGGAGTTCAATGGATTAGGAAGTACATTTGCGGAATGTGAATTTAGACATTCAGAAGCTTACTCAAGATTGTTGGAGGTTTTGGGATATAATAATGAATTCGAAAAGTTGTTGGAAATTCCCGTTATCAGGGAAAGAGTGGAATACTTAGATAATGCATTAAAATATGCTAAATCCGATGACCGAAAAAAATACGTAGTATCACTTATTTTGTTTACTATTCTTATTGAAAATGTATCTTTATTCAGTCAATTTGCCATAATCTTATCATTTACAAGATTTAAAGGTCTGATGAAAAATGTTAGCAATATCATTGGTTGGACTTCGGTAGATGAGCAAATTCATGCCAATGCGGGAATCTATTTAGTTAATAAAATTAAAGAAGAATATCCCGACTTTTTTGATGAAGATACCATTAAGCACATTCAAGATACCGTTAAGAATTCAATCATCATAGAAGGTAAAATATTAGATTGGATATTTGAGAAAGGAGAAGTAAACTCAATAGAAAAAGAAAATCTTCTAAACTTCATGAAATTCAGGGTAGATGAAAGCTTACAACAAATAGGAATGGAACGGTTGTATAATGTTACACCTGAGCAATACAAACCTATGGCATGGTTTGAAGAGGAAGTATTTGCCAATAGTTTGGACGACTTTTTTGCGAAAAGACCTACCGAATATACCAAATATGATAAAAGTATAACTGAAAACGATTTATTTTAAATGGGAGATTTTTATTTAGTTAAAGCCAATTTTATATATCTTGATTTTAATGCAACTATCGAAAGAGAAATTGCAACTAAATTAGAGGACAGAGACCGTCATATAGAGATATGGGAGGAGTTAATAGAAATAATTTCAGGATATCTTCGAGTATTTTCTTTATCTGAAATATATGAAATGCCTTTTATTGATGAAGAAGGAAAAGATAACGGGTATTTTTTAAGAAGAATGGCAGTAAATAATGAAACCGGATTAAAAGGTAAATTAGAATTAATGGTTAAAAGATTAGATTAATATATATTATGAGCGAAAAACTTTGGTGGAAAAATTCGGAAAGTGAACAAATATTAAATAGGGGGTATCTTCTAAAGGGAGAGACGGTTGAAGGAGCAATTGATCGTATTACTTCCGCTGCCGCTCAACGATTATACAAACCTGAACTAAAAGAAGCTTTTCAGGAAATGATTGAAAGGGGCTGGATGAGTTTAAGCTCACCCATATGGGCAAATATGGGAACAGAAAGAGGATTGCCTATATCATGTTTCAACGTTCATATTCCTGACAGTATAGAAGGAATAACTCATAAATTAGGAGAAGTAATCATGCAGACCAAAATTGGCGGAGGTACTTCCGGTTATTTTGGAGCTTTAAGAGAAAGAGGATCAGCGGTTTCGGATAATGGCAAAAGTAGTGGAGCGGTAAGTTTCATGAAATTATTTGACACCGCCATGGATACCATATCTCAAGGGGGAGTGAGAAGGGGAGCTTTTGCTGCTTATTTGGATATTGATCATCCCGATATTGAAGAATTTTTATCCATACGCGATATAGGAAATCCGATTCAAAATTTATTTTTCGGTATATGCGTTCCTGATTATTGGATGCAGGAAATGATTGACGGAGATATTGATAAAAGAAAAATTTGGGCTAAAGTTTTAGAAAGTCGTCAACAAAAAGGTTTACCCTATATATTCTTTACCGATAATATTAATAAAAATAAACCACAGGTATACAAAGATAAAGGAATGGTTATTCATGCTTCTAATCTTTGTTCTGAAATCATGCTTCCTTCCACAGAAGAAGAATCTTTTATATGTTGTCTTTCATCCATGAATTTGGAATTATATGATGAATGGAAAGACACGGAAGCAGTAAAATTAGCCGTATTCTTTTTGGATGCCGTTTTACAGGAATTTATTGTAAAAACAGAAGGTAATTATTACTTGTCACCCGCAAATAAATTTGCTAAAAAGCACAGAGCACTAGGCTTGGGTGTTTTAGGATGGCATTCTTATTTGCAGAAAAACATGATTCCTTTTGAAGGAATAGTTGCTAAACAAAAGACCGTTGAGATTTTTAAATATTTGCAGGATAAATCGAATAAAGCAACTGAAGATTTAGCCAGAATTTACGGAGAACCAGAATTATTAAAAGGTTATGGAAGAAGAAATTCTACTTTATTGGCTATTGCGCCAACCACTTCATCTTCTGCGATTTTAGGTCAAACATCACCGGGGATAGAGCCGTTCAGTTCCAATTACTACAAAGCGGGTCTTTCTAAAGGTAATTTCATGCGTAAAAATAAGTATTTGGATATGCTTCTTACGGAGAAAAATATTAATAATGAAGACACTTGGAGAAGTATTATGCTAAATGGTGGTAGTGTACAACATTTAAAAGATTTATCGTATGAAGAAAAACAAGTTTTCAAAACTTTTAAAGAGATCAGCCAATTGGAAATTGTTCAACAGGCCTCTATAAGACAAAAATATGTGGACCAATCCCAGTCTTTAAATTTAAATATACCTGCTGAACTTCCGGTAAAAGAGGTAAACCGATTATTAATAGAAGCTTGGAAATTAGGTATTAAAACTTTATATTATCAAAGAAGTCAAAGTGTGGCCAAAGAGCTTGTGGTTAATTTGGTTAATTGCAGCAGCTGTGAATCGTAGTGATTATAATTTTCTTACATCATATAAAAAGACTATTTTAAATAGTCTTTTTTCTTTTAAATGTTTATCAATCGGTGTAAATGTGTTTTAAATAGCATATATTTGTGCCGAATGTTCTTTTTAATACTGGTTGTAGCCTAAAATTATGAAAGATTTTTATACTATATTAGAAGTCGATCCGACTGCATCGCATAAGGAAATTAAAAAATCTTATAGAAGATTAGCTCTTAAATATCATCCGGACAGGAATTTAAATAATAAAGATAATGAAAAGCTTTTTATAGATATTAACGAAGCATATCATATTTTATCCAATGAAGAATTTCGTAAAAATTATGACGTAAGGTATAGGAAAAAAATTTCTTCTTATTCTCAACCCATTACACCTTATATTTTTTTAAAAAAGTTTCAGGATATTAGTAAATTCATTTATGATAGAGGCATTAATAAAATAAGTAAAAATGCGTTATATTCAGGGTTGGAAAAATTATTGTCTGATGAAAATATCAACTTCTTACTTTTAAAAAGCGATAAAGAAGTTCGTAAGCAGATTATAATTGAAAATTTAAAATGTATAAAGTTTTTACCATATTTAGATAAAGAAAAAATCATCATCAAGCTTTTAAAGTTAGCCGATAATGATTATAGTCTTGTTGCTCTTATAAGTTTCACTACTAATCAGACGGAAAACAAGTATTTTTTTACCTCTATTTTTTCAAAGTTTACTTATAAAATAAAACAAATGTTTGTTCCATAAATTAATGGATTCAAACAATAGGCTAAAACAGACGTTATCGTTTGAAATTGTAATCTTAAAGCCAAAAAAATTAGATATATTGTAAGATACTAAAATAATTATAATGAAAAAAATTGTATTCGTTTTCACTCTACTAATGATTTTAAACAGCGGAGAGCTGTTTTCACAAAATAAAACCAATAGGATAACAACTACTAAATTAAAAAAGAAAAGCCTTATTTTAGGTCCCAAATCTTCGGCTAAAATTAAAGAATTATTTTTTACTGCTAAAGGATTTAAATTACCGCAAAAAATAGAGGCAATCAATACTATAGCTACTTATACGGGTGCAGAACCCATCGAAGGTTCAGGAAACATTTATACTTGGGATTTCACGAATGGTTTTCAAATTAGTGCAATATCAGAGGGTGGCGGGCGATTAGGAAGTAATGATAAAATTTCATTGGTTAGTTTCAATTACGGAGGAATCAATTCGGTGGAATTAAATTCAATTGTCTTACATCAATCTTCTTTAAGTTCCATTGAAAAAATATATGCTAAGCGTTTAATAAAATTTAAAAACACGAAACAACCAACATATAAAGTAATATCAGACAAAGTTTATACTACTTTTTACTTTAATGAAAAAAATATTTTAATAAGTTTATCTATCTCTAATTATGATTTAGAATTTTAAATATTTATTTCAAAAAATCGACAAAATTTACTGAGAATGAAATAATCAAGTAATATTAAACTTACTTGATTAATTATATAATTTATTGTTTAAGTAAATATTCTTCAGTATCGTATTGACCTGTATTGTCAAGATAGTACAGTTTTTTTTCAAAAGCTTTAAATTTAAAACCAAACTTATCTAAAGCAATTGTTGAATTTTTTTTATCCCAATTGAAATTACCTTGTTCATAAATAATTGATCCTTTAGAATCTTCATCAGTAAAAAGTTGAATTTTTAACTTATACGTATTACTTTGATCTAAAGTCAGAACCACAAATTCACAATCATCACATGAAATACTTCCTTGATAAGTACCGATAAATTTCTTAGGTAAAGTATCCTTAATTGAAGAAGATACTGATAAAGAATCAGTTTGGTTAGAAGCTTTTATCGTTTGTTTCTTAATGCAACTGCTCAAAAGGCAACTAAATATAATTAGTAGTATATAATATTGTATTGAATGAATGTTCACAGGCAACAATTAATTTTTTAAATATATTTCAACTTTAAAATTTTGTATTAGGATCAAATTTTTCTAAATAATCAGAGACCTTTTTAGCAAAAGCACCTCCTAAAGCTCCATCTATGACCCTGTGATCATAGGTATGTGAGATAATCATCATATGGCGTATACCTATCATGTCTCCTTGTGGAGTTTCAATAACTGCCGGTTTTTTAACAATCGATCCAACAGCCATAATGGCAACTTGAGGTTGGTTGATGATCGGCGTTCCTGCAAGGTTTCCAAAACTTCCAATATTGCTCAAAGTATACGTTCCATTATTGGTATCTTCCGGTTTTAGCTGATTATTTCTTGCACGATTTGCTAAATCATTTATTGATCTTGCAAGCCCGGATAAACTCAACTGATCTGCATTTTTTATAACAGGAACAATTAAATTGCCATTAGGAACAGCTGTTGCTATACCTATATTAATATTTTTCCTTTTAATAATTGTGTCCCCATCTACGGAGATATTAATCATAGGAAAATCTTTTATTGCTTTTACAATTGCCTGAATAAACATAGGCATAAAAGTGAGCTTTACTCCTTCATTTTTGAAGAAAGAATCTTTATTTTTATTTCTCCAAAGTACTATATTGGTGACATCTGCTTCAACAAATGAAGTAACATGAGCCGAAATTTGTCTGCTTTGCAGCATATTTTTAGAAATAAGCTTACGCATACGGTCCATTTCTATGATTTCATCACCATCCGATATGGAAGGAGAAGAATTTAATATAGAGGTTTCAGACGTATTTTCTGATAATTTAGGGCTATTATGAACCGGTTCCAGTATAGGTGATACTTTTATGGTAGCGGAAAGATTTCTACTTTTTAAATAGGAAAGGATATCTTCTTTTGTAATTCTACCGTTTAGTCCCGTTCCTTGTAATAAATCTAATTCCGATTGTGAAATATTTTCTTTTTTACAAATAGATCTAATTAAGGGAGAATAATACGTACTTTTAGAAGCATTACTATTATGTAGTTCAGAATTAGAAACCAAAGGTATTTCTAATTCAGATGTTATATTAGGTACATTTATAGATGTATTGATAGTTAAAGTATCATCCTGATTTAAAGATATTTCAGTTTTAGAAACAGCAGATGATTTTTCATCAGTATCTTCTATTTCTAATATAGCAAAAGCTTCTCCAATTTTGCAAATATCATTTACTTCTTTAAGCTTTTTTAGTAGTTTTCCCGAAATGGAGGAAGGGACATCTGAATCGACCTTATCTGTCGCAATTTCAACAATAGTTTCATCCTCTTCTACATAATCTCCTTCATTCTTAACCCATCCGGTAATAGTAGCTTCCATTATACCTTCTCCCATAGGAGGTAATATAAGTTTATATTCAGCCATAGTTAATAATTAGAAAGACAAAACTAGGAAAAAAATATGGAATGAGATCAAATTTTTTATGTTATACTCAGAATCAGTATCGAATTATTAAAAAAATACAAATTTTATTGTTTAAATTGATGAAAAATTATATAATTTTGTCTTACTAACTATTCACTTGTTATTATGAATTATAAATTAAGCATAAAACAGTTATTGCTTAGAATTTTGCTCTTAATTTTTTGTTACCAACTCTGTAGAGCAATTTTTTATGTGTTCAATTTTCATTTTTTCAAAAACATAGGATTATCGGAATTTTTAGGAGGCTTACGATTTGATTTGGCAGCAATTTTTTTAAGTAATATACTCATAATTGTATTAAGTACGATTCCGGGCAACTTCAAGTATAATCATACCTATCAAAAAAGTTTAAAAATACTATTTTTTTTTATCAATGCTTTTTTTATAGGAGTCAATTTCATTGATATAAAATATTATATATATACTAATAAAAGAAGTACCTATGCATTGATTACCGCTTCCGGTATGGAAGGTGACATACTCAGACTAATTCCTGTATTCCTAGCTCAATATTGGTATATGTTTTTAGGATATTTAGTGGCTATGTTTTGTTTTTGGAAATTTATTCCTGAAATATCTTATAGACAAGAAAAAGAAAACGGATGGAAAGGTATCTTCGTGAGCTCATTAGTTTTTTTATTATTTATCGGCTTAATTATATTATTGGGAAGAGGAGGTATCCAAAGAGCTCCAATTAAAACAGTTGATGCTATTAATTATACCGATTATCCCCAAAATACAGCTGTGGTATTAAACACAACTTTTACAATTTTTAAAACTATTAATAAAAAAGATAATTTAAAAAAGAAGAATTATTTTACCCCTCAACAATTAAAAACTATTTATCATCCGGTTATAGATATCAATTCGGAAGGAATTTTTAACAAAAAGAATTTAGTAATTATTATTTTGGAAAGTTTTGGAAAAGAAAATATTTATCAACAATTTGAAGGTAGAAAATTAACACCGTTTTTAGATTCTTTACTTACAGAAGGCAGGTATTACACCAATGCTTTTGCTAACGGATTAAAATCAATTGATGCAGTACCATCAGTAATTACATCTATACCTTGTCTTATGGAAGTTTCTTATATATCTTCACCTTATTCCTTTAATCAAATTGATGGATTTAATGCTGTTTTAAAAAAGGAAGGATATAATACATCTTTTTTTCACGGGGCCTTTAATGGAAGTCAAAATTTCAATGAATTTGCCCGTATTTCCGGCTATGATAATTATTATGGTAAAAATGAATATACGGAAAAAGGGGGATATGATGGAGTATGGGGAATTTTTGATGAAGAATTTTTACAGTTTACACAAAAAAAATTTAATACTTTTAAACAACCTTTCTTTTCAACTATTTTTACCGTTTCTTCACATTCTCCTTATACCATTCCTGAACAATATAAAAATAAATTTCCTAAAGGAAACAGAGATATTCACGAAAGTATTGCTTATTCCGATTTTGCTTTAAGAAAGTTTTTTGAAAATGCCAAAAAACAAGAATGGTATACTAACACTGTCTTTGTTTTAACTCCCGATCATACAAGTAGAGGAGGAGCGAAACCTGAATATTTTTTAACAGAAATAGGTAATTATTCAATACCTATATTACTATTTGATCCTTCAAATTCTAAATTAAAGGGGACAGAAAATAAATTAATGGGTCAAATTGATATTTACCCCGAAGTTTTGAATTATCTGGGTTATAAAGGACAAATTTTTTCTTTTGGTAATCCCGTTGAAAGTAAAGATCGAGTTGTTGCCAATTTTAATGAAGGTATTTATAGATTTTTAATCAATCAGTATTATGTTGCTTTTGACGGTAAAAAGATTTTACGAGTATATGATTATACAAAAGACAGTTTATTACAACATTCAATTTCAAATTATCCTAAAGAAAACCTTGAATTAAAAATTAAATCGTATATTCAACAATATAATAACAGACTGATAGATAATGAATTATCTTTAGTAAAATCAAAGGATTAAATCGACAACGAATCCCTCATGATTTCTAACATTAAACACCATATTATTATCAAAAAGCAAATATTGACCTTTAATACCTTTTAGAACTCCTTCAAATTCAAAAACCTTTTTAAGGTTTACCGAATTTACTTTATGTGGGTATGCGATTACAGGATATTGAAAATTAAAAATTTTGTTATCCTCTAAAATATAATTTTCTAGCTGATCGGGTATAAATGTTTTAAGCTCATTTTTCACAATTGATAATTCTATATAGGGTACTGATTCGCTTAACATTTTCCTATAATTAGTTTTATCTGAAACGTGTTTTTTAAGAATGGTTTCAATGACTCCGGCTTCATATCTATTTTCAGTTTCTGCTAATTTTATGGCGTACTCAGCACCTTGATCGATCCAACGATAAGGTAATTGAGATTTTCTTGTGACACCAACCTTAATTCCACCGGAGTTTGCTAAATAAACTATGTGAGGTTGAAGTTGAGCTTGAGATTCAACACTTAAATCTCTGTCTTCCATGCCTAAATGGGCTTTAGATAATTCGGGTCTTAGGATCCAATCTCCTGCATAGGGAGAAGTAAAATAGCAATCCTTACAATATCCCATGGCAAATATTTCTTTATCCAAACCACATCCCAAACATTTATAATGATCAAATCGTACTTTGATTTTTTTATCTAATAGTTGATTAATAATAAGTATTTCATCATTAAAATTTAGATAATACTGAATAGGAGAATTATATTCGGTTATCATTTTGGTTAGTTGTCCGGTTAGATGCATAAAGAATAAATTATTTACTTTTAGTCTGTATTATTTTCTTGAATATTACAAATATATAAATATGATAGTATTCAATCCTTACTCATTCATAGTACTTTCAAATAAAAATTCTTGTCACATATATAGCTTAAGTTATTTTGTTTCAATTAATTCAATAAAATAAAATTAATTTTGAAACTTAAATCTTATTTTTGTTTGAAAAAAAAATATAAAAAAAATAGTTGTTATTGCAGGTTTTTTATATCTTTACCTAATATTTATTATGCTCAAAAAGTTAATTAATCGTACAATACATTCTTAAATATTATGAAAAAAAGTTTATTAGATTTTCATTTAATTTTCTTAGGGTTATTTCCATTATTTTTAATCACTAGCTGTGGAACATCAAAAAAAGCATTGAAAGATTATAACGAAGTTCAAATAAATCAATCGGTAGATGAAGTTACTATAAGTACCGGTACAATCGATAAAGCAGATAATGTAATTACTATAAAAGTAGAGGATCAAGGAACTAATACAACTAAAAAACCTAAGGACAAACTAGATAAAATAATGGTTTATCTAGGTGATGAGAATGTAGTGAAATGGAAATTAGTTAGATTGAATTCTCAAAATGCTTCTGATTTATACGAAACTTTACCCTTGATGAGATTTGATGAACCTTGGAAACAAATTTACGGAACAACAGGTTGTAACAAATTTACTGCCTATTATACTTGGGAAAATACTATTTTTAATTTATCAAGATTATCTTCAACCGAATTGCCTTGTGATTTTGATGAATCTCAATTTTTAAATGCTTTGCAAAGTATTGATGAAATTAGAGAAGGAGATTCTATTTTATCATTTTATAATAATGGACAAGAAATTTTAGTTTTTGAAAGATTTAATTCATGATTTCATAGATAAAGTTTTTAAATTTAAACAGTTAATAAAAATTTTTAAAAACGTAGCTTCATGTTAGAATACATGAAGCTATATTTTTATAGTTTCTTTTTATAAAAGGAAACTTCTGTAGTTCTACGGTTTATTCGAGTTAAAACTTCCTTGAAATTTTTAAAATCTCTATTGGTAAAAACTACTTCGTTACGTATTATTTTTTCTGAACTTAAAATAGATCCATTCAAAATTTGATTTTTAATTTGAAAATTAAATTTTATAGGAAAAGCATAACCGTTTTTAATTTTTAAATCTCTGGATTTATATAACACCGATGCTTCCGCACCTAACGGATATATTCTATGATCTTCAGTGAAATGATCTACCGTTGAAGGATGTCTCTCAAGTATTGCTAATCCACTTATTAGTGCCAGATGGTAAATAATACTGCTGTATATTTCGTATAAGAATGTTGAATCAGAATTGTGTAACATATGAACGGGATTACCTAAAACTTTCCAAAATGAAAATACCTGATTGGGTTTAATTACTACATTAGAAAGTGAATTTTGTATCCATAACATCTGATTAGCTAACCGTTCTAAAGAAACAAAAGGATGGTTCATAATCCTATATGATAAGAGAATTTCATGAGGATAGTTTGCTTCATCTTTTTCTACATGTTTAGCATAATTAGTAAATGTAAAGTAGTTTTTTAAACATTTAACTATGTTCATCGTAAAGAAATTAGTAACGTAAATTTAATAAAAAAACATCTGCGGAATTCTATAGAATGTAAGAATTGATTACATTTGCAGAGCTAGAAGACATTATGATAATAACTTATCCATCAAGAATATATATAATTTGTCCTGCAAATATCTCAACCGGTGGACCGGAAGCATTACATCAATTAAGTCATAAATTAAGAACTGTTTTTAAATTAGATGCTAAAATGTATTATATACATAAAAAATCTAATGTAAATCCAAAACCGCAAGTTTATAATATCTACGATACATCAGAGATTGAAACTATTTATGATCATCCCAATAGTGTTATTATCATTCCGGAATCCCTTACCAATTATATTTTTAAGTATAAAAAAAGTAAGAAGATCGTTTGGTGGTTGAGTGTTGATTTCTATTCAATTTGTATGAAGAATCGACACAGAGGATTAAAATTTTATATTTCAAAATATTTTAAAGGTCAGCAAGAAGAGCAAGAGTACCATTTTGAAAATCTTCCTGATGTAGTTCATTGGGCTCAATCTTACCGATCCTATATATATCTTATCGAAAATCACATACCTGAAAATAAGATATCTTTTGTATGCGATTATGTAAATCCTCTTTTTTTATCCGAAAGTAATCAAATTAAAAATTTAGTTAAAAAAGAAAATATAATAATCTATAATCCTAAAAAAAATAATAAAGATTTAAAATCCATACAAAAGAAAAGCTCAAAGTATACATGGATAGCCATAAAGAATATGACAACCGATCAAGTGGTTGAAACCATGAAAAAAGCAAAAGTATATATAGATTTTGGATACAATCCCGGAAGAGACAAAATGTTAAGAGAATCATCAGTAATGAAATGTATTATTATTTCAGGTATGGGGGGATCTTCAAAATATCAACAAGATTTGAATATTCCAATGGGATATAAGTTTAAATATGCAAAAAATGAACTTTCAAAAATTATCGATAAAATAGAATATTCTATGATTAATTATGATCATGCCATATTGGATTTTAATGAGTACAGAAATGAAGTTCTAAATGAAGAATTAGAATTTGAAAATCAATTACAATTATTTTTTAATACAAATCCTGCTAATAAATGATATCAGTTATAATTCCCATCTATAATGTAGAAAAATATTTAAGTAGATGTATAGATTCTGTAATAAATCAAACCTATTCAGATTTGGAAATACTTCTAGTTAATGATGGATCTACAGATTCTAGCGGATTTATTTGTGATGAATATGCAAAAAAAGATTCCAGGATTGTTGTTATTCATCAGGAAAATAAAGGAACTTCAATAGCCAGGAATAGAGGTTTAGACATAGCTAAAGGTGAGTTCATTGGATTTGTAGACCCTGATGATGTTATATCTGTACATTTCTATGAAGTACTGTATAATACATTGATTAAGACGAATAGTGACCTCATTTTATGTAATTTTCAAAATTTCACCCATTTCAATGAAATAAAGGAGGATCACCGTTCTTTATATAAAAGCAATGAATACAATGGATATAATTTTATTAAAAATTTTAGTTACAAGAAAGATACCGTTCGTTATGTAGTTATTTGGAATAAGCTTTACAAACGATATTTATGGGATGAATTGAGATTTCCTGAAAATGTAAAAATATGCGAAGATGAATATGTTTGGTTTAAAGCTATGTTTAAAGCCCATAAAATATGTGAATTGGATCAAGTTCTTTATTATTATTTTAAAAGGGCAAATAGTATAACCAATAAAATTTATGAAGAATTTTCATATAAGAAAGAAATCGCTTTTATCGAAGCATTGAAAGATCGAATAGACTTTTGTAAGAATAACAAATTAAATCAATTACTAAAAAAAACAGAAGAATATAGAAATAAATTACTAAGGAAAATATACCTTACAACCCCTAAAAATAAAATCCCGGAATATATAAGCGTTGAACTTTTCAATAATATAAAAGACATTCCTTACTCCAAGCGATTAAAAATTTATTTAAAAAAATCTTTTAAATAAAGTTCCTAAATGTATACCTATTCTATAATTATTCCACATAAAAATACACCTAAATTATTACAAAGGTGTTTAAATTCAATTCCTTATAGAGATGATATACAAATTATAATTATTGATGACGACAGTGATTCTTCTTATGTGGATTTTAAAAACTTTCCCGGATACAATAGAAAAAATGTCGAAATATATTTTACCAAAGAGGGTAAAGGAGTTGGGTATGCACGTAATATAGGATTACAAAAAGCTAAAGGAAAATGGCTATTATTTGCAGATTCCGATGACTTTTTTAATCCAAATTTTTTAAATGAACTAGATAAATATAAAGATAGTAATGAAGAAATAATTTATTATTTGGCTACCAGTGTAGAAAGTAATTCTTTACAGAAATCTATTAGACATTTATATTTACTCAAAACAAGAAAAAAATATTACAAAAAGTTGCGATATAATAAAATTAAAGCAAAAGATCAATTAATATATAAAAATTGGGAAGTATGGGCTAAAATGTTTAACAGAAATTTTATCGAAAAAAATAACTTAATTTTTGATGAAGAAAGAATAGGGGAAGAGGCTTTGTTTGTTATCAAAGCAGGTGAGTTATCTAAAAACTATTCAGTTGATGATTTTCCTCTATATTGCATTACTTATAGAAAGGATAGTTTATGCTTTAGTCTTGATAACGAAAATGATTTTGACGAAAGATTCATGGCTAAAATTAGGATAAATACTTATTTAAAGAAAGTTAAAAAAGAAAAATTTACCATTGATCTAGATAAAGATTTATTAGAATCCTATAACTACGGGGGAGCAACCAAAATGAAAGAAATAATGAAATTTATTAAAAATAATGGTAATAAAATACGCTTAAAAACTTATGTTAAATATTATATAAGAACATTATATAATCCGAAAATTAAAATGTACCTTTTATAATAATTAAATTGTGTATAAAATTACACACATAAATATAAACCAAAAAAGCCTCTTATATGAGGCTTTTTTTTAAATAATTAGAATATTAAATTATTATAAAACTGAAAATTCACCTGAAAATTTATCGTAAACTATTTTTTCATCTTGGATAAAATCTATTTTACCCATTTTCTCATCCAAAGATAAAACGCTGACTTGAACTTTCATATCTGCATCTTCAGATTTAAGAAATAGAGAAAATTGTTGATTTACTTCATTTGTATCCAAGAGAAGTCCTATAAATTTTTTAGTATTATTAGTGGAAAATCCATCTCCTTTATGATTGTCGGCATATGCAACATGTAAATAATGCTTTTTACCTTCGAATTCACCGCAAGATATATTTATGACATCTTCATTGGAAGCAAGAAGATCTGAAACTGAGCTCCATGTATATAATTTAGGGTTTTCATTAGTTTCAGAAATACGATCGACATATACTCCTACAAAATTTTTACCTTCTGGCGTAATAGAGAATCCATTTCCGTTACTATCATCAGCATAAGCAACATGAACATATTTATCATCAATACAGATAAGGGAAGAACCGGGCAAACCTTTAATAGGGAAAGTTACGCCATTTGATTCATTAGAATAATCATTAAAAGTTTCAATATACGGAGTATACTTTTCTCCCTCTTCAACCTTTAAATTAGTTATTTTTGTCTGATTTTGGGTCGAGTTATTTTCACATACAAAACTAAATTCTGTAAATTGTCTTCCGGAAGATCTTTCAACTAAGAATGTACTATATAGAAAAACACTACCATCGGAATTATTGATTTTTTTAAAATCTTTCCATCCAATTCTATGATTCCAATTATTGCCATTTACTCCACCTAATATGATAGTATTGAAAAATACAGTATCTTGGGTATCCAGTTCATTTGGTATTACAACCATTGAAGCAGTATAATATCGATTTTCATCATCCAAATCTGTAATTTTATCCATCGGTATATAATATCTGTTATATCCGGTTTTTGGCTTTAAAATATATAAATCTTTATATTTTTCAGATATTAAATTAAAATTTGTACCATTATCTTGGCTTATGGGTTGAAAAATATAATCATCTATTTTTTCAAATTCTTTTTTATAATAAAGCTTATAGTTGACATTCTCCGTTTTGTTTTCTTGAAGACCTTTAACTACCCTGGAATTATTTATCACACTTGAACGTATATATGCCGTTGAAATGCTATTATTCAAATTAGCATCAATTCCATCTAATAAAAGATTTAAAAATGCCCGGCCGTTTAATTGATTAAAAGAAAAAGAACATATCTTTGAAAACTCTGAATCATTAATTTCATATTCATGTGAATAAGTAGCCTTAGCTATATCTATATATTTAGTTACTCCCACATTACCTTCATCATCAGAAACAAGCATATGGCTTGGTTTAAAATCTCGGTTTAAATCCGCATTGGGCGTATACTCATAATTAAGTCTGTGTTTCCCGTTTATTTTAAACCATTTCTCTTTAAAATCTCCGTACACTAAAGGATCACTCTTAGGATCTTCCGGTCTTTTGGCATCGATCACCAATTTATTAGTTAATTCAAACCTCATCGGCAAACTTGCATATGCACCAATAACAACACTGGTATTTCCATATACTTGATTGTAACCTTTGGTTATACCGGAACCCAAATAGGTGTTATATTCACCGTAATTTGAAAAATCGTATCCACATTGGTGGCCGATAAATGTATTTTCGCGACCATATAAAGTTTTATATGAAGCATATTTACCAATTGAAATATTACCTCCCGAAGTCATAGGTTTACTATCTGTAGATGATTTATAATCTACTCCTTTATATTTTCCCAATGCAAGATGACCAATAGCAGTATCATCTGTCAATTGTTGAGCGTTGTAGGCCGCTGCTTGTCCAATCAGAACATTGCTGACAGATTTTTTAGCATTCGCCCCTGTTAAAGCGCCCATAAATGTATCGAAGTTACAAGATTCTAAATTTTGTCCGGCACCGTGTCCCGCAAATAAAGAGTTGGCGCCGTTTCTTAATTTTGTTGCGGAGTTATGCCCAATGCTTGTGATCCAATCGGATTCAGAACCCATACCGTCAAACTCCTTCAATGCATGGTTTCCGATTGCTAAGATATCCGGACAGGTAACATTTTTCGATAATGCTTGACTTCCGATAGCCAGGTTGTTACGCGTCGATTCGTTTTTGCTGTTTAAAGCATCTGTACCAAATTTGATATTACCATTGGTATCAGCACCCAGAGAAGCAGAATTTATAAGTAAATCTTTAGTGGTTGAATTGCCCTTTTCAGTAATTTGTTGTAACGTATCGGTATGATTGATTTTATCTTTAACATCCTCGTCAAGCATGGATTCGTTTATACCACCCTTTTTTATTGATATCTGATTTTCATTATCTATTTCAATTCCCCCGTTTTCAGTCGTCCTGTAAATGTCTTGTAAATCAGAGATATTTGTAGTAAAGGTTTTTCCGCTTTCAAGAATAAACTTAATTTCTTTATGGGATGAATCATAAGTAATTTCCGATAAAAAATTATCCTTTATAATTAGCTCTTGGGATTCTCCGTTTTGATATTGAACCAATAATTTGTTGGTTTGATCATTATATTTGATATCGATAACCGCATCTTTAACATACTTGCTAATAATTTCTTGTATCTTGTCTATGGAATACGTTTTATCGGAAGCAGAAGTTTGACTGTCATCAATTAAACCATATAAATGATTGGTCAAATTTTGAACAACATTTTTATCAACCTTATTATCAAGTTGTTCAAATAAAATACCTAGGGAAGAGGCATCAGATTTTGTTTCAAGTTTATTATTAATAATTTCAACAATTTGTTGTATTTTATCTATAGAATAGGTCTTATCCGAAGCTTTGTTAAGATTATCATCAATGATCTCCTTTATGTATTTTTCTAAAGACATTATAACTTCTTTATCAACTTTTCCCTCCAATTGATTTATCAAGCTTTTGACTAGAGAAGTATCTGATTTATTAGCTAATATATTATTAATATTTTCAATGATTTCGATTGGTATTTTTTCATCCTTATGCCAATAGCTTTCCAACCATTCCGAGAATTGAGATTCGTCAGGTTTCTTGCCATTTTTAAACCACTGTTTTAATGTATCTTTTGTTGTCATTTTTGTAAATTTTAATATTATTTATCTTTAAAAAAGGTAAAAATTAGAATCTATGTTAGATAAATTAAAATTTTTAACCATCTACTTTGAGAATTGATACTCGTCCGGTTTTTTTATTTTTAACTTATTGTTTTAAAGTACCTTTTTTTGTCATTTAAAAATTCATCCAACTGATAAGATTTATAGATTAACTATTTGTTTTTTTGTAAATTATAATGATTATATATAAAAAATATATATAATATATTTTTAAATAATCTGACAATTTATTTTAAACTCGATAATCGAAGGCCGACTAATAAGTTTTCATTTTAAATGCATTTAAGAAAACAGTTGATTTATCTAAAAACTTTTTTATTTAGTCTGTCAATTTGTTGCTGTAAATAGGTATGAGCAGAAAGATTTTCATGATAAAATTTTGCATGTTCGGTATGAGTTACCCTACCATCAATTTGTGCTTGAAGATATTGATGAGCATCCATATTTTCATGATAAAATTTTGCATGTTCGGTATGAGTTAACCTAACATTAAGTTGTGCTTGAAATGATTTATGAGCATCTGAATTATCTTTGTTATGTTTAGCAAAATTTTCATTAGTAACTCGAGCATCTATTTGTTTTTGAAGAAAATTATGAGCTTCCGAATTTTCTTTATAATGTTTAGCAAAATTATCATTAGTAATTCGAGCATCTATTTGTTTTTGAAGATAGGTTTGAACTTTTTCATTTTTATTGTAGTACTCACCAAATTCTTTATTTGTCACACGCCCATTAATTTGTTCTTGAAGATACGCTTGAACCTCTTTATTTTTGTTATAAAACTCACCAAATTCTTTATTTGTCACACGTCCATCAATTTGTTTTTGTAGATGAGCTCGATTACTTTTGCTTTCATTTAGGTATTGATTAAAAACGTCATAAGGTACTCTTCCGTCTATTCTCCAATCTAAACGTTTTATTTCTTCAGGAATCAAGCTAAGATCCGGTACTCTTTTAAATTCATTCCAGGAATAAGATACAGCTCCCGTGCCAAAAGATGCATATCGTGTTACAATGGTTACTTTTTTTTCGCCATTTTCAAATTCATACTCTTTTTTTTCCTCAACTATGGTGATGGAATGTTGTTTAGTTCCTTCAGCTAAAATAAACAGCTCATTGTCAATTTGAATGAGTCCTTTGGTTATCTTAGAGCCATGTTCTTCACATCCGCAAATTATTGCTCTTCTTCCGGCCATACGTCCCATATCGTTAAGAAATGGTCTGTACATTTGTTGCATAAAGTCTAAGGTGTCTGTTTGCAAAGGAAAACCACCGGTTTGATTAAATATAATGTAATCCATTTTTAGTAACTTATAAGTTTATAATTTTTCAATTTTGTATTTTTTATTAGCTAATTTATAGTATTCAATAAGTGCTTTTATTTTATATATATTATCGACTAACAGCTCATTGGGAACCTTAACTATAAAATTTAGGGTACTTAGATCATAGTCGTATGCCGGTCTTAAATACATGGGGCCGCAATCTGTTGAAGAGCTATTTCCTAACTTAAAAGGCTTATTTTCTCCTTGAGTGTATATATAGTTTTGTTTATATATTTGATAATCCATAATAATTATCCTTCTTTCAGCAGGGTCAAATCGATCATTTAGAGTCTTGCGCAGGTAGCATACTTGTGAATTGTGATTTAACTTATATATATTTTCATTTCTTACTTGTAACCAATCAAAATGTATACGGGATAGCGGCTTTACCAGACTAAATAAGAATTTGATTTCTCGAGCTTTTCTAAGTGCCGTAGGTAAATGTAAGACTGCCAGTTTTTTTATATTTATGTTAAACCACATTATAATCAATTTTAACTAGATTTTCTACCTTATTATTCCCAATGTTTTTAATAGTAGTAAAATATCCTGAATTAGGTATTTTACTCATTGTAATAGCAATAGGATTTCCGTAATTTTTAGTTTGAGGATCGATCCATGAAGAAGAAGCTTCATAGATATTTACGTCTTTAACTCCCGGCGTCAGCTGCAGTTTGTCTACCAATTTTGATAACATTAATTCACCATTAAAAGGTAATTCGCGTAAATACTGACGTATTGTTGTATCTACCGGTCTTATATTTCCATTGATTGGAGCTATGGCGTTTCCATTTTCATCCAATACCAATGGATCAATTTTTATTGTAATATTTAAATACAATAAATCAGGCAGATAATTGATGATGGTTAACGGCACACCTGCATCTTTAATTTCTTCCATATATGCTGTAAAAGAATTTACTTCTCCAGTCGTTAAAGGTACGAGTTCACCATTTTTTTCACCGGCTACTTTTACAATAAGTCTGCTTCGGTTGCTATCCTCAGTTATGGCAGAATATTTTACTACTTTACTTGCTTCTATCTGATCATCAGTATACCCCTCATTATTAAATACATCCGAATCCGGATACAAATCAAATCCATATTGAAAAGCCAGAGCCTTATTTCTGTACCATTTAGCCGTATGTGGTTTCAATTCGGCAATTAAATTGTCTACTTCTTCTCTATGTCGGTCAAACAGTAATTCTAAATTAAATATGGTATAGGCTATTACATATACAAATAATCTCCATATTGAGGTTTTTGAGGTAGAATCCAACGGATCCAATTCACGATATTTTCCTTTTTCGTTTAAAATTTCTTCTGTTATGTCCTTAAGTTTCCTTGCCATATCTTAACTATTTTTTAATGCTTTAGGCTTAAAGTTTATATTTATAATCATCTCTCCAATTCCCAGATCTACCAAATTGCTTATAAAATCATCGGATATGGAGGTAGCGGGTAAAAATCCTTTTCCTTCGTAATACTCAGAAACTATTTTATTATAATATCGTGTATTGGGAATGATCAGTTCTTGCCCTGTTTTCAGATCTTCTGTAATGCTTAAATTATTAGCCAGAGCTATCTCAAAGGCGGCTTCAGCTGTTCCTCGATATTGGACGGCTACATCCAATAGGGATTGATTATTACGAATAATTATTTTCATATTACTGTTGTTTTTTCAAGTCTTCAATCCTCCTTTTTAAGGAAATATTTTCTTTTCGCAATATTTTTATCTTATTTTTCAATTCCATTATTTCATTCCGTAAAAGTTGTTCACGACTTTCGTATAATGTTATAATGTTTTTATATTTTTTTTCATAACAGATCCCCAGATCTTCCAATGCTTCTTTATAAATATTAACAGCTCTTGCCCCATGATCTATGGATGAATTATGATTAGTAACGGACTCTTTCTTTCTTTTATAAAACCACCCTCCAAAAACGGCTGTTAGCATGGTTAAAAATTCTCCTACATAGGTTGTAAATAATTCTTTCATATTATCCGTATTCTGCATCAATAATCATATTATCTTTGGACTTAAATATCAAATTTTTAACTTTCATTCCATCCGATATAAATTGCTTACGTGCTTCAAATTCGCATTCGTTCATACAGGAATCCAAAATATAACTTTCAATTCCCACACCCAGCATCGGATCTTCTTTGAATTCTCCCGGATTGGCTAAAAGTAATAACGCTTGATGTTGTAAAGTTGAATTTTCAACTACAAAATCTCCGTTCTCAATTTTAAGCTCACCTTCATTTGTAATTAATATGTCTCTCATTCCAATTTTCCTTTAAAAGTTCCGTTTACCGGTCCGTTGGGAGCAGATAAACCGCCGTCATATTTTATAGTAGCTGTTTTTACAAAGCTGTCTATCAATTCACTTAATCTCTTTGAAAATTCTTCTATGGATGAATCTTCTCTGGTATGCATGTCAGTTAACAATTTTTTTATGCCTGATTGTAAACTTCCTTTATTTAGTGCCATTTTAACGTCTATTTTAAAAGTGATTTAAATCCCGTTTCAAAATCAATTAATTTTTTTTGAGTATCCGGTAAAGGAGTTCCGCTGGCTCCTGTTGATGTAAATACTTTCAATCCCTTGAGAGTATCAGTCAGCAGCTGGAACAGGTCTATTAAACTGCGAGAGTTATTTTTTATACAAACTTTTCCATCAGTACTGTCCAGCAACAAGACCAATCCGTTTTGGTTGATTTCTATTTTTTCAATTTCATCTACCTTGATTATCATCAAATCAGAAAGCTCGCCGCTGATACTCAAAGCCACAACTCTGGAACCTATTTTAGGGTACTGAATCATATAGTTTTCCGAACCACCATAACTAACCTTTAACCTCACATCGGTAATAATCAAATCTTCATCCAATGCCAATGAACAGGTTTCTTTTTGTAATTCCGTAACAGTCCCTATAATTGGGAAATTAGGATTTGCACCAACCAGTTGTTTTATTAATCGTTTTATTTTTTCTCCCTTTTCCATAGTTTAAACTGATAAAAGTATACCCGGTGTAATGGTTCTTTTTCCTCCGGAAGAACTAAAACTGGTTTTAACGCTTACTACGTAATACTTGCTGTTTTTATCCGGATAATCTTCATCTGTTATTTTTGCTGAATAACTAGGCTCAACATAGGGCAGAAGCCAGGTATCAAAAGTACCTTCGTATCCGTCGTATGCATGTTTGGTATATTCATATTTTGCTCGTATTTTAAGTGAAGCCAGCGCTATGCTTGATATTTTAACAGTTTTTTTCTCTCCATCTTCATTGCCGTAAGTCTCGGTAAGCACTTTACCGTTTTTATCTGTTGTTTCAACAGTAATTTGAATTTTTTTGTCTGACGCTTTTTTGTATTCTAAAGAGGCTTTTTCTATATTATGTTGCATTGAATATTTGACTTCGCCTTTTTTTTGAACATAAGGAGGATGAATATGGAGTACTTTATTTTCGGTATCTAAATATATATTTCCTGCGGATTCTTCCTGTAATTTTTTCAATACATCATAAGCCGTTGTTCGAAAGATGACGAATTTTTCATAGTAAAGTTCATAGTCACAGTTCAAAGTATATTCGGGCATAACTTGATTTAACAGGGTTTGAGCAATTTTGTCAATAGAAGTAGGCTTTAATTCCTCATTTTTTACCGGTTTTCTAAATACATACATATCATCCTCACAAAAAATTTTTAAACAGCTGTCTACATTGGTTATTCTTTGCACGTATCCGCTAAACTCATTTATTAAAACATCGTCGTATCCTAATTTAATTTTTACTTGAGAACCTATCGGAATCTTTTTTTCGAGATTCAAAGGACGATTGGCTATGTATTCAGGCAAGATGATAACAGCGGTGGCTACTAAAGAATCAACAGATTTATTTATTTCACATTCTGCAATTACAGGCAAATTAAATTTTTTAGATTCGTGGCTGAATTCTATGTCCCATGACAACTTATACATATATTTTAGTCATTTAAAAGTTTAAACAAATCGTAGGTAGAATCACTCACTGCTTTAATTTCATATGCCTGTACATTTTCACCTTTGGTGAACGGAAATGTAAAATCTTCAACTACTATTCTGGTAATGTCTAATAATTTCAGCGGTTGACAATCAATTTCAATTCCTTGCGGATTGAGAATAAAGTCTTTAAGCGCTCTAAAATCTTCTTTAGGATAACAATCATCAACAGATCCGGTTTCTAAAGCTCCATATAAGGCGCCGGTTATCGTAATTTCGTAATCGTCTTGACTCCAATATTCTTTTATAGTACCGAACAAATTTTTATCATTTCCTTTTTTAGCTACTTCTCGCTTGATGATATTATTTTTACCTGAGATTGTAATCATAGGTTCATAAGGCAATAAATACCATTGGCTGTCATTGATATTTCTGATTTTTACGGGAAAAAATTGTTTATCCTCCGGAATTTGTTCCGGCATTACCATGAATTTATCATTCCAATCTACTTCCTGATAAGTAAATCTTGACTTATTTTTAAGAGGTAAAAAAGGTTTTGGTGGCAACACATGTTTAGCTAATTCATTTTCAAGAGCTTCAAACCGTGGTAATTTTTTGGCCACCTTTGAACCTAATAAACCGGCCAATAATAAATTTTTATTATTAATTTTCATACGTTTATTTTTTATCCTACTGAATAATTTGCCATGGCTAATAATCGTAATAGTGCATCTGCAGTTTGATCAACCATTTTATCCGTTGTTTCGTTGAAATCTTTACCTTGAATATTTAATACTCCGATTAAATCTTTAATGGAAATATTTATTGTGCTGGATTTTTCTCCACCGGTAACAATAGAGCTATTGGTTGCTGTTCCTGTTGATTTTATCGATGGATTTACAGTTTTTAAAGAATTAGCCGATGTTTCATCGGTTAATTTTTTAGGCGGTGCAATTTTATTTTTAGGATTATATTTTTCCAAAGTATCACTGATGAAAGATAATCCGCCTTTGTCGTTAAATAGACTATTGTCCGTAGTGGTTTTGTTGTAACTGTCAGTAAGTAACGAAAAATTTTTATTGATTGCTGTTAAACTCTCAGCTCCGGCATTGTTAGAAGATACCTCAGTAGTATTGTCTAAAATAATCGGACTCTCTTTATCAGAACTGGTTTTAAAAGATAAACTTCCTCCAATTTTTTTAAAGTGATCCCAAGCATTTAACATACTATCAGCCATGTCGTTAATTAATAGCTTACGTTCATCACTACGTTTTTTAGCATTTTCTCTGATTTGTTTTAAATGTTCTTCTGCTGATTTTTTATTCCAAAGCTTAGAAAACGTATACCAAGCAATTTGTAATTGTTCTATACCGGTTAAAAGTATATCTTTAAAATTCAACCACGAAAGTTTCAGATATGAAATTCCTGCATCCCATAATGATTTGACCATTTCCATGGTATGATCCCAAGCATCACCCCAACCTTCCACAGAGTTTATTAAAAGATATATAAAGGTTATTAACCCCACGACACCGGCTATAATAAGTCCGATTGGATTGGCAATCATAACTCCATTGAGGATTGCTTGAGCTACAGCAGCTAAGCCCATAACAAATTTATATGTCATAAATGCAGATGCTAAACTCACTATAATCGCTTTGAGAGTTACTATTGCACCTTTACCGATGGAAAACTTATTCAATACTTCACTGAAAAAGTCAGTAACATCAAACAAAGTATCGGCTAAAAATAAGGCAGCGTCAATTAAATCCAAAAACATATGAACCATAGGGGCAATGATTTCATATAATCTGAATAATACATTATTTAAATTATTGGTAGTACTTTGTAAATGACCTCCCAACGTATTGGACAATTGATTGGCAACTCCAAAGAATTGTCCCCCTTCTGAGGCCGCTGATTGAAAAGCGTTGGTAACCATTTGGGCAGTAATAGTACCATTCATCATTTCTTCATTAACCTTATCCATGCTTAATCCGGTAGTCCTGCAAATTTCATTCAGAGGATTGAAACCTGCCTCAACCATAGCCAGTAACGAGTCTTCGGTAAGTGTACCCATATTTATTACTTGGGCTAAAGAAGAAGTAAGAGAATCCATTGCATGAGTATCACCCATGGATATGTTACTGATGGCATCCAAATTAGGCACGACCTGATCCGCATTCATTCCACTTTTTAATAGTGTTTGAGCATTGCTTTCCAGAGTGGATTGATCAAAAATCTTTACTTTTTTCGACAGATTTGTAATATCATCCATCATTTTTTTAGCAGAACTCTTTGAACTAAGTAAAACCTCAAACTTTTTTTTGCTTAATTCTTTTTGAATTCCCATATTCAAAAAATCGACAAATGCTTCTTGTGGAAATTTAAAATTTAATTCATTTTCACTGCCATTTGTTTCAGAATCAGAAGTACTGTTTGTACTATTTTTTCCGGATTTTTGATTATTTGAACTCTTTTTAGATATGCCTCTTTTACCAAAATTTTTTACTTTTGATGCAGCTTTAGTAACGGTTTTTTGAACCACGGATCCTAATTTTTTAGAAAATCCAATGGTTTTGCCTAATCTACTATTAGAAACAGTTTTTTGAAGCGCAGATCCAAATCTTTTAGAAAATCCAATGGTTTTACCTATTATATTAGAAACAGATTTATAAATTATAGATCCTAATTTTTTAAAACTATTGGCTGTTTTAAGTATAGTTTTTAGAATAAAAGGAGCTATTTTTTTTGTAAGTCCTGATGAATTAGCTATCTTATTATAAATAGTTTTTAAAATTATAGGTCCTAATTTTTTAAAAATATCTGCTGTTTTAACAAAAGTTTTTTGAATTACAGGTGCTATTTTTTTAAAACTATCCGCAGCTTTAATAAAATTATCGGCAAAGATTTTATGAATTACGGGTCCAAAATTTTTAAAATATTCTGTTGCTTTAAATAAATTACCTATAACGGAATTCTGAATTTCAATTCCTGAATTATTAGAACTTTCCGTTGTTTTAGTAAAATTATAGGAAACGTTATTTTGAGCTCCGGATCCTGAATTATTAGAAAGTTCCACTACATTTTCTAAAGAATTGGAATTGATACTTTTAATAGTATAACCTAATTTTTTAGAATTATTCTCTAATTTTTCTAAAGTATTGGTTACGGATTTTTGAATTTCTGATATTGATCTATTAGAATTTTCCGCTGCTTTACTTAACTTTTTAGATGTCTTGGATGCTAAATTGCCTAATCTTGCGTGTAAACTTATTGTACTTATATAAACCAATTCTTGCATTTTAAATGATGCAGAATTGTTACCCATACCCATTTTTTGTATGGCTTTTAGAACATTATCGGTTATCTCTTTTGAGTTTTTCACTAGGTATGACATTAATTGGCATTAGTTGAATTTTCTTTAATCCGGATATAATTAAGCTCTTGCATTCTTTCTGCCCATTCTTTATCTGTTAATATATCCGGATCTATATGAAAATAATATCTGAGCATGGCATGGCTCAAACGTATCCATTCTACATTTTCCTCGACGATCTTGGCAGCGGCTAAAGCTTTTCCAATTCCGCTTGTTTTATTTCAATTAGCTCGCTTAATTTAGCGGAAGCACCTAAAAAGTAAGAATCATCGGTTTTTATTTCTTCATCTCCCCCTAACCAACAATTGGTAAGAATAACTTCATTAAACTTCATAGGATTAGTTGAACTTGCAGCAGTTGCGGCAGCTAAGATTTTCCTGTCCGGTTTTTTTAGATAGGCCTCTTTATCTTCAACAATTAATTTAAAAATTTCTTTGTGTTTAGCTTTCCATGCCTCGATTTGTTCTTGGCTGATTGGGTTAGTTTGAGTATTCATAATTTTTTTTAATTTCTAATTAGCATTGAGATATTACATCAAGAGCAATAAACGGAAGGGTAATTTCCATGAATTTGTCTCCTTGTTTAAATTCTTTTCCGGCCTCTGTAAAACGTACACCGGTGATACGATCCATAATTAACATATCTCCATTGGTTGGGTTACCATAGGCACCTACTAAATCTAAACAAAGGTTAAGTATATCTCTGTTTTTAGCAGAAGCTACTAAACTTTCATATTCTGATTGCAGTAATGTAATTTCACCTTCTATGGAAACATTTCCGGATTGAATTGCTCGTGCATTTCTGCCTTTTCCATATACGGCTTCTCTTTCTATTTTTCGGGTATATTTTACACCTCTGATTCCAGTTAAATCTTTACCTCCTAACGTAGCAGTAAAATCTGCCCATTCATATTCTCTACTGTTAAACATTTTTTTATTATTTTTTAGTTATATCAAAGCCTAATAACACATCTACAAATCGGTTATATCCGTGAGGACGAACTCGAGCCACAACATTTATTCGGGATGTTGCCACAACGTTTTGAGACGGGTCTACAAATATTTTAACTCCATTATCTCTATTTTCAATGTTGGAAGACAATTCACCGTAGTTTGTCATAAGCGAAACCAAAGCATTTTCAAGATCTCCTTCTATACATTTGGCATAAATAGGGTTGATGGTTCCGTCGATTTCCAAATCGATATCATCCAATAAATAGTTGATTAATGTTTGATACGTAATTCGGTATGCTTTGTCAATTACTCTTCTGTTAGTAAGATAATGATAGTCATCACTCACCGGGCTGGCTGTATGGTCGTCTGTAAAATAATAGCCTGATTTTCCAACATGAGTTCTGAAGGTGATAAACCCTTTTTCATTTAAAGCTTCTACATCAAAAGTTTCTGCCGGTTCATTTGCAATGTAAGCATGTAAATTGCTTAAAGCTCCGTCTCTAACTTTTCCAATATTTTGATGTACTTGATTTTTTGCCAATCTGCCGGCTACGATACCGATGGCTGAACCTTTACCTTTTTCTGTATCACCTAAAAGTATGGATACACGGTTGTTGGAATATTCGAATAAGTTTGGTAATTCAATTACATTACCGGTAAATCCGTATCCTTCTAAAACTACAAAGAAAGGTGCATACTTAGATTTTGTGTAGCTTTCTGCTAAGGATTGAGCATTGGTTGCAGTAAGTAACACCTCCTCATCTAATCCGTTTACGATGGTTAAATTCTCATTATCATCCGGTGAACATTTAGTAAAAATACCGGTAAGCTTACCATTGGCAGCATCTAATAATTTTTCAACCGGTGCTTTTCCTGTAACTTCGTCCACTGAAAACCAATTTGAGGTTTTTGTGCTTTTAGGCATACCCAGTAACCATAATTCACGTCCTTCTCCGCTTTCTTTATAAAATTCAGAAAGGGTTTTATATAAATTTTGGTTCGTTGACGATACTATGCCCAATTGAGCCACTTGTTTCATGGATTTAACCATGTAGGGTTTATTCAATTCGAAAAATTCAGTAGCTTCTGCATGTGCCACTAATCCGAATACGCCATCCGAATTGGCTGCTACTGCTCCTAGAACACCATTGTCAAAGTCTATGGTTATTTTTGGTAAATTCATTATTAGTTAATTTTGATTTTTGATTATTGATGTTATTTATCTTATTTGTTTTTTATGATTGTTTGTTATACACTTTATTTCTTAATACCCTTTCTAAGTAGATAGATAATGAAAGTACTTATGAATAATAAAGTCACAATTTTACCTGTCCCTAAACAAAAACTTTCCCAGCGTGATAAATTTTTAAATTCGGTATGGGTTATGGTTTCGGTTTTAAATTCTTTTGTGTGATGTTCTTTCCAAGTGGCCACTAATTCTTGCGCACGAGTTTCACAATCCACGGTAAGAATATTATCCTTAATTTGGATTTTAGGGAATTTTAAATGGTTTTTTCCGGATTCTGATTGGATGATTTCTTTAATTACAGCTTTTCCGTTTCTCCATTCAATTAAAGCCTTTAAAGAACTTGTATCGGGTTGGATTTTAAAAATCGAATCTCTGATTACTTCATTATTAGTTATTTTTTTATCTGTGAATCGATCAGGGGTTGCTATTTTATTATTTTCATTACAGCTTATCAAAAGCATAGTAAAGAATACGGGAATAATAAAATTTAAGACGATCTTCTTATAATTGTACGATTTCATTTCTTTAAATATTTTTATATTCTTCTATGGCATCAAAACTTGGACAAGTGGTATTGGCAGATGCAAAATCTCTATGTCCCAGTATTTGAGCAGTTGGATATAATTTTCTTAATTCTTTAAGTAATTCAATCAGACTTTTTTTTTGGGCCGGATTTCGTGTGTCTTTAGCTTTCAAGTTTTTGTCAGCTCCTCCTATATAGCAAATACCTATGGCATTTTTGTTATGTCCGGCAACTTGGGCAGGTATCCTGTCTACATCCCTTCCCGGTTCAACAGTACCATCTAAATCTATGACGTAATTGTATCCGATTCCGGCCCATCCTCTTTCTTTATGCCAACGATCTATGTCTTTGGCCTTATCGTTCCTTCCTTCGGGAGTCGCGGCACAGTGTATAACCAAATATTTTATGGTTCGTATAGATTTTTTAAGGTTCATATTGCTATTTTATTAAATACTGTCTGCCTGCGATTCATTCGTGAATTTCGTTTTAACGCGTTGGTTAACCTTTTGCTTAGCAGACAATATTTTTTTATTTGGTTTATTTTCTTTGTATGCTTTCAAATGATTTTTTTTAATGACGGATAATTCTTTTACCGTAACTAATCCTTAATCGTTCGAAATTTTATACGGCAAAATTGAATCATAAAAGATTGCAAGTAAAGAAAGTTGTAAAGCTTCTTGACAATCTTGTAAAGTACTTGCACAGAAGTGTCAAGTTTCTTTACATACTAATACAAGTTGCGTTTATTTTCTTAGATATTTGTTTAAAACCATAGTACAGGTTACTCTTAGATGCGGGTAATTATGATCTACAGCCGAATTATTTTTCAGCGATGTATCGGTTTCTTATTAATTAGTGATTTTAGTAAAGAGTAACCTTTTTTAAGAATATAAGTTTTTATAAGCAATTCATTATTGATGAAATTTTCAACTGAAAAGTATTTGAGAAAGTTTGTTAAATAATACTTTTTATGTTGATGTAAGATATTTATTAACCAAATTTATAATTAATGATCGAAATTTTAGAATCTCTACAGGCGAGAATAGCTGAAATTAAGGAATTTTCATATGTTGGAGAAGATTGGGGACAATTAAATTATGAGGAAATCCCTTACCCTTTATCTTGGCCTTGTGCATTAATTTCTATTAAAGAAGCTACTTTCGAAGATAATGGAAAAAGCAAGTCAATGACTTCCCATCACAAACAACAAGGTTTTATAACGTTTGACATAACGGTTGCTACTTTAAAATTTTCAAGTCAAAACAGTAATTCTGAGGATGTGCAAGCAAATGCTTGGGAAGGTTGGAATTATTTAAAAAAAATACATGAAAAATTGCACGAATGGAGACCGAAAAGTTTTTGCGGGAGCTTGAAAAGATCTTCTTGGAAATCTGTCCTAAGAGAGGATGGTATTCAAGAACTTCATGTATTCTATACGATGAGTATATCCAATTGCTAGTTTAAATCGGAATCCGGAGTAAATATGATCGTATATAAGGTTTGTCTGGATATGAAAAACTTGGGATAAATAAATTGTCTGTATATCTGAGTAAGAGGCATACCGTTATTGCGTTTAACTTGTAAACGGTATTCTTCTTTTATGGCTCTGTATCTTAATTTTGTATTATTTCGTAAGTTTTTGGTACTCATTTACACAAAATTATTATTATTGTATGAAATATCCAAATAATGATTTATTTGTGATTTTTTGGCAGTTAGAATGATGTAACCTCTTATCATTTTATTGTTCGATCGATTGAACAGATTCTTTTATACAACAATTATCGCTCATTGGTGACCCTGTTTTTTTTAAAAGTAAAATGCACAAACGAAATATTTTTCAACAGGTGGCGGCGGTATTTTTCAATCCATTTTTTTATACTTGAATTTAAGTATTCCTTCTAAGGCCGTTATTAGTTTACTGCATTCTTTTACTGACATTTCTAATAAAGGTTTTCTTACGGGTGATTTTTTACTTGCTATAAATTTTCCCAGAGTATTTAAATCGGCGACTATACGGTTATGTTTTTTATTAAAAATAGTCCAATTTAAATCGTAACATAAACGCAATAGAGTTAAATGCTGTTTATTATTTTTATCAAACTTTCCCCAGTGGGTATATGTTTCTTTGAGAGCAGCAATTAACCTGTTAGCTTCTTCATCGGTAAGATCTTTGGTACTGCTTACTCTCCCGTGAGTAAAATGAAAAATCAACTGTTGACGCAGAGCAGGGTCTTTTTTTACATCTTCGGAGAATAAACTGAAAAGTTGCTTGATTTGATAGTCATGTACTTTAGGTGTTTTCATCTTGTTTATGTTTTTCAGGAAGTAAAAATGTTAAGTCAAAATCTTTAGGAAAATCCACGGAGGCGATGGAGAGATCTATGGTTACTTTATGACCTAATTTATCGAGGTAATGAGCTTTTATGAAAAAGCTGGAACGGGTAGGCTTATAGGCTTGTTGTATGATACGAACTCCATCGGTGAAAGTTTCGTGATCCAACTTATCGGCTAATGAAATTAATTCAAGCACACGGGAACTTTTTAAATTTCCTTTGGCATCTTTTTTTAATAGTTGATTAATGATGGTTATAGTATGGGCGTCGGCCTCTTTCTTGGCAAGGAACCTTATGTATTCATTTATTTTAGCTATTCCTGAGTTTACCGTGTCATCCCAATTATCGGTAACGTGATAGCCGATGGTTACAGATTCGCCGTTTGCGGTAGTAAAAGTATGGGATTGTTGTTCTTCTTTTACTCCGTATATGGAATATTTTAATTGAATAAGTTTTTTTAAGGCAGAAAAGGTAAATTTTTTGGAAGAGCGAAGTTCTTGGGAAGTTTTAATAAGATGGTGGATGACTTCCGGTATAGTTTCTTCAACTAACTCTTTATAAGCTATCCGGTCCGATTCTTTTTCTTTTTTTTTCTTTTTTAAAGCTTCTAAAAGCTCTTTTTCGGTTACTGTGCTTAGATCTGGTATGGACATGTTATGATTGATTTTAAATTAAAGTTTTTAAAAGCTAGTTAATTTTTATTTTCACTTTTTGGCCGAAATGATTTTCTTCCCAATGCATCGTAGGGCGTTTCCATTCGGTTCTTCTGATTTCCAAAAGTTTGGTAAATAATTTTTCCTGTAATGAAAGGGGAAAAGAAGGGGGCTGACATCTTGTAATCTTGCCTATGTTTCGATGGATTTCACAGCGCTCTGCTAAGTTTAAAAATTTCTTTTCTTCCGTATCATAGGATAAAAGATCTCGTAATATTTCAATATTTGCCAATAGTTTCATGTTAACATTTATTTTCGTCTCTTCGTATTAATTCTTTTAGTATTCGTGTTCTTTCCATACGGAGTAAAATTCTAAGTAAAATGTTTCCTTCTTGATATTTATCTAATTCACAGCTCAACCGATACACGTGATCTTCTAATTCGGTTTCGCTCCATTCCTTTAGAGGTATTTGATTTAAGGGTAGTGGTTTCATGGGTTTGTATTTTTTCTTTTAAGACTTTCATTACTAAATTATTAGGGTAAATATGTTGGTAGCTTGATAAGCTGTGCGCCGAGGCAAATGCTTCGTTGAGGGCATCTGTTTCAAGTGAATTTATATGGGTTTCATTTTCTGATATTCCGACTACTCCGAATGCTTCTTGTGTTCGGATATTCCATTGGGTTGACCACCACTTCCAATATTGGGGAAGAGAAAGTAATATTTGTATGTATTCTTCTTTATATTTTTGAGGACAGGTATATCCCAAGTTTTCGGCAAATTCGCATCCCGTTTCAAACAGATTGGTTTGATAGTCTTCTTGTGAAGTTTTTGTAAGTCGGCAAAAATTAATTTGTGTATGGGTTGGTTTCATAGTTGTTTATTCATCAGATAAAATAATAGATTCATCATTCATCAGGGTAACCCGGAAAAAAGGATCTATAAATAATTCTTCATTTACTTTAATTGTGTTTAATAGGCCATATTTAAACTCTTCTTTGGTTTGCTCTAGCATGACTTCCATATCGTCAGGTAAATCATTGATTTTTTCTTTTAGTTCTTTTACTGTCATAAATGTTTATTTCGGGTTAGCTTTATCAAGTTATTGAGAGTTCAATTCTTATTGTTATTCATGGAGTGAAAGTTTAACAATTAACTTTTTTTTCTAACTGATTGATTTTCATCTAATGGTTAGATTGTATTGGTCGGCACCTTCTTGCCAAATTATATAACTTTCTTTTCCTCCGTATCTACTTACGGCATTTGCTGTATAGCCTTCAACATAAATTTTAACAAAGGCATCGTATCGTACTTTTTTTGCAATTCGTCCTTCCGGATTGCGACCTTCGGCATGTGAAATCCATATAAATAATTTGTTTGAGTATTTTTTTATCAATTCTTTATACGAGGTATAATTGATTCCTGAATATTGTAAACTGTCAATGAATATTATATCCGGCGATTTGTGCAAGTTTAAGCGATGGTCTAATTCTTCGATGCTGTCTTCAATCAGTACAAATCTTCCTCGGCATTTGTCCATATTATTTCTTTTGCAGGCTTCTGCAAAAGATTCGCTGTTTCCTTCTTCTAATCCGTTATAAGCCACTCTGCCAAACTTTGAGAGATATTTGGCTAATTGTATGGCATATCCGGTTTTTCCGTTTCCTGAATTTCCCCAAATAATCCAACTGCCTTTTAATTCCGGTTTACCTATATGTGCTTCCCATATTCCATCAAATGGTAATACTTTTCTTTTTTTGGTATAAATTTCATGAATGGATATTGCTCGTTTCATTTAATTTCTTTGTTTATTTTTTTTAAGGCATATATTTTTCTTTTCACTCTGCGCAAATCTCCTTCACTATCTTGCCATATTTCTTTAATACGGCATTTATTTTCTATTCCGTTTGCTATGCAAATGGAAGCGACATCTGATGCCGTGATTCCTCCAAATTCTATAAATCTCCTGCCAATTCGGCTGAAAATTTCTTTATATCCTTTTTTGTTTAATTTTAAACCTCTTTTGATTCTTTTTTCCAGATGATCGGTTGCCATTAAGATAATGGCGCAATGATCTTCTAATTGATTGTAGAGGGATATGAAAAAGTAAAGGACTTGATCGCTTAATTTATCTGCTTCATCCAGGATTATACCGGGCTTTTTATTTTTTTTTAAAATCCGTACTGCTTCAGACATCATCTCGGCAACGGTCAGTCCACCGGAATCTCTTCCCAAGACGTTTAATAATTCAGCTAAAAAGTATTTCCGATTCCAATATTCATTGCATTGTAAGAGATAGGTATTGGGTGTATTTTCAACAAATGCCTTTGCTGTCTCGGTTTTACCGCTACCGGCAAAGTTTATTACGGCAAATACTTGTGAGTCGTCAACTGCATCTTGAAACAGGGTACGAAGATTTTTAAAATTCGTTGTTTCTACTACTTGCCAACTTTTTTCGTAAATTTTTAGTTGTGCATTGATAGATTTCCATACGTTGTCTTTGATAACCGGCTTTTCTCCTTTGAGAATCTGAGTGAGTTGATCCGTACTTAGTTTCAAGTTATTGGCGGCTTCTGTTTCACTTCCCAGTTGTTTAACATAGTCTTGAATTTTTTGAACCGTTTGTATTTTTTCTTCATTATCCATATTTTTGTTTGGCTTTTAGTCCCCTAAGGGGGGCATTTTTGTTTTTTAATAAAGTTCTCTGATATCTTCTATGGTTTGTAAACTTTCTTTTTTCTGCCAACTTCCAACATCTTCATGCATCACTTTTTTGCTTTTTCTTCCAATTTTGGAATTTTCCAACCCTTTCAGATTGGGTTTAACCAATCCATAGGATTCCGCATCCATGTTAAAACTTTTAAGGATCTCATCCATTTCATTTCTTCGTTGGATACGCTTATTCTTATTTTCTTTTTTGACCTTTTTAATCCATTCTGCTTCGAATTGTTCTTGTTCTTGTTTTCCTCGGTGTATTTCGGTTTTTAAAACGGCTTCTCTTACAAATCGTAATTGTCCTTGTGGATCTTTCTGATATAAATAAATCATGCTCATATCTTCCGGATCATATTTGACAAAAAATGATTGATTCACGGCTTTTTCGTGAAAATCTAAATCGGGCATACCATCTTCTCGATAAACAAAATAGTCGTAGGTTACTTTTTTTTCCTTAAAAGAAAATCCGAAGGAAGACCATTTTACAGGCTGTTTTCTTTCAACCCAAAAGAAATTGACCATGTCCCATAATTCAATCTTAGGCGCTTTTTCATTTTCGCTGTCTAAATACGTTTGAAGTCGGGATTTACCGCTGAACGGATGGGGAGAAAGATTCCATTCTTCTCGTATTTTTTTATAAATCTCTTTTATTTCGGTAAGGGAGGGGAGATTGCTTTTATTAGCTAAGATGAATTCCATATTAGCTTTAGAAATTTCTTTTTTAGCTTGGATATTTTGTCCTGTAAAGAACCAATAACGAGCAAGATGTTGATTTTGCAGACGATAAAATGCATTTTCAATGGTTTTGGATTTTCCGTTGTATGGCTCGGTTTTTATGGACAAATGGGCTATTTTATTTAAAAAATTCTCCGTTTCAAGTTTTTTATGTCCTCCTTGGTTATCAAAACCTATTTGATAGGGTTTATGTCCTGAAAATTGTATGGCCATCCGATATGCTGAATATTGGGCTTGATAGTTTTCTTCTTTACTGATATGATATCCAAGCAAAACCTCGCTGTATGCATCCATAACTTCATAAACAGAAATGGTTTCCATTTTGCCCTCCTCAGTTAGGTAAAAGAAGTTTAATTTGGTTCCGTCGCTATACCAGAGTGAATCTCGTAGTGTTGGTAATTTAGTTTTTTGTTGGTAATTATATTTTTCTTTGTATTTAAGTTCTCCAAATTTGTGTCCGTACCACAAAGGCATTATTTCTTCGTCATATATAAAATTGTATATGGTTTTTTCTTCAACTGTTTTTAATCCTTCGCTCAGGGCATAAAGGTTATATTCTTGATGTAATTGTGATATGCAGACTGTTCTTTGGACTTGATTACTCCATTTGGCTAACAGCCAGAGTTTGGAATTTTCTGTTAGTTTTTGACTGTGGGTATGGCAATAGTTTTTATGTATTAAAATTTGATATCCATGAGTTTGATATACTTTTAATCGTTCTCGTAAACGGCGGTAATTTTCCGGTAAAGAATGCGGCCATTTGTTTTTATCGAGATTTTTTACAATTTCTGCAATATTTTCCCACATTTTTTTTTGATTGCCTCCCAAGACACGACGGCGCATCAGGGTATGATTTATAATTTTTGAAATAGTATTTAGCAGGGATGCATTGCAGGTATATTCTTTTTTTCTGTTTTCAGGCAAGGATTGACCATTTTCCAATAGGTATTCATTGAAAAATTTTTCCGCTTTTTCGTCTTTTTCTATGCATTCTAAGAAAGTGTATTTTTTTCCTATAGTATAAGGATCTCCGGCTAACTCTAATACCGATTTTTTAATGTCGGATCTCATACTGTCAAATTCAACTAACGCCTTTCTTCCATTTCCTCCTTTTCGTAAGAGAATTAAATGGTTTCTTTGTGTTAATTGTTTATAGGTACTTTGTTTGAGTAAACCGGATTTTCCAAATAACCAATTGGATAAAACACCCCATTTATTATTATAGAATTCATAAACTTCCATTGGTATTGATAAAAAATAGTATTCTTATTCTACGTTAGTTATTTAGACGAGTTTTTAATATACTGATGCATATTTTCTTAGACTATTTTTGATTCATTAATTTGTTTTTAAAATAGTTGAATTTTTTTTCGTGGGATTTTTTAAATGGTATTCTTGGATAATTTTTTTTCGAGTTTCTATAATAATATCCAGAGCTTCTTTTGCATTTAAATCACCTCTTTCATACCTCATACGTGCTGCCTGACTGGTACAACCTAACATTTCCGATAGGGTTACAAAATCTCCATATTGTATTTTTTGTGCGTTTTTGTTAACATTCTTACTTCTTTCCATAAATTTGTGTACATGTTTTTACAAATATATAAACAATAGTCTAATAAAACAAAATATTTAGACAATATTTTAATATTTATTATGAAAGCTATACATAGAATCAAGCAATACATTGATTATAAAGGACTTAATAATAGTTCTTTTGAGAAAAAAAATAATCTGTCTAACGGGTATATAGGTACTCAATTAAAAAGAGAATCTGATTTAGGGGAAGGCGTACTTAATAAAATATTAGACAATTGTTTAGATATAAATCCTGTATGGCTTTTAACCGGTGACGGCGAAATGTTAAAGAGTAATGATGATTTAACTGACATTGCACTTATAGATGCTATAAGGATGCAAAAAAAACTTAATGTAGCCGAAAAAAAAATAAAAATATTAATTGAACTAAATGAATTTTATAGAGAAGAAATTGAAGAGCTCAAACAAGAGATAAAACAATTGGAAAAAAAAATTAATACTTAGTTTATAAAGAATAAATTATATTAAAATATATATTTTAAAAAGATAAATTTTAGGCAGCTATATATAAATATCGTTTCATTTATCCTGTATATTCGTACATTTATAGTTTTACAAAAAAACAAAAAAACTTTTCACTACTATAAATAATGGACGAAAATACGCTTATAAGAATAATTACTTATTTAAATAAAAAAGGCACTATTTCTGAAAAAAAATTTAATTGGTTATATAAAAATAAAGATATAATATTGGAATTATTACAGATATATTTTGATTATTTAAAAAATTTCGCATATGATAATGAATATTATATCAAAAAGTATAAAAAATCTAATTTGATAGATTTTAAAACACTTTGTAAAAAGTATTTAGACAAAAATTTAAATAATTAATAAATAATATATGGGGAATCTTTACTAGAAATTAACTACTTATCTTTATAATATTTTATGCTTTAACTTAATATATTAAATTATTTTTTTAATCTTATAACTTACACATTCAAAAATCCTGTCTTATTTCAATTAGCTGATAGTCAATGCATTAATAAATTTATATTTTTTTCTTCGTGGAATATATGTATGTTATTTTTGCTTTTAAGTTATATTTTTAATCGATAATTAGAATTATATATATGTTTAACGCTATAAAGTATATTGTATTTTGTATACCCAACTGTATACCCAATTTTAAACCCAACTTTTTACTGAGGTTTAGAATGAATTTTTAGGAAATAAAAAAAAGAATATTTTTTTTAATCTATTTCGTTATAAATTGTTGTAAATGATTAACTTAAGCAGTTAATCGATTATATCGTTAGAAATGAATTTATAGTGAGGAAAGTGTATGCAAAAAGATAAGAAGTTAATAATAATGTACAATATAAAAAAGTTAAGTCGTTTGCTTATAATTCTTAATTCTTTAATTTACAGATTATTATAAATATTTATATATATTGATTTAAGTACATTTTATTTTTACTTGTTTAGATAATAATCTATAAAAAATTGTATTGTATTCAATAATAATTTTTTTCATTCTCAAATTTTTATAATGAAGAAAATGTAATTATTATTTGGGATAATTTCTATAAATATTTAATTAATTTTTCAGTCAGAAATTTTCTGTGAAAATTGGAAATTTTTGCTGAGGGAACATGTGCAGTATTGCTTTTCCAACTTTTAAATTCGGTTAAAATGAATTGTTTTAGATGATCGTGATCGTTATAAGTAAAATGTTTACCGGATTCAGTTTCAATTAAAATTTTCTCAACATCAGCATTTTGTGGTCCTATAGATAAAATGGTTTTACCTGTTGCTAAATATTCAAATAATTTACCCGGAATGATACCTTTGGATTTTATATTATTAAAATTGGTTAATAGCAATAAATTAGAATTATTCATTTCTTTAATCGATTCAACATGAGGTAAATAGCCTATATTGACCCAATTATTTTTTAAAGCCGAATTATTTAACTCTTCTATAATAGAATCAGAAATTTTTCCCACTAATTTTAAACAGAATTGAGAAGCAAATGTTGGATTATCTAAAATTAATTCCGCTAATACTTTCCATAAATTAGTGGGATTTCGTAGCGTCTCGAGCATCCCTACATATGAAATGGTGAATACAGAAGTTGGTTCATCTGCTCTATTTACTTCTGAATCAAAACCATTAGTAATACATTCAACATTTTTAGCTCCTAATTTTTTAAAATTTTCTTTATCTGTATAACTGGTCGAAAGAATCAGATCGGCATTTTGAAAAACTTCTTTTTCCATTTCCTTATGTTTTTGATCTGATCTTTTAGTTAGTTTTAGTTGAGAGTAATAGGAAATTTGAGTCCAAGGATCTCTAAAATCGGCGATCCATTTGATTTTGTCTTTTTTTATTTGCTTTAATCCTAATCCTATTAAATGCATACTATGAGGAGGTCCGGTTGTTACTAAAGTATCTATATCGTACTCATTCATATATTTTTCAAGAAACTTAGTCGATGGTTTAATCCAAAACATACGAGCATCGGGAATAAAAAAATTTCCTCTTATGAATACGGAAACCCTGGATAAAATGCCTTGTTTTATAGAGGTTTCAAATTGACCGGCTTTAAAATCTTTATTTTTCTTGGTGAGTTTCTCAGCTAAACGGTACGGTTCCCATATAGGTTTTTTGATAATTTTTATTTTTGGATTTATTTCATCAACCAAGCTTGGATCTAAAATAGGATAGGAGGGATTTTCGGGAATATAAACATGAGGTTCAATACCGAATTCCGGTAGATATTTTGTAAATTTTAACCATCTTTGTACCCCTGGGCCTCCGGCCGGAGGCCAATAATAGGAAATGATCAAAACCTTTTTACACATGTCTTACAAAGCTTTTGAAATCTCAGCGGATTTACTTCTTTTTTTGTAGTCATATATCAATAATATAGTGCTTATGATTACAAAAAGAAGACAAGTGCCCAGAGTTATATATTTTCCTTTTTGAATTACGGGAGGATTAAAGGAAAAATTTATAGTATGTTTTCCTGCAGGTATTTTTAAGGCACGTAACGTATAATCGGCTCTATAAATAGGAACTTCTTTTCCATCGATTGAAGCCTTCCAACCATGTGGATAATAAATTTCCGAAAAAACTCCTATTTTTTCCTCTTTACTATTAGAAACATAGGTTAAATTATTCGGTAAATATTCTTTTAATTCTATAGAAGACAAACTATCAGAGGAAGATTTTATGGTAAGGTCTTTTTTATATTTTGAATTTATGACTGCTTTTCTTTTGTTATCAATCTTTCCCAATCCTAATAATTCCTCATCGGCATTGTTGGCAAAAACAATTTCATTTACAAACCAAGCATTTCCATTATTATTAGGATTAGGAATAGGTCTGATTATAGAATCGGCAGTGATGATGTACTTAGTATTAAGCATATCAAGTATAGGTAAATTTAAGCTGTCCGATAAATAAAAATCTATTAAATCTTGATATCTCCTTAATTTAGCACCATGATATCCACCAATCGATTGATGAAAATAAGAGGTATTAGTTTCATTAAATGGACTTAATAACAAATTGAATACTCTGTAATGAGCATGATCGTTTTGTTTAATTATATCTAATGCCTGGTTAATAGGTGCTGCATTGACAATACGAGCCAAGGTTGGATCGGTTTGGGCTTTTTCTAATTGACTTTCTGTTACTTGAGTAGGAAAAGGATTTTTATAAAATTGTTTGTCCACAAAATTATCATCATTTAAATAACGTTTATCCACTCCCCATAAATCAACTAAAGATAATGCGGCAATAGCTAAAACCGCATAACTTGATTTAAAGGACTTAATTTGAGCAGCCCAAAGAAGTACAGAACAAACTAAAACGAAGAAAAAAGTTCGTAAAATATCTGATTGGAAAAGGGCAAAACGATCTTTTCTAATTGCTTCTAATATTTCAGATTTTATAGCATTACCTTCTAAAGAAGTATGAAAGCTAAATATTTGTAATCCTAATACATATAGAAGTAATAATATAACCAATATAAAAACGCAACTTATATATAAAATTTTAGTTTTGTAAACTTGGGTAAGAGATTCATCCATAAAATATGAATACGTACCCAATAAAGCTAATAAAGGAATAGTAAACTCAGCAATCACGAGAGCGGAAGAAACAGCTCGAAATTTATTATATAATGGGAAATACTGAATCATAAAATCAGTAAAGATCCCAAAATTTTTACCCCAAGCTAAAAAGAAACTTAGAACGGTTGCTGCAACTAACCACCATTTATATCTCCCTTTATAATAAAATAAAGCTAAAAAGGCTAAGAATATGACTACAGAACCTTGATAAGCAGGGCCTACGGTACCCGGTTGCTCTCCCCAATAAGAGCCATTAAAGGCACGTTGAAAATGAGTATATTCTTCCTGTGATCTAATATTTTCCCGTAAAGATGATTCAAGATTAGAGGTTTTAAATCCTTTTTCATTGTTACCACCTCCCATAAAATTAGGAACAAATAAATTTGCCGTCTCTAAAATGCCATAGCTCCAATGAGTAATATAATCTGTATCTAAACCCTGATTAGAGGAAACGTTATTTTTACTTATAGTTAATTCTGACTTTCCTCGCGTAGTTTCCTTTGAATATTCATAGGTTGATAGTAAACGGGTAGAATTCATTCCTAACGCCAGTAAAATTGCCAGAAGAAAAAAGCCAGAAGAAATACCAAAAGATTTTAATGTTTTCGTTTTAAAGCTGTGAATAAGTTCAATCAAACCAAAAATTCCTAAAGCTAAAAACAGATAATACGTCATTTGTGGATGATTTGCTGCAATTTGTAACGATAAGAATAAAGTGGTAAGAATAAATCCGGTAACATATTTTTTTTGATACAGTAAATATACACCTGCAATAAATGGCGCAAAATAGGCTATCGTATGAATTTTAGCATTATGACCGGCTCCAATTATGATAAAAAAATAGGTTGAAAAAGAGAACATAATACTTCCCAACAAAGCATATTTCCAATTTTTTAACCATACCATACCTAACAAGTAAAAACCGGATAACAACAAAAATAAATAACTGGCGGGAGTAGGAAAAGTTCTTAATAAACGATCGATACTTTTAATTATATCTGAAGGATAATTAGCTCCCATTTGGTAGGTGGGCATTCCCCCAAACATGGAATTGCTCCAATAGGTGTCTTCTCCATGAATAGATCGATACTCTTCTAATTCATGCGCGCCGCCTTTATAATGGATGATATCAGGTTGAGAAATATATTTACCTGATAATAATGGACTAAAATACATAAAGGAGAGGATGACAAAAAAAAGCAAACATCCTACAACCGGCAAAAAATAACTATTTTTTTTCATTGTCTTTAGTTTCTACTTCTTCGTAATCAACTGTTTCTGCATCCCATTTAATACCCTTATTCGGAGAAGAATTTTTTCTTTGGTTATTAAATTGATGGGGCTTGGACCTGGAATATTTCTTTTTTGCACGAGTACCCGAGAAAATTTTATTTAAAATATTAAAAACAAAATAAGCAACTGTGGCAAAAAATATAAATTCAATTAATCTTCCCATCGATAAATATATAAATTAATTAGTAACCTATCAATTAATATACGTGTTATTTACAGATTTCTGCACCACCTTTTCAGTTTCATCACCTTTACTGGCTGATTTGGTTTCCGTAATAGTCATAGTAAAATTGGCATTGGAAATCCAACCGGATTTATTATTTATGATAATTTTTCCACTTTGAGTTCCCTTTACAGACAATTTATAAGTTATCCCTTCTACCACTTTAGAATCTGTTTTAGAAGGTAAAGTTCCCTGAATACGAACTTCAGTTAAACTGTCACCCACTTTTACTAACTGATTATACCCTTGGTCTTTCAATTCCGGATGAGAATTCCATTTCTCTCCAATTTTTAATCCTTTAGATGGAAATTTCATAATGGAACCTTCAAATTGTGCTTTAAAAGTTTCAGGATTCAGACCCAATTTAAAAGCATTAATAAAATCTTCCAGTTCTTTTCCTTTCAATTCGGATTTTAAGGTTGATTTTGCTTTTTCATAAATGGCATCCATACCCTTTATGTTTGAAGCATTTCCGTAAATATCCATCGTTAATGTAAAAGTAACATTGCTGATTGCTCTATATATTTTCCACAATTTTGCTTGATCGGGATTTTCCGGTTTTTTACCGTTAGTATCAAATACCACTACTTTACCATCCGCTTTAGTAATAACTTTTTTGCCCCCCATGGATACTTGTAAGGTATATATATCATTTTTGATATCTAATACCGTAAAGCTTATTGGATCTATGGATTCTTGCGAAACAGATTGACTTTTATCTCTAAAAGTTACTGTTTGCTTATTAATTTCTCTTGAATTAAAAGAATAGGTTTTACCTTTTTCAAGAATATATCTAAGGTGATAAAGGCTATCCGCATCTTGATAGATACCGGTTATAATTTCAGGACTATTTTTTTCTTGTTTATTAGTATCATTACTCGGTAAAGTTGATTCCGTGTTCAAAGATATTCCTGAACGGTTTGTTTCATCTTTTTTTGAAATGGAAGTATCTGGTAATTGTTTGGATTTTTCTTCATTTTTGCATGATACAAGACCACCACCCAATAAAATAGATATAAACAAATAAGATACTACTGACAATTTTTTCATTACGTCAAAATTTTCTGCAATTTACTAAAGATAATTAGTAAACAAATGATAAAGCTCGGAAAAACCTAAGTTTTTTCTCAGTTGTTTACAATAATTTTGAAAATTATATATTTTGAAAATTCTATCAGGCTAATTAATTTGTATTTTAGCGTTAAATATTATTTATTCGAGGATTTTTGAAAAATCGTTTAGAACTTAAGACATACAAAGACAAAGAGCTTTTAGATAAATATAGGGAAACTCAAGATATCGAATATTTTGGTGTATTATATAGCAGGTATATTCCTTTACAATATGGACTTTGCCTTAAATATTTAAAAGATGAACATAAAGCCCAAGATGCAGTAATGCAACTGTTTGAAAATTTACTTCCTAAAATTTTAAATTATAAAATAGATTATTTCGGATCATGGTTATATACAGTTTCCAAAAATTATTGTTTACAACAATTAAGAAGAGAAGGTATAGAAATAAATATAGATCATGCTATGGAAAATGTGCAATCTGAGGATGTTTGGGACTTATTGGATGAAAATAATGATGATAAAAAATATCAAATGTTAGAAGATTGTATATCCAGGCTACCTCAACCTCAAAAGACATCCATTGAAATGTTTTTTTTCAAAGATAAATCGTATAGGGATATTTGTGATGCTACTCAATACAGCTTGAAAAGTGTTAAAAGTTATATACAGAACGGTAAAAGAAATTTAAAGCTTTGTTTAGAAAAAAATCTTAAATGAAAAATTTACTTAACTATATAGGAGGTAGAAAAAGAGGTAAAGATGCCAGAGATATTGAAAGGCAATCCATGAAGGATGACTTTTTGAGAGAAGCTTTAGAGGGTTATGAAGAAGTTCAAGGAGACCCAAATAAGGATATTAAAAAGCTTGAAAGAAAAATTTTAGATAAAACGAATCCTCGAAAGAATATATTTCCAATTTATGTCGTAGCTGCCGGATTAGTTCTTCTAGTCAGTATAAGTATACTATATAAATTAACAAACGGTCAAAGAAAGGAAAGAAATTTAATCGCTTATGAAAAATCAGGAAGTAACGACAAGAATACGAATATTCCCTTTGCAATCAATGAATACAACAATAGTTCAAACAATGAAAAGAAGGATTTTTCCGATACTTTCAAAGTAAAATCACAAAATAAAAGTAAACCTTTGACTATCGTATCTAATCATACATTGAAACAAAAAATTGATCCTAAAGAATTTATTCGAAATATAGAACCGGAATCAATCGAAGAAGATACCGATACCTTTGAAAATAAATTTATTGCACACCGGGATATAAGCGCTGAACTCAGTCAAGAAAAAGTTGAGGAACCGTTATTATCTTTGAAAACAATGAATAGAGATACCTCTCTTGAACCGGTAAAAAAACTCAACAAAACTGATCAAGAAACAGATCAAATCTATTCAGGCGATTCTTTAATAAGAGATTCACAATCTTATGGTATTATACATAAAAGTTTTGAATCTCAGCCCACTATAGGAAGGGACAATTTCAATACCTATATCTATAAAAATCTGTTGGTTAAAAAAGAAAAATGTGATACTAATGAAGTTAAGATAGTTATTGGATTTACTGTAAGTAAAGAAGGCAGACCGAAGAAAATACACATTCTTCAATCCAATTGCGATAAATTAGCTAATAGAATCATTAAATTAATTAAATCGGGAAGCAATTGGACGGAAGGAGAAGGAATATATCGTTTTGTCAGATAACTTGATTATTTACTAAAATTAATTGGAGTTTCTAAATTTTTATAACTACTTAAATCGGCTTTTAAAGATCCAACGGCTAATTCAGCTTTAATTTGAATTGGAACATGATTTGAGTCATCGGTTACCCACATAGTTACACTTTCTTTCTCTTTAAAAACTCTTCCTGCAAGGACATAGGGTCTGATTTTTAAACATTTTACTTTTCCAAAACTTGAAGAGACTGTTTCTCTATTCAAAATTTTAAGTTTAAAATTTAGAGTTTCACCATCCATAAATATATTAAGATTAATATAATCGCCCGCTGTATAATTATCGGTATTCATATTTCTTAAATAATAAAATGCAGATAACATATCGTGCATTTCTCCCGTATAATTATAGGTTTTGGAAGTATTGGATTTATTATTGGTATAAGTAATATTTTTATTCGTATGATCAATGACCATCGTTTGATCTCTTACATAGGAACCTTCGCGAATTTTACGTATAAATTTAGAAGAAAGCATAGTGGATTTATCTATATAAGTTTCATATAGGTCTTCCACTTTAAAAAATAATTTTACCGCACCGGTAGAATATCCTTTACCAACAACATGATAGTGAGTTTTTTCATTATATGTTACCAAATTTGTGGTAAAAGTAGCATATCCGGCATTTAAAAAACCATAATGAATCCTGTACTTTAAATATTCCCCGTCTTTAAATTGAGTAGGAGAGGGCGTTGAATAATCCGCTGATATAAATATAAAAAAGAATAAGAACGTAACTACTATCGTAAATAATTTTTTCATTCCAAATTTTTGGTTATTAGTTATAGCTCATAACATTTATTAAATAAAAGTAATTAATATAAAAATAGATTAAAATATCATAATTCTATCAAACTTATTGCCAAAAATTAAATAACAAAAGAGCAGGATTAAATTTTTTATTCGCTTATACTTATTACTTCTTCAATTTCGGGTACATGTTTTTTTATAGTTGATTCAATTCCTAATTTTAATGTACTTTGATTAATTGAACAATCAGAGCATGCGCCGGTAAAGCTTACAAAAACCTTATTATCTTTGATTTCTATAAGTTTAACATCGCCGCCATCGGACATTAAAAAAGGACGAATTTCTTCTAATGCTTGATTTATTCTGTCTGTTAATGTATTCATTTGCATGTAAAATAATAAAATTAATTGTTGGAACATCCTGCCATTGTTGTAATTCTTACCGCTTCTGAAGGTGGTAAATCTTCATTTCTTTTGACCAGGCTGCTTATCATATTTTTAGCCAAGTTCATATAAATTCCGGATACCATTTCATCTTCTTGCAATACGGCCGGTCTTCCGTAATCAGAAGCCTCTCTGATGGATTGTATGATAGGAATTTCACCTAGGAAAGGAAGGTCCATAGATTCAGCTAATTTTTTAACACCTTTTTTTCCGAAAATATAATATTTATTATTCGGTAATTCTTTTGGTGTAAAATAAGCCATATTCTCAATTAAACCAAGAACAGGTACATTAATTTCGGGCATTTGGAACATAGCCACCCCCTTTTTTACATCGGTCAGGGCCACATGTTGCGGTGTACTAACGATTACGGATCCGGTTACGGGAACTTCTTGTACGATCGATAGATGTATATCTCCGGTTCCCGGAGGAAGGTCTATAAGAAGGAAATCCAATTCGCCCCAATTGGCATCATGAAGTAATTGGTGGATCGCTTTGGAAGCCATAGCTCCTCTCCAAATAACCGCCTGGTTGGCTCCTGCAAAAAATCCTAATGAAAGGAGCTTTACTCCGTAACTTTCCACAGGTATAATTTTATTATTATCTGATAAAGGCTTTTCATTGGTAACATCAAACATGGTAGGAACCGAAGGTCCGTATATATCAGCGTCCAATAAGCCCACTTTAAATCCCATTTTAACTAAGGCTGTTGCCAAGTTGGATGCAACGGTAGATTTTCCGACACCGCCTTTTCCTGAAGCAACTGCAATTATATTTTTAATACCCGGAATAGCATTTCCTCTGGAATCTTTTTTTTCCGGTACTTCTACTGAAATATTCAATTTAAGCTGTACATCTTTTCCAAACTTTTGTTCAAAAGCTGTATGCATAGCTGTTTCCATTCTTTTCTTTTCATGTAGGGCAGGTGAATGAGAAAGCATATCGATGATAACGGTATCACCCATAATTTGTACATTCCTGACTAAGTCATCAACCTCTATTTCCTTCAAAAAGTTTTTAATTTCTTCTTTACTTGCCATCTTGTATTTTCTTAAAATAAAAAAGTATAATTCCTTTTTATTGTCTGTACAAATGTATTAATCTTTATGGATTTATGAATACTTTTTACTAAAGAAAATCTATAGTTGAATAGTTTAAATGAATCAAAGTATAATTAAATTTTTAACTTGCCTAGTAAAGGGTATTCAGATTTAATTTGACTTTAAGCCAGGATAAAAACTTATGTTGAGTGAAAATTTAATTTTTAATAAAAATTAATAGTTAGAAAAAAATGTAACTTTACCAAGGATAACCCATTCACTATGGAACTGAGAAGCGTACACGTTACAAGATACATTACCCCGTTGAGAGAAGGAGGTTCCTTACCTGCCTTGGCAGAAGCTGATGACGGGTTTAATTATGTAATTAAATTCAGGGGAGCAGGACACGGAACTAAGGCTTTAATATCTGAGTTAATTGGAGGGGAAATTGCGAGATTGTTAGGATTGAACATTCCTGAAATAGTATTTATCAACTTAGATGAAGCGTTTGGTCGTACGGAAGCTGATGAAGAAATACAAGATTTACTTAAAGCAAGTAGAGGATTAAATTTAGGTTTACATTTCTTGTCAGGAGCGTTAACTTATGATCCGGTGGTTACAAAGGTGGATTCCTATCTAGCCTCAAAAATTGTATGGTTAGATGCGTTTTTAACTAATATTGACAGAACGATTAAAAATACCAATATGCTTATTTGGCATAAAGAATTATGGCTGATTGATATGGGAGCTTCCTTATATTTTCATCATTCTTGGATAAACTGGGAACGATTATCGGTTACACCTTTTGCCGAAATTAAAAACCATGTGTTATTACCTTTTGCCTCGCACCTCGAAGAAATAGATCAACAGTGCAAAGAACTAATAAGTTTAGAAAAAATCGGTGAAATAGTAAATTTAATACCCGATGATTGGTTAGATTGGAGAAGTTCCGAAGAATCCACACAGGATATAAAAAATATTTATCTAGAATTCCTTTCTAACAGATTAAATAATTCACAACTATTTATAAAAGAAGCAAATAATGCAAGAAAAACGATTATATGAATATTCCGTCATACGATTGGTGCCGAAAGTTGAAAGAGAAGAATTTATAAATGTGGGAATTATTTTGTTTTCAAAAGAAGCTAAATTTATCAAAGTCGAATATATAGTTGATCAAGAGAAAATAAAATGTTTTAGTAAAGATAATACTTTTGATATTGATTGTATTATAAATGCGTTGGAAGCATTTAAAAAAATTAGTATAGGAGATTCTTCAGGACGAGGCATAGCTGCTATGGGTATTGCAGAAAGATTTCGTTGGCTAACTTCTGAAAGAAGTACTATGATTCAAACATCCAGACCACATCCCGGGTTTTCTTCGGATCTTAATCAAACATTTTTAAAATTATTTAACGAATTGGTAATGTAAAACAAATTGCTTGTTAACACAAAGATCATTTTCATTTATCTTTTCATTTAAAATTATATGTAATTTTTACGCTAAAATTTAGCAATCATAGTAAGATAATTAGTTCTAATACGAATAATTGTTCCTTAGCTTTTTTTATTGTATTATATAATTTATAGAATATTATATCATATTATCAATTAAGTTTATTGTTTTTTTATCCATATATAAGATTAATTTTTTAAAAAATTATATACAATCTTTATGGAATTTAGTAATTTAAGCATCTTTATTGTAATAAATTAACAATAGATATTTTATAATTTGAAATAAAATCATATGAAATCGATTTTTTTATTTTTAAGTTTTTGGATAATTCAAATAGGTATGGCACAAGTTATCAATTATGATAAAGAATGGAAGGAAATTGATTTAGAAATGAAGAATGGAGAGTTTAAATCTTTACTTCCTAAAGTTAATCAACTATACATTCAGGCAAAAAAAGAAAATAATTCTTCGGAAATTATTAATTCCTTGATATATCAATATCTAATCTTATCTCAAACTCAAGAGGATAAAGATAATGATCCGTACAAACTTGTAATCCAAAATTTTGAAAAGGAAATGAATTCTTTTAAAGGGATTACTTTGTCCTTAACAAAATCGATGTTAGCAAAAATTTATGAAGATTATTCAATTAGAACTCGTTGGGAAAGAAGAAATATTATAGAAACTGAATTTCATTCCAATGATATTAGCGATTGGTCCACCCATCAACTCATGCAAAAGAGTTTTTCCTTGTATAAAGAATCCATTAAAAATGATCAATTACATAAGAAAGAAAAAACATTACATTGGAAAAACATTTTAAATTCAGATGAAGATATAGAATTATATCCTACTTTATACGATATTTTAGTGTTTCGATATATCCATGCGTTAGAAAAAAACGACTTACCAAGCGAGTTTATTTTAACGCAGAATACAACAGATACCAAGGGGTCTTTGGATAAAAAGAATAAAGAAGAAGAAATTAACGATCTTTATAAAGATTTATACGAATTTCATAAAAATGATCCGGATAAATCAGCTTTTCTAAACGTTAAATTAAAACAAATTGAAAATACTATTCATTCTTCTGAAACTTTGAAGAAAAAAGCAGCTTTAATAGAGAATTTAGCAAATTCTTATCCGACTCAAAAATTTTCCGCCTATTTATATTACAAAGCTGCGAGTATGAATATGAATTCAAATAAAGAAAAAGCATATTCAATTTGTAAAAATGTTACCTATTCTGAAAATAATCCGTGGACTGTAAATTGTAAAAATCTTATCGAAGAAATTCAAAAAATATCCCTCAATGCCTCATTGGATGAAGTTCAATTACCAAATGAAAACATCCCGTTGATAATAGAAGCTACTAATATCAATAAAGTTTATTATCGAATTTTTCAGCTAAATACGGATACTAATACGATGTTAAATTCGACTAATTCAGAATTTATATCCAATGGAATTTATTCCATGGTAAATAAAAAACAGATCAGAAATGGTGTGTTGGAATGGAAGTCGTTTTCAGATTTTAAGACTCATTCCACGTTAAATAAATTGGAAGGTCTTTCCGAAGGAAATTATATGTTGGAATTGTCAACAAATTCATCATTTATACCCAATCAAGAATTAAATTCAGAGTTCAATGGAACCTTATACTTTATGGTCCATGATTGGAGTATTGTTAAATTAGGAAGATATGTAAATCCATTATTTCAATTATTAAATCGTAAAACGGGAAAGGTTTATCCAACTAAATCTATAACTGTATACAAAAAACAAAATAAAAATATAGATTCAAAAAATTTACTTGAGCCCTATACCATTACAACCGATTCACACGGACTTTTTGATTTATCTAAACTCAGCTCAAAATTTGGAGATACTTATATATATATTCCTTCTTCACATTCCTATATGAAACTTCCTTCAAGCATGTACAATGATGAAAGTGATGTAATTAAAAATGATATTCAAAAGATGAGTGCTTTTTTTACGGACAGATCCATCTATAGACCCGGACAAAAAGTTTTTTTTAAAGTAATACTTTATACTAAAGATAAGGATAAAACCTTAGTAGTAAAACAGCAAAAAGTGACTCTATCATTAAATAATGCGAATGGACAGGAAATTTCAACATTAAATTTAACTACAAATGATTACGGAAGTATATTTGGAGAGTTTATTCTGCCTCAAGAAGGTTTGACAGGAAATTATTATATATCTTCCAATTTCAGTAATGATACTCATTATTTTTCAGTAGAAGAATACAAAAGACCAAAATTTGAAATCACATTTGATGATTTTTCAGGAAATTATAAACTAGATGAACAGGTGGAAAGTAAAGGTAAAGCGTTATCATATAACGGATCGCCTGTTTCTGATGCAAAAGTTATTTACAGGGTTGAAAGAAAAGGTTTAGTACCTTTATATAGGATGTATTATCCCATGCCTTATTCAGATCAATCCGAAATAATAGCACATGGAGAAGTAAATACAGATAAAGAGGGAGCTTTTACAATTTCTTATCTCGCAAAGGCTAAAGATGTTAAAAAGGATAATGAATATAGATATTATACCTATATTTTAACCGTAGATGTTACAGATGATACCGGAGAAACCCAAACTAAAAAAACTAAAATTACATTGGGAGATATCCCTCTGCAACTAACCTTACATACACCGGATGTATCCACTCAAAAAGATTTTACTAAACTAATCATACAATCAACTAATTTAAATGAGGTAAAAGTATATGCTCAAGGGATGGTTAACCTATATAAATTAGAAGGTCCATCCAGAATACTTCTTCCAAATAAATTGGCATTCGTTCCGGAATATCAATTATACGATAAAGAATCATTTGTACGTTATTTTCCACATTTACCTTATGCTAAAGATGAGCAGGACCCTTCGGCATGGAAAAAAGAAAAAATAAATACCTATAAATTTGATACTCAAATATCTGATACTCTTAACCTTTCTTCTCCATTATCAAAAGGATTTTATTTAGTGGAAGCTGAAACTGTATTGGGTACTGATACCGTTAAAACTCAAAGAATTATTGAAATAAAAGATGATAAAACATTAAAATCATCAGATTATGAATATTTTAGCGTGAATGCCTCTCAATCATCATATCAGGTAGGAGAAAAAATTGAACTCAACTTTTTTTCTGATTTAAAAAATTCAACAGCCGTTTTACATTTGGAAAGTAACGGGAAATGGATAGTACATAAAGAAATACCTTTAATTAAAGGTAGAGGAACCTATTCCTTTATGGCAACTAAGAATTTTATTAGTGATGGATTATTTGTTTTAACTTATTTGGTTAATGAAAATGGATATCAAGTAAAAAGCTTTCAAATTGAGGTTGTTGAAAAACCTAAAGACTTAAAAATTAAAACTGATGTATTTAGAAATAAGCTAATTCCTGGACAAAAAGAAACTTGGACTTTGACTATTAGCGGGAATGATAAAGATAAAATTGCTGCAGAAGTACTGGCTACAATGTACGACGAGTCTTTAGATCAATTTGCTCCAACTACTTTCACATTCACTCCTTGGAAATATTATACGTATGGGGTATTATATCAATCGGCTTCTACCATTGGTTATAATCTCATTTCAAACAGATTATCAGAAAAGTTACCTAATTTAATTTATAAAAACCCAAAAAATGTTGATTTGAAGGATATATCCATAGGCACTTTATACGATGGGGAAGTGGTAGCTACTTCTGCAATTGCCATTCCTAAAAACGCTGATTATATGCAATCCGATTCAAATTTGGAAAATGGACTTATAGGAAGAAATAGTATACAAAAGATAATAAATCAAGATGCTGATGTAGAAAAGAATCTTTCTCAATTTAAATATCGTACGAATTTAGAAGAAACCGCATTCTTTTATCCTAATCTTTATACAGACGAGAAAGGTAACGTTACATTTTCATTTACCTCACCGGAGGCTTTAACTCAATGGAAACTTCTTATTTTAGCTCACACCAAAGATTTACATACGGGAACAGCCGAATTTCATGCACAAACTCAGAAAGATCTCATGGTGGTGCCTAATCTTCCCAGATTTTTAAGAGAAGGAGATGAACTAACGATACGTACAAAAATTAATAACTTAACCGGAAAAAATATAACAGGAAATGCACGGCTTTTTCTTTTTGATGCATTGACTCAAAAATCGGTAGATAATACATTTAATAATTTATCCCCTGTTATACCTTTCAAAGCAGAACTTTCTAAAAATACCGAAGTAAGTTGGAAAATTAAAGTTCCAAAAAATATTCAAGCCGTCAGTTTACGCATAGTTGCAAATGCAGGTAATTTTTCAGATGGTGAAGAAAGTGTACTTCCCATACTTTCCGATAGGGTATTAATCACCGAATCTATACCTATCAACATAAAAGAAAATGAAACAAAAGAATATCATTTAGATAAGCTTAGTACTCATTCTTCAAAGTCCTTATCTCCATTAAGTTTAAATCTGGAGGTTGCTAGTAACCCTGTATGGCTGGCTATATTTACCATTCCTTATTTAAAGGAATATCCCTATGAAAATTCGGAGCAAGTGTTTAGTCGTTTATATGGGAATGTATTGGCCTCTTTTATAGTAAATACCGTTCCGAATATTAAAAATGTATTAAATGATTGGAATTCTAAAGGGATCAACATATCCAATTTAGAAAAGAATCAAGAATTGAAAAATATACTATTAGAAGAAACCCCTTGGATACGTACCGGTGAAAATGAAACCGAAGAGAAAAAGAGAATTTCTTTGCTGTTCGATTTAAACCAAATGGCTCAAGAAAATGCTAAAGTTCTAGATAAACTTAAAAACTTGCAGAATCCTGATGGTGGTTTTGCTTGGTTTGAAGGAGGAAATTCTAATGCATATATAACTGATAATATTATTGCCGGAATAGGTCAACTCAGAAAAATGTTGGGCATTCAGTATTCGACATATATACCGAATGATCTGGGACAGGTGATTAAAAAAGCTATTGCATATTCCGATCAAAACGCTTTGGATTATATCCATAAAAATCAAATGGAAAAAACAGGAGAGGAGGGCGATTTACTACAGTATTATTATGTAAGAAGTTTTTGGAAAGATCGTTATCCATTACCGTTAGAAACAGAAAACTACAGTAAAGAGATTAACAGAAATTTTACAAAATATTTTAAAAAGTTAGATACACAAAATAAAGCGATGTTGGCCGTCACTTTGCATAGATTTGGATATACAACATCAGCGCAAACTGTGCTTCATAATTTGAAAGAAACATCGGTGAAATCAGAAAATACAGGTATGTATTGGAAAGATAATCTAGCCGGTTGGTCCAGATACCAAACACCGATCGAATCTCAAACTAAAATTATAGAAGCCTTTGCAGAGGTAACTCCCCGGGATATTAATTCTGTAGAAGAAATGAAAATTTGGCTGCTAGGTAATAAACAGACTAATTCTTGGGGCTCTACGAAAGCTACAACTAATGCTTTGTATGCTTTATTGAATTTTGGAAAAGATTGGTCTGAAGGAGAAAAAAATGTGAGCATTTTTAGTGGAAACAAGCAAATTTATCCATCAGTCGATGCTTCCTTGATTCAAACTACAGGATATTTTAAAAAAACATGGAATTCTGAGCAAATGAAATCGGAAATAGGAGATATAAAAATTGAGAAAACATCTCCCGGTATAGCTTGGGGAGGATTATATTATCAATATATTGAAGATTTAGATAAAATAAATGATGCAGGAAATGCAATTAAAATACAGAAAAAATTATTTAAAAAAACGGTATCCGATCAAGGTTTTATATTACAGGAAATTACGAGTAAAAATTATATATCCATCGGTGATGTAATTACTGTAAGACTGATACTAAAAGCAGATCGTGATATGTATTTTATTCATATTAAAGATATGGGAGCATCAGGGTTTGAACCAGTTAATATTTTTTCTTCGTATAAATATCAAAACGGATTAAGTTATTATGAAAGTACCCGCGATTCATCTACTAATTTTTTCTTTGAACATATAAGAAAAGGAACGTATGTGTTTGAATATGAGGTAAGAGCTACTAATAAAGGAGAATTTTCAAACGGGTTTACTTCAGTGCAATCCGTCTATGCGCCTGAAATGTCCGCTCATAGTGGTGTAGATTATATAACAATCAACTGATTTAAAATGTTTAAATTTTAATTTAAACTTAAAAAAATATAAAAAACACATAAACTATTATGTGTTTTTTATATTTGTATCGAAAAATAGATTCTATGAAAAAGTATTTTAGCCTAATCGTTATATATCAATTTTGTTTTGTTTTTTCACAAAGTTATAGTTCATTTACATTTGATTTAAAAGATGGAGATTTACTATTTCAAGAATCCTATGCTAAAAATATGGATAGCGCAATCAAACAGGTTACTTCAGGCATAGATAATTATAATTTTACCCATGTTGGAATGGTATATAAAGATTCTATTACAAAATCATTTAATGTAATTGAAGCAACTCATCCCAAAGTAAAAATTACACCGCTGGAAGAATTTTTAATTCCAAAAAAATATGAAAATAAACCGCCCATTTCTGTTGTTGGAAGATTGAAAGCACCCTATCAAAAATTGATTCCACAAGCGATAAAAGAAGCTCAAAAATTAATAGGTAAAGAATACGATGACGCTTTTGATTTAACTAATGATCAATACTATTGTTCAGAGCTTATATATAAAATTTTGTATATATCCAATGACAATAAAGAAGTATTTCCTTTAAATGTAATGACATTTAAATCCTTAGATACAGGAAAATTTATTCCGTATTGGGAAAGTCATTTTCAAAAATTAGGAATTCCTATTCCGGAAGGAGAATTAGGAATTAATCCGGGAGCTATGTCCAAATCTGATGTCATCGATATCGTTTATTATTATAACCCCTAGATATCAATATGAGGTTTTACATACATCATTAATAAATTCTCATTTGTAAATCATTAATTTAACAAATAAATTAAATTTATCTTAAAATTATTTCAATCTCCTTTCCTCAGCTAAATTATTTATCATACATACAGTTCAATAATCTTCATTTACCTTTAAGTAGTTTATTTAATTGGTATCAAAAATTTATAGATTTTTTGATAGTTTACATATATTAATAAAAAATTATTTATATATACCATTCAATATTCTTACTGTTCATCCAACTAAATTGGATAAAATTTAAAGATCTAATCTAGTTTTTAAAATTTAGTAATACACTATAATGAGATAAAAAAAATCTTCACTTTCATTTCATGGATTTATGTCAATTTTTTTTAATAAATACCTTTATTTATTAATTAGTTAAACATGTTACTTTTGTTTATATAATATAAATATTAAAAAATTACATAAATAATATATAAAAATATATTTTATTATGGTTGATTTTTAGTGATATTATAAATTTTTTATGATATTTAAAATTAAATTTAAATAAAAACAGATATAAATTAATAATTATTTTATATTTGTATAAATTATATAATAATTATTGTATATAAATATAATTTATTTTTTATTTTATATATTTAAATGCTTTAATTATTTGTTAAGTTTATTTATATAAAATAATTGATTTATGAAACACTTTTTACAATTTATTATTTGTTATCTAATTTTTCAAAACAATAGTATATCACAAACTTTTAATTATAACTCTTCTAGCAATCAAATACCTGAAAAAGAATACCAAGCCTTGGTAGATATTTACAACCAATTGAACGGTTCGAATTGGAGTGGATCCAATTCATGGAAAAAATGGGATATAACGGAAAATAATTTACATGAAATAAAATGGGATGGAGTAACAGTAGAAAATGGTCATATAACAGAGTTAAGCCTCTATTATTTTTATGATGTAAAAGGCAAACTACCGACAAGCATAAAAAATTTAGAATACTTAAAAATATTAAATTTATCCTCATATTATATACAAAAAGACTTTCAAGGGACCGATTGGAATGTATTATCCGGATTAAAAAATTTAGAAGTTTTATATCTGTATGGGAATAAAATAAAAGGATCATTACCGGAGAGTTGGGGAGAATTAAAGAAATTAAAGCATTTAGAAGTAAGGTATAACTCAATAAATCAATTACATTCCACCATAGGAAATATGGAAAATTTAATAAGATTAGAATTAGATGGAAATCAAATACAAGAATTACCCCCATCAATTTCTAAATGTAAGTTGGAATATTTAGATCTTTCATATAATAATTTCAAAAAAGTACCGAAAGAACTGGAAGAGATCAAAAGCTTAAAGACAGTAAAATTTTATAGTAATCAAATTTCATCCATAGAGGGATTTTTACCTTATAGCATAACGAATTACAATTTAAGTCAACAAACCATTACTTTACCTCTAATCACATATAAAGGAGAAGATATAGAAATAAGCTTACCCCAACTATTTTTATATAACAGAGCCAAAAATGATTTCAGTCAAAAACCGTCCATGAAACTCTATTTAAGAGGAGAAAAAGTAAGAGGGAATTTACCAATATCAGAAAAAGGGGTGGTTACGATCCCTAATAATTTAATATCCACTATTAAAAAAGGAGATGATCTATATTTATATCAAGATACGTATACACAAAATAATACCTACATGGGAGACAATTATCTACGATTTTCTCAAGTAAATATAGAATTACCGAAAGTACCTGAAAAAGAATACCAAGCCTTAGTAGATATTTATAACCAGCTTAATGGAGCGAACTGGAAAGGATATTATTCTAGTTGGAAAAAATGGGATATAACGGAAAATAATTTACATGAGGTAAAATGGGATGGAATAACGGTAGAGAATGGACATGTTACCGAACTAAGTTTATATTATTTTTATAATGTAAAAGGCAAACTACTGTCAAGCATAAAAAATTTAGAATACTTAAAAATATTAAATTTATCCTCATATTATATACAAAAAGACTTTCGAGGCACCGATTGGAGTATTTTATCAGGATTAAAGAATTTAGAAGTTTTATATCTGTATGGGAATAAAATAGAAGGATCATTACCGGAGAGTTGGGGAGAATTAAAGAAATTAAAGCATTTAGAAGTAAGATATAATTCAATAAATCAATTACATTCCACCATAGGAAATATGGAAAAATTAATAAGATTAGAATTAGATGGAAATCAAATACAAGAATTACCTCCGTCAATTTCTAAATGTAATTTGGAATATTTAGATCTTTCATATAATAATTTCAAAAAAGTACCCAAAGAACTGGAAGAGATCAAAAGCTTAAAGACAGTAAAATTTTATAGTAATCAAATTTCATCCATAGAGGGTTTTTTACCTTATAGCATAACGGATTACAATTTAAGAAAGCAAACCATTACTTTACCTTTATTCACATATAAAGGGGAAGATGTAGAAATAAATTTACCCCAACTATTTTTATATGACAGAGCCAAAAATGATTTCAGTCAAAAACCGTCCATGAAACTCTATTTAAGAGGAGAAAAAGTAAGAGGGAATTTACCAATATCAGAAAAAGGGGTGGTTACGATCCCTAATAATTTAATATCCACTATTAAAAAAGGAGATGATCTATATTTATATCAAGATACGTATACACAAAATAATACCTACATGGGAGACAATTATCTACGATTTTCCCAATTAAATATAGAATTACCGAAAGTACCTGAAAAAGAATACCAAGCCTTAGTAGATATTTATAACCAGCTTAATGGAGCGAACTGGAAAGGATATTATTCTAGTTGGAAAAAATGGGATATAACGGAAAATAATTTACATGAGGTAAAATGGGATGGAATAACGGTAGAGAATGGACATGTTACCGAACTAAGTTTATATTATTTTTATAATGTAAAAGGCAAACTACCGTCAAGCATAAAAAATTTAGAATACTTAAAAATATTAAATTTATCTTCTTATGAGAATATACAAAAAGACTTTCGAGGCACCGATTGGAGTATTTTATCAGGATTAAAGAATTTAGAAGTTTTATATCTGTATGGGAATAAAATAGAAGGATCATTACCGGAGAGTTGGGGAGAATTAAAGAAATTAAAGCATTTAGAAGTAAGATATAATTCAATAAATCAATTACATTCCACCATAGGAAATATGGAAAAATTAATAAGATTAGAATTAGATGGAAATCAAATACAAGAATTACCTCCGTCAATTTCTAAATGTAATTTGGAATATTTAGATCTTTCATATAATAATTTCAAAAAAGTACCCAAAGAACTTGAAGAGATCAAAAGCTTAAAGACAGTAAAATTTTATAGTAATCAAATTTCATCCATAGAGGGTTTTTTACCTTATAGCATAACGGATTACAATTTAAGAAAGCAAACCATTACTTTACCTTTATTCACATATAAAGGGGAAGATGTAGAAATAAATTTACCCCAACTATTTTTATATGACAGAGCCAAAAATGATTTCAGTCAAAAACCGTCTATGAAACTCTATTTAAGAGGAGAAAAAGTAAGAGGGAATTTACCAATATCAGAAAAAGGGGTGGTTACGATCCCTAATAATTTAATATCCACTATTAAAAAAGGAGATGATCTATATTTATATCAAGATACGTATACACAAAATAATACCTACATGGGAGACAATTATCTACGATTTTCTCAAGTAAATATAGAATTACCGAAAGTACCTGAAAAAGAATACCAAGCCTTAGTAGATATTTATAACCAGCTTAATGGAGCGAACTGGAAAGGATATTATTCTAGTTGGAAAAAATGGGATATTACGGAGAATAATTTACATGAGATACCATGGAGTGGAGTAACAGTAGAAAATGGACATGTCACCGGACTTAGTTTATATTATTTTTATAATGTAAAAGGTAAACTACCGGAAAGTATTATAAACCTTGAATACATAAAAATTTTAAATTTTAATTCCTATTACTTAGATGCTATAGATATAAGCAATTCAAATTTGGAAGTACTATCGAAATTAAAGAATTTAGAATATTTAAATTTATCAAGATGTAAAATACAAGGAGTTTTACCTGAAAGTTGGGGAGAAATGGGGAAATTAAAAACGTTGATTATAAGTAAGAATGATATAAGTCAATTACATTCCACTATAGGAAATATGGAAAAATTAATAAGATTAGAATTAGATGGAAATCAAATACATGACCTACCAAAATCATTAATTCAAAATCATTGGGCAATTTCAAATATAAATTTTAAAAATCAAACTATTAAAATTTCAGAATTAGAAACGGGCACTAATGAATTGATTATCAAACTTCCGCAAATTTGTGTTTTCTCCATAAACAACGGATCTTCAAACCTTAATGGAAAATATATTTTTAATATATATATTAATAATGTAAGAAAGGGATCAACGTATTCTAATAACGGAATGTTATATTTTAAGGATATAGCTTCGTGGGGAGTAAAATATGGAGATAAGGTAAGAATTGAACAAACGGAAGGATATGCACAAGGCACAAACATATATTATGATAAATTAACTTTCGGTAGACAGGTGGAAGCTACTGAATTTGAAATTTTAAAAAAGTTTCATTCTTCTACATTAGGATTTCTATGGAAAAATAAATGGGATGTGTCGAAAAATAATCTTCATTTAGAAAATTGGTATGGTGTAGGAATTAAAGATGGACATATAATATCCATTTCTTTACCGAATAATTTATTGAAGGGAACTATTCCTGAGGAAATTTCAGGATTGAAATCTCTTGAAGTTCTAAATTTAAACTCAAACGAAATCGAAGGAGAATTACCCATATCATTAGGTAATTTAAAAAAATTAAAGATTTTAAATGTTTTAAGTAATAAAATATCCGGAAACATTCCTGCCTCATTGTCAGAATCAAAAGAACTAAAAAAATTGATTTTATCTAATAATAATTTTTCCGGGACTATTCATTCTCAAGTGTTAAATGAATTAAAAGAAATAAATGAGCTTGATTTATCGAATAATTCTTTTACCGATATCGATCATCCATTAACTTTTAACAATGCAGATATACGAAATCAAGAGAGCAGCAAAGATGAATATTTAGAATTAAAAGATGATAAAATTATCGTTAAACTAAATAAAATTAATTTATACGATACTAAAAATTCTGATTTCAAAGCTAAAAATACATTTTACTTACAGGCTAATAATTTAAATATATCCAAAAGTACAGCTAAAGACAGTTTGGTCATTTTCTCAGATATAAATATATCAGAAATACCCGATAATGCTTCTATAGCCATTTGGCAATCAGACGGTTCTGCGTCAGGTTCACATAACCGATATAAAGGCATTGTACGACAATCTACCACTCCGGTCTTTGACGAAGAATATCGAGCTTTGGTGAAGCTATACCAAAAAACAAACGGTAATCAATGGAAAGAAAAATGGGATATTTCATCGAATAATCTACATATACAATCTTGGAAAGGGATAATTCATAATGAAGGACATATCATTGAAATAAATCTTTCCGACAATAATTTAAACGGAATAATTCCGAAAGAAATAGCAGATTTACCTAAACTTAAATCGATAAATCTTTCTTCTAACCGTATAAATGGTATTGAAAAAATAATTCCATCAAATGTAACAGTCATTTTGGATCGTCAAACTATTGATTTAGGAAAATTACCATTATCTGATCAAACTGTGATAAAAGATACAAGCATAAATCGATACGATCATAAATCACAAAAATTTATTAATCAAAGTTATTCGATCACTATTGGTGATTTCAGTAAGAATATAACTATACCAGAAAAAGGTATAAAATTAGTAGACTTAATTCAACGATGGAATATTCCAACCAATCAAGAGTTAACCTTAAAACAGATATCAGGCACAACAAAATATAGTAATATAAGCTATATTTTGACATATAAAGACGGAGATTCAAATATGGATGGAGTAGTTAATGTTCTTGACATACAAACAATTTTAAATTATTTGCAATCTATTTATCCTAAATATTTTAATTATTCCGCTTCTGATATAAATAAGGATTCTGATATAAATTTACTGGATGTATTACTATTAGTAAATCAGATTCAGAGCAATACTTTAGAAAAAAATCCTCAAATTAAAAATGAAGTAACTTCTCGAAACTTGACTAATAATTTAAGTATTGAAAACAACATTTTATATTTAGAAAATTTTGATCAAACGGTTTCAGCTTTTGATATTCGATTAAAAGGTGGATTAAATGAAAATATAATATCCTTACTAAATCCAAAAGATTTTACTTTGCATGTTTCTAAGAATCATGAACTAATTAGTATACTATGCTTTAGCACTAAAGATGGACTTAAAGTTGGAAAACATCCCATAGCTCAAATTCCTTCAGGTAGTAAAATTGTATCTGGACTATTGTCCAATGAAAAGGCCGAAGAAATTGTGTTCCAAATTAATGGTAAATTATTAAATATTGATGATACTAATGAAGCTAATGATTTATCGAATAAAGTAACTAATACACCTAATCCTTTTTCAGAGAAAACTTTTATAAAGTATTATCTTCCGGATAATGCATTAGATGTTCATTTAACTTTATATGATCTTCAAGGAAGGGTAGTAAAGGTTGTAAAAAATTTGCCGGTAAATCAAGGAAATTGTAAGTATACTTTATTCAAAAGCAACCTCACGCCAGGTGTATATATCTATTTTTTAGAACAAAAATTTAGAAATTATAAGAAAACATATAAAAGAAAAATCTTAGTAACCGATTAATAAAAATAATGATTATGAAAATAAAAACGCTATTTAAAATCGTTTTTACATTATGCATAACTATGTTATCTGCTCAGAATAGTTTACAAATTCCGAGTGTATCAGCAAGTATAGGTGAAAAAACGAAAATAAATATAGATTTAACTAATAGTGATCCTATTATTGGTGTAGAATTTACATTAGTAGTTCCAAAAGGTTTAATCGTATATGATAAAGAAAGTATTTTGAAGCAAGATCGTAAAGGAGAAGATCATGTACTATTTACTAATTTGGATAAAGATGGGAATTATCATTTCATGGTATTTTCCTATACTAATAAAGTCTTTAAAGGAAATAGAGGAACTCTTATTGAAATTCCTATTGAAATACCAATTACTTATAAAGATGGACAATCTTTTGATATTTTATTAAAAAATGTTATAGTAAGTTCAACTAAAATTCAGGATGTAGGTTCTAACCATCAAGGAGGAAAATTGCTAATTAAAAAAGATTTTTCTCCCGATTTAGAAGTTTCTGAAGTTACAACTTTAGGGTCAGAAGCTGTACCCGATAAAAAACTTACAGCTTCGTGGAAAGTTAAAAATTTAGGAAAAAAAATTGCCGTAGGAGGTTGGACAGAACAAGTGTATCTTGTTTCAGAGATAAACGATCAAAAATATTTATTAGGTTCAATTTTTTATAAAAATGATTTAAATCAAAATGATAATATTATAAGGCAAGGAGAATTTAAATTACCTAAAATTATCGGGTTTGATGGAAATTGTAAATTAGAAGTAAATATTATTGCTGAATCATCTGTGAAAGAGCCTGATTCGGATAAAGATAACAATAAAGCACTTTCTGCTAATTCAATATTTTTAAATAAAGTATTATTTATTGAAATTGATAAAAATAAAATTCTTGAAAATTCTGAAGATAAAATTAAAATAGTGTTAAACCGAAGCGGAGATATATCAAAAGATCAAACTTTTACTATTCAAAGTTCTATAAAAAATCAGTTTGCACTTCCGGAATCCATTACCATTAAAAATGGGGCATCTACAGCAGTTATTTATGCGAAACCCATAGATAATACGAATATTGACGGTGATAGAACAGTAAGGATTACATTTTCAGGGAATGATTATAAAGAGACTTTTTTTGATATAACAATTATAGATGATGAAATACCATCATTTAATATAACTGCTTCTTCTAATAATTTAAATCCGGGAGATAAAAGTAAAATTACCTTGCATTTTATGCAAGTTCCTTCTACTGATATTAAAGTTAATTTAGAAACAGATTACAATAAACGATTAAAAATCCCGGATGAACTGTTGATAAAAGCAGGAATGAAAGAAGTTTCATTTGATGTTGAAGCAATTGAAACCAAAGTTCCAGAAGCCGAACTTTCAGCGAAAATCACCGCGCGCGCTGTCGGCTATAAACAGGAGAGTATTAACATAAAATTAAATAAAGCTAACATCCCTTCCTTTGAATTTATCATATCTCCTACAACAATTTCTGAGGGAGATGGGACTTACGCAACTACAGCAATTATTAGAAGGTTAGATAATACGGAAAGTAATGCTACCCTTCTGTTAAAAACGGATATAGCGGATGCTTTACTTATTCCTTCAAAACTAGTTTTTACACCCGGACAAACTCAAAAGAAATTTTCAATAGGAGTAGTAGATAATTCTATAGTTGACAGCACCAGAGTAGTTACCGTTACTGCATCCCTATATATTCCAGGTTGTGGATGTAGTGGTGCATCTAGTGGAATATCGGGGACAGAATATAAAAGTAAAGTAACAATTTTAGATAATGATGGCTTATCCTTACTAGTTAAAGCAAATCCATCTACAGTAAAAGCAGGAATTAAAAAAGCAGCAAAAATTATTATATCTCGAAATACGGTAAGAAATGAAGATCTTACTAAATCACTTTTAGTAAAACTTTCATCTGATTCGCCAACAATTTTGGAAATTCCACAAACGGTTGAGATACCCTCAGGAAAACAATCTGTTGAAGTAACAATTAATACATTAATTGACCCAACGATTAAAGGAGATCAAACGATTAGGATACAGGCAGAAGCGCAGGATTATAATTCCGGGTTCGGTTGGATATTAGTTACCGATCAAAATAAGCCTGATGCAATTATAAATTCAATTATTGCCCCGGAAACAGTAGAGGGAGGGCAAGTTACAGAGATATCAATCGAAATTAAAAATCAAGGATTTTCTGTGCTTCCTAAAGGAATGAAAATAGAATACTATTTATCAACAAATACATCGATAAAAGATTTAAAACCTTTTGATGAGGCGGTAATTGAAAATGAAATCAATCCCGGTAAAAGTATAGATTTTAAACATACAATTCAATTACCGGATCGGGCAGGTGCTTTTAACTTAGTGGCAGTTCTAAATTCAGATAAGAATATAGAAGAATTAACATATACTAACAATGAATCCTATAAAGAAATAGAGTTAAAACCTTCTTATACAGCGGATATACAGGTTGATAGAAAAGTTTATAAACCGGGGGAAATCATAACCATGAAAGGTTCGGCAAAATATATTAATGGAAGTTTAGCCGCTAATAAGCCTGTTGAAATAAGCATAAATAACGGAGGTTTTGTAAGATCGTTTACTATAACAACCAATGCCACAGGAAATTTTGCTTATGATTTTGCTCCTCTCCAAGGAGAAAACGGATTTTATGAAATAGCCGCCGGCTATCCGGGAATAAAAGTTAAGGCACAAGATGATTTCAATTTATTAGGAGTAGAGTGGGTTAATAAACCATCGGACTATTTGAAATGGGAGGTCACCGAAGGACAAAGATTGGAAGGAGAGTTTAAATTGAAAAATAATACTCGAACAACACTCACTAATATACAAGTGAAATTACCAACTGCTGCTGATTTTAAACTGGAAACTAAATCACTAAATCTAAATGCCGGTGAGGAAGGTGTTTTAAAATACACCCTTATTCCTAATGCAGCATCGTCAGTAAGAAAATATTATGAAATAAGAGCAGAATTTATTTCAGATGAAGGGGCTAAAACTCCTTTTACCTCTTGGTATTATTGTCATACGGAAAAAGCTAAGCTCATAGTAGATCCTGTAACTATAAACACGAGCATGGTCAAAGGAAAATCGAGATTATATGAAGTAAAAGTTGTAAATATAGGTTCAACCGAAGCTAAAAATATAAAAATAGATGTTCCTAAATTGGAATGGTTAAAATTGAAATCTCCTGAGAAAATTGATAAATTAGAAGCCTCAGATACATTAAAAATAGTATTAGAATTAAAACCAACGGATAAGCAACAAATAAATGTACCTTTAAAAGGAAGTATAGCTCTTAATTTATCTAATGGAAATGGGATTAGTATTCCTTTTACTATTGAAACTGTATCAGAAAATAAAGGAAATTTACAAATAGATGTTGTTGATGAGTACACTTACAATACAGAGAAAGCACCGCATGTACAAGGAGCTAAAGTGATTGTTCGTCATCCGTATACAGGAGTCATAGTTGCACAAGGTACTACTGATAGTACCGGAATATTTTCAGCTGAAAATTTACCTGAAGGTTGGTATTCGGTCTTAGTATCTGCTAATAAGCATGATTCTTATCAAAATAATTTTGAGATAGAACCTGGAAAAACGAATAGAAAATCGGTATTTTTATCTTATCAAGCGGTTTCGTATGAATGGAATGTAAAACCCACGGAAATAGAAGATCAATACGAGATGGATTTAGATGTTACTTTTGAAACCAATGTTCCTATGCCAGTTATAACGATGAATATTGGTAATCCAATATTGGATTTAGAAGATGGTCAAAGTAGAATGGACCATATTATGTTAACTAATCATGGATTAATTAAAGCCCAAAAAATTTCTATAGGAATTGGTGAAGTTGATGATTATATTATAACTCCTTTAAATACTTATATAGAATATTTAAATGCTAAATCTTCAATTACTATTCCTGTATTAATTATTAAGAAAAACAATACAAATCAATCTGAATTATTAAAATCTAAAAAATCATGTAGAGCAGTACCTTTTGGAACATATTATTATGAGTGTGATGCTGATGGAAATTGGAAGCGAATGGAAGGGAAACCCTATATAAAAAAAATATGTGATGATAATAATAATAATGAATTAAATTCGTCAGAGGACTCAAATAATGATTTTTTAGGCCCAAATATAGATAATCAAATAAATCCTAATAGTATATTAAATATAATAAAAGTAAATACACACACGATTGATTGTAGAAAATGTTCAGCCGAAGGAATAAGTATAATATTAAATTGTGCTGGTGCAATAATTGGTACTTTCGGACCTATAGGAGCAACAATTAGTGTAGCATTAGGAGCAGCGGATGCAATAATGTTGGCAACAGTAACTGGTGAAAGACCTAATTCCCGTGCAACTAAATTATATGTTGGAACTCAGATGGCAACCATTTCATCACATGCTAAACCAAGTACACTTACAAATAATTTTTCTTCAATAATGGGTGTAATATCTTGCGCAAATAGTATAAGTTCATGGTTAGAAGATGAATGCTATAAGAGCTTTTTGCGTAAAAAAATATATGCAAAAAATTTAATTGACATAGGTAACAATAAGACTCTAATTTATATTGATAAATATATTAAAGCCATGGAGTATTATAATGAGATGGTAAATTTACTTTTTGGATATGATTCCTGGATGAATGAAGAGATCGAAAATGTTAAAAATTTAATAAATTTAATGCATGAAAATAGTGATAATGGTTATTTTACTGAAGATAAAATTATTTATATATCTAATGAATTTAATGGATCCATCGTCAGCAAAGATGAAGTAATAACTTACTTAAAAAAATGGAATAAAAGCATGGACTCTTATATTAAAAATGAAGTTAATGAAGGGTATATAGATTTTAATAAATTTTATGATATAAGTTTAAAATTGGATTCTTTAGAAAAATATGCTATTTCAGAAGGTTTTAAGCCGTCTGAAATTAATATAGCTAAAGATAATAATACAAATAATAATTCAGCGCTAGTTTCGATGATGGAGGCGGTAATGGAAAGCTTAACCAATTTTGCAGAAAAACATTCTGATGAAGAAAATAAAACTTCTGTATGCGCAACAATCACCGTTCGATTTTCGCAAAAAATGACTATGACTCGAGAAGCATTTGAGGGAACTTTAAATATTAATAACAGCTCTTCTAAAGAAATAAAAGATATCAATTTAAATTTGGTAATCACTGATGAAAATAACAAAGATGTAACTCATTTATTCCAAATTAATAAGGACGAATTTTTAAACGGATCCGGAATAGTAGGAGCTAATTCAAATGGTATAGGAACAGTTATCTATATTCCGACCAAAGAAGCAGCGCCTACCGTATCAAAATCATATTCGTTTGGTGGAACCTTATCTTATTTGGATCCGGAAACCGGAGAAAAAGTATCAGCAAAATTATTTCCGGTAACCTTACAAGTAAATCCAAGTCCCGATTTAGTATTGCATTATTTTATGCAACGAGATATTATCGGTGACGATCCATTAACGGAAAAAGTAGAGCCAATGGTGCCGGCAGAAATGTCTTTATTAATTAAAAATGAAGGGTATGGAACTGCAAAAAATGTTCAAGTACAATCCATGCAACCGGAAATAATCGAAAATAGAAAAGGCTTATTGATAGATTTTGAAATGATCGGCAGTAGAATGAACAATCAACCGAAGCAATTAGGATTGTTAAATATCGATTTCGGTTCAATTGCGCCGCAAAAAGCTATGGTTGGTCAATGGTGGTTTACCAGCACTTTATTAGGACATTTTGTAAAATACGATATTAAGGTAAAACATTTAAATAGTTATGGAAATAAAGATTTAAGTTTGATCAAGGAATACCATATACATGAATTAATTAAAAGTGTAAAAGCATACGGCAAAGGTCAAGATGATATTTCTGATTTCTTGGTAAATGATATTCCAGATTTAAATGATACGCCGGATATGATTTATTATTCTAACGGTGAAAGTGAGGAAGTATCTCAAGTTTCTGCCGCTAAAGTAACTAACGAAATATCACCATCGCAAGTTACTACACAGTTAAGCATTACACCTTCTTTCATAGGTTGGAATTATGGAAATATTACCGATCCGGGTAAAGATTTGTATAAGTTGATTAAAGTTATTCGTAATTCAGATAATTTAGAATTACCTATTGAAAATTTCTGGCAAACTTTTGTAACCTTAAGAGACGGAAAAGATCCTAAATATGAAAATAAACTTCATTTCGTAGATAAAGTAGAGAGAACCACTACCTATACACTATATTATACGCCCATAGACACGAATGTTCCGAAAGTAGTGTCATTTGCGAATATTCCTGAGCAAACCACTACACAACCCGTTGAGTATGTGGAAGTACATTTTAACAAACCCATACAGAAACAAACATTTAGTTATAAGAATCTACGTCTGATACATCAAGGAGCAGAAATTAAATTATCACAAGATAATGTTAAAATAGGTATAACTAATGATTCTGTATTTGTTGTGGATTTAAAAGCATTAACTCGTTCTTCAGGATATTATGAATTAACGGTTCAATGTGCGGGAATTAAAGATCTTAAAGGAAATGAAGGAACAGAAGGAAAATCAGTTTCTTGGACTCAGGTCATCGGAGAATTGGGAATTATGCAGTTTACCTCAGATCAACTTAATTCACAACCTTTAAACAGTATAGAAATCATTTTCAATAAAAAAATAGCTTCGAAGCAATTTAATAAAGAAAAAATTTCTTTAAATGGAAAACCTTTGGAAAACATTACCATAACTAATGTAGCCGGAGGCATAAAATATACAATAAGTGGTTTGAATGAATATAATGTCGAAAACGGTAATTATGAATTAGAGGTAAATTTACCGGAAATGGTAGCAGAAGACGGATCAAAAGGTTTGATAGTACAAAAATTCTCATGGAAAGTAGATAAAAATCTTCCGGAAGTTGATCAATTTGAGCTTCAATATCAAGGTGCTGTACATGCGCAAAATGTAACGGATGTTCTTATAACCCTTAACAAACCGATCACTTCTGAATTTTTGCCTGAATGGGTTCAGTTAATTAAAGGATCTGAAAATCAAAAAGCTTTAATTACGGTAACTAAACAAGATGAAATACATTATTTAATTTCAGGATTAGGTAACTATACTCAGTCAGAAGGATCTTATAAGCTACTAGTAAATCAAGAAGGATTTATAGATGAATTTGGAAATTATGGTACCGGTTCTGTAAATAAAAATTGGACGGTTCGTTTCGAAAAGCCTCTGTCAGTAATTAATATGCACTTAACACCCGATAGAGGTATATCATCAACAGATAATATCACTTCCGGAGATGATGTTATGTTGCAGATGGAAACCGTTGAAGATCATAGAAAAGTTATTATATATATGGGTACTATATCCGATGAAACAATAATTCAAGAAATAGTTCAAGATAATAAAGGATTGATAGAGTTACCCATAGGTAACATTAAAGGCAAAAATAAATTCATAGCGATAGTTTACGACTCATATGGAAATGCTAGTAGTCCTGTAGTATTAGATACTTACATTGACGGAAACGAACTTTCAGCTAATTTCTTGCAAATTACAAAAAGAACTGTTTCATGTTCAGAGATAGAACATATCAAATTAAATTTTACTGAAGATATAGTAAAATCGGATTTAAATGTTGATGCATTAGTGATCGAATCGGCAGGGATAAAAATATCAGGTAAAGATTTAATAATAAATTCAATATCTGACAGAGAGTTTGAAATTTCGAATTTGGAAAGTCTAAAAAATAATGGTGATATAAGTTTAGGAGTAAATTTGAATTATCTCCATAAAAAAATTAGCGGATTGCAAGGAAACGGTATAGTATCTATACAATTAGGTGAAATCCAATACTTTGAATCAGAAATTTCCGGTTCTGAAACCTCATCAGTTAATGCGGTTGAAAACTATGTAGCCGCTTCAGACATGAATTCATATAAATGGACAGTTACCGGAGGTGAGATTGTTAATGAAAATAAAAACGTACTATCAGTAAAATGGAAGGAAAAAGGAGATCAAACTATTACGTTGGAATATCAAACACCAACATTCTGCAACAAGTCAACATCAATAAAAGTAAAAGTAGATAATTCTTTATCCATTGATGAAATTGAAATTACTGATACTAAAACGTTAAAATTAGTACCGGTTCCTAATAAAGGGATTTTTACCTTGTTGATGAAAGGTAAAGAAGGAAATTTCAATTTGTCAATTTATGATTTAAGCGGACGAAAAATTTATAGTGAAGAAAAAATAAAAGTAACTGATAACTTTAAGAAACTAATTAATATAAGTCCAATTCAGAGTGGAGTATATTATCTGATTTTACATAACAGTAAAGAAGCATATAAACTTAAATTTACAGTAGAATAATTGATTTAATCTCACAAAAAAGCCCTTTTTTTAAAAGGGCTTTTTTTATAGAATATAAATTATAAAAAAATTAAACAGAGATAAAATTATGTGAAATATAAAAATGTAAACTTATTGTGATGTTTAACATATTTTTTATAAATATATTTTCAGTACAAATTTTGTATAGTTAAAACTATAACTTTACCGAATACAATGTATATATTGAGAGGTTTGTAAAATTATTTTGTGATTTATATAAAAAATGACAGAAAGAAAAGTTTCAAAATATTTACCATGGATAGCTGCAATGGCTATATTTATGCAATTTCTGGATTCAACCATATTAAATACAGCCCTTCCTTCCATAGCAAAAGACTTACATAAATCTCCCCTCGAAATGCAATCGGTTTTGATAGCGTATGTATTAACGTTAGCATTACTAATTCCTTTAAGCGGTTGGCTTTCAGATAAATTTGGATCTAAAAATATATTTATTTTAGCTATTGCTGTTTTTACCATAGGATCTTTCTTATGTGTAGTTTCTGTATCTCTGAAAATGTTGGTTTGTATGAGAATTGTGCAAGCCATTGGAGGATCTATGATGGTTCCCGTTTCAAGATTAACGTTGATCTATTCCTACCCTAAACATCAACTTTTGAAAGTTATAAATTTTATTACTATTCCCGGATTAATAGGACCGGTTATTGGGCCAACCTTAGGAGGCTGGTTGGTTGAAATTGCTAGTTGGCATTGGATATTTTTAATTAATATCCCTATAGGTATCATAGGAATTTTAGTTGCCTGGAAAGCCTTTCCAAACTATAAAAAAAATACAGGCAAATTTGATTTTTTCGGATTTATTTTATTCAGTTTAGGTTTAGTATTGCTTTCGTTAAGTTTAGAATTTGCCGGAGAAGGAATGACCGATATAATTAATGTTATGATTTTATTATTCATAGGTATTAGCTTATTAAGTGTATATGTGATGTATTCAAAAAAAATAGTTCGGCCTATTATCGATTTAAACTTATTTAAGATAAGAACGTTAAAAATTGGAATCATAGGAAATTTGATCACTCGATTAGGTATTGGAGGCGTTCCGTTGATGCTTCCACTTATGTTGCAAGTCGGATTCGGTAAATCACCCACGGTTTCTGGAATGATGCTTATATTTTCTGCTATTTCAACCATTTTTGCTAAATCTTGGGTAATCCCGTTGGTAAAGAAATTTGGTTATAGAAATTTATTAATTTCGAATACGATAATTTTAGGTTTGTCGATTTCATTATTTTCATTTCCGGATAAAAATACTTCATTGTTTTGGTTGATTCCTATTTTAGTTTTATACGGCTTTTTTAATTCTATTCAAATGACCTCAATGAATAGCATTTCTCTGGCTGATTTAACACCCGCTAATGCAAGTGGAGGTAATACGATACTTTCAGTTACACAACAGTTATCCGTGAGTTTTGGAATATCCTTAAGTTCTCTAATTTTAAGGGGATTCAATCAATCGGAAATATTTACCGAAGTAAGTTCAAGCTTTAAAGCAACCCTATTCATTTTGGGTATTATAACTATACTTTCATCCTTCACATTTAAATATCTAAATCCCGAAGATGGAGCAGAGATGTCAGGTATAAAAAAATTTAAGTAATTGAACAGTAAAAATTAAAAAAAAACTTATTCATTTTATTTTTGATAGCATTATTTAATATTGTAATAAATTAATTAAATTTTATATTATTATTAATATAGGTTAAATAAATATAATTCATGATAGGATTAATATTTAAATTTTTTTGATATTTATGGATGCAAATGTTTTATATACCCAACTTTTAGCTTAATTTGTTTTTTTTAAAAACCATGATTATATAAAAATAGACATAAATATATAAGGTAAATTTGAGGTTATACATATTTGTGTATTTTTGCATTAATAAACATTTTTATATGAAAAAAGTATTTTTAGGTGTAATGGTATGTATACCTATTTTTTTTATTGCACAAAAAAAAACAATTTATTCGCAAAGTGGAATGAGAGTTGATCCCTCCTTAGTCGATGAGAAAGTGGGAGATAGTGTTACTAAAATAAATACCGTTTTTCATTTCAAGAATGATACAAAAAATTACTTCATTAAAATTTTAAATCTAGACGGTAAAACATATGCACAGGGAATAAGTGAGTTTATTAAACTAGATTTTAACAGCAGAAAAGGGGGCGATTTACACCGTAAAGTACAAAAATTAACCAACATCAAGATTGAAGACGGTAATTTTATTTCAGATCAGGTCAAAGCATCTTTTATATTTTTAAAAGAAAAGGATAAATCTCACAACGAAGGTAATTCGAAAATTAAATTAATGGTTTGTACCAAAGATAAAATCGGAAACAGGAATTGTCGTATTAATGATGATGAAGTTATCTTAACCCCTCAAGAATTTCCCGGAAAATATCCGCAAACTGCTTTTACTCGTTTAGGTATTGAAGATTTAAAAGATAAAAAACCGAAAGAGTTGGAATTGATGAAAAATGAAATTTTTGCTAGATACGGATATCGTTTTTCAAATCCGGATGATGTAAAATATTTTTACAAACAAGATTGGTATGAACCGATTGTTGATAATAAAAATATTGAATTAAATGATTTGGAATCCGATAATGTAGCTATGATTGATTTATTCAAAAAATTAATTACTTATAAAGATATTAATAAGAAAGCGTACAGTCATATTATTCCCATAGAAACTACCAGTAACACTTTATATGATCAAAAGGCTCTAAAAAGTATTCAATATATTGTTAAAGATAGTCTTTACGGTAAAAAATGTAAATTAACAGAATTTAATAAACAGGGTATTGCTTTGTTTCAGCACGATTGTGTGGATAAGAAAGATGTGTATGTAAATTATTTTTATAACGATTTTCTTATACAGCACATAGATGATTTAAATGATACCTTTTATTATTATAATGAAAATGGATTACCTTATAAATCTGTGAAACTCGACTATACTAATCAAACTACCGAAGAAGCCTATTTTGATTATGATGCAAATGAGAATATAACTAAAAAGAATATCTATCAAAATAATGATTTTAACAGCTCCGTTTTATATGAATACGATGAGGAAGGAAATCTTAAAAAAGAATATTTTAAAGATGATGATGGATCAGAACATATGGTTACAGAATATATTTATGATGACGAAAATTTATTGACGGGATATATTAAGGATAAAGACCTTCATTGTGATTATACTTATAATAAATTTAATGATGTAATTTTGGAAACCAAATGTTATAAAATAGTTGATGATATTGAAAACATCAAACAACGAACGGATGTTAAGGTATTAGTGACTAACAGGGGCAAAGACAATCGATTGCTTTCGGTAATATTTAATGAAAAAGACAGCAGAAATTCATCATTAAATATGATTGAAGTTAAATATAACAACTAGCCGATTACTGTTGTTTAATTATAAGGTATAATTATACTATTAATTATATCTTATAATTGGTTTTATAAAAATAAAAAGTTCTGATTATTAAACAGCTACTTCTGCTTTAATATGAGGATGAGGATCATAGCCATCAATGGAAAAATCTTCGTATTGAAAACTGAAAATATCTTTCCTATCAGGATTGAGATGCAATGATGGAAGCGGTCGAGGCTCACGCGTTAATTGAAGATTTACCTGATCAATATGGTTATTATAAATGTGAACGTCCCCGAAGGTATGTATAAATTCTCCCACTTTTAAATTACATACTTGAGCCACCATATGTAACAGCAAACAATAAGAGGCAATATTAAAAGGCACGCCAAGAAAAACATCTGCACTTCTTTGATACAACTGTAAAGATAACTTTCCGTCAGCCACATAAAATTGAAAAAGTGCATGACAAGGTGCAAGGGCCATTTGAGGAATATCTGCTACATTCCAAGCTGAGACAATAATTCTACGAGAATCCGGATTATTTTTAATTTGATCGATGATTTCCGAGATCTGGTCGATATGTTTTCCATTCGGAGCCCCCCAGCTTCTCCATTGATGCCCGTAAACTGGACCTAAATCTCCATTTTCATCTGCCCACTCATTCCATATACGAACTTTATGTTCGTTTAAATACTTAATATTGGTATCTCCTTTTAAAAACCAAAGTAATTCGTAAATGATGGATCGTAAATGGAGCTTTTTAGTCGTAACAAGAGGAAATCCTTTTTGTAAATCAAATCGCATTTGATATCCGAAAGTACTTATTGTACCCGTTCCGGTTCGATCTTGTTTACGAGTTCCTTTATCTAATATATGTTGTAAAAGTTCTAAATAGACCTGCATGAACAATGAATTTAAATTATATTTTTTTTCTTAATCTTGCTACAGGAATATTGAGTTGATCTCTATATTTTGCAATGGTTCTTCTTGCTATATTATATCCTTTATCATTAAGTATTTTCATCAAGTTATCATCGGTAAGAGGTTTTTTAGTGTCTTCATTTTCAATGACTTCTTGTAAGATGGTTTTAATTTCCCGTGTGGAAACTTCATCGCCCTCTGAATTGGTAAGACTTTCAGAAAATAAATCTTTTATAAGCAAAGTTCCATACGGAGTATTCACATATTTACTGTTGGCAACCCTTGAGATAGTGGATATATCTAAACCGGTGATTTCGGCAATATCTTTCAAAATCATTGGTTTAATTTGTTCTTCATCTCCCGTCAAAAAATATTCCTTCTGATAATCCATAATTGATTTCATGGTAACATACAAGGTTTGTTGACGTTGTTTAACTGCATCGATAAACCATTTAGCAGAATCTAACTTTTGTTTAACAAACATTACCGCATCTTTTTGCTCTCTCGACTTATGTTCGGTATTTTTATATGTATCCAACATTTCAGAATATTCTCTGGAAATTTTTAATTCAGGAGCATTCCTACCATTGAGCGTCAATTCCAAATCTCCGTTTACAATTCTAATTGTAAAATCAGGAATAATTTGTTCCGTATTTTTTGAATTGTTGGTAAAAGCTTTTCCCGGTTTAGGGTTCAAGCGTTCAATTTCATTCACCGCGCATTTAAGCTTTTCTTCAGAAATGGAAAATTTTTGCTGTATTTTACTGTAATGCTTTTTTGTAAAAGCATCAAACATTTCATTAATAATCTTGTAAGCCAGTTCCGTGGATTCTGAAGGATTTTTTGCTCTGAGTTGCAATAACAGACATTCTCTGAGGTCTCTGGCTCCAATACCGGTAGGATCTAATCTTTGAATATAATTAGTTAACAGTTTTTCAATAGTCGGAACATCAGTATAAATTCCTTGGGTAAAAGCCAAATCATCCACGATGGATGATAAATCTCTTCGTAAATAGCCATCATCGTCTAGATTTCCGACGATAAAATCGGCTATTTCTTCTTCATTTTCCGTTAATCTAAATGTGTGTAATTGAGAGCATATATGTTCTTGAAATGATTCATATTGAGCATAGGGTAACTCTTTATCATCATCGTCATCGCTGTAATTATTGGATTGTACCCGATAGCTGGGAACTTCATCATCACTTAGATAATCATCGATATTTATATCCGGAGCTTCAATAATCTCATTGTCTGCGGAATCATCATATTCTTTTTCGGAATCAAAGGAATCAGCAGAATCATAATAATCTTCATTAGAATTATCTTCCAAGGCAGGATTTTCTTCGATTTCTTGTTTTACTACTTCCTCAAATGCAAGGGTGGGAAGCTGAACTAGTTTCATTAGCTGAATTTGCTGAGGAGATAGTTTTAAAAGTTGTTTTAGTCTTAAATCCTGTTTTAACATAAAATAGTTTCTTTATAAAAGTAGATTAAGTAAGGTTTATAAATTCAAATTTACATTATTAATATGTAAGATACAAATAAAGGCATAATTTTTGTAATGAATTTTTTTTTGCTAAAGTCTTAAATTTTTCAATTTATATTAAATTAAAACTTCACAATATTTTTTTTGGTGGTTTTATTTTTTTTAAATAAATTTTTATTAGTTATTATATAGTAAACATATAATAAAAATATTGTTATCTAAGAGATGATTTAATTAAATTTTTTAGAAATTGCTTTTCATTTAATGGATTTTAGGCTAGTAATGAATATATTTTATTCATCAATTCTTTAAGTAAATAGTAGAAGAGTTAAAAAAATATAAATTTTAAGATGATAATAAATAATAATAAAAAAGATGCTTACATATATATAAGCATCTTTAAAATAATTATTAATCAATTTTTAAAATTCAGCGTTTTTAGGGGTTCTAGGAAAAGGTATAACGTCTCTAATATTACTCATACCTGTAACAAATAAAACGAGGCGTTCTAACCCAAGTCCAAATCCTGAATGAGGCACTGTACCGAATTTACGTGTATCTAAATACCACCATAATTCCTTTTCGTCAACATTCATATCCTTCATTTTTTGTTTTAAAATATCAATTCTTTCTTCTCTTTGTGATCCTCCAATGATTTCACCAATACCCGGAAAGAGAACGTCCATAGCACGTACGGTTTTATGATCGTCATTTAAACGCATGTAGAAAGCTTTTATTTTTGCCGGATAATCATATAACACTACCGGACTTTTAAAATGTTTTTCAACTAAATATCTTTCATGTTCAGATTGTAAATCTGCTCCCCATTCATCAATAAGATATTTGAATTTCTTCTTTTGATTCGGTTTCGAATGTTTAAGAATATCAATAGCTTCCGTGTAGCTAAGCCTGATAAATTTATTATTTAATACGAAATCTAATTTTTCAAGTAAATTTTGATCCGATTTTTCTTCTTTCGGTTTTTGTTTTTGCTCTTCTTCAAATCGTTTGTTTAGAAATTCCAAATCTTCTTTACAATTATCAACAGCATATTGGATGCAATATTTTAGAAAATCTTCTGCAAGATCCATATCTTGATCCAAATCATAAAAAGCAACTTCCGGTTCAACCATCCAAAATTCTGCTAAATGTCGAGTGGTATTTGAATTTTCAGCCCGAAAAGTAGGACCGAATGTATAAACTTTTCCTAGACCCATAGCAGCAGTTTCAGCTTCCAATTGTCCTGAAACGGTCAGATTGGTCTTTTTTCCAAAGAAATCTTGAGTAAAATCTGTGTTTCCCTCGTCATTTTTAGGAAGATTATCTAAATTGAAATTGGTAACGGTAAACATTTCTCCCGCGCCTTCAGCATCTGACCCGGTAATTATAGGAGTATTGATATAGCAAAATCCATTTTTATTAAAATATTGGTGAATGGCAAAACTTAAAGCATTTCTAACCCTCATTACCGCAGCAAAGGTATTGGTGCGAAAACGAAGATGTGCTTGCTCTCTCAATTTTTCCAATGAATGTCTTTTTGGCTGTAAGATAGTTTCCTGAACATCTTCAGGATTTGCATATCCGTAAATTTTTATTGTATTGGCAACGACTTCAATCTCTTGTCCCGCTCCTTTGCTTTCAGTAACTTTTCCTTCAACATAAAGAGAAGATGCTGTTGTAATTTGTTTTAAAGTTTCAGTATCAAAATCGTTGTAATTGATTATTATTTGAACATTATTTTGCCCCGAACCATCATTAAGAGCAATAAATTGATTGGAACGAAAAGATCGCACCCATCCTCTAATTACTACTTCTTCCTGTAAAGCTTTTTTTCCTTTAGCTAACAATTCTTTAATACTGTAATCGTTCATTTAATATATTTTAATCGGTAAGCAAATATAAATAAATTTCAACGTATTTTATGGTATTACTCCATCCAAATATACTTAAGGTTGACTACTATACTGTTTATTGATAAATAAATTTAATCGTACTTATATTTATTCATATTTGGTAAAGGGTAATCGCCGAATAAAGGTGCTAAACGAATAGCCGAATAGATCATATTTGAATATTTATTTCCAATGGCTATAATAGTAACTTTCTCATCCACAAGATGTATAAATATGGCATTGCTTCCATGCCACCATCCGGTATGGTAGATTAATTTTTTGCCGTTTTTAAATACCATTAATCGCATACCCAATCCGTAATTTTTAATATTAGGTATTTCATTACTGTACGGAGTGTACATTTGATCTAATAAGTCTTTTCGTAAAAAATTTGGAGCAAACATGGCCTGACTTAATCGGAACAGATCTTCAGGAGTGGTATAAACGTTTTTATCTCCGTAAACTAAATCCAGGTGATTGAATTTATAGGGTCTGCCGTCAGGATAGTAGGATAGATTAGCTTTTTTTAAATCCTTTTCTTGAAGTATATACGAATGTTTCATTCCCAAAGGGGTAAATATCATTGTATTTATGACTTCCGGAAAAGACATGTTGGTCGTTTTCTCTACAATTAAGGCTAACAGAGCAAAATTAGAATTTGAGTATGAAAAATGAGTATTCGGTTTATATTGTAATAATGGAGTATGAGTTGAAAATAAATCTAAAACATCTTCATTGGACATTTTCTTTCTTTTATCCCAAGTGTTAATCAAATCAACCAAATGAGTATATTCCGGAAGACCGCTTCGATGTGTCAATAAATCATGTATGGTTATATCCGAATAGGGAAAATCGGTAAGTATGGTATTTACTTTCTGATCTAAATTTATCTTGTGAGCTTCAACTAATTTCAATACAGCTAAAGAAGTTAAAATTTTGCTTACAGAAGCCACATGCAGAGAGGTTTGGGGTGATATTAATGTTTTATCTTCCCAATTGGAATATCCATTATATTTTTCTAACAGTATGGTGTTGCCTCTAGCGACTAAAATACCACCGCTTAAATTTTTTGATTTCCAGACATGAGTGAAATATTTATTCAACTGATATACAATGGTATCGTCTTCCGGAGAATAATTATCCTTTTTAGTAAATATAGAATCAAAATTTATATTGTAATATCCGGGAATTGAAGGTTTTTTATTCTGAACACTTTTATTTACTTCGTAATTTGATTTTTTGCAATTGGTAAAGGTTGTATTAAAAAGGCTTATTAATGATATAATATATATAATTTTTTTATACATTTTTTAATGAATGTTTGAATAATTAGTTCTTCTAAAATGATTTTGCAAGTTAAATTTAATAATCTTAATTATTTCTTAAATAAAATATAAAATGTTATAAAATTAAGTTATATTAAATTGGCAATCTAGATACTTTCTGCCAGCATGCAAATATTTCCTTGTAAAGAACGTGTAAAAATTAAATACTTAGTTCCGCCATCAACAAGCTTATATTTTTTCTTAATTTCTTCAGGTTTTAACGGATAATTTCTACTGATTATATTAAATTGTTTTTGACTAGTTTTTTTAGGATTAAAATTTTTGTCAATAAGTATGAAAGTACGGCCCGGAAAATTTTCAATTTTGTTTTCTGAAGTGTACATATGGGAATTGGAATGTAATTTATCAATAGTAAATTTAATACCTAATTGTTTAAAGGCTCCTGATTTTAATAGGGATGAATTGGGTATATATAGGTACGATTTTGGAATGGAATAGGAGGGAACTGGAGATATTTTTTCCTCTTGCCAAAAATAACAAAAATCAGGCTGTTCTGATTCCAGATTGATACAATGTACATAAGGATTGGAGAGGTTTAACTTATCCTTAGGATTCAATTGCACTATTAATTCTTTGGTTTCATTTTTAACAGACACAATATAAATTTTTGAAATCGGTAATTGATCAATTGCTCTTTGAAGATCAAGAAGAGGAGAAAGCTTAATAAAAATGGAATTCGAAAATTTAAATAATGTATCTTTTAAGTTTAATATATTAGGGAATAGATCTTTTAAATCAATTTTTTTATTTTTATTTTCATCACGTCTGGATGGATCTAAATAAATAAAATCGAAATGTGTAGAATTAGAAGAAATAAATTCCTCGGCGGTTTTGTTTATAAAGTTCACATTTTTTTTACCAAGTACTGTAAAATTATGTTTTACTATTTCCAGGAGATCGAGATTCGGCTCGACATAATAAAATTCATTGGTATGCTCCGAGAGAAAAAAACTATCAATACCCGTACCGCCTGTTAAATCAATACCGGTTTTACCGTTTATAATTGATTGTTTAAATAATGCCGTACTTTGAGATGAAGCTTGTTCAAGGTTAATATGCGGAGGGTATATGATCTCATTATTCTCATAAAGAAATGGAAATTTTTTTTGAGAAATTTTCTTTCCTTGAATTTGTTGAATTAATTCAAGAGAAGAGATCCCCGTAAAAGGAGATTTTTTAAACCTTAATTCCGATATATTAGAATTTAGGTGGTTGGTTATATATTCTTGAACTTCTTTATGTAGTAAATGAGTATTTATCACAATTCTTGAATGCTATATATTAGTTACAAAATTACATGATTGTAAATAAGTTAAATATTGATTTATAAAAAGTACTTTATTTAATTTTAAAATAGATTTTTACCAAAAGACATTAATAGAACCTTTGCAAGATTGAAAGTTTTTTAACTACAAATTTTTTGTAATGGCTTGTACAATTTTAAAACGGTTGAAGAAGCTTTTCATAACGACTCTTAATACCGTATAACCGGGAATTGCGAAAGTAACACCGATAGCACCAAATAAAATACCGAAGATTAGCATAACTAAAAAAATTTCCAATGGATGAGATTTGACACTTTTAGCATAAATTAAAGGTTGAAAAATCGCATTATCAATTAATTGGGCAATTAAATATAAAATACTGATCCAAAATATGGTAGGTATAATTTGAGTATTAAAGTCCATACCTAAGGAAAACATACTGCTCATGCTGAGCAAATTGATAATAAAAAAACCAAGCAAAGGTCCTAAATAAGGTATAAGGTTACAAAATGCACAAAACATAGCTATTATTACCATATCTTTAATGTTAAATCCGCCTAAAATAGCTAAGTAAAGTAAAAACATAGAACATATTTGTAAACACAATCCAAGAAAATACCTGGTTAATAAATCTTTAATATTAGAGAGCACCTGAATGACTTTTTTTATGTCATTGGTTGGAGCAGCACCAATGATCATTCTGTTAAATAAGTCTTTTTCTCTTAAAAAGAAAAAAGTAATAAATGTTACAGAAAATATAGAAATACCTAATTCAGCTAAAATCGAAAATCCACTTTGCAGCGTATCCATATGTATTTTAAAATTAAACTTTGAAGTAAATAATTGTGCATAATTATCTTCAAATAAATAGATATGCTTGCTTCGTAAGGCTTCATCAATTAATTTTACTTGTTCTGTTATTGAATTTTGTAATTTATCTGTATCCAACAAAGATAAATTTCCGGCTTGTTCGATGGCTAAAGGAATTACAAAGCTTAAAAAAGTAAGAAGAGTACCTACCATAATTAATAGAGTGATACAAGCAGAAATGGTATTAGATATTCGAACTTTTTCACTTAGAAAATTCATTAAAGGTCTTCCCATTAAAGAAAAGGCAAATGCAACAAAAATATAACCTAAAACAAATCGAATTTTCCATAATAAAAAAAATAAAAGAACTGTAAGTGCAATAATGGATACAGCGCTAATTATACCTTTACTAATATCTTTGTAATTCATACATTATAAATATCTTTTACCTTATTAATATTATTCTTACTATTAATCCCATTAACTGGTATTTTTATTTAATATATAGTATACCTTATATGATACAGTTACTATAAAATTGTTGAAAGTAATAGAATCATATCTTTTTATATTATACTAATTTTTTTTAAAATTATAAAAATATACGTTGTTTTAAGGCTTACTAATTAATTTAATAAAGTAATAACGAAATAAATGTTAAAATATGCATTTTAAATGTATTTATTTTAAAAATCTAAAAAAAATATGTTACTTTTTAATTAATCTAAGATTTAAGGGTTAGATTTTGGCGTTATAGAATCATCTTTCGTTACCATGATGAAAATATCTTCATTATTTTTTTTAAAAAAATAATTTTCTCGAGCATATTTTTCTCGAGCATCTTTATTATTTTTTAAATTTTTATACTGAATATTTTCAGAATCTAATTTACTTTTATAATATTCTTTTTCGTGTTTTAATTTGGAAATTTCATTATTTAATTCTTTATGAGTTAAATAAGAATTTGTATCAAAAAAAAGCATCCAAATTATAAATATAATGGAAAGTATTAAGTAAATACTGGAATACCAATGTTTACCGAAGATAGATTTTTTATCTGACGATTTATTGCCTTTTTTTTCCATTCTTTAGTTAGAACGATTTTTTAAAGTATTTTGTATTACCGTACTTAATACATCAATTGCAACAGTATTTTTTTTCATTGTTGGAATTATAATGTCAGCATAAGCCATAGAGGGTTGTATAAATTCTTCATGCATCGGTTTTAAAGTAGATTGATACCTACTCAATACTTCTTCCAAATCTCTGCCTCTTTCTTGAATATCTCTTCTGATTCTTCTAATTAATCTTTCGTCAGAATCAACATTGACATATACTTTAACATCAAATTCTTTTCTTAATTCAGGATTTGTCAATACTAATATTCCTTCAACAATAAGGATTTCTTTAGGTTGAATAATCGTAACATCTTCCGTTCTGGAATGGGTTATAAAAGAATAAAGAGGCTCTTCAATAGCTTGCCCCGCTTTTAACTTTTTTACATGGTCGATTAATAAATCAAAATCAATAGCTCTCGGATGATCGTAATTTAACAGTTCACGCTCATCAAATGACAACTCAGGATTGTAATGATAATAATTGTCTTGAGTGAGTACATTTACACTGTTGGAATCCAATTGATTAAGGATGTTGTTTACAACGGTTGTTTTTCCGGAACCAGTTCCTCCGGCAATACCAATGGTTAACATTTATTTTATTATATTTTTTGAGTTTATTTTTTTAAGCAGAAAATAGTGTACCAAAATTTAGCTAAAGTAAATATTAAAGTTCTTTAAGCATACCTTTAAAATCGGATAATGTAGTGTAATTTTTGGTTTTCATAATTTCTTTTAATTCAGAAGATAATTTGGAAAAAATTTTAGTATCGTCTTTCATTAACTGTGTACCAACCTGAACCATGGAAGCCCCGCATAATATGTGTTCAAAAACATCTCTACCGGTTTCAACCCCTCCACATCCGATAATAGAAATATCTTTTCTTAATAATTTATAAAACATTCTAACATTAGCTAAAGCAGTAGGTTTTACATAAGCTCCTCCAATTCCTCCAAATCCTCCTTTAGGTTTTATAACAACGGATTCATCTTCAATATACAAGGCATTTCCGATACTATTGATGCAGGTTACAAATTGAATCGGGTATTTATTTAAAATATCGGCAACCATTTCAAAATGTACCATATCAAAGTATGGAGGAAGCTTAACCCCTAAAGGTTTTGTATAAAATGAAAATACCTTATTCAAAACTTCTTCAGTTCTTTCAAAATCATAACCCGTTTGTGGTTTTCCCGGTATATTTGGGCAAGATAAATTTAATTCAACCAAACCTTGAAAATCAGACTTTTCAATTTGGTTCAACATTTCTATATTATCTTCTAACGTTAAACCGGCAACTGAAAAAAATAAGTTATCATTTCCTTCTTTGTGTTCATTAAGAACATAATCAAGATAAAATTCAAAACCTAAATTTGGTAATCCCATCGAATTAATACTTCCTAATTTTAAATCAACATATCTAGGAGACGGGTTACCTTCTCTAGGAGATAGGGTACAACTTTTAGTTATCCAAGTTCCTGATCCTGAGTTTTTCATGTTCGATAACTCTTCTAACGTCATACATTTTACACCCGATGCATTCATCAAACAGTTACTGAATTTTTTATTGGAAATGGTTGTTTCTAAAGATATCATTACTATATTTTTTGCAAATATCAGAATATTTATGGTGAATAGAAAGTTATTTACTATTCACTCTTTAAAAAAGTTATTACTTGCTTTATAATAGATGCTTAGAATATTTTATTTATAACTAATATAATCTTTAGGATCATGGTTTAATTAATATAATTTATTTAAATTAACATTCTAAGATTATAAATTTATGATAAAAGGTATAATTTTTGTAATTATTGAGGTTAATAAAAAATAATTTTTATTTTAATCATTTTTTTACTAAATATTGATTTATAAATAAGAATATATTTCATAAATTAATAAATATTTAAAATTATTGGTTCAATAGAAAATTATATATGATAAAAAATTTTATTTATGGAAGATCAACATTCAAATTTGCAATATGAAAATTCAGCTGCTTCGACAGTTCCAACTGACGAAAAAAATGATAGATTACCCAATAATCATATGGTATTAGCAATTATTTCTACCATACTTAATATTTTTTCTTTTAGTTTAATAGGAATTATATTTGGAGTTTTATCTATAATATTTGCTAATGAGGTAAAAACTATTTACAATTCCGGAGATCATTTCGGAGCAATGTTAAAATCAAAAGACACTCGAATTTTATCAATAATTTCTTTAATTATCTTTTTTTTCAATGTTTTAATATACATTTTACTTATTCTCTTTATTATATTTTTTGGAAATATGTTTTATTACCAAGGATGGTTTAAGAATGGTTAATTTTTTGTTAAGCCACTTATAATATTAAAAATAAATTGATAACTATTTTTGTAATTTATGTTAATCAAAATTCTTCGAAATAGAGGTTTAGTGTGGTTTAGCTTACTAACTCTTATTACTTTCTTATGTGTTTATTATTATGTTATAAATCCCAATAAAACAAATTTAGCATTACCATGTCTTTTTAAATTATTAACCGGACTAAATTGTACGGGTTGTGGAGGGCAAAGAGCTTTTCATTTTTTATTACATGGAGAATTTTTACAAGCATCACGTTATAATATTTTAATATATTTTCTTCCTTTTCTTTTATATGCATTATTTGCATCAATTCAGATGTATATTTTTAATAGTAAAAAGTATGTAATCAAATTTATATTTTCAAATGAAATTGGAATACTGATTTTAGTGTTTCTAATTATTTTTACTGTTTCAAGAAATATCCCTTATGAACCATTTATATATTTAGCTCCTCCTAAATAAATACTATTTAATATAATAGGATAAAAACATAAAAACAAGATAATCCTTTTTTAGTATTTTGTTACTTTGTACCTTTGTTAAAGATTGCATACTGCATTTTTTTAACAAAAAACATAATATTAAATGAGTAGATATACTATAACTACAGCACTTCCCTATGCAAATGGCCCTTTACATATAGGTCATTTAGCAGGAGTATATATACCTGCGGACGTATATGCCCGATTTTTAAGAAGAAATGATCATGATGTTATATTAATAGGGGGGTCAGATGAACACGGAATTCCAATTACGATAAGAGCGAAAAAAGAAGGTGTTTCTCCTCAAGATGTGGTAGATAGGTATCATGAATTAATGAAGCAAACATTTACGGAATTAGGAATTTCGTATGATAACTATTCGCGTACAACGGCTCCTATACACATTAAAACAGCTCAAGAATTTTTTTTAAAACTATATGAGGATGGAAAATTCATTGAAGAAGAAACAGAACAATATTTTGATGAAAAAGCAAACGAATTTTTAGCAGATCGATATATTGTAGGAACCTGTCCTAAATGTGGTAATACAAACGCATATGGAGATCAATGCGAAAAATGTGGTTCTACATTAAGTCCGGATGAATTAATCAATCCTCATTCCATGTTAAGTGGTGAAAAGCCTATTTTAAAAAAGACGAAGCATTGGTATTTACCTCTTAATGAATATCAAGAATTTATTTCCGATTGGATATTAAAAGGTCATAAAAAAGATTGGAAACCCAATGTTTACGGTCAAGTGAAGTCATGGTTGGAAGAGGGACTTAAACCTCGTGCCATGACTCGAGATTTAGACTGGGGAGTACCTGTGCCTTTAGAAGGAGAAAAAGGTAAAGTTCTATATGTTTGGTTTGATGCCCCGATAGGGTATATTTCCTCTACCAAAGAATGGGCGGAAAGAACAGGAAAAGATTGGAAACCTTATTGGCAAGATAAAGAAACCAAGCTGGTTCATTTTATTGCAAAAGATAATATTGTTTTTCATTGCATAATTTTTCCGGCTATGTTGAAAGCTCATGGGGATTATATATTACCGGACAATGTACCGGCTAATGAATTTTTAAATTTAGAAAACGATAAAATATCAACCTCAAGAAATTGGGCGGTTTGGGCGCATGAATATCTTGCTGATTTTCCGGGAAAGCAAGATTCATTACGATATACCTTAATAGCCAATGCACCTGAAACAAAAGATAATAATTTTACTTGGAAAGATTTTCAAACTAAAAATAATTCTGAACTAGTAGGAATTTTTGGTAATTTTATAAATAGGGTATCTGTTCTAATTAATAAATATTATGATGGTGAAATACCCGAAGTTGGAAATAACTTTCATTCCGAAGAATTAGAATATCTTTCTAAAATATCCAAAGAAATATCAACTTATTTATCTAACTACGAATTCAGGAACGGTTTAAGTTCTTTAATGAATTTAGCTCGTTTAGGTAATAAATTTTTACAAGAGCAAGAGCCGTGGAAAAAAATTAAAGATGAACCGGAAAAAGTAAAAGAAACTTTATACGTATCAGCTCAAATTGCTGCTTATCTAGGGGAATTATCTGAGCCTTTTATACCTTTTTCTTCTCAAAAAATAATGAATGGATTAAATTTAACTTATCATTCATGGAAAGATCTTGAATCAGGTAAAATCTTATTACCTTCCGGAAGTAAAATAAATCTTATACCCCTTCTTTTCGATAAAATTGAAGATAAACAAATTGATTATCAAATTGAAAAATTAGAAAATTCTAAAAAACAGAATGCTTCTCTAAATAATAATCGGACCGAACCTCAAAAAGATAATATCACATTTGATGAATTTGAAAAGATTGATTTAAGAATAGGTACCATATTGGAAGCCAAAAAGGTTGAAAAAGCTGATAAATTACTGCAATTTAAAGTAGATACAGGAATAGATGTTCGAACCATTGTATCGGGAATAGCAGAAAGCTTTTCTCCTGAAGAATTAGTAGGTAAGCAGGTTACCGTGCTTGTTAATTTAGCTCCCAGAAAAATACGAGGCATTGAAAGTCAAGGGATGTTACTTTTATCAAAGAATATAGATGGAAAATTTTCATTTATAACCCCTGATGATGTCATTGAAAATGGTGTATCTGTAAAATAATTTCCGAATATTCAAATAATATAAAAACCCCTTTATTTTTGGGGTTTTTGTTTTATGATTAATTAAATTATATGTAAATAAAATAATGATATTTATTTATATATTATAATAAACTATTAATTGGTATAGTTTTTGTATTCTTTATTTTAAATTTTAACACTAAAAATTATGGAATACTTATTTAATTCAATTTCTGAATTTATTACCCCTGAAGTAATATCCAATATTTCCAAAATTTCAAAGGAAAAAGAATCAAATATTATTCAAGCCCTTCATACTACAACAGCTAGTTTACTTGAATTAATTTTAGAGAAAGGAGAGCAAAAAAAGCTAGAATCCATGTGTAAAGGTATTGGAAAGATGAATATATTATTTAGTGTTTCAAATTTATTTTTGGATCCAACGAATTTAAAAAAGCAATGTGCAAGTTCTAAATTTTTGATTTTTTTACTTAAAGATCGATTAGAAGAATATTATTCCTTGATTGCCTCTTCTTCTCAAATATCTTTATTAAATTCTAAAATTATAGTAAACAAACTGGGCTTATTAATATCTGCATTCCTGGGTGAAAAAATAATTTCTAATATTAGTTTTATTACTATATTAAATCAACTGCAAGATGAAAGAAATGATTATCAGGTATATATACCTTTTGAGATGTCTAAAATTATAGAGGAATATAATTTTAAAGCCTATTTGCAACAAAAATTTTGGATGTCGTTTTTTTGATGATGTAATTTAAAAATTAATTTATTGACTTTTCTAAATTATGATTTAATTCTATAATTTATCTAAGTTTTACATTATCTTATACAATATCTATAGTGCATATGCTCTAATTAAGCATTGTTTAACTGTAAGTATTTAGTTTATGAATTATATATATTTATAAATCTAAATTACTGCTAAAACCATTTTATGTATTAGATAAATTTATAAATATAATTCCGGGAATTATAACATCAATAGTAAATAAGACTATAGCTATAAAACTTTCAATTAATTAAATAAGTAATACAATAAGTGGAAAAATAGTTATTATTGCTTACGGTTGGGAATAAATATTGCATTATATAATAAATTAATACATTTGATATATAAAAAATATTTATGCATCATACTATTGCATTTTACAATGTTGAAAATCTATATGAATCCGGAAATAATAAAAATATTGGCGATTTACTTTTTCAGGGTAGTCGTTCCTGGAACATTTCAAGATATAAAAATAAATTAGCTAAAATAGCCAAAACCATTAGTAGGATAGGAGAAGAAGAAACTCAAAAATTACCAACGTTTTTTGGTTTATGTGAAATTGAAAATAAAAAGGTGATAGATGAACTTCTTGAAGAATTTCCGTTTAAAGCTAATTATGGTTATGTTCATAAAGACTCATTGGATGAAAGAGGTATAGATACTGCTTTTTTTTACAATAAAGAATTCTTTACTATTGAAGATTCAGAATTTATAAGAATTCCTATATTTAATAGTGATGGTAGTAGAGATTATACAAGAGACATTACGTATGCAAAAGGAAAACTAGAAAATATAACCATTCATTTTTTTGTATTGCATTTACCTTCTAAAAGAGAAAATAATATTAATGTATCTAAACGTATTCATATACTACACGAATTAAGAAAAAAAATTAATGAAATTTTTGATAAAGATATCTTAGCAAATATTATTATAATGGGTGATTTTAATGAAGATCCTACCACCACCTATTTATATCAACAACTTTGGAATAAAAAAACGATACAAGAATTAAAAGAACGCGAATTATATAATCCCTTTGAGAATTTATATAAAAGAGATTTATACAGTACTTTTCATGAAGGAAAAGGGATGCTTTTTGATCAAATTATTTTTTCCAAATCTTTTTTCGATGAAAACAGCAAACTTAGATATTCAAATTCCAATGTATTTAATCCTCCATTTCTTCAAAGTCCGGATAGGGAAAAATTAGGAACCCCTTGGCGGACCTATACAGGAAGTAGATATTTAGGAGGGTATAGTGACCACTTTCCTGTATATGCTATTATAGAAAATATAAAATAAAAATAAGATTTTATATTTTATACTTTAAAATATTTCTTTTTCAACATATAGATAATATCTTTTTGAGTAATGAATATCTCATCAATAAGGGTATCTGACTCATTCATTACCGGTTTATCTTTAGGAATATCATTCGAATCTAATAACATAGATCCATTACCTGTAAGCAACCAAGTAGGATTTAATTCCGGAAACGTATGTAAAATTTTTTCAATAGTATCTGTATGTAAACCCGACTTGTTCCTTCTAGCTCTTCCGATAAGTCCAACAGATAAATTTGCTAACTTGGTTAGTTTATTATCATTTAGGTTTTTATAAACCATAAAATCTAATAATCTGTCAATAGTAGTTTTATGTTTATTTTCCATAATTTAATGAATAAAATAATGAATATATAAAAAATAAGGTATGTTTATTAATAGTACAAAATTAAAAAAAAAGTTTTATATTGATAATTTTCAAGATTAAATATTTATATTTACAATTAAAATAGTTGTGTAACTGCTTCAATATATGATACAAAAAGATTTTTTAGAGAACATTATCGAAATTTTTAAACAGAATGATAAATTTGAATATGTTGACTTTAAAGTTGATATAAATCAAAATACTATTAAAATTATATATTTAATAGAACCCAAATATTATATTTTATTTAAAGATGAAAATTATTTCATTAAAAATAAGGATAATGAAAAATATACTATTTCAGGAGAAGCAGTTCCCGGCAGATTTTCAATGCATGAAGATTTCATTATAGATTCAATTGCTAACGTATATATAAAAATAGAAAAGTGGTTGGAAGTTATTTGGAATGAAATTTCATTAGCTTCTCCATTAGGTCTTTTGGCTGAAGAACAAGAACAAATAGACAAAATTTGTGAAAAATTTGATGAATATGATGATTATTTCAATACGGAAGAAATTATAAGAATTAAACAAAAACTTAAACTTCTTAGAAAAAAGCTTGAAGAAGAAATAACATCTATTGTTGATGATGAAGAGATAAGCAGATTGGAAATTCAAAAAATGAATAAGAATTTTGATACATTGGAACAAATACTTCCTTCACTAAAAAAGAAAGGGTGGGTGAGAAGCCTGACTGGAAGAGTATTCCATAATATGAAAAGGTTATTGGATCTTAGACAAAAATTAATATTGGATTCCTACAATAAGCATAAAGAAGAATAGAAAGTTAATTTATCTATTAGTAATTTTTATAATGCTATTATAAATTTCTATATGGAAAAAAATCTATTAAATAAAGATTTAAGGATAAAATATATAGTTAAAATTTTCTAAAATTTTATACTCATAATTTTATAATAATTTTAACATTGCTCATTTTTTGTCTCTTTTTGTTGTATAATTGCTTAATAATCAAATAAATATTTTTTTTTCAGTATTGAAAATATATAGTTTTTTGTCAATAATTGATTAAATGAATTTAAGCGGTTTTGGATATTAGAAAAAAATCTATAACTTTGTAATCAAATAAATGAGGCTAAGGAAAATAAAGATTAACGTAAAGAAATTAAAAACTAAATAGAATATAACATAATATAAAGATATAAACACTAGAAACTAAAAATTATTAATTTAACACTAAAGCTTAACACACTTTAACACTATTAACTTTATTAGAATTAATTAATTAACACTTTTAACACTAAAATTATTAATTAACACTAAGACTTAACACACACACTTTAACACTAAAAGCTTAGAAGAATTATTAATTAATTAACACTAAAACTCAATTTTGAAATTGAAAGATCATAATTGATTGAGTATTTATTAGAAAAGTCATCTTTTTAACACAAAAAGGTGACTTTTTGCTTTGCAATATACATATAATAAATTAAATGATATTTATTTTTTTATAAAAATTATAAAAAAAACAGACTATTTAAAATAGCCTGTTTAATATATTATTAAGAATAAGATTAATACATTATATACTAAATGTTTTAATTTATTTTTTTGCGTCCTTTTCTTCTGATTCTTTTTTCAATATTGCATCAAACTTTTCTAAAGTTACAGTTTTTTCTTTTTTCTGAATTTTTGAATCAAAAATTTTGAATAATTCTTGTTGAATTAAGTTGCCGGAAGATTGACGAACATGTTCTTCATTTTTCATTGCATTCGCAACATATTTGTCTAACTCTGAATCAGGAATATCTACATACCCATACATTGCAAATTGTTGTTTCATTTGATTTTTAGTGAATTCAACCAAATCATTATATTGTACGCTTACCTGATTATCTGAAAGAATTTGACCTTCAATTAATTGATAACGTAAAGCTTTTGCAGATTTTTCATATTCCACATCCGCTTCTTCGTCGGTCATTGGTTCTTTGGACTTGCTTTTAATGAATTTTTTCAAAAATTCAGTGGGTAAATCGAATTGTATAGTATCTAATAACCATTCAACAGAATCATTCATGAATTTAGTATCAGATTCCTTTTTATAATAATTTTCGATTTCTTCTTTAATTTTAGCTCTTAATTCTTCTTCGCTCTTAATTTTATCTTTACCGTAAACTTGATCAAAAAGATCTTGATTTAATTCCGCTTTTGTTCTAATAGAAGTTTTTTCAACAGTAATTTTTAAATTGGCATTAAAGTGATGAGCATCTTCATGGGAAAGCCCAAAGAAATGTTGAAGTTGATGTACATCATTAAATAAATCTTGAGCCTTGATAGTAATTAAATCACCCTTTTTCTTACCTAAAAAAGAATCTTTATTCTTTAAATCGTCTACCATAAAAGTTATAGTAGTATTTACACCACCTTCTACAGGATTTCCGTCAGCATCAATTTCTTCTACTTCTCCTACAAAATTTCCACCTTCTTCAATAGCGTCGGCGTCTACAACTTCTCCAAATTGAGTTTGCATTCTAGCAACAGTATCATCAATCTCTTTTTCAGTAGCCTCAATTTTATAATAAGGGATTTTAGCTTTAGAAAGATCAACTTTGAATTCAGGAGCTAATCCTAATTCAAATTCAAAGGTCATATCTTGAGCATTGGTATCCAATTCATTATTTTCTTTGGGCAAAGGTTGCCCTAAAATGGATAATTTATTTTCAGAAATGAAGTTACTTAAAGCATCATTTAAAACTTTGTTGATTTCTTCAAAAGTTACCGCACCTTCATATTGTTTTTTAACAATACTCATCGGAGCTTTTCCTTTTCTGAAGCCAGGCATATTCAGCTTTTTACGATAATCATTAAGTGATTTCTCAACGTTGGGTTTATAATCTTCCGGCTTAATGGTGATTTTAACAATAGTATTTAAATCATCTATTTTGTTTTGTGTAACGTTCATTTATATTCTAATTTATAAGCGGGCAAATTTACAAAAACTATTTAAAAAAAGGAAATATTTTAATACTAAGGATAAAATTGAAATCATATTTAATTCTCAATAAATCTGTCATTTATCAAAATTATACTTCCTAGATTTTATGTATTTTTTTAAGTAATTAATAAAAAATGTTTAATATGTTATTGTTTACTATTGTATAAATAAATGGTTCATAAAGATAAACATGAATATTAAATTATACAGTTTTATAAATGGTTTAAACAAAATTTATTTAGATAAAAAAAAATCTGATCAATCACTTAATTTTAAAAAAGAAAATATAGTTTTACTATCAAAATATACAATTAGTTAATTAAATACCGGTCCATAGACTAATTTCATAAAGTTTATAATGTATATAAAAATTGTGTATGATGTTGATATGATTTATATTTGCTATTCATAATAATAATCAAGCTTTGAAAAAAAGTAAACGATTACATACCTCCAATCCATCATTATCTACTACAGTAAATTTTTTATTTGAAGATAAAAAAGCTTCTTATATTATAAATAATGAAAAAAAAATTATACATTATGAAAATTTAGTGAATCAAGTAGATAAAGAAATTTTAACACATAAACTTTTAAGAAATAATTTTTTTGATACCAAGTGTAATTTTTTAGACATTACACTATTAAATGACAAATTTACCCTTATTCCCAATGAATTTTTTGAAGAAAGAACTGCAGAAAAGTTTTTAAATCTTAATGTTCCGCATTTAGAAAATTTAGGAATACGATTTAATTTAATACCCAATTTTGATTTAGTTTTAGTTTTTTATTATCCCGAAATAATTGAAACTCTTTTTACCTCTTATTCCGAAAAAATAAGAATTTCTCATACGGGATTTAAATTTTTATCAAAAATTAACAAAAACCTTTACAGTAATGGTTTTTTTATACACATTTACGATCATTATTTTGAGATATCCATTATAGAAAATCAAAAATTAATTTTATATAATATATATCCATACAAAAAAGTTGAGGATATAGAATATTTTTTGAAATTTATTGCAAACACTTTATCCCAAAATCTTTCAACCCATATATTATATTATTACCATATACCGCACCATCTGAATGCAATAAAAAAATTTGAAAAGCTTTTTCAAAAGGTAGTACCCGGTGATCAAAACACTTTTAAAAGAGAAAATTATACACTATTAGATATATGATACGAATTATATCAGGAAAATTAAAGGGAAAGAAGATTTCAGCCCCCAAACATTTTGATGTTAGACCCACAACTGATTTTGCGAAAGAAGCATTATTTAGCATTATTTCCAATAGATATATGATATCGGATATTTCAGTGCTCGATTTATTTTCCGGGATTGGTTCAATAGATTATGAATTTGCTTCGCGTGGTTGTAAAGATATAACCTCGGTAGAATTGAACGGAAAGCATGTTAAATTTATTCAAGATACCATTAAAGTCTTAGGAATAAATGAAGTAAATGTGATAAAACAAAATGTTTTTAGTTTTTTAGAAAAACAAAGCTATAAAAAATATGATCTCATATTTGCAGATCCCCCTTTCGATTTAGAAGATAAACAATACGAAAATTTAATAAAATCTGTATTTGAGAATTATTTTTTATCCGAACAAGGCGAATTTATTTTAGAACATAATACAAGAAAAGATTTTTCCGAATTTCCAAATTTTACCGAATCCAGAAAATACGGTAATGTTCGATTCTCTTTTTTTAGTTTATCTCATGATTAACCATTAGTACATGTTTATACGAATTATTTTAAATATGTTTTATAATTAAAAATAATTTTAAAAATTCATAAAAAATAAATCTGTTTCAATTTCTTTTCTATTCATTTAAAATTTTAAAATGATCTTGTTCTTCTAAAAAATTATATTGAGATCTCCATTTCTTTATTTCATCTAATGAAATGTTTTGACTATAAATTGTATTACGGTTATTTGTTAAATTTAACTTTTTACCAACGGGTGTGTAAATTGACGAATGACCAATATAATTGAGCCCGGTTGGTTCAGAACCGATTCTGTTTACTCCGCAAACATAACATAAATTTTCAATGGCACGAGCTTTCAATAATGTATCCCAAGTATCTATACGAGAATCCGGCCAATTAGCAACATTTATCAATAAATCATAATACTCCGTATTTCTGAACCAAACCGGAAAACGAAGATCAAAGCAAATCATTGGACAAATTTTCCATCCTCTATAGGAAAAAACAACGCGATTATTTCCCGCTGTATAAGATCGATTTTCTCCTCCATATGAAAATAAATGTCGCTTATCATAATACGTTACTATTTTTCCTTCAGCAACAAAGATAAATCGGTTATAAAAATTGCCATTATCTTCAATTACTAAACTTCCACAAATAGCGGTGTGTTTTTTTAAAGAAATTTCAATCATCCACTTTATTGTTCTACCGTCCATTTTTTCAGCGATTTTAGTAGGATTAAGACTGAAACCGGAATTAAACATTTCAGGTAAAATAATAAGATCCGATGAAGTTAAATTTTCTAAAAGTAATGATAAAAAAGAAAGATTTTCAGAACAATTTTCCCACTGAGGAGAATATTCGATTAAATTGACAAATAAATCATTCGTAATCATACTATAAATTTTACAAAAACGTATCTTTTTTAATACTAATAAATACTTTAACCCAACTTATAAAATATATTTAACATTAATATTTAAGAATCAAATTAGTAATATTAAAAAATAGTCTAAGCATAACCTAAAAAATTTATTGATCCTATATTCAATTACCGCGAAAATTTAATATCTAACTGCATGGATAATTAGATTTTATTCTTTTATAATACAAATCTACGAATTTATTAATTTTTAAAGATAAATTTAAGTTGTAAGTTGTGAATTAAATTAATAACTTTGAATAAATTTTATTAGTATGAGCACAAAAATTGATTATATCCCTTATAAAGTAAAGGATATCTCATTGGCCGATTGGGGAAGAATGGAAATTGAATTAGCGGAAGCAGAAATGCCCGGATTGATGGCCTTACGTAAAGAATACAAAGACGAACAGCCCTTGAAAGGCGCAAGGATAGCCGGTTGTCTTCATATGACTATACAAACCGCTGTTTTAATTGAAACCTTACAAGCATTAGGAGCTGAAGTTTCTTGGAGCTCATGTAATATTTTTTCTACTCAAGATCACGCAGCAGCTGCTATAGCAGCTAAAGGAACATCTGTATATGCTTGGAAGGGAATGAATGAAGACGAATTTAACTGGTGTATTGAACAAACTCTTTTCTTTGGTGAAGATAAAAAGCCGTTAAACATGATTTTAGATGATGGAGGAGATTTAACAAATATGGTTTTAGATAAATATCCCGAGTTAGTACCGGGAATTAAAGGTTTATCAGAAGAAACTACTACAGGTGTACATCGTTTGCACGAAAGAGTAAAAAACGGTACGCTGCTATTACCGGCCATCAATATAAATGATTCCGTAACCAAGTCTAAATTTGATAATAAATACGGATGTAAAGAATCTGCTGTTGATGCAGTACGCAGGGCAACAGATTTGATGATTGCGGGAAAAGTAGTTGTAGTTGCAGGATATGGTGATGTAGGAAAAGGTTCAGCGGCTTCATTTAGAGGAGCAGGAGCCAGAGTTATAGTTACTGAAATCGACCCGATTTGTGCCTTACAAGCCGCTATGGATGGATATGAAGTTAAAAAGATGGATTATGCCATTACCAAAGCTGATATTGTAATTACTTGTACAGGAAATTGCGATATTATTCAAAGTAAGCATTTCGAGAATATGAAAGATAAAACCGTAGTTTGTAATATAGGACATTTCGATAATGAAATTGATATGGCCTGGTTAAATGCCAACTATGGATCTACAAAGGTTACTATTAAGCCGCAAGTAGATAAATATACGATCAATGGTAAAGATATTATTGTTCTTGCCGAAGGTCGATTAGTAAATTTAGGTTGTGCAACCGGTCATCCAAGTTTTGTGATGAGTAATTCTTTTTGCAATCAAACGCTGGCTCAAATAGAATTATGGCACAATTCAAATAACTATGAAAATAAAGTTTATACCTTGCCTAAACATTTAGACGAAAAAGTTGCCATGCTTCACCTGGCTAAAATAGGGGTTGAATTGGATACTCTTTCAGAAAAACAGGCAAAATATATTGGAGTTCCTGTTAAAGGACCATTTAAATCGGATGAATATAGATATTAATAAATTCATTACTACACTAATTATGATCCGGAATTTTTCCGGATTTTTTTTTGCATTTGCTAATTATGTTTAGGGGTTTTTTAAAGTATTATTTATTAATATAAAAAATTAAACAGGTGCTTATCACTCCTTAAAATTTGGATAAATATTAAATTTTTTATTAAGAAAACCAATTGTATTATTTAATTGGGTATTTATCATTTTTAATTAAAATAATTAAATGAATCATCTGTTAAACATATTAATTAGAAATACTAACTTTTATGAAGTAAAAAGATTAAAGTAAGATAAATAATAAAATTATTAATCCACAAGATCCATTTAATTTTTTGCATAAAAATTTAAAAGCTATACTTTTGCATTAAAAATTATAAGGATGTTAATATTAGTTATTAATGCGGGAAGTTCTTCTATTAAATATCAATTGCTTAACATGGATTCAAACTCCGTTATTGCTAAAGGATTGGTAGAAAGAATAGGTACGACTGGCGGAATTATTACACACAAATATCTGAAAAACGGTATTTCAGATAAAAAACAAATTCATCAAGAATTTCCTACACATGTTGAAGGAATGAAACTTATTGTTGAATTGTTAACAGCAAAAGATGTTGGAGTTATTAATGATCCATCAGAAATAAAAGGAGTAGGACATCGAATTGTACAAGGCGGGGGGAAATTTAACGTTCCGGTTTTAATTACTGATGAAGTAAAAAACGAAATTGATGAAATGAGTGCTTTAGCACCCTTACATAATCCTGCTAACTTGTTAGGTATTGAAGTTGCGCAAAAGTTTTTTCCAAATACCCCTCAAGTAGCTGTATTTGATACAGCATTCCATCTTACTATGCCACCTAAAGCATACAGATATGCAATTCCAAACCATTTTTACACAGATTACAAGATAAGATCTTACGGAGCGCATGGAACAAGTCATAAATACGTAAGAAGGCAGGCCGTAAATTACTTAAATAATCAAGAAGCTAAAATCATAACTATTCATTTAGGAAATGGATCAAGCATTACCGCTATTAATGAAAAAGGGGAGAGTATTGATACCTCAATGGGCTTTACCCCGCTTAATGGTTTAGTAATGGGTACTAGAAGTGGAGACATAGATCCATCCGTTCTTTTTTACATGGTTAGAGAATGCGGAGTTAAATTCGAGGAATTGGATGATCTGCTAAATAAAAAATCTGGAATGTTAGGTCTTACCGGAAAAAGCGATGCAAGAGATGTTGACGAGATGTATTTAAACGGTGATCCTAACGCTATTTTGTGTTTAGACTTGTATTCTTATAGAGTTAAGAAATACATAGGAGCGTATATAGCCGCTCTAAATGGTGTGGATGCGATTGCTTTTACAGCCGGGATCGGTGAAAATGATGCCCAATTGCGTTCATTAATTTGTAAAGACTTAGATTATTTAGGTATTAAATTGGATGAAAACAAGAATGTTGAATTGAGCGGGCCGGAAAAGGTAGAAGAAGTTCAGGCTTCCGATTCAAAAGTTAAAATAATGATAATACCTACTAATGAAGAATTAGAAATAGCTAATGAAACTTTGAACATTTTAAAGAAAATGTAAATAGTAAAGATATAAGATAATAAAACAAAAGCTGCAAATTATTGCAGCTTTTGTTTTTTGTTGAGTATAATTTACCTATTTTGTATAAACAACTTCTACATTTTGTTGTTGAGGAAGAGTTTTAGATCTCACCTCATCAGGAGCTATATGAGCATTTATTTTACCTTTATTTTCTGCAATACCAAAAGTTAACCAATATGGAAGGATACATACTAAAAAAGTAAGACACCAAAAACCTATAAAGGCAATTAATAAAAATAAAATAAATCCTATAAATTTAACAAATGGCCAAGCGCCTATATAAAGCAATGTTACCATAATACAATTATTATATATTGTTTTGCTCAAATGTAATAATTAATTTTAATCAAAACAAAAAATAATTCAGGTTATTATAGCTCAACTTATCAAAAAATTATTTTGAAAGATGAATTGCTCTGTTAGTATCAAGTATGGCCTTATTATTTTTATATTCAATCCATTTTTGCCCCTGTCTTTTTCTCATAAAATTATCGTAATTCCTTTTAATGAAAATATTCAATACAGCATTAGCAAAATTTGCAGGTCTTTTAGCCAAAGATCGTAAACTCATTGAAAAACTCGGAGTTAAATATTGCATATAGTGCCACCAACCCTCAGGCATATATAGCATTTCACCATGAGATAAATGAGCCTTATATGGAGTAACGTATTTTAATCCGGGCCATTTATCAAAATCCGGATTATCAAAATCTATGTCTTCTCTGCAAATAGTAGCATATGGTATTTTATACATATACTTCGTATCTTGAGGTTTCATCAATATGCATTGTTTTTCACCTGCAAAATGAAAATGTAAAATATTGGCTAAATCTATATCAAAATGCATAAAAACATTGGAACCCGCACCTCCGAAAAACAACATAGGTAAATTTTTAAATAAATTTAGGCCTAAGTCCGGAAACTTAAAATCGTCTTGCATGGCCGGTACTTGTTTCAGTATATTAAATAAGAATATTCTTAAATCAGTCGGGCCTTTTTGAAGTAAATCAATATAGTCGGACATTTTCATTCTGGCGTCCGGTTCATTTACTTTTTTGTCAGCACTAACCGGATCATTATTATACAGAGGGACAATTTTATCTCCTGCAACTTTTTTAATATAGTCAAAATTCCATTTTTTATAAGCAGGCCAATCTTCAGTCAGTTTTTCAATTACAACCGGTTTTTGTGGTTTATAATATTGATTATAAAAGTCTTCTTTGGATATTTTTTCAACTCGGTCAATAGGTTTATAAGTAAACATAGGTTAAAGGTTTAAAATTTTTTATAGTATCATGAATTCATAAGATCTTCTAATTCTTCAATTTCGATAGGTATATTTCTCATTAAATTGTGCGGATTTCCATTCGATTGAATCACTACATTATCTTCTATTCTAATCCCGAATCCTTCCTCCGGAATATAAATACCCGGTTCAACGGTAAACACCATATTAGGTACAAATGATTCCGTCAGTATACCATAATCGTGTGTGTCAAGGCCCAAATGATGAGAATTTCCGTGCATAAAATATTTCTTATAAGCGGGCCATTTAGGGTCTTGATTTCTAACTTCTTCTGTTGTTAAAAGATTTAACTTTAACAATTCTTCCGTCATTATATTGCCCACTTCTTCATGGTAACTGTACCAATTATTACCGGTAATTAAAAGCTTAGTAGATTCATTTTTAACATTTAGTACCGATTGGTATACTTCTTTTTGTCGGGGTGTAAATTTTCCGTTCACGGGAAGAGTACGTGTCATATCAGAAGAATAATTGGCATATTCTGCCCCCACGTCCAATAAAACAACATCTCCGTCTTTACATTCTTTATTATTTAATATATAATGCAAGACATTGCTGTTTTTCCCGGAAGCTATAATAGGTGTATAAGCCCAACCTTTAGAACGGTTTTTAATAAACTCATAAATTAACTCCGCTTCAATTTCATATTCCCAAACTCCCGGTTTAATAAATGGAAGAATCCTTCTAAACCCTTTTTCCGTTATATCACAAGCTTGTTGAATAGCATTTATTTCTTCAGGTTCTTTAATTGAGCGTAGGTGTTGTAAGATAGGATTGCTTCGTAAATAACAATGACCTCTGTATTTATTTTGTAATTTTTTTATGAATCTGTCTTCTCGGGTTTCAACAACTTTTTCGGCTCTGTAATGTTCGTTAATATTTATATATATATTATCCATTTGAACAATAACCATTTCAAGAATTTTATCAAAATCTTGTAACCAATACACATTTTTAATTCCTGAAACCTCAGTTGCTTGCTCTTTAGAATATTTTTCTCCTTCCCAAATGGCAATATGTTCATTAGTTTCCCGTAAAAAAAGCATTTCTCTATGTTCCTCTAAATAAGCATAGGGACATAATACTAAAATTGATTCTTCTTGATCTATTCCCGAAAGATAAAATAAATCTCGTTGCTGTTGAAAAGGGAGAGTACTGTCTGCACTGATAGGATAAATATCATTGCTGTTGAATATTGCAACTGATTTTGGGGCCATTCTTTGGACAAATTTTTTTCTATTTTTAATAAATAAATCTTTGTCTAAAGCATTATATCTGGTATTCATTTAACTAATTTTTATTTATCAAAAATAACAATAATACTTCAACTCTTTATAATTTTAGAAAAGTTAAATGAGCTTTTTTAGATTATTTACTTTATTGTTATATAGATAAATTTATTATTACAAAAGAGCATATAAATGCATTATTAATAAAATGAAAGGCTATATTTCTAAATATTATCAATAAACATTAAATAGCCTAATTGTTAATTATTAAAATTTAAATTAGGTTTTTCTTTTTTTATGTATTTAAAGGCAAAAATTGCAGGTTTTTTTTATAAAAAAAAGCGAAATTTGTTCAATAAAAATTCCTCTTAATAAGATAAGATATGAATAACAACACTATTAAGAAATTGAAACCCGAGTCTATATGGAATCATTTTGCAGATTTGAACTCCGTACCAAGACCTTCTAAAAAAGAAGAAAAAGTTATCAAATTTATTAAAGACTTTGGAGCATCTTTACATTTAGAAACTATTGAAGATATCTGTGGAAATGTGGTAATAAAAAAACCGGCAACTCCGGGATATGAAAATAGAAAAAAGGTGGTTTTACAATCCCATTTGGACATGGTCTGCCAAAAAAATAATGATGTTGATTTTGATTTTGAAACCCAAGGAATACAAATGACTTATGAAGGAGATTGGGTTCATGCATTAGGTACAACCTTAGGGGCAGACAACGGAATAGGAGTCGCTGCCATAATGAGTGTTTTATCTTCAAAAGATATTAAGCATCCGGCTATAGAAGCTTTATTTACCATTGACGAAGAAACCGGTTTAACCGGAGCATTCGAATTAAGTAAAGATATATTATCAGGAGATATTTTGCTTAATTTGGATACAGAAGAAGATGATGAAATTGACATAGGTTGTGCGGGAGGAATTGATGTTACAGCGAAAGCAAATTATGAAGAAAAAGAAATCAATAAAAATTCTAAAACTTACCGAATTAATTTGTCCGGTTTACATGGAGGTCATTCCGGAATGGAAATTCATAAAGGTTTAGGTAATTCTAATAAGTTATTAAACCGTTTTTTATATGATTTTTTAAAATTTAATATTCAATTGATTTCTGTTGATGGAGGAGGCTTGAGAAATGCTATACCCAGAGAAGCTTCTGCAATATTTTCAATATCCTCTGAATTTGAAAGCAAATTACAAGAACAATTTAATCATCTATATTCAGAGATCAAATCAGAATTTAGTAGTATAGATAGTAATCTGACTATTCATCTTTCTCAGATAGACCATGTAGAAAAAGGATTAAGCGTTGAAGACAGTAAAAAATTTATCTCAAGTCTACAAGCTGCTTCTAACGGAGTATTTCGAATGAGTCCGGATATCGAAGGATTAGTAGAAGCCTCAAATAATATTGCAAGAGTAAAATTGGAAAAAGGAAAGGCTGAAATACAATGTTTAACGCGATCATCAGTTGAAAGTTCTAAAATGTGGGTGGCAACGTCACTTGAAGCTGCATTACAGTTAGGAGGAATGAAAGTTGAATTAACCGGTTCATATCCCGGATGGAAGCCCAATCCCTCTTCAGAAATATTAAAACTGGCGGAAAGTATTTATGAAAAAAAATACGGGGAGAAACCTTCTGTTCAGGCTTGTCATGCAGGGTTGGAATGTGGAATTATTGGTGAAAAATATCCATCAATGGATATGATTTCATTCGGGCCAACTATTAAAGGAGCCCACTCTCCTAAAGAAAGAGTTAGTATATCATCGGTTCAAAAATTTTGGGATTTCTTACTGGAAATTCTTAAAAACATTCCGGTAAAATAAAATTTCTTTTATGAGCTTGTTAAGAAGAAGTGATTTTTTGCAGATATACCATCATTAAATAAATAATGATCCGTAAGATGCTTAAATAAATTAATTTTAATAAGCTCATATTTTAATATATGGTAATAAAATGTCAATTACTTTTTAAGTAAAATAGCAGCTATTAATAATAATCAATTAATTTTGCAAAAAGAGTTGCTTTTTTTAAGTAATTTCTATAAAATAATAAAACTATTATAAATTAAACTATATATGTCAACATATGTTGTTGTCGGCTTACAATGGGGCGACGAAGGAAAAGGAAAAATTACAGACGTTTTAGCGGAAAAATCAGATTATGTAGTACGCTATCAAGGAGGAAATAATGCAGGACATACAGTATACGTAGGAGAAGATAAATTTGTATTACATCTTTTGCCTTCCGGAGTTCTTCAATGTAAAGGAAAATGTATCATAGGAAATGGGGTGGTAGTAAATCCTGAAGCTTTTTTCAATGAAATAGAACAAATTGAAAAAAGAGGTTTAAATACCGATCATGTTTTTATCAGCAGCAGGGCTCATATCATTATGCCGTATCATATTTTACTTGATACCTATAGAGAAGAATTTGCAGGAAGTTCTCAAATTGGAACAACCAAAAGAGGGATAGGACCTTGTTATGAAGATAAAATTTCAAGAACAGGAATCAGAGCCATTGATTTATTAAATCCTGAAGTTTTAAAAACTAAAATAAAGGAAAATCTTAACGTCAAAAATGTTTTATTTGAAAAGCTGTTTAACAAAGAACCATTAAAATTTGATGATATTTACACAAAATATCTTGAATTTGGAGAAAAACTTAAAAATCGCATTATAGATTCAGAATACGAAATAAATCATGCGATAAAAGAAGATAAAAATGTTCTGTTTGAAGGTGCTCAGGCACTTATGTTAGATATAGATTTCGGAACCTATCCTTATGTAACTTCATCGTCTCCCACTACCGGAGGCACAACCGTAGGAGCTGGGGTTCCACCAACCAGTTTAAAAAATTTAATAGGAGTATCCAAAGCATATTGTACACGGGTTGGTAACGGGGCTTTTCCCACTGAATTGGAAAACGAAACAGGAGAACTTATACGTAAAATTGGTAATGAATATGGGGCATCAACCGGTCGTCCGCGTCGTTGTGGTTGGTTAGACTTAGTAGCCTTACGCTATTCATGCATGATTAATGGGATTACACATTTAGTAATAACCAAATTGGATGTATTAAGTGATTTTGATAAAATTAAAGTGGGAACCGCCTATAAAACGCCTGAAGGTACTATAACAGATATTTTCCCGTCTACTATTGAAGAATTAGCAAACTATGAAGTTATTTACCAAGATTTAGACGGTTGGAAAGAAGATATTTCAAAAGTTACCTCTTATGAAGAATTACCTATTTTAGCTAAAAAATATTTAGAATTTATTGAAAATTTTCTTGGAGTTAAAATATATTTAGTTTCTGTAGGTCCTGAAAGATCGCAAAATATAATTAAATCTAATTTAAAATAATTCTTATTTTTCAAGTACTCCGTTCAAGCAATTATATATAAAATTTAAATAATATATTGAACATTGTATTTTATTGAAGAATTAATAATTGAATCATAAATATATTCACTTAACATACTAAAAAGGAGAATGAAATCTAATATTATTGATATCATTCTCCTTTTTATATTATTTACTTATTTTATTTGATATAGTTGTATGTCTTATATCAAATATTTAGTTTTTAAAATATAAAAAATAATTATAGCTGTAAAAATCATAATTGTATATTATAAATTTTTATAAATGATTTTTTTTATATAAAAAATATAAATTGAATATTTCTATGTTCTTAATCTTTCATTTCAAAATGCTAATTATAGGACAAATATTATTCTATTTTATGAAAATAAATTGCTATTTATGATAAATTATTGTTTATATTGCAAAGTATTTGAGAGAATAAATCTGTATCCATAAGATTTACTCTAAAACATTACTATTAAAAGCGAGTTTTTATATAAAATGTTTCGAACGGTTTATATTGCTTTTTAATGTAATATTGATTACTATTATGAAATAAACTAATATTATATGCGCTTATGAGAGAAAAATTTTTACTTATTATTCTATTGATTTTTAATATTTATATTGCTCAAGAAACTGAAAATAACATTTCGATTGATTCAACTAATATAAAAAGTATAAATCAAGAAGAACGTTTAAAAAATTCAATACCATCTTATAATTTATCAAAAATTGAAAAGTTGATTTCAAAATTATCATCTATCAATGGTATTGAATCAAATGAATATAATGATAGGTACTTATCGGAAAAAGATTTTGATAAATTGACAATCAAAGAAAAATTTACCTATACTATGGTTTATCCCGAAATTAAATCTTCAAGCGAAGATATGGATTCCCTAGCGATCTATGAGGAAAATAAAATTTTCGGAAAGCTGCCTACTTCGGTTAATGATCCCAAATGGAGTGCAAGACAAAAAAAGTTTTTAAAACAATATCGAAAAAATATTCAAGAATTTATACGTGAAACCTCTTTAAAAAATCAATATATGGGTCTCAACTTTAAAAAAGCTTTATTGGAAATTAATGCTATTGAGTCCATACCATTTCTTGTTGATTTTTATAATTCAACAGATAAAAATGATAAAGATTTATTAACGGTGTTAATGCTATTAGTTAAAAAAGGAAAATATTATCCATTTGTTCGATCCAATGTGTATCGCCAATTATATAATGATGATGTAAATTCTCAAGTCAGTTGTATAGACTATTCGGATATAAATGAGGAATATATATTAAAAACGGCCCATAATTTTTATTTACAAGCGCCAAAAATTAAATAGATTTAATTTTTATATAAAATAATAAAACAGGAATATACTTCCTGTTTTTTTTATTTTAAAAGTTAAAAATTTATTCTACGATAAGTTTACCTCTCATTGTCGCACTATGCGCGGGAAATGTACATAAATATTCATAAGTTCCTTTTTCATTAATTGTAAAGGTTATCGTATCTTGTTCACCTCCTCCTAACAATTTGGTATGGGCAACAATTGACGGATTATTTTTAGGAATATAATCATCAGCCGCATCCTTAGCTGCTCGATTTGCAAAATCATTAAAATTGGTACCCGGTTTTATAATTACTATATTATGTCCCATATCTTTAACACTAGCTTTGCCCACATGTTTAAGTGTAAGGGTAATGGGTTTTCCTGCTTTTGCTTTTAATTCGTGTATATTAAATTGCATTGCATCATCTCCCTCTACTATAAAAGTATTTTCAGGAAGATTAGCAATCTCTTCCTCTTTGGATTTTTGAATATCTTCTTTTGTCATAGAAGCGGCTGCAGATAAAGGATCAATTTTATGCGATGAATCCTTTTTATTACAAGAAGTATAAATATTTAATGAGCTTATTAAAAATAGTGCTAATAGAATAATCTTTTTTTTCATAAATTCTTAAAATTTTAGGGTTGACTAAAAGTGTTCAGATTTTAAGGAAAAGTAAATGTAAAAGAGTATAAAATTAGTTTCTTCAAAATTAGTAATTTTTTATTAGAATAAAATTTAAAATTAGCTATTTATAATTAATATATCGATAAAAATCAATATTTATATAAAAAATGATATAATAAATAAAGTTAGTTGAGTATTAATTGTTGCATGTATCCAATTATTTTAAAGTTTTATTTGTTTTTTATATTGATATATTAGTATGTTAGAATATTATAAAATAGTAATACATTTTTGTATATTTTTTGATATTGTTAATAAATATTATTTTGAATTATAAAAAATCAAACATGAATCTGCAGAATATACTGAAACGTTTACCGATTAAGATAACTACTTATAAACCTATTTCGGGCGGAGACACAAATAAGTCATACGTTTTACAATCTGAAGAGGGAAATTTTTTTATGAAAACCAATAGTACAAAAGAATTTCCCGGAATGCTTAGAGAGGAAGCAAAAGGACTAAAATCTATAGAGGAAACCCATACATTAAGAACCCCTAAGATTATTAAAATTGATGATAGTGGCAATGAGCAATATTTGATTCTAGAATTAATTTCCAAAGGGGAAGCCAATGAAGAAATATGGGAAAATTTTGGAAAATCTCTTGCTTCGATGCATAAAATTCCTCAACCGTTTTTTGGATTCAGTAGCGATAATTATGTGGGACGTTTACCTCAAAAAAATACTAAATCGTCTACATGGGGTGAATTCTATGCTCAATATCATTTGCAACCCTTAATAAAAAAATTGACTGATATGAATGCTTTAAGTAATCAAGAAGTACGAGCGGCAGAAAATTTTTATCAACAAATTGATGATATTTTTCCTAAAGAAACTCCTTCATTAGTCCATGGAGATTTGTGGAGTGGCAACTTCTTAATATCAGATACCGGTAATCCGGTGGTTTTAGATCCGGCCGTTTATTATGGACATAGAGAAATGGATTTGGGCATGACTCGCCTGTTTGGAGGATTTTCCGTCGATTTTTATGAAGGTTACAATTCTAAATACCCTTTAGAAAAAGGATGGGAGAAACGTATACCCTATACCCAATTATACCCTTTGCTGGTTCATTCTATTTTATTCGGCAATTATTATTTAGAGGAAGTTAAAAGTATTTTAAGTGTTTTTTAGATTATTAGAATCTCAAATGCTTACAATATTGCGTAATTAAGAAGCTTCACTTTTATTTCTTTTGTAAACCAAGGAAGAAACCAATATACTGGCTTCATATAATAAATATAAAGGACAAGAGGCAACGAGCATTGAAGGAATATCACCGGGGGTGATAAATCCGGCAATTATTAAAATAATAACCAAGGCATGTCTTCTGTATTTTTTTAAGAAATTTGGAGTTAAAATACCGATACTGGTAAGAACATATACAATAACAGGCAATAAAAAAATCAAGCCCATTCCTAATACGGTTTGTAATAAAATTCGTATATAACTGGACAGATCAATGTTAACTTTAATGGTTTCGGAAATATTAAAAAAATAACCAAAGTGCATTGTCAGAGGAGTAACAAAAAAATAGCCGAAACAACATCCGAGAATAAAGAGAAAATAAGTTGATATGAAAAAAGTCAAAGAATTTTTCTTTTCATTTGGTTTTAGTCCGGGAGAAATAAATTTCCATAATTCATAAATAACATAAGGAAATACCAATATAAAGCCTCCAACAATAGACACATAAAAGGCTGTATTTAATTGCTCAAAAATTTTACGCACTTGGATGGGAAATTCGTCAGGCATGTCAAATACATCATTAGAACCAAAGATCCGACCGAAAAAATTCATAAGTTTAAAGGTCAAAAAATTCTTATGTATCGGACCGAATATAATATGGTCCATTACAAAATGAATTTTATATCCAACGAAACATGCCCCTAAACATATAGCCACTAACGATCGTAAAATATGCTTTCTTAAAACGCCAATATGAGCAAGAAACGGCATATTCGCATTATCATTCTCTTTTTTTTGAGCCATTGAATTTTTTTAGTTAAATAAAGAAGATTCTAATTTAAATAAAATTATTTAAATCCATTATCCAAAAGAATGTGCAGGTCTATAATTCCTACATAATTTTCTGCATCAAGTACAACTAATTGACCTATTTGATTATTTTTAAGCTCTTCAAAAGCAACACTGGCTAATTCATTTTTTTGAATGGTTTTAGGTGTAACAGACATTATATCTTTAGCTGTAATTTGGTTATAATCCACATCTTTAGCTAAGGTCCTTCTTACGTCTCCGTCAGTAATTACTCCTTTAACCTTATGATCCTCAATAACAACAGTGATACCATAAGATGAATACGTTAAGGAATTGATAATTTCTTTAAGATGAGCAGATAGTTGAACTTCAGGTCTTCGGTCAGGTTTTACCAATTGTTCCACTTTTAGAAGCAGTTTTTTACCTAAAGCGCCTCCCGGATGATATTTTGCAAAATCGGAAGAAGTGAAATTTTTAGCCTGAAGTAAGGCAACTGCGAGAGCATCCCCCATAGCTAATTGTACTATAGTGGAAGTGGTGGGTGCCAGATTATTAGGATCAGCTTCTTTTGCCACTTGAGTATCTAAAACCACGTCAGCAAGTTCTGCCAATAAGCAATTTTTATTAGAGGTCATGGCTATTAATACCGAAGAATATTCTTTAAGAAAAGGAGCTACTCCTTGAATTTCTGAGGAAGTACCGCTGTTAGAAATGCAGATGACCACATCATTTTTAGAAATAATACCTAAATCGCCATGCTTTGCCTCGGCGGCGTGTAAAAATTGTGACGGTGTTCCGGTAGAATTAAAGGTGGCTACTAATTTATTGGCTATATGTGCACTTTTTCCGACTCCGCACAAAACAAGTTTACCCTTAGAATCAAGTATATAACGTACCGCTTTAACAAAATCATCACCTAAACGATTATATAAGGATTGTAATTCGGTTGTTTCAAATAAAATAGTATCTTTGCCTGCTTTTAAAATCATTTGATCATCCAAAATAAATAATTTTTTTGTTTAAGAAATTTGTTGTATATTTAATTTAATAAACAGCAAATTTAATAAAAAACTAAAGTTTAAGAATGAAATCTTTGGAAAAAGACTTGCCTAAATTATTAAAAAAATTTTTTGGTTTTAATTCATTTAAGGGGCCGCAAGAAGAAGTAATTACGAATTTGTTGAGCGGCAACGATGTATTTGTATTGATGCCTACAGGTGGCGGAAAGTCCTTGTGTTACCAGTTACCTGCCTTATTATTAGAGGGTACAGCGATTGTTGTCTCTCCCTTAATAGCCTTAATGAAAAATCAGGTTGACGCTGTCAGAGGTATATCCTCAAGTGAAGGAATAGCACATGTCCTTAATTCTTCATTAAATAAAACAGAAATAAAAAGAGTTAAAGATGATATATTATCCGGGACAACCAAATTGCTTTACGTAGCTCCCGAATCCTTAACTAAAGAAGAATATATAGAGTTCTTAAAAACTATAAAATTATCATTTTTTGCGATTGATGAAGCGCATTGTATTTCTGAATGGGGACATGATTTTCGTCCTGAATACAGAAATTTACGATTCATAATTGAAAAAATCGGTAAAACACCTATAATAGCCCTAACGGCTACAGCAACGCCAAAGGTTCAGGATGATATCCAAAAAACCTTAGGAATGATGGATGCTAAAATTTTCAAATCTTCTTTTAACAGGCCGAATTTATATTATGAAATCAGACCTAAAATAAATCCTGAAAAACAAATTATAAAATATATAAAAGACAATCCGGGTAAATCCGGAATTATCTATTGTTTAAGCAGAAAAAAGGTAGAAGAATTAGCTGAATTATTAAAAGTCAATGGAATAAACGCCTTGCCTTATCATGCCGGATTAGACAGTAAATCCAGAGCAGCCCATCAAGACAAATTCTTAATGGAGGAAACGGATGTAATTTGTGCAACCATAGCTTTCGGAATGGGTATTGATAAGCCGGATGTGCGTTTTGTAATTCATTATGATATACCCAAAAGTTTAGAAAGTTATTATCAAGAAACCGGAAGAGCCGGAAGAGATGGAGGAGAAGGTTATTGTCTTGCTTTCTACGATTATAAAGATGTTGAGAAATTAGAAAAGTTTCTAGCTTCAAAGCCTGTTTCCGAAAGAGAAGTAGGCTTACAACTTTTACAAGAAGTGGTAGGTTATGCGGAAACATCCATGTCCAGACGAAAATATTTACTTCATTATTTTGGAGAAGATTTTGACGAAAAAAATGGCTTGGGAGCAAAAATGGATGATAATTCCATGAATCCGAAAACAATGGTAAATGTTGCGGAAGAAATGAAACAAATCCTTACCGTAGTTGAAAAAACGAAAGAAAAATTAAAATTAAAAGATCTGGTTAATGTAGCTGTTGGAAAAGAAACAGCCATTACCAAATCCTATAAGTTGGGATTTGAAGATTATTTTGGTTTTGGTAAAAATAAATCGGATAATTTTTGGAAATCCATCATCAGACAGGCCATTGTCCATAATTTTCTTACTAAAGATATAGAAACTTACGGATTATTAAAATTATCTGAATTAGGCAAAACATTTATTAATGATCCTAAGGAAATTTTTATAGCCGAGGATGTTGATTTTGAAAAAGAAATGGAAACTCCGATCGTTACTCCTCAAGCGGCGGGTAGCACAGCATTAGATAAAAAATTATTTGATGATTTAAAAGATATCAGAAAAAGAGTTGCCAAGAAAAATGCAATTCCTCCTTTTGCCGTATTTCAGGATCCCAGCTTGGAAGATATGGCTTTACATTATCCGACCACTCTTTCAGAACTTTCCAATGTGTTTGGTGTAGGAGAGGGTAAAGCAAAGAAATTTGGAAAAGATTTCGTTGAATATATAGCCAAATATGTTGAAGAAAATGATATTGAACGTCCTGATGATTTAGTCATTAAGCAAGTAGCCAATAAATCGTCTCATAAAGTATTCATAATTCAAAGTACGGATAGAAAATTGGATTTTGAAGATATTGCAAAAGCAAAAGATTTATCAATCAATGATTTACTTAATGAAATGGAAAGTATTGTTTATCAAGGAACTAAACTAAACATTGGTTACTATGTAGATGAATTATTGGATGAAGAGCAACAAGACGAAATTATAGATTTTTTGATGGAGTCTGAAAGTGATAAAATGTCCGTCTTGTTGGATGAATTTGGAGAAGACTATTCAGAAGATGAATTACGAATTATGAGGATTAAATTTATTAGCGAAGTTGCTAACTAAATTTAGTTGGATATATACGATCATTCACCCTATAAACTATAAATAGTAAATAATTTTAATAAATTATTTACTATTTTTTTTAAATTTTAGAGTGTATAAATTTCAATCGTATATACGAAAATCTTTTAAAATAAACCGTGAATATTAGCTTCTACTTTATCAATAATTTTTCCTAAATCTTCCTTATTGTCAACAAAATCCATATTATCCACATCGATGATCAATAATTTTCCTTCAGTATAATTAGAAATCCACTCTTCATATTTTTCATTTAATCTTTGAAGATAATCAATGCTAATGGACGTTTCATATTCTCTTCCTCTTTTTTGAATTTGATTTACTAAAGTAGGAACGGTGGCGCGAAGATAGATCAGAAGATCCGGAGCTTGTATATACTCTTTCATTAAATTAAAAAGATTCAAATAATTGTCATAATCTCGAGTTTGCATCAATCCCATTTCATGAAGATTTGAAGCAAAAATATATACATCTTCATAAATAGTTCTATCCTGGATTGTATTTTTCTTATTTTCTCTAATTTCTTTTATTTGTTTAAAACGAGAACTTAAGAAATAGATTTGCAAATTAAATGACCATTTTGCCATATCGTAATAAAAATCGTCTAGATATGGATTTTGTTCGGTGTCTTCAAATTGTGCAATCCAATTGTAATTATTTGATAATAATTTAGTTAATGTAGTTTTTCCTGCGCCGATATTTCCGGTTATAGCAATATGCATTCTTAATAAATTTATTTTTTAGTTTCTAATGTGTAAAGGTACATAACCTTAGATTTCCATAGAAATAAATGTTTATTTAAAATATAATATTTTTCACCTAAATTCGGCAAGGGTATTTGAACGGGTTTGTTTTCAAAATCATAGATATATAAATAACCTTTATGTATCCAATAAAAATTTTGTACCATCCATCCATAGTCTTCCATTTCGGGTATTACATAAGTATAAACATTTTGATTATTTTGCTTACAAATTTTGTATTGATAAGCTTCGTTGGATTCGTTGTTACTTTTTAAAAGAAGAAATTTTGATTGTTTAGAATTGTAGATATCCTTTAGTATAAAATTATCTGAAAGTTCTTCAGACAAAGTATTTGAAAAAAGTATGGTATTTTTTGATCTGTAATCGTATTGAATAAAGCTTTGAGAGTTCAACTCATCAAAATATAATAATGAATGGTTGTCTTGAACATAAATTAAGTCTGGATTTATAAGTTGATCGGTTAAAATAGAAACATTATCCTGAGTATTTATCAACTTATCGTCATAAAATTCAAGAATTTGGTTCATCTTATCAAAAGTTACTAAAAATAAAGGATTTACGATAAACAGCTTTTTGGATGTATTAAAATTTTTAAGTATAAATTTTTTTTGTGAAGTTGGATCGTATTTTAATAAAGTATTATCCTTTTGAGAAACGAAATATAAAGAATTGAAGATATCTGCTTGTTGAAAATTAAACGATTCGGGAACTTCAATTTTAATACTATCTTGTAAAACCAATTGTTGTCCCAATGAAATATTGATAAATAGTACTAAAACCAGCAAATTGATGAATCGTGACATTGAAATTTCAAAAAATATAAAGTAAAAGTAAAAAAATAATTTTACTTGTTTGATTCCAAAAAATCTTCTCAAAGAAAATAATTTTCAATAATTGGATAGGGATTTTCAGCTATAGATTATCAACCATTAACAAAGCGTAGCTATAATATATAACGTGGATGAATTTTATAGATCCTTAAGAGAATAAGATATTAATTTTTTAAATTTGCGATACTTAAATGATTCCATGAAATATACAGAATACCATTTCAACGTAAAACCATTAGAACCTTGGAGAGACATTTTAATCGCGTTTTTATCAGAGTTGCCTTTTGAAAGTTTTGTAGAAACCGAACAGGGTTTTTTAACTTATATTAAGGTTGAAGAAGAAGATGAGCAATTAATTAAGGAATTACCTATTATGTCTTCTCCTGAAGTTGAAATATCTTACGAAAAAAAATTATCTCCCGATATCAATTGGAATGAAGAATGGGAAAAAAATTTTCCACCGGTAGTCATTGAAGATCAAATTTATTTACATGCAGATTTTCATCCTGTCAGAAACGATCTTCCTTTTTCTATTAAAATTGATCCGAAGATGTCTTTTGGTACGGGGCATCATGAAACCACTTATAACATGCTTCATGCAATGTTGACAATGAATTTTGAAGGTAAAGATGTTTTAGATATGGGCAGTGGAACCGGAGTGTTGGCAATTTTTGCAAAAAAGAGGGGAGCCCATTATGTTGAAGCAATAGATATTGATGAATGGTCATACGGTAATGCTCTGGAAAATTCTAAAAAAAATGAAGTAGATATAGATATTAAATTGGGAGATGCCGAATTATTAGGAAATCACTCATTTGATATAATTTTAGCCAATATCAATAAAAATATTTTATTGAAAGATATATCAAAATACGTTGAAAATCTGCGTCCTAATGGATACGTTTTGGTAAGTGGTATCTTTGAACATGATTTTGATGACATTATTGCAGAAGCTACCGGGAATGGCTTAAAATTTGTTCAGAAATTAAGTAAAAATAATTGGATTTCAATATTATTAAACAAAATATGATTTACAATAATCAACCCCATTGGAAAGAGCAGGAGAGTGTTGATACGTTGGTAAAAGAAGCTGCTCCTCATGTAATTGTTTTGCATAACGATGATTTTAATACATTTGATTATGTCATCGATTGCTTAATAGAGATATGTGAACATACTTTAGAACAAGCCCAACAATGTACTTTTTTAGTTCATTACAAAGGAAAATGTGAAGTTAAAACCGGATCTTTAGAAAAACTAACTCCGATCCATCAAGCATTATTGAAAAAAGGGCTTTCTTCACAAATTGTCTAAATTATATAAACATTCTTATATTTTTTTATTTACTTTAATTTCTTAGTAAAAGAAGTAAATAAATAAAAATACTTTATTATTTTTACTTAATTTAGTTACAGGAAAAAATACGTTGATGAAAATATTAGTAGCTATAAGTAGCGTACCGGATACTACATCCAAAATTAATTTTACGAATGATCAAAAAGAATTCGATACTTATGGAATTCAATATATAATTAATCCTCAAGATGAATATTGCCTAAGCAAAGCATTATATTTTCAAGAAAAACAGGGAGCTGAAGTAACTATTATTACAGTTGGAGATACTACTGTTGAGCCGGTAATGCGTAAGGCCTTGGCAATCGGTGCTAATAATGCCATTCGGGTTAATATTCGACCTACGGACAGTGAATTAGTGGCTAAAGAAATTGCAGCAGTAGCAAAAGAGGGAGCTTATGATTTGTTACTTTTAGGTAAAGAATCGATTGATTATAACGGAGGATTGGTTCCGGGTTTAGTGGCTGCTGAATTAGATTACCCATTTGTTAATGCCGTTACCGGTTTGGAAGTTGAAGGAAAAACCATACAGGTGGTACGGGAAATAGATAATGGAAAAGAAACAATTTCAATTGAATTACCTGCTGTTTTAGCAGGTCAAGAAGGTTTTGTTCCTGAAAATCAATTAAAAATTCCTAATATTAGAGGTATTATGACTGCTAAAAATAAACCCTTTACGGTTGTTGAACCTAAATTTTCCGGAAATAAGGTTATCATTGCAGAATTTGAAAAGCCAAAGACAAGATCTCAAGTGGTTTATGTAGATAAAAATAACTTAGATGAATTGGTTCGCTTGCTTCATGAAGAAGCGAAAGTAATTTAAGTATAAACTTACAATCAATTTTGTAATACAAACGTTGAAATAAATGATTTACGCATATATAGAAAACTCTAAAGGAAAATATAAAAAAGAGGCCTACGAATTAATAACATACGCTAAAATTTTGGCAGATGAAATTGGAGATTCAGTAACGGCACTAACTATAAATTCTGAAGATTCTTCAGAACACTTATATAAATTTGGAGCAACTAAAGTTATAAATATTCAAGATGAATCTTTGCGATCTTTTAATCCAAAAGTGTACGCTTCGGTTTTATCAAAAATAATTGACGGTAACTATATTCTTTTTGCACATACTAATGAAAGTGTTTCTATAGCTCCTTATATTGTCAAAGAAAAATCTGCGGCTTATATTACACAAGCCATTTCGAAGCCGCTGTCCGTAACACCGTTTAAGGTGAAAAGATCCGTTTTTTCAGGAAAAGGAATTGCTGTTGTTGAAACTCAAGAACCTACTATAGTTTTAACCCTTTCCGTTAATTCTGTGGGAGCAAAAGAAAATCCCGTTTCCGGTACAGAAGAAAAAATTACGGTAACCACAGTTGCAGATCCAACGTATCAAGTAAAACAACAAGAAGTAGCTACAGGGAAGTTAGATGTTAAAGTGGCTGAATTGGTAGTTGGAGCGGGTAGAGGAATGAAAGGACCGGAAAACTGGGGAATAATTGAAGATTTAGCAAATGTACTTGGAGCAGCTACAGCTTGTACTAAACCGGTAGCCGATTTAGGATGGAGACCTCATGCCGAACATGTAGGACAAACAGGGAAAACTATTTCTCCTAAACTATATATAGCAATCGGTATTTCGGGAGCTGTTCAACATGTTGCCGGGATTACTAAAAGTAAAACCATAGTCGTTATAAACAACGATCCGCAAGCACCTTTTTTTAAAACGGCTGATTATGGTGTAATTGGTGATTTATTCGAAGTTGTACCGGAATTGACTAAAAAATTAAAAGCTTTTAAAGATGCTCATTAATTGTGCGTCTTTACTCTATACATAATTATATAGAATCAGTTTAATTACAAAGCTGATTCTTTTTATTTATACTTATTTATCTGTGAGTTTTACTTTTTAATTTTGCTTTATAAAACTGACTGTCTGCTATATAGATTTTTTTCTCTAAATAACAATAAATTTGACCTTCTGAATTGGTAATGTTCATTTGCTTTTTGATAAATATTTCATTATCATTTTTAACCATTTCTTTTATCTTTTCTATTTCTTCTTTTTGAAATTCAAATACAGCTATGGCTTTTTTATTAATCGGCCTTATGTAATCAACATAAGCAGATTTATCCCAAACGATATAATTAGTTCCCAGAATATGTATGAGCTGCAACATATAGATAGGATCCGTAGCTGAAAGTATGCTTCCGCCAAACATAGTACCGGAATAGTTTCGGTTTTTGTACGTAAGAGGAATTTCGACTATTATTTTATGTACATCATCTGAAACATATTTGATATTTCCTGTTGTCCTTATGTAAAGAGGAGAAATGTTAAAAAAATATTTATAAATGGTTGAGGGTTTAAACAAAGTAGTAAGGAGCTTATATATTTTTTTGTACATACCAATTGATGTCTTTAACCCTATAAAAATAGAGTTAAAAAATTATTTATACAAATTGATTGAAAAAGGGTACATTATTGAGGAAAATAAGGCTTGCCAATTTTAGGTGTAATCTTTTTCTCGTTGTTTTTTCTTGATTTGTAGATAAGAATATTTTTATCGAAAATATTTAAAATCTGGAAGTAATTATTATGATCGTAATAAAACTTTAAATTATGATTTAAATAAGCATACAATATAAAATCATTGATTTCATTTTTTTTCAAACCTAATTCTTCAAAGTAAGCATCTCCAAAATAGTCTCTAACATTTTTGATTATGGTTGACTGTTCTTCAAAAATTGATAAACGCTCTTTACGTTTACCCTCTCCGGATATAAAATCCAAAATACCTTCAATACCAAATTTCATGGAAGATAACTTTGCAGCTTCGGAATCAACATCTGTACTTCCATCCATTTTTTGTGATGGATTTAAACTGCCTAATTTTTTTAAAATCTCGTTGGTTTTATTCATCATTGGAATTCGTTTGACATCCAATTCAAGGCTTCCAAAAGTTTTAAAAGGAGTAACATAAATATCCTCTAATTGCTTTTCTTTAAGATCTAATTGAATTTTCATTTGCAAATGATCAAACATGTCTTGGGTAACCAAAATAGTTCTTTTTTCGATATTGAATGATTGAAAAGTAATGGCATCTCCAATAAGTGCAGGAATGGAAAAATTACCGGTTATATCGGTTAACGTTGTGTAATTGGTTGAAAGATTTTTAACATAAATACCGGAAACCATTTCATGATACTTATCAAGAATATATACTTTTCCTTTAATTTGTTTTCTATCTTGAGAAAAGATGATTATGGTAAATAAAAGTAAAAAATAAGTATAGAAAAGTTTCATGTATTGAAATTACCTAACAAAAATACATTAAATACTACAATTATCTATCAACTCATCAAAAATTAATTATTATTATTGAAAAAATTATATATTTTATTTTTTACCCGTTAAAAAAGATTTAATATTTGTGGATAATATTTCTTTTATCGGAATAAATTTAAATACACTATTGGCGACGAAAAAAATACATAAAATAAGTAGCGGCTTAGTAATTAAATTAAATAAATTATTGGAAAAATCGGGTATATAATTTACTAGTAAAACACCCATTATTCCGGTTAAAATTATATACGTATACTCTTTTGAAAACGGTTGAATGCCGAACTTACGGTAATTAAAGCCTAATTTTATTAAATTAAACAATGTTAAAGATAGGGCCGTTGCTAAAGCAATACCTTCGATTCCTAATTTGAAATACGAAATAAAAATAATATTTGAAATAATTGTAAACATCGCTAAAAATAGCATTGCATAAATATTAAATCTAAAATATTTTGAATAGGAAATAATATTACTGTTAAAACCTGTTGCCAAATCAAATAAGGTGGCTGCTCCTAGAATGTAAATAATAACTTTTGAATCCGATAATTCTTTTCCGTTTTTCATGAATAAGAATAGATAGTCTATTCCGACTAAAATACAAGACAACAAGACCGTGCCAAATAAGAATAAAAATTTGGATACTTTTTTATAGAAATCATTTAGTTCATCTAATTTATTATTTTCCAGCTTTTCAACAATTATAGGACCGGATATGGTGAAAATACCCATCAAAGGAACGGTAAGAAAACCCACAATAGACGTTAAAATAGAATAGATCCCGTTTTGTTTAAAATCCAACATTTCGGGAATCATCAGGTTGTCAATTTGTAGAGCCAATCTATTTCCAATACTTCCAAGAACTGAAAATATACAGAAATTTAATAAGTTAAGTCTAAAATTTTTATCTTTAAATATATCTAATGATCCGCTCTTATGATCTTTGTTTAATTTTACAAAATAATATACCAGCCCAATCATAGCAATCACAAAAAATAATACGAATATATATAGAGCATTTTTTTGTGATATTCCTATATACACACAGGAGATAAAAGCCGTAAGAGCTCCCAGTTTAGGAAAAAAATTTTCAAAAATTCCGGGAACTGTTATTCTTTTTAAATTAGAGATATATTTTGAAAGTAATTGAGTTAACGCAAGAGACAAAGCGACCGGCAAAACATACTGTTTCATTTTCCAGGAATCAGATTCTTGAATACTTGGAATCACTCGAGTGATTATCCAATATACTAATGAGATAAAAATAAAATTGAGACACACAAACTTAATTGAAGCATAAAGAAAGTCGACCTGTTGATTTTTTGCTTTAAGTTTTTGATGGAATTTTATGTTTGCATAACTAAGTCCAAAAAGGATGAAGGGACAGATCAGTTCAGCAGATGGCTGAATGAACCTTAATTTACCCAAAAATTCAGGATTGGAAGGATAGATAAAAATGGTTGAAAATGTACCCAGTAAAAAACTTAGATAACTAATTAGACTGTATTTTATCCCTTGACGTGCTACTATTCCCATTTAATATATGCTAAATAAGTTTTCCTTTTGTTGTTTACGATTCAATCGGATCTTTTTAGAGAAAAGCAAATGTATATAGTGAATCCCTAATTTATAAAATAATATGGATGTATTTTTAGTAGAGAGCATTTTAAAATAATATTTAGGTATTCCCAAAACATTAATAAAAGCTTCAAAATATGCTTTGTAAAGATTAATATTTGGATTTAAAAGTATACAATCCAATTTTATTTTTGATAATCTTTGTATTTTACTAAAATCTGTTGTTTTATTCCTATCATGATTGGCTTTAGCTGTGGTAACAATTCCTATTTTTAATCCGGAATAAATAACTCGATTACAATAATTTTTATCTTCTCCGTAATGGCTGAAATAAGGATTAAAAACTCCCGTCTTTTCCAAGCATTTTTTACTAATTAACCAAAAAGCGGCATTAACGAAATTAGTTTCTAAAATAACTTGATTTTTCTTTTTACTTTTCGCTAAATATTCCTTAAAATTAAAATCCATTTCAGAGAAATCATGGTTATAATGTATTGGACTTAGTATACCATACTTTGGATTTTTGATGGAAACATCAGCTAAATATTGTAGACAATTTTTGTCTATCCAAGCATCTTGATTGATAAGAAAATAATGGGTATAGTTTTTTTCTTTATATAGTTTTTTTAAAAGGATATTGTTAGCTTGTCCAAACCCTACATTACGGCCACTTTCCGTATAAATTACAGCGGGATAATTTTCGACAATTTTTAAAGTACTATCGGTCGATCCATTGTCTATAAGGTAAATATCTGTGTGTATGCTAGATGCCAATAAAGAATCCAAACATTTTTTTATCCATTTTTCCCCATTATATGTAACAATTACACTTACAATGTTGTACATTTACATGATATAAAACCTATTACAAATATATAAATAATAAAATAGTAGAAACCTTATGATTACTAGAGTTGATGTTTTAAATTATTTAATAAAAGTTAATGATGTTAAAAATTATTTGGAAATCGGTGTAAACAGAGGAAAATGTTTTTTTAATATCAAAGGAGCAAAACAAAGAATTGCAGTGGATCCTTATTTTAATTTTAGCTTTATCAAAAAAATTAGATATTTAGTTAAAAATCCCCATAATTTTAAAAACAAATATTTTGAGATGACCAGTGATCGTTTCTTTGACAGCCATCATAAATTTCTTAAAAATAATCCGATAAATCTTACCTTTATCGATGGATTACACACTTTCAGTCAATCTCTCAAAGATACGCTAAATTCGCTTAAGTATTTGTCTGATCAAGGAATTATAATCTTACATGATTGTAATCCTCAGGATAAAATTGCAGCCTTTCCTGCGAGTAATATTGAAGACGCAAGAATTAAATTTTCATCTCATAAAAGTTGGAAAAATATTTGGAACGGCGATGTATGGAAAACGATCGTTTTTCTTAGAAAAAATCATCCTGAATTAACAGTAAGTGTTTTAGATACCGATCATGGATTAGGAGTAGTCAAAAAAATTCCGACACAAGAAGTTTTACCTACTGTTTTTGATTCAATATCAAATGAAGATATTCCACAATTGGAATACTCTTTTTTGGCTTCACATAGAAAAGAACTTTTAAATCTAGTACCCATTGAAATTTTTTTAGGAAAGGAATAATAATTTTTCATATAAAATAGTATAAAAGGAAAGTTGAAAAGTTTACCTTTTGAATTTTTTAATCATTTCATTCCATCGAAATTTGCGAATGAAATTCATTTCTTCTTGAGTGATCACTCGTTCTTTTTTTTCTTTTTCTAAAGAAATAAAAGTTTTAAATGAAATTATAAAATGTCGTAAAGATTTTTCTTTCCATGAAGATTTTGAACAGGATATAAAGGCTAATTTTTTGGATAGTCCGATATTGTAAAAATATTCACCCAATTTTCGAGATTTAGTTTCTTGATAAACGTGTGCAGTTGGTTTTAAGTGTTTTACGAAAAGATTCTTTAAGACTTTAACTTCCCAATGATGCATACGGGCAAGTAATATATCGAGATTGTCCCAACCCAATGTCATACGAAGGCCACCAATATCACTAAAACATTCTTTTCTATAAGTTTTTATGGGACCGCGTACGTGATTTTTATTTGAAATATTTTCATAAACCCATTGATTCCCTTTTTTTATGTAAACCAATCCACCGATAATGCCAATTTTTGGATTGTTATGTAATTCATTTACAATGAGTTCAAAATAATTATCAGGGAGAATTATATCGGCGTCCAGTTTAACTAAAACATCATACTGTTTCCAATTAGCTGAATTTAATCCGGCATAAAACGTTTTAACGACTTTTGCACCTGGAATATGTTCAGAGCTATTAATTAAATTAATAAGGCGGAAAGTAGGTTTATCTTTAATAAATTCTTCAATAATTTCCTTTGAATTATCCGTTGAAGAATCATTGACTAAAATCCAATCAATATTTTTATAGGATTGTTCATAGAAAGATTGTAAACATTTCAATATATGTTTAGACTCATTAAATACCGGTATTACAACTAAAATTTTCAAATAGTATGTTCTTTTAATATGATTTTAATTTACTATAACATTTTCATTCTAACCTTTCAAAACATATTTTTCAAGTTTATCGGCAATAGCTCGATCATTAGACAAACGAGGAAGTTTATTTTGACCTCCTAACTTACCGATTTCTTTCATATATTCATTAAATCCACCTTTTTTGATAATTGAAATTTTTAAAGGTCTTAAGATAGCACCCGTAATAAGATCATTATAGTAAGAATTTCTTTTTCTAAGAGCCTGATCTAAATTTGATTCAAATTCATCAATGTTGATCGGCGGTTTTTCAAATTCTATGAACCATTCATGATAGGGCAGCCCTTCCGAAGGATTGACCTGAGGAGCAAGAGTAAATTCTTGAACAATACATCCCGTTACTTCCATGGTTTCTTTAATAGCTTCTTCTACTTCGAATGAAATGACATGTTCACCAAATGCAGAAGTAAAATGTTTAGTTCTTCCGGTCACAAGAATTTTATACGGATCTTTACTGATAAATCGGACTAAATCGCCTATTTCATAAGCCCACAATCCGGCATTCGTTGTCAATAGTATAGCATAATCTGTATTCAATTCCACTTGTTCCAGAGTAAGACGTCTCGGCTTACTTTTACCAATATCTTCTGAAGGTATAAATTCATAAAAAATACCATGATTCAACATAAGCAACAATCCTTCATGGTCCACATCATCCTGAAAGGCAATAAATCCTTCCGAAGCCGGATAGGTTTGGATAATATCCAATTTTTTACCAATTAATTCATTTATTTTATCTTCATACGGCTTATAATTTACACCTCCTGTTACTAAAAGCTGTAAATTGGGAAAAATTTTACTTATGGATTTACCTGATTTTGCAATCAATCTTTCAAAATACATAACCAGCCAAGGAGGAATGCCGCTGATTAAAGTCATATTCTTATCAACAGTTTCCTCTACAATTTTATCAACTTTAGTTTCCCAATCTTCAATGCAATTGGTTTTCCATGAAGGCATACGATTGTATTGAAGATACTTCGGAACAAAATGGGCGGAAATTCCTGACAGCCTTCCCGTCATGATCCCATTATTATTTTCCAAAACAGGACTTCCTTGTAAAAAAATCATTTTACCATTGATAAAATTAGGATTTTTTCTTTTATATATATAGTGAAGTAAAGCACTTTTAGCTCCTTCTATATGAAAGGGCATGGATTCTTTAGTAATAGGAATGTATTTAGTGCCTGAGGTGGTACCTGAGGTTTTTGCAAAATAAAGGGGCTTATTAGGCCATAAAATATTAACTTGTCCCGATTTAATTTTTTCTATATAAGGTTTTAACGTTTCATAATTCTGAACAGGAACATTTTTTTGAAAATCTGAAATAGAACTTATTTTAGAAAAAGAGTAATCAACGCCAAAATTTGTATTTTGAGATTCTTTAATGAGTTTTTCAAACCAATAGTTTTGTGTTTCCACCGGATTGTCAATCCATTTTTGCTCTTTTTTATGGTGAAGGGATGCCCACCCTTGTGCCAGTTTCTTTTTTAAAAAACCCATGGTAACTAGTATGAATTTATCACGTAACAAATATCGTAATTTAATTTTAGTATGTTAAAATCTAAAGAATAATAAAACTTATAATTTTTTATAAATAACTTTCTAACAATTAATATAAAAAGAGAATAAAATATAAAATGAAAACTTTTAAAATTAATATTATTAGTATATTCGCAAACAAGAATTAAGGTAAAATGAAGTTAAATTACAATAAATTAAATAACCTTACCGGATGGTTTGTTTTTATTATAGCAGCAATAACTTATTTATTAACAATTGAACCCAATTTCAGTTTTTGGGATTGTGGTGAATATATATCTTCAGCGGTTAAGCTGGAAGTTACTCATTCACCGGGAGCCGTATTTTTTCAAATATTGGGAGCCGTTTGGGCGATCTTAGCCTTTGGCGATCCCACCAAATATTCCATAGTTATAAATGCTATGTCTGCTATTATGAGTGCATTTGCCATATTATTTTTATTCTGGACAATTACTCATATGGTTCGTAAAACTCTGTTTTTACATACCGAACCTAAAGAATTTACTTCCTATCAGATCGCTACCATCTTATTAAGTGGGGCAGTAGGGGCGTTAACTTTTACTTTTACCGATACTTTTTGGTTTTCAGCAGTTGAAGGAGAAGTTTATGCGGCAGCTTCCTGTTTTACCGCTTTGCTGTTGTGGCTTATGTGTAAGTGGGAAAATGATTTATCTGATTCCCGATCCAATAAGTGGCTTATTTTAATATCCCTGCTTATCGGTCTGTCGGTTGGAATCCATTTAATGGTAATATTAGTGGTTCCTACATTAGGATATATTTATTATGCTAAAAAATATACCTTTACTTGGAAAAGTTTTATATGGGCCAATATTGCTATTGGCGGTGTATTTTTAGCCGTTTTCAAAATTATATTTCCTTTTACGATGTCTTTCTTCGGAAAATGTGAAATATTTTTTGTAAATAATCTTCAAATGCCATTTAATACAGGTTCAATAGTGGCATTCATACTTTTAATTGTTGCTTTTTATTTTGCCTTACGATATACATCCAATCATGGATATAAAACAGGAAATACCATTATTTTATCGATTTTGTTTATGCTTATCGGTTTTTCAAGTTGGGTAGTACTTCCTATACGTGCTAAAGCAAATCCTCCTATAAATTTAAATGATCCCGACAATGCAATAGGTATGTTGGATTATTATAACAGGGCTCAATATGGTGATTGGCCGGTGTTTTACGGAGCTAATTATACTGCATATTTAGATCCTAACGGAATTATTGGAACCGAGGATAATGGCCCTATTTATGAAAAGGATGAAAACTCAGGCAGGTATATTGAAACAGGCAGAAGGGTTAATTATAAGTTTAATCCGGAGCAAGTCAGTATATTTCCACGAATGTATAATCCTGATCCTAGTGTTATTGAAAATTACGGATTAATGGAAGGATACCCCGATTTTACTTTAAATTCGAAATATATTGGTAATCCTGAAGCACAAAAGGTTTTTGATGAGTTAGTGAGGAAAAAGAAAACGGGAGAAATATCTGTTCGTGATTATCAAATGGCTAAACAAAATGAGCTAATTAATGTTAAAAAACCAACCTTAGGCCAAAACTTGGATTTTATGATGACCTATCAAATGGGATATATGTTTATACGATATTTTCTATGGAATTTTGCCGGTCGTCAAAATGATTTACAAGGAAATTATGAATCCACCAAAGGAAATTGGATCAGCGGTATTAAATTTTTAGACAATTTACGTTTGGGAGACCAAGACAAATTACCACAAGCATATGTGAACAAAGCTACCAATAAATATTATTTTTTACCATTGTTATTAGGTTTAATAGGATTCTTCTTTCAACTAAACAGAGATCCGGGTAGAAACTTTTCTTTAATAGCTTTATTTTTATTAGCCAGCGTGGGTATTATCTTATACACCAGTATAAAAGCATTTGAACCCAGGGAACGTGATTATGCATTAGTAACTTCCTTTTACACTTTTGCTATTTGGATAGGGATGGGAGTGACAGCAATTATGTTTTTATTAAATAAACTTAAACAAAGGCAAATAGGTCTTATTATTGGTTTTCTTGCTTTAGGAGTTCCTGTTTTGGTTGGATTCCAAAATTGGGACGATCATGATAGAAGCAGGAGATATACGGCTTATGATTTTTCAAAAAGCTATTTACAAAGTTTAGATGCAAATCATCCTATACTTTTTGTATATGGAGATAACGATACATATCCGTTATGGGCATTACAAGAAACCGAAGAATTTAGATCAGATGCCAAAGTGGTTAATTTTACTTTGTTGGGTACTGCATGGTATATTGATCAGGTTCAGAGAAGAACTTATAAAGCACCCGGTATTCCTTCTTCTTTATCTCATGATGAATTCAGAGATGGCGTTAATGATCAGGTTATTTTATTAAATAGAGATTTTTGGAAGCAAATTTTTGATAATCTTCCGGCAGACAGTATACCTGCGGATATTCTTCCATTTAAGAAATATGCAATTTCTGATACTATATCTGCTAAAGAAGCCATTAATTTTCTTAGAAATAAAAAAGAACAATCTGCTATTAAAGATTTATATACATATGTAACTGAAAGGGATTATAGAGGAACAGATGTTGGATTTATTCCTGTTAACAAAATATCTTTGCCTGTAAACAAGGAGAATGCGTTAAAATATGGAATAGTTAAACCCGAAGATTCTAAATTGATGGTAAACAAGGTAGTACTATCAATAAATAAACAAGCTTTATATAAAGACGGTTTAGCTATGTTGGATTTACTTGCCAATTACAATTGGGATCGTTCCATTTATTTTAGTTCAGGGGGAACCTATTCTCAATCTAATATCATGTTTGCACAAAATTACTTGGAATATCAAGGTTTAATTTCAAAATTAGTGCCTATATACACTCCCGAAACCAATAACGGGGAACAAGGTAGAATAAATCCTAATACGATTTATAACTTAGTTATGAATTATAAATTTGGAAATTTAAAAGATCCGAAAGCTTATTTTGATGAAACTTGTAGAAGTAATATTTTAAATTATAGAATGTCTTGTGGAAGAGCTGCTATCGCTTTAGCTAAAAGTGGAGACAAAAAAAGGGCCAAAGATATTTTAGAGTTAATCAATAAAGAGATTCCAATATCTATGTATCCCGCTACGCCTTCTTATAACTCAATCATATCCGGTTATTTTCTTATTGGAAAAGAAAAAGAAGGGTTAAAACTAGCAGAAGCATATAAAGATCAAATTTTTAAGGAATTAAATTATTATTTATCATTACCACTACACGATCAAACGTTTGCTACCGATGATATGAGTAAACTATCTAGTTATTATACACTTATTGTTGATAATATTGTAAATACTTATCTGGAATTAAATCAAAGAGATAAAGCTATAGCATATATCACAGAATCAATGAAACCTTTAGATAAAAGATTAAAAACTTTTGAGATGTTAGGTAAAAATAATGCGAAAGATCAAAAAGTATCTCTTCAGAATTTGATGTATTCCTACGGACAGATGCTTCAAGTTTTGCATCCTATTGATTCTGTATATGAAAAAGAAAAAGCAGAAGAAATTTCAAATATTATTATGAAGTTAGACTAAATTATTAGTATACTTGCAGAAAATATTTTCGGCTACGTAGTTCAACTGGATAGAATATCAGATTTCGGCTCTGAGGGTTGGGGGTTCGAATCCCTCCGTGGTCACAAAACAAGAAAAAAAAAACACTAAAATTCAAGTAACCTACTGAAATAATAGGGTATATAAGTAAAATTCGTTGAGTTATAATTTGGCTTTTTTTAAATTTTTAGAACAGAATATAGAACAAGAAATTTTTTTGTTCTAAAATAAAAAAAGGTTTGTTCGATTTTATCTGTCACTAACTGTAACACTATCTAAATTAATAAGTTAGATAGTATGGAAGAACTTAGAAATAAACATTTTCAAACGTGTACAGGTATATACACAGCTATGAAAGCCAGATTTTACAGAAGAAAGAATAAAAATAAAAACGGAGAATACCTTATGTATCTTCATGTATGTGGTAATGGAAAGCAACTAAAGTTATCTTTAGGCTTTACAGTAAAAGATAATGAGTTTGATTCATCAACTCAAAAAATTATCGGCAAAGAATCAAGACATAAAGAATTACAGCTTTTACTGGATAATGTGCAGTCTAAAGTAACCGCCGTAAAAACTTTTTATTGGCTTTCCAACAAAATATTAACCCCCGAAAAATTAATAGAAGAATTAAAAAATAACATACCCAGAGGAGAATTTACTTCCTTTTTTGAGTATGAATTAAGTCAAGAGAAAACCATTTTAAAAGATGGCACATATCGTAGACATCAAAGCATTCTTATGAATTTAAGAAAATTTAAAAAGGAAATTTATTTTTCAGAAATAGACGAAACCTTTTTAGATAATTATAAAAGCTATTTTTTAAAAACAAGAAATTACAATACCTATTACTCCAACCTAAAAGTAATAAAGAAATATTTAAGGAAAGCATCCAAAAAAGGAATCCCTTTAAAGATAGACATAGATACCATTAAAATAAAAAATATAAGATCCAATCGGGTAGCATTAACCCCGGAAGAAGTAAAGAAATTGTACAATTTTTATGTATCGGAATTTATATTACCGGGAGAAAAAATACCGATCGGAATTTTTCTGTTTTCATGCTATACCGGATTGAGGATATCCGACCTTAAAAAATTAACAAGAGAACAAATATTTACCGGAATATTAGAGTTTATACCGGTAAAAACAGAACTGTCAAAACCGTATATGCATCGCGTACGAGTCAATAACAAAGCCTTATCGATTGTTGAGCAGGTCCCCGAATTATTTACCAGATGGATAGCAGAACAAAATATAAATGAGGTTATAAAAAGAGTGACCCAAAAATTAAATATAAAAAAAGAAGTTTCATTACACGTTGGAAGACATACTTTTGCCACCAATTATTTACGCGCCGGAGGCAAAGTTGAGCAGTTACAAAAACTGCTCAATCATACCTCAATAAAAGAAACCATGATTTATGTACATATGGTAGAAGCCGAGGAGGACGAGTCTATTTTTTTATTGGACAATTTATTCTGAATAGGTCTCTACTTCAATTTTAACTACCTGATCGGATAAATCCGTACGGGTTATTTTTTTAGGAATATGTACTTTATGGTATGCATATAATTTCTTTTTAACGGTAATATCTTTTATTTTTTCTTTAAGTGCCGTAAAATTCCAGGTAAAAGAAATGGCATTGATTCTAAATTTTAACCATTTTTGCCAATATTTTGAATATAAATTATTCCAAAGTAACGGCTTATTATCTTGAGTATTATTTTGTCCATTATCCAATCCGTTAAAAATAATTAATGAAATATAGGAATCATCATCAGAAATATATTTAGCCGAATTTATATTATTTTTAGATTCTAAGGGGAGGGGTATAGCTTGCGAAATTATTTCTATGGTATCTTCTTGTGTAACGTATCTGTCGGAATAACAACCGGTCTTATCAACATATAGAGAAGACAACGGATATTGTTCATTTTCGTATTGAAATTTTAGCAAAAACGAACTATAGGCGTTAAAAGTAATTTTCGGATGTAACACATCATATTCGCTAATGTCTTTAATATTTTCATATTTGTTAAGATTATTATTTATTAAATCCATGCTTATAATCCTACCTTTCCTTCTGAAAATATCAAGATTAAAGGTATTTTTTATTTTTCTCAAAAAATCACCAAAAGTTATATCCGGGACATATTTGGAAAGATCAATTTCGGAAGAATCAAAATTCGGATTAATAATATTATTATCCTCATCAAAAATTCCTATCGGACTGACTTCAGCCGTCATTATTCTTCTTCGTAAATCTGTAGGATGGCATAAATATTTACCTTCCACGGATAACAATCGATTAGACTTTGGATCATTTGTATAAGCAAATTCGAATTTATGATAACCTTCTTTTCCTTTAACGGTAAATAAAACTTCATCACCTAATTTAAAAGTAAATTCTCCTTGTCCTCCTCGTGGAACGTTTGTTTCAAAATCAAAATCTCCTTTAACTTTAAAAATACCGTGTATATTATTATCACATACTTTATTATAAAAATAAGTATTTGGATAAACCCCGTGAGTATCCATTCTATCATAGTCATCTCTTTGAATATGCCAGAGCATGGGATCAGGAAATTTTAAATCATAAATTTGATTAAATCCTTTAAAAACCATTACCGATTTTAATAATTGGTCGTTAAAAATATTTCCTTCTAAAAGATATCCGGCTTCTTCAATACCCTTTTCTAGTATATACAAAAGATATAAGGAAGGATTCATAATGTTTTCATTTATTATTTTACTGTCCTCAAAATCTATCCTGTTTTTAACAAACTTTCCATCCTTATAGAGGTTATATGTTCCTTTAAAATCTTTAAATAATTTATTGGTAGTATCTACCATTGAGGTGTGCACCGCCGGAAAATTATATTTAACATCCGGATATTTTTTTGGAAGTAAACTTTCCGCATGAGTATATAAATCCTTCGTTTTTATTGTAGGAAAATCAAATTCAGATAATTTTTTGTTGGAATTTGGTAAATCATCAAAACCAACAATAAATTGAAAAGATACTTTATTGCCTTGACATTCTAAGACAATCAGTTTTGCAGCTTCAATTTTTCCGTCTTCCATTAGAATAACTTCCGAATATTCCCGTTTAAAACCTTTTGTATTTGGAGTATATATAAATTGAGGATGTAAACTGTCGATATGCAGTTCAAAAGGATACGAGGATGTTCCCCAAAAGGTATCTGAAAAATATGAATTATTTTCAACGCGTTCCAGTTTAATATGAGAAATATCAAGTTCCCAAACGCCCGGATATATTATTTTTGTTGCCATATTATTTTTTTGATATAATTAATCTTGACCCCGCCAAAATTTTAATAGTTCCTTTAACAGGCGTTAAAGGAGTATCCCAGGTTCCGTTTAACAGAGGTATAATTTTATCCCCTTTATTTATATTTAAAGTTATAACTCGATTTATTTCCACTCTATAATTAACCCACTCATTAATCCCCATATTATTTGACAATTCAAAATCTCCGTTTTCTTTATAATACGCTAAATAAAAACCGGGGATTCCGGACATTTTTTCTCTTAAACTTTTGAAATCCACTATAAAATTTATAAATGAAAATTCATATTCGCCCGATTCTTCTGCTTCCCAACAAATATTATTTATGGTAGTATCTTTAAGTTGACTGTCAAAAACCAGTTTAGGAGTCATAGTATCATTTGTTTTTCCTAATCCTTTATATAATGCATTATTTAAAGGTAAAACATCAAATGACTTAATTGAAGGGGCTCCGGAAACCTCTATTGTATAGTCTCTGTCATAATAAGCAAATAATACTTCATTTGCAGCTATTACATCAAGTACAAAATCATTCATAGACATATGATTATATTCATAAAAATTATTTATTTTAACAGGCTTCATCATTTGCCCGATTTTTAAATTATAGCAACCTTTGGAATAAAAAGACATGGGTAATTGAAATTGAGATTTTACCGGTTGCGACATGAGATTTTCAACTAACCAAAAGTCGTCAGGATGCTGCCATATTGCGCCAAAATAATTTAACATGGTATCATCTGCATTAACTCCGGATGATCTGCTTATTATTTCAGCATTTGTAGTTCTAATTTCGCCTTCTACCAAAAATCTAGGATTTAAATCTATTTCAAAAGACGGTTCATCATTCCAATATTTAAGTGCATTATCCGGGTCTTGATATCGTGAGCTTGTTATATGATTTTCCGAATTCGCATAATGGTAATCAATAAACCAGCGATTGTTGGATAATTTGTTAGCTAACTCTATGGATTCAGGAGTCAAAATCACTCCCGGTTTTTGCTCATCAATACAGATAAAACTATAAAAGGCAATTCGATATATTAGATTTCCGGAAGTAGCCCCAAAAAGTCCTCTTTTCGGATTATGGGCTAAAACTAAAGATAAAAGCTTATGAATAGATTCTGAAGTGAAACAACAACCGGTAAAGCTCAATTGATCTAATGTTTTTGGAAGTTTAATTACCGATCTAATCTTTAGATGGTCCATATGAACACTTGTAAGATTCGGTATTTTAACTTGAATTCTATATTCTTGAGAGGAAAGATAACGATGCGATAATTCCGAATTAACCGTTCCGTCCCCCCAATCAATAATTTCTATTTTACCGGAAGGAAAAGCAGACGTTAAATTAAGGGTATTATCATTAGTTCCATCAGCTATAAAATCGAATACAAAGTCAGATTCAATTTCTATTTTTTTATGAATTTCAACGTTGTCATTTAAGATGATCTCTAATTCATATGAATGTATCGATTGATCGCTTTTTTTCTCCAACTCTTTAGTATTACAAATAAAAGAAGTAAACGATTTTAAATGATCAAAGCTTATCCAGGACCTGGCAGATTTAATAATTGAAGATAAAATGTTTATATCGTCCTCTAAAATATAACCGCTGTTGAGGGTTATTTTTTTAGTGATCTCAGAAGATAACACCTTTTTTATTTCGACTTGATCGCGTATAAAGACATTAGTTAATAATTCATGTTGCAAGTTGGTTAAATATTCACCGGTCATTTCGAAAATTTGAAGTGTCAAATTTTCATCCAGCCAAACGATATGTACAGATTGTAGCGATTGAGGAAAAGAAATCCATTTTTGAACTACAGCAGAAGAGTCCGAATGTTTTAAATTAAATACATCCCCGCTTTTTTTTAAGGAATCTTTATATAGGTTAGCGTATAACACATCATTTTTAGTATTATTTTTATACAACAGTTGATTATTTTTATACAACGACATTGGCAAAAAGGAACTGTAAGACACTAAAGAATTACTTCCTAAACGTGAAGTATAGAGTTTGTTTTTCAATAAGGAGTTAGAGTAGCCTTTAATAAATTTAATATTAGTAAAGGAAAGCTCATGAATGACTTTTTCATTTTCTAAATTAATTTCATGGAAAGTGATATCCATTTCCAACGGACGATAGAGCGGTATAGCATTCATACCCTCCTGTATTTTGCCGAAATTAAATACCTCGGTAAGTAATTCCGGAATATAAAAATATGAATCTGCAATTTTCCCTAAGTATACGGTAGTCTTACCATTAAACGGGTAGTATTCATAATCAGAGGAATAATGGAGGGGTTGAGCACCGCCCGAAAATGGATATACGCGCATAGTAGCCTTCATTTGAATATAAGAGTTTTTTTGGCACTGGATCGTTGTTGCAAGAGAATCACCGGTAAAATAAACCCCTGTTTCCTTGTTTTTTTCAGGTAATTGTACATTCATAATTAAACTATTTTAGCGTTATTTAAAATTTCTTTAACTTTTTTCTGTCGGTCTATTAAATGTGTGGTAGTTTTAAAATCATCCGACACATAGGCTATTACTCCGTTATTTTTTAAATTTTGAAGTAAGGCTATATTTTCTTTCAAAAACACCCCTAAGTCATCCGTATATTTTTGAGAGGCTGCTGAAGGCGCTGAAGGGGTAATCTCTTCGGCTTCTATGGAGTTTTTACCTCCGGTTCTTTTATATTCAATATATTTTTCTAAACGGGCTATTTGAGGATCCTGTCGCAACCATTCAGGAATTACATATTCTTTGGCGTGAACGATTCCCGCTACTTCATGGCCGGAATTGTCCGTAAAGCCTAAGCCGGTAGTTACCCCCCCGTCGACATATCCTTTTTGCGGTTTATTATTAGTTATGATGCCTACTTGAAGACCTCCTTGCGCAGCAACTAAGGAAGCTAAAACAAAATTAGCGGACGATAATGCCCGGGTAACCCCTAAAGCTGTATTTGAAATAGCTTTAGATATATCCATTCGGTATTTTTGAAGATCAGATTTATACTCTAGATCCGCCCGTTTTTCAGCCATTTTTTCTTCCAATTTTTGAACCTTTGCATCGTATTGTGATTGATTGATATATCCTTGTTCTAACTGATTTTTAAGCAATTCTTTTTTTCGTGAGGTTTCGCGTTCGTAATATTTGATTGATTTTTGAGTTGATGCGGCTTGCATTTGATATAAAGAATCCCAAACGTTGTGCAGAGCTTGTACCGACATGGTAACGGCTTTTAATTTTCCACTCCATGTGTCTAAATTTTTAAAAGCGTTTTCCCATTCGTCACCGGAAAAACCGAGTAAGTCAATTCCTGAAAGGATTTTTGAACGTTCTTTATCCTTTTCCTCCTTATCTTCTTTATCTTTATCAACTTTTTTACCCGTTAAAATGGATTGGATTTTATTCATCAGTAAAATGACATCATTCAATTGTTTCTTTTTTTCTTCGAGTTGTTCTTCCGTAAAAATAATATCTAACCCGTTGTATTCATTATCGGCATTTTTTTGCAATTCGTCATTCAATTGTGTACGTAATTCGTTCAATTGTTCAAGTTGCATTTCATATAATTCTTTTTCTTGGGCATAAATTAATTTTTTCTTAGCCTCGTTAATGGTACGCAGATTTTTTATTTCATTTTCACCATAGTATTTTAAAAGAATAATTTTTGCTGTTTCTAAATCAGTAATAAATGATAATTCCTCCTCATATCTGATTTGAAGATTACGTATTTCATTTTCATAATTCTCTTTTGTTTTTTCAATTTCTTTTCGGCGATAATCATAAATTAATTTAAGTCTTTGAGCGGCATGTTTTTTTTCTAAAGCGGTTATCGTTTCTTCTTTTATTTGGATAATCTGAACTTGTTCTTCGGCTAATTTTTTGAATTTATCCGAAGTGTCTCGGTCCCCTAATTTTGAAGCGATGGAAGCTTTTTTTTCATATTCTTTTGACAAGGCCTCCAAAGATTTAATTTCATTTGAAATATCTTCTTTTTTCCGTGTATATTCAATATTTAAAAGGATCAGGTCTTTATCGTAGCCGTTTTTTAAAAGCGAGTAATGTTCATCCTGATATTTTCTTTCAGCAGTAAGCAATTGTTTTTGAAATTTTTCTGCTTCATTCTTTGCCGCTTCTTGCAATTTTTTTCTTTCAGCATTGTTTTTTTCTTCTAATTTTTTTGCCGCTTGTGCTGCTTTTTTCATCGATTCTTCTGCTTTTTTCCTTCTTTGCTCTTCGGCCTTTCCGGTCATTTCATCTTCTATTTTTTGAAGTTCTGCTATTTCTTTTTTAAGTTTTGAGCGTTCTTCTGACGTATTTGCACTATTATATTTTGCATTTAAATCGTTTATTTTACTTTTTACCCCGTTTATGGAACTTAGATCGTCTTGGGTTTTAGCTATTTCATTGTATTTACCCCTTAATGCGTCTAAGGATGCCCCCATCAACGTATTCATTTGAATATTTTTATCTAAATAGGTAATGCGTTCTAACAACTGTGTTTTTTCCAAAATTTCAGAGAGAGTTAACCCATCAATGGATTTTTTTAATTCCTTAGTTTTTTGGATGGATTCAGGGAATAAGGCTATATATTTATTTTTAGCATCTTGAAGTGATTGATAGGTAACCGCTGCATTTTTTATCACTTCTCGCGAGCTTTCCACGGCCATATTTTCTTTGGCCAGTTGTGTGATAAAAGATTGTAAGGTATTATTTGAAAAATTTGACACCAATTTTTCAAAGGCTAGAAGTTCTGCAGAAGAGGCCGTTTGATTTTTACTCAGAGAAAAATAAGCCTCTCCTTGTGTGAGTAATCCGTTTTTGTATTTTTCAATTACTTCAGAGGCTTTATTGTAGGTAATGATGGTAGATAAATGGGCACTTTCTTGTTTTTCTACCGCATTAACTAACCTGTCATTTTTGGTTCTTGCTTCATCAACTTCTTTATTATATCCATTTAACGCATGAGCAGCCGTTACATATTTAGTAGATAATCTTTGCAATTTAAAATAATTCAAGCTCCATCCTTCCCCCAATTTATACATTTCATCCAATACTCTTTGGGTTTCGGCAGCTAAATCTTGTGCAGAAAAATTTACTTTAATTTCCGGAATTGTGTTGGAAATATCGAGTAATGTTTTTAATAATTCTTGTTGAGCTTTTCCCAGCTCTTCCGTAGTCTCTTTTTGATTTTTCAGGGAACGGGTTAATTCTTCCTGTCCTTTTGCTATTGATATTTTGCGGGCATATTGCGCATTGATTTTATCCAATGCTTCCATCAGTTGTTTATTGCTTATATTTTCATCCGATAAATAGTTCAGAAATTCAGGGTAAGAAGATTTTAAACGTTCGATGGCTTCATGTCTTTGTTCCTCTTTTTCGGAAACTCTTAAAACCTCTATGGCCAACAAATTCATTTGCACTTGTTGTTCTTGTAATTCACCCGACAAACCTTGTACAGGGGTTATTAGATTGAGCAAAGAAGTACCCAGATCAACGAAATTTCGAATTGAACTTCCGATGATCCCGTCGCCTTTTTCAATGGATAAAACCAATCCTTCCCACGCCGATTTAAAGAGTGTCACGCTTCCTTCCAGATTGTCCAGTCGGGTTTTAGCCATTTGTTTTAATACGGCTTCCTGACCGGTTAAGGCATCGGTAAGCTCCGTAACTTTATCTTTTTGAGAAGCCAGAGCAATGGCCGATACGGCAGATCTCACATCAAACAATTCCGTGGCCTTAGTTAATTGGTTTTGAGAATCGGCAATTTGATTTAACGCTTCTTGTAAAGGCATCCCGCTGTCTGCCAGTTTAATTAGCATATTACGCAACGAAGTGCCCGCCGTTGAAGCATCAATACCATTATCGGTTATTAAACCCAATAAAGCCACTGTTTGCTCAATGCTTAAATTGGCTGCCGCTGCTGCCGGGGCAACATTTCCCAAAGAAGTTTTCAGGCTTTCAAACCCCAGAGAAGTGGCGTTAGCTCCGGCAGCCAAAACAGACACTACCCGCGTGGTATCTTGCGCTTGCAAGCCGAACGCTTTCAAGGTAGCGGCTACCAATTCTGCTGTTTCGGGAATTTCGGAACCTAACGCAACGGCTCCGTCTATAATGCCTCCCAGAGATTGTTTTATTTCGTTTACGGAAAAACCTAATTTAGCCAATTCTGTAGCTGCTTGTGTAGCCTGAGTTGCCGTAAAGGCCGTGGTTGCTCCTAGTTTCAGAGTTAAGGCCGTCAGCCCGGCAATCTCTATCTTGTTTTTACCCAGTATGGCGGCCAATTCGGATTGTGCCGAATCAAAGTCTTTGACTATGGAGTAAGCATTGGAAAGGGCCGTTACGAATGTTTGTACTCCAATCGCTAATCCTAAGGCCGAATAAAAACTCTTGACGCTTAAGGTCATTTTATCAAAAAAGCCGGGGACTCCTTTAATTTCATTTTTTAAATCGGCGTAGGCTTCCTTAGCTTTTTTTAGTTCGGCTACTTTGTTTTTAAATTGCGGGTCGGTTTTGTCTAAATTCCGCAGTTCTTTGGTTAATTTACCAATTTCCAACCCCATATCGGCCAGAGTGTTTTTAATCTCTTTGCCGTTAATTTTAATTTTTATTTGTTGGTTGGTGACATTTGATTTACTCATGACTGAAGGCTTTTCCTATTTGATTTACGACGGCTTCGGCTCGAATTTCCCCTATTTTTTCACTTAAATAGTCAACGGCCCCGCTATCCGTTATGGCATCATCGATAAAAGAACGAGGCTCTAAATGAAACGGATGGGCTTTTCTTTTGTAAAAAGTCGTGCGGGGCGTTTCGCGTTTGACGATACCGGTTCTTCTTTGGGTAGTTGCTCCAAAGTTTAAAACAAATCCGTGTTTGGGCATTTTTACTGCTATTCCGTATAATTCACCGGGGTAAATTTTGGACATTCTGGGCGCTCCGGTAGCTTTCACCAAAGAGTTTTTCTTTTTATCGGACAGGTGCAAACCGGAATTTCTGATTTTTTCTTGTAAAGCAGTTTTAACCATGGAGGCCGCTGCTTTGCCTATTTCTTTTTCCTGCATTTTTTTTATGTAAAATGAAGGAATAATGCGATGAAAAGAAAGGACAAAAAAAATACCGTTTGATTTCTCAAGCGGTATATGAATTCTATTTATTTTATCTTTTTGAATTTCTATTTTTAGATACGTAGTAGGTCATATTCTTTTTAAATGCCAAAGGAATTTGACTCCTTCCCGTTTATTTTCAATAATTTTCGGGGTTCCTTCTGCAGTCATTACCACTTCATATTTAGAAGAAGACACGTAAAAAGGGGTATAAAGCGAGGAAAGCACTTCATATACGTCGTATTCGTCTATGGCTTTTTCGGGAAGCAAAGAGAGTAAATCGTAATATATTTCCCGGGTCGTCAATTGAGCGTCATGATCAACCGGGTTACCTTGTTCGTAAAGAGAGGTTAACAATTTTTTAATTTCTTCTTTATATTCTACCATATTTTAAATTTAATTAAAATTTAATGTAATTTCTGTTAGCATCCATAATTTCCTTATCTTTTTTTAATTCGGAAAAGAAAATTAAAAGGGATTCTATGTAGGGGACCGTCCAATTATCCAACACCTCTTTTTTCTCTTTATTTTGAGCCAGAAGGATGCTTTGAAGATAAAGCAATACTTTTGAGTAATCTTCTATACGACACCCGCTCGCGTAAATGGAAGAAAGTAATTCTTGATATTGTGCTTCGCGTATTTCCGCCGATGATTCATAGTTTTTTTTATGGCTCATAAGATGGAGTATATTTTTTTCCTATATATTTTACATGTTCCTTTTTTGTATGATCTACCGTTTGTTGAACAATTTCAACAAAAGGTTGAAAGGAAGAATCATACGTATTGATTATATGGGCCAGTTGCCGCATCATTTCATAGGATGGTTTTTCTTTAAAAACATCTAAGACCGAAATATTGTTGTAAAACCCAAAAAAGCTGTGAAGTATCTTTTTTTCTTTAAGATCTGCTTTTGGAAATAATTTTTCCGTTAATTCGCTTGCTTCGGCTTCCTGCATTAAATGAATGAAATGTTTGGTATTTTTCAATAAAAAAAGAATTTGTGTGCCTATCGGTTGAAATCTTTCTTGCTCATTGTATGGTATAGTTTTTTTCATGGGTTTAAATTTTATTTAAAATATGTCTTCTCATTAATAGATTGATAATTTCTTGATTATAAATATTATATTTTCTCATATATTTGTTTGTTATACTTTTTGTACTTTATTTGGTACAAATATATAAGATATTTTCTACACAAAAAATAAAATGTAAGAAATATTTTATATTTTTTAATTAAGAATATATGAATACCGTTAAAAGAATTAAGTCTTTTATTGATTATAAGGGCATTTCTGTAAGAAAATTTGAAGAAACTGTTGGGTTTTCAAATGGCTCTTTTGCTAGTCAGTATAGGAAAAATAAAACAATAGGCGTAGACAAAGTAGAAAATATCTTACACTTATTCCCTGAGATTAATCCTGAATGGCTTTTAACGGGGAAAGGAGAGATGCTAAAAACAGTTAATGAGAATAATGAAAAAACAGCCGTTGTAGTTTTAACGGATTCTGTACAAATACAAAAAAAAATTAATTCTTTAGAGTTGAAAGTAAAAAGGTTAGAAGCGTTAAATGAATCATACAGGGAAGAAATCAATGAGTTGAAGAATGATTTGTCAGCTTATGAAAAGAAATAAAACTAAACATTTATAGTATCTGATAAACCTGTTAAAAACCAAAAAGTTACTTTTCTTAAGTGAGTATGTTTTATATTTTATGTAATTGCTTTTAATCTATATTTTCTACATTCCATATTGTTAATTTTATATCTTGTGGACTAATAGAATATCCAACAGCCCATTGTATTTTTTCCCAAGTTCTAAGAATATTTAGTCTCCCCATATCGTATTTATTTTTTTCAACATAGCTTAGGGGGCCTTTTTTATCATCATCCATTCCCATTATGGAATATATTTGATCAGACATATTTAAAATATTAGCCCATTCATCTTTATTAGTATCACTTAAAAAAATTACATTTTTACCATATTGAGTTTCTTTGTGGACAACAATCTTAATAACTTTAAAGAGATTTAATTCTTTATAATCAAGTACTTTTCTGTATGTTATTCCTTTTTCGGTCTCCTCAATACGTATAAATGAGCTGTCGGGAATTTTTAGTACGTCAATCTTAAATAAACTATAGATTTTCTTTTTTTCTTCAGGTAAATTTTTTTTTATGGAATCCAGTTGATAAGTAAGGATTTCATCTTTCGTAAGAGTTTTAGTATCGGAATTTTTTTTATTACAAGAAATTAATAGTAATGCTCCCAATAAAAATAATAATGCTTTCATATATACAAAGTTTTAGAGATTTATAATGGTAACTTTTATTTTAATATTTCGCCGATTGACACGCGTATAATTACGTTTTTTCCGTATTCATTAGTATAAAATCGGTATATATGGGCAGCAATTATAAACTTATTCGCATCCAAATAAGGAAGCAGTTTAAATTGGTCTATCTTTCTAATATATCCCAGATCTTCTCCTTTTTCATTTAAAACTACTATTGAGCGGGGATCGTAAGGGTTATCCGGTTCTTTTTCAATCGTTACGGTATTGTGGACTTTCATTTGGTGTATAATTGTTTGCCTTTCTTTATCTACCCTCATGGCTTTATAATGAGTACCTGTAACAAAAAATTCTATATTTAACACCCCCCGTTTATTTTCGGGGCACGGGTATGAATAGGGATTTAATTTTTTATTTTTATAGTATTTGGGTACTTCTTTGCAGGTAGCTTCCTTGTTGTTTTCAACTAGGTTTTTAGAAGGTTTGCTTTTATTTATTTCTATAATAATTATAAGAAATATTATTATAAAAAAGACAAAATAGATGAACATTTTCATTAGTTTTAATTATTAGCAAAAATAAAAAAAAACTAATTAGATAAAATAAAAAAGTAGGTTAATTAGTTGAGAAGCAGTTAATTTATTTCATCAGTTAAGATCTTCAATGAAATATCTGTTTTCTTTTTTTAGTTCTTCATTTCGTTGCAGCCTGTCAAAAAAGACAAAAAGAGATTCTATATACGGAAAAACCCAGTTGTTCATAATTTTATTTTTATTTTTTTTGGAGTTCATTTCCAAAGAGGATAAATATAACAGGGTTCTTTTAAATTCATCGATAGGAAGACCTTTAGTATATATAGGTTCTAAAATGAAAAGCAAATTTTCAATAAAAAGCTCTTCTTCAGACATTTTTTTAGCTAGTTCTTTTTTCATGTTCCAAAAATACAAATAATTATCAATATTATAATTATTTTAAGATATAAGTAACAATTATTAAAAAAATACTATTTTTTTTACTGATATTTATCATTTAAATATAATTACAATAATCTTTTTTATCCTTCCAAAAATCAGGATCAACGGATAAGGAGTCTTTAATGGTAAGTGTTACGGTAAATTCACACCCAAACAACCCATTAGCCGTGTCGTATTCCACTAAATTCCAGGTAACGCTGTCTTTGTCGAACTCATGAGACAACCAACGGTATTGATGAGTGATTGCATCCCAATGTATTCTTGAAATGAGATTTACGCCGAATAATTCGCTAAGTTCATATGCTTTTTCTTGCGCCGCATAATCGGAGGGTTTACATCGGTATACTATGGAAAACGTAATTTTGCGCACTCCTCGCGTGTGTTGCTTATTGTTTCCGTCTAATTTTGCTTCATAGCCCCAAAGCACCAACAAAGGATCTTCCGGTTTTGTGCGAGAGGATAAGTTGTTATTCAATTCGGTACGAGACAAGCCGATCACCTCTTTTATATGGTCGGTTTGAGAAACTAAATTTTTCAGGTAATTTTTAATAGTCCGGTAGGATCCGTCTCTTTTTTTCATACATTTATTTTTTAGCTGCTTTTTCCCGTTCTCTGTAAAGCAAAATATTTTCCGTTACTATGGAAAAAAAATTATCAATCAAGGTATTTTTAGCTTCGTTAAAGTTTCCCAGGGGCTGTATTTCTCCTAAACATGTAGAAAGTAAGGCCGGGTAAAAAGATTGGTATTTTTTATTTTCAGTATTGTTTTTAGCGGGAGGAAACAAGACCGGGTATTTTTTGATTATTAAATTACGACAGCTTAAATAGGTTAATCCAATCGCTAATTTTGTATTCAAATCTAGATAAGGAATATAATTGCCGCGCCGGGGCAGGTCCAATTTTGAAAAAGGTTTGCGAATATCTCCGATAATTTCGATATTGCTTTTTTCTCTGTACAAAACGGTAATCAGGCGTTCAAGATCTACCAAAGAATTTTTTGTTTTCCATTGATAAAAAAACAGATCCGCGGTTGCAAATTCCTCTATGGTAAGATTGCTTAATCGGGGAGAAGGAGAATAAAATTTTTTCCCTTTTATTTTAATACTTTCAGGAAAAACCGTACGGCGTACATTTTTAATTATAAATTCAGTATAGGGGATTAATTCATTAATTGAAACCCGATTGATAAGCTTTCTAAATTTAAAATAATTTCTTAAAGTATTTTTTTTAACAAATAAATAAAAGATTAGTCGGTATTGAAGTTCTTTTTCCTCTAATTTTTTTTTAAAAAGTAAACCGGAAATTTGACTTAATTGATATTCGTTTAATTCGTCCCATTGTTCGGCCACTTGAAAGTTTAATTTCATCGGAAAGGGTTATTTTTAACTAAATAGAAAATGGCAATCATATGTAAAAATAAAGAAGCCAAACAACCAATTTTCCACCCATTGAAAGGGGTATTTTTTAACGTTTTGTTGACCTTTTCAAGTTCTGAAATCCTGTCGATTTGTTTTTTATGGCGCTCTTCATATTGTTTTTGAAAAACGGAATTAATACTGTCGGTATTTACTTTTGCCAGTATGTTATTATTTTCAGAGGTTAGCTCGATGCGACCGAAAGGGAAGGGGATCACCTTTTTAAATACGTGTAATCGCCCGGTTGAATCGCAAGGATTGGCAATTATATCGGCATTTACAGAAGGTAAAATACTGATTTTTTCTTTAACCACGTAAATGCTGTCTTTTTTAATAAAGGTATCACGTATTACCAACCGGTGATCTTTTTGCAAAACTTTTTTTCTTGTGGAACAAGAAGTGTGCACAAGAACTAAAATTAACGACCAAAAAAGCAGTGTATAATTCATAAGGAGGCAATAATTTTATGTAATGCTTGTGCGTATTTTACAGGATCTTGAAATTTTAAGGAATCAAATTCATTGGAACCAAAAAACGGCTCAACAATCACAGCAGGCGCTTTCATTAAGTAGGTGAACCAATAGCCCCGATCATTCTTATTATATAATGCTTTTATACCCCTATTCGTAGTGTAAAAATAACGGCTAATTTCGGAAGATATATTTTGCGCATATTCTTTCCCTTTTTTACTGGCGAACCAGTAACAACATTCGGTTCCGTGAGCCATAGGAGAAGCCGAATTGTAGTGTAATTCCAAAACTAAATCAAATGCTTCTGCATTTATTTTATTGGCGGTTCGTTTTTCCATCGCATAATAACCGCCGTCATATCCTTCATGGCAAAAAATACTATATAAGGAAGAATTATTTTTTTTTAGTTCTTCGGCCACGTTTAAATTATATTCCCATTCGGGCTTTAACCATTTAGAAAAAGCGCCCGGATTGTTTTTGGCATGCCCGACAACTATCGCTACTTTTCTCATTGTTTAATTTTTTGAAGTTTTTTTATTTTGTTTTTTTTTTATTGGATCTGTAGATATATTTTTTAAATTTTTATCTTCTTTATCTTTATTCAATTCTGTTGTAATTTCTTTTTGTGCTAAGGCTATTTCCTCTTCTAGTTGAGACAGAACTCTATTTTTTCTTTTTTCGGAATTCCAAAAAATTTTTCTTTTCGCTTTGATGTTATTTACATTTTTGCTTGTTATGGTTTTTATGGAATCGATATTCGGCAACTCAGAAACAGCAAAGCGGTTTTTCTTACTTTCTGTATTTCTGTGATGCGTCTTATACTCTAAAGGATAAGGCTTGAGTAAATAACAAAAAAGGAGTACTACAAGGGCCGATATGATAATTTTTAGTTTCATACTATTTTTCTTTTTTTAGTTTTTTTAATCTTAAAATAGCTTCGTTTGCTTCTCTAATTATTTTTTCGTTATCTTGAATATCTTTGGTTATATGGTGATATTCTTTTTTGGTTTCGCCTAAGTATTCCACCCATTTCTCATAACATTTTTGGTTTTGTTCTATGTACTTTTTTTCCAGTTCATCGTATTTTTCATCTTTTTTCTTCAGTTCTAAATAATACTCGTCTTTTTCCTCTTCTCTGTTTTTGTCGCATTCTATCTTTTCTCTTTTTTTATCTTCCAACTCATCGTGGAATATATAGGCGGGGATGAGCATTAAGGCGCAGACTAACAGAAATAAAAATTCTTTTTTGAAAGCGTTGGTTATAAACCAATCGCCGAAAGACATTATTTTATCTATTATTTCTTTCATTCGTTAAAAGGTTATATAAGCTAAAAAATCTTCCCGTACATTATTTTTTGAAATTGATGTCAGGCGCGTTTGGTAGGTATATTTAAGATTTAATAAGTCCAATAAAGCAGTAGTATCGTCTTTACGCATGTTAAAAAATAAAAAATCATTTCTTTTATCCTTCATTAGATTTAATAGTTTTAACGTCTCCGTGATACCGAAATACGTGGTATTTTGATATTGTTTTTGTCGCGCGTTCATATAGGGGGGATCCAAAACTACCAAAGTGGTTTTGTCGTCATTTTGCACGTATTTACTGATAAAATCTTCATAATGTAATCGATAAAGCTGTACATTTTTTAATTCTTCATAATAAAGTCTTTCTTGACGTGTCGACAACTCACCCCTTAAATAATTGAAATCTTTTATATCTATAGTTTCAGTTGCACGGACCGCACTATGCGCAAAATTTTTGGCGAGAAATGCAAGTAAGTTTTTATCTTCTTTAATCGGGCTTAATAATTTTTTTAGATATTCTTGTTTTTCCGTGGAAAGCATGCTTTCTGATTTTTTAAATCCTTTTTGTAACAGTTGTTTTATAAGATTTTCTTTAAAAATTATATTTTCTTCGAATTTTTCAAAATATCCGTCAAAATCATTAGCAACGGCCTGATTGACGACCTTATCTCTCAACATATTATTAGAAATACAACACGAGCCGCCAAAAACTTCTACTATTCTATTGTATTTTTTTGATTTTATTAAATCATATATATCCGGTATTCTTCTGTATTTTGATCCCGAAAAAGCTAATTTCAGGACTTTGTTTTTACATCTCATATTTATTTTCTCTCAATTACTTACGGGCTGTCTCTAAATTTTTAAGCAGGGATACGTTAAAGTTATTCGTACTTTACTGTCTTTGAAATCGTTAAAGGAATCATTAACTCCTTCGAATTTAGTATTAGAAATAGTTACGCTACCATTCTCACAGAAATAATCTAGCTCTCTGAGGGTACTTCTGTTACCCATGATTGTACTCAACCGAACGACATTTATTAATTGGTTTACATCAGTCTTGCCTTTCAATTCTTCCGGGACTTTAAATAAGGTTATTACCTCTTTTTCTTCGGCGTTTTTAATGTATATTGTTGCCGTAATTACAACCAAGCCTCCTTCTTTTACAGCTAAAAAAGAAATTACGTCAGTTTTCGGATGAAAATTCCAGTTGAGAGTTTCTTTGTCATAAATTTTTTGATTTAAGTATGGGTAATCTTCCAGGGCAGGAGTATAATCGGTTGCTTTATCTCCAAATTCTACTTTGTACTTGACTTGAAATCTAGGATGAGGAACGGATATTCTTACGAAATATGCCACTCCGGGTATATTAAACGTATTTACTGAATATGAATCAGAAGGAAGTGTTCGTGAGCCTGCATATTCTTTATTAGATTGATAATAAGATAACGAAGCTCTAAAATTTCTATTACTACCTCCCCATAACTTTATTGTAATATATTCATAATCATATACCGGTATATAATCAGTATATATATAATTATCATCTGTAATTATTTCTCCTTGTTCACCTAAATAACCAAAACGTTTTTCCTCTAAACATTTTTTTTCACATAGAATATTTCGACCTCCGATTGTTAAGGACTCAAACATACTATTGACATGTGTTCGGAATCTTTTATAATCCTTTGCTATTACTGAAAAAGTTTGATTAGTTTGTTGACAGAAAGATTTTAGGTTTATTAAGCTCATCTTTTAATTATTTTAAGGCTTCTAGATAAACATTTAGTGGATCTTCTGTTTGGAAATCAAGCACAAAGTCTTCCGGTGCGTCTGTATAATCGGTTGCTTTGTCTCCAAATTCTACTTTGTATTTCCCGTTTGTAGTTGATGGACGCGGGGCCGATATTCGTAAATAAAAGGTATTAGCAGGTATATCAAGTATCAGTTCGTAATAAGTATTTTCATTAAAATATTCTTTTTTGATAAATTTTTTATCTTTATCGTAAAAAGCTATGACAGGGTGTCCTCCTGAAGGCTTACTCCAACATTTCACGACTATTTTCAAGTAGTCTTTAACCTCTATAAAATCAGTATAAATATCTCGCTCATTGTTCATTATTTTACCGTCATCACCTATATATCCAAATAATTTTTCTTTTTCGGATTTTCCTGCATATAGTAAATTTCTTGTTCCAATTTTGACGTTTTTTAAACTTTCGATATCTTTTTCTACCGTGTTTACCGTTTGTTTTTCTTTATCGGTAAAGGCATTGGTATTTGCATTGGACTCGTACATTTCCTTTATTTGGGATGCCGTTAAAGCGGTAGATGTTCCTTCCTGTTTAGTCCATGTAAAATCGTTAGTGTCCCAAATGTAACGAGATACTTTTTTGCCTTTTCCTTCGTCTACATCGGCATAAAACCCGCCTTCTTTGGAAGGGTTCCACTTTTGTGCATTGGTTTCGGTTTCGGGATAAGCCGCACACAAGGCTTCAAAGGAAGCATAAGTTCCTAAATATTTGTTGGAAAGACTTTTTAGTTTGTCTTTTTCTTGTTTGGTAAAGTTTTGCTCTGAAAGGCCTTTTCCTGCTTCTTTATCTACTTTATTGTTAAGAGTTTCATATAATTTTTTAATGTTATTACCTATTTGTTTAAAGGTTTCATTGGCTTTTTTAAGCCATTCGGGTAGGTATAATAAGCTCATAGTTTTTTATTTTTTTAATAATTCTTCTTGATATATTTTTAAGGGGTCTTCTATTTCGGTGTCAAGCACAAAGTCTTCCGGAGCGGCCGTATAATCGGTTGCTTTGTCTCCAAATTCTACTTTGTATTTTCCTTTTTTAGTTAATGGACGCGGGGTTGATATTCGTAAATAAAAAGTATCAGCAGGTATATCAACAGTGCTTTCAGTATATGTATTTCCTTTAAAATCTACTTTTTTAATAAATTTTTCGTCTTTATCGTAAAAGGCAAGAGAGGCATAACCGGTAAGGGGTTTTTCCCATACTTTAACGGTTAATTTTTTGTAATCTTCAACTAAAATTAAATCCGTATAAATATCATATTCACCATTCATTACTGAACCGTCACTGTTTATATATCCAAATAATTTTTCTTTTTCGGATTTTCCTACATATAGTAAATTTCTTGTTCCAATTTTGACGTTTTTTAAACTTTCGATATCTTTTTCTACCGTGTTTACCGTTTGTTTTTCTTTATCGGTAAAGGCATTGGTGTTTGCATTGGACTCGTACATTTCCTTTATTTGGGATGCCGTTAATGCGGCAGATGTACCCCCCTGTTTAGTCCATGTAAAATCGTTAGTGTCCCAAATGTAACGAGATACTTTTTTGCCTTTTCCTTCGTCTACATCGGCATAAAACCCGCCTTCTTTGGAAGGGTTCCACTTTTGGGCGTTGGTTTCGGTTTCGGGATAAGCCGCACACAAGGCTTCAAAGGAAGCATAAGTTCCTAAATATTTGTTGGAAAGACTTTTTAGTTTGTCTTTTTCTTGTTTGGTAAAGTTTTGCTCTGAAAGGCCTTTTCCAGCTTCTTTGTCTACTTTGTTGTTAAGAGTTTCATATAATTTTTTAATGTTATTACCTATTTGTTTAAAGGTTTCATTGGCTTTTTTAAGCCATTCGGGTAGGTATAATAAGCTCATAGTTTTTTATTTTTTTAATAATTCTTCTTGATATATTTTTAGAGGATCTTCCTCTTGATGATTAATGGTTTCTTTTAACCAGGTTGAAAGCACTAAAGGAGACCATAAAACAGAGGTTGTGGATACTCCTGCTCTTAATTCTTCCAAAGTCCCGCTTGTAGCAGTTCCGTTGTTTTCACTTACCCTCCCTCCTCCTTTTTTAAAAAGTATTTCGTTTAATACTTCGCATAATTCATTGAAAGAATTAAATGTTAAACCATTTACTTCAAAGTCTTGTACTTTAGCTTGCCGTATAAGAACATCTTTTGTATCAAAAGCATTAAAAAGGGTTACATTATAGGTACTGGAATTGTACGATACCTTTAATGCTTTTAATATTCGGGTGCCATTATAAAAAAGTTTATCTTCTTTGGTTTGAAAAATATGTTTACCCATGAAAAAATATTTTAACCAAAATTAAAAGCCGATATAAAAAAAAAGAAGGACAGCATTATCCCAGGTATATCCCTGATTTTCTTAAAAAAATTTTTGAAATTGTTTTTTGCTCATTTATTTGATCTTGAAGACATTTAAAATCATCGAAATTATCTGCTACATATTTTTTAGCTAGATTTAAATATTTTGTACCCATTTTAAACCGATCATCTTTTAAGTTTTCTAATAAGTTTTCAGCGATTTTTTCGGCTTTTTCCCACGGCATTAATTCCCATTTCACCACTAATGTATTATTAGTTAAAGAAAATGATCCTGTATGGGCTATCTTAGCCACGGTAAATGCCACTAATGCTTTTTGTAAAAGCTCAAGAAGATAATCACCTTTTGATGTATTCGGAATATCATAAATACATTGTCCCATCCAGGGTAACAAGTATTCATCTATACACTCACGAATGGACGGAACTAAAGCTAAATAGGTTAATCGACTGTCGTCTATATTAAAATATCTTTGAAATGCTCCGGCATGAGTGATTATTAAATTTTTAATTTGGGTGTAATTCTCCGAATATATAAATTTGGGATAAGTGGTCGGATCTGTTTCCATTTCTTTTAAAGCTTCATCTACATCTGAAAAAGAATTATTTTTTAAAGAGTTATGTAAATCTCGGATTTCCCACCATTCAGGAACACGGGTTTCGGAAGTGTCCGTTGTAAAAATACCGGAATTTGTTATTCTTAATTTTAAAGAGGGCAAGGCATACAGCAGTGAAAGCTGAGCAACCGCAGATGTCAGTAATTCTTTTGCGGGGTCATCTTTCGTCATGGAAACAAATTCATTATATTGTTCTTTACCAATTAAAGTTTTTATTTTTCGTTCTGCCTTTGCCGTAAATATTGACAAAATATTATAATCAATTCCATTGTCAACGACTACATATTTTAATAATTCTTCTAAATTTTTTATTAGTGGCATATTTTAAATTTTAATTTATAATGATTTCAGCTCCAGACGGATTTTTATCTAAGGTTGTCAAAGCGGTATTTGGAAAGGTTGCGTCTAAATCATCGCCCCAATCGTTCCAATCTCTAAGAAAATAAAAGGGCAGGAGAGAGGTTGACCGGTTGGTTACCAGAGAAGCGCAAAGAATAGTGTACGCCTCGCGCTTGTCAGAGCCGGAACCGCTTAAACTTTTACCGCCCGGGATTCCTTGACCGATTAGTGAGGGGTCCACTTGAAGGGCAAATAATATTTCAGAATTAGCGGCCGTAGCATTTGGGAGAAAAGCTCCGTCTTTTAATTTATCATCTATGGGTTCTATCATAATAGATTTTACAGGTTTTCCTGTATCATCCATATACATCGGAGCTGTAAATGAACGCCCCCCGGCTTTCATACCCGACATGTGGTTATCGATACGATCAATTACCTCTTCATGTTTCGCTTTTTTTTCTTCCGGTTTAAGCGTGTCCCATTCTTCATAAACCGATGTAAAATAGGCTTCTGATATTGATATTAAAAATTTAAAATGTAATTGGTTTTCTTGTATTGCTTTATTTACGGCCGGCACGGATTGTGCAATTAATGCCCAACCGTTTTTTAATACTGATTGATAGTAGGGTTTGGGATAATATATTTCATTATCCATTGTATAATGTATGGGAATAATAAATTTATGTATGTTTCTTTGTCTGCAATAGGTTTTTATATCTTCGGCTGTTGACCAAAAGCTAAAAGCAGGTATTTTATGTGTATATTCTTTTCTATAATTGGACCAATCGGCATTTAGATATACGTTTTGAATAGTCCCGTTTTTGGACATTTCTTCGAATCGACAAAAAGGGACGGCATGCCTTTTTATTCTATTTATTTTGGTAAAATCGCGACTTAAAACGTACTCTACAAAGGCAATAGAGTAAATTTCTAAATCGTGTACTACATCAATGAAAAAGCGATTTAAATTATTTATTTTATCAAATTGTTTAAGCCCCGGTACTGATGAGTACGATTTTAATTCTTTTTGCCCTTTTTCATTTTCTATATATAGCGTTAGCCCTGACCCAAAATGAGCAGTGGTGCGCACTTGTATTGCAGCGCCTAAGACTCCGGTTAACCGTATGTCTCTAAGCACTTTTTGTGGATAATTATTGTCACCTCCCCAAACAACCGCTTTTTCTTCAGTAAGGTAGTTGGAGTTATCAATTTTTAAATTGGTTGTATCATAACCCGATGAGGACCCTATATTGTATATTGAATGAGATGATATATAAATACCTTTAGCGATTTCTTTTACCATATTAATAAATTACATTTTTACCGTTAAATTTTATTATAAACAAAATGTTGATTCTTTTGATTTCTCCATTTGCCAGCTCTAAATTTCTGGTTCGATTTTCCCAATGGTTTTGTTTTCTTTTATCTTTTTCATTGATATAATTATATCTTTTAATTATGCCTTTTTTTGAAGATTTATTTTGAGATAATAGTTTAGCGTCATTATATATTTTGTATTTACCGCCCGTTTTATTTTGACGTGAAAACTCTCTTATTTCTACATCAAAATGGACGGGCGTTCCATCTGAATTTTTAGAGTGCATGATTTTTAAAGCTTCGGTTAGAAAGATTGTATTTTTCATATACATACAAATCTATTTTAATTAATAGGAGAGTAAAAGGACAAAAAAAAAGGGCTATTTTTTTATAGTTTTTCTCAAATAATAAAGTTTATATTTCTTAAAGTCAATAAATTATATTTTAATTTTGACTTTTTTGTCTCAAATTTTCAAGCCGAGGCACGGCAGCTCCTTAGCTGCATGTTCACTTTCCCTATTTGTACAAATCGAAATATGAGATAAGAACATTGTTAAATGTTAATAATGTTTAATAAAAAACCATAAAAAAAATATTTTTTAATGAAGAAAATTAGTTTTTATATAAATAATTATGAAATAGGAAAAGTGAAAGGATCTTTATAACCATGCTTAACGGCTAAATGAAATTGCCAATAAATATTATAATCTAAAGTATCAGAAAGGTGCGTTGCTTGTTCTTGAGGAATGGTAAGAGATAATTCAGAAGATTTATCTTTACCATATTCGCTATTCTCTTTTATTTTTGCTTCTGCATTTTCAAGAGAAATACAAAGGTTTGGACAATTGTCTTTATTAATACGTATTTTAGGTAAATTTTTGTTTCTCTCAGACAAAATTTCTTTTAAAACCAAAAACTTCGCCATATGTCCCGGATTATTGGTTTTAGGAGTTTTATTAATAACACGCCATCCCTGAGAGCGAAAATATTTCATTACCTTTTCAGCTAAAGATTCTTTAGCTCCTTTTTCTTTTGCATAGCCTGAAACATCGTGATAGAGCTCAACAGTTTTTTCCTCATGTTTATTAAAATAATGTACAACTTCAGGCAATAAATCTAACATATCAAGAGGGTCTTTATTAAAGAACTCCTTAACAAAACGAACCTCATTTATGGACCTAAGATATTGAGATACAGAAATTGAATTAATTCTTTTTCCAAAATCTAAATTAAACTGAAGTCCAATGGTTTTAACTATATCTGTATCTTGACGTGAGGTATTATGTTTCTTACTGTAATTATTACCTACTTCTTCTAAATAGATTAAATCATATTTATTACCATAATAGTGGATATCCGGATTAAGATTAGAATAAAACCCATTTTGAATAGAAGGAGGACGTATATTTAATATTTCAGCATTATAATGGATATCAGAAGGGGAGTTTAACAACATCTTCTTAAACCATTGAGGTGATAAATTTTTATAATTAGCGTAAGCATTAGCTTTTAAAAATGCAAATTCTTTAGGATTTTTTAAAGCTTCCTTTTCCATTTCAACAAACCATTTTCCCTTACGAGTTAACGGAGTTGATGATACGAAAATTTGTGAATTCAACATTGGTGAGTGTTTAAATTCAGTTTTATAAGATCTATTAGTAGTATGAACATTATAAAAAAGTTTTTCTTTATCCAATAATGCTGCTTCATCTCCTAATACATAATAAGAATTTATACCCCGTCCGGCATCGGTCATATCTAATGAAACCATTATAATAATATGCCCATTACGAAAGTGAATCACATTACGCCAATTGGAGGGAGCTTGAAAAGGTAATTCAAAACCTTTAGAAACACCGGACTTTCCGATTACATAATCTATATTTTCATGAACTCCGAAATTAGATAAGCCTTCTTTAGTGGAGGGCAAAGTTCGTGACAATATTTGAACATAGCTAGATCCAACCAAAACCCCTGTAGCTCGGGGCATCTCCTTTACTGCTTTTAAAATAAAAAAAGCTAAAATGAAAGACTTTCCGGTACCCCTGGCATATTCTAAATAAATATATTTTTTTCTAAAAATTTCAACCTCCGCAACTGCTTGCATTTGCGGTACGTTGAGTTCTATTTTTTTTTCATTTATAATCATACATCTTGATGTAAAACTATTCTCCTAATTCTTCATACCCGATGTCTTCGGCCGTCATGTTCATATTAACTACACCTTTTGATGATATTTCCTTCATATAGGCCAAAAATTCCTTAGGAATAACAAGTCGATAATTACTAGCTTTCAATTTATCTATATCAGCATCCAATGTACTATTAGAAAAATCGAAAAGGTCCTTATAAGAATCTAAGGCCTTTCTAGCATCATCCCATGCACGATCACGAACCTGCATTTGATACAAAAACCAATATTGCTCTGCTAAAAAAATTTTTTCTGCTTTTAAATTAATATCCTCAAGTTCCCCGAATAAGTATACGCTTTTAGAATAATAACGGTAGGCAGTAGCTCGAGATACGCCGTATTCAGTCATAAATTTATCAATAGCCTGTCCCTTTGTATACTTATTCTTAAGTCGCAAACTAAAAATATATTTAAGCTGCTCTAATAATTTTTCTTCAAAAGCTGTTAATTTCACTTTATCATCCAAATAAGCAGCTTTTAACTTATTAAGAGTACTGTCTTTATTAAATTTAACGATCATATATTAGTAACTAATCATTCGTGAAACCTTTTTTTTTTATTGTGAATAGCTAATAATCCATTCCCACGCATAGGTGTAACCATTTCCTGCATACCAATTAAAGCTAAAAACGGATAAGAATTATTTTTTATATCAATATTATTTTCACCGGAATATATATTTATTAATAAACGGATAAAGCCATTTACAAAAATTGAAGTCGAATAGCCGGAAATATATACTGTACCATTAACACTTTCTATATACAACCAAGCTTCCGACTGACAACCTTTAATAACGTTTTCATTAGTTTTTAAACTAGACGGAAAATCAAGACCGGTTTTTCCTAAATCAATAAAATACCGGTATCTTTCTTCCCACGTATTTAATGCGAGTATTGGCTGTATTAAGGATTCAATTTTAGCGTTCATTAGTTTCAATTGTATTGCTTAACTTTTCAATTTGAAGGGTTAATTCCTGCAATTCTTCCCTTTTATTATTAATTTTAGTCAGCAAATTATTTTTTAAGGGACCTTCAGGCATTACTGAATATTTGCTTTCTAAATTTAAAAGTGTTTTTTTTCTTTTTGTTACCCTGCTATATAGCCGTTGTCGTTCATTAACTAGAGACATTGGACTTAAATTTTCGTATTGTTTTTGAGTTTCAAAGGGTAAAACGCGTTTATAATTTTCATAATGCTCAAGAATTTTAAAGCATTTATCATTAATCTCCCAAGTTTTAAAAATTTTTAATTGAAGATCTAAGGCCTCCTCATATAATTCCTCTTGTAATTCATTCAATTGAATTTTTAACGTGCATGCATCATAATAAGAAGAAATTCTTTTTTTATAAACATTATGTAGCTCTACAGGATAAAAAGAAATAGGCTTTTTTATGGAAATATTAGTTTTTATATCAACTTTATTTGGCTTAGCATTATTTAAACTATCGGTAACACCTGTAGAAGATGAGTTAGAAGCATTTAAAAAATTAGTTAATTCATAGGATAATTTTTGACAAGTAAAGGGGGTATTTTTTGATTGAAAAATTTTTAATAATCTTTTATTGTGTGGTATCTGAGAATATAATTGTATTCCGGCTTTATATTCGCAACCATTTTTAAACCATTCCTTTATAGCACTTTTACTATCCATTTTACAAAATTGTAAAATTTGTTATCTTGACTCAAAGGACATTTAATTAAATAAAAATAACCGCCTGTTTAGCGGTTATTCTGTTAACAATATAAATAATTATGTTATAAAAAATTTCAGCTTTTCATCCGCTGCTTTTTTAACTTTCTCAGAAGTTGAAGATTTACTTAAAATAAGAACATCACCTTTACGCTTTGCTTGTGAAATATACTTAATTATATTTTCTATACTTTCATCTTTAAAGAGTATTTCGGCTCCTTCTTTCAAGCCTAAGTAAGGAAAATTACCCATTTTGTAAATGTCCAATGAATTATAAGGCATACCTAACGAAAAATTGATCGTGGTATTATCCGGCATAATAAAACTGGTAGAATTTGTATTAAAAAGCTCAAAATAAATACCTGTATTTGCCGGAATTTCTTGTTTAATCATTTTTTTCAACTTTTAAAGGAATTGAGCCGGTATATTCTAATAACGGAGCTCTGGCGGTTAATGTAACAGAAACTCCGTTGTTATCATCTTGTCCTTTACCTGAAGACCCTTTAGCATCTTCCATATAAGCAGAATTTATTTTATTACCTATTACAAATTTCCTTCCGTCCCTGGTTGTAACTATAAAAATTAAACGGTCACTCTTAAATTTTCGTATAAAACCTAATACTTCCGCTCTAATTCCGGGGATGAATATATCTAAAGAGGTCGATTGTTTCTTATTACCCGTTTTTCCTGCCAAAGCAGTTGTTAATTCGTTTTCATCAATTAAACAATCCAACCGTACAAAACCTTTACCGGTTTCGGTAACGATTTCTTTAGAAATAGTGCCTGCCTCTTTATAGTTTCCTGATTTTAAAGGTATTTCCAGAGTCTTAACATCTTTTTCAGTTATATAATAGATGTTATTTTCTGACAACCCGGCGTCTGTTTCATCGTTTGCACAATACAATAAGTTTTCAACGGCAACATCATCAAAACAATTCTTTTTTTTATCCATAACTAAACATTATTTTTTTTAATACCTGATTCGTGAGGATAGTACAATTCCATCAATTTTTCATCCCCTAATCCTTTAGTTTTATCGGTGAAATTAGCTACCAATACAGCCTCATTTAATGCGAAACCATAACCTAACTCAAAATCTGAAAAAAGCTTAATTTTATAATCTTCTTTTTGAACATCATTGATAGTTGCCGGATTTTCTATTAAATCTATAAGTTTAACCATATTTCCTTCAATGGTAGCAAAAATAATATCGTCATCCATGTTATCATATCCAATAATGGCTCGTTTTCCTAATGGCGACTTAGTCTTGTCCGAATCCTTATAGGTAACCACTTGTCCTTTTCTGGACTCATACTCGATGGTGTAATTATCGGCATTATTGGTTGACATGTGAATGTATTTTATCTTAGCTCTCATCTTTTTTGGTATACCCTTTTCAAATTTTAATAGTTGATCGTAAATATTAACTTCGGTTAAAGGATCCAAAGGAATTTTATAAGCCGGATTGTTTGTATTTTTAAGCAAATTTTTAACGATTTGATTCCAACCCTCTAAAGAAAACCCAAACTTACCGGATTTATTAGCAGGATCGTAACTCCCTTGCATGGATAAAAGCTCCAAATCATCCGTTATTTGAATAAGCAAATCCTTAATGATAACCCTGACTATTTCTTTAACGGTAGGCTCTTTATTTTCCTGGTATAATTCTGCTAAAGCCGTTCCTAAAACGTTAGCAGGAACGATTGAAAAATTAACTTTTTGACGATAACTTTTTAAAATAGATTCTCTTGCGTACCATTCACCCAATTCTTGCCATTTAGGCTCAAAACCCTGTACGACATGGCTCATCACAGTATTATATAAATGATACTCTCCATTAACTTTAGTTACTATTTTGCAATACTTGTCAACAGAAACTTTCAAGGCCTTAGCAAATTCTGCTAACACTAATTTTTTTTCTACTTTCGCATAGGTAGCTATTGCTTTAGCTAAACCGTCTAAATTTATACTGGGCATTACTTGTTATATAAAAATTTATAATTATTAGTAAGAATATCATTTTCTAATGGCGCATCTTCTTTATCCTTTGATGAATAAACTGAAGTAGGAATTTCGCCATCCTTTCGTCCATACTCTATAACTTTTGAAGAAAGTAATTTAATATCTTCGACAATAGTACCGGTACCGGTTAAATTGCAATTTTTTAAAGAAGTGGCAATTTCTTTTTTAATATTTTCAATCTGATTTAAATTATCCGAAAGTTTTTGTTCCAGATTCTTTTTATCGGTTGACAATGAATTAACCGTTTCATCGGTTAAATTAGAACTTAAAGCATTTTCAATTAAATCTAACTGATTTTCTGATAAGTTTACGGTTTTTTGACCAAATAAAAAACCGGATTTTAACGAAACCTCTAAACCTAAAATAGAGGCTATTTTAGGATATTTTTTTTCTGCCATATTATTTTGATTTGAATTAATTTTTGATTTTTGAGCGATATAATCAATTGCATCCTGTAAATTACCTATAGCATCCGCAAGTCTTTTTTTTACGGCTTCTTTAGGCCTCCATGTGCCCCCTTTAAAGACGTCCTCATCCATATTTTTACGGAATGTTTGCATGTGTGTTATAAAATCTTTTGCGTAAGTGTCTATTTCTTCTCTTAATTTTTCAGGATTACCGGAAACTAAATCACGAAAAGATTTATTTTTTTCAGAAGAAAAGGAGGAATATATTTCATAATATTTAGCACCGAATTTTTCAAAAAGAGGTACCCAATCAACAAAAGATATAAGCGTTCCTATCGAACCGACCCAATCGGCATTTTTATCTACAAAAATTTTATCGGTAGCAGCATTAATATAATAAGCTGCAGAGCAAGATAACCCCTTGATATAACTGGCGGTAGGCTTTTTAAAATTAAAAATTTTTTCTGCCAACATTCCTGTACCACTAGCCATACCCCCCGGGCTGTCAGTTAAAAAAACCACCCCGGCTATACTATCGTCCTGCTCCATCCCATCGAGTAAATCGGATATTGCGGAAGTGGATCCGTAGCCATATTTTCTAACGATACCTGATAAAGGAATTATGGCTATTTTTTTATTGCTTTCCGAATAAGGAAAATAATTGATGGAAGCCAAATATTCTGCTTCATTTTTTTCCTTATTTTTCATAATAAAATCTGCATATAAATTCCCTATAACTCGAAAAGGCTTATCCAGATACCACGGTTCTGTAAAAAGTGAAGTAATAATACTTTTATTCATTGTATGATAGCTAAGACTATAATTGATATACAAATATCAAATTACAGATTACTTCAAAAAAGGACAATTTAACGCCTAAGTGCCGGAAAATATGAATCTCCGGAAATTAGTAATCTTAAATAATCTGTTGATTCCGTAAATGTTAATGTAAGACCGGAATGTATACCTAAAAGAAAATTATTAAGTGGACTAAAAAGCAGCAATACAATTTTTTTATGGAGTAAACCGGTAAGGTTAATTAAATATTCCTTTTTATTTGGAAGTAAAGTTATTGTATACGAATGGGTGTAAAGTATTCCGGAATTAGATTTCTTTTGAACGCAGTTAATCGCAACATCATCAAAAAGTAACCTTATCTTTACTATCTTATCTTCAGGAATTTTATTTATATTTTCCATAAATGAAATATCATTTAAGACATCCTCTAAATACACATTTATTTCATCTAAAGGTATAATCCAGGCTTCGCGTATTTCATTTGAAAAATCATCAATAGTATTACATATTTTTAACATAATGATATAAAATAAAGGTAACAAATAATGGAAAAATTTTTTATGTCACTTTTAACGTGTTTAAGTTGCTAATTTACAGTATGTTAGTAGTTTAGGGACGTAATTTTTATATAATTCTTTAATTAAATTATCATCTTCTTTCATAAATAAATGAATATTTTAGCTTTTTGCGGCTATTTTTTGAGTATACAATTTTGAAAAAGGCGGTGAAGATCTTTTTCTTAAATAATCCCTATATAAAGTATCCAATGCAATATCATCTTCAGTTATATTATAAGTACCTAAAGCTTTACGCATGGTATCTTTTACATTATCTTTTCCATTATTTGAATTAGTAAGGATTGCTAAAAAAATGGTTTCGCGAAAATATTTATCACAAAATTGGCCGATCAGATGAATATTATTTTTACTGATAATACATCCCTCATTTTTCATCTTTGAAAAAGAAATACGAATTGTATATACGCATTCCCTTTCTTTTTTGTATAAACTATTAAAATTATTAGTTTTTTTCATCAATAATGCAGAGATCGCATTACCTAGAGTATCGGTTAAACTTAAGGTATAATTATCTCCGTATAAAGTTGTCATAAATTTTTTAACATAAGAAGATACAGGAATATCAATTGTTACCATATAATAAAAGAATTTAAAACACAAAAATACGAAAATTTCATACCTAGTAAGAATTTTTCATATTTTAAATACTATATACTTTTTTTTGATAAAAAAAGTTCAACAGTTCAACAGGCATCCAATCTTTTTAAAATCAATTATTTAAATATAAAAAATGTAATTTAACCTGTTGAACTTTTTTAAATGAAGTAAAAAAGGTTCAACAAAGTTCAACAGAAATATCACACAATTTTATTAATGTAAGTAGCTAATAATTATATATTTAATATATAATTATATTAAATATAATAAACTGTTGAACCGTTGAACTAAAAGTGATGAGTCGTCCAACCGTATACATTTTTTTATAGGGGGTGCGGGGGGATGAGATAAAGTATATTGCAAAAAAAAGCACTTAGTAAAACTAAGTGCCATGATTATTTTTAAATTATTTATTAATTGTAAAATATTTTACCGCATTTAGTACATTTGCTTTTAATTATTCCTGATGGATTAGTTGCTTGATATTCTTTTTTATGTAAACAAATATCTTGTAATACCTTTAAAGCTTTTTCATTTTTTGCTAGTTCTTTTTGGTAAAATTCCATATTTTTTAAAATTTCATTTATAGCTTTTTCCATAAAAAATAAGTTTTAAGTTATACAGTTTAAAAACTAACTTTTTTAATTAGAGATATTTAATCCTTAATAAAGCACAGCCAATGGGTTAATGATTGTTTGCCGGACTTGTGTCCAAAAAGGGGTTGAACTCCAAAGATTTGAATTATTTTTGAAAGGGGTATTTGATATTCATTCCATTTAAAAATTAAAAAGCCTTCATTTTGCAATACTCTCATACATTCTTCAAATCCTGATTTTAAATCGTCTTCCCATGAAGGAAATAATTTGCCGTATTTTTGGGCTGTGAAGGAATTTTGACCCAGTTTTTTTAAATGTGGAGGATCAAATACTACCATTTTAAATGAGTTATCGTCAAATGGCATTTTTCTAAAATCTCCTATAATATCGGGATCAATATGCGCACGTCTTCCATCACAAGCAATAAAATCAGCTTTGCGTATATCCATGTAAACAGCACGTGGATCTTTTTTGTCAAACCACATCATTTTTGGAACACAACAGGCATCTAGTATTATTTTATTTTCCATTTTTTATGCTAGTATTCTTTTTACCGGCTCTGTTATTTTTTAGATTACTTATATAATAATTATGTTTTTAGATTTAATACTTCCAATCTTTGGGTTTGTCAATCCATTCAAAGCTATATACCCATACCCACGGATTTTCATCCCACGATTCAATTCCGTATATGGAATGCCAAAGGGATTGAAATCCTTTTCTAGCGGATGGTAAATGAAATTGACGTCCATGATTATAATCATTATACAGAAAACCAGCAGAAGGCCCACCATACCCCTCATAGAATCTTTCAATTCCCTCTTGCATAGCTTCTTCTTCTGTAATATCTTGCAGTCTCTCAACCCTTACATCTGTTACTTTAAGAAATGTCCTCGCGGCTTCTTTTGGCATATGTGTAGAAGATTTCCATTTAATTAAATTATGGTATTCTTCCAAATAATCGGAATTATATTTTTGTTCATATAAATATGGTTCTTCTAGATCGTCACTATACTCCCATTTTTCTCTTACCCACAGAATAACTCCTTTTTTTGTTGGATTATCTTCTAACAAATCATCAATATTAATATCTACATTCGCCTTATCTTTGCTTGTTACTCCCTCCTCAGTTGCTCCTGACAGATATTTTTCCCCTTGTTCTACTGCCCATTGTTTTGTTGGCTGTGGTTTAATTAGTCTTCTTGTCTGGGTTTTTCTCCCCTCTAGTATAGCTTGAATCATCAGAGTTGAAAAATTAATTGGTATATAGGTGTTTTTAGTTTTTTTCATTTTTTTATATTTATTTTTCTTATTCCTTTTGACGTTTGTTCCGCTAAACTTTGGATATTTTCATAAGACATTTCTAAGCATTCTTCATAATCAAGTCCATAATCTTCATTACAATCTTCACGTAATTGATCTGTGGATTGAAAATCTTTTGATATTTTCTTTAGAGCATCTAACATTAAATTGAATTCCTCTGCTTGTCTGTATGTAATTGTGATTTTATTATTTTTCATTTTTTATATTTATTATTTAAGTAATTTTCAATATCTGATAATTCTAATACGATCCCACGGCTATACAAATCTTCATCTTCATAAACATCAAATGTTGCATGAGGGATATTTGTTTTTATTAACCATGTAAAGGCTCGTCCTTTTGGGCTCCATTGAATTTTAATAGGAATATTTGGTAAAATAAAATCAATATTGTAATCTTCTAAGAATACTTTTATTTCATTTATTTCTTTTTGTGATATATAGGTTAAATCTCCGTCGTTACCTATATATAGATATTTAGTATCTTTTTCATAAACTACATTCTCATCAAATATTAACCCTCTTAATAACAATAAATCATCAGCAACCCCGAAACAAACCAAAAGCCCATTTTTTTCGGCTTGTAAGTGTTCTTCAGTGGTCATCATTACTTCTCCATATTGTCGGCCATTTAATAATTGTGCTAATTCTTCTTTTTTCATGATTTTAGTTTTTTATTTAGTTTTGTCAATAACAGGAGTTTTAAGAGATAAGCTTTTTAAATCTTCAATAAAGTTTTTAGCTTCTTTTTCTGTACGAAAAGATGGACAGATTGCTAATACCAGACCGTTTTTTGTATTTAGCCAGATCGACCATGCTTCATTTGGACCTTGTACTACTTCAAAACGTTCTTCATTTTTAGAATTTCTTATTACTGATTTTATCCACTTTTGACAATCAGTTTTGTGCGTATATATAAGGCTTTTAAGTAAAATTTTACTCTTTTCGTCTTTTAATTGGAAATAGAAAAAGTCGTCTTCATTTTTGTTTATTTCAAAAAAGTATTTTTTGTTGTTATTTGAGTGTGTCATGATTTTAATTATTATTTAGTATTGTCAATAACAGGAGTTTTAAGAGATAAGCTTTTTAAATCTTTAATTAAGTTTTTAAGTTCTTCTTTTGTAACAAATTCTTGTGATTTTGCTATTATTCGACCGTTTCCGCCTTTTAGCCAGAAGAACCAATCTTCAAAAGAATCTTGTTCTACCTCAAACCGCTCTTCATTTTTAGAATTTCTTATTATAGATCTTATTCCGTGTTTACAATTTGTTTTTAGTGTATATGGAAGGCTTACTAGACAAAAGTTACCATCATCGTCTTTTAATAGGAAATAGAATAAATTGTCTTTATTTTTATTTATTTTAAAATAAAATTTTTCGTTGTTATTAGAATGTTTCATGGTTTTAGTTTTTTAAATTATTATTTATATTTTATAATTTATTGTTTATTTAACAATTCTTTAAAGTTATAATCCTTGTCTAAACTTTCAATCATTGAAACGGCCAATGCAGCAACTTGAATAACTTCATCGCGGTATCTTTATGGTTTAGTCAATTATTACTTGTTCGTCTATATATTCTTTAAATTTCCTTTTTTTATTAAATCCATACCATCGATCTGATCTAATTTTTACTCCTAAAATCTTTTTACCTACCTTCGCGCTGTAAATTTTTTTTAAATTTCCGGCTTTGTCATATCGTGCTATAACAATAAAACCTTTTTCAGATTTAACTCGAGAATATTTACCCATAGCAATTGCTGTGGAATTTTCATCTTTTGCATAAGATAGAGAACCATCACTAAGCGTCACACTATGTGAATTTTCCCCCCATGTATAACTCTGTGAACAAGTATCCATAGCTACACTATGAGACTCTTTACCTGTAGTGATACTTGTAGATTTATATCCAAAAACTGCACTGTGAGCAATATTACCTATTGTTTTACTAGTTGAATAAAAAGCCATGGTAACACTATGTGATGCCGGACCTTTAGTTATACTTTCCGTATAATTAGTCATTGTTACGCTAAATGCGTTATCTCCATTTGTTTTACTGTCCGAATTATCACCAATAGCAATGCTATGCGATTTATACCCTAACGTTAAACCCTTTGAAGTACTACCCATTATAACGTTACAGGATCCTTCTCCTTCAGTTATATACTCTGTATAATCATTATAACCGATAGTAGGATTATTATTTTTTTTTGTAATTTGTTTTTTTGAGTATTCCATTTTTTTATAATTTAGCTATATTTTTATCTTGATTTATTTATAAAGATTTACTTTTCTCTAAACGCTCAATAAATTGAGCAATGATGAAATTTGCTTTTTCAACGTCTCCGGGAGTAAACTTCAAGGTCATTTTTAAATTTTTCATGGTTTTTCTTTTTTTATGATGTTATAAATTTTAAGCAGTCTATAATAATACGGTAGATATCCTTTTTTACCCGATTGATTTTTAAGGATGATTATTTCAGCTTTAATAAGTTTTTTAATCGCGTTTTCAGAATATAAATGACCATCTATTTTTATATTTTTTGGATAATTAATTAAATTGTCAAAAAATTCCTCAATCTCTGTTAAATACGGGTTTTTCATTTCAATTAAAAAGGAATTTCTTTTTCTTTAGAACTTAAAGAAGTATCTAAAATGTAAGTTTTTTCAATATTTAATATTCCCTGAGAGTGTAATAAAGAATAATTAAAAGCATAGCAACTCTGTGATCTTTCGCCCAGTCTGGTTGTTGCAGATCCACCAATTAAATATTTTTTAGCTCGAAAGTAATTTTTTAACGTAGTTTCATTCATTAAAGACGTACCTCTTCGTGAAGATTCTCTAAGCATATCTTGATAAATCTTCTTAAAATAAATATATAAAACTTTATCTGAATTAGTGTTATACCATTCTTCCGTTATGGTTTTACCTCCTTTTTTTACGCCTAATTTTACGGTTTTAGGTGAAATTATTTTAAAATCTTCATTCTCTTTTATTCTATTTTCATGTACTAGATATTCAAACATTGACCAAAAATCTGCTAAACCTTCACTTTCTGTTATCATATCTGAAGAATTAATTATCAATTCTTTACAAAGACGGTAAAAATATTCTTGCGTAAAAGGAAAATTAAAATTATCCCATAAAATATAGATCGGCGTTAATATTGCCAGATAATTATTAATCATTCGTTCTTGAACTTCTGTTCCTGCTAAATCCATTTTAAGATTTTTGGCAATTAATGCGTACATTTCGTGAAATTTAGTTACAACAACTTCTCTATGCCTGATAATATCTAAAATAAGCGAGGATAAACCGGTTTCTTCCCAACTCTTTAATAAATTATATTCTTGAATTTCTTCCGTTGTATAAGGCTTTTTAATGAAAGATAAAAGTAAAGATCTGGTAGCTAAGGAATTATCATCGCGTACCGGATAATATTGACCGGCATATATTAAAGATGAATTAACATTTGTAATTGAAGTTCGATTATCAACGGTAGCTTGCCCTTTTTCTCGTCCTCGTCCGTCATAAGCTCCTTTCATCGATTGAAACATAACATCGTGTATATTATCGTGATATTCTTCTAAAAAGGATATTGCGTTTTTTGTTCGAGCCAGTCTTCTGGTAAATCCTACAACGGTTCCCGAGTTTAAATCAAATGGATTCATCTTATAGAAGAAAAAGTTATGCAAAGAGTCTCCAAATCTTGATTTTCCGGATCCTTTTTCTCCGAATAATCCTAAATGAGGAAAAAAAGAAAATCTTTTAATTAAAATATCGCGAAATAAAGAAGCAAACACAAAGCCTATCCCCACAATTCCTTTATCTCCATATACTTTTACCAATTGAGACATCCATTGATTTATACTTATCGGGGACTTTCTATAAACAAAACATCTGTCGTTTTCGTACGGGTCATCATCTTCTCTGTTATATTTATATATCTCAGAAAAAGCAGGGGAGTAATAATGTTTAATGTTTTCTCTATATTCTGAATTTTCTTCATCCAATCCTTCAATCTGAATAATTCCATATTTATTGGTTCTTTTAAATTGATTTTCAAAATAAATTCCATCAGCAAAAGCAAAAAAACCTTCATTTTGCCAGCCTAATGTTTTTAACTCATAGGCCATTATGAAATCATTTAATATTTTTTTTGTAACCAATTTAAAATGCAGTGTAGATACATTACCTTCAAAGAAAAAAAATCCTTCTTGAATTAATGTTTCTTGTATTTTAGAAAAATTAACAAAATCTTTAGAATCAAAATCAATTAAGCGTTTATGGCCTAATTCATTAGTGATTTCACAAAGCCTTTTATTATCATTTCTTCCGTAGATGTGAAATAAGGCTTGAATAACAAAATTGGTCCCTTTAAAAAAATTACCATCTTTTGATTGGAAAAAATAGGCTTTATCTATTTCACAAAATCTATCTTTAATGTATTGTTCTTGATTCGCCCCGGGAGGAAGAAGAACATCTAATTTTACATTAGTAGTAGTAGATAAATCAGTTTTAGTTGATTTTAAGTTATCAAGCTTTTCATCTACAATTTTTTTTAAAACGGATTGTTTTTGTTTTAAAACTTTAGAAAGATCTTTAATATATAGATCTCTTTTAATTTCATCGGAAATAACACATAGAGTATCGCATATTTTTTGCACCGCAAAAGATATATCGTCAGGCGTTTCGCAATTTTTAATCAAATTTACAGCCTTCCAGTTTACGGCATCAGTCAAATTATCTTCTACCCATTGGATTAATTCAGTTCCTTTTTCACGCGCAAGATCATCAGGATCTTTGCCTTCGGGAGAAATAATAGTAGAAACTTTAAAGCTTTCCTTTAAAAGAATATCAATATCTCTAAATGTAGCTTTAAGTCCGGCTACATCTCCATCTCTCCATATTATTACATGGGCGCACAGTTTTTTTAATATTTTGGTGTGTTCAACAGTTAAAGACGTACCGCAAGTAGCAACAGCAAAAGACACCCCGTTTTGATGTAAAGAAATTACATCTGAATATCCTTCAACAAGAATAACTTTATTTTGTTTCCTTATCTCTCCTTTAGCCTGGTAAAGACCATAAAGGACCTTACTCTTATTATAAAGTATGGATTCAGTCGAATTTAAGTATTTGGCATACTTTAAATTTTCCGGAGCATCATTTCTTCTGCCACCAAAACCAATGACTTCTCCATAAAAATTTTGTATTGGAAAAACAAGACGGTCAATAAAAAAATCATAAGCTAGTTGATTTATTTCATTGGTTTTTGTCAGACCTAATTCTTTTGCTGCTGCTAAATAGCCTAATTCGATGGCTTCTTTCGAAAAAGAATTATTTTTTTCTTTAGGCGCATATCCAATTTTAAATTGAAGTATAGTTGAATCATCCCATTTTCTATTAGAGATCATCTTCTGTGCCCAATGTGTTGGAGGCAATTCAGAGAAAAACTTAATATATTTATCACAGGCTAATTGTGTTATTCTTTTTTTTATTTGATAATCTTCATATTTATTTTTCTCCTCATCATTGGTAAATTCTTCGTATTCTATAGCAATATTATTTAGTTTGGCCGCCTCTAACAATGCTTCATAAAAACTTATAGATTTGTATTCCATGATAAAATTAATGGCACTACCTCCTTTCCCTGTTGAAAAATCTTTCCAAATTTGTTTAGACGGGGAGATCATTAAAGAAGCTGTTTTTTCTGAGCCAAAGGGAGATAAAGCGCTATATCCTGAACCTGATTTTTTAATGTTAACATATTTTTCTATAACACTAACTACATCAATAGCATCCAATATTTTATCTATACACTCTTTCTTTATATATTTCATATTTTATTTTTTTTAAAGGAATCCTTATAAAAGGATTCCTTATAAACAAGAAAAAAAGATCACTAACTATAAACTATCTATTTTATAGATTCTAAAATTTCATTTATTTTATCTAAATGCGGTTTTATTTTATTTTGACATTCAAAATAGTCCTTACTAATAGTTTCGGCCGTTGTACTTTTCGCTTTTTTTGACAAAATTTGTCGAACAAAAGTTTCTGTGACTTGCCACTTTGCTGCTATTCTTTTAATTAATAGAATATTCCATTCATTTTTTTTGCTAGATTTGTTGTTCATAATTAAAAAGTATATCGACTTATATTTTATTTGAGAACAAATATAGTATGATATTTTCATACTAGAAAGAAAAAAGTAAGATATTTTCATACTGAAACAAAAAAAATATAAGATTTTCTCATACTTTATTTATATAATCTATTAATAATGAATGATATAGATATTTTATTAAAAATTTTTGAATACCTTTTTGATAATAAAATTATAAGAAGCCAAAAAGAATTTGCCGAAATCATAGGTGAATCAAAGGTTGGTTGGAATGATATTAAAAAAGGAAAAAAGAAAGTATCTATTATTCACTTACGTCATATAGCTTCAAGATTTAAGGAATTTAACCGAAACTTTATATTCATGGGAGAGGGGACCTTGTTAGAAAAGGAAGAATTAAATAATCCAGCTGTTGTTGAAAAAAATGCAGAAAATTCAAAAGATAGCGACAAGTCATTGTTACAAAGAATTGAATTTATAGAGAAGCGTTTAAAAATAACAGATAAAAAATAGAACAATTCCATAACCCATATATTTATATATACTTGAATTTTAGTATTGTAATTTCTTTTTTTCAATCCCTCCGTGGTCACAAAACAAGAAAAAAAAAACACTAAAATTCAAGTAACCTACTGAAATAATAGGGTATATAAGTAAAATTCGTTGAGTTATAATTTGGCTTTTTTTTAAATTTTTAGAACAAAATATAGAACAAGAATTTTTTTTGTTCTAAATAATAAAAAGTAAAATGTCAGATCCATACGAAAAAATATTAAATGCAATCCCAGAAGAAGATTTGAAAAAAATATTGAAAAAAATGGGGTATGTTAAAGTAAAAGAAAAGTAAGAAAAAAAATTAAAACCTAAGCCTATGACAGAAAAACAAAAGATAATGGAAGAGTATAGGCAACTACTTTTAACGAAATATTTTAAATCAAGAAATACAAAGTAGTAAGAATAAATTAAATTTTTATAAAATACTCATTTATTAAAAAAGAGAGGGTACTAAGAAAATTTAACTAGTTAATACAATTTTACATTAAATTTTTACTACTTCCGTTTTATTTACTATTTCTAATTTCCAATAGTCTTTTTAATGTTTCTGCTCAATATCAAATCCCCCTCTTGAAGACTTTCTTTATTACTATTATCCATACTATTGCCCTTAACTTCAATCATAATAAAATATCCCTTTAATTTTCTGTCAACAGATATAGGATAGGTAGGTAAATTTTTTATAAAATCTGTATTATCAAAATTTTTTTAATTATCGGAAATAGCATATTGGCAAATAATCGAAACTTGCATCTACATAATGCCTGCTTTAAGTTTTAAAAATTTTTTTCGGTAAATTATTATGGATTTGTTGGTAATGAAAGCGTAAGAAAAAATAAAAATTAATAGGAAATTTATATTTTTGAAAATGATTACTAAATTCAGATACGATATTTCTTTTTTAAGAGCTTTTTCTGTTATCTCAGTCTTATTATACCATTTTAAATTTTCTTATTTCAAAGGAGGATTTATTGGAGTTGACATTTTCTTTGTAATATCTGGTTATTTAATGTCAAAAATCATTTTATCAGGATTTGAGCAGCATAATTTTAATTTATTGAATTTTTATAAACGTAGAGTTTTAAGAATATTTCCTGCATTATTAGTAATGATTTTGTTTTTTTCAATAATCGTATTTTTTCTTTTACCAACTCAATTTTTAGTTTATTTAAAAAGTGCATTTTCCAGTAGTTTGTTTTTTTCTAATATTTATTACTACTTGAATAGTGGGTATTTTGATCAATCTTCTCAATATAATTTTTTACTTCATACATGGTCTTTAGCTGTTGAGTGGCAATTTTATCTTATATATCCCCTTCTCTTGTTGATCCTAAGAAAACTATATTTAACCAATAGATGCCTATTTAAAAAATTTTATTATTTATTAATATTATTTTCTCTTATTTCAATGTTATATCATAACAGTAATAGTAATTCCTTTTCATTTTATATTTTTTATACAAGAGCCTGGGAGATGATGTTGGGAGGAGCAGCTTTTCTAAATGAAAATAAATTAAAAAAAATATCTGAAAAATATAAAATATTGATCACCATTCTTTCTTTTATCGTGATTATTTATTTCACTTGTATAAATGATTTCAATGGTATTTGGCCGAATTTAATAACTATTATTCCGGTATTTTGTATTTCAGTAATAATTTCTATAAATTATGATTTTAGTATATACAAAAGTAAGATGGTTAATCATATTGGAGATTTATCCTATTCCATATATTTATACCATTGGCCATTTTATGTTCTAAGTTTATTCTTTGCTTTAGATACACGGGTTAGATACAGACTATTATTTATTTTATTGTCAATTATACTTTCAATTTTATCTTTTCATTTTGTTGAAAAAAGAAAATATGATAAAAAAGTTAAATATTTGTTATCAGGCAGCTTTATATTATTTTGTATTTCATTTGTTTTAACAAAACTTGATGCTAATATTTATTTTAAAAAAATTGGAAATCTGATTAACATAACAGCTAATTATAAATATAGTAATGAGGCTAATGAACAGTACAATTTGGGCAAAAAACATCTATTATCTACTCAAAAATTTGAAGATTATAATATAAAATATTGGGCAGTAAAAAATGATAGATTAAATGTTATATTATTGGGTGATAGCCATGCAGGAATGTTTTCCAAAACAATCAATAATCTTTTAGAAGAAAATAATATAAATTGTATACAAGTGACAGCAGATGCTACATATCCCATGTTGCATTCGAAGAGTCAATTTAAGGGGCCAATTAGCTTTTTTAACTATTTTTTTAAGATATATTTCCCTTTAAATCTTGAAAAAATTAAATTAGTTTTAATAAGTGCTAATTATGCAGCATATTCTAAAGATGAATTAATAAAAAAAATTAATTTTACTGATACGTATTTTAACAAATACAATATTAAAGTACTTTATTTAGGTCAAACAGATATTTATCCAATAGATTATCCAACCTATTATTATTTAAAAACCACCTATGGTAATGAATATAAAAATGATATAAAAAATAAAGAAAATTTAATTGAAATTAATAATTTCTTAAAACACTATTTGGGTAATAAATATATTGATTTAATGAACTATAAAATTAATAAGATATCTCCTAATTATATTCCTTATATGTATGATACGAATCATTTAACTTATTATGGCACAGAACAATATAAGTATCCTATAAAAAACAGAATATTAGAAGCAATAAATTAAAAATTTAAACCTTTTTATTTGTTTCTTAAATCTTACTTGTAAATATGAACTAAATTGTTATCAAAATGTAAGTAAGAACCATTAGATAAAATATAAATAAATTATCTAAACTATTTTAATAATAATAAGCATGATTAATTATTTTAGTTTAGAATATATAGTTTACTTAAGGATAAACACTTCCTCTATCACGCTAATTTTCACTGATAATAGTTATAGTTAAAGACGCATTCAATCTTTATTTACGTATAGTTTTAGCTAAAATAATAGTATGATTTAAAACTTTTTTAATTCTATATAGATCATTTTCAATAAAAAAATTTAAAACATTATATTTAAATAAAGATTTGTTAAGTATTTAATATTTTTTGTTTTTGAGAAAGATATTCTGATTCTGTCAAAATTCCCTTTTCTTTTAATTCATGTAATTTCAATAATTGATTTGAAATTTTAAAAGAAATATCTTCAGATAAATTTTTTGGAGTATGTTTAATGATCATATTTATGGTATCTTTTATTTCATTTGCATCTCGAACTCCTATTTGATATACTTTTCTAATAAATAATTTACTTATATCAACTCTATGTCTTTTAAAAAAAAGCATTGTACCAGGGTCAAAACAATCAATTAGTACCGCTGAATTATTTATATCTTTAATAAATATTTTAACACATACTTTTGTAACATATTTTTGTTTATGATGAGACTTGGTTGAACCTCCTACAACTGTTCCAAACAAACCAAAAAAAATACGGCTAAAAAAACCTCCTGCTACAAATTTCCTATTTGATAAATTAAAATATGTTATATCTTCAATGAATTTAACACCTAAAATATCTTTGAAATCAATATATATAGGTTCAAATTTACCTTTTAAAATAGCTATCTGTTTTCTTTTATCATCTACATTAAATGTGTAAAATTTACTATAACCAATAATCGTTTTTGAAGGAGTAAAATTATTATTAGATTTTAAAGGATTATCTTCGTCAATACGGCATTGAGATATTTCATAATATCTCCATATAATATACAAAATTGCTAATGTTATAATAATGATAATAAAAATTTTCATTTTAATTAAATTAATATATTATTGTTATTTTTTTATTTCTAACTAATTAAGATTTAATATGTTCATTCAAACATTTATGAAAGACCATAATCCCTAATCTAAATTTTTTAGTAATTTTTAATCAAAAGATATAAGGTTATTCATAAATTTTAAATAAAATTTCAATTATATTATATTTTTTTAAGAACCAATTTTTTGAAGAGCAATTCTTCTATTTAATAAATAATAAAGCTTTACAATTTTTTTATAATAAGATATTTATAATATAATTTGAATTAAAGAATTTATATATTACAACTTAAAAAATACATCTCTTTTTAATATATAAATTCTTATTTTTTTTCAAATATATAAATTATTTTATTTATTTAGCTTAATAAAAGAAAAAAATTATTTTCTTTTAATATAAATATTTTATGATCTCTTATACATTGCTTTATTCATAAGAGATAAATCATATTTTAACTATTTTAAAAATTTAATATAACTTATAAATATTTTTAAAACGTTTTATTAAAATATATTGATTAAATTAAAATAATTGATTATATACAATTTAAGTTTAAAAAAGAGGTAAGAAAAATCTTATCTGAACTTAAATTAATTTTATATTTTATTAATCTAACAATTAAATACTATACATATAAAATTAAGATAGCTAAGTTGGATACATAACATTTTGACAAAAACATGGAATTATATTTGTATATATAAGTAACAATTATTAAATAAAAAAATCCTGAGTTTTTATCTCAGGATTTCTTAAAGACTAATCAGATGGTTCTGCAAGTGAAATATTTTAGATTAACATTCAAATTATATATATAAAACTCTTACTATTGAAAAATAACTTGTATATGATATTTTTTGAAGTTATAAAAAAATAAAAAGGTTAGATTACGGAATTCCGTAAAATAAAAAATAATATTATAGTAAATTAGACTTTTCTTACTATGGAAGTGATATTTTTATATGTTATTTATTTTTTTAAACATATTTTTTACTATAAGTCATTTATATTATTAGATAGGATAATTTAATATTATATTACATAGTTAATTTTAAGTAATGATAAAAATTTATCATTAACATAGTAAGCTTAAAAAGCTGTTAACTAATATATTTAAAAAATCTTCTCTGAGTAGTAGAGGATCAATTTTGTTAAATATATACCTTCACTATTTTAAATTAATACTTAGCACTCTTCACTGCATTTTATCATAAAAAAACTAAATTTTATTTTTAATAATTTTTACAGTTTAAATAAATAAAATAATAATATGAATTATATAAAAAAAAATAAATATTTTTTAATTAAATCATACTAAAATTTTATAATATTTGTATATGATAAATATTATATTTATATAAATAAAATAATTTTATATATTTGTAGTATTAAAATAACAGATAGTTAATTTATTTTAATTTTTATATAACTGAATTTAGTATAAACCTTAAACACTAAACTTTATGAAGCATATTAGACCCTCTATTTCATTACTCACCTTAATTTATTTTATAGCAATGATTTGTGCTGTATATGTTAGTATACGTATTTTAATTAGATAATAAAATAATTATAGATTAATTTTATTTTTTGAGTTTTGTATTATAGCCTCCTATTATAGGAGGCTCTTTTAATTTGTTAAAAAAGGAATTAATTATTCAACATTTATTTTTTTAATTTTAAAAGCAAACTATTACTAACCACACTAACGCTGCTTAAAGCCATGGCAGCACCGGCAACCATTGGATTTAATAAAAAGCCATTGATAGGATATAATATACCCGCAGCGATAGGAATACCTATTATATTATAAATAAACGCCCAAAATAAATTTTGTTTAATAGTTTTAACCGTTTGCTTGGAAAGTTTAATTGCCTCAGTTATTTTTTGAAGATCTCCTGAAATTATAGTCATTTTAGCAACATCAATGGCAATATCAGATCCACGACCCATTGCGATACTAACATCCGCTTGGGCGAGGGCAGCACTATCATTAATACCATCTCCGACCATAGCCACAATTTTATTTTTAGGCGAAGCTTGAAGTTTTTTTATATAATCAATTTTATCCTGTGGAGAAACCTCGGCTTTAAATTTGTTAATTCCTACTTCATTAGCTACATAATTAGCAGTAGAAGGATTATCACCCGTTAGCATATGAACCTCAATTCCTAACATTTTAATCTGCTTAATAGCAGTTAGGGAAGTTGGTTTAATCTTATCTGAAATAGATATTCCTGCAACTATAGTATTTTCATTAGCAAATAAAATAGTAGTAGTAGCTTGTTTAAATTTATTATCCAACCAATTTTTAACTTTTATATCAATGGGAACTGAATGTTTAGATAACAAAGAAAGATTTCCAATAAAATATTTTTGATTATTGTAAATACCAATAATTCCTTGCCCTGATATATTTGTAATTTCTATGTTAGGAATAAAAGTTATGCTTTTATCATTCAAATAACTTACAATAGCCCCGGCTAAAGGATGTTCAGAGGATCGTTCAATACTATATAAAATGTTTTTTTCAAGATCATGCGTTGAACTAAACCATTTAAAATCTTCAACCTGAGGTTTACCTTCTGTAATCGTACCGGTTTTATCCAAAACTATCGCATTTATATTTTTGGTATTTTCCAAACTTTCTGCATCTTTAATTAAAATACCTTTTTCCGCACCTTTACCGATACCAACCATAATGGCTGTTGGAGTTGCTAAACCTAAAGCACACGGACAAGCAATAACCAATACGGTTACAAAGCTTTGAAAACCATAAATTATCCCTTGTTTACCACCGAAAATAATCCAAATAATCAACGATAAACAAGCAATAATAAAAACTGTGGGAACAAAAATTCCGGCAATTTTATCAACCAATTTTTGAACAGGAGCTTTACTGCCTTGGGCTTCTTGCACCGTCTGAATAATTTGAGATAAAAGAGTATCTTTACCCACTTTATCTGCATGAAATTGAAAACTTCCTTTCTGATTAATCGTTCCTGCAAATACTTTTGAACCTTTCACTTTTTCAATTGGAATGGGCTCACCACTGATCATACTTTCATCAACATACGAATTACCCGATAGAACTGTTCCATCCACCGCAATCTTTTCACCCGGTTTTACTAAAATGGTCATTCCAATTGAAACTGACTTAATAGGAATTTCATTTTGCTCATTTCCTTGAATTACAGTAATTGTTTTAGGTTGTAAACCTATTAACTTCTTGATGGCATAAGAAGTATTCCCTTTTGCTTTTTCTTCTAATATTTTACCTAATAAAACGAATGCAATAACTACAGCTGAAGCTTCAAAATATACATGCGGTTGCAATCCGCGTTTAATCCAAAACGAAGGAATTAATGTATTAAAAACGCTAAAAATATATGCGGTTCCCGTACTTACCGCTACCAGGGTATCCATATTGGCGGATCTATGTTTTGCTTGTTTATAAGCTCCCTTAAAAAATTGTTTTCCAAAAATAAAAACAACCGGTGTAGCTAAGATCCACATGATGTAATTTGCCCAATGTTGATGCATGAGTGACGGTGTCATCCCTATAATTAGTAAAGGAATGGAAAAAATCATGGCACCGATGGTTTTCCTTTTTAGAGCTTTGTAATGATTTTTTTGTATTTCTTCCAATGAATTTTGCGAATCATCATTTTCTTTGATAATCAAATCATAACCTGCTTCTTGGAGAGAGTCTTTCAATTTTTGCGGGGTTATCATTGAAGGTATGTATTCAATGTATGCCATTTCATTTGCATAATTTACCGAGGCGTTTATTACGCCCGGTTGCATTTTTAGAATATTTTGACTGCTATTGGCACAAGATGCGCAACTTAAGTTGAGTAAAGGAAAGTTGTTTTTAGTAACCGGAACTTTAACTTGTAAGTCTGTTAGAATCGGAACAGCCTTGGCTATGGCTTCATCAGGGTATTTACTGGTTATACGGATCCTTTGATTATTTAATTCTAAATTGCATGTATCAATTTCTTTTATAGATTGTAAAGCTTGGGTAATCTTGGAAACATCAGATTCATCAATGTTATTATTGAAGGGTATGTAATAATATACCGGATTATTTTTTTTAGAAGAATTCATAATTTTATTTCAGACTGAATATAAATTTAACTATCTATTTACCTATACAAAAGTAGGTTGAAAAGTATTGGAATATGTTATACAATTATGGAATAAATTTATAGTACAAAATTTCCTTAGTTTTTCATATTTTTGCAAAAGATTTAAAAAAAGGCCTCATAGTTCAATGGATAGAACAAAAGTTTCCTAAACTTTAGATGTGAGTTCGATCCTCGCTGGGGCTACTACGAAAAGACTTAATCTATTGTTTGCAGTATTTTGAGTCTTTTTTTATGTACTTGACCTTCACTATTATAATTTATCTATACTACAAACCAATTGAATAAAGAGCAACTTACATATTTCATAAAAGAAAAAGCCAAAGAATATTCTTTTATAGGATGTGGGATCTCTCGTTCAATATTTTTGGAAGAAGAAGCTCCAAAATTAGAAAAATGGCTTAAAGAAGGTTATCATGGAAACATGAAATATTTGGAAAATAACTTTGATAAAAGGCTTAATCCCGGATTACTTGTAGACGGTGCAAAATCAGTTATTTCCTTTTTATATAATTATTACCCGCAAGAAAAACAAAACACAGAAAGTTACCATATTGCTAAATATGCATATGGAGAAGACTATCACTTAGTAATACGTGAAAAATTACAAAAATTTGTAGAAGAAATCCAAGATAAAGTCGGTCAATTTTCCTATAGAGTATTTACAGATTCGGCTCCCGTGATGGAAAGAACATGGGCGCAAAAATCCGGCTTAGGTTGGATCGGAAAAAACTCACTCTTATTATCCAAACAAAAAGGTTCATTTTTTTTTCTTGCTGAAATCATTTGCGACCTCGAATTGAACTATGATGAAGCTTTTCCAACCAATCATTGCGGAAGCTGTACCCGTTGTATGGATGCTTGTCCCACCCAAGCCATCATATCTGAAAGGGTCATAGATTCCACAAAATGTATATCCTATTTAACCATAGAATTAAAAGATCAGATCGGAAAGGAGTTTGATGGAAAATTGAAAGATTGGATTTTTGGATGCGATATTTGTCAGGATGTTTGTCCGTGGAATAGATTTTCTACACCGCATACAGAAGAAAAATTTAATCCGCATCCCGATTTGTTATCCTATACTAAAAATGATTGGAATGATATTAGTGAAGAAGCCTTTAAAATACTATTTAAAAATTCAGCTGTTAAACGAACCAAATTTTCAGGTTTTCAAAGAAATATTCTCTTTAACAAAAAAACATAACCGTATTTACTTAATTATTCTTATCTATGGGTTTAAAATAAAAAACTGTAAATATTAAATACTGTATCTTTGTTATTTAAAAAATACATCAATTGGAGTTTGCAAACGTAATTATTCCACTTTCATTAGAGGGTGTTTTCACCTATCACATACCCATAGAATTACAAAACCACATTCAAATCGGGCAACGGGTGGTTGTTTCATTTGGAGAAAAAAAATTATATACGGCTATAGTGGAAAGTCTCCATAATAAGAAGCCGGAACTATATAAAACCAAAGAAATATATACTATCCTTGAAGATTACCCCTTAGCAACTCCAAAATTAATTGAATTTTGGAAATGGATTGCTGATTATTATATGTGCTCTTTAGGGGATGTATATAGAAATGCTTTTCCTTCAGCTTTAAAATTGGAAAGTGAAACATTTATCCGAAAAACTTCTCAAAATATAAATTGGGAAGAGTTGGACGAAAAGGAAACGTTCATTATGCAGAATCTCGAAATTAAAACTGCAATTAATTTAAAAGAAATAGAAGCTTTTTTAGCGAAAAAATACATAATTTCTACCATAAAATCTTTATATGATAAAAAATTAATTGAATTAGATGAGCAAATCATTGATAAATATAAACCCAAGAAACTAACTTATATCAAATTAAATCCTTTATTTGAAGATTCAGAACTATTTCAAAAAGCATTGGTCGATATTAATAGGGCGGAAAAACAAAGAGAAGCGTTACTATTATTTATTAAAATGCAACAACAGAGAGCAACATTCATACAAAAAAGAGAGCTGATTGAAATATCATCACCCTCTGTCGTTAAATCTCTGATTGAAAAAAAATATTTAGAAGAATTTCAACTCCAAAAAGATCGTATAGAAGAATATGATGATCATATCGAAGATTCTTATAAACTTTCTAACGTTCAAGATATAGCATTAAGAGAGATTGAAAAACAATTTCAAAAGTTTTCGACAGTTTTATTACATGGCGTAACTTCTTCCGGAAAAACCGAATTATATTTTCAATTGATTGAAAAACAAATTTCTAATTCTCGTAATTCCCTTTTTTTATTACCGGAAATATCCATTACAACGCAACTGGTAAGTAAAATAAAAAAACGTTTTGGCGATGAAGTAGGAGTTTATCATTCTAAACTCAATCAAAATGAACGAGTGGAAGTTTGGAAAAATACTTTAAAAAATAAGTATAAAGTAATTATCGGAGCTCGTTCGTCTATTTTTTTACCATTATCTAACATAGGATTAATTATTGTTGATGAAGAGCATGACAGCTCATATAAACAAACGGACACAAAACCCTTTTACCAAGCAAGAGATTGTGTACAAATCTTAGCGCAACAAAATAATTCAAAAGTTCTATTAGGATCTGCCACTCCCTCGATGGAAAGTTTTTATAATCATGAGCAGGGAAAATTTGGTTTAGTAGAGCTTAAGGAAAGGTTTGGCAATGTAAAACTTCCTGAAATAGAAATGGTTTCCTTATGTAAACCCACAGTAACCACCAATATATCGTATCGGTTACAAGAAGAAATCCATCAATGTTTAATTCAGAAAAAACAAGTTATTCTTTTTCATAACCGACGTGGATTTTCACCTATTTTGGAATGTAATGACTGCGGACATTCACCGTCGTGTCCTAATTGTGATGTTACCCTTACATATCATAAGGTAAGCTCAACCCTTCGTTGTCATTATTGCGGATATACTATGGCATTTCCCCAATCATGCCCAAGCTGCCATTCCCATGCTTTAGAAACGAAGGGAATCGGAACCCAGCAAATCGAAGAAGAGGTAAAACAGCTTTTCCCCGATGCTAACATTGCCCGTATGGATGTTGATACTATGAAACGCAAACATGCCTATGAAATATTATTTGAAAACATGGCTCTTAAAGAAATTGATATCCTTATCGGCACACAAATGGTAACCAAAGGACTTGATTTTGATGACGTTCAGTTGGTAGGAATCATACGTTCGGACTCTTTATTAAATCTGCCCAATTTCAGAGCAGAAGAAAAAGCATTGCAACTCTTGACTCAGGTAAGTGGTAGAGCCGGAAGACGAAAAGAAGGAAAAGTATTAATTCAAACTTTTGACCCGGAAAATCCGTTTTATTTATTTATTAAAGAGAATAACTATAATTTAGCAAAAGAAGGTATTTTAAGAGAACGTAAAGAATACTTATATCCTCCTTACTTTAGATTGATTGAATTGACTTTCAAGCATAAAAATAATGAAAAGGTTAAAAAAGCAGCTGCAATGGTAGGAGATTATCTGAAAAATTTTATTCATGAACCGTTCATTTTAGGACCGGAAGAAGGATTGATACCGAGGATAAATAATCAATTTATATATAAAATTCTTTTAAAAATACCATCTACAAAATCTACTAAAAATAGTAAAAAGTTTATAAAAGAAGCTATTTCAAAATTGCAAAACCTCTCGTCGTTTCGTTCGGTAAAAATTGATGTAGACGTTGATCCTTCTTAATCAATTTTTGATATACTATTTTTGAGTTACAATTAAATTATAGCTTAAAAATACAGCAAATAGCAAAGTGAATTTTAATTTGAGTAAAAGCAGGAATAGTTATAATTAGAATTATGGAGCATACCTTTGGATAATCCAATCCATATCTTGCAATGTATAAACAATCCGATCGTGTAGGCGATTAGGTCTGCCTTGCCAAAATTCAATTTGAAACGGTTTTACTAAATATCCTCCCCAATGTTCGGGTCTATTGATTTCATCCTTAGTTTTAGTAGAAAGTTCTAAATCTCTTAATTTATTTTCCAAATAATCTCGGTTAGGTATAACTTCACTTTGAGGAGATACAATTGCACCTAATTGACTACCCAAAGGACGGGAATGAAAATAACCGTCAGATAAATTGGGTGCCAATTTTTCTGCTATTCCATTAATGGTAACTTGTTTTTCAAGACTTTCCCAATAAAAATTTAAGCAGACATTCGGGTTTTTACTTATTGCTCTGCCTTTCCTGCTGTGATAATTAGTATAAAAAATAAATCCTTCCCAAGTATATTGTTTTAATAAAACCCTGCGGGTTCGGGGAATCAAATTATCTTCAACAGTTGAAAGAGCCATAGCATTGACTTCAGAAGCTTGATCACTTTGTTCAGCCAGTAAATACCATTCTCTGAATAGTTCCATCGGATTGTCTGTTATATCCGATTCGGTTAGCGAACCTAGTTTGTATATTTTTCTGCAATCAGATAAGTCTTCCATTAGTAAAAAATATGTAATTTTATGTCTCTAAGTTATAAAAGAAGATAAAAATGGATTACAAAGGTAAATTTTTAATTTCAAAACCTATCAGCTATGATTCTTTTTTTTCTAAAAGTGTAATTTTTATTACTGATTATGATATGTTAAAAGGAACTATAGGCTTCACTCTTACAAAAATATATCATCAAAAATTATCGGAGTTAGTTCCTGATATTGATATAGATATGGATGTTTATGTGGGAGGACCGGTCGATTCAGATCATCTTTTTGTTATCCATTCTCGACCTGATGTAATTGGAGGCAGTATTTCAATAAACGAAAAATACTATTGGTCCGGAGATTTTGAAGATATTAAAACAGCTTTAAAAGATAGTCTTATAAAACCGAATGAAATTCGTTTTTTTATCGGATATTCAGGTTGGAAGGCTAATCAATTAGAAAATGAAATTAAAAATGATGATTGGTTGGTAAGCGATAATAAAGAGTTAAATGTATTAAAATGGGAAGATCATTTATGGAAAAACCAACTGATAAAAGTAGATAAAAAGAATATAATTTGGATAAATTCTCCTAAAAATCCAAAATTAAATTAATATACTTTAATATAAATATTTTTTTATAAAACAATGATATGATATAATAATAAAAAATTATTTGTTTAATTTTTAATTTTTTTCCAACTAACCTTATAAAAATGAAAGTTATAATAAAATTATGAATTTTAACAATTTTTTTAATATTTTTGCAGATAAGTTAACATTATCTTATTTAGCTGACCAATATTATCATGAAAATTCACAATTTATTATTAATTTCAATATTGATAATTTTTGCCTGTTTTAATAGAATAAATTATTTCAATGGGCAAACTATTGGTAAGTCATATTCTAATCTTTACTTCAATAATTTACATCAAAATAAGAAATCAACAGATTTAAAAATTCATACTGAAAATTTTGTTTCAACCACCTCAAAAAAATTAGCAAGGAATTACGGAATTAAAGATATTTTTCTATGCTGTTTCCGCGATTTATATAATCAAAATATATTCAACACTTCATCTACTAATAAAGGCATTACAACCCGTGCTTTTAAAGTAAACCCATTCAAAACTCAAATGGTAACTAACTATAAATTATATATAATAGATGTCTTTGAATTATCAGAGACCTACTTTGTTTATTTTTCCAAAATATCATAAACTATTTAAAACCATTGATATCATACAATGGAAATAACAAAGAATGTAAAAGGAGCTATTTTTATAGCTCCTTTTTAAATTTATATTACAAATATTTAAAACTTTGATTATTTTTTATTGCTTTTAAAGCATTATAAATCATAAGAATAGTGTTTTCAACATCTTTTTTATGCACCATTTCAACCGTTGTGTGCATATAACGCAAAGGAAGAGAGATCAATGCAGATGGAATACCTCCGTTCGAATAAGCAAAAGCATCTGTATCGGTTCCGGTTACTCTACTGGAAGCTTGTCTCTGAAAAGGAATATTATTTTTTTCTGCACTATCAATTATTAATTCCCTTAAATTATTTTGTACGGCCGGCGCATAGGAAATTACCGGACCTTTACCACATTTTATTTCTCCGTGCTTCATCTTATTTATCATGGGAGTAGTAGTGTCATGAGTAACATCCGTAACTATAGCTACATCAGGTTTAATGGTTTGCGTGATCATTTCAGCTCCTCGCAATCCAACTTCCTCCTGAACAGCATTAGTGATATATAAACCATAATCGAGTGTATCTTTATTTTCCTTAATAAGCTTAGCTACTTCTGCAATCATAAATCCGCCGACACGGTTGTCTAGAGCTCTGCCGACAAAGTACGTATCATTTAATATAAAAAATTCATCCGGATATGTGATGATGCATCCCACGTGAATCCCTAATTCTTCAACTTCTTCTTTAGTGGAGGCACCACAATCAACCCATATAGTTTCTACTTTAGGCGGTTCTTCAACTCCGGTATAATTTCTGGTATGAATTGCCGGCCAACCGAATACACCGCTTACGATGCCTTTTTTAGTATGTATATGAACTTTTTTAGAAGGAGCAATCATATGATCGGATCCCCCATTGCGAATAACATAAATTAAGCCGTCATCAGTGATATAATTTACGAACCATGATATTTCATCTGCATGAGCTTCTATTACCACCTTATACTTTGATTCGGGATTAATAATTCCGTAAGAAGTTCCGTAATTATCGGTTCGGACTTCGTCCACATAAGGAGTAATATAATCCATCCATAATTTTTGTCCTTTACTTTCGGCTCCGGTGGGTGAGGGAGTATTAATATATTTTTCTAAAAATTTCAACGAATTTTCATTTATAATTGAATTTTTCATATTAACCTGTTTTTTACAAATGTACTAAATTTGGGAATAGTTTTTGACGGGATAAAATTTATGAACTTAAGAATTTTTACTCTTTTATTTATCTTGATTTTCAACATCGTTCTATGTCAAAAAACAGATTCATTAGAAACTACTATTCATTTTAATTCTGATTCAGTAATGCGTAATGAATCATCCCAATACAGCATTACGGAAGACAGTGTATTAATTGACTTAAAAACAATACAAGTAGAAGGTATGCCTAAGTTTAACAACAACTTAGATAAGAATCAGTACAACTGGCTTAAAAAAAGAGTTTTTAGAGTATATCCCTATTTTCTTATTGCACTCAAACAATACAATAATTTACACGATTCCTTAAACTTGAATTTAAATAATGCTGCTTTTCGTAAATATTTAAAAAAAAGGCAAAAGCAACTGTCCGAAGAATATGAAGGTAAACTAAAAGGATTAACCAAAACAGAAGGCAGAATATTTTCCAAATTAATGTATCGTTACACCGGTAAAACCGTTTATGAAATTATTAAAGAATTAAGGAACGGTTGGTCGGCTTTTTGGTGGAATGCAAAAGCGGGAGCTTTCGATATTGATTTAAAAGAACCTTTTGATCCTTATCATATCCGTGATGATGCCTTTGTAGAATCGATACTTCAAAGAGCTTTTCAACGTGGTGAGTTAATTCCGCCCAATGAATCAAATGATTAAAAAATTAAAAAAATCATGTTTTAACTATTTATTTTATAAACATTTTGATGAAGAGGTAAGTTGATGTATTTTTGGGAGTTTATATAAAATAATATAAAAAAACCAATGAAGAAAATTCTTGACTTGTTGTTTTCTACTAAAACAACAGCGATTATGTTGGTCATTTATGCCCTCTCTATGGCATGGGCAACTTTTGTAGAAAATGATTACGGTACTTCAGTTGCCAAGGCATTAATATACAATTCGAAATGGTTTGAACTGATCATGCTCATTTTAATCTTAAATTTCATAGGAAATATTAAAAAATATAAGCTTTGGTCTTTAAAAAAATGGCCCATTTTAACTTTTCATTTATCTTTTATCTTTATTTTTTTAGGAGGTGCTATCACAAGATATATTAGCTATGAAGGACAAATGCATATTAGAGAAGGAGAGACAAATAATGAAATAATATCAGATGCAACCTACTTTAAAGTACAAATTTCAAATTTTCAAGGAGAAACCAGAGCATATAAGGATATTCCTTTCACTTTAACCTCAGAAAATATTCCTTTTTTACTTAAGCCGTTTCAAAAGAAATTTTCTGCCAATTACGATTTTTTAGGTCAAAAGGTAAAATTAGAATCTGTAAAATTTATTCCAAGAGCTCAAGATTCAGTAGAAATAGCACCTTCAGGTAAAAAAATATTAAAAGTAATCTATTCAGGATCAAAGGGAAGAGAAACTATTTATATTGAAGAAGGAAGTGCCCGACAAGTTCAAAATTCAACCCTAAGTTTCAATAATTATCTTCAAGGAGCCATAAATATTACCACAGAAAATGAAGAAATCTATATTTCTTCGCCCATGAAGGGAAGGCGTATGATTATGACAACACAGGAAGAACTTCCGGTTGAAGGAAGCGATAAAAAACAAAAATTACATTTTGCCAGTCTCTATCAATTTCCCAATGTAAGTTTTGTGATACCAATTACTCCTCAATCGGGAAAAATTATTTATTATGAAGGGGATAAAAATAAAAATTCAGAGGATCCCGATCTTATTTACATGAAAGCCTCAACCAATCAACAATCTAAAGAATTTTTATTTTATGGAAAAAAAGGGTTAACCGGGGTTCAAAAACAAGTAGCCCTAGATAATTTGCTCATTTCTATAGGTTATGGTTCTAAAATCTATACCACTTCTCCATTTTCATTAAAACTGAATAAATTTATTATGGAACATTATCCGGGAAGTAACAGTCCTTCTTCATATGAATCCGATATATCCATTTTAGATAATGGAAAAGAAACACCTTTTAAAATTTATATGAATCACATACTCAATTACAAAGGATACCGATTTTTTCAATCCAGTTTTGATTCAGATTTAAAAGGAACCGTCCTTTCCGTTAATCACGATTTCTGGGGGACAACTTTAACCTATATAGGCTATGCATTATTAATAGTGGGAATGTTTATGACTATATTTTGGAAGGGGACAAGATTTTCTAAACTTAATGTTCAACTTAAAAAAATAGCTGCTCATAAAAAATCATTTCTTTTATTATTTCTTTTATTCAGTCAATATGCTTTTAGTCAAAATCCGGAGAAGAACGATCCGGACACCTTACCAAAATCTTCCGTCCATAAATCGGAAATTCATGAGCATACCCATAGTAAAAATACAACGTATTCAAAAGTAGTAGACGGGGAATCTTTTAGTAAAAGTATATACATTCCAAAATCACATTCAGATAAATTTGGGGCACTTTTGGTTCAATCATCCGAGGGACGAATAGAACCGGTGAATACATTGGCTTTAGAAATTTTACGAAAATTACATAAAAGCGAAAAATTCTTTGAGTTGGACGCTAATCAATTTTTTATTTCCATATCCACCAATCCTATGCTTTGGGCAAATGTTCCTTTACTCAAAATAGGAACTAAGGGAGGGGACCAATTAAAAAAAATTACTCAAGCAAATACAGAAGGTTATACCTCCTTAATGAATTTATTTACTACCCAACCGGATGGAACTCCCGATTTTATTTTGGAAAATGATTTTAAAAAAGCATTTAGAAAAAAACCGGCAGAAAGATCAAATTATGATAAAGAAATAATTGAGTTAAATGATAAGCTCCAAGTAATGCAAGGATTAATCAGCGGGTATTATTTAAAATTTATTCCTATACCCAACGATAAAAATCATACCTGGACTTCCTGGATTTTACCCGATATGAAAACTGATAGCGTTGCTTTGAATTTGTTGGGAGGGTATTTTAGAGCGATAGTAGTGGCTGAAAAAAATAATAATTGGAATCAAGCGGATGAAGCCCTGGAAAAAATATCCGATTATCAACTCAAATGGGGGAAAGAAATTATACCTTCTCAAGCCAAGATCAATTGGGAATTAAGATACAATAATTGGGATGTATTTTTTAAAATTATGATAATATATGCCGTACTGGGACTTGTATTATTAATATTGGCATTTACCAAACTATTTACTGAAAACTATAAGCTTTATTCTTGGTTAGAGGGTATTTTGTTAAGCCTAGTTATACTAGCTGCTCTTATACATGGAATGGGATTAGGGATTCGATGGTATGTTTCAGGACATGAACCCTGGTCCAACGGATACGAAGCGGTACTGTTCATAAGTTGGATAAGTGTATTGGCCGGTTTTCTCTTATATCGAAACAGAAATGGATTTATCCCTGCGGCAGGTTGTTTAGTTGCAGTTATCTTAATGGGATTTGCTCATGGAGGAGATCAGATGAATCCACAAATTACGCCTTTAGTTCCTGTGTTAAAATCATATTGGCTAATGATCCATGTTGCGGTAATTACATCCAGCTATGGTTTTTTCGGATTGAGTGCCTTAATAGGAACCGTAGTTTTATTTTTGTTTATAATAAACCGTAAAGATATTTCTTATAAAGTTGAAAATTCAATTAAAGAATTAACTATTGTAAATGAGCTATCATTGACAATTGGTATTTTTTTATTAACTATCGGAACATTTTTAGGCGGTATCTGGGCAAATGAAAGCTGGGGGCGGTACTGGAGTTGGGATCCTAAAGAAACTTGGGCATTTATCTCCGTAATAGTTTATGCGGTTGTCTTACACCTGCGATTAGTTCCTAATTGGAGGGGTAAATACCTGTTTAATTTTTTATCTTTAGCAGCTTTTTCGACCATTATAATGACATATTTTGGTGTAAATTATTATCTATCGGGTTTACACTCTTACGCACAAGGAGATCCGGTTCCTATACCTTTATGGGTATATATTGTACTATTATTGGTTGCTATATTAGGATTAACTTCATATATAGCCCAAAAAAGAAAATTCAATTCCTAAAAAAGTTAAATAAATAAACAAAATATAAAATATAGTTATAAATGTTTCAAAAAAGATAAATTAATAGAGAATCAAGCTTGTTAAAATCAATTACGTTCCTAGATAACCTTATTAATTACATAAAAATAAAATTATTTACATCAATTACATATTTATTAATGAAAAAAAAATAACTATATGATAAATAAATACTAAAGACAAGGAAAATATCAAGAATTATGATTACATTTGCAACCTACAAATAGTAGATTTATAATTTACTAAAACTATTGTTCCTTTAAAAAAAATTTCCGATGACATTATTTATAAGTCGCATAAATGTTTATGATTTATTCAGGAGTTTACAGTTTACTATATAATAAAAACAAAAATATACTTTAAAAGCCTAAAGTATAAGCTAAAAAAAGAGACTCAGAAATTTTTATGATAAAAATTTCTTTATGCCAATTTGTTTATGTTAATGTAATTTACACGGTCTTATATATAAACCATTAGCTTACCTAATACGTCGGAAAAAAGGAGTCTTTTCTACAGTAAATTTTACACAAAATAATATTTGTATTATTAATTTTAAAATTAAAATATGGAGTATAATACTCAAAGAAAAAAATTAATTATCCCGGAATATGGAAGACATGTTCAACAATTAGTTGATCATTGTATGACAATCGAGGACGATGATGAAAGAAATAAATTTGCCAAATCAATCATTGATGTTATGGGAGATTTAAATCCTCATTTAAGAGATGTGCCGGATTTTCAACATAAGCTATGGGATCAACTTTTTATAATGGCCAATTTTGAATTAAAAGTAGATTCACCTTACCCGATTCCAACCAAGGCAGAAATGAATACGGCTCCCAAAAAAATGGCTTATCCTTCCAATGAATCTAAATACAGATATTATGGAACAAATGTGAAAAAAATGATTGAAATAGCAAAATCATGGGAAGAAGGTGATAAGAAAGAAGGATTGAAATATGTGATCGCTAATCAAATGAAAAAAAATTACCTGAAATGGAACAAAGATCAGGTAGAAGATGAAGTAATATTTAATCATTTAGAAGAATTATCTAACGGTTCCTTAAAATTGAGTTCAAAAGAAGCTTTAATGAATGTGCCGGTTCAGACTAATTCAAATATTTCTTATAAAAACAAGAATAGAAACAACAATAGTAACTATAGAAATCAAAAGAAAAATAATTTTTCTAAAAACAAAAATAAATAATGAATACTTTTCAGATTTGCGGTGGAAAGCCTCTTCATGGTGAATTCTTTCCGCAAGGTGCCAAAAACGAAGCTCTTCAAGTTATCTGTGCAACCCTTTTAACATCAAAATCAGTTAGGATAAAAAATATACCCGAAATTCAAGATGTTTTAATACTAATTGAAATATTAAAAACAGTGGGTGTAAAAGTTACCCGAAACGTTAAGGGAGATTATACCTTTTGTTCTGAAGAAATTGATTTTGAATTTTTGAAAAGTAAAGAATTTAGAAAAAACGGAGCTCAGCTAAGAGGTTCCATCATGCTATTAGGTCCTCTTTTAAGTCGATTCGGAGAAGCTTATATTCCCGTTCCCGGCGGTGACAAAATCGGTAGAAGAAGATTAGACACTCACTTTAAAGGCTTTATTGATTTAGGAGCTCAATTTGAATATGACGAAGAAGAGAAGTTTTATTCCGTAAAAGCTAAAAAGTTAAATGGTAATTATTTACTTTTAGAAGAAGCTTCCGTAACAGGCACTGCAAACATCATTATGGCTGCAGTTTTGGCTGAAGGAAAAACTCAAATATATAATGCAGCTTGTGAACCCTATATACAGCAATTATGTAAGATGTTAATTAAAATGGGCGCAAAGATTGAAGGAATTGGCTCTAATTTTTTAACTATTTATGGCGTTTCCGAACTTAACGGTGCCGAACACACTGTACTCCCTGATATGATAGAGATTGGAAGTATCATTGGCTTGGCTGCCATGACTAAATCGGAAATTACCATCAAAGAGGTTAGCTGGGAAAATTTAGGTAATATACCGGATACTTTTAGAAGATTGGGTATTCAAATCGAAAAAAGAGGTGAAGACCTATATATTCCTTCACAAGAACATTATAAAATTCAAAATTTTATAGACGGATCTATATTAACGATTTCCGATGCTCCTTGGCCGGGATTTACCCCCGATTTATTAAGTATTATTTTAGTAGTAGCCACACAAGCCAAAGGAAGCGTCTTAATACATCAAAAAATGTTTGAAAGCAGACTGTTTTTTGTTGATAAACTCATTGACATGGGTGCACAAATAATTCTTTGTGATCCGCACAGAGCAACAGTTATCGGATTAAATCATGAACTTCCTTTACGAGGAACAGTAATGACTTCTCCGGATATCAGAGCCGGCATATCTTTACTAATTGCCGCCATGTCTGCAAAAGGAACCAGCCGAATACATAATATTTATCAAATCGATAGAGGATATGAAAACATCGATGAGAGATTAAGGGCCTTGGGCGCTGATATTGTTCGGATTGACCTATAATCTATAAAACAAAACTATGCATGGAGATTTACATTTAAAAATTTCAATTATTATAGCAGTCTATAATAGAAAAGATGAACTACAGGAATTACTGTTTAGTTTAATTAATCAAAGGGATAAAAATTTTGAAATTGTTATTGTAGACGATGGATCTCAAGAAAAGTTAGAACCTATAGTCTCCACTTATGCAGAGGTATTGGATATTAAATATTATTACAAATCAAATTCCGGAGCAGGATTATCAAGAAATTACGGAGCGGAACACGCTTCAGGAAATTATTATATTTTCTTAGATTCAGATTGTATTGCTCCGGTTCATTATATAGAAAATGTTCGTAAAGAATTAAGATTTAATTATGTGGACGCTTTTGGAGGAGCTGATTCGGCCGATAAAAATTTTAATGATTTACAAAAAGCAATTTCATATTCCATGACTTCTTTATTAACCACGGGAGGAATTCGTGGCAATAAAAAAGCGATAAATAAATTCCAGCCTAGAAGTTTTAATATGGGTATATCCAAAGAAGCATTTAAAAGTGTTGGCGGATTTTCGGAATTGAGGGTAGGAGAAGACCCCGATTTAAGTCTTACTCTTTGGGAAAAAGGGTTTAAAACCCGATTTTTTCCTGAATGCAAGGTTTTTCATAAAAGAAGAACTTCCCTTAAGAAATTTGCTAATCAAGTATATCATTTTGGAATTGCCCGTCCCATATTGAACCAAAGACATCCTAACTTTTCAAAAATTACTTTTTGGTTTCCTTCTCTTTTTTTGATATTCACTGTTTTGTCCTTAGTTTTATCGATAGTTAATTATAGATGTATCTTTCCTTTGCTTTTTTATTTCTGTGCTATTTTCCTTGATTCAAGCTATAAAAACAGGAGCATCAAAATCGGTCTCATATCTTTACTTACAACATTTATTCAATTTTTTTCCTATGGATTTGGCTTTTTACAATCCTATATAAAATTAAATATCTTAAATAGGGAACCTAAAGAGGCATTTCCATCACACTTTTATTAGTTTTATTTAAATGAAGCATGATTACTTGTTTTAAGTAATCTTCCTTCTCCTATAATTTCTTTTTTACCGTCAAAATAATAGGTATTATAGTATAAAATGTTTTTTTCAATTTTAACAGTCTTTACTTTTATCCCTCCATTTTTATTGATAAATCTTTTAAAACCGTCCTTTTTAGCGTCTCGATTAGAGAAAAATAATATATAATCACAATCATTTAACCATTCAATCCTTTTAAAAGATTCAACTCCGTTGGTAACTTCTAACTGTTTATTGCCATTTCTCACAATAAGGGAACTTAAATTGGAATTTTCGCTAATATTTCTGAATTCACCCCGATTAAAGTCAAGACAGGTAAGGTTCTTTTCCTGAGCATAGCAGATAAAAGAAGTATATAAAAATAAAAGTACTGATAGTTTTTTCATGTCTCAAATATAGTAAAATAATATCTCCAAATTTAAGTCCCTGTTAATAACTTTACTACCTAAATGCTGATCTTTTAAAATGTGATTATTTATTATTTTGACTTATTTATTTTTTTAGACGATTCGATCAATAATTGATATTTTTCTATAAATTTTAGTAATAATATCATAAGAAATAATTATGTTGAAAATTAAATTCTTAAATAAAAAAAGCTAAATAAAAATAAAATTATCTTTGTACTAACATATGAAGCTTTATCGAATACATGACCAATAACAGGAAAAAATCCTGTATTCTTACTACCTTAAATTATTGAATATTCAATAATTACGTTACAATTATTAGTATTCCAAGTTTCATATATAACCCCTGTATTTGGCGACAATAAAATTTTATGTCTCCAGATATAAGGTTTTCATCTTACATAAAGTGCAATAGATAAAGTAAACATAAAATGATTCAGACAGTTATTAAAAGAGATGGACGCATTGTCGAGTTTAATAAAAATAAGATTTTTAATGCGATTAGCAAAGCTATGCAAAATACGGAAAATGGAGTGGATTCTTTTTTAATACAAAAAATTACTGAAGATATATCTCAGACAGGCAATGTAGAAATGACGGTTGAAGCCATTCAAGACATGGTAGAGATGGAATTAATGAACAGTCCCCGTAAAGAAGTGGCAAAAAAATATATATCCTATAGAGATCAAAGAAATGTTGCAAGAAAGGCTAAAACTTGCAATATGTTTTTGGAGATCATTGAAACCAAATCCAATGAAGTTACAAGGGAAAACGCAAACATGAATGCAGACACCCCTGCAGGAATGATGATGAAATTTGCCAGTGAAACTACCAAACCCTTTGTAGATGATTATCTTTTAAGTCCTGAAGCCAAAGAAGCGGTTCTTTCCAACTATATACACATTCACGATAAAGACTATTACCCGACTAAAAGTCTAACTTGTGTGCAACATCCATTAAATAAAATTTTAGAAAACGGTCTTTTTGCAGGACATGGAGAATCAAGACCGGCCAAAAGAATTGAAACCGCCAGCATGTTGGCTTGCATTTCATTAGAAACCGCTCAAAATGAAATGCACGGAGGACAAGCAATTCCGGCATTTGACTTTTATTTAGCGCCGTTTGTTAGAAAAAGCTATATCGAGGAAATAAAAATTCTTGAAAATATAAACGGTCAAAATTATGAACACCTGTATGACTACGCGATTAAGGATTATGTTAAGGAAGAACTTGATCAAAAACAAGGTGATGAAAGAATTGTACAACATGCCATCAATAGAACCGTAAGCAGAGTTCATCAATCCATGGAAGCATTTATCCACAACATGAATACGATCCATTCCAGGGGAGGAAATCAAGTAGTATTCAGTTCCATTAATTATGGTACGGATACTTCTCCGGAAGGAAGATGTGTGATAAGAGAACTTTTAACAAGTACGAATGAAGGTGTTGGAAACGGTGGAACAGCGATTTTTCCTATCCAAATATGGAAGAAAAAGCGAGGAGTAAGTTATTTACCGGAGGATCCGAATTATGACCTGTATAAATTAGCATGCAAAGTTAGCGCCCGACGTTTTTTTCCTAACTTTTTGAACTTAGATGCTACATTCAATCATCATGAAAAATGGAATGCACAAGATCCTAAAAGATATCAATACGAAACAGCCACTATGGGATGTCGTACGCGTGTGTTTGAAAACAGATTTGGAGAGAAAACATCCATAGGTAGAGGTAATCTATCTTTTACAACAATCAACTTAGTTAGATTGGCATTAGAAACCCGCGAAATAAATGATGAAACTGAAAGAAAACATCAATTTTTCCAAAAGCTGGATCATACGTTACAAATAGCTGCCGAGCAACTGCATCAACGTTTTGAATTTCAAAAAACAGCAGCTCCCAAACAATTTCCTTTATTAATGTCGACATTATGGAATGGATCCGAAGAACTAAAGTCTGAAGAGACAGTAGAAAAAGTAATCAACCAAGGAACTTTGGGAATCGGATTTATAGGACTTGCCGAAGCTTTAGTAGCTTTGATAGGAAAACATCATGCGGAAGATGAGGAGGCTCAAAAATTAGGACTGGAAATAGTTACATTTATGAGGGATAAGTCTTTAACTTTTTCAGAAAATTATAAACACAACTATAGTATTCTAGCTACACCGGCAGAGGGCATTGCAGGTAGATTCACCAGAAAAGATAAAAAAGACTTTGGAAGTATTAAAGGTATCACGGACAGAGAATACTATACTAATTCTAATCACGTACCGGTATATTATAAATGCAGCGCTCACTTAAAAGCTAAAATTGAAGCTCCTTATCATGATTTAACTCGCGGTGGACATATTTTTTATGTTGAAATAGATGGAGATGCCACTCACAATCCCGAATCAATCATGACTGTAGTGGATATGATGGATAAATATAACATCGGCTATTCTTCTGTGAATCATACTCGAAACAGATGTTTACCCTGCGGGTATGAAAATGCTTCTGCGCATTTAGACGAATGCCCAAAATGTGGAAGCACCCATATTGACCGTTTGCAACGAATTACGGGATATTTAGTAGGGACAACCGATAGATGGAATTATGCTAAGTTAGCGGAATTAAACGACCGTATTATTCATGACTAAATTATCTATACTGGATATTATACAGGATACAACGGTGGACGGGCCCGGCTTTAGGACTTCAATTTATGCGGCAGGTTGCATTCATAAATGTGTAGAATGCCACAATCCGGAATCTTGGGATATTGATAATGGAAAACCCTATACAATTAATGAGCTGATTGAGATTATAAATCAATCAGAATTTTCAAATGTAACTTTTACGGGCGGTGACCCGTTAATACAAGTAAAAGAATTTACAGAACTAGCCAAAGAAATTAAAGCTACTTCGCATAAAAATATTTGGTGTTACACCGGGTTTACCTTTGAACAAATACATAAATCCAAAAAATTATCACAAATTTTACCTTATATAGACGTACTTGTAGACGGTAAATACGTGAATACTTTATACGAAGAAGGATTACCATTTAGAGGAAGCTCCAATCAAAGAATAATTGATGTCCAAAAAACACTTTTACATAAAAGTATTGTAATCAGAGAGAACCAATTTATATAAAAATTTAATGAGAAAACATTCTATTGAGATAAATTCATTTGAATCCAAATTGATATATAAATACGAACTATAATCGCACAAAATCTTTAAAAGGCATGTCTAATTGCGTGTTCGATAAAAATTCATTATCTTTACGGTCTTATATACTAAAGAAAAAATAAACAAGTACACTTATGATAGGAGAAGGGGAAAAATTAATTCCTATTAATATTGAAGATGAAATGAAATCATCTTACATTGATTATTCAATGTCTGTGATAGTTTCCAGGGCTCTACCCGATGTAAGAGATGGTTTGAAACCCGTACATAGAAGGGTTTTATATGGGATGTATGAATTGGGAGTTACTGCCAACAGTTCTTACAAAAAATCTGCAAGAATCGTTGGGGAGGTTATGGGTAAATACCATCCTCATGGAGACTCGTCAGTATATGACACTATGGTAAGGCTTGCTCAGGAATGGTCTATGAGGTATCAGCTGGTAGACGGTCAAGGTAACTACGGTTCCGTAGACGGCGACCCGCCTGCAGCAATGAGGTATACTGAAGCCCGACTAAAAAAGATTTCCGAAGAAATATTATCGGATATAGATAAAGATACGGTTGATACTCAACTTAACTTCGACGATACATTAGAAGAGCCTAAAGTAATGCCTACCCGTATTCCTATTCTGTTAGTGAACGGTGCATCAGGAATCGCGGTTGGTATGGCTACCAATATGGCTCCTCATAATCTTACTGAATCTATTAGTGCCATTTGTGCGTATATTGATAACAGAAATATTACTATTGATGAATTAATGCAGCACATTAAAGCTCCCGATTTTCCTACCGGTGGTATCATATACGGTTATGAAGGGGTAAAATCTGCGTTTGAAACAGGAAGGGGGAGAATCATTTTACGAGGAAAAGCCAATTTCGAAGAGGTACACGGCAGAGAAGCCATCGTAGTAACAGAAATTCCATACCAGGTAAATAAAGCCGATATGATTGCTCGTACAGCCGAGTTAATCAAAGAAGATAAATTACAAGGTATTTCTGAAATCAGAGATGAGTCTGACAGAAATGGAATGAGAGTAGTTTATGAGCTTAAACATGATGCCATCCCGAATGTAGTTTTAAATCTTTTATACAAATATACAGCATTACAAACCTCGTTTAGTGTTAATAACATTGCACTAGTAAACGGAAGACCCGTTCAGCTTAATTTAAAAGATATCATTCATCATTTTGTTGAGCACAGACATGACGTAGTAGTAAGACGTACTCAATACCTTCTAAAGAAAGCTCAAGAACGAGCCCATATCTTGGAAGGATTTATGAAAGTTATTGCTACTCAAGATACTTTAGATTTAGCCATTAAAATTATCCGTGAAAGTTCTAGTCCAAGCGAAGCAAAAACGGGCTTAATTCAAGAATTTGAATTAACGGAAATACAAGCTCAAGCGATCCTGGATCTTAGATTGGCTCGTTTAACCGGAATGGAGTTGGATAAAATCCGAGATGAGTACAATGCTATTATGAAAGAGATCGAATACCTTAAGACTATTTTAAATGACGAAGGACTAAGATATTCTATCATTAAAGAGGAATTAGAAGAAATCAAGCAAAAATACGGTGACGAGCGTAAGACCGAAATCAATTTTGCGGGTGGTGAAATGAGTATTGAAGATATTATTCCTGATGAAAAAGTTGTTTTAACTATTTCTAAAATGGGATATATCAAAAGAACTTCTCTTTCAGAATATAAGACCCAATCAAGAGGTGGCGTTGGAAACCGTGCAGCATCTACCAGAGATGAAGATTTCCTTGAATATGTTGTTTCCGCTACTGCACATCAGTACATGCTTTTCTTCACAGAAAAAGGTAAATGTTTCTGGTTACGAGTATTTGAAGTTCCTGAAGGTTCCAAAATAGCTAAAGGACGACCTATTCAGAATTTAATTAATATCGAATCAGACGATAAAATCAAAGCTTATATTTTAACTCATGACTTAAAAAATGAGGAATATATAAATAATACGTTTTTAGTTATGGTTACCCAAAAAGGAACCATCAAAAAAACAACATTGGAAGCTTATTCCAGACCACGTGCCAACGGAATTAATGCTATTAATGTCAGGGAAGGAGATACTTTGGTAAGCGCAAGTTTAACTTCCGGTAATGATGAAATAATGATTGCTACCAAATATGGAAAAGCTATTCGCTTCCCTCAAGAAAAATTAAGACCTATCGGTAGAAATGCTTCAGGTGTACGAGGTATTACTTTGGGCGATGAGGATGACGAAGTAATTGGAATGGTTATTATTTCAGATCCTGAAAATGACACTATTTTAGTTGTATCAGAACAAGGATATGGAAAACGAACTCACGCCGATGCATATCGTATTACTAACAGAGGAGGAAAAGGAGTTATAACTTTAAATATAACTGATAAGACCGGTAATCTGATAGCTATCCAAAAAGTTACCGATGATAACGATTTAATGATCATTAATAAATCCGGTGTAGCCATCAGAATGTCTGTGGAACAACTTAGAGTTATGAGCAGGAATACACAAGGAGTTAAATTAATTAATCTTAAAAAGAACGATGAAATTGCTGCCATAACTAAAATTGAAAAAGAAGAAGGGGTTGATGAAGAAGAATATGATGAAAATGGAAATACTATTAATGGTGAAACCTCGCTTAACGTTACAGAAATAAATGAAAAATTAAATGATTCTGACTATTCAGAAAATGATTTAAATGAATCAAACGAAGAAAATAATTCAGAATCAGAGGATTAAAAATCATCATATGAAAAAAATATCAGTTTCTCTATTTATATTAGTTAGTTTTTTGTCTTTTGGCCAAGAGAAAGAAATAAAAGATGCTTTTAATGCATTAGAGAAAGGAAATAAAACTCAGGCAGAGTCATTAATACAGCAAGTAGAACCAACGGTTAGTTCTAATATATCCGGAATCAATCCCGACGTATATGCTAAATATTTATATGTAAAAGGAAATTCTTTATTGGAACAAGGAAAAACTCTTGAATCTGCTAAAATATTTTCCAAATTAGCCCTTTATGAAAAAGGCCCTATTTATTCTTTAAAAAATAAAAATACTAAAGAAAAGGCTTTTGTTCTTACTAAAGAAGAAGCAGAAAAACTTAAATACCAAGGTTTTACAGGTTTAAAAGAAACTAAATCAGGTACAAACTATATTCAAAAAATAATTCCGATTTTAGAACAAAAAAGACAAGAATTATCCGGCAGGGCAACTTCTGAATATAATGCAAAACAATTTTCGAAAGCGGCTGATGATTTCTTAGAATCCTTTTATTTAACTCAAGCAGCAGGAAATGCGGATGAAGTTTTTAAATATTATGCAGCAATTTCTTATCATGCAGCCAATAATAATAAAAAAGCTCTTGAACTGTACTTAGAATTACTAAATGAAGGCTATACAGGTAAGACAACCACGTATACAGCTTTACAAAACGGTAAAAGAGTCGGTTTAAGCGAAGAACAATACAATTTATTCAAATCGGCACCTAATTCCGGGTTTTCTGACTTTAAAAAAGAGGAATCACCTTCCGTTGAAGCAGATTTATATAATTATGCAATTTCCTTATTAGTTGCAGATAAAAGGTATAATGAAGCTATGGCTTTAGCTGAAAAAGGATTGAAAAAATTTCCGAATGATACTAATTTAAATTCTCAAATAGGAGAATTATACTATCAAACCGGTCAAACAGATAAATACATTGCTAAATTAAGAGAAGCTATTGTAAAAAAACCTAATGATTATGTTTCTTATTATAATTTAGGAGTATTATACAGCAAAGATCCTAAAACAGTTGAATTAGCTAAAGAATATTATAATAAGACTATACTTATTAAGCCTGATTATCCGGCAGCATATTTGAATTTGGCAGCTTTATTATTAGCTCCTGATAAAGAAATTGTAGAAAAAATGAAAGCCTTAGGATCTTCAAGAGCTGATCAACAAAAATATGATGCTTTAGTCGAAAAAAGAAAAGCAATGTTCAAACAGGCTTTACCTTATATGGAGAAAGCATACAGTTATGATCAAAAAGATAAAGGTATTATTCAAGCGTTAATAGAAGCGTATAGAGTTTTACAGATGAAGGATAAAATGGAAGAAATGAAAAAAGCAGAATCTGCTTTATAAAGAAAATAATATAATACAACTTATTGTAAGGGAAGTAGTAGAAACTTCCCTTACTTTTTAGGAATAATATTTGATATTGGATAATATAATTAATAGTAAATATAAATTTAAGTAAAAATTATGAAAAAAGGATGTTTAATCGGAGGTGGTATTATAGGATTAATCGCTATAATTGTAATCGGAGTATTTATGTGGGGGGTAAGCATTAATAATAATATGATTGAACTAAATAACGATGTAAATTTAAAATGGAGTGCTGTAGAAAGTTCATATCAAAGAAGATCAGACTTAGTACCCGGTTTAGTAGCAACCGTTAATAAAGCAACCAATTATGAGAAAGAAACTCTTACTTCTGTAATTGAAGCCAGAGCAAAAGCAACTTCAGTACAGATTGATCCTTCAAATTTATCTCCTGAAAAATTAGCTGAATATCAAAAAGCGCAATCCGGCTTAGGTTCTGCTTTAGGCAGATTATTAGTTACTATTGAAAAATATCCTGATTTAAAAGCCAATCAAAATATTTTAGGACTTCAAAATCAATTGGAAGGAACAGAAAATAGAATTAAAATCGATAGAGATAACTTCAACCAATCTGTTACAACCTATAACAATTATATACAAAAGTTCCCCGCAAGTATTGTTGCTAATTTTAGAAATTTTAAAGAAAAAGGAACATTTAAAGCAGATGCAGGTGCTGAAAAAGCCCCAAATGTTGATCAATTGTTAAACGGTAAATAATTTAAAAAAACTACTTTTAGAATGTTATTTTCACCCCGGGACGAAGAAGATATTATTGAAGCCATTAGACAAGCCGAAGCGATGTCTACAGGGGAAATTAGGGTACATATAGACCAAAACCTAACGGGGGATGCGTTAGCCACGGCGCAATCCCTTTTTACCAAATTGGGTATGGAAAAAACAAAAGATAGAAATGGTGTCTTATTTTATGTATCCGAAAATAAGAAAAAAATTGCTGTAATTGGAGATGTCAACATTCATAAATATGTGCATCAAAATTTTTGGGATGGACTTTTAAAGGAAATTACATTTTCATTTAAAAAAGATAATTATAAAGAAGGATTAATCAACGCAATTTTAAAAACCGGAACTAAATTGAAAAAATTTTTTCCAAGAGATGGAAAAAATATAGAAAATGAATTACCCAATGAAATATCCCGTTAAAATTATTTTAGTCCTTTTTGGCGTATTATTTTTAAATAATTTCATTTACGGCCAAACGGAATTTAAAATCCCGGAAAAACCAAATATAATTTACCCCGTTAATGATTATGCTAATATTCTTACGGAAGAGCAACAAAATAAATTAAATAATAAGCTAATATCTTATAGCGATTCAACCTCCACGGAAATAATTGTTTGTATTGTTAAAACATTAAATGGTGACGATATCAATTATGTGGGAGCCAAATGGGGTGAAAAATGGCAAATCGGACAAAAATATAAAAATAATGGTATTTTATTATTAATAGCTTCCGATGATCATAAATTAGCTATACAGAATGGACGGGGAGTGGAAGATGCCATGACTGACTATACTTCCAGTACTATTATTCATCAATATATGATTCCTTATCTTCAACAAAATGATTATTATGGTGCTATAAACTCCGGTACGGATCAAATTATAAAGGTTCTTCAAGGGAAATTTAAAGCAGATAACCCGGAGGATACTGATGATACTACTTCAGGGATCATAGTTGCCGTATTTATATTTTTCATTATACTGTTATATATATTAATGCATAAAAACAATAGAAACAACACATATTATGACCGAAATGGTAAAAGAAAAAATAATGATGATGATTTTTGGGGTGGTTTAGGTGGATTTATCGGCGGAAGTATATTTGGCGGTAGTGGGGGCAGTAGTTCCCGAGGTGGTGGTTTTGGAGGTTTTGGCGGCGGAGGAAGCTTTGGTGGAGGCGGTGCCAGTGGTAGTTGGTAATATTAAAAAAATATTACTATTACCTACCGATTATTTTCCTCATTCTTTATTCGTGTTTATATGGAAATGAATAGGAATATAATAATACTATATAATCGCCGGCCAGACTTTTCTAATTAAAAATTGTCATACTTATTAGACGATTGAAATAACTGTTTAATTAATCATAATTTAGTTTTATCTAAGCATTTTTTGAGCTAAATACATCCCATCAATTAATTGATCAATATCTTCCTTAGTTGTATAGATGGCAAATGATGCTCGAACAGTACCTTTTATTCCCAAGCGTTGCATAATGGGTTGAGCGCAATGATGTCCGGTCCTTACTGCTATCCCTTGTTTATCTAAAATAAATCCGACATCTGACGAATGAATATTTTCGATATCTAAATTAAAAGAAAGTGCTCCGGAAGTATGTTTTGCATTTTGAGCATAGATGATTATATTATCTAGTTGCGAAAGTTTATTTTTAGCATACTTCATAATTTCGTCTTCATGCTTACTAATATTTTTAAAACCTATAGTTTGCACAAAATCTATAGCAGTTTTTAAGACAATATTACCGGCAATATTCGGAGTGCCTGCTTCAAATTTAAAAGGTAAATCTGCATAGGTCGTCTTTTCAAAAGTAACTTCTTTAATCATTTCTCCACCTCCCTGGTAGGGTTTCATGGATTCTAATATATTTTCTTTACCGTATAAAATACCCACACCGGTAGGACCATAAAGCTTATGTGAAGAGAATACATAAAAATCGGCATCTAAATTTTGCACGTCAACCTTTCGGTGGGATACGGCTTGCGCTCCGTCTATAAGTACATATGAACCCATTTTATGAGCTTTGGAAATTATTTCTTCAATTGGATTAACTACACCCAATGCATTGGAAATATGATTTACAGCTACTATTTTAGTTTTTTCCGAAAGGAGTCGATCATATTCATCCATCATCAAATCTCCGTTGTCATCCACAGGAATAACTTTAATTTTTAGATTTTTTCGTTCGGCTAATAATTGCCAAGGAACGATATTCGAATGATGTTCTAAATTGGATATAATAATTTCATCGCCTTCGTTAAGTAAGGGTTCTATTCCTGTAGCTACTAAGTTGATACTGTCGGTCGTTCCTTTAGTAAAAATAATTTCGTAATCCTTTTTTGCATTTAAAAATTGTTGCACAGACTTTCGGGATTCTTCCATTTCCACGGTAGCCAATTGACTAAGGGTATGAATTCCTCTATGAACATTAGAGTTTATAGTTTTATAATATTTTTCTTCTGCCTCTATTACGGAAATCGGCTTTTGAGTAGTTGCAGCATTATCAAGATAGACTAAAGGTTTGCCATTTACTAACTGATTCAGTATAGGAAAAATATTTTTTATATCTTTTAAATCTTCGTTCATGGTAAGAAAGTTAAACTTCAAAATTAAATGATTAAATTGAATTAAAAATTATTTTTTTGTTATAATTTAACAAAAGAAGATTTTTCTACAAATGGAATATCGGGATCAGCAATTTCTAAGATCAATCGGGAAACTTCCTCAAATAAAATAGTAGCTTGAGATTCGTTTAAACTTTCAGAAGAATCAATTTTTAAAATCTCCAATCCTCGAAAAGGTTTTTTAAAACTCCAAATTCCCACCTTTACCGATTCTGAAAGTTTTTCATGTAAAATCATATAAGCATAGAAAACAAGCTGAATAAAAAATTTATAATTTTTATCTTCTTGTATTTGATTAAATCTATCTGACTTAAATATAAGAGTATCTATAGATGATGTTTTATAATCTATAATTCGGTCCCGGCCATTAAAACTATCCCATCGGTCTACAAATCCTTTCAAAAATAAGGTGCCTATTTCAGGTAAATTAATAGTGGAACTAAGTTCTTTTTCAATTTCTTTTAAGATAATGATATTACCGTTTTTTATGTCGGTTAAATCTCTTAATAATATTTTTTCAATGGTTTTTTCCGCTAGCAGCTTTTGTAAGTAATTTTGCCCTTTTTTAAATAAGTCGGGATTTAATTCTTTTTCAATATACTTATTTAAATAAACAGAATAATTTTTTAAAGCTGAAAGTAACTCCTTTTCCGTTAGTTTATTTCCTTGCCATGGGGAATAAATAGATTCTAAAGTATGATGAATCAAATTTCCGTAATTTAAAGCAGAAATTTCCTCTTCCATCTCTTGTTGTTCGTTAATCTTTAAAATCTTTTGCAAATAGAAATTGATTGGATTGTAGTGATAATTGGTTAAATGAGTTGGCGAAATAGGATTTTTTAGCCAATCTTGAATTGAATTCAATACAGCAGGAGATTTTTCTATGATTAATTCCTTCGATTGTTTTAAATTTCCTCCATAGGAGGCTACAGATTCTATTATGGTATGTTGAGACTCAAATTCTAATTGATTAATAAATCTGCTTTTTTCTCCGGAGTTAATACCTTCAGTATAATTATTATAAACTAAGGTAATGTTTTGTGCGTGTTGTATTAGTCTATAAAAATGATACGCATAGATGGCATCACTTTCAAGAAAAGTATTGATTCCGTAGTTTTTCTTAACATCAAAAGGAATAAAAGAATTATCATTTTTTCCACCCGGCAAAATTCCTTCATTAACTCCGGTCATTAGTATATTTTTAAAGCTTAGCAAACGAGTTTCCAAAACTCCCATAATTTGAAGTCCCTCTACCGGTTCGCCAATAAAATCAATAGTTTCATTATTGATTACATGCTGATAAAATGTATAAAGAAGAGAAAAACTTTGAATGGAAAGATCTTGCGATAATTGTGTATGTAAAATGGAGAAAAGATTTTTAAATTTTAAATAATTTTCTTTTAACAACTGATGATCAGAATCTGTTTTCCAAAATTGTTCAGTACAAAATTCATAAAGTTTATGTATCAAATCGATAGGATTTGCATATTCTTTAAATATAAAATAATAGTAAGAACTACCTAAACGTTTATATATGAGAGAATCAGTTAAATAGATAAGATTATTCCTTTTTATTTCAGATATAAATTCAATAACAGATATAGTATTATGTAGTAATGGATTCTGAAGAAGGGATAAGATATCGTTATAGTAATATCCTTTGGATGAATTTTTTTCTCTAAATATGTGTAATTTAAAAATTTGCTTAAATAATGATGCTAAAAATGAATTTTTAAGAGGAAATCCCATAGTTATATTAACTCGGGATATATTTTTAGGTATGCTTTCCAATATTGCCGGAAGAATTGATTCATCGCTTAATACTAATGCGGTATTGTGTAACTCTTCTTCAGGAAGGGTAGATAAGATTGAACTGATATATTTGGCTTGAGCTACGTCTTGAGAAGTACTCACTACATGTATATTTTTTTTTTGGTTGAAATCGTCAGTTACCCATTTGAAATCTCGAGTTGCATAATAATTCCAATTTTTATATTTCCTTAAAAAATCTCCGGCTTCTTGATTACTGTTGTTTAAATAGTATTTATCGGCATCCCAATATAAATACGTTTCGGCATGTGATATATAATGTTTAATCAGCTTTTCTTCTTTGGACGTTAAGGCATTTAATCCGACAAAAACATACTTTTCATTTGCAGGAATATGAATAGATGTTAATTGGCTTAACACATGGTTTAGAATCATTCCATACGTGCCCAATCCTTTAGTTTCCAAAGAATCCTTTAATTTATTATATAAAATTATATTATTTTCCCAGAATTTTACATTTTTATAATATAATTTTTTTTCACTGGTGGTATCCAGCTTATTCACCCAATTTTCTATTCTTTCAATGGAAGCCATATGCTCTAAAACCCTATGAGGATTATCAGAGAAAATTTCTATATCGTTAAAATCTTTAAGAAGAGTAGGTATCCATTTTAAAAATTCATCAAGAGTTTCCTCTGCATTTACGAATTTTTTCTGTATTTGAAAAGCTTCCAACCAAAGAGGAATATTTTCAATTTTAACTAAATGGGAATGTTTGTATATAAAATCTTCAATGGTATAGAAAGTGGGCAAAAATCCGTTATACCCTTTTTTAATAAGATATTTTTTAAAAAATATGATAGGTCTTCTTCCGGGAATAATGATAGTAAATTTAGATAAATCATTATTTTTTTCCAATAACTCATCAATTACTTTTTCTATAAAATTTGTATGCATAAATATATAAAAAGCGCTTGTTAAAGAATTAATTTATTTAAAAAAATAATAATAGTAATAGGCAAAAAATTCTCTTATTAATGACATATAATGATGCCTTTTACTATAGTGATGAGAACTTGCAGAACCTAAATTATAAAAGCCTAGCTTATAATACATCAGCTTAATACGTGAAATATGATAATATTGTGATATAATAATTAATTTTCTGTAATTATTATCTTTCATTATTTTTAATGAGTTCTCAACATTTTCTTCAGTATTTAAGGCTTTATTATCTAAAATAATATCAGATAAAAGCACGCCGTGTTCCAATAAATATTCCTGCATGAGATCAGCTTCACAAAAGTTTTTATTAGCTAAACCTCCGGAAACAATTAATTTTTGAACTTGACCTTCGTTATATAATTTTAAACCAATATTTAGCCTCCGTATTAAAGACATAGGCATAGAACCGTCTGTTTTATTTTTTGTTCCAAAAATAACTCCTACGTCTGCATCCCTGGTATCTTCTTGGTTCCCATCAATAATAATAGCAACGGTATGAAGAATAAACCACAAGAATAAAAGTATAATTCCTGTAATAATATATTTTATTAATTTTCTGTAATAAGACATATTACAATAAACAATTCCGAAAAATAAAACTTATATATATAATTTTATTAAATTTATTATTTTTTTTATAAAAAAAGTTTAAAATTAAATACAAATTTTAGTTAAAAAAAGCTTAATTAATAAATTTTATATTTTATAATAATAAAAGACTGCATCCTCTAATATCGGAATTATCCATTCTTCCCAAAATTTTAAAACCATTCTTACCTTCATCTTTACCAATATCTTGGGTAGATATAAATGAACAACTATGAATATTTGCCAAGTCAATTATGTTGACACCTCCCGATCTGTTTGTTTCAACATATTCAAAAGGATCATCCACATCTCGAATTAAAATCTTCATCCAGGGAGGACATTTATAAACATTATTAGATAAGGAATAAGCTTGAGACAATAATTCCGTCATACTGTATTCCGAATAAATTTTATCGGTTTGAAAAGAATTTTTTAATTCTGTTAACAACTCATCTTTTGTCATTTCTTTTTTTCTTCCCTTCATTCCTCCTGTTTCTATAATTATAGTATTTTTCAGTTGTTGAGGATGAGAATTTGCAAAATCTAACAAAGCATAGGAAACACCAAAAAGAATAACTTTCTTATTCTCTTTTTCCAATCGATTTATAATAGCATGTAAATCATTAAAATTATGTAGATAATAACCATTTTCCACCTTTCCCGATTGCTCCATTAAATAATTTACCATATATATAAGTGAAGAATTATTTCTCTCCAAATAAGAAGGAAGCAAACCTAAATATATGTATTCGGAAGGGTCACCGAAAAAAATTGAAAATGAATGTAAAATACTTTGTTTATAAATATCTTCATTTGCTATATAATGCTTGGATAGGTTTTCGGAAGTAGTACCGCTACTTTGAAAATATAAATTCGGTGAGAAATTTTTATCAACAATTGTATTGGTTTTGAAAAATTCAATCGGTAAAAAAGGTATTTGCCGATAATTAAGAATTTTATTACAATCTATAGATAATAAATCAACAAAGGTTTTATAGGGTATATTATTTTTATATTGATACAAAAAAATTTGGATGGCGAGTGAATTAAATTCTTCCTCCGATTTGATTGAAAAAATATCAAAACTTTTCAACATTTGAATATATTTACTTTATATGCAAATTTAATAAGAAGTATTTAAATAATTTTTTAAAAATAGGTCGATTTGACAGCATTTTTACTATGGCAATAAAATTGATAAATATCAGTAACCAATAAAGAATTTAACCATGTCAATTCAAAGTGATAACGAAGAAAACGAATTAATTGAAGAAAATAACAATCAAGAAAATTTAAAGGATACTGAAAATATGTCAGAACCCAACAATAATTCTGACTTAACTGAAAAACTTGAAAAAGAAAAAGACAGATATATCCGTTTATTTGCTGAATTTGATAACTATAAAAAACGTGTAATTAAAGAGAGACAGGATCTTCTTAAATACTCGGATAAAGATATTTTAGAATCATTACTTCCGGTATTGGATGATTTTGATCGCGCAATTACCGAACTTGAAAAAAAGGAGGATGATCTTTCAGTTTTAGAAGGAGTGAAACTTATTTATAATAAGTTGTTCAATACCTTGAAAGATAGAGGATTGACTGTTATTGATGTAAAGGCCGGTGATGATTTTAACATTGATTATCATGAAGCAATTACCCAAGTCCCGTCTCCCGATGAAAGTCTAAAAGGTAAAATTATAGATGTGGTTCAAAAAGGGTACTTATTGCATGAAAAAGTTATTAGATACGCAAAAGTAGTTATTGGAAATTAAGAACTCAAAGAGGTTTATATAAAAAATTATGTCTAAAAGAGATTATTACGAAGTATTGGAGGTTTCTAAGAGTGTAACTGAAGTAGAGTTAAAAAAGGCCTATAGGAAAAAAGCACTCAAATATCACCCGGATAAAAACCCCGGTGATAAAGAAGCTGAAGAAAAATTCAAAGAAGCTGCTGAAGCTTATGAAGTTTTAAGTGATCCTCAAAAAAGAGCAAGGTATGATCAATACGGTCATGCCGGAGTAGGAGGGGCTGCCGGTGGTGGCTTTGGAGGGGGAATGAATATGGAAGATATTTTTTCCCATTTTGGTGATATTTTCGGTAGTGCCTTCGGAGGCGGTTTTGGCGGCTTTTCTTCAAGACCTCAACAAGTTCAAGGCTCCAATTTACGTATCCGTTTATCATTAACTCTTAAAGAAATTATTAACGGTGTTGAAAAAACCGTTAAAGTAAAAAGATTTAAATTAGCTCCGGGAGCTACCTCAAAAAATTGTCCTACCTGTAACGGGACCGGTCAAACGAGAAGAATCATGAATACTCCGTTTGGACAAATGCAAACTCAATCAGTATGTAATACTTGTGGAGGTACCGGTAAAGTTGCGGATCATATACCGCCGGGTGCTAATAATCATGGTTTAATTAAAGTTGAAGAAGAAGTATCCATTAAAATTCCTGCCGGTGTTAGAGAAGGAGTTCAGCTGCAAGTTAGAGGTAAAGGAAATGATGCACCATTTGGTGGAATACCCGGAGATTTAATCGTTGTGATTGAAGAAATTGAGGATGAAAATTTGAAAAGGGAAGGGGATAATCTTCATTATGAACTATATATTTCTGTACCTGAAGCTATTTTAGGTACGAAAAAAGAAATTCCTACGATTACGGGAAAAGTGAAAATTACAGTAGATTCCGGAACTCAATCAGGGAAAATTTTACGATTGAAAGATAAAGGATTGCCTCAAGTTCAAGGATATGGATATGGAGATTTATTTATTCATATCAATGTTTGGACACCTAATCCGAATAAATTAACTAAAGAACAGAGAGAATTTTTTGAATCTATGTTAGATAATGAACACTTTCATCCTAAGCCATCAAAAAATGATAAAACATTTTTTGAAAAGATCAAAGATATGTTCATGTAAAAAATTATCCGGAATTTATATAGAAAAAAATCTTTGAGTATCATATATACTCAAAGATTTTTTTATAGTTGAAATATAAAAAGGTACCAACTTTACATTGATACCTTTTCATTAATAATATTTAAAATTATTTATACTATTCAGCTTTTTTCTTAGCAGGTGTTTTTTTCGTAGATTTTTTAGTTACACCGGCATCATCATTTGATATCTCATTAGTAGCCGTTTTTTGTGAAATGTTACAATCTTCTGAATTTTCTTTTTGGCTATCATTCGAAACTTTAGCTAGATTGTCTTCATAAGCTTTTACGGTTTCTTCAGTTATGATAGCATTTTTAACCAATATATTATACCAAGTAAAAAGCTTTTTAAGATCTGAATTATATACTCTGTCTTCTGCATAATCCGGTTGAGCATCTTTCATTAAAGATCTTAACGTATTGGTATCATTTTTATCAAATTCAATTTCTTTAAATTGATGTTTTTTGGAAATTGAAACTAAAACTGAAATTAATGATACTTCAGAATCTTGAGTATAGATTGAAATGTTTTGCAGTAAACTTACTTGACTATTTGCATTAATAGACAATTTCTTTTGAGCAACTAAATCTTTAACAATGAAACCTCCTTTAGTTTGAGATAATAATTCAAATAAACCGGATTTCCCTGTAATTGCAATGATTTTAGTAAGATCCATATCAATATTGTAATTATATTTTTAATTAATTTATTTTAAAATTTAATGGGACGGAAATTTCATTCGGTATTCAGTCTCCACCTTTCCTTTACTAATATTGGCAAGTTTACCTTTTAGTAATTTTTTCTTAAGTGGAGATAATAAGTCTGTAAACAGAATTCCTTCAATATGATCGTATTCATGCTGAATAATACGCGCACGAACATCACCAAAATTTTCAGTTTTTTTATTCCAATTTTGATCAAAATATTCAATTGTAATATTTTCCAATCTTTTAATATCTTCTCGAATATCAGGAATACTTAAACATCCCTCGTTAAACTTCCAAAGTTCACCATCTCTTTTAGTTATTTTCGGATTTATGAAAACTTTCTTACAAAGGGCTAACTCGTCTTTTATGTCGACATAATCCTCATCTTCTGCCAATGGCGAAGCATCAATTACAAATAAACGTATGTTCAATCCTACTTGTGGGGCTGCTAAACCAATTCCATGTGCTTTATACATGGTTTCATACATATTTTCAATTAATTGATCTAAATCGGGATAATCTTTACCGATTTCTACTGTTTTTTTTCTTAAAACAGGTTCTCCATAGCCATAAATAGGTAAAATCATAATTTTATTTTTTCTCTAAATAGGTTTGTAAAATTAAAGTAGCACTTACTTCATCCAATAAATGTTTATTTTCTCTATTTTTTTTATTTTTTCCACTCAAACTAATAAAGTGAGACGCAATTTTTGAAGTAAATCTCTCATCTACTCTTTCAATCGGAATATTTGGAAAAAGAGAAGTAATCTTCTTGATTAATTTTTGAATTGAAATTTCAACATCTGAAAGTTCTCCGTTTAATCGAACAGGTAAACCAATAATTATTTTTTCGACAGAATTTTCAGCTATATATTTTTCAAGAAATGGAATCAGATTGGAAGTGATAATTCCGGCCAACCCACTGGCAACAATTTGCATATCATCCGTTTCTGCTAATCCGGATCTTTTTTCACCATAGTCGATGGCCAGTATTTTTGACATGAAAATAAATGTTAGTTTACAGATTAAAAGCTTCTTTAATTTGATCTAAATAATCTAATTTTTCCCAAGTAAATAATTCTACTTCGATTTCTTTTATTTCTGTCTTTCCATTCTCACGATTTCTTATAAATTTTTTTGTAACGATTTCGTTCTTTCTTCCCATGTGTCCATAGGCTGCTGTCTCCGTATATATTGGATTTCTTAATTTCAATCTTTTTTCAATAGCATAAGGTCTTAAATCGAATAATTTCTCAACTTTTAATGCTATATCTCCATCGGACAGATTAACTTTTGAGCTGCCAAAAGTATTAATATAAACACCGCACGGTTCGGTAATACCAATAGCATATGAAACTTGTACTAAAACTTCATCGGCAACCCCTGCCGCTACTAAATTTTTAGCAATATGTCTGGTAGCATAAGCAGCAGAACGATCCACCTTAGAAGGATCTTTTCCGGAAAATGCGCCACCGCCATGAGCTCCTTTACCACCATAAGTATCAACAATTATTTTTCTTCCGGTTAATCCGGTGTCTCCATGAGGTCCTCCGATTTCAAATTTTCCGGTTGGATTTATATGGTAAGTGATATTATCATCAAATAATGCTTTTATTTCATCTTTTGATTCTGCCTTAACTTCAGGAATAACAATTGAAATAATGTCCTGGGCAATTTTGTCCAATACAACCTTTTCATCCTCATCGAACATATCATGTTGTGTAGAAAGAACTATCGTATCAATACGTATAGGCTTATTATTATCGTCGTATTCAATAGTAACTTGAGATTTTGCATCCGGTCGAAGATAGGTCATAATTTGACCTTCTTTTCTTATTCGAGCTAACACACGTAAGATACTATGTGAAATATCTAAAGCCAAAGGCATATAATTATCCGTTTCATTGGTGGCATAGCCGAACATCATCCCTTGGTCACCTGCACCCTGTTCTTCTTTATTCTGTTTATCCACTCCGCGGTTTATATCCTGCGATTGTTCATGCAAAGCGGATAAAATACCGCAAGATTCGGCTTCAAATTTATATTCACTTTTCGTATAGCCTATTTTTTTTATAATATCTCTAGTAATATGCTGAACATCAATATACGTGTTGGATTTAATTTCTCCGGCTAATACTACCTGACCGGTAGTAACTAAAGTTTCACAAGCTACCTTAGAATCGGGATCAAATGCTAAAAAATTATCTAATATCGAATCTGAAATCTGATCAGCAACTTTATCTGGATGGCCTTCCGAAACCGATTCGGATGTGAATAAGTAAGGCATATTTTTTGCTTTTATTTTATTATAATCATTGCAAATTTAAGAACATTAATTAATAAATTTACTATATTTCAAAAATTATTATAGAGTTTATGAATTCAAAAAAATGCTTATTACTATCGCTAGCATCTTTATTAACAGTAGCATGTGCAACTAATCCTTTAACCGGAAGAAAATCATTAAATTTTGTATCCAACTCTCAATTATTGCCATCCTCATTTCAGCAATATCAAGAAGTTTTATCTTCCAATAAAATTATTACAGGAACTCCTCAAGCAAGGCAAGTGGAAGAAGTGGGTAACAGAATAAAAAAAGCCGCAGAAGATTATTATAGATCTATTGGGAAGTCTTCAGCTTTAAACGGTTATCAATGGCAATTTGTATTAATTGATGATCCCAAAACGGTTAATGCATGGTGTATGCCCGGAGGAAAAGTGGCTGTATATTCAGGAATTTTACCTATTTGTAAAGACGATACAGGACTAGCTGTTGTCTTGGGACATGAAATTGCCCATGCTCTGGCAGGTCACGGAGCTGAAAAAATTTCACAATCATATATTTCAGAAATCGGTGGACAGGTATTAGGAGGGGTTACCAACAACCAAGCTTTGCGTTCGGCAATTAATCAATATTACCCCGTAGCCAGTGGTATCACTCTTTTACGTTATGGTCGTAAACAAGAATCTGATGCAGATGAAATGGGTTTATATATTATGGCAATGGCAGGATATGATCCCAGACAAGCCCCTTTATTTTGGCAAAGAATGATTGACGCTACAGGAAGTACCGATACACCTGAATTTCTTTCCACGCACCCGAATCCTCAAAATAGAATTGCAGATATAAATAAAATAATGCCCAAAGCATTACAATATTATCAAGCTTATAAAGCTAATTAATTTGAATTAGTCTTTATGGCATGTAATTTGGCATAGACTAATGACTTTTAATTTGAAGAGAAGAAACAGATATATTCGAATTGATTACCATATAACCAAAATTTGAACCTAATTCTTTATTTTTGGATATGGTTGTCAATATTTTACCATTCAAAAGGAATTGAATAGAACTTTTGTCTGTTACGATTGAAAAACTATTCTTTTCCTTTTTATTATATTTTTGAATTTTTTGTTTGAAATAAATTTGTGATTTTCCTTCTCTTTTGCTCTCGTAAGATATAACTACTTCGTTTTCTGCATTAATTCCAAATAGGAGATAATTTTCAGGATATTTCCGATCATCAGCATATAAAATTATACCCGCAACTCCCTTAGGGTCATAAAAATTATTAATTTGTAATGAAGTAGTATAGGTAATATTTCGATCGGATATTGGAAGGGAGAGTAAAGAATAATTTAAAACATTTTTCAAATCAGCCTTCATCAATAAATTTCCTTCTTCAAGTTTAGTATATAGTGCATCTGTAGATATCGTATCCCAATGATTGGTATTGGTATGAAAATCATCGTTAAACAATAGGGACTCTTTTTTACAGGAATTAAAAATTAATAAACTTAAAATAAATAGTAAGCTTTTTTTATAAAAGTTATTACCAATCATAATCTTACATTTTATATCTAGCGGTAGCTATAGTTTTAAGATCAGAGAATTTATTATGTTCATATTTAATGCTTCCTACCACGGCAATCATGGCTGCATTGTCTGTTGTGTATTCGAATTTGGGGATAAAAGTATTACAATTTTTCTCTAATTCTAATTTTTTTATTTCTCTTCTTAACTCCGAATTCGCCGAAACACCACCGGCAATTGCTACATTTTTAATACCCGTAATTTCAATAGCCAACTTTAATTTATCTAACAATGAAGATAGAATTGTTTTTTGGACGGATGCACATATATCTTCAAGATTCTCTTTTATAAAGTCCGGGTTTTTCTGTAGTTCTTTTTGTATGAAATAAAGCACGGAAGTCTTTATGCCACTAAAAGAAAATTTGATTCCTTCCAATTTTGGCAACGGAAATTTAAATTTATGTTTATCTCCATTTTGAGAAAGTTTATCAATTGTAGGTCCTGCCGGATATTCAAGTCCCAAAATTTTACCTATCTTATCAAAAGCTTCACCCGCCGCATCATCCAAAGTTTCTCCCAACACTTCCATATCAAAATAATCATTTACCTGAACAATTTGGGTATGTCCACCACTTACCGTAAGACATAAAAATGGAAATGATATATTTTCTTTAGATTCATCCTCAATAAAATGTGCAAATATATGCCCTTGCATGTGATTAACTTCAATAAGAGGAACGTTCAATGACATAGATAATGATTTTGCAAAACTGGTCCCTACTAATAAGGATCCTAATAAACCCGGACCACGGGTAAAAGATATCGCATCAATTGCTTTTTTATTTATATTTGCTAATTGAATTGCTTGATGTACAACGGGGATAATATTTTGTAAATGAGCACGAGAGGCTAATTCCGGAACTACACCGCCATAATTTTGGTGTATTTTTTGGGTAGATACTACATTAGATAGTATTTTTTTACCTTGTATTACAGCTGCTGATGTATCATCACATGACGATTCTATTCCTAAAATAATGGGTGTTTTCATTTATGACAAAGTTACTAATTAAAAAAATATTTTTTAAGTCATCCAAGGCAATTCTCTATGCATTTTGCATTTTATTTTTACTACTTCTATCTTTAATTATTGTTATAAATTTACCATCTGTTAAAGATAAAATAGCAAAAGAGGCACTTTCCTATTTAAACCAAGAATTCAAAACTTCGATTTCTGCTCAAAGAATTGAAGTTGATTATTTTGGAAATCTTACTTTACATGATGTAATTATTAAAGATCATCATCAGAATAATTTACTAACTGTAAAAGAATTAAAAGGATATTTAAATACCATATCTTTAATTGAAAATTTGGTAATTAAGCATGTTGATGATATCAAAATTGATCAATTGCGTTTACAAGATCCTGTCATCAAAGTAATTACTTATAAAAATGAAAATCATGATAATTTTTCTATTTTCATAGATAATTTTAACTCAGATAAACCTTCTCAAAAAAAAGATTTTAAATTAAACGGAAGGGTAGATATAATCAATGGTCGATTTTCAATTGTAAATCAAAATTTACCATTAGAAGATCAAGTCTGGTTAGATACTTCTGAATTAAATTTAAAAGCTTCGAGCGTTGATGTTTTTAATTCGGATGTAAGGGTTTTAGTTGAGCAATTTAATTTCAAAGCTAAAAGGCATAAGGAAAATTATACGGTTTACCAATTTTCATCCGATATTCATTATTCAGAAACAGAACTTTCTTTCAAAGACCTTCTTTTTGAATCAGATACCTCATTGTTATTAGGTTCTTTATTTTTTAATCACACCAAAGAAAATGGATTGAGTAACTTTTCTGATCAGGTAGCATGGAATATGGAAGTAAACAAAGGAAGTAAAGTATCAGGTAAAGACATACGATATTTTGTAAAAAACTGGGATACTAATTCTATACTTAACATTTCTTCGAAAGTTAATGGTACACTTAATAATTTAACATTAACTAATCCAATCTTATCGGTTAACGGTACTTTTTATTCTTCCCCTAGCTTAGTGTTGAAAAATTTAGTTACTACTGATCCTTCCCAATCTTTTAATATAGAAACCAAAGAAACGCATCTTCAATCTTCATATGCCTCTCTTAATTCATGGTTACCGAAATTTATTTCTAAGGAAATACCCAAAATAGTAGCAGAATTTGGAACTATGAATTATATGGGTTCATTTTTAATTGATAAAAAAGACCTTAGTATAAATGGTAAAATGATTAGCTCTTTAGGTACAGTAACAGCGGATGCTCAATTAAAAGATTATGCTTCCCAAAAACCTAGATATAAAGGAAAATTAGAAACATACCAATTAAATTTAGCTTCTTTTATTAAAACAACAACACTAGGTCCTATATCCGCTAAAATTCAATTTGACGGCAGCGGATTTAATCTGGACCATATGGATACTAAATTTGATGCAAAACTGAATAGTTTAGTTATTAATGGTAAAGCGATTAATGATATTTCAGCTGTGGGTAATTTAAGAGATAAAATTTTTGAAGGTAAAATTATTTCCAATGACAAATACGCTAATTTTGACTTTAATGGTACAATAAATTTTGCTCAAAAATATATTAAAACCAACTTTGATGCAGATATTAAATCATTAAATTTAGGCTATTTTACTTCTCTAGCCGATAAAAATAAATCATTTAAAGGAATAGTCAAAGCAGATATTGAATTCAGCTCCATTGATGATTTAATTGGACAAATCAACATTAATTCAATTTCTATTGAAGATAATGGTAAAACTACTAATTATAATGATATACAAATAAAAACAAGTTTTGAGGAAGGAAATCGAAATTTAGATATTTTTTCTCCGAACATGATTACTGCCAATATTTATGGTAAATACAAATTAGAAGATATTCCTGATATGTTACAGAAAGGAATTGGGAACCTGGTAGCTAATTTTAAAACTAATAAACGATTTGACAATCAAGAGTTTTCATTTATTTTGGATATACAAAAGGATTTATTTGATTTATTAATGATGGATGTTAACTTATCCCCGGGAACGACTATTACAGGAAGGTATGTTGGCAATGGAAATAAGTTACAGGCACAAATGATTTCAGAATATATATATTATAAAAATATCAAACTAACCAATCCGAATATATTTTTAAATACAGAAGATACCTTACGACAATTTATGGGATCTTTATCTTCTCTAAATATAGACAATACGAATATTGAAAAAATCAATTTTTCCGGATATAATAAAAATGATTCCCTATTTGTTTCCACTAATTTTTATCATGGAAAATATAAAGAAAAACAAACTAATTTTGATTTAAATTTATATCAAACTCAAAAAAATAATGATATTATTATTGGGTTTAAACCTTCTAATATTAATTTGGCACAAGCAAAATGGAAACTGAATCCTAATTTTAAATCGGATGAAGCCATTGCGAAATATAATTTATTAACTAACAAATTAGTTTTACAAAAAATTGAATTAACATCTGAAAATTCTGAAATTTTATTGTCCGGAGAATATACCACCAAAAACGAATATACTTTTGATCTGAATTTAAAAGATGTTAAATTAGAAAAAATATTACCTCACAGTTTACTTAAAGATATGTCTTTTGAGGGTGTTGCCAATGGATCTGCCAAAGTACTTAAAAATTCAAGTGAACTTAAACCGCTTGTGGATCTTTATATTGATCAATTGAAATTTAATGGTCAAAATTTAGGGAATTTGGCCATGAGAGCAATTTACGATGCTAAAACCAACCGATATTTATTACAAAGTAAATTAGAAGATTCCGGACAAGATCGTTTTTTAGCTGACGGATATATAGCCAATCAAAATGGTAAGCCTTCTCAATTGAATATAGATTTACAAGCCAATCAAATGAACATTGCTCCTATAGGAACTTTTTTACAAAGTATTTTCTCAAATTTCAGAGGAACTGCCACCGGAAATGTTCAAATTTCAGGAGATATAACTTCGCCTAAATATCAAGGTTCCCTTACAATGTCTAAAGTTGGATTTAAAGTTAACTTTTTAGGGGTTGATTATCAACTTACTAAAGATCAAGATTTACAAATATCTGACGGTATATTTTTATTTGATAATATTGAGTTGATGGATACTCAAAGAAAAACTAAGGGAGTAGTTTTTGGACCTTTAATGACTAAAAATTTCTCCGAATGGGGAATGAACCTAGACTTTACTTCGGATAAGCTTTTAGTGTTAAATACTACCATGAAAGAAAATGATCTTTTTTATGGAACTATTTATGCTTCAGGTAATTTTTCCATAACAGGAACAACGGATAAAGGTATTGATATTTCAGCAACTGCCATGGCTCTTGAGGGAAGCAGCCTCACAATAAACAGCAGTAGTACAACTAATGCTACCGACATTCAATTTATCAAATTCATTCCTGAACAACATAAAGAAGGAGATGAAAAAGAAACTAAACCACCTATGGGATTATCCATACGTGCAGACGTTACAGCAGACAATAAATCTGTGGTTAATTTAATTATTAGTCAAGAAACCGGAGATAAAATAGTGGTTCGGGGAGATGCAAAACATCTAAAATTTGATATGTCAAAAGCAGGAGTTATTTCTATGGACGGTACTTACACAATAACCGGTGATAGTAAATATTATTATAATATGTTTGTTAATAAGGACTTTACTATTGTTCCCGGAAGTACTATCCGATGGGAAAATCGTGGTCCTACCGAAGCCGATTTAAATATTCGCGCTTCCTATACCAGATTAGTAAGTAATATTGGCGATTATTTGGGTATTTCTACAGTTCCCGCTTCTAATGTAACAGTTTCGGCGTTATTAACCGGTTATTTATCTAAACCAAGTTTGACTTTTGATATACAAGCAGATGCTTCTTCTTCGGTTCGTGATCAACTCAATACTAAACTAAATAATAATGAAGGGGAAAAATACAATCAAGTAGCAGGAATTGTTGTTTTTGGAAGCTTTTTATCCGATAAAATGGGAGGTAGCAGTTATGCTTCTTCTGCTTATGATGTAGTATTGAAACAATTAACTTCTGCAATAAATAATATAAGTGGAGTATTTTCTCTGGATGCTAATTTTAATGCCGGTTCAAGAGTCGACGATACAAGTGACCGGATCTCTTTAGACCCTACATTTAAAGTGAATCAAAGGTTATCCATAGTTGGATCAGTTAATATGCCTCTGGAACAAAAAAGTGCTGCCGACGTATGGACCTATGGTGCAAAAATTAATTATGACATATCAAAAAACAATGATAAATCGCTAATTATCAATGGTTTTTCAAAACCTTCCACTTTTGGGTTGGAAACTTCGGTATTATCCACTACAGGGGCAAATAATCAATCGTATGGCGGGGGGATTGTTTACAAAAAATCTTTTAATAAATTCAGTGATTTGTTTAGTAAAAAGAGAAAGAAAAAAGAAATTGTAAAGGATAAAAAGGATTCCATTAGTACTCACTAATGGATTCCAAAATTAATTATAGCGTTATAAATTATTATAAATTTTATTAAAACCACCCTTTACGATTTAAAATATAAGTCTTATAAAATTCTTTATCAGATTTGGTAAGGTACAAAATTCCTTCAATTAATCCTATAATACCCATTACAATTGCGCCTCCACCACAAGTAAACCATGAAGTTAATAAAGTAATTAATAACATAATTAAGCCTTCTTTATTATACCCTAAGTAAAACTTATGAATACCAAAACTACCTAGTAGAATACCACAAATTCCGGCTATTAATTTTTTACTATTAGCATCTTTAAGTTGATCTTGTGAAATTTCATATGAATTACTATAAGTTTGATTCGTTTCTTGCATATATTTTTATTTATATTAAATATTAATAAAACCGTAATCTTATAATATTTTTTAAATTATAAACAAATATTATGCATTTTTTGGGTTTATATATATAAATCTTCTTTTTGGAAAAAAAATAGTATTTTTGTCAACAAAATAATCTGTACCATGAATTATGATATTATAGTTATAGGTAGCGGGCCCGGTGGATATGTTGCTGCTATTAGAGCCGCTCAATTAGGTTTTAAAACAGCTGTAGTTGAGCGAGAAAATCTAGGAGGAATTTGTTTAAACTGGGGATGTATACCAACTAAAGCTCTTATTAAAAGTGCTCACGTATATGAAGAAATAAATCATGCTGAAGAATTTGGATTGAATAAAACCGAATCATCTTTTGATTTTTCTAATGTTATTAAACGCAGTAGGGGAGTAGCCGATAAAATGAATAAAGGGGTTGGCTTCCTTATGAAAAAAAATAAAATTGATGTAATTAACGGAAATGCCAAAGTTAAGCCCGGAAAAAAAATAGAGGTTACTGATAAAGAAGGTAAAGTAACAGAATATTCAGCATCTCACATTATTATTGCTACCGGTGCAAGATCAAGAGTATTACCTAATTTACCTCAAGATGGTAAAAAAATAATCGGTTATAGAGAAGCCCTTACTCTTCCAACTATGCCTAAATCTATGATTGTAGTTGGTTCGGGAGCTATAGGTATTGAATTTGCATATTTCTATGCAACCATGGGAGTTAAAGTAACCGTAGTTGAATTTTTACCTAATATTGTCCCTGTTGAAGACGAAGAAGTTTCCAAACATGTTGAAAAATCTATTAAAAAACATGGTATAGAAGTTATGGTTAATTCTTCAGTTGAAAAAGTTGAAACTCAGGGAGACGGAGTTAAAGCTTTTGTTAAAACAGCGAACGGAGAAATAACTTTAGAAGCAGATATTATTTTATCTGCAGTAGGTATTACCGCAAATATTGAAAATATAGGATTAGAAGAGGTAGGAATATCTACAGATAAAGGAAGAATCCTTGTTGACAGTTTTTACAATACAAACATTCCAGGCTATTATGCCATTGGTGATGTTATTCCCGGCCCTGCTTTAGCCCACGTAGCTTCTGCAGAAGGAATTCTTTGTGTTGAAAAAATTAAAGGTATGAATGTTGAACCTATTGATTATGGAAACATTCCGGGATGTACTTATTGTTCTCCTGAAATCGCTTCTGTGGGTATGACAGAGAAAAAAGCCAAAGAAGCAGGTTATGATATTAAAGTGGGTAAATTTCCTTTTGTAGCATCCGGAAAAGCAACTGCTAACGGTGACACTGATGGTTTTATAAAAGTTATTTATGATGCCAAATACGGTGAGTTATTAGGTTGTCATATGGTAGGTAACGGAGTTACTGATATGATTGCGGAAGCTGTAGCTGTGAGAAGATTAGAAGCTACTTCACATGAAATTTTAACCACTGTGCATCCACATCCGACTATTTCAGAAGCATTTAAAGGTGCAACAGAGGCGGCATATGGAGAAGCAATCGATTTATAATATTGTTTAGTTATATAGTTCTGTTTAAATAGTATGAATTCTTATTCTATTTAAATTAATATATAATGGATGCAAAATATAATTTTAAAATAAAAGACTATCTTGCTAATAGATAGTCTTTTATTTTTTAACTTATTGATTTTCGAATTACAACTATATGAATACATTTAAAATTATTTTAGCTTCTCAATCTCCACGAAGACAAGAACTTTTAAAAAGTTTAAATTACAAATTTGAGACTCTACATTTAAATATAGATGAAAGTTATTCTCCCTTATTAAAAGAAAATCAAATTACCGAATATTTAGCAGAGCAGAAATCGAAACATTATGGAGAAGTAGCTGATCAAACGGTTGTGATCACAGCAGATACCATTGTTTGGATGAAAGATCATGCATTGGAAAAACCTGAAAATTTCGAACAAGCAAAAAAAATGTTGTTTGAATTATCAGGAAATTCACATAAAGTGTATACTTCTGTAGGATTTTCAACCAAAAAAGATTTTAAGGTTTTTACGGATTGTACAGAAGTTCATTTTTTACCTATGAATGAAAAAGAAATTGAATTTTACCTATCTCATTTCAAACCCTATGATAAATCGGGTTCTTATGGTATTCAAGACTGGATAGGGTTGGCAAAAATCGATAAAATAAACGGTTCATTTTTTACTATTATGGGATTACCAACGCATATAGTCTATGAATATCTTGAAAATCTAACCTTTTAACCTATCTTATATATTGTATAAAAGCTGTAAAGTAATTACAATCAAAATATTCCATTGTTTAAAGAGTTAAAAATATTTTCAGAGTACTAATTCTTTATATATTTTTGTATCATATAAAATAAGTAAAAGTGAAAAAATCCATAAGTGTTTGTTTATATTTTTTTACCTGTATTGTATTTTCACAATCGGTTTTAATGACCATAAATAATGAAATTATTTATACCAATAATTTTGAAAATAATTATAGAAAAAGTTTAGAACTGCTTGGAACGGACAAAACTATAGACAATTATATTGACTTTAACCTTCTTAAACAATATGCACTTGCAAACAACATAGAAAATTCTATAGGTTTTCAGTCAGAATTAGCCAAAGGAGCTGAACAATTAAAAAACAGCTTATTTTATCCTTCTGAATTTCTTGAACCGTTACTGCGTGATTATTATAAAAAAATTCTGGTTGAAAAAAAATTTCAATTGTTGGTTTTTAAAAATGAATTTTTAACCAACAAAAATGAAACTTATAAAAGCAAATTTATAAATTCAATTATAGATAGCATCGGTAATGATCCCTTACGCTTTGAAAAAGCCGTATCAAAATATTCAATACTTTCGGATTTTAAAAAACCTTCTTATTTAAATATATTCGCTTTAAATAAAAATGTGGTGGATGCTATATATAATGCACCGCTTAATCAGGTAACTACATTTGTAGATGAAAATGATAATATATATCTTATTTTGGTTTCCAATGAAAGAAAATACTTAGGTGAAGTATCTTTAGGCCAAATATATATTCCGGATACTTCTCGATTAGGTAAAATTGAGATTGATAAAGTTTATAAAGAACTTAAACAAGGAGAAAGCTTTTCTAAAATTAAAGATGAAATCTTTAAAAATTATAATGTTTTAAATAAAAATAATATTCTTTCTAATGAGGAAGTATATACATATGTGGTTAATCAAATTAAATCCGAACCTAATAATACCCCGGATTATTCTCAACCCATTAAATTAGAAGATGGTTATGTTATTTGTGAATATTATTTTAATGATAATTATGATTCATATTCAATCGCTAGAAATAAAATATACAACAGCTTAAAAAAATCAGAAGAAATCAAACGGTTAAACGATTTATTAATTTTGAAATTAAAAAAACAACCTTTTTATAAAGAAAATTTTATCCATCTAAGTAATTTTATTTCTTCTTTACCTCAAACTTATAATCAATTTACTGATTTTACTATTCCAAATAATGAGACAATTATTACTATTGGAGATTCCTATACACTTACCTTAAATGATATACTGGTAAATCTTAAACAATATTTAAATTCTGAAAATTATTATGAAAGAAATCAATTAATTTTTGATTATTTAAATAATTGGGGGAAAGAGAATATTTTGGAGTATTACAAGACACATTTTTTCGAATTCAACAAAGCTAAAAAAAATTATGAGAATTTAAAAGATCAACTTCTTATTAAATATGCGCTTAATTTAATTGCTTACGAAGCTCAAAACGATAAAATCGGTCAAAAAAAATTCTTACATGATCAAGCTGCTCGATTGACCTGGAAGGAAAGAATTGAAGGTACTTTTTATTATTGTCTCAATTCTGATATAGAAACTAAAGTCCTTAACTGGTTAAAAAATAAAAAGTCAGTAAACTTTATAAAAAATCAATTTGAAGATAAACGTGAAGAATTAATAATTGAAGAAGGTAAAAAGACTCGAGAATCTCTTAATTTGCCTGTAAATAAAAAATTAACTAAAGGATTATATGTCGTTGACAGTAAAAATAGAAGATTGATAATAAATATTAAAAAAATAATTAAAAATGATAAAATGAGTTTAGATGATCTTCAAAAATATTATTTAAATGAATTCATTGATTTTAAAACGTCACAAACAATAAAATTATTAAAAGAGAATGCTGTTGTCACAATGGATTCAAATCAAGTAAAAAGATTAAAAGATATTTATAAATGATAACGTTAAAAACTAATATAAACACTAATTACTCATAAAAGAATTTTAAATTTGCAGAATATAAAAATTAAAATGAATAGATTATTTATAGTTGTAACCTTTTTTATGGCTACCTTCATTTTTGCGCAAGAAACAAAAATTGATGGAATTGTAGCTGTCGTGGGAAATGAAATTATTACAGAAACTGATGTTAAAGAAGGTGAAAATTACGCTCGATCTGAAGGACAAACCGTAACTGATAGATGCAGCTTTATAGAAAATATGATGAAAGAAAAAATTATTTTATATAAAGCTAAACAAGATACTCTTATAACTGTTAATAAAGATGAAGTAGCCAGAGAGGCTGAATCACGTATTGAAGGATATAGAAATTATTTTGGTTCAGATGTCAATATTCTAACCAATTTCAAATTTAAAACTATGGGTGAGCTAAGAAGTTTACTCGAAACAATGATTAAAAATCAAATGTATACTCAAAGGAAAATGGCTGACATAACAAAAAATGTAGACGTTTCTCCAGAATATTTAAAAGATTTTTACAAAGCTCATGAATCAGAATTTCCTACTTTAAATGAAGAAATCGAATATGGGCAAATCTATATGTATCCTAAATTAACAGAAAGTCATAAACAAGAATTGATTGATCAATTAAAATCTATAAAAAAACAAATTGAAGAAGGAGCCAGTTTTGCTGACATGGCTAAAAAATATTCACAAGATCCGGGTTCAGCTGCTAATGGTGGACAAATTTTAAATGTTAGAAGAGAACAAATGGTAAAAGAGTTCGATGCGGTTGCTTTTGGATTGGAAGAAGGACAAATATCCGAACCATTTGAAACTGAATATGGATTCCATATTGTTTATCTTGAAAAAAAGAAAGGTCAAGTGATTGATTTAAGACATATATTATTAATGTCTGTTCCTAATCAAGAAGAAATTAAAACAGCTATAAAAAAACTGGAAGATATCAGGGAAGATATTAAATCAGAAAAAATAACATTCAATCAAGCTGCTTTAAAATATTCTGACGATAAATATACTAAATATAATGGCGGTTTATTATCAAATTCTCAAACCGGTGATAACAGATTTGAAAAAATAAAACTACCTACCAAAGTGCTTTATAACCTTTCAGGACTTGGAAAAGGAGATTTATCTGAAGTATTTGAAGATAAAGAAAATAACCGAACGGTAGTGAAACTATTGAAAATAACCGATGTAATTCCGGCTCACAAAATGAATTTAGAAATTGATTATAACAGAATCAAAGGCTTTGCTCAGAAAACTAAAGAAAATGAAGTAATTGAAAAATGGGTAGAAGCGCAAATTCCTTCAACATTTATAACAGTTCAAGATGAATATAAAAAATGTAACTTTTCTATCGATTGGTTACAAAATAAAAATAGATAATCAGTAAACTATTAGTTAAAAAGCCCTGTAGTACAGGGCTTTATTTTTTTCAATAAACTTCATTAGTATATGCGAATGTTTTTTATAATTTATCTGTAATCAATAACCATTGATTGAATAATTATTTCGGTTCAACTAATAATTGTACTCAATTATCAATTTCTAGAAAAAGTAATCCTATATTTGAAAAATATTTTAAGAATCTATAAAATCTTAAAAAAATATTTTAAATAAAATTTAATATATTCCTATTAACACATTTAACTTCATTTTAATTGAAATATTATAATGTTTGCTAATAACGATTCCTTTACGATGCAAGCCAAAACCTTTTATGGCTTAGAAGATGTGCTTGTACAAGAACTAAAACATTTAGGTGCTTCTCAAATTGTTAAAAAAAACAGAGCGGTTGAATTCCTTGGAGATTTAGGATTTTTATACAAAGCGAATTATTCGTTAAGAACAGCCCTGAAAATTTTGGTGCCCATACATCATTTTAAAGCTAAAAATGAAACTATTTTTGAAAAGGAAATAAATAAAATTCCATGGGAAAATTATTTTTTCAATTCGCAATCTTTTGCAATTGATGCAACGGTATATTCCGATTATTTTAAACATTCCCAATACATTATGTTAAAAATGAAAGATGGAATCGTTGATCGTTTCAGAAAAAAATTTGGCAAAAGACCCGACATTGAAAGATATAATCCGGATATAAAATTTCATTTACATATCAGTAACCAAGAAGTAACTATATCTTTAGACAGCAGTGGAGATCCACTCTTTAAAAGAGGTTACAGAAAATCTCATTTTGAAGCTCCTATAAATGAAGTATTAGCTGCCGGATTATTGAATTTAGCAGGATGGGACGGAAAAGGAAATTTTCTTGACCCGATGTGCGGTTCGGGCACTTTGTTAGTAGAAGCCGCCATGATCGCTTTAAATATGCCTCCGCAATTGCATCGAAAACAATTTGGGTTTATGAATTGGAAAAATTTCGATTTGGAGTTATTTAACAAAATAAAAGATACTCGAATTAACAGGATTAAAGATTTTTCAGGTAAAATAGTCGGATATGATATTTCTGATAAAGCCTTAGTTTCTGCAAAAAATAATATTGAAGCAGCAGATTTGTCAGAATTTATAGAATTAAAAAATCAGGATTTTTTTACTTCAAAAAAAGAACTATTTCCCTTATTAGTTGTTTTTAATCCTCCTTACGATGAAAGACTATCCATTACTACAGATCATTTTTATAAAAATATCGGAGATACATTAAAAAATAATTATAAAAACACATTAGCTTGGTTCATTACTTCAGATTTGGAAGCCTATAAAAAAATCGGCTTACGTCCTTCAAGAAAAATTAAAATTTATAACGGGAAATTGGAATGTCGTTTTTTTCAATACGATATTTATGAAGGAAGTAAAAAAAATAAGATAATAAGTTAAAAATTAGTGAAAATTGATGATTATAATATAATAATTTAGTACATACAGTTAAATTTGCTATATTTTAATAACTAACAACGGTTATATAATAACAGTAAATTATGAAAATCGCTTTAATATCTTTAGATTATTATAGATATGATAAATATATTATCTCTGCAATGAAAGAACTAGATATAGAAGCAATTCATATTGATATTTATGCAAACAGATATAGGTATCCCAATCTATGGGTTCGATTAAAAAATTTAATTACTAAATCATTTTTTAATACTAATATCAAAAGAACCCATCTGGAAAAATTAATTAAAAATGCTTTATCTAAAAACGATAAATTTGATAAGATCGTTATAATTCATGCAGAATGGTTATCTCCTGAAACTTTAAAATTTTGTAAACATACAAGTAATGAAATGATTGCTTACCATTACGATGGTATTCAGCGTATGCCTTCTATTACAGATACTTTTAAATATTTTGATAAAATTTACAGTTATGATAGAAATGATGCCAAAAAATATAATTTAAAATTTATACCCAATTATATTTATGAGCAAATGGAAGATATAAATCTTCATGAGCAAAAAATAGCTTTCAATATTTCATCATTAGATAATAGAACTCCCATATTAGAAAAAATTGCAAAAATTTTAGAAAATAAAAATTATCCCTATGAATTTCTGGTTGTAAATCGTAACCATTTTAATTTTTACACTCAAAAATTCAAAACCAAGATTAAATATTTAAATAAAATGGTTTCCAGAGATGAAGTCCTTGAAAAAATTAAAAGATCTAATCTTATGGTTGACATACAAAGGCCTGAACAAATAGGCTTGACATTTCGTGTATTTGAAGCTTTAGGACATCATAAAAAATTGATAACTACCAATAAAGACATTGTCAATTACGATTTTTATAATCCTGCGAATATTTTGATTATAGACCCTGAAAATATTGAAATACCGGATGAATTTTTATATTCAAAGTATGAGAAAGTTCCGGATCATATTCTTAATAAATACCATGTTAAAACATGGGTTAAAGAAATTTTAGAATTAAATTGATCAAAATACTATTTGATTGTAATCTGTCCTATACATTTCATAAAAATATAAATAAATTTGCCTTATTAAAAATAACAGCGAATGCGAACAAAATCTGTTGGGAAAAAAAAAATTAACGTAATAACTTTAGGCTGTTCTAAAAATATTTACGATTCTGAAGTTCTTATCAATCAATTAAAAGCCAATAACAAAGAGGTTGTTCATGAACAAAATGGAGACATTGTAGTAATTAATACATGCGGATTTATAGATAATGCCAAAGAAGAAAGTATTAATACTATTTTAGAATGTGTCAAACAAAAAGAAGAAGGAACTATTGAAAAAATATTTGTTACCGGATGCCTTTCGGAAAGATATAAACCCGATTTAGAAAAAGAAATTCCTAATGTCGATCAATATTTCGGTACTCGTGAATTGCCATTATTGTTGAAAGCTTTAGGTGCTGATTACAAACATGAATTAGTAGGAGAAAAATTAATTACCACTCCTAGACATTATGCCTATTTAAAAATTTCGGAAGGTTGCGATCGACCGTGTAGTTTTTGTGCAATTCCTTTAATCCGTGGAAAGCATATTTCAACTCCCATTGAAGAACTGGTAAAAGAAGCTCAATCGTTGGCTCGAGGTGGAACCAAAGAATTAATTTTAATTGCTCAAGATTTAACTTATTACGGTTTAGACTTATACAAAAAAAGAGCTCTCGCAGATTTATTAAAAGAGCTTATTAAAGTGGAAGGTATTGAGTGGATTCGTCTGCATTATGCTTTCCCTACAGGATTTCCTATGGACGTTCTGGAACTTATGAAAAATGAACCTAAAATTTGCAATTATATTGATATTCCTCTCCAACATATTTCAAGCGATATATTAAAATCCATGAAAAGAGGAACTACCAAAGAAAAAACTAACCGATTGTTGACTGATTTCCGTTCGAAAGTTCCCGACATGGCAATTAGGACAACCTTAATTGTAGGCTATCCGGGCGAAACTCAGGAACATTTTGAAGAATTAAAAAATTGGGTTATAGAACAACGATTTGATCGTTTAGGTTGTTTCTCTTATTCCCATGAGGAAAACACGTCCGCTTATTCATTAGAAGATTCTCTTACTGAAGAAGAAAAAATGAATCGAGTAAACGAAATCATGGAAATTCAATCTCAAATTTCGTGGGAATTAAATCAAGAAAAGATCGGTAAAACCTATAAGTGTATTATAGATAGAAAAGAAGGAGATTATTATATTGCCCGTACAGAATACGATTCACCGGATGTGGACAATGAAGTTTTAATTTCAGCCCATGATGTATATTTATCCGTAGGAAGTTTTGTATCTGTTAAAATTAATCGTGCAGAAGATTTTGACCTTTATGGCGAATTAGTTTAGTAATCCTATTTATTTAAAATTTTGCCGGCTATCAATAATCGTTTTTATCATCGATTCATTTGATTAAAAAAATTCTTATTTACGCATTTGCTTCTACATATTGGTAAACAATATAAAAATGGGACTGATATATAATTTATATCAGTCCCTTATATAAAGTTACATTTACTTAAATTATATGACAATCAACGGTTGTCACAAATAAGCAAAAAAAAAATAATATAATTGATTGATTTTTCGGCGTTTATTAACTCATATAAAATTGTTTAGCAATCTTAACTCATTAAAAACCCTATCCAACTATAATTCTTTTAATTCTTATCAATCATTTTATTAAGATTTTCCGGATATCGATCTCCAACAATATTAATTTTAGACAATCCTTCATTGATCCGATTTAAAACTTCAGGACTTAATTTTAGAGAAGTAGCTTCTATGTTTTCTTTCAAACGATTTAATTTAGTAGTACCCGGTATTGGAACAATCCACGGCTTTTGAGCTAATAACCAAGCAATAGCAACTTGGGCAGGTGTTGCATTAAGTTCTGTACCGATAGATTTTATAAAATCAATTAATACAAAGTTTTTTTTCCTGTTTTCAACCGATAAACGAGGAACTATATTCCTAAAATCATTTTTGTCAAACCGGGTATTTTCATTAATGGTTCCGGTTAAGAAACCTTTGCCAAGTGGACTAAATGTAACAAATCCTATCCCTAACTCTTCCAGTGTAGGAATAATCTCTTTTTCAGGATCTCTGTAAAATAAGGAATATTCACTTTGCAGAGCAGTAACCGGTTGAACGGAATGGGCTTTTCTTATCGTTTGAGGACCTGCTTCCGATAATCCCCAATGTTTAACTTTGCCTTCTTTCATTAAATCTTTGATTGTTCCTGCCACTTCTTCAATCGGTATATTTTTATCAACTCGGTGTTGATAGTACAAATCAATATAATCGGTTTTTAATCTTTTAAGTGAGCCTTCCAGAGCTTTTCTAATACTTTCGGGTCTACTATCAGGCGGATTGGAGGAATTTCCATCTTTAAATCCAAATTTGGAGGCTATTTTTATTTTACTTCTAAATTCTTTTACCGCTTCTCCTAAGAGTTCTTCATTCGTAAAGGGGCCATACACTTCAGCTGTATCAAAAAAAGTTATTCCGGAATCGTAAGCAGTTTGTATTACTTTTATTGCTTCTTTTTTTTCAATGGACGGACCTAAACCAAAACTTAATCCCATACAACCCAAACCTAATTCGGAAACCTCAAGTCCATTTTTTCCTAATATTCTTGTTTTCATTTAAAAATATTTAATAGTAAATTTATATCAACAAAGATACTTTTATAAAATAGCTTTAATTTTATATAATTTACTGAAATTGTTATCAATTTTACTGATTATTAATTTCTTATACGAGTAAAAACATGATTTATGTAAATTTGAATGAATCTAATGATCATCTAAAATGGAAAAAATTATTTCTATAGATAGTGTTAAAACCTATAATACCATGCGAGGAGTTGAAACCACTCATCCATTAGTTAACGTACTTGATTTATCAAAAACTAAACCGATAACAGCTCAAACATTCAATTACGGTTTATATGCCATATTTTTAAAAGAATTAAAATGCGGTGAATTAAAATATGGAAGAAATACGTATGATTTCCAAGAAGGCTCTCTCGTTTTTATTTCACCCGGACAAATTATGAAAGTAGAGCCCAATGTAACCACCTATGCACCTAAAGGATGGGGATTATTGTTCCATCCCGACCTATTACTTGGAACTCAATTAGGTAAAGACATAAAAAAATACTCATTTTTTTCTTATGACAGTAACGAAGCTTTACATCTATCCGACAAAGAAAAACAAATGGTTTTAGAATGTTTTAAGAATATTCAATATGAAATTGAACAACCTATAGATAAACACAGCAATACACTGATCACTACCAATATTGAACTACTACTAAATTACAGTTCTCGTTTTTTTGATCGTCAATTCGATACAAGAAAAGATATTAATAAAGGAATCTTAGAAAAATTTGAAAAACTACTTTATGAATATTTTTCTTCTGATAATTCAAAAAATTTGGGTTTACCTTCAGTAGCTTTTTGCGCCTCACAATTGAATTTATCATCCAACTATTTTGGAGATTTAGTAAAAAAAGAAACCGGAAAATCAGCTCAAGAATATATCCAAGAAAAAGTTATTTATTTAGCTAAAGAAAGAATTTTAGATCTGAATAAAAATATTTCTGAAATCGCTTATGAACTTGGATTTAAATATCCTCAACATTTTACCCGATTTTTTAAAAATCAATTAGGTATTACTCCTAATGAATATAGAAATATCAATTAAAAATTTTTATAAGTATTGGATATTCAAATTTTAAACAATTAATTACCTAATAACTTGTACGTAAATAAAGAAAAGCAATTGAAATCTTATTAAATAAAATATCTTTAAAATACTACTTATTTACTCCATTTCATTTTAAAATATTTAAAATTAAGATTCCCTATTTATAAACAAAAAAACTCCGGTTAACAATAACCGGAGTTTATAATTAAAATTTTTTTAAGCAATGAAATTACAATATTTCATAATTAACTTTTATGACTCCTGCATTTAAGCTTGTTAATTCTGCAAAAGCAGCTTTACTTAAATCAAATTCTCTTTTAGGTACAAATGGTCCACGATCAGTAATTCGTACAATAACTTCTTTACCATTTTTTGGATTTATAATTTTAACTTTCGTCCCAAATGGTAATGTTTTATGTGCAGCAGTAAAATCATTCATGTTATATCTTTCTCCGCTTGAAGTCAATCGACCGTGAAACTTTCCTCCATACCAAGAAACACGCCCGGAAAGAGTGGATTTTTCATTACTATCTGCCTCTTCTTTGGAAACGTTACTTGTCAAACTGTCATTTTGGTAATTTACTTTAATAGTGTCACCGGATACATGAGAAAGGGAAGGAGCTTTTACCAATTCTTCGCTGTGAAAAAATGTAAATGATAAAGACACTAATAAAATAATCATCAATGCTAAAGTTACTTTCTTCATATTTTAGTTTTACTCTTTTGTGCTGCAAAATTACAATCTCATTATCTAAAATATTCTTAAATACATTTCACATATGGTAAGCATACATATGTAAACTTCTATATTTATTTTAAATAAAGGGTTTCAATGAGATAGTTAAAAAAATGTTAAATTATATTGATTTTGTTAATTTTTTTCACTTTTAATCATAAATGAAATTCACTTTATTAAAAACAAATGTTTTATTGATAAATAAATATAAATTAATAGTATTATTTTTGACAACTAAACGTAATTATATAATGAAAAAAATTGTTTCTTATTTTCTTTTATGCCTCGTCTTACTATCGTGTACTTCAATTGAGAAAAAGAAAAATATAAAAAATGTAGAAGAATTTTATAAAATATATGCTCAAAGAAAAGACGCCAAACAACTTATGGGCTTTTATACGGACAACAATCCTAAATGGGTAGATGCCGTTTCGCAATCTTTATTGGAAGGCAAAAATATAATTTTGGATATGTATGAGAACAGTTGGAATGACAAAAATTTTAAAAAACATCAAGATTATCCCGAAAGCGTAACAATTAAAGAAATAGTTTCGAATGATAGCATCGTAGCAGTTAGTGGGCAATATAATCCCTATTATTATAAGGATAAATTAATACATTCCATGAAATTCACTTCATGGTTCTATTTTGATAAAGAGGGAAAGATTAAAAAACAAATCGAGTGGATGCAATACACCATGAATGATTTAAAGGATATCATAAATTTTAAACAAAACGCAGAAATAAATTAATTTTTTTAAACGAAATTTTAAAATTCTTATTTTTGTAGCTCCAAAAACCAAGTAGTAAAAATGACTTCTAAAGAAATACGAAAAACTTTTCTGGATTTTTTTAAATCTAAACAACATAGTATAGTTCCGTCTGCTCCGATTGTTTTAAAAGATGATCCTACACTCATGTTTTCCAATTCCGGAATGACACAGTTTAAGGATTATTTTTTAGGCTATAAAGAACCTAAAAATAAGCGTACGGCCGACACTCAAAAATGTTTACGGGTTTCAGGAAAACATAATGACTTGGATGATGTAGGTAAAGATACCTATCATCACACCATGTTTGAAATGCTTGGAAACTGGAGTTTTGGAGACTATTTTAAAAAAGAAGCTATTGAATGGGCTTGGGAATTGTTAACTGATGTATTTCAAATTTCAAAAGACAGGCTCTATGTTACCATATTTGAAGGAGATGCAGAAGAAGGCTTAGAAAAAGATATGGAAGCCTACAACTTTTGGAAAGAACATATTTCAGAAGATCGAATACTTCTCGGTAACAAAAAAGACAACTTTTGGGAAATGGGCGAAACAGGACCTTGTGGGCCTTGTTCGGAAATACATGTTGATATCCGTTCGGATGAAGAAAGAAAAAAAATCGATGGTAAAAATTTAGTTAATCATGACCATCCGCAAGTTATAGAAGTTTGGAACCTGGTTTTTATGGAATTTCTCCGTAAGGCGGACGGCAGTTTAGAAAAACTTCCTAAAAAAAATGTAGATACGGGAATGGGATTTGAAAGGCTTTGTATGGTATTACAAGGCAAAATTTCTAATTACGATACAGATGTATTTACTCCCTTAATAAAAAAAATAGAAGAAATATCCGAACTAAAATACGGCGAAAACACTACCGTTGATATAGCCATGCGAGTTTTGGCAGATCACGTAAGAGCCATCACATTCTCTATAGCCGACGGACAGTTACCTTCTAATTCCGGAGCAGGATATGTAATACGAAGAATCTTGAGACGGGCCATTGGTTATGCATACCGTGTTTTGCATATCAAAGAACCTATTTTATACAAGCTGGTTCCGATTTTAAATACTCAAATGGGAGAGTTTTTTCCCGAAATTTCTAAACAAGAAAGTCTTATATCAGAAATTATAAAAGAAGAAGAAATTGGATTTTTAAGAACGCTGGATCAAGGATTGGTACGATTGGCTAATTTTATGGAAAACAATCCGAAATTAGAAATCATACCCGGAGATGTTGTTTTTGAATTATACGATACCTATGGTTTTCCTTCAGATTTATCTCGAATAATTGCCGAGGATCATGGAAAAACCATTGATGAAAATGGTTTTAATGAAGAAATGAGCAAACAAAAAGCTCGTTCCAAATCTGCTTCCACTTTTAAAAATTATGATTGGGTTATCTTACAAGAAGATGATGTAGAAGAATTTGTAGGTTATGATTTTTTGGAAACTCATGTTAAAATAACAAGATATCGTAAGGTAGAAAATAAAGAAGGAGAATTTTATCAATTAGTATTTCAAATTACCCCGTTTTATGCCGAAAGTGGAGGACAAGTAGGGGATATAGGGTATATTGAAAATCTAAATGAAAAAATAGAAATTCTAAATACTAAAAAGGAAAATAATTTAATTATTCATACGGTAAAAGAACTTCCGAAATACCCTGAATTTCCATTTAATGCAAAGGTAGACAGCAAAAGAAGAGAGGCTATAACCAAAAACCACTCGGCGACCCACCTTTTACATGAAGCATTGAGGGAAGTATTAGGTAAACATGTTGAACAAAAAGGTTCTTATGTAGGACCGGACTATTTACGTTTTGATTTTTCCCATTTCAGCAAAATGAGTCCGGAAGAAATACAAAAAGTTGAAATGATGGTCAACACCAAAATTTATGAAAGAATCGAATTAGACGAAAATAGGGCAGTCCCATTTAAAAAAGCTATTGATATGGGAGCTATGGCTCTTTTTGGTGAAAAATATGGCGATTTAGTACGGGTAATTAAATTTGGAAATTCGGTTGAATTATGTGGAGGAACCCATGTAAAAAATACGCATGAAATCATATTTTTTAAAATTATGAGTGAATCTTCCAGTTCCGCAGGGGTACGAAGAATTGAAGCGATTACCGGCGAAACAGGCATAGCGTTTCTTAAAGATCAATTCAGTCAATATGATCGTTTAAAAAGCTTTTTAAAACAGCCAGATGATCCTATTAAATCCATTGAGAAATTATATTCGGAAAATGATCAACTAAAAAAACAAGTTGAGCAACTCAACAAAGAAAAAGCAAATCATGAAAAAATACTTTGGAAAAATTCAATTACTCAAGTGAATGGAGTAAATTACCTTGGATTACAGACCGACTTAAGTAATGCATCAGTAAAAGATTTAATTTTTCAACTAAAGAATGAAATTTCCAATTTGTTTATTATCATAGGTACTCATACCGATCAAAAACCTACACTTTCCATAGGAATTTCTGAAGATTTAGTTAAAACTAAAAATTTACATGCAGGAACGATCGTAAAAGCTTTATCTAAAGAAATAAAAGGCGGCGGTGGAGGACAACCCTCTTTTGCCACAGCAGGAGGAAGCGATTTATCAGGATTGGCAATTGCTATTAAAAAGTCTTTAGACTATTTACAATAAATAAATAAATAAATAATAATAATTTGTGTTGTGCTCAATTATAAAAATTTATAATTGAGCACAAACTTTTTGTATGAAAAGATTGCGACTTCGTCTAAACTTTTTTCTACCACAAACATTATTCTTTAAACTATAATAAAACTATAATAAAGAATCTAAAGCACTATCTAAATCGGGATACTTAAAAGTAAATCCGGCTGCGCGAATTTTCTCCGATGAAATTCTGCTGCCTTCCAATAAAAGTGTAGAAACTTCACCAAATAACCAGCGCAGTATAAAACCGGGCACATTAGGTAAAAAAAGAGGTTTATTTAACTTTCGGGCAATATCAATGGTTAAATCTTTGTTTGTTGTGTAGGAAGGAGCCACCGCATTGTAAGTACCTTGTAAACCTTCATTTACCAAAACATATTTATATATAGAACATAAATCATCAATATGTATCCACGGAATATACTGTTTTCCAGAACCAAGACAGGCGCCTACATAATAATTTACCATTTTTTTAATTTTATATAAAACGCCTTTTTTATTTTTAGATAAGGATATACCTGTCCTTATTTTTACAACTCTGTCGGCTACGCCTTCTGATAAAAATTCATCAGCTGCTGATTCCCATTGAAAACATACCTCACTTAAAAAATCATTACCCTTAGAATCTGTTTCTTTATATATCTTGTCTGAAGTGGTATTGCCATAATAGCCGGAAGCCGAACCACTGATAAAGGTGAGTATTTTTTGATTCCTATCCTTTAGAGCTTTTAGAATAAGTTTGGCCGAATCTACTCGGCTGGAAAGTATAACTTTTTTTCTTTCATCCGACCATCTTTCATCGGCAATACCTGCACCGGCTAGATGAATAATATGTTTAACTCCCTCCAAAGCGTTGGTATCCAAATATTGCTTTTCAATATCCCATTCATATTCATTCGGTTTGGTTTTTTTTCTGGTAAGATAACGGAGAGAGTAACTTTTTAAGAGTGTCGATAATTGGTTGGCAACCGTTCCGTGAGCGCCGGTTATTAGTATAATTTCTTTTTCTTCCATTTTTTAGTATTTAACGGTAATCGTTGTAATTGCGATAACAAAATAATATGCTGTTAGTTATCAAACTATTATATCAAATAACAGGCCGTTGGTTTAATCCCATAGTTTATTTTATATATTTAAAAATAAAATCTTATTTTTTGAAATAACATTCCTTTAATAAAGAATATTTTTATTATAATGCATGAAATTATTAATTGAAATTAAACTTTTCTAATTTCTTATTGTCTAAATAATAAGAAATAAAAATGGACGAAACAGAACTTTTACTTCTTTTAGAAAAAGATGTTAACAACGGATTCAGGCTGCTGGTAAAAAGGTATAGTCAACCCATATATTGGCATATACGTAAAATTGTCTATACTCATGCAGATGCAGATGATATAACTCAAAATGTATTTATTAAAGTATTTCAAAATTTATCCGGATTTAAAAGAAATTCAAGTCTTAAAACCTGGATATACAAAATAGCAACTAATGAATCATTGAATTTTATTAATAGTGCTGCTCAGAAAAAAAATATAAGAAGCGATGAATTAGTCATTCAGTTGTCTTCTCAACTCAAAGATGATAATTTTTTTGATGGAGATGAAATTCAGTTCAAATTGCAACAAGCCATAGCCGAATTACCCGAAAAACAACGAATTGTATTTAATATGAAGTATTTTGACGATATAAAATATGAAGATATGTCGGAAATTCTGGAAACATCTGTAGGGGCTTTGAAGTCTTCCTATCATCATGCTTCTAAAAAAGTTGAACAATTTCTTTTAGCCAATATTGAAAAATAGTTTATTTAAAACCTTGTATGAATAACGTCAATAAAAATAAATCTACTCCTTTCCAAACCCCTGAAAATTATTTTGCTCAGTTGGAGAAACGTATTGTTTCCCAATCGTTAATTAATAACCCTTCAGAATCCCCCTACAAAATTCCAAATAACTATTTTGAAAATTTAGACAAGAAAATTGTATCAAATACGATTGAAAAAATAAATCCTGATAAGCCAAAAATTTTTACTTTATTTTCTAAAAAAATATATTGGATTCCGGCAGCAGCCTGTTTATTTTTCGCTGTAATGGTGGGAATATATAGTACTAAAAATCAATACACTACTGATTCTTCGATAACAAGTGCTAACTTAGAAAATCAAAACCATTTAGCTTTAACAGATAATTTATATGCACCTAAACCGTCGGATTCGTTTGTATCAACTTCCGGTTCAACGAACAATATTCCTAAACGTTCACCTAAAAGAATTCCAAAAAAAATGGAATCTAGTAAAGATAAAATGATTGAACAAGAGATAATTTCTTCTTCAAATGTTATCTATGATTTGTATTTTACCAATGAGGAAACTACCAATTTATACGATGAAGAAATTTCACAGGATGGTTTTGTTTTATTTTAGAAAAAGTAAAGTTGTTATTTTTTCAATAATTAATGATGGGTATATTCGAAAAAAGCTTCTTCCAAACTTAAATATTTACCTTTAAAATCCTCAATACTTCTATCTTGAATAATAGATCCTTTATTTAAAAGTATGACTCTTGAACATAAGGCTTCAACCTCTTGCATAATGTGAGTAGATAAAATAACGGTTTTCTTTTTACCTAATTCCTGAATTAATTGCCTGATTTCAATAATTTGATTGGGATCCAAACCATTAGTCGGCTCATCTAAAATTAAAATTTCAGGATCAAAGAGAATTGCTTGAGCCAGTCCCACTCGTTGTTTATATCCTTTAGATAATTGACTGATTTTCTTATTTTGTTCCTTTTGTAGGCCCACCTTTTCAATAATGTCGGAAATCTCGCTTTTGGGAGTATGATGAATATCCGAAACAAAGCTTAAATACTCCTTAACATACATATCTAAATATAATGGATTATTTTCCGGAAGATAACCAATTAACGATTTGGTTTTATATGGAAACTCTTGATTATCCATACCATTGATCCAAATTTTTCCCTTGTCAAAAGATAACGATCCTGTAATTGACCGCATCATGGTTGTTTTACCTGCTCCATTTGGACCTAATAAGCCGACAATCTCACCTTTTTTTATTTCCAGAGAAATAGCATGTAAAGCAATTTGTCCTTTATAATGTTTAGTTAGATTTTGTATTTTTACAGACATTTTATTTCTAGCTTGAACAAAGCTGTTCCATTAAATTTATGTAAATATAATTAATAAAAATAAAAAAAATTGGGTGTTTAGTACCATTAATTTATGAAGTCAATATCAATACAAGGGATTAAAGGATCGTTTCATCATGAAGCCGTAAACCGTTTTTTTCAAAATGAAAAAGTGGAAATAATTGATAGTCCTACATTTAAAACCGTAGTAAGGGATGTAATTAATGGGAAAGCAAACTATGGAATGATGGCCATAGAAAATTCAATAGCGGGAGCTATTTTACCCAATTATAGTTTAATTACCAAACACGGGTTACACATAGTCGGTGAAGTGGTCTTACCGATTAAACATCATTTATTAGCATTACCGGGAGAAACATTAGATTCAATTTCTGAAGTTAGAACCCATCCTATGGCTTTATTACAATGTGAAAATTTTCTTGAAAAATATCCTGATTGGAAATTATTATCTAAAGACGATACCGCAACTTGTGCATATAATATTCATAGTAAAAAAATGAAAGGTATAGCGACTATTGGCTCAAAATTGGCAGCAGAAATGTATCAATTACAAGTTTTGGCTGAAAATATTCATGATGTTTCTGATAATTACACCCGTTTTTATTTATTATCTCCTCAAACGGAAAAAGTTGAAAATTTTACGAAAGCATCCTTATACTTCACTACAGATCATACAATGGGTAGTTTAGCAAAAGTTTTAAATATTCTTGCAAACCATCAAATGAATATCACTAAAATACAATCTGTGCCTTTATCAGGATCGGTTTTCCAATATTCTTTTCATGCGGATATTATTACTCCCGGAGGAAATGATGACAATTACCGCAGGGCATTGGAAGAGATAAAAAATAATACCAATTTTTTACATATCTTAGGGGAGTATAAGGAAGATAAAATTTAAAAATGAACTATGAATATATTTTATTGGGAGGCACTCTAATCGGTGCAATTATAGGATATATTAAAGGCTTTCTAAAACAAATTTCTTCAATCGCAGGACTCACGGTCGGATATTTATTTTCTTCTCTGTTTTTATCTCAAATGCATAGCATTTTATTACAAAATAAAATAATTTCAGAAGAAACATCGACATGGGTCAGCTATGTCTGCGTTTTCATCATTTTATTTATAAGTATTCTATTTTTATCCCGAATTATTGAAAAAATTTTAAAAAAATTAGGTTTAGGTTTCACTAACCAACTAGCAGGAATGGCATTGGGTGCTTTAAAATATTTCTTACTAATAATGATGATTTATTGTTTTTTATACTATTTAAATATATTAACTGAAGAAAATTGTTCTATTAATTTATTAAATTTTGTATCTTTATTCAAAACTGTTGTTTTTAAATATATATAATGAAAATTAATTTGTTTAGTAAACAATTATGTTTAGCCAATTTTTTTAATTTTTTACTGGTAATTTTTTTAGGGATTAAATATTTAAAATATACCGAAAATTTAAGCGGATTCATTACATATTTTTATATATTTTCTTCACTTATTACACATTTTTTTATTCTTAATTGTGTTCCACTGTTACTGAGTCTTTTATTCTTATTTTTTACCAAATCAAAATTACTATCTAAACTTATTTTTAGCTTTCTTTCTATTCTTATTATATTATATCTGCAAATAGATTTACTGGTATTTAGCCAATTTAGGTATCATTTATCCCCTATAGTATTTAAATTAGTCTTTGGAAAAAGAGCTACAGATATTTTTCATTTTTCAACTATAAATACTACCATTGCAATACTTTACCTAATTGGACTTATTTTACTTGAGATACTAATACTGTATTTTTCTTCCAAACTATCCAAAAAATTACCTAATTTGAAAATTAAGCTAATCTTAGTGATTATAGGATTTTTATTAGTTGGTACAAACTTTATATATGCTTGGGCTGATGCGAGTCGATACAGGCCTATTGCTCAAATGAAAAATATATATCCTGTCTTCTATCCGTTAACCTCTGAATCACTTTTTCGCAAACTTAATTTAATTAATAAACAAGAAATTGAAAAAAATACTTTACTTAGTCGCTCGTACTCAAAATCATTGATCAATTATCCTTTAAAGCCAATTCTATCTGAAAATAGCCAAAAAAAGAATATAATTTTCATAGTAATAGACTCATGGAGATTCAATTGCATGACCGAAAATATAACTCCGCATATTTTTGAGTTGTCCAAAAGATCACAAGTATTTCAAAACCATAAAAGCGGATCAAATATGACCACAGGAGGCATATTTTCGCTATTTTATGCCATACCTGCTACTTATTATGATAATTTTACAGGATTACAAGTATCTCCGGTTTTTTTCAATGAAATACTTAAACAAGGCTATACATTATCAATTTTGTCCAGCTCAACGCTTGAAAATCCCCCTTTTAATAAAAATGTATTTTCAGGAATTAAAAATTTGAGACTGGAATCGAATGGAAATTCACCTTCAGAAAGAGATAAAGATATTTATAATGAATGGATAAAATTTATTAACTACTATGATTCAAAAGAAAATACTCCCTTTTTCAGTTTCTTATTTTTTGATTCTGCTCATGGCTTTGATTATCCTTCAGATTTTCAGGTGAAATTTAAACCGACCTTAGATGAAGTAAATTATATAGCTTTAAATGATGATTACAATCCAATCCCTTTTTATAACAGATATAAAAATTCATTAAATTATATTGATGGTCTCATAGGAAACATATTGAAAAAATTAGAAGAGAAAAAGCTCTTAGACTCTTCAATTGTAGTCATTACAGGAGATCATGGACAAGAATTTAATGACAATAAAAAAGGATATTGGCAACACGGAGGAAATTTTTCAGATTATCAAATTGGCACACCCCTAATTGTATTTGATGCTTCTAGACCGGCAAAAACTTATACTCATTTAACTTTACATTATGATATTATTCCAACGCTTATGAATACCGTTTTGGGGGTTACAAATCACTATTACGATTATAGCGTAGGCCAAAATTTATATGATTGCAAGAATAGAAATTGGTTTATCTGCGGGTATAATCAAAAATATGCTATCATTGAAAAAAATATGATAATTAATGTTTATTCCTCGGGAATGTATGATGTTGTCGATAAAAAATTAAATCCGGTAAATGAAAATACCGTTGATTTTAGTGTAATTAAAGATGCGGTAATTGAAAATTCACGTTTTTACCATACATCCAAAAAATAGTAGTTTTCAGTTGCTAAATAAAGGAAATCTATACATCAAATAACAGAAAATTAAACAAAAAAATATATTCAGAATAATTAATAAAACGACTGAACTTCCGGTTTAATCGACTTTCAAAGCATTATTGATTTAAAGTACTTACTTGTTACTTTCAAAAATAATATTAAAAAAAATATATATAAAAGCAAGAAGCTGAAAATATTCTATCAAAGTTGTACATTTGCAAACTTAAACCATCAGTATATATGTCAGATTTAGTATCAAAATTAGAGGCTATAAAACAAAGATTTGATGAAGTATCAGATTTAATCATTCAACCGGATGTTATCTCAGACCAAAAAAGATATGCTCAACTAAACAAAGAATATAAAGACTTAAACAAAATAGTAGAAATCTATCATCAATACAAATCCTTACTAAATACAGTTTCAGATGCCGATGAAATTATTAAAGAGGGCATTGATCCTGATATGGTTGAATTGGCAAAAGAAGAAAAAAATGATGCCTTAGCCAAAATTCCTGAAATGGAAGAAAACATAAAATATATGTTAATTCCAAAAGATCCTGAAGACGACAAAAATATCACCGTTGAATTAAGAGCCGGAACGGGTGGTGATGAATCGGCTATTTTTGTGGAAGACATTTTCCGAATGTATACCATGTATTGGAGACAAAAGGGTTGGAACTTTGAAGTAGTAGACGCTACGGAAGGTAGCGTTAAAGGATATAAAGAAATGATTATTAATGTTAGTGGAGAAGGAGCTTACGGAACCATGAAATTTGAATCGGGAGTACACCGAGTTCAAAGGGTTCCCGAAACTGAATCACAAGGAAGAGTACATACTTCGGCCATAACCGTAGCTGTTTTACCCGAAGCTGAAGAAGTAGATGTTGAAATTAATCCGGCAGATTTAGAATATCAAACCGCTCGATCTAGTGGAGCAGGAGGACAGAACGTTAATAAAGTAGAAACCAAAGTTCAGCTTACGCATAAGCCCACCGGAATAATGATTCAATGTCAGGTAGCACGTTCACAACATGCCAATAGAGAGATGGCGTTACAAATGCTTCGTAACAAATTATACGATATGAAGTTGCAAGAGCATCTTGATAAAATTTCGGCACACAGAAAAACAATGGTATCCACCGGAGACCGTTCGGCTAAAATTCGTACTTATAATTACCCGCAAGGTCGTGTAACGGATCATCGTATTAATAAATCCATCTATAATTTAGATAACTTTATGAATGGAGATATTGATGAAATGATTGAAGCGGTAAAAATTGCCGAAAATGCAGAAAAACTAAAAGGTCAAGAAGACTAAATTCTTACATAATAAGCTTTATATAATTCGCTATCAACTACCATTTTATCTTAACGAATTATATAAAGTTTATTATTTATAAATCATTTTAAAAAGATACTACTCTATAAAGTTCTATTTATCTGTTAAATAAATCCTTTACGTGTTAAATTTACTATCGATATTAATCATCGATATATTAGAATTTTATAGAATTTACTACTTTAAAATCAATATAAACATTTTTTCAATTAATAATTTTAAGGTTTTTCTTTTTACATTTTGCAACAAGTGTTAACTTCAAATATCTTATATTTGAAAATAAAAACACAGATAACCCTAAAGAATGACCAGTCAAGATTGCGATAAAAAACTATTTCTGATTGATGCCTATGCTCTTATATTCAGAGCTTATTATGCCTTTATAAAAAACCCAAGAATCAATTCAAAAGGGTTAAATACTTCCGCTATTTTCGGATTTACCAATACGCTTTTCGATTTAATGAAAAAAGAAAAGCCATCACATTTGGCTGTAGTTTTTGATGTGGGAGAAACGTTCCGTCATCAGGTCTATAAAGAATACAAAGCCAATCGGCAAGAAACACCGGAAGCTATACGGATAGCTGTTCCTTATATCCATAAACTGATGGAAGCATTACATATTCCTTGTCTTTGGAAAGAAGGGTACGAGGCCGATGATGTGATAGGAACTTTGGCAAAAAAAGCGGAAAAAGAGGGATATACTACCTATATGATGACATCGGATAAAGACTATGCGCAATTAGTTTCCGAAAATATCTTTGTTTTTAAACCGGCATCCAGAGGAAACGATATTGAAATTTGGGATGTAGAATCTGTTAAAGAAAAATTCGAAGTTAAAAATCCGTCTCAAGTTATTGACCTTTTGGGCATGATGGGAGACAGTGTAGACAATATACCCGGAATACCCGGTGTAGGCGAAAAAACGGCTAGACAATTTATTAAAGAATACGGAAGCATTGAAAACTTATTTGCTCATTCTTCTGAATTAAAAGGAAAAATGAGAGAAAAAGTGGAAGCAAATGAGGAACTAGGCCTTTTATCAAAAAAATTGGCAACCATTGATACTCATGTTCCTATCGAATTTAATTATGAAAGTTTAACGGTGGATCAGCCGAATGTTGATGAGGTCATTAAAATTTTTGAAGAATTAGAGTTTAGAACTATGATTACAAATTTTCAGAAAACGTATCATATTATTTCTGAAAGTGAATCTAATTTAGAAAAAAATTCTTCGGGTAAAGCTCCGGTAAATGGACAAAGATCGTTGTTTGATACAACCGATCAGGACATTGAAATGAAAGAAAGCGCCAACTGGAAAACTATTGAAAATACTGATCATCTCTATCAACTAACAGAAACTCCTATGGCAGTAAAATTGTTGGTAGATAAGCTTTTAAAGCAAAAAATTGTATGCTTTGATACGGAAACTACCTCAACTGATTCCATGATCGCAGAATTAGTCGGCATTTCATTTTCATATGAAAAGGCAAAAGGGTACTATGTACCTTTTAGTCCTAAGGACAAAGAAAAGACACAAGAATTTATAGAACTGCTCCGACCGGTTTTCGAAGATGAGAATATAGTTAAAGTAGGCCAAAACTTGAAGTATGATTGTAAAGTTTTAAGAAAATATAAGGTAGAAGTTAAAGGGGTACTTTTTGATACCATGATTGCGCATTACTTAATCAACCCCGATGCAAGGCATAATATGGACTTATTGGCTGAAACAGAGCTTAATTACAAGCCTGTTCCCATAGAATCTTTAATCGGAAAAAAAGGAAAAAATCAAAAATTATTTTCTACCGTTCCTATTGAATTGCAAAAAGAATATGCGGTTGAAGATTCTGATATTACCTTACAACTTAAAGACAAATTTGAACCTCAACTCAAACATGATAATCTTAAAAAGCTTTTTGATGACATAGAAATGCCCTTAATGAAGGTGTTGGAAGACATGGAATGGGAAGGTATCAATTTAGATATCAAAGCATTAGGTGAAATGTCTAAAGAATTAGTTGAAGACCTGTCAAAGTTAGAAAAAGAAATATATTCTCTAGCCGGAGAGGAATTTAATATCAGTTCACCCAAACAATTAGGAGATATTATTTTTGATAAATTAAAATTAGGTACTAAGCCCAGAAAAACCAAAACAGGTCAATATGCAACCGGCGAAGATGTTTTATTAAAGCTGGCGCATAAACATAAAATTATAGATTTATTATTAGAATACAGACAGCTGCAAAAATTAAAATCTACCTATGTTGATGCCCTGCCCAATGAGGTAAATCCACTAACGGGAAGAGTACACACAACCTTTGCACAAACTGTAGCAGCTACCGGTCGTTTAGCTTCTAATAATCCCAATCTTCAAAATATTCCTATTAGAACTGAAAGAGGGCAAGAAGTACGTAAAGCCTTTATAGCAAAGGATTCTAAACATAAAATAATTTCTGCCGATTATTCCCAAATTGAATTGAGAATCATTGCAGCCATGAGTAAAGATCCCACCATGATCACTTCCTTTAAAAATGGTGAGGACTTCCATAGGGCTACTGCATCAAAAGTATTTCATGTACCTATGGATCAAGTGACTAAAGAGCAGCGCTCTCAAGCGAAAACGGTTAACTTTGGTATCATTTACGGAGTATCTGCATTTGGATTAAGTGAGCAAACCGGTTTATCTAGATCCGAATCAAAAAGTTTGATTGATGCTTATTATCAGGCTTATCCCGTTTTAAAAGAATACATTTCGGAACAAGTACAGATAGCACGAAAAAACGGATATGTAGAAACCTTATTGGGAAGAAGAAGATATTTGCCGGATATCCATTCCGGAAACAGCGTAGTGCGTTCTCATGCAGAAAGGAATGCAGTAAATGCGCCTATTCAGGGAACAGCAGCAGATGTAATTAAAATAGCCATGATACAAATTCATGAACTGCTGCAGGAAAGAAAATTTCAAACCAAACTTTTGTTACAAGTGCACGATGAATTGGTTTTCGATGCTCCCGATGAAGAAATTAAGGAAGTATCGACACTCATAAAAAATACAATGGAAAATTCCGTACGTATGGAAGTTCCTTTAATAGTAGATGTTGGAGTGGGTCCCAATTGGCTGGAAGCCCATTAAGAATTTATATAGAACACTCTAGAATTGATGAGTTTATAAATATTCTCTTTTAACTATATGAATTTTCTGACATTTGATAATTTATCTGCATACAGAGAATTAACCCATTTTACAACTACAATCGAAGGAGGAGTAAGTGTCGGGAAGTATGCATCGTTCAATTTAGGAACAACCTCCGGGGATGATCCGAAAAATGTGATTGAAAACAGAAAAAGACTCTGTAATGAGATAGGTATTTCAACCCATAATTTATATATACCTGTTCAAACTCACAGCAATCATGTGTTACTTATTGATCGAAATTTTTTAGATTTAGAAAGTGATAAACAATCTAAAATTTTTCAAAATAAAGATGCTTTACTGACTCAAGAAAAGGGAATTTGCATAGGAATAACTACAGCCGATTGTGTACCTATAATACTTTATGATCCTTTAACCCAAACTTTGGCAGCCATTCATGCAGGATGGAGAGGAACCGTTAGCAAAATTGCTTTAAAAACTCTGTCGGAAATGGTACGTTATTTTAGTTGCAAACCTGAAAATATCAGAGTAGGAATTGGTCCGTGCATTTGCGCGAACTGTTTTGAAGTAGGAGATCATGTCATAGAAGATTTTATTAAAGAAGGTTTTGATAGTAATCTAATTAGTTTTAAAAATAAAGAAACCCGAAAATATCATATTGATCTTAGAAAAGCAAATCAGTTGCTACTGGAACAAGCAGGTTGTCTCGCTCAACATATAGAAATAAAAAATTTATGTACGGTTACTCAACCTAATTTATTTTTTTCGGCAAGAAGGCAAACCATAAATTCCGGTAGAATGGTAACCGGTGGTATTTTACGTTAATTTTTTATGAATTTATTAAAATATTATATAATTTTGTTAATAAATTTATAAAATGGATAAAAATATATCAGATAAACAAAATATAGGAAATACTATTGATAATATCGATAAAAAAGATAATGATCAAAAGAAGAAAAAAAATTCAGGATACTTAAAGTATTTTTTAGTTACCCTATTAGTGTTAGTCTTAGTAGGTTTAGGATTTTATTACCATATCATCCAAGAGATATTTTACAGTTTTCTTTCTATAATTTTTATTGTAATTGTTTTGGCTTTAGGCTTGGGATGGGAATATTGGGTATTCACTCATTTCACTACCGATGAATTTACGCTCATTAATAAAGAACAAAACAATACTTCTGATTCTTGGAAAAATTTGGAAGAAGAATTTAAATTATGGATAGCAAGTTCTGAACAAAAAATAAAGCAAGTAAGACAATTATCATTGCTTAATTATATGACAGCTATTGGATTGTTTATAATTTCCACCCTTGTTTTATTAGTTAATTGGATCTATGATGTAAATCCATCACCTTCCGCCTATCAACAATTTAATCCCGCTTTTGCATTGACTATTATTTTACTTATTTTTTCAATACTATTTATGCTTCTTCATTATATCAATCAAAAAGATAGTATAAAAAAACAAGAAAAGTTGGATCATACCATCCAATGGATTCTGTCACTTAAAGCAGCCCATACTATAGGTAAAGAGCATATGTTAGAAATTATTAATTCAAATAACCTTAAATCTTAAAATTTGGTAACTAATTACTTTTTTAACCTATTAATTATAATTTAGAAACAAGTATAATTAAAATATGTAATTACGGTTTAAATTTATTTTTATATTTTTACTTAAATTTATTTACAACTATGGAAGAGGGAAATCAAAATGAGGCAAATTTATCTTTCGAAGATTTTAAAAATGAGAATGGTATATGCTTTTGGTGGGCATCTGATATAATGAATATGTTAGGATATAGCAATATGAAATCTTTTCAAAAAGTTTTAGATAGAGCTACTAAAGCTTTTGTTTCATTAGGAATACCTCATTATGATAATATAATTTCAACTAGTAGGGAGTTCGAAGATGGAAACATACAAGATTTTAAACTCACAAGATTTGCATGTTATCTAACAGTAATGAATGGAGATCCAAAAAAAGTAGAAGTTGCTCAAGCTCAATCATATTTTGCTCATCAAACCAGAAAGTTTGAATTACAGTTTGAAGGCAGTAATGAATTAGAGAGACTATTAATTAGAGAGGAATTAACAGAAGGAAACAAATCTTTAGCTTCTACTGTTAAGCGTGCTGGAGTACAAGATTTTGCAAAATTTCAAAATGCAGGTTATTTGGGAATGTATAATATGCCTTCATGGAAGTTGGAGAATAAAAGAAATATAAAAAAAGGAAAGTTAATGGATTATATGGGGAGAACAGAATTAGCAGCTAATTTATTTAGAGTAACACAAACAGAAGAAAGAATAAAAAATCATAATATTAAAGGGCAAGCTAATTTGGAACAAACTCATTATAGCGTAGGCAAAGAAGTACGAGAAATAATTATAAAAAATTCAGGAAAACCACCTGAATCACTTGATAAAGAAAAACAATTATCAGACATAAAAAAACAGTTGAAATCAAGCCATAAAAAAATGATAACTGAGGATAATAAGAAAAGTATATCCAAAAAAAAGAAAGAATAAGAAATAAGAATAAAATATGATAACTAAAAACCTTCTGCTATATTCAGAAGGTTTTTTTATTTTCAGATCTTAACCTTGTAAAATAGGATTATGGATTTTATAAAAAAGATACAAGAGATTAATGCCCAAAGAAGGCAAAATTTCATGAAAGGTTTTGTTAATGCTGAAGAATATATTTCAAATGCTAAAGAAGATGATAGCATGATAAAAAAATCTGAACAACCAAAAGTAAATAATGAAAATAATAATAGTTTGAGAATACATACTGCTCTTGAACTTTGACATTTTATTTCAAATTTTAGTTAATAAGAAAATTTACAAACTATTTTACAATCTATTTAAAGGAAATGCATACATAACTATAATTAATTAGAAAGTATATAAGTATTTATATAGTTCATTACAAGACAATTATACTAAAATATTTGTTATTTTCCCATTAATAGCATCATTTACAATGACGCCTACAAAAAACTAAAGAACTTTATTAAATAAAAATATAAAATAATTTAGTTTTAAATTTGTACCTTACCATTGAGCTTTTTTGTTAGTATAACTTATGAAATTTAAGCTGCTCTATATTTATATAATTATTTTTCCCATTTTGCTTCATGGCCAAGTAGAAAAAAATTTCATCCAGATATATAATAATCAAAAACTTTGGTTTTCAAAAACCTATTCTGAAAATAAAGTAGGTTCAATTTTAGATTCTTTAGTAGATCTAGGTTTTTATACCCTAAAACTGGATTCTTTAAAAAAAGATAAAAAAGAAACCTTAGTTTATATTAACAGAGGAAAATTTTACAAAAAAGTATGGGTACAATTAGACTCTCTTTCACAAGCGGCAATTACTAACAAAAATCATTTTCAAACAGATAATATTGATTCTTTAGCAGGAGTAATTCATTATTATTATATAAAAAAAGGCTATGCATTTAACCAAGTCCATACAAAATTATCCCTCTCAAATGAACCATTAGAAGCATCCATACATGTTGAACTTCATCAAAAAAGGCTCATCAATTCATTCGTTTTAAACGGATATACCAAAATTCCTCGCGGAATAATAAAAGATTTAGAATATGGATTTCTTGGTAAAACCTACTCAGACGAGCGACTTAAAGAAATTTCAGCTATGTTACAAGGAACAGCATTTATAGCTGAAGAAAAAAATCCGCAAGTATTATTCACCCCTGATTCCACCAAAATTTATTTATATTTAAAAAAAAGAAAAGCCAGTTCATTGGACGGAATGGTAGGCTTTGGTAATGACGAAAAAGGTAAATTCAAAGTCAACGGTCAATTGCAACTTTCTTTAGGCAATGTATTGAATTCATTTGAAACCATTAACTTAAATTGGCTATCCACACCGGATAAATCTCAAAACTTTGAAGTTCAAGTCAACGTGCCCTATCTTTTTAAATCTAAATTCGGATCAGAAACATCGTTAACTATATTTAAACAAGACAGCACCTATGCAACCATTCGCCTAAATGAACATATATATTATCAATATACCGTAAATCAACGGTTAGGTATAGAAGGATTATATGAAAACTCACGATATGTATCGGAATTAGATAATAATAACAACTTTTCCAAAACAGGATTAGGCATAAGTTATCAATACAAAGAAAGAAATGAAAACGAAATTTTAGGTCCTAAAAATTTATACTCCATAAAAGGAATTGCATATAGGAATATACCGGAAGATCGAAAAAATTTAACTGAATATAATGTAAGTGCTTCCCTAGAGAAACTAATAAAATTATCTGCTTCTCATTATCTAAAACCGAAAATAAATGCTTCAACCTTACTTTCGGATACGTTGACAGTAAATGAATTATTTAAAATCGGTGGTTTGAAAACTATCCGTGGATTCAATGAACAATCTATTTATGCCAATGCGTATATCATCGGAAGTTTAGAATACAGATACGTTCCGTTTGAAGAACTGTATTTAAGTTTATTTACAGATGTTGCATGGATTGAGAATAAAAATCAAAATACAAAACCCTTTTTATTGGGAACCGGAGTAGGAATTAGCTTTTTAACACGTTTCGGGATTTTTTCATTGAACTATGCCGTTGGCAAATACGATTCTGAACCTGTAAATTTTTCAGATTCTAAAATTCATATTGGAATACAAGCTACTTTTTGACAAAAAAGAATCGAATTTTTGTTTACCTTTGTATTAATCTCAAGGTAGCATGAAATCATTAAAAAAAATACTAAAAAAATTTGCCTCTCCCTACAGAAAAGAATTTATATTAGGAATTCTATTTAACGTTCTATATTCTTTATTTTCAATAGTTTCCGTTTTTTCCATTATGCCCATTTTGGAAATGCTTTTAGGAGGAAAAAATCAAATTTTAATTGAACAAACGAAAAAAGAAATGCAAGCCTCAACGGGTATGATGGCTGAGCTGAAATATAAATTTTATGTATTTTTAGATCATTCCCTTGAAGGAACCAATCCTAAAACGATTTTAGCTTATCTTTGTGTTACTGTTATAGTTTTATTTTTATTTAGAAATATTTTCAGATATTTAGCTCAATATTTTATTGTACTGTTACGAAGCGGAGTTTCCAAAGATTTGCGGGTTGCTATGTATGATAAAATCCTTACGCTTCCGGTTTCTTATTTCACTGATCGAAAAAAAGGGGATATTATGATACGACTTTCCGGAGATGTAGGAGAGGTGGAAGGCAATATTTTAACTTCTATTTTAGAGCTTTGGAGAACGCCTTTTTCCATTCTTTTTACTCTTATCGCTTTGATTACCATTAGTCCTTCGTTAACTTTAATAGCATTTATTGTTCTGCCTTTTATGGCGTGGATTATTTCCGCAATTGGAAAAAGTTTGAAAAAAGATGCTAAAAAGGGATTAGCCGAATCGGGTAATGTACTTTCAGTAATTGATGAAACGCTAAACGGAACTAAAATAATCAAAATTTTCAATGCCGAAGAATCTATGAAAAACAGATTTATGAATAGCGTTCTTAATCTCAGAAGGCTATCCATAAATATGATGAAAAAATATGAACTTGCTTCGCCTTCTTCTGAATTTTTAGGTTCTGTTGCCATGATTTTTATAACCTGGTACGGCGGAGTTCTTATTTTAGACGGTGAAGGTTTAAATCTTCCTTCCTTTTTAGTCTATATAGCTCTATTTTTTCAATTATTGGAACCGGCCAAAACCTTATCAACTTCCATCACGAATTTACATAAAGGTACGGCCTCTACAGATCGCTTAGTGGAAACTTTAGAAACCAGCATACAGATTTACGAACCGGAACATGCCATAGAATTATCCGAAATAAAAGAAGGAATTCAACTGAAAAATATTAATTTCCAATATGTTGACGGACATCCCATTCTTCAAGATGTAAATTTATTTATACCTAAAGGCAAAACAATAGCAGTAGTGGGACAGAGCGGTAGCGGTAAAACTACTTTAGCCAATTTAATTGCACGGTTTTATGACGTTGATAGCGGAGTGATCTATGTAGATGGTCATGATTTAAGAGATTTAAATTTAAAAGTTTACCGTAAATTACTGGGCATGGTTACTCAAGAATCCATATTATTCAATGATACCATTGCCAATAATATTAAATTAAGCAATCCAAATGCATCCATGCATGAAGTTATAGAAGCTGCTAAAGTTGCCAATGCACTGGAATTCATTGAGCAAATGCCGGAAGGTTTCGAAACAACCATTGGTGAAGGAGGCGGAAAATTATCGGGTGGACAAAAACAAAGAATTGCTATTGCCAGAGCTATATTGAAAAATCCACCTATTATGATTTTAGATGAAGCAACCTCTGCCTTAGATACTCAGAGTGAACGATTGGTACAAGATGCTTTAGATAATCTTATGTCTAACAGAACATCCCTGGTTATTGCTCATAGATTATCTACTATTGTAAATGCAGATATGATTGTGGTGATGGATAAAGGAAAAATAATGGAACAAGGAACTCATGCAGAATTATTGGAGAAAAATGGTATTTATAAAAAATTAATTGACATGCAAAATTTTTCTTAACTTTTTAATAATAATATATTTGATAATAATATATATATTATAAAATTAAAAAGAGCTTCTATTAGTAGAAGCTCTTTTTAAATGAAAAAAGAATTGTATAAAAAACTATTTTTCTCTAGGAACGAAATTTTTTACCCTGTTTATGTAAATGCTTTTTATTATGCATATCCTCTTTAATTTTCTTGAGCTTTTGTCTTTGTTCTTCAGTAAAAACTTTATTTATTTCAGATTTTTTATCTTCCTTTAATTGATGGATTTGTTGACGCAATTCTTCTGATTTTTTCCTTAACTCATCCTCACGGCTTTTATATTTATCCTCAATTAAATTAATCTTTTTAATTTGATCTTCCGTTAAATTAAGTTCTTTAGCCATCCTATCCCTCATCTCTTTCACTTTTTCTTCTTTTTTATCATGATCCTTAAGATCCTCACATTTGGATTGTGTAAAAGCAAAAGTAGAGGATAATACTAATGCTCCTACAAAAATTATTTTTTTCATATAACTTTAGATTTACAACTATATTGACAAGGAATATTTTAAAAGGTTTAATTTAAAGTTATACATTTTAAACTATTTTTTAATATATAACAAAAGGCAACCTTTTTAACTTGTATTACTTTTGCGATGAATGTTTAAAACCAAATAAAATTAAAATAAAGTTCAAAGTAAAATAATTAAGTTAGGGAGAAAAAACAGCATAATAATACCAAAAAAATAGTCGATAACCTGCTATAAATCCCTCTAATGTTGATAATTTTTTCTGAATATACCGTTTAAAAATTGTATTTTTACAGCTTGAAATTTTATTATACTGATGGGAAAAATTATTGCTATAGCTAATCAAAAAGGAGGAGTTGGAAAGACCACTACAGCCGTTAATTTGGCTGCGGCCATAGGGGTGCTTGAAAAAAAAGTTTTACTCATCGATGCAGACCCTCAGGCAAATGCCAGTTCCGGATTAGGTATTAATATCGAAGAAGTAGAATATGGTACCTATGAAGTGTTGGAACACAGTGCTTCTGCCAAAGATGCCATACAACCCTCTACCTCCCCAAATGTGGAATTAATACCGGCTCATATAGATCTTGTTGCTGCTGAAATTGAATTGGTTGACAAGGTCAATAGAGAATACATGTTAAAGGAAGCTTTAAAAGATATAAAAGATGAATATGACTTCATAATCATTGATTGTGCCCCGTCATTAGGATTAATTACTTTAAATGCTTTAACTGCTGCCGATTCTGTAATAATTCCCATCCAATGTGAATATTTCGCCTTAGAAGGTTTAGGAAAACTCCTTAATACGATAAACAGCGTGCAAAAACTGCACAATCCGGATCTAACTATTGAAGGGTTATTATTAACTATGTATGATGCCCGTTTACGTTTATCGAACCAAGTGGTAGAAGAAGTCAAAACTCATTTTCCGGATATGGTGTTTGACAGTCTCATACAAAGAAATGTGCGATTAAGTGAAGCTCCGAGTTTTGGCGAATCCATACTAAAATATGACGCAGAAAGCAAAGGTGCTATAAATTATATCTTACTTGCTGAAGAAGTATTAAATAAAAACAAGGCTGAAGTTAAATAAATTATGGCTATAGACAAAAAAAGAGCTATGGGTAGAGGTCTATCCGCAATCTTAAGTGAGAATTCTAAAAAAGTTAATTCTGCCGAAGAAAAAGGAGCAGAAGAATTAGTAGGTAACATTTTGGAGATTTCACTTGATGATATTATAACCAATCCCAATCAACCCAGAACTAATTTTGATCAAAAAGCATTAGATGAATTATCCATTTCTATTAAACAGTTAGGATTAATACAACCAATAACTGTTCGTAAAAATGGAGACAAATTCGATTTAATTTCGGGTGAAAGGAGATATCGCGCTTCCAAACAGGCCGGTTTAAAAAAATTACCTGCATTTGTTCGATTAGCTAACGATCAGGAACTTTTAGAAATGGCTTTAGTTGAAAATATTCAACGAAAAGATCTGGATCCTATCGAAATTGCCTTAAGCTTTGAAAAATTAATTGAAGAAATCAATATAACTCAAGAAAACTTGAGTAACAGAGTAGGGAAGGACAGAAGCACCATAACCAATTATTTAAGACTTTTAAAACTTTCTCCGATTATCCAAACGGGAATCCGAGACGGTATTATTTCCATGGGGCATGGAAGAGCGCTCATATCCTTGGAAGAGCAAGAGAAACAATTATTTGTATATGAAAAAATTGTACGAGAACAATTATCCGTAAGACAAACTGAAAGTTTCATTCGAACCTTTAAAAATCCTAAAAGCAAAAAAGTTTCCAAAGAAAAAGAATTACCCAATCATTTAAAAAAGGGTTTGAAAAATTTTGAGGATTATTTCGAAACAACTATTGAAATAAAGGCTACAGAAAAAGGAAAAGGAAAAATTATCATTAATTTTGATTCCACGGAAGAATTTGAAAGAATTCAGAAATTATTAGAATGATACAAAAGAAAATATTGGTTATACTTTCATTATTTCTTACTTGTTTTATTTTAGCGCAAAATCAAGAAACAAACCATGCCACCATTAGTGATGATGGCGTTATAATACGCAATATTAATCATACAGATTCTCTAACTCAAACGATGTTAAGAAGCCCTCTGAAAGCTTCTTTATACTCTGCCATACTTCCCGGTTTAGGACAATTATACAATAAAAAATATATTAAAGCTCCTATTGTGTTAGGGGTTATTGGTGCAGGGATCGGTTTTATAAAATATTACGACAATCGATATAATAAATATCACAAAGCCTATTTAGCGGAACTTAGCGGACAAAAGCATCAATTTTCAGATGTAGCAGGAATAAGTCCTAAAGTTTTAGCTAACGCTCAAGATTCGGAAAGGAGAAACAGAGATTATGCGATTGTGCTGACTTCCCTGGCTTATCTTTTAAATATTGTTGATGCCACTGTTGATGCTCATCTTTCAATATTCGACAAAGATAAAGATCTTGCTGTACGACCCGTTATTATGGAAGACGCCGATACCTGGTTTACTAATCAAAAAGTAGGACTTTCATTTTGCTTGTCTTTTTAAAATGATTAATGTTTATAAAAAATAATATATATTCTTATGAAAATAGCTTTAGTAGGTTATGGTAAAATGGGTAAGGCCATTGAAGAAATAGCTAAAAATCATAATCACGAAATTGTAGCCCGATTAGAAGAAAAACCAACTCAAAAAAATTTAAATGGTGCGGATGTAGCTATTGAATTTTCAACTCCTTCTACTGCTTATGAAAATGTAATTGCTTGTTTAGAATTGGGTATACCTGTTGTTTGTGGAACAACTGCCTGGTTAGATAAGCTTCCTCAAGTAAAAGAATATTGCGCAAAGCATAACGGGGGATTTATTTATTCTTCCAATTACAGTTTAGGCGTTAATTTATTTTTCGAAATAAATAAAAGAGCAGCTGAAATTATGCAGAAGTTCCGGGAATATACAGTTCACATTGAAGAAATTCATCATACAGAAAAAAAAGATGCACCCAGTGGTACTGCCATAACGCTTGCCGATGAAATCATACCGATTTATGGTTTTGACGGATGGAATTTATCCTATAAAACCAATAATAATTTATTGGGAATTGAAGCTAAAAGAGTTCATGATGTTCCCGGAACACATACTGTGATTTATAATTCGCCTATAGACGATATTGAACTGAAACATGTAGCCCATTCTAGAAAAGGATTTGCTATGGGAGCATTAATTGCAGCCCAATGGCTTATCGGAAAAAAAGGGGTATTCACCATGAAAGATGTATTAGGCTTTTAGATAAAAACTATTTTATTTTAGGCTACTAAATAACTAAATATTAAAAAGATTTAAAGATTATCTCATGCATTATTTAACTTATTATTTACTATTCGCTTTACTTTCAAATATATTTTATTTCCTGACTGCTTGGAAATTATTTCAAAAAGCAGGTAGAAAAGCATGGGAATCCTTAGTTCCTTTTTACAATATTTTAGTTACTTTAAAAATTATTCATCGACCTTGGTGGTGGTTTATTATAGTATTTATCCCGATTGTCGGTCCAATTATGGGAGCCATTATATTAGTAGATTTTATAAGACATTACAATCGTCGTTCATACTTAGATGCCGTTTTAGTTTTATTCTTCTCATTTATTTTTTTAGCATATATAAACTATTCACCTGAAACACAATACAGTGGTAAACAAGAACGAAAAGAAACATTTATATCTGCCGTATTGTTTGCCGTTATATTTGCCACAGTCATTCATGCTTTTGTCATTCAACCGTTTACCATTCCAACAGCTTCTATGGAAAGAACCTTGCTGGTAGGAGATTTCCTTTTTGTCAGTAAGTTGAATTATGGAATAAGAATTCCGATGACTCCTGTAGCGTTGCCTTTTTTACAAAATAAAATTCCGTTGGGAAACAATCAACAACCTCAAAATCAAATAAATTCTTATGTTGATAAAATTCGTTTGCCGTATATGAGACTTCCCGGTTGGACTAAGGTTAACAGATATGATATTGTTGTATTTAATTATCCTACAGATTCTTTGCATACTGCCATCGATAGGAAAGATCCTTATGTTAAGCGCTGCGTGGGTTTACCGGGAGATAAAATTCAATTAATTGACGGAAATTTATTTATCAATGGAAAACCCGAAGAAATAAAAAAAGATGAAGAACAACAAAGAGACTATTTAGTATATACAACCCAAGCCGGAATCAGTCAAAGAAAAATTGAAGATCTATTGGGATATGCCACATATCAAGAAGGAATGAACGAACAGGGTAATACTATTTATTATTTCAAAGGGCTTACCCAAGAAAATGCAAACAAAATAAAAAATTTTGATACGGTAGATTCTATTCAGGTTTTATATGCAAATAAAGGAGAGGAGGGCATCCATTATAGAGATATAGCTAAAACTAAAATTGATACAACTAATTCCATTTTTCCCCTTCATAGTGGTTGGAACGGCTCTCAATATGGACCTATCATGATACCTAAAAAAGGGGATGTTATTACGTTGACCCGTCAAAATATAGATCAATATAGAAGAATCATTAAAAATTATGAATATAATGATTTAAAGGAAAAGGAAGGAAAATTTTACATAAACGGTAAGGAAACTAACACCTATACCATCCAACAAAATTATTATTGGATGATGGGGGACAACCGAGATAATTCTTTAGACAGCCGTTATTTCGGATATGTACCGGAAGATCACATTATAGGAACTCCTATTTTTACCTGGTTAAGCATTCAAGGTTTATTCGAAAATGATCCTTTCGGACATCCTGCCAAATTTAAAATAAGATGGGATAGAATGTTTCGTACCGTTAACACAAATGTTCCGCTTAAAGATAAAACTAATTATATACCTGTATTTATCTTATTGTTAGGAGGATATTTTGCATACGATTACTTTAACAAAAAGAAAAAGAAAGCAAACGATAAAAAATAATTATCAAAGTATGAAGAAAACCATCTTTTTTGTAATGGCATTATGGATCTTACCTTCAATAAGTTATGCTCAAGATGATTTAATCAATAAAATTAAAGATAATAAGTCAACCCATACCGATTTTCGTTTTACCATCATAAAACAACTGGATAATACTTCCGTAAAAAATCAAGGATCTTCAGGGACTTGCTGGAGTTATGCAGGAAATTCTTTTTTAGAATCTGAAATATATAAAAAACATCATCGAGTATTAGATATAGCAGAAATATACACTGCCAGAAAAACTTACGAGGATAAAGCCAAAAATTATATTTTAATGGACGGTTTCGTTAATTATGGTGATGGCGGTTCTTTACACGATGTTATTAATATGTACAAAAAATATGGAATGGTTCCTCAGGAAGCGTATACCGGACTAATTAATGGTGCTATAAAGAATAATTTCAGTAAAATGCAGCAAGAACTTAAAGAATATCTAGATACGGTAAAATCTCAAAAAGCACCTATTAATACCCAATGGACGCAAAATTTTTCATCTATTTTAGATAAATACATTGGAAAAGTTCCTGAAACATTTATTTATAAGGGTAAAGAATATACACCTAAAACATTTGCAGAAGAAATTGTTGATTTAGATCCAAATGATTATATAGAAATTTCTTCTTTTAAAGATTACGAATATTATACACTATTTTATCCGCCATTACCTGATAATTGGAGTGGAGACAAAATGTACAATGTTCCCATGAAGGAATTGACTGAAATTATTGATCATGCTTTATCAACGGGATATACGATTGGATGGGCCAGCGATGTTAGCGAGCCGTATTTCAGTTGGAAAAATGGTATCGCTTATGTTCCCGATACGAATATTTATTCCATTTCTTCCGAAGAAAAAGCAAATTTATTCAGTTATCCCAAGCCGGAAAAGGTTATCACTGAAGAATTGCGTCAGGAATCCTTTAACAATAAAACTACAACAGATGATCATGCCATGCATATAGTGGGCTTGGCTAAAGACCAAAACGGAAAGGAATATTATTTAGTTAAAAATTCTTGGGGAATTAGTAATGATTATCAAGGATATTTATACGTCACAAAAAATTACGTACAATTCAAAACCACCGCAATTTTAGTAAACAAAAAAGCCATTCCTAAAAAAATTTATAAAAAACTAAACCTTAAGAATTAATACTATGAATTTTTCAATTCAACCCAATTTAGAAAATGATTTTGTACAAATATTACCCTTAGAAATCAACGATTTTGAGAGTTTGTATCAAGTAGCAAAAGATAAAAAAATCTGGGAAGAACATCCTTGTCATAATCGTTGGAAAGAAGACGTATTCAAAGTATTTTTTAAAGAAGCAGTTGAAAGTAAAGGAGCTTTTAAAATTATTGATAAAGCAACCGGAGAATTAATCGGAAGTACTCGGTTTTATGATTATTCGGAAAATGACAAAAGCATCGTAATCGGATATACTTTTATAGCAGTGAAGTATTGGGGAACTGGTATCAATTCTTCAATTAAAAAATTGATGATTGATTATATTTTCCAATATGTTGACAAAATTTATTTTCATATAGGTTCTACTAACTTTAGATCACAAAAAGCTATAGCTAAAATAAATGCAATCAAAACGTCTAAGGAAATCACAGTTACCGATGGATACAGTTCCTATATTAATTATTTGTATGAACTAAAAAAAGAAAATTGGAGTTAGAATCGATAAACTTAAATAACAGTGTATTAAATATTCTATTTAACATAATATAAATTATAGGAAAATTAAATATTTCTAAATTAAAGATGTTTTCATAGATTTTCTATAATGTTATTTTGTGTCTCTGTTAAAGCTTCGAGATGTGGCTTTAATATTATTTTGTAAATTATTTAAAAAAATCCTAAATCGGCAGATTGTGATTGTATTATTTAGTTTTTTTTCTAACATCTGTGAAAAGAAATATTATTTTTATGTCTTTAATTTCTTTGAATTTATGTATGTGAAAAACTATGATTTCCATACATGAAGAAAAATAAATGTTTGAGCACTAGCGAATTTTTATTTACTAAAATTTTTGATTCTTATTTAATAAATTATATGGAGTTCAAGTATATCTATTTAACATAATATATCTACATTTCTTATCATATCTTTGCAATAACCCTTTCTTTGCTGTATATAATAACTATCTGATCTCCTAGTCTTAATCCCTAGTTTTGCAACCATTTTCCTGTTCAATATATTATTACTATATAGTGTGTATTTTGCTTTTGCTCTTATATTTGAGAACTTACTAATTTCTCCACAAAGAAAATTCTTTCCTGCCCGATATTTAATTTTTCAATCTGTTGATTTACAAATAATTTTTTAGCTTATCTTATATTTGTTTTTTTGTAAATTAGCTAAAATATAAATTAATGATTTTGCCTTATGATTTTGAACAATTACAGATCTAAAAAATTACTTCAAAATAAAAATATTGACCCTTTTCGTGAAATATTTGGTATAAAAACAAATGTTTTAGCTTTTGTTATGTGAATATCAAACAAATTTATTGATGTATATTTTTGAATACAATGTATACTCATACCATTAATATTAATCCTATTGACAATAGCTTAGAAATATAATACGAAAATAAGAAACTTTTAAATTCCTTTAGAATGTGAGAAATAGAAAAAAACCACTTATGAAAGATATTCAAGAAAAGATTATATAAAATGTATACACCTATTAAATCTGATAGTTTTTGGGCAATTTTAAAAAATAATTTAGGTATTTATAATTATAAATATAAATATTTATTAATTGCAATAGATTCAATAAATTCAGGACATAAAATAATTTATGAAAGTTCATTTATAATTCATTCATCAAATTATAATAGTTGGATTTTAATTATACATAGTGATATATTATATATATATGGTAAAAATTGGAATAAAGTTTTGGTGAATGAATTGACACAAAAAATTGATTTAAAATTATATAAGAATTATGAAATAATGGGTACAGAAGAATTAATATATGATTTATTAAATTTTTATAATATTCATTCTTTTAATATAGAAAAAGAAAGAGTTTTTTATGAAGCTGTTTCAGTACATAACTTTTTAACAAATAATATTAGACCTGCGACGTCCAATGATTTACCTATCTTATCCAAGATGATGCAAGATTATTATCATGAGGAATATAAAGGAAAAAATGATAAATCAATTGAAGAAATGAATTTTAGAATAGTAAACGAAATAATAAATAAAGAAATTTATATCATTAATGCAGACAAAGAAAATATTGCTAGTTTTTGTACAATCATAGACCCTGATATTGGAATTTTATTTACAAATATAAAATATAGAAATCAAGGATATGGGAAGAAAATTCTTTCATATTGCTCTAATCTTCTAATAGATAAAAATAAAAAAGTTTTTTTAATGACGGACAAAAAAAATGTAGAATCCAATATTTTATGTAAAAACATCGGTTTTTATGAAATATACAAACATACATATATACTTATAAATGTTGATAGATAAATTTTAAATTAAATAAATTACATATCTTTTACAATACTTATGAGTTCATCAAAAAAACATCAAATTCAATTTTTTTCTAAAGAGGATTTATCGGCGCCTTATTTCTTGAAAATTGCTGAAGAAATTTTAGATAATTTTCAAGAAGATAAATTATATACTCTAAATGAATTATTTGAGTTTTACAATATTAAATTATTTTTTGATAATGGACTATATTTAACAACATGGAGTGAAAAAAGAAAACATAATTATCATGTAATTATAGATAAAACATTTGATATTCTTAAACGAAAAATTATTAAAATCACAGATAATTGTCTAGAATTAAAGTTAAAAAGTATTGAATATATCTATATAAATAATTTTTGGAATCTTGTAAATAAATTCAAAGTATATAAAAATTTTAGTAGTGAAATTTTTTTTAAAATCTTAAATAATAATAAAAGATACATTCACTCTATATTGTTACATAAAGGTATAGTTGATTATTTTGATAATAAAATAAAAGAATTTCTTATCGGATATGAAAATACAGCTGAGATTTTACTTACAAAGTTAGAAAAAGATCATTCTTTAGATGAATCACCACAATATTTTTTTCCAAAAAGTTTAAGTCTTTTTGACAAAGAAAAAATTATAGATTCTTATTTAGAAAGAAATAAACCTAACTTAAATTATGTGAGATTAATTGAGAATTCTAAAGACTCTAATGATCTGATATTATCACCAAAAACTAGGTTAAAAGCTAAAAAGAAATCAATTCAACTAAATAGTGAAATATCAGAAAGTGAATATATTCAAAATGTTAGTATTAGTATAAGATTTGATAAAAATCAATTAGAACATGTAATATGTAATCATACACAAGAGGTTTATGAAATTATTTATAGTGAAAAATTTTTAAATACTTTAAATAATAACATTCAATTATTTCATGTTTTTTCTCAAATATTTATTTTTTTAGATGAAAAAAATCTTATATCACTTGTAAGTAAAACAAGTGAACTTGGACTCCTTGAGACACTTTTTGTGAAATCCAAAAATGCTTATGAAATAGGTGAAGAATTTATACATAAGGAAATTTTATCAGAATTACAATTACTTATTTTTGAAGATTATTTAAAACGAAATAATAATTCTATTGAGAATATTATTAATTCATTTATAGAATATTTAAATACTCTGATATTTAATAATAAATTGGTATTTAAAGTTAATACTAATAATCATTCTTATATTGAGAAAATAAGAACATTAGCCCCAGATTATGAGTTTCTATTAAAACAATTTAAACTATTTGTAGATGAAAAAGAAATTGATTTAGAATTAATTCAAATTAACTCTTTTCCTATCAGGTTTAGTGAAATACACAGCTTAAATAATAAAAAATATATTTATATAAATGATAATCATATTCATTTTTTAATACATCATTTTTATTCAGATCAAAGTTTATTATATAATGTAGAACCATATGAAAATAAATATAATAATTTATATGACTTACTTCTATATGAAAATTTGAAGCTTGTTAATTTCAAAAATTTTCAAAGAGATATTATCGAAAAATTAATTGATGAAAAATATTTAAAAGTAGATAATCAAGGTTTTATAAAATTATATAATGAAATTTTAATCTTTATTATTGGAGAACTTTATCGTAATGAAGTTCTAAGTTACTGGAATTACTCAGAAGTTATTAGAAGAGAAATAGATATTTTATTAGATAAAGGTTTATTGAAATTCGAAAATACACTATTAACAGTTCAAGAGAGAGAATATCTGAATTTTTACCTCAATAAAAAAGAATTCACTAATGGATATGATTTAAGAAATAAATATTTGCATGGAACAAATTCTTTTTCTAAAAATGAACATCATAAAGACTACTATTCATTACTTAAGATTATAATTCTTACATTATTAAAAATTGAAGATGATATCTTAATTTATTACAGGAATAAATAAATTTCTCCCCTCTTATTTTTAAAAATTTAACAGCTCAAACCTATTTAACCTAATACAAGAACATTATAGAATACAAAATTAAAAGCCCGATGGTATTAACTATCAGGCTTTTAACATTAGATAATATATGTTTAATTTTCTAATTGAGTACCATCGGCAAAAACAATTTTTTCTATAGTAATTTTAAATTTTAAATTTCGAAAATTGGACTCATTAATATCTTTTTCTTTTTCACTACGTCCTTTAGCAATATCGGTTTCAGCTTGGATAGATTCTTTGGGAGGTATTCTTTTATCGGTCAAACTAACCGTATTAGATAAACCAATCATTTCACCTAAAGTATTATAGATTGTGTAAGTAAATTTAACTCCAACAATTTCTTTATCTGTTTTATTTTGAACAGCATATTTAAAAACATGATAAGAGGTAAATAAATGATCAACATCTGTAGGTTTAAAATAATAATCATAAAACGAAATAGTTATTGCATTATTAATCTTTTCTTCCTTTTCTGCTTTTTCTCTTGCAGATTTTTCTGCTAATTCTTTTCTTTCTTTTTCTTTTTCTTTAGCTTCCTTTAAAATTTGCTTATATGTTTTGCCTATTGAAGATCGATTTCCAAATAATGCCATTGCTGCAAGTAATTCTTCATCTTCTTTATCTAGTTTTTTACTTTTTAAAATAGCTTCATAATCTGTATCAAATGTTTTGGGATCAAATTTTTTATTTAAAGGATTTGAACACGATACCAGAAAAATTGATACCAGGCAAGCAATAATGATCTTTTTCATGATTAAATGTTTTTTTATTTACAAATGTAATAAATTTTTTATATTTTATCCAATATAAACATAATTTAAACAGTTAGATATAATATGAATTTTATAATTCTTTAACTTTTGTTTCGTTACTTTACAAATTTAAGTTTAAGTTGAACGTATTTCAGAAAACGTGCATATTGATGATTTCTTAGGAATTTTTTATTTCAAGGCAAATAAAAAGAATTGAGCCTTACAGAATACTAAAATGATCCGTACAACAAAATAAAAAAAGAAATCCCATTATATTTTTACTTGAAAAAAATAAATATCATTCAAACTATACACTTATATCATTAATAGGTTTGAAATAATGATTTTATTAATACCATTAATCCTCAACGAATGAAAAAAATAATCCTGTTACTGACTATGAACCTAGTTATTTGGGCAGCAGGTCAGCAAAATAAACATCAAGTAGAAATGAATCAGACAAAACAAACCGAACATTACACGTTTACGTTAAGCGATAAGGTAACAAGACAGAAAGTTACATTTAAAAATCGCTACGGAATTACTCTTACCGGAGACTTATATATCCCTAAAAAACACACTAATAAACCCCTACCCGCCCTTGCTGTGTGTGGACCTTTTGGAGCAGTTAAAGAACAAGCTTCGGGATTGTATGCCAATCAAATGGCAGAAAGAGGTTTTATTGTATTGGCTTTTGATCCTTCTTATACAGGAGAAAGCGGCGGGGAACCTCGCAATGTAGCATCTCCTGATATTAATACTGAAGATTTTAGTGCAGCCGTTGATTTTCTGGGAATTCAAAAAAATGTAGATAAAAATAAAATTGGAATTATTGGTATTTGCGGATGGGCGGGATTTGCCCTAAACGCTGTGGCAGTAGACAAAAGAGTAAAAGCTGTTGCCACAACGAGTATGTATGATATGTCCCGGGTGATGTCCAAAGGATATTTTGATAAAATGACTTTAGAAGAACGAACCAACATTTTAAAGCAATTGAGTGAGCAACGATGGAAAGATGCAGAAGATGGCATTTTTCATGCAGGCCCTTAATTAAATCCTGTGAAATTGAATGGCGATGAACCGCAATTTGTAAAAGATTATTACGATTACTATCGTACACCCAGAGGATTTCATGAACGGTCTTTGAATTCAACGGGAGCTTGGAATGCTACCAATCCCCTCTCCTTTATGAATATGCCTATCTTAACCTATATTAAAGAAATATCTCCCCGACCGATATTATTAATTGCCGGAGAAAATGCACATTCACGATATTTCAGTGAAGATGCCTATCAATCGGCTGCAGAACCTAAAGAATTACTACTAATTCCAAATGCTGTTCATGTGGATTTATATGATAACGTAACAATCATACCTTTTGATACATTGGAACGATTTTTTAAAAAGCATTTAAACTAATGCTAAATAAAATTTTTTGTTATTGTAAGATTTTAAATAAATAGTAAAAAATATCTCAGTATTAACCCTATAATTTTATTAATTCGTCATATCTTCATAACTTAGTAACAGAATAAATAATTATTTAAATTTTAAAAAAAGAAAATATGGATTTTTTGGAATTAGCAAAAACCAGGTATACTACTAAATTATATGATCCCACTAAAAAAGTATCTGAAGAGAATATTCAAAAATTAAAAGAAATATTGAGGCTTAGTCCCTCTTCCATCGACAGCCAACCTTGGAAATTCTATTTTATATCAGATTCGTCACTAAAAGACGAATTAGCGGGAGCTTCTGAATTTAATTCACAAAAAATAAAAGATAGCAGCCATATCATAGTGTTTACTGCTCTGGATAATGTCAAAAAATTTGAAGAGGAAATGCCTAATTATTTGCCTGAAGGCAGCATGGCTTATTATAATCAAGTACTGAAACCGCAATCAGAATTTGAAATAAAATCTTGGTTTCAAAAACAAGTATATCTATCCTTAGGATTCTTTTTAAGTGCCTGTGCCGCCTTAGGTATTGACAGTACTCCTATGGAAGGAATTGAACCTAAAAAATATAATGAAATATTGAAACTCAACGATTATACAACCCTTTTTGCTGTAGCCATTGGATATAGAAATCCGGATGACAATAATCAACCTTCTAAAACTCCAAAATCCAGATTGGAAATGGACAAGATTATAAAATCAATATAGTAGAATAAAAAGTTTAAAAAAAATACTATTTAATGTTTAAATAGTATTTTTTTGTTTATATGCTTCAACGTATTTAATTCAAAATATTTTTAAATAAATGATAATTGATCAAATACGTATATTAAAATTCCAATTTCATCATAAGATCCGTTTGCTTATCTTCTCCTAATACAAAAAAATGCGTATCAAAAACCTTGAGTCCATTTTTCTGATAAAATTTTATGGCTTTAATGTTTTTCACCCAAACTCCTAACCAAACATAAGTGCAATTTCTTTCTTTAGCTATGGCAATGGCCTGATTAAATAATTGTTGTCCTATAAATTGTTTTTGAAAATCCCTAAGAACATATATCCGTTCAATTTCCATTCCCTCATTTTTTTTAATTTCCGTTTGAGCTTTTCCAAAATTAATTTTAAAATAACCTACAGGATTCTGATCGATTTCGGCAAAATAAAATTCAGAATTGGAATCAGCTAACTCGGATTTCAATTGATCTGAATTTACATGTTCATCCAAATAACGATCCATATTTTCTTGAGTATTTGAACTTCCAAAAGTTTCAACAAACGTTTTATAACTTATATAAACCAGTGATTCTATATCTCTTTCACTTATTTTTCGTATCTCTAGCATTTTACCTGAATTCAATTAAATTCAAAATTAAACTAAAATTACTATTCATACACGATCGTATAGATTTTTTATCAATTGAAACAATTCCTTACAATAATTTCAAACTATAGATAAGTAAAATCAATTCCTTACAATAAAAAATTACTAATTTCGTAATTGTATATATAAAGCAATATCATGGATTTGCAAGATCAGCTTAAGAAACTATTTCCGAATCATCTATTTGAAGAACCTGAAGAATCATCTTCCACCCCTAAAAAAGAATTATTTATGCAGGAGGACCCTATTATTTGTAAATATGAAAAAAAAGGAAGAAATGGAAAGCCCGTTACTATCTTGGAAAATTATAACGGAGCAGATGAAGATTTAAAACAACTTGCCAAAGAACTAAAATCCCAATTAGGTGTGGGCGGATCTGCCAAAGACGGAATTATTGTTATTCAGGGAAATTATCGAGATAAAATAATGGATATTTTAAAAGAAAAAGGATTTTCCGTAAAACGAGTGGGCGGATAAAATATAGATATCAAATTTAAAAAAATTAGCTTTACAAACTATGGCTTCTAAATTATCAAATTCAGAATTAGTATTAAATCCCGACGGGAGTATTTATCATTGCAATATCAAACCCGATGAGCTGGCAGATACCATTATACTGGTTGGTGATCCGGGACGCGTACCTAAAGTGTCACAATATTTCGATTCCATTGAAGTTACGTCTCAAAAACGAGAAATTGTTACTCACACGGGAACACTTAACGGAAAAAGGCTTACTGTAATATCCACAGGTATGGGTACCGATAATATTGATATCGTTTTGAATGAGTTGGATGCTCTTGCCAATATTGACTTAATTAATAAGAAAATTAAAACTATCCCTACCCGACTTACTTTTGTTCGATTAGGAACCTCCGGTTCTTTACAGTCCGATATTCCGGTAGATACGATGGTTGCCTCAACTAAAGGATTAGGATTTGACGGTTTAATGAGCTTTTACGCAAATACTGAAAATTTTTACACCAATGAAATTGCAGAAGCGTTTACATCGCAAACCAACTGGAATAAAAAAAGAGCAGCTCCTTATGTTGTAGACGGCTCTCAAGAATTACTGGACCTTATGTGTGAAAATTCAGCCGTCAGAGCCGGCATCACTGCAACCGCTATTGGTTTTTACGGTCCTCAGGGAAGAATTTTACGTTTGGACTTAGATGATGAAAAGATGAACGAAAAACTTAATCGATTCGAATATAAAAATCACAGAATTACCAATTTTGAAATGGAAACATCAGCCATTTACGGTTTATCTCAATTGATGGGTCATCGTGCTTTATCATTAAACACTATTGTAGCTAACCGTTATGCAGGTACTTTTAGTAAAGATCCGTATTCCTCTATAGATAAAATGATACAATATGCTTTAGAAAAGCTTACAAGTTCTAATTAATTTTTTTTTAAATTAATTAGAACCCAAATCTATTTTCTTAATCATTGTATGGTTGAAAATATAATAACCCACTAAATTATGCTGTAAATTCTCCAGAGAAAATAGGCTAAAAATATAATTAATAAAATCCATTTATATTTAGGAAATCTATAGCAGAAATACAGAACAAACAACCATACAGGAATCAGCTCAATAGATAATTCCATACCGGTAAACCACATAATGGGTAAAATTCCAACTAAGAATATCAAACAAATAATATTTCCCAGCGGAAACCATAAAGAAGGAAATTTAGTTTTAAACACTCCTTCTTTATTTTTACTTCTTTTAAAATAAAAATGGGTTAAACTGATGATTATCCAATTGATGATTAGAGAAGAAACTACTAACGACATTAAATAATTGAGAGCTTCTTTCGGCATTACTTTGTTTACAATAACACAAACAGCAGCAAATAAGGCGGAAACCAATATGGCCATTACCGGTACATGATTGGCATTCAGTTTCGATAAAAATTTAGGAGCATTTCCTTGAACGGACAAACCATATAACATCCTACTGTTACTGTACACGCTGCTATTATAAACAGATAGGGCTGCAGTTAAAACCACCACATTCAGAACATTTGCAATGATGCTTGTAAAATAAAAAGTATGACCTAATAATGTAAAACTAAAACCGTTAAGGGTATCAAAAACGGTTACAAACGGACTGCTTCCGGTTGTTATTTCTCTCCACGGAGAAAGTGAAAATAAGATCAGTAAAGCTCCGGTATAAAAAATAAGGATTCTGTATATTACCTGATTCGTCGCTTTAGGGATAGTTACTTCAGGATTTTCTGCTTCAGAAGCAGTGATCCCGATCAGCTCCAACCCTCCGAAAGAAAACATAATGAAAGCCATTGCGGCAAGTAACCCTTGATAACCTCCTGTTCCATCTGAATTAAATAAGCCCTTAGGAAAAAATCCACCGTCGTTCCATAAATTAGTTATGGATGCTTTAGGGACTCCCGAACCGCTTATCAAAAGATAGCTTCCAAAAACAATCATAGCTATGATTGCAATAACTTTTATGATTGAAAACCAAAATTCTGCTTCTCCGTAAATCTTTACATTAGCCAGGTTAATTAAATTAATAACCACAAAAAAGAATAAACTCGATACCCATAATGGAATTTCCGGCCACCAAAAATGTACATAGGTTCCTATGGCGGTTAATTCCGTCATGCTTACTAACGTGTATAACAACCAATAGTTCCAACCGGAAGCAAAACCTGCAAAAGGTCCCCAGTATTTGTTGGCAAAATGACTAAAACTTCCCGATACCGGTTCTTCAACTACCATTTCTCCCAGTTGCCTCATAATCATAAATGCTATAAATCCGGCAATGGTATAACCTAAAATAACGGATGGTCCTGCCATGACAGCAGCCGGTCCGATTCCTAAAAATAATCCGGTACCTATGGAGCCGCCTAAAGCGATAAGTTGTATATGTCGATTAGATAATCCTCTTTTTAATTCTTTCTTTGTTCTATCAGACTTTAAATTCTTCAAAATTAATTCTTTACAGTTAGTAATTTAGTATTAGTATAAAAAATTGTAATTATTTTTGCTCCATTTTCAAATAATACATAATTTCAGATAAAATTTATCTTATTTTATACGAAATTTAATAAATTTTACAAATATAATGAAATTCGAAAAATAACTGTTTTTTTAATGATATATATCTGTTAAAATCTTACATTTTCGATAAATCTATTCCTAAATTAACAATGATTTTTTACCAAATCACAACTAAAACTAAAGATTCAACACAAAAAAATGTAAATTATCTACTTTGCTGTATAAAATAAACCCTTTGATATATTTTTTAAATGCTTGAGACTATAAATCGATACTGCAATTGATCCATTCTGCATCAAATTTTGCATTATACTTTTTATAAAATTCTATTGCCGTTTCGTTCCATTCCAATACCTGCCATACCATCCCGTTTAATTGTTGATCTTTAGTTTCCCTAATTACAGCCTCAAAAAGTTGACTTCCTATTCCTTTTCCTCTCCAATAGGGGCATACATAAAGATCTTCAAGATACAGGCGTTGCCCCTTCCATGTCGAATATCGCACATAGTATAAAGCAAAACCTATAATGGTTTTAGATTTCTCATCTTCAGCGACCAACGCCCACCAAACGGGATGATCTCCAAATCCGCTTTCTTCAAAATGGGATAGATTTACGGTAACTTCATCCGGTGCTTTTTCAAAATCGGCTAATTCATGTACTAATTCCATTAATCTTTTACAATCTCCTTTAACTGCTCTTCTTATCATTCTGTTTACACTTAAAATTAAGTTTGTAATAATTTTTAATTTAAACTATTAAAGATAAAAAATTAAAATAAATTTATCTTATTTTAGAAAATAAAAATTGGATAGTATGTAATAATTTCAATTGTAAATGCTATTTTAAAAAATGGAAATAAAAATTATCTAATGCTAATGCGCCTTTTACCTTTGTTTCCCGTCATTTTGTCATAAGATTTTCATTGGTACTTTTTTTGACTTTTGAAAATTAATTTTCATTAATTAATCGTAAAAAACAAAAAAATATATGGCAAAAGGAAATATTAATGTATCGGTTGAAAATATTTTTCCACTGATTAAAAAGTTTTTATATAACGATCACGAAATATTTTTACGTGAGCTGGTATCTAATGCTACCGATGCTACATTAAAACTTAAACATTTATCGAATATTGGAGAAGCTAACGTTGAATACGGCAGTCCAATTATTGAAATTAAAATAAACAAAGAAGATAAAACCCTTCATATTATCGATCAAGGGATCGGTATGACAGAAGAAGAAGTACAAAAATATATTAATGAAGTAGCGTTTTCCGGAGCTGAAGACTTTATTTCTAAACACAAAGATGCTGAAAAAGAAGGTATTATAGGTCATTTCGGTTTAGGCTTCTATTCTGCTTTTATGGTTGCCGATAAAGTGGAAATCATAACTAAATCTTATACAGATGCTCCGGCCGTGCAATGGGTTTGCGACGGAAGTCCTCAATTCGATTTAGGTCCTGCAGATAAAAAAGATCGCGGTACTGAAATTATTTTACACATTGCCGAAGATTCTTCTGAATTTTTAGAAGAATACAAAATTCGCGAACTACTGTTAAAATACAATCGATTCATGCCTATTCCGATAAAATTCGGAACTAAGGAAGAAATGTTACCGCTACCTGAGGGTACTGATAAAGATGCCAAACCTGAAAAAGTAATCGTTGATGATATCATCAATAATCCTAATCCGGCATGGACAAAGTCTCCTTCTGAATTGAAAGATGAGGATTACAAAGCATTTTACCATGAGCTGTATCCGATGCAATTTGATGAACCTTTATTTTACATTCATTTGAATGTAGATTATCCGTTTCATTTAACCGGAATTTTATTTTTTCCTAAATTAGCCAATAACCTGAATTTAGATAAAGACAAAATCCAATTATATCAAAATCAAGTTTTTGTTACCGATGAGGTTAAAGGCATCGTTCCCGATTTCTTAATGTTATTGAGAGGGGTTATTGATTCTCCCGATATTCCGTTAAACGTTTCTCGTTCTTATTTACAAGCTGACGGCGCTGTTAAGAAAATTTCTTCTTACATCACCAAAAAAGTGGCTGATAAGATGGTTTCTTTAATTAATGAAAACCGCGAGGATTTTGAAAAGAAATGGAATGATATTAAAATAGTAATAGAATACGGAATGATTTCCGAAGAAAAATTCTATGAAAAATCAGATAAATTCGCGCTTTATCCTACGGTAGATCATGTATATTATACGTTCGACGAGTTAAAAGATAAGATTAAAGATCACCAAACCGACAAAGATGGTAAATTAGTGATCTTATATGCTACCAATTTAGATGAGCAAGATCAATACATTCAAACGGCTAAACAAAAAGGTTATGAAGTTTTATTATTGGATTCTCCAATAGTTCCTCATTTAATTCAAAAATTGGAAACTTCTAAAGAAAATATTTCTTTTGTACGAGTAGATGCAGATCATATTAACAATCTTATCAAGAAGGACGAAAACACCGTATCTGTTTTAACCGATGAAGAAAAAGAAACTCTTAAAAAAGAAATTGAGGAAAATGTAGATTCTAAAACGTATACTATTTCGTTAGAAAATTTAAGTAAGGATGACGCTCCTTTTATTTTGACTCAGCCGGAATTTATGAGAAGAATGAAAGATATGCAACAAGTGGGCGGTGGAATGTACGGCATGATGGGTAATTTCCCTGAATCTTATAATCTTGTCGTTAATACCAATAATCCTATTGCTTCCGAAATCTTAAAGAAGGAAAACAAAGACGAAAAAGCTTCCATTATTAAACAAGCTTTAGACTTAGCTAAACTTTCTCAAAATATACTTAAAGGTAAAGATCTTACTGATTTTATTAAGAGAAGTTACGAAATGATAAAGTAAAAAATAATCTTTGATAGATTAAAAGCCATTCTAATCAGAATGGCTTTTTTTAATTTTATTTTAATAAAACTTGTTTTAGTTATCTATTCCTCTATTTTAACCGTTTCTTTATTTTTTCCGGATGACTAAAATTAAGTGATAGATACTGTTTAATTCAAAAATAACTTTCTTTTTAGCTTATTTAACTAACGATTTAATAAGATCTGTAGAAAGATTGGAATTTTTTACTTCATATTCTTCTGCTACTTGAAAAAATCCATTAACAATTTGACTAGTTGCGTACTTAGCAATCGAATTAGATTCTTTTTCGGTTGTTGAAGCAGGGTTTCCGGTAATCATGGCTAAGGCATTTTGAATTGTTTTGTTGTTTAATGCGGAATTAACCAATGCGGTTACTCCACTGCTGTTTAATTCATTTTCAACCTCGGGTTGTATTGCTTCAAAAAGTTTCGCTTCCGTTTTCCTTTTCAAATATTGAGTAGCTGCTCCCTTTCCTCCGGCTATAATTTTAGCAGCTTCTAAAGGCGTGATGTCTTTAATTGCAGAATTAATGATAGGCTTAAATAAATTAACTGAAGATTGAGCTGCTTTTCCGATGTTTTGCTTTTCACTTTCAACAATACTCGATAAGCCTAAGGTTTCGAGTTTTGTATTAATATCCTTAAGTTCATCGGGTAAGGCTTCTTCCATTTTTGTATTGATTAGAAATGAACCTGTATCTTTTAGTACAGAAAAACTTTGATTGGTACTGGCAGTTAAAATTTTTTTTACGGCATGTAAGGCGGCTAAATGATTGGTTGATCTTTTTTGACAGATACATAGTTGAAAACTCAATATAAAAATAAAAAGCAATCCAATTTTAGAATAAAATGTATAATTCATAAATTTTTATAATTAAAAATAACAAGCAAAAATACTATTATCTTTTAATTATAGTAACGATTTTATCCGATTAACTTTTTATCGAGTTTTTACAAGTTTAGAAAATCTTATTTATCCGTTTTAAAATAATTTACGATTATTGAAGTTCTTTTATCTCCAATAAGCTTTTGAATTTCATCTTCGCTAGCCTGTCTTATGGCTGATACGGATTTAAAGTGATTTAAAAGTATTTCAATGGTTTTTTTTCCAATTCCGGGTATTGTTTCCAGTTCAGTCGTGAATGTTTTTTTACTTCTTTTATTTCTGTGCCTCGTTATTCCATACCTGTGCGCCTCATCTCGAACTTTTTGCAGCACTTTTAGGGTTTCTGAAGTTTTATCCAAATATAAAGGGATGGAATCATGGGGAAAATAGAGTTCTTCCAACCTTTTGGCGATCCCGATAATAGGTATTTTTCCCGCCAATCCCAGTAATTCCAATGATTTATAGGCAGAGCTTAACTGACCTTTTCCTCCGTCAATTAGTATAAGTTGAGGTAATTCGTTATTTTCTTCTAATTGCCTTTTGTATCTGCGATATATTACCTCCTCCATAGTAGCAAAGTCATTAGGTCCTTCTACTGTTTTAACATTAAAAATACGATACTCTTTTTTACTCGGTCTGCCGTTGCGGAAGACAACACAGGCAGAAACCGGATTGGTTCCTTGTATATTGGAATTATCAAAACCTTCAATTAATCGTGGTTCTTCCGGTAAATGTAAAAGCGTTTTCATTTCAGCCATAATTCGGTTGGAATGTCGTTCGGGATCTACAATTTTAACCTGTTTTAGCATTTCTAACCTATACTCTTTGGCATTTCTTTCAGATAAATCTAATATTTTCTTTTTATCCCCTATTTTAGGAATATATAATTTTACATCCGGTATTTTTATATCTACAGGAAAAGGAATATAAATGATTTTAGATACTGAATTGAATTTTTCTCGTATTTCAATTATACTTTTTTGTAATATTTCTTCATCGGATTCATCCAACTGTTTTTTTATTTCAGTTGTATAGGATTGAATGATTCTACCTTTTACAATTTTAAAATAATTAACATAAGCAGCCGATTCATCGGAAGTAATACCGAATACATCCACATTGGATATAGTGGGTGAAATAACAGTTGATTTCGCTTGATATTTTTCTAAAATATCTAATTTTTCTTTTATTTGCTGTGCTTTTTCGTATTCCATTTTATCAGAATACTGCATCATTTTTTTTCGTAAGGATGCTAAAGGCTCGGATATATTACCTTTGATAATATCCCGTATTTCTTTGATATTTTCTAAATAATCTTCAAGCGTTTGATATTCCTCACAGGGACCTAAACAATTATGGATATGATATTCCAGACAAACGGAAAATTTATGTGATTCAATTTTTTCTTGAGTTAAATCTAAATTACAACTTCGTAAGGGATAGATACTTTTTATTAACTCTAACAGTGCTTTGGCTACTACTACGGAACTATAGGGTCCATAGTATTCAGAACCGTCTTTTATTAATTTTCTGGTTAAAAAAACTCTTGGAAAGGGTTCATTTTTAATGCATATACAAGGATAGGTTTTATCATCCTTTAAACGAATATTATATCGCGGCTGAAATTCTTTAATCAGATTATTTTCCAACAATAAGGCATCGTATTCAGTATCAACAATCGTAATTTTTAAATTTTTAATTTTTGAAACTAAAACTTTAGTTTTACCTACATGTTCTTTGTTGAAATAGGATGAAACCCTTTTTTTTAAGTTTTTAGCTTTTCCAACATATAAAATTTTCTGGTTTTCATCAAAAAACTGATAAATTCCCGGTTTGTTAGGTAATGTTTTTAACTGAAGTTCTAATGACATATCTGTTACTGAAATTTCCTATACAAAAATACGTATAACTAAATTAATTAATGATTCAAAAATAGAGACGAACTAAGATTCTTATCTTAGTTGCAACAATTGAATGGTAAGGTTGGAAAAATTAAAATTGGACTAAAAGGAAGATTTATTCTATTTTTACTACATCTTTTATATCACTGAATTTTAGTCAATTCTGTGATCATATTAAAAATTGTATTTATCCATCCACAAATTTTTAAGATAATCTCTGAGTTTGTTTTCTCTTGGATTATTACCGGGTTGATAAAAACTTTGATGAGAAGCTTGATCGGGTAAAAATTCTTGATATACAAAATTTCCCGGATAATCATGGGCATATTTATATCCTGAACCGTAATTCAGCTCTTTCATTAATTGAGTGGGTGCATTTCTAATTGGTAAAGGAACGGGCAAATTTCCTGTTTCTTTAACGTATGCTAAGGCTGAATTTATTGCCAAATAGGAAGCATTTGATTTAGGAGAGGTTGCTAAATAAATGGCACACTGACTTAATAAAATTCTTGCTTCGGGATTTCCAATGACATTTACCGCTTGAAAGGTATTATTTGCTAATATTAAAGCTGTAGGATTGGCCATACCTATATCTTCTGAAGCGGAAATAACCATCCTTCGAGCTATAAATTTAATGTCTTCTCCCCCATCCAGCATTCGAGCTAACCAATATACGGCTGCATTGGGATCTGAACCTCGAATCGACTTTATAAAGGCGGAAATGATATCGTAATGTTGTTCTCCTCCTTTATCATACAAAGCCATATTTTGTTGAATGACTTTTTTTATTTCTTCATTATTGATATGGATTTCCTCCTGATCACTGAATTGTTGTACAACTAAATCCAAGCTGTTTAACAGTTTTCTGGCATCGCCTCCTGAATATTGCAATAAGGCCTCTTCTTCATCTATAATTACCTTCTTTTGGGACAAAGTTTCATCTTCTGTTATAGCTCTGTGCAATAAATTGGACAACGCTTTTTTGTCTAAGTGATAAAGGGTATATACCTGACACCTGGATAATAGTGCTGATACAACTTCAAAACTGGGATTTTCCGTGGTTGCTCCGATTAATACGACCCATCCTTTTTCAACGGCTTGTAATAAACTGTCTTGCTGCGACTTGTTGAATCGGTGGATTTCATCAATAAACAAAATAGGACTTTTTCCGGTAAATAAATTTTGATTTTTAGCCTTTTCTATTACTTCTCTTACTTCTTTAACTCCGGAGCTTACCGCACTAAGTGTATAATAGTCTCTTTGAGATTCATGGGCTATTATTTCTGCGAGAGTTGTTTTTCCTGTTCCCGGAGGACCCCAAAAAATCATGGAAGCCAGATTTCCACTTTCCACCATTCGTTTAATGGGACCGTCTTTTCCTATTAAATGATTTTGATATTGATAGTCCTCAAGGGTTTTCGGACGCATTCTTTCTGCTAAAGGTGACTGGATCATCCTCTTATGTATTAATACTGTTTCTAAATGTAATTATTTATTTTCAAATTTTATGGTTCAAAGGCAATAAATTTTTACATATACTAGTGTATATATGCTATACATATTTGAACTTAAAACTTTAAAAAAAATCCTACTTTATAAAAATAGAGTTACCTAAAGTTTCTGTAGTTTTACCATATAATTTTTCGTAAACTAATATTATATTGAATAGATATCCTTATTAGTTATTTTTGTAAAGCGTTTTGCCGTCTTTTTCTAATTCATAGATATCATTAATTTTTTTTACTACCCAATTTCCATTTTTCCATTCAGTATCATTTATCTTTTGTGCGATCACTGAACCGGGTATTTCAGATGAAAATATTTCGATACGATCTTTATCTACAAGTATATAAGCTGCTTGAGTAGAGGTTGTGGAAACTGGTTTTAATTTAATTCCTACACTAAACGGTTGAACGCAATCTCTTTTAATTTGTGACCATTGAGAACCGGTAGATTTTTTACACCCGTGTTCGTCTGCATCATTTCCTACAATGACCGAATGGGTGTTATTTTTAGATGAACAGGCAAGTAAGCTTAGAGTAGTTCCTAAAATTAAAAAAAATTGTTTCATTATTAAAGTTTTTAGATTATTTATGGTTTAAGTTCAGCAATGAATCCAAATATTCCCTGTCATTAGCTAAACGGGGTATTTTATTTTGACCACCCAATTTACCTCTTTGCTTCATCCAGTCATAGAAAAGATGAGGTCTTGCTGAATGTACTTTGGGCATCGTTAATGTCATATTATTATATCTTTTGGCTTCGTAATCGGAATTTAATTTCTGCAATTCATTATCTAAAATTTCCGTAAATTTTTCCATAGAATTCGGTTGTCGTGCAAATTCTATGATCCACTCATGCGAACCTTTTTCTTTTCCTTTCATAAATATCGGCCCGGCCGTATATTCGGATATTATCGCTTGGGTTTCTTTTTCCGCCTCTTTTAAGGCTTTTTCAGCATTTTCAACCATCAATTCTTCACCAAATGCATTAATATAAAATTTGGTTCTTCCCGTAACTCTTATTCGATACGGATTTTTAGAAACAAACTTTACCGTATCACCTATAATGTATCTCCACAATCCGCCATTAGTTGTTATAACCAATGCATAATTGGTGTCTAACTTTACATCTTCAATGGATATAACTGTCGGATTATCCGAATAAAACTCATCCATAGGTATAAACTCATAAAATATACCATAATCGAGCATTAAGAGCATATCTTTACTTTCATTGGTATCTTGCATGGCAAAATACCCTTCGGAAGCATTATAAATTTCATAATAATTAATCGGTTTGGAAAATATGGATGCATACTGCTCAACATAAGGAGTGAAACTTATTCCCCCATGAAAGAAACATTCAACATTCGGCCATAATTCATCAATGTATTTTTTATCAGTGGCTTCTAATACTTTTCGTAATAATACCATCATCCAGGAAGGAACTCCGGTAAAACTTCCCACATCTTGCGTAATGACTTGTTCCACAATTGCAGGTAATTTGATTTCCCAATCTTTTAAAAGAGATACTTCTTTATTTGGAGTGCTTTTCCATTCTGCCCAAAAGGGTAGATTATCTATTAAAACGGCAGATAAATCTCCATATTTCGAATCGAAACCGGCGTAATTTTCTCGGGTTCCTCCCAACCTTAAATTTTTACATTGAAAAATTTTTGTATTTGGATTATGGAAAGCATACATTGAAAATAAATCTTTTCCTGCCTTATAATGACATTCTTGCAAGCTATCTTCAGTAATTGGAATAAATTTACTTTTAGCATTGGTTGTACCGGATGATTTGGCAAACCATTGAATTATTCCGGGCCATATAACATTTTTTTCGCCTTTTCTTGCTCTCGTTATAAAAGGTTCGAAATCTTCATAATGTACTAATGGAACTTGATTTTTGAAATCCTTATATGAAGTTATTTGATTAAACTTATATTTTTTCCCGTATTCGGTATCTTTTGCCTTATATAAAAGAGCTGTTAATACGGCATTTTGGGTATCTTCAGGATTATTAATGAACACTTCCATTTGCTTAACCCTTTTCTTTACATACCACTGGATAAAGGTATTTACAATTCCTGATACCATTTCTTTACTAATTTTAGGATATAAAAATACATATATTACTAAATCTAGCCAAAAATTAACTAATTTTTGAAATAATTAACATACCTTAATTTCATAAGAATTATATTATTCTTAACTTTACATTTCGAGATTTAGGCTTATCTTATTCTAAATTTCGATAAAAAAAATTATATATGAATTTTTCGCAAATCATACTTGATAATAAAGTATTATCTTCTAAAGTAGCCTTAAATTTTAAAGAAAATCATGAATGGAAATCGTATACTTGGTTAGAGTTTACTAATTTAGTTAAACAAACAGCCAATGCTCTAAAGTCTTTAGGTGCTAAACCTGATGACAAGATTGCCATATATGCTGATAATATGCCGCAATGGATGATTTTAGATTTAGCGATTCTTACTATTGGTGCTGTTACTGTACCGATTTTTGCTACTCTAACTTCTGAACAAGCTGAATACATCATAGATGATGCTAATGTAAAAATTATTCTTGCCGGAAATGAAAAACAATATACGAATTGTTTAAAGATCTATTCTAAAGGAACTTCTCTTGAACATATTTTAGTTGCTAAGAATTTTATTGAATTACAAAGTAAATATTCCTATCATTTTTATGATTTGATTAAAGATCAGTCAACAGACTGTGAAGTGGTTTCTAAAGATAAAGACGATATCGCTTCTATAATATATACTTCCGGAACAACCGGAGAACCTAAAGGCGTAATGCTTTCTCACGGAAATTTTATCGAAGCTTGTAAAGCTCATGAAAGTTTCTTTGGTTTTACTCCTAAAAATGAAAATTCATTAGTGTTTTTACCATTAAGTCATGTATTCGAAAAATGTTGGAGTTCTTTTGTACTTTCAAGTGGTGGACAGCTGAGCTTTTGTGAAAATCCTAGAGAAATATCACAATTTCTTTTAGAAGTGAAGCCGACAACCATGTGTTCGGTTCCTCGCCTTTTCCAAAAGATTTATATTTCTGTTAATGAAAAAATCCAAAGCAGTCCCAAATTTTTAAAGAAATTATTTACATCCTCTTTGAAAATTGGTCAAAAATACTCCAATTTAAAAAGAAACGACAAAAAAATACCTTGGTTTTTAGCCCTAAAGTATAAAATCGTTGATACACTGCTTTTCAAAAAAGTTAAGAAACAATTGGGAGGTAAACTTAGATTTATTCCTGTAGGAGGAGCTTCGATCAGTCCTGAAATAACAGAATTTTTGGATTGTATTGGAATTCATTTATGCGTGGGATATGGCTTAACTGAAACCACTGCGACTGTGGCAGCTTTTCCGTTGAAAAACTATGAGTATAATTCGGTTGGTAAGCCCATGACAGGAGTACAAATACGTATAGGCGATGAGAATGAAATTTTAATTAAAGGATACGGGGTTTTTAAAGGTTATTATAAGAAGGAAAAAGAGACTAAAGATGCTTTTACTGCCGATGGATGGTTCAAAACCGGTGATGCAGGAAAATTTGACGAAAACGGAAATTTAATTATTATTGATCGCATTAAAGATTTAATGAAAACGTCTAACGGTAAATATATTTGTCCGCAGCCGATTGAAAATCTTTTAACCAATGATAATTATATTGAGAAAGCTGTGGTTGTGGGTGATAATAAACCATATGTAACGGCCTTATTAGTACCTAACTTTGAGGCTTTAAAACATTTTGCAGAAAATTTAAATATTCATTTTAATTCTTTTGAGGAGCTTATATCTCATCAAAAAATTAAAGATTTATTCACTGCGAGAATCAATCATATTCAGCAACATTTAGCAGGATTTGAAAAAATTAAAAAATTTCAATTGCTTCCTATGGATTTTAACATGGATTCCGGTGAGATCACTCCTACTTTAAAAGTTAGACGTAAAATTGTATTGGAAAAATTTAAATTTCTAATCGATGATATGTATAGTTAACAGTAAATAAATTCTTATTATTATAAAAAAACAACTAAGATTATCTTAGTTGTTTTTTGTTTATAATTAGTATAAGAAGAAACAGAGTATTGATCCGATTATAGTTTTATATCTATATTATTAATTTCTTAATGAAATATAAATTTAAACGTTCATCCCGATAAAACTTAATTTTAATAAAGATTATATTATAGTTGGTTCAATTTAAAAATATTTCTATATTTGCGCTCTACTAAACAGAGAGGTGCTCGAGTGGTTGAAGAGGCTACCCTGGAAAGGTAGTATACGGGTAACCGTATCGTGGGTTCGAATCCCATCCTCTCTGCTAATAAACCCGCTATTTAAGCGGGTTTTCTTGTGTTTACGCAGTTTATAGCCCTTTTTTACGTTTTTTTATCTGTGCCATATTCTGCCATATTCTGCCAATTTTTTGATACCTTTTTTTAAAAAAGTATCAAATTTTTTGATACCTTTAATCAAATTTATAATTACATGGATAGCTTATCATTACGCTTTATATTCGACAGGAAAAATGAAATTAAGAATAAAGGTAAAGAAACCGGGCTATTACATATTGAAGTAAGGCAGAACAAAACCATAAACCGTATATTTATATCTACAGGCATTAGATTAAAACCATCTGAATTTACATCCAAAAACGGATTTACCTGCAAAAACCATCCTAATGCATCTGCTATAACCGCTAAGGCTCATCGAATATTTAGGAATATTGAGGCATTTGTTTTATCGGAAAACTGCAATTCCTTAGAAGATGCCAAAAACTGGAATAAAGATGAATCTTTAACCCATTCAATAGTTGAATTTATTTATTCTGAATTAAAACGGCGCGATCCGTCTTTATCTGTCATAGAATATAATAAATCGTTTTTGAGAAGGCTTGAAGACTTTGGAAAAATTAAAGTATTTGCTGATTTAACCTACAAAAATTTATTAGACTTTGATGAGTATTTAAGACAGTTTATTAAATCTTCCCCTACTCTTTACAAACGTCATAGTTTGTTTAAGGGATATATTAATGAGGCGATTAAAAGGGGACTTTGTAAATCTAATCCCTACGATTTATTTAAAATTTCAAAAGGTAAGTCTAAGAAGCCTGTATTTTTAACTCCTAATGAAGTTGACTGTATTTATTTATTTGAATTTGATAACCCTAAAATTGACAGAGTCAGAGAGTTATTTTTATTTCAATGTTATACCGGTATGTCATATGCCGACACTCAACTATTCAATAGTGAATATATCGTTGAACTGGACGGGTATAAAGTTATTCGGTCTAATAGAAAAAAGACCGATGAAAGTTTTATATCATTACTTTTACCGGAAGCCGAAAGGGTGTTAAAAAAATTTGATTATAAACTACCTAAAATAAGCAATCAAAAATATAATGATTATTTAAAAATAGTTGGTGAATATGTCGGACTTACTAAAAAACTTACCAGTCACGTTGCTCGTCATACTTTTGCCACGTATTTACTTAATAAAAGTATGCCTATTGAAACAGTAAGCAGAGCTTTAGGCCATTCTAATTTAAAACAGACACAACACTACGCTAAAATGTTGGGTAAAAAAGTGGTTGATGATATGAAAAAATTGATAGAGTGATAAATTAATTACTCAAATTTTGGAAGAAGAACATCTTTATTATTCAAAACATTTTTAATTTCTGATATTATTTTTTTATAATTCACCTTTAGACTGGAAAAACCATTTCTAACCAGGAATTTAAAAAAAAGTTTACTAATAAAAATTAAAACGGAAAGACTATAAGTACTTAAGATTGTAAGTTAAAAAATCTAGATTCCATAAAAGAAAATATTATCGAAATTTTGATTTTATAATAAAATCTTATTCAAAGAACAAACTAAGTTATTTAATAAACAGATGTTTTTTTTAAAATTAAACCTGCTTATTTAAGATAATTGTATTTTTCGTTAAACAACAAATTAGTTATTTAAAGTATTAGTCATTTTTATTTAATAATATATATATATTTGTTAAAGTTGTAGCGCTAAATTTTTCAAAATAATCTTTAATAAAAATATTAAGAATTAGTAGAAAACTTCTTTTATAACATCATAAAAAAAAGCCTAAATTATTGAAATTAGGCTTTTTTTAATTAAGAAGAATAAAAATTATTTATACTTCAAATAAACTCATATCATAAATGTATAAATAATTCTTCTTTCTTACAAAAATTTTTACTCTAGAATATAAAAAATCACTCTGAAATTAAATAATTTAGAATGATTTAAAAACTTATATTAATGTTAATGATTTCTTTTCAAATTTTTTGGAAATTTCAGGCATTTCTTTCCACTCTTTTCCAGAGAGTAAACTGCCATTAATCTTTTTATTTCTCTTTATTCCATCCTCTCCCCAAGTTCCCCATTGTTTAAAAAAGAATGCTACACCCTGTTCTTTACATTGTGTTAGGATTTTTTCTGCCCATTCAGGATTCATAGGTCTTGCTTTGTTTCCACTTTCGCCACCAACAATAACCCAATCAATATTTGTTAAATCTAATTTACCAACAGAGCCTATAAGAGGCTCTATAGATAAAAATTTAATTTTAGCAGGAATTTTTCTTAAAATATCAATCCTATATTTAGTTTTTGCGTCTTCTACTGTTACTCCAAGCCATACATTATCAGGAATTGTTCTATTTTCAAAATATTGTTTTAATATATTTTCTCTTTTAGTTAAAATTTGGTATTGGTGCTGAGGTGTTTCACGTATAGTGTTAAAAATTTTATCTAAAAAGTGAAATGGCATTTTTTCATGGAAAAGGTCACTCATAGAGTTCACAAAAAATTTTGTTGGTTTCTTTATTTTTTTTGGTAATTCTAACCGTTCAGGCATTAAAGTAAATTCAAATCCATTTTCATATCCCGGAGTTCCCATTGCTTGTAACCTTTTTGCCATTACCTCAGCATAGCAAAATTTACAACCTGCTGTTATTTTATTACAACCTGTTGAAGGATTCCATGTTGCCTCTGTCCATTCTATTTTTGTTTTCATCTTAAGTAAGTTATCTCTTATAAAGATAGAAATAAATAGATCTTTATCCAAGAAAATGATGGGTAAAAAAGTGGTTGATGATATGAAAAAATTGATAGAATGATAAATTAATTACTCACATTTTGAGAGAAGAATATCTTTATTATTTAAAACATCTTTAATTTCTGATAGATGTTTTTTATAATTTACCTTTAAACTAGAAAAACCATTTCTTACCATGGATTTAAAAATAAGCTTAGTAATAAAAATTAAAACGGAAAGACTATAAGTACTTAAGATTGTGAGTTTTTTTGATGTATCATTAAATTGATCATAAGCTTTTAAAAATTCTTTATTTTGAATTTTAATTACTTCATTTAAATTCTTTTTATCTTTTGCATACTCTTGATCTTCCAAAGAATTTAGAAAAATAATTAATTTTATTTTAAAGTCTAGAAATTCAGGATTAACAACTATATTCTTAAATATTTTTAAAAATTCAATGTCTTCTTTTTCTAAATTTTTCTTATTTTTTATATAGGCAAGTTCCATCTTATCATAATCGGAAGCTAATTTCAATATTAACACTTCCTTTTTTTGCTTTATATATTGATGGAGCAACATATACACTAATAGTGCTAAAGATAGTATTGTTATTAATATATTCATGTTTTAATTTTTTTAAAAAATTCTTTTAACCTTTTAAAAAATAAATAATCTTTCTTTTCAACCTTAACTTCTTTTAATTTATCATAAATAATATATCTCAAATCCATTATTGTTTCATCCTTTTCTTGTATCCTTAAATTTATTTGTTTTTTAAAATCACTATCGGAAATATATTTTTTAAAAAGATACCCTATTGTAAAACCTACAACAAATAATGCTATAATTATTCCAAAATTAGCAAACAGATATTCAATTTGAAACTTTACGCCATCTAGCACATAATTTTTCATAGTACAATTGAAAAGTAATGCAAAGATAAAAATTTATCTAAATAAAATAAGTATAAAATAACATTATATTTATTTGTTTTTTTAATATTTAAAGTTGTAGTACTAATATAATCAAATAATTTTTTTAAAATAGTTTTTAATATAATTAATGGTTTATATATTATTAAAACGCTTAAATAACTGGTTTCAATAAGCCCATCTAACAAAAAAACAAATGAATAGAAGTTATAATTATTTCGTTTTATTGATTAATTTTTAAAGCCTTATAAAATTATAGCTTATACCAACGCCAACGGTTGGTGTCCATCCGTTTTTAAAGTCGGTGCCATAGCCTCCAAAAATACCGATACCAACGGGGTTTATTTTGCTTTTTTTATTCTTGTAAATCCCTATTTCTTTGTCTTTTTCATCGATAATTAGTTTTGACAAATTTAATTGGTGTTTGTTTTTTTCTAATTGAATGTTTTGGATGTCTACTAAACTATCGCATTGATACGCTTGTTCTTTCAATTGTTGGACATCTTTTTGGCAAAGGGTATCGTTGTATTGCTGTATCCGTTCTTCTGTAATAAGCGTAATTTTTTCTTTCCCTTTCAGGTATATTTTTTTTACTTCTTGTTTTACCTGCTCCAACTTATCGTATTCTTTCTGTAGGCTGTCATATTCTTTTTTGTAAGTTTTTACCTTTTTTTCTGAAACTTTAATTTCTTTTTGCTGTGTTTTAGTGATAACTTTTCTTTTACCGGCTTTATAAGACGTATAACAGGCGGCAAATATCATCACGAGCATTCCAACGGTAAATATGAATTTTTCTTTAGATTTCATTGGTTTAAGGTTTTTTCAGCTCAAAATGAGGGTCATCGCACATCTTCCAATCGCCCCCCCACTCTACTGTAATTTTTAATTCTTTGGCCGCTTTTTTTATGTGTTCTGCTATGGCTTTTAATCTTTTTCGTACTTCCGGTCCTTCTCCTTTTTCTCCTGTTTGTACGGATCCATTGTAATAAGGATATAAGTCTACCGCATAGCCGTAACCATCGGCCTTTGCTTGATGGTTGGACTTGTTTTTCTCTCCATCGGCATAGGTTATAATTTTGCCCGCCTTGGTTCTCCCCCGTGCAAAAAGTTCTTTTTGTTCTTGAGTGGACCGCAGCCCTTGAGTTATGGTGAAATCGTAAGGACTGTTTTGTATGGCCACTACCATTACGGTTACCAGGTCCGGATGTATATCTTTTAAGTTTTTATAACTCCTGCTACTGAATTTATTCATATTCTAATTTTTTGATGTTTTGTTTTTTCTTGTTCTTTTTTTATGGGCTTTGTCTTGATTTTTTACTAGATTTTCTTCGGCGGCTTCTTGTTGCTTTTTACTGTCTTCTTCTATTTCTTTTTGTGCAAAGGCCAACTCATTTTTAAGTTGGTTCAGTACCTTGTTTTTTCTTTCCTCCGTATTCAATAATTGTTTCCTTTTCGCTTTGATGCTGGTTACGTTTTTGCTTGTTATGGTTTTTATGGAATCGATATTCGGCAACTCAGAAACAGCAAAGCGGTTTTTCTTGCTTTCTGTATTTCTGTGATGCGTCTTATACTCTAAAGGATAAGGCTTGAGTAAATAACAAAAAAGGAGTACTACAAGGGCCGATATGATAAATTTTAGTTTCATACTATTTTTCTTTTTTTAGTTTTTTTAGTCTTAAAATAGCTTCGTTTGCTTCTCTAATTATTTTTTCGTTATCTTGAATATCTTTAGTTATATGGTGATATTCTTTTTTGGTTTCGCCTAAGTATTCCACCCATTTCTCATAACATTTTTGGTTTTGTTCTATGTACTTTTTTTCCAGTTCATCGTATTTTTCATCTTTTTTCTTCAGTTCTAAATAATACTCGTCTTTTTCCTCTTCTCTGTTTTTGTCGCATTCTATCTTTTCTCTTTTTTTATCTTCCAACTCATCGTGGAATATATAGGCGGGGATGAGCATTAAGGCGCAGACTAACAGAAATAAAAATTCTTTTTTGAAAGCGTTGGTTATAAACCAATCGCCAAAAGACATTATTTTATCTATTATTTCTTTCATCTCATATTTATTTTCTCTCAATTACTTACGGGCTGTCTCTAAATTTTTAAGCAGGGATACGTTAAAGTTATTCGTACTTTACTGTCTTTGAAATCGTTAAAGGAATCATTAACTCCTTCGAATTTAGTATTAGAAATAGTTACGCTACCATTCTCACAGAAATAATCTAGCTCTCTGAGGGTACTTCTGTTACCCATGATTGTACTCAACCGAACGACATTTATTAATTGGTTTACATCAGTCTTGCCTTTCAATTCTTCCGGGACTTTAAATAAGGTTATTACCTCTTTTTCTTCGGCGTTTTTAATGTATATTGTTGCCGTAATTACAACCAAGCCTCCTTCTTTTACAGCTAAAAAAGAAATTACGTCAGTTTTCGGATGAAAATTCCAGTTGAGAGTTTCTTTGTCATAAATTTTTTGATTTAAGTATGGGTAATCTTCCAGGGCAGGAGTATAATCGGTTGCTTTATCTCCAAATTCTACTTTGTACTTGACTTGAAATCTAGGATGAGGAACGGATATTCTTACGAAATATGCCACTCCGGGTATATTAAACGTATTTACTGAATATGAATCAGAAGGAAGTGTTCGTGAGCCTGCATATTCTTTATTAGATTGATAATAAGATAACGAAGCTCTAAAATTTCTATTACTACCTCCCCATAACTTTATTGTAATATATTCATAATCATATACCGGTATATAATCAGTATATATATAATTATCATCTGTAATTATTTCTCCTTGTTCACCTAAATAACCAAAACGTTTTTCCTCTAAACATTTTTTTTCACATAGAATATTTCGACCTCCGATTGTTAAGGACTCAAACATACTATTGACATGTGTTCGGAATCTTTTATAATCCTTTGCTATTACTGAAAAAGTTTGATTAGTTTGTTGACAGAAAGATTTTAGGTTTATTAAGCTCATCTTTTAATTATTTTAAGGCTTCTAGATAAACATTTAGTGGATCTTCTGTTTGGAAATCAAGCACAAAGTCTTCCGGTGCGTCTGTATAATCGGTTGCTTTGTCTCCAAATTCTACTTTGTATTTCCCGTTTGTAGTTGATGGACGCGGGGCCGATATTCGTAAATAAAAGGTATTAGCAGGTATATCAAGTATCAGTTCGTAATAAGTATTTTCATTAAAATATTCTTTTTTGATAAATTTTTTATCTTTATCGTAAAAAGCTATGACAGGGTGTCCTCCTGAAGGCTTACTCCAACATTTCACGACTATTTTCAAGTAGTCTTTAACCTCTATAAAATCAGTATAAATATCTCGCTCATTGTTCATTATTTTACCGTCATCACCTATATATCCAAATAATTTTTCTTTTTCGGATTTTCCTGCATATAGTAAATTTCTTGTTCCAATTTTGACGTTTTTTAAACTTTCGATATCTTTTTCTACCGTGTTTACCGTTTGTTTTTCTTTATCGGTAAAGGCATTGGTATTTGCATTGGACTCGTACATTTCCTTTATTTGGGATGCCGTTAAAGCGGTAGATGTTCCTTCCTGTTTAGTCCATGTAAAATCGTTAGTGTCCCAAATGTAACGAGATACTTTTTTGCCTTTTCCTTCGTCTACATCGGCATAAAACCCGCCTTCTTTGGAAGGGTTCCACTTTTGTGCATTGGTTTCGGTTTCGGGATAAGCCGCACACAAGGCTTCAAAGGAAGCATAAGTTCCTAAATATTTGTTGGAAAGACTTTTTAGTTTGTCTTTTTCTTGTTTGGTAAAGTTTTGCTCTGAAAGGCCTTTTCCTGCTTCTTTATCTACTTTATTGTTAAGAGTTTCATATAATTTTTTAATGTTATTACCTATTTGTTTAAAGGTTTCATTGGCTTTTTTAAGCCATTCGGGTAGGTATAATAAGCTCATAGTTTTTTATTTTTTTAATAATTCTTCTTGATATATTTTTAAGGGGTCTTCTATTTCGGTGTCAAGCACAAAGTCTTCCGGAGCGGCCGTATAATCGGTTGCTTTGTCTCCAAATTCTACTTTGTATTTTCCTTTTTTAGTTAATGGACGCGGGGTTGATATTCGTAAATAAAAGGTATCAGCAGGTATATCAACAGTGCTTTCAGTATATGTATTTCCTTTAAAATCTACTTTTTTAATAAATTTTTCGTCTTTATCGTAAAAGGCAAGAGAGGCATAACCGGTAAGGGGTTTTTCCCATACTTTAACGGTTAATTTTTTGTAATCTTCAACTAAAATTAAATCCGTATAAATATCATATTCACCATTCATTACTGAACCGTCACTGTTTATATATCCAAATAATTTTTCTTTTTCGGATTTTCCTACATATAGTAAATTTCTTGTTCCAATTTTGACGTTTTTTAAACTTTCGATATCTTTTTCTACCGTGTTTACCGTTTGTTTTTCTTTATCGGTAAAGGCATTGGTATTTGCATTGGACTCGTACATTTCCTTTATTTGGGATGCCGTTAATGCGGTAGATGTTCCCGCCTGTTTAGTCCATGTAAAATCGTTAGTGTCCCAAATGTAACGAGATACTTTTTTGCCTTTTCCTTCGTCTACATCGGCATAAAACCCGCCTTCTTTGGAAGGGTTCCACTTTTGGGCGTTGGTTTCGGTTTCGGGATAAGCCGCACACAAGGCTTCAAAGGAAGCATAAGTTCCTAAATATTTGTTGGAAAGACTTTTTAGTTTGTCTTTTTCTTGTTTGGTAAAGTTTTGCTCTGAAAGGCCTTTTCCAGCTTCTTTGTCTACTTTGTTGTTAAGAATTTCATATAATTTTTTAATGTTATTACCTAATTGTTTAAAGGTTTCATTGGCTTTTTTAAGCCATTCGGGTAGGTATAATAAGCTCATAGTTTTTTATTTTTTTAATAATTCTTCTTGATATATTTTTAAGGGATCTTCCTCTTGATGATTAATGGTTTCTTTTAACCAGGTTGAAAGCACTAAAGGAGCCCATAAAACAGAGGTTGTGGATACTCCTGCTCTTAATTCTTCCAAAGTCCCGCTTGTAGCAGTTCCGTTGTTTTCACTTACCCTCCCTCCTCCTTTTTTAAAAAGTATTTTATTTAATTCTTCTAAAAGATTTTGTAAATCTGTAAAGATTTTTTTATTTACCATGATTTCATCTAAACCTCCAATTAACAGGGTTTCATTAGGGTAATCAATAGAATACACTTTGATTTTTTCAACAAATTCATGATTAGAGCCACTCCCCGTTATCTTTACGGCTTTGTATCTTTTAGGATACGGTAACTTATATTTCTCATTCTTATTTTTAAATTGAAAATGAGATTTTTTAAGCTCCTCTTCTTCGTATGAATTAAATTCGTGCATTTTTTCTCAAAAATAATTCTAAGAAAAACGATTTATTATCGTGTATAGTAATTATTTAGTAATCATCTCTAACGATAACCTCCCTGAATTTTTGAATGAAATATTTTTGAATAAAATATATAACATGAATTCAATCACATATAAATTTAATGGCATTAATTGCAAAGACTTGGGTATTGTAGTTTCTCAGTCTTTCGGACTAACGGATATGCCTAAACCTAAAGAGCTTTTAATAGCCAATTGGCCGGATGAACACGGTATCGAAGTCGATTTAGCTAACAGAGTTTTTGAAGCGAGGATAATTAAACTTAATTGCTATATGAAATGCAACAATGAAGAAGATTTTATTTCAAAATCTCAACAATTAAATAAATTGTTTTTAAGTAGTTATAGTAAAGGACTAGTAAGTTTGGTTATTGAGTTCCCTTATTCAAAACCGCTTGTATATGCAGTATATCTTTCAGGAGAAATAAACCATACAAAAAAATGGCGTAATGGAACATTTTTTTCAACGTTTACTCTTGAATTTACAGAGCCCGAACCCATGAAATTGACCTATGCCACTTTACAGGAAACTAGAGAGGTGAAATTTAATTTTAACAATATTAAGAAAAATACTTTTATAACACTATACACCATCAAAGAAGAGATCATGTCTGTACGAAAAGAGATATTATTAAGAGAAGGAAGCGATCAACTGACCGTTTACTTTAACGCCTCAAATAATTTAAAAAACAGGGGATATATAATTTTAACGTGTAATAAAGGAGTTGATAAGCTATATTTTTCTAATCCTGATAATTGTTTTTTGTTGACTCGTGGAATCTAATAATAAAAAGAAATATGAAAAATAAATTACAATTTACTGTATATAGAGAACATAATGGCGTAGTTCGCTCATATTATTTAAACTCATCAACAAATGTATCTCAGGTTACAACAGCAACACAAATTACCACGTTATTAAGTGATGATATAGTTAACATGACTATAATTAGTGCTACTCCGATTGACTTTAGGATTAACGACTATATATATGTATTCGATAAGATTTATAAATTAAATTCTATTCCTTCAATAGTCAAAGAAAGCTCAAGGAAATTTACCTACCAAGTTAAATTTGAATCCTTGCAATATGATCTATTAAAATGTACGTTTCTTATTCCTCAAAGTAAAGGGGACATAGACCTAAAAGGAGATTATTTAGTAGCTGATTTAAGGGGATTTGCGGAAATTATTATTACTAATACACAAAGAGTTTTCGGTAAACGTTGGAGGCTGGGTGAATGTCCTACAAATACAGAATATAAAAACCTTTCATTTGATGGACAAAATTGCCTCCAGGTGTTGCAAAGCTTATGTCAAGAATATGATACGGAATTTGAAATAATAAGTTCAACTGAATACCACACCATAAACATTAAAGAAGTTGTTGGAAACACCTATCCTTTCACCTTTGAATATGGCAAAATGGGTGGATTATATAATTTATCAAGAAATAATTGCAGTAATAAATCTTTGGTAACTCGATTATTTGTTTACGGGGGGACTAAGAATTTAAGTACAAAATATCGTCAAACCAAACTATGTTTACCGAATAAAAACAAGGTAACCTCTTATTTAGAAGAAAAAGAAGCCGTTAATAAGTTCGGAATTATTGAAAATGTCGTAAACTTTGACGATATTTATCCATGTCGCACGGGCAAAGTAACTTCTTTAGGAGGTAAATATTATCAATTTTGCGATGAGGAAATGTTTAATTTGAATGAAAAAGATGATCAAGGTTCTCTTTGGTTAATTGAGGGGGCTAACGCTAAAGTACATTTTCAAACCGGTAATTTAGCGGGTTATGAGTTTGACGTGCACTCTTACGATGATAAACAAAAAATGTTTTCTTTAGTTCCTTTTGACGATGATAGAGGATTAAGGTTACCCAATGAAGAAAGTCCCGCCTTTCAAATAATGCCGGGAGATACGTATGTATTATTAAATATAAATTTACCTCAGAATTACATTGATGATGCGGAACAAAGATTACTAAAAAAGGGTGAAAAATACTATCAACAAAATTCACAACCTTATGTAGAATATTCTTTAATTATTGATCCTTTATTTTTAAAGAATAGAGAAGGAGAAGGATCGATAACCAATTTTTTCCAAGCCGGAGATTTAATAAAAATTAAAGATGAAGATATTAATGTTAATAAAAGTATACGAGTAAATTCATTTTCAAGAGACCTGATAAACCCTTATAAATATGAATTGACTATATCAGACACGGTAGAAACCAATATAATCACAAACATATTGGAGAATGTGATTAAAAACGATACAATTATCAAAGTAAATAATTTAAAAGATCCCGCTAGAATTAGACGTAATTGGCGAGATACTGAAGAATTGAAAGGATTAATATTTGACCCCGAGGGTAATTATTATACCGAAAAAATTAAGCCTGGAAGTATTGACACCATGATGTTATCGGTAGGTGCAAAATCTATGCAGTTTGACCTGGTGAACACTCTGTTGGAGGCAAACTATCAAGGTAATTACAATGTTATAAAGGTTACGGGCGGCAGCTTGGTACACTACGCAATTGAACAAGATATCAAATATTGGAATTTAGGGTCTGGCACTACCAATTTAACTAATACTAATGCTTATTATATATATGCCCGATGTGAAAAAAAGGGGGACAATGGAATTCTTATTTTTTCTCAAGATCAAATTAGAGTTGATGATGACTCTACCTATTACCATTTCATTGTCGGAGTTTTAAATTCAGTACAAGACAATGTACGCTCAATTTCTCTAACGTACGGAAGCACTACTATAAACGGTAAATTTATACGAACCGGAAAAATTACTTCTTCAGACGGAAGCTCTTTTATAGACCTGGACAACAATCACCTTAAATTTGGAGACGATAATGCGTGTATTGAGTGGAACAGAAATAATGACAGAAAACTGGTTATTAAAGGTACTATAGTACAAAGTCCTTCAGGAGATGAAAATGTTATTGGAGTATATAGGGGCGAATATGATAACTCGAAAAAATATTACGTGGGTGATGAAGTTACTTATTTAGGTTCTTCTTATCGAATGATTAAAGAGGCCAACCCTGGAAATACGCCCACCAACAGATCTTATTGGACTATTATATCTAAATCCGGTAAAGACGGCTATAACGGAAAAGACGGGACAAATGGTAAGGATGGTGCAAATGGAAGGAATGGAACGGATGGCAAAGACGGACTAAACGGTAAGGACGGTAAGGACGGTAAAGATGGAAAAGATGGTATAGACGGAAAGGACGGTTATAACGGTCCTGCATTAGTTTTTAGGGGTGAATATAAAGATCATACGGTTTATAGGGGTACTCGACAAACTGTTGAAGTGGTGAAATTTATTGATATGTATTATATGACTAATATTGATGCCGGCGAATTTTCTAATATTTGGCCCTGGGCGGCCCATAAATGGACTCCTTTTGGCGCTAATTTTGAAAGTGTCGCTACAGATACTTTATTGGCCGAAAACGCTAATATCGGGGATTGGATAATCCAAAACGGTAAAATCACTTCACAAAATAAAACATCAGAAGGATCTCCTAAGGCGCAATTAAACGGGGTTAATGGTGGTATAAATTTTAAAAACGATTCTCAAATATATACCGAACAAAACACAACGGAGAGTACTATAAACGAGATAAATATAAGCTCTGAAATTGGAGAAATTATGATTGCAAACGCTAAAGGTCATAAAACTACGGTAGGATCTCAAGGAATAGAAATTAACAGAGCAGGAAAAACAGTTTTTAAAACAAATAATGATCGTGTTGAATTTAAGGCCGCTTTAATTGTAAAAGGGGACGCTTCCATGGATCAAAAATATTGGAATGAATGGGGTATATGTGGGCTTTATGCTAGTTCAAGAAACCATAGCAACAATCCTGCTCCCTCATGGGGTGCTTTTATCGAAGTTTTAAAAGCGAAAGGACTATACCTTAGTACGTTTGCTCTTAATGGAGCATTTACTCTTCATGAAACTTCCTGCTTTACATTTTCAACTAATAACGGTGACAGAATATATCTTCCAAATAAACCGCAAGAAGGACAACTACTTATTTTCCGTGCAATCTCTTCATGCTCAATATACGGAAATGGAAATCAAATTTCAACTTTAAAAAGAGGTCTACAAGATGGAATTGCTTTAAACGCTAACAGCGCCATATTAATATTTGTGTACAATAAATGGGTTCAAATAATTTAAAAAAGATAGTATTTTTATATTTTTTTTATTTTTCAGTATAAAAATAGTTGTTAACTTTGTGTTGATCTTTACACAAGATGTTAATAACATCTTAACAATTTAGGAGCCTTGCGGTCCTTTTCTATGACTACAAGGCTTTTATTTTTCATTATTTAAATAACCCGACTTTTAATTATGGCAAATTTGCCATAATTAAAAGTCAAACAAGGGTTAACTCATACAAAATAAGAGCATTAACTTGCACTTTTCGTTATTTTTACTATTTAATCAGGTTTAGACTAACTTTAAGCAAAGCCCTTTAATATATTCCAACCAACAGTCATAAATTTGGATTGCCAAGTCCCTACTAGTTAACAAATCATTTTTTGCATCAAAAACTATATCTACAAAGACATCTATCATATGTTCCCTCATATCGATATCCTTTATATTCATGACGTCCAAAGCTATATCGCATCCGTTATATTGATTATTGGGCATAAATTCAATTTCGTTGTTTCTTCCCAGATTTATTAATGCGTATATGGCTGAAGAGGTACGCATCCAGGTTATTGCATCAGAAAAAATTTTTAGTACTATTTCTTTATTTTCCATGATTATGATTATTAATTGAATACCACTGCTTATAGTTGCCGGCATCAAAAGTTAATTAATTTAAATTATTAAAGCTGTTTTTTAAAAAATAACTACTCATTTTGTACGTATCAACTTGTTTCCAATCATGAAAGTTGGAATTTTGATTTTTTGAAAGTACTTTTTCATAATAACCCATTGAAAAGATTAATAATTCTAAAATTATTGTATTATTATTTTTTAACCAGTTAAATTTTTCATTTGATATAGTGCCTTTTTTATTAAGGTACAATATGATTTTATATAGCTCGTTTTCGTTCATTTTTAAAGTATTTTTATTAAAAATTAAAAGTAAGTTTAAATTATGCTGTTTTTAAAGTAGAAATTTGGTGATGTATAAACTCCCTGCCTTTTTCCGTCCATACCGTTAACATACACGTCCGTTCAATCCCGTCACTACCTTTGTACAGGGTAGTTTTGGTTTTCGTAAATCCTTTGTCTTGAAACTTATGGTTCAAAACCCATACGCCCGCTTGCTTATACTGTATTTTGTTGTCTGCTAAAATTTTGTTTAACGTCCTTGCGCTCATTCCGAGCTCTTTGGCTATCAAATTTGTATTATAAGTACTTTCAGAATTCAGTACGTTGTTGTAATACTCAACTTTGGGCGCTTGTTTTTGAAGTTCTTTTTCTTGTTTTTCGGATTGTTGTCTTAAATATTCAGTTTGTTGCCTTTCTTGCTTTAATTGTGTAGCTAACCCTATAACTAGATCAGGGTTTTGTATTAGTTCGTCTATCTTTTGAGGGGTTGCCGTAAGACCGTGTCTTAATAGTTCTTCTATTCTTTCATCTACCCAAATAGAAAATTTAGTTGATAATTTTTGAGCTATCCGTAATGCAACTCTTTGGTGCGCCCATGTACCTCTTCCATTTTCAACTATCAGTAAATCAGAAGCTATATAATTTTGTATAGCTGACAATTCAGATATATAATCCTTTATTTCCTTTGAGTTTATTATTTGTGATAAATTTTTATTAGAAAATGCTTTTGCAAATTCTGTTACATTCACCATGATATCACCATTTCCAAACTGAAATGTAATCTTGTTTCCATTAAAAATAAATATTTGATTTTCCATAACTATATTAGATTTAATTTAAAGAGTTTCAAATAATTCTAAGTTTATTTTTTTATACCTGTTTAATTTTACTGTATTGCTCATATCCTTATGTGTTTTTGTCAATTATTATACTACAAATGTATAACGATTATATTACAATAACAAATGCTAAATGTTAAATATTTGTTAAATAGTAATATATTTATACTACAATTAAACCTATAATGTAATATATATTACTACTTTTGTAGTATATAATTATGTAATATGATTACTTTACAATTAGAAAAATTAATTAAAGAAAAAGGAGTATCAAAACTAGCAGAATTATTAAATGTGAATAGGCAAACTATATATTACTATATAAAACAAGGAGAAAAAAACTCTTTAGAAACATTAGAAACCTTATCAAATGCTTTAGGTGTAAAAATTTCTGACCTATTTATTGATAATAATGACGATTTAACAGGATATATTGAGTATATGGGAGAAGTTCATAAAATAAATTCTATTCAAGATTTAAGAAATCTATTAGAAAATATTGATGGTGAAAAAAGAAAATCAGATAATAAAATATAAGTAGTTAAATTTAAAAACCCGTACGCTGCATAACTCACATACTGAAGGTATAAGATGTCACCGCTCCAAACGGCTCGTACGGGCTTAAATATTTTTTGGGATTTTTTACCTCCAAATACATTATGTGTGTTATGCATGACAAATGTATAAAATTTTTCAATTCTTACAAATATTTTTTTTATCTGTTTAACTATACAACTAAAACCATAGCGGTTCATCATGTAAATAGAGTTTGTCTTACCATTTGATGCTTTATAACTTGATTCTAAGGACATTTGGAGTACAGCGCAATTTTGCGCAGATGATAATAAGTCTCTAATAGAGCGTATTACATCACGATGATTTTTATTGAACTTTTCTGCGACTAGCAAACTATTAGTTACTGCTTGACTATTTTCTATTTTTACTAATGTTTCCATAATCATATTAGATTTAATTTTTTAAAACTTCTAAACTCCTGCTTTTCTGTATCAAAGTACACTTGTAGAAAATCGTTTTTCTTCCTGTTGTCTGTTCCTGTTGTTTGAGGCAGATATTTTTCATTAAGTGTTCCCCATGCTTCCCTTATTTCTCCATTTACTTTTTGAAAATAAAATCTAACTATCCCCTCTTTCATTTCTTTAATTAACTTATAATTTCTCCATGCTTTTTTTAAGCATTCAGAAAATGTTATACCTGTAGTTTTGAAAAATTGCCAAGCCGTTTTCATAATTTTACTCAATATTGTTTTCATGGTTATAATTTTTGTTGTTTAGTAATTTTTATACAACAAATATATAAAGTTTTGATATTACAAAACAAATATAAAATAAAATATTTTTGTTAAAATAATGTTAAAGTTTAATTATTAAAAAACTTAATTGGTAAATATGTTTATTTTTGTTAAAACAAGTTAAAGATATGGGCTTAAATATTGAAAAAGTATTACATCAAAAGGGTTTAAATAAAGCTAAACTTGCTGAATTACTTGGAAGAAAAGATAATAGAAGCTATGTAACCAATCTTTTAAAATCACCGTCTTATGCATCATTAGAAAAAATAGCGGATGTTTTAGGAGTTGATGTTAAAGACTTATTTGATGACACCAAAGAAGAGGGCTTAACCGCACTAATAGAATTTAAAGGAGAATTTTTTAAAGCTAATACAGTTAACGAGTTGGAAAAAATTTTAGCTATAATAAAAGAAAAGGATTATTAAAGAATAATTAGAGAATTTTTAATAGCTTTTAGAAAAGAAAATTTATTGAATTTATCCAACTATCAACAACAATTAGATATAGTTAGACACAATGAAAAAGAAAAAAGAAAAAAAGAAATTGAAAATATTATAATCGTTATTTAATTCGTAACTTTGATTAATGAATATTACCTAAAGCAATTTTTTTACACTAAATGAATACTTATAAAGAATATTTCAGCAAATTAACAGATATTGAAAAAAAAAATAGCCCTAAAGAATTGTATTTTAAAGGCAATTTTTCTTTACTTAGTAAAGGGCGACGTGTATCGGTTGTTGGATCTCGAAATATTTCAGATTTAGGAATAAGAAGAACAAAAAAAATTGTAAAATTTTTAGTTGATTCTAATATTACTGTTGTTAGTGGTTTAGCACAGGGGGTAGATGCATTTGCTCACTCTTCTGCTATGGATAATAATGGCAATACAATTGCGGTAATTGGTACACCTCTTGACAAATATTACCCGAAAGAAAACAAACATATACAAGATAGAATAGCTGCAGAACAATTATTATTATCACAATTCCCTGAAGGTTATCCAATTAGCCCTAAAAATTTTCCTATAAGGAATAGGACTATGGCTCTTATAAGTGATGCAACCATAATAATTGAAGCATCTGAAAAAAGCGGAACAAAACATCAAGGTTGGGAGGCATTAAGACTTGGTAGAAATCTTTTTATAATGGAGAATATTATTAAAGATGGTAAAGTAACTTGGGCCAAAGAAATGCTTGACTATGGTGCAGAAATTCTAACCAATAAAAATTATGAAAATTTAATTGATGAAATACCATATTTAACCTCAAAAGAAGAATATGCATTTTGATTTTTTTACATACTTAGTATATTCTCCTAGAGGGGTAACTAAAAATGCAGAAAAATCTAAAAGATTATTAGGCTTATGTAAAAATGGGTCACCCAAATTTAGTATTGATTTAGCTGAGTCGATAATTAATAATAAAAATACTGAATTTTTCAAAGATTCAATTTTAGTACCTACTCCTAGAAGCGCTCCATTAGTCTTGGATGGAGTTTTCCCATCAAGAGTGATAGCTGAAAATTTAGTAAAAAAAAATCTTTCTTCTGATGTTATAACTTGCCTAAAAAGAATAAAAGTTATTCCAAAATCAAGTAGTCAATATACAGCAGAATTAAGAAATAGCGTACAGACGCATTTAGATAGCTTAGCTGTTACCCCTATGCTTATAACTAAACCAAACATAATATTAATAGATGATGTTTTAACTTTAGGCCGTACATCTATGGCATGTGCTATAAAATTAAAAGAACAATATCCAGAACATATAATAAAAATATTTTGTGTTTTTAGAACCCGAAGTTTGAATAACAACAAAGACCTTTTAGTCGATCCACAAAAAGGAACCATGATATTATCCACATATAACAAAGTTATTCTTCCAGATTAAAATATAAAAAAATCCGCTAAAAAATTAACGGATTAAAATTCTATGTTTATGAGGTGTCACAAAAAATTAAAATTTACCAATCGGAATTTTCTATATCTTTTGATGTAGAACCTTCTTTAATAGTTTTTTCTAAGTTTTCTAATGTAGCATTGGCTTTTTTGAAAGTTTTATAAAAAGCTTTACCCATAATTGTTTTATTTGCACCTTTAGGATTGATTGGATATTCTTGGGCAATAAAGGACGTTGAATAATTTGGCAACGAATTTCCACTAACTATCATCTCTTTTTCATATTGTAAAAGTGTTACAATCGCTCTTGCTTTACCTTCTTTAACATCAACCCTCAATATATGCCATGCACTAACTTTCATCTTGAACACATTGATCCCCTTATGTACATTCTCATATAGCCCTTTGCCAACAATTACTCCAGATTCTTTATCTTGGGTCTGAATTACTGATTTTCCACTTACATAATTATATGTAAAATAATTCAATGCCCTTTGGAAGATTTCATCTTTACTCATATTTGGCACTTCAATAATTCTAACAACGGTAACATTATTATTATCGTCTAAACTCCATTTACCTTGTATTTCTTTAAGCATCTCTTTTGCGCTCTGTCCAAAAGAAAATGTATAAATTAAAATAAATAAAACTAAAAAGATCTTTTTCATATAATTAATTTTGCCCTCAAATATATAAAATTTACTTTATTTTATCTCTAATAAAAATATTATTTTCATCTCCATTGATTATTTTAAAAGTAGATTGGTCGAATTTATATAGTAGTACTATGGCATTCTCTCCTACCGACAGATCTACATGAGCAATATGCTTTAAATAGATCCTTACCACATCATACGGCTTGACATGTAAAGTGATCGTTGAATCTCCGTAAAGAATGTTTTGTTCTTGAGCTTCAAATACCCCCCTGCTGCCTACATAAACCCCGTAAGGCTCACCTTTCAACTTAAAATGTTCCATAATTTCATAAGTAGGAAAATCTTTTTCCATACAAGGTTTAATATAATCGAATAAAACGTGGGTCAATTCTCTAACGGTCCGGGCATTCTCAAGATCGTTTAATGAATCTTCACAATGCCCTCCCATTTTTAGCATGATATTTTTTATTTGTCTATTATCCATTTTTTTTATTTAATAGAATAATCCTTTTGCTCGGGCGCTGTCCAGTCCCGAATTAGATTTAATATATTGTACCATGTCACTCATCATTTTTTCCATGGAATTTAATTTAAAGGTGTTCATTTCAATTTTACTCATCAAAGTAAGTTGATCTCTCAATAAATTAAAAGAATTTAATTGATTCATGCGAATGGCATTCAACTGTCCGGCAATTAAATTTGCCGTATCTTCACTCACTCCTTTAATAGCTCCTGAGAGAGGATCCATATCTGCAGAGTTAATGTTTTTAAAAAAATTTTCAAACTCCGTAAGTGCATTAGTAAAACTATTTCCCGCCTCGCTCAACCGGTTTTTCCATTTATCAAAATCAAACCCTGATAAGGAATTGTTATTATTACCCATATAGTCAGACATATCCTTGACAAATTTGTCGGTTACCGGTTCTAATATGCGCAATTTAAGCGCGTTTTTAACGGAATTAGCAATGACCTGCTTAAACGTCTTTTCAAAATCTTTGGCCGCATCCTTACCCTCTGAAAAAGCAGTCGTAAAAACATCTGCCAATTGGTTTGCCACGTCTTTAAAATTTGTTTGGGTGAGGGTTTCTGCTATATTGTTTTGAATGTCGGTGATTTGATTATTAATTTCATTTATTTGATTTTTCCAATCTTCAATCGCTCCGTTATCACGTTTCTTGCTTTTTTTCTTTTGCTCATTAGCAATTAACTCATTGAGTTTTTGTTGTTGAGATTGTAAATTTTGGATTTTATCCCGTTGCGTTGAGTAATAATCCTCTCCTACCGCCCTGCCTACTTCTCGTTCCATGTTTGAGAACAACCGCTGTATTTCGGCTAATTCAGATTTTAATTGTTTCGTTCTTCTTTGCAATTTTCTTGATTTGCGATCAAAGGCATCAGAAAGCGTACTGATCAGTCCCATAGCTCCACCTATTATTTGCGCCGGATTTTTATTTAATATACCCGAAATAGCCTGCATTCCTCCTTCTATTCCTTTAACGACTTTATCTAAATCTTCGGTATTATAGCCTAAATCCTTTAATCCGTTGGAAACTGCCTTTAAAGACATTATTGCATTCTCTTCAAACTCTTGATACGCTTTTTTTAATTTATCAAGCGCCTTGGATTTATTCATATCACCTTCGGCATCCTTGTATTTTTTAATAGCCTTTCTAAGATTGGTTAAAGGAGAAGAAATAGAGGCTTCGTAATCGTCTAATTGGTTGGTTAGATTCTTTTTAATTCCTTCATCACTAATATTGGCGATCATTTCTTTCATCTTCTTCGTGCTTTTCTTAAACACCTCTAAAGACACATCGCCCATCCCGTCAAATAGATTTTGCCAAACATCAGAACCTTGTATTTCCGAGGCGTCTAATTCTCCGATAAGTTTGTCTTTAGTCTTTTCTATGAGAGGAATCAATTCTAAATATCCTTTTTCTCTTGCAAGCAATATATTTTTCTCGGCTTCTTCAACTATTTCTTTTCGTTGAGTTTCAAAAGTTTTGAAATTTGCCAATAATTTATTTAAAATATCCTGCTGTGTTTTTTCGGATTCTTGATTGAGGAAATTAAACGCTTCATTTTTTTGCTCACCAAAAATATTAATCGCTCCTTCATTCAATTTTTGTTTGAATTCTGCAATTTTTTCCACATATTCAAACAAGGACCGGCTTTCATCTTTTGCTCGGGCTATACTGTCCTTTAGTTGCTCAAAGGATGATTTTATACCTTTAATTTCATTAATTCTGTCCATAAGGACGGATAGTTGATTGCCTTCAACTAAAGTTAATTGGTCTCCCTTATTTACGATATTGGCTTTTTGTTTTTCTAAATATTCTAAAAATGTATTCCCGTTTTTTAGTAAATCGGAAAATTGCTTATCGGCAGAATCTTTACCCAAATTCTCGATCCATTTATAGTAATTAGAATATTGTTGACTCTTATAGGTCAATTCTTCATCAAAGCCCCGTATTGCCAGATTGAAACGGATCTCTTCCACTTTTTGATCTGCTTCTATCTTTTTGTCGGAAAGCTTTTTAATAAACTCCTTGTTTTTTTCTTCATACGCTGTTTTTGATATAATGTCATCAATTTTCCTGGATACCTCTTCCCAATATTTTAAAGATCCGTAAGGATATTCTTCTTTTTTAGTTTTAGTCTTTCTTTTGGATGATTTTTCAACGGAAATATTGTATTTATCTAACTCTTTTCGTGCTTCTTTGATCAGTTGGGTGTATTCTTTAAAGTCTTTTTCTTGATTGGTGGTCCTGCCCGAAGATGGCAACGCTTCCAGTAATTTGGTGTACTCTTCTTCTCTTTTTTTCCAATATTCCTTATTTTTAGTTGCTGCCGGTGATTTAAGAGCTAATAATTTTACGTCGACACCGCTTATCTCTTCTAATTTATTTTTTAAAGCATAATTGATGGGTGATAAATAAGAAGGAATAACCGAAAATGAATTTCCTAGTTTATCTACCTCGTCTTTAGTTTCAATAATTAATTTTTTTTGTTTCAACAGGCCCTCAGTCCCTTGTTTTACTAATGATATCTTTTTTTCATGCGATAAATTCTCTTTATTCAATACATTTTGATTATCCAAAATAGCCAATGCCTGGTCTGTTAAAATTTTCTTTTGCTCTTCAAGGTATTTAATTTTCTCTTTTTCCGATAATTCTTGATACGCAGCCTCTTTGGCGTTTTGCTCGTTAAGTTTTTTTTGCTCTTTAAGTAATTTTAATTCTTCTTCTTGAGCCGCAAGTAATTTGGTTACATGAATAATTTCAAATACATTTTTGTCGTCTTTTACCGTTCTTTCATAACGTTCTCTTAATTCTTTAATTTTGTTTTCCACTTCTTCAATGCCTTTCGTGTTTATCTTAACATCGGCATCATCCATGGCTTTATTTAAAATCTTTTGTTGCTCTGCCGCACTTTTGGCTTTAAAAGCATGAAGATCTAAGTTTCGTAAATAGTCGGGGTATAAGGCTTTTAATTTATTGAAAGCTTCTACTTGAGCATAAATGGAGTTTGTTTGTGAATTGATCGTATCTACCCATCTTGAGGTATTTTCTCTTCTTTTTTGTCCTTCTTCCAATCGAGCATTTAATTTTTTTTGCGCTTCTTCTTGAGCGTTAGTGCTGTCATGCAAGGCCCACATAGTAGCGGTTAATCCGACAATAGTGGTGGTAATTAACACAAAAGGATGAGTAATCAACGCGGCATTTAAAGCTTTTTGGGCCACGGTTTCAGCCGCTAAGGCTACCGCTCGGGACTTTGAAACTACAGTCAATCCTTGAGTGACCCTGGACAGATTAACTACGTTTGCAATCATAGTTGTAGTATCTTTGGCTTTTTGAAGTGTATTATCGAGCATTAATGCGGCGCGATAAGCCCCGTAAGTACTGATAAGTGTAGTTAAAACTTTAACTAATGCTTCATAGTTTTCAACTAAAAAAGCAGCGGCCGAAATTCCTCCTGAAAGTATACTTTGTGTTTTTGTGCCTATATCATTTAATGCAACATCTACCGCATCAGATAGTTTTTCCCGTAGTCCAACCAATGATTCCGTTTGTTTGATCATCAAGTTATGGAATTTTCCGCCCTCTGAAGTCATATTTTTAAGCGCTTTTTGAACCTCAGGAAATCCTACTTTTCCGGCTTCAACCATTTCGTTTATTTGGTTGGTATTAACTTTTAGGACCTTAGCTAATTCCTCGTAAATAGGGATACCCCTCCCCGCAAATTGCCTGATGTCTACCGCATACGCTCTTCCTTGTGTCCTCAACGTACCGTATAAATACGCCAGGTCTCCGATTGGTTGAGACACCCCTGATGCAACATCCCCTAACATTTTGAGTTCATTGCGCACTTCATGTGCGGCACTCCCATAAGCTAACAGCTGTTTTGCGGCTTTTGCGGAAGATTGCAACCCAAAAGGAGATTCGGAAGCAAAACTTACCAATTCGCCCATTAATTGGTCGGCCTTTGCCTTGCTTTGAAGCATAACTTCAAATGCTATTTGGTTTTGTTGAAACTCTCCCCTAACTTTTATTAATTGGTTGGTAAAGCCTTTTAAGGCTGTTAGCGAAAAATAAGCGGCAACCCCTGTGGATAGAGATTTAAAATACCCGTTCATTTTAGAGGTTTCATCTTTAACGGTACTAGATAAATTTTCAACATCTTTTTTAGTTTTATCGATACCCTGAATGGTTGCTTTAACAGGTTTATTGGAAGATAAATCTTTTATTTTTTGCTTCGCCGTCTCTAATTCTGTTGAATATGCGGTTACAGCAGACTTAGCATCGATAATTCTGTTTTTTAGTTCGTTCCATTTTTTGGACCCTTCGCCAAAAGTTTTTTGTTGATATTTAAAGCTCTCGATCTCCTTATACAACTCTTTAATATTTCTTTTGGCTTCTTCCATAATAACCCGCTGCTTAACCATTTCGTTACTCACACTGTTTCCGGGGGCAGGAAGGATTAATTTATTTAAATTTACCCCGTATTTGGAAGCATTTTTTTGTATTAAATATTCTAACCTTTTACCGGAATTTACAACTGCAGTATCTAATTTAGAAAAATCATCCACGGCATTATTGGAAAAATTTTTAATTAAATCTTCTCCCTGTTTTATCGCTTTTTTTATAAGGCTTAGATCAATTTCAGCCGAAAAATTTAAAGCTCCTTCGTTATTGTTCATTTTAGATTTTTATTTTGTTGATTTAGCATATAATTTATAATATCCTCATCCGTTTGATAGGACACCTTGTTAGATTGAGAGGTAGACGGAGTCTTTGAGTCGTTTGTGTCGTATTCATAATTTGAAGCGTCTATCATCATTCGTTGAATGATTGGCCATGGAATAACCTCGTTCATTTCTTTCCATGTAAACCCAAAGTTTTTTTTAATTTCTCCCCTTATCCCGTATAAAGATTTTAAGCCTCTTTGTTTTCCTCTATCGGAGTCGGGATCGCTGTCCTTAGCGGGGCAAGTAATCTGATAGAGTTGGTAAAATCCACTAAATTTCCTATAGTATTAATCAACAGCGCAACCTCTACCAGTTTTGAAGGAGTTAATGAGCGGTAAAAAAGCCCTGTATAATATTTCAATTTTTTTTCATTCGTATATTCCATGCCCAGAACGGCAATAGCAACAATCTTTGCTAAGACAATCGCCTTTTCTCTAACTAACGTTACAACTGCTTTATTTAGCTGCAATTGATCTTCATTATCTAGTGAATTTTCATATTCTAACTTCAAATATTCTTTAGATAGCCTGTCTAAGACCTTTAATACCGGTTGTTTTATAACAAATTTTTTCTCTTTGCTTATTTTTACTGTTTTATACGTTGCGGGTAAGAATGAAAATAGGCCCTCTCGTTTAATCTTTTCTTTTTTTATATATTCCACAGGAATTGAAAATTCAACTCCTTGATTTAACAGCAAATCGTATTCTTGTCTTTCTGCTTGTAGTTTTTGAGATATATCCATGGTTGTATATAGTTAAAAAGCCTATATAGTAGGGTTTATATAGGCTTATTTACATGATTTTTTTATTTTTTATAAATTTTATTGCGCTAAAACTGTAAACCCAACGTTTACCGTGCCTATATACCCTCCCCCTGCTTTTTCACTAATTGTGGCTGAATTTTTGGTTATATTGGAAACTTCAACGTTTGAAGTATCTACTAATGGGTTTAATTCGTTTACTCGATTTAAAATGGTCTCAGCGTTATTGTCCTTGAGCTTTCCTAAATCCGTGCTTTTTAAAATTGAATCTAACCTAATTAAGGGTTTAATAAATTTCTGTGTTTGCCATTTAGGCACACCTTCTTTAGTTGGTTCAAGTATTGTACACACTAAGTGTATTTGCATCAGTTCGTTTTTTGTAAAAGAACCGGATAATTTAGGCATTATGGACACTCTAGGATAAGCAAATATATATCCCTTTTCAGGAGTGATTTTACAGCTCCATTCTTTTGCTTCAATTTTATTTGGTGCACAATAAATGGCCTCGTCTCCCGTGCCTTTAATAGTTCCACCAAAAAGTTTTTGTAACGTTTCTAAATTAAAGTTCATTAAATCAAACTCAAAACTCTCTTTTCCTGGTACTGTTATTGAATCAATCGCCGTATCTGATTCTTCTGAATAAAAATCCGTTGTATCTCCATCTTCACTGTTAAATGTGAATGTTTCTCGTCTTGTATATCCCAATCGGAACCACTGATTAGTCATTCCTCCATCTGTAGGAATGGTTCCAAATTCTATTTTTTGAAGTCCCCTGGTTGTTGTCTTATCTGTTGCCATTTTCTATTATTTTATTTAAAATATGCTTTATAACTTATAAATTGAATTCTTATATTTATATAATGATTATTAGCGGTATCCACATCTTTAAGAGTATTTTCCCAAACTATATATAAGTTGTAATCCTCATTATAAATTTCATCTATTTTATTTCTTACTAATTCATTTAACTCGTTCAGCCTTTTTAAATTTGGCTGGTTTTGTATTTGATTTTTGTATTTTATTACCAAATCAGGAACATGAATATTAAGGTTATATGTCCCCTTTTGTATGTCTCCGGTTGAAAGTATTAAAGAGTTAATAACAATATCTTCTTTATTTGAGTTTGCCGGACGTTGCAGTTTATAAATTCCTCCGGTTAAACAGGCTTGTAAAGAGTGTATTGTCTTGAAAATTAAATCAAGTACATCTATATTGGTTCTCAACTTATTAACTTGTTTAGATTGGTAACCATTTTTGGAAGCTCCCGTCTGACTAATTCTTCAGAAGAAGTAAGGACATTATACCCTTTACTTTCCACGTATACGGCATAGTTCATCCCCGCTACTACTATTAATGAATACGAGTTTTTGGGTTGTTCTGCAGCTAATTTTAACGCTAAACTCTCGCCTTTTTCAGCTCCCTGCATATTGTATTCTGCTAAACCATGACGGTTAAAACCTAGTTTTTTAACCACGCTTCCATCTTTAACAATCAGGTAACCTATGGAAGAACGCAAGTTATTGGTTATGTTTTTATAGCGCCCGTTATTTCTTGCCTCAATTACAGCTTGTTCTCCTAAATAACTTAAATTCATTAAAAGAATACTTTCTACCTTTTCAGTGTATTTATGAAATTTAGCCCTTATTTCGCCTAAATTAAATTCTGGTTTTAAACCCATAGTCTTGTATGTAATTGATCCATTCGCGAATACATCACAGGCAACTCCTGCACCCTTACGGATCCTTCTCCATCTATCACTCTAATAAGCGTTCCTTGAGTCACCTGTTTTGTACCCTTTGGGCATTGTATCAATGCCGTATATAAATAATTAACACCATCTACACCTTTAATTACTTTACCGTTTCCGGCTTCATCCCTGCAATAACAATAATGTTTCCATTCAGTTTTTTGAGGTTGGTAATCACCGTTGCCATCCCGAATAGACTCAGCAATTACAAGTATTTCTAATTTATAGGGATATTGCATTACCATAAATGGACAGCACTTATTGTTGAACTTGTAAAAAACGTATCGTCTTCGCCTAATTCTTTTGCTAATGAAGAATACCACAACCGTATTGCTTCCATGTCCCAAGAAATGGAATACCCCCCCTCAGACAAAGTTTTTTGCTTCGGAAGATATATGCTGAATTCTTTAAAGAGTGTTTTTTTCAAAAGCAACACATCTTCTTCGGTCTTTACTTCTTTATCGGGTGAAAGTTTTTGATTTATTATGATTAAATCAACGGTTGCAATCTCAACTCCAAATGGAGCTAACGTTGCTAATAAGTATTCTTTGTAAGTCATGGGATTATCTAACTATTTTTCGGTTTTTAAACTAAATATCCCATTGATTGAATTAAATACCGGTAAGGCTATGGTTTCTGCTTTAATAAAATCGGTTTGATTTGAATTTTGCCTTTCACCAACTCCCCATTGTGCAATTCGAATGCGTCCGTAATTAGAATATGTTATGCCATCTTCCGGTCTTAATTCGTTATCTGTGTATGAATTTTTAATAACACCTAAATTACCTTCAGGCACAAATACCAAGTTTTTACCGTTAAAAGGACTGATTGTTTTTAATGACCCGTCCGGTAAACGTACATTTGTTTGACGACGGATCACTTTAAACTTCGGCAATTCATTACTCTCCATAAATGAATTTAACTGACTTAATAAAATCGGACTGTTACTTTTATCCGTACCAAAAATAACTTGCTTTAATTTTTTAGCTTTCGTAATAAAACTAAGTTTTGCTTGAGAAATCCATATTTCAGAAAGTTTTATATTTTGGGCGGCATCCACTATACTCTGAATATCTTCAAAAGGATCCACCGTATCTATATTAGATTGTACCCACTCTATGGTTGCAACTCCTTTGTTGGAGTCAGGCATCTGATAATTGATACTCGTTTTAATCCCTTCAGGGTTATTATCTGCATTTAAATTATAAATTCCTTCATTGGATAATGCTCCTAAAAATATCATGTCAAGTTTTGCTTGAACCCCTTCCACTGCGTTTTTAACAGCACCAAACATGATTTGCATTAATTCTTGCTTTTTTTTCTGATCGGGTAAAAAACTACTGTTTAGCAATTCTAATATCTTTCTGTATTCTTGTACAGGCAACGGAATAGAATGAGCATGTGTAAGATTTTTTGCACTAATTGTACTCAAACCTTGAGGTCCTCGAATCGGCTCTTTAGCATTCTCATCTATAGTAGCAGCGGCAATCGATAAATTATATTTACCTATGATTTCTTCAAAGTTATAAGCGGTAGTAGGAATATCCCACGTCATATAATTCTCGTAAACAGGTGCGTCAAACAACAATTTATTTTGTCGTGAAGCTTCGTCAATGCGTAATTGTACTCTTTTAGTTAATTCTTTAAATATAGAGCTATATAAAATTGGTGGCATATTATTGATTTATAAATAAAATATTATGATTCTTTTTTAGATAATGGCCCTCTTTCCATTCCTCAGGAAAGGATCCCAACACGCTTTTAAGGATAACCGCTTCATACGAAATACTTACGGTTGTGTCTTTAATGTCGTCTACTGTTTTGTCGGACTCAACAACAAATTCTGGGATATTAGTAGGATCATATAGTATATCGCCTTCTTTTAAATCCTGAATCGGTTTTGATAATGTAATCGTGTCAAACGTGGTATCATCAGTATCAATTTCGGTAATTTTCACCTCTTCTCCTCCACTTTTCATGACAACATCTCCTTTACATAGCAAGGACCCTTTAGGTATTCTGGGCTTAGAAGCGGTTCCACCACCCACTATAACCACGTATTTGATAATTGTAGCTTCTAATTTGTCAAAATCAACTTTAACAAAAGATCCACGAGGAATAAAAGTCCCTATTGGTAATTTATTAGTGATATTGAACCCCGCGGGCAGCACTTTACTTTCTCCACGCCAAAAAGGCTGCTTACTGCCTGCATATTTTGTTTCTTTAAAATTTACTCCCATTTTTTTATTATTATGATTTATTCGGCAAACTTGCTACGAAATCTTTTTCTTCTTGAGCTAACATTGCATCATTGGTTACTTGAAGTCCCGTTTTTTTGGTAGGTACTTCTAGATTTATTGTAGATTGCTTAATTTCAGAAAGTAATTGTTTTATTTCATCCTCTTTCAGATGATCGTCAATTTTAACACCGATCATGCGTCCTTCCGGTATTTCCATTTCTTTAACATATTTAGTAATAAGCTGCTGCCTTTTTTCCTTTCCTTGCTCTTCTAATAATTTTTTATTTTGTTCAGCAATACCGGCAATAAGTTGATCATTTGCCTTTTTGAAATCAAGAAACCAATTCGGTGCCCCCGATAAATTAGATTCGTTACCGTGTTCCTGTTTATTTTTTAAGCCTTCAAGTTCAGCAAGTTTGTTTTGTAGTAGGGACTTTTCCTGACGAACCGTATCTACTTCTCCTTGAAATGCTTTAAGAAGATTTTCAACCCCTGAGATAGCGGTATCAATATCTCCCTCTACTGTTACGTTATCAGCTAAATAACTAGCCATCCCGTTAAATGCTTTTTCTCCAAACCCTAAATTTTTATATTTAGTTTTTAGCGCTGTTTTTATTTTTTCTTTCATTACAAAATATTTTGTAGCACAAAAATACATTACGGCATGAGCGCATCGCTTGATTTAAATGGGTAATTACTAAATAATTACTATAAAAAAACAAGAGTCTTTCCTGTAGCATACAGGAATATAAAAGAAGGTTAAAAACTAATTAATCACAGGTTTTGGAAAATGGGCTTTATAGGTAAAATATCTTTATTGTCTCTAATAAAATAAGGTAGAGACTTTGCTGTATTAATTCTTTTAAGATTTTCGCTTAACCAAAGTAAAAAGTTTGAAGGCAACTCTTCCACTTCATTTACACTTTTCCAGTCAAGCTCTTTTCCACGCAACGTATAGTTGTTAAGTTTAAGCATTTCTTCATGTGTCATTAAAATTGGAAGCATACTGCATAAACATTGTGGGTGCCACCCTACAAATTGAAAATATTTAGGGTATTTACCCTTTAATGAATCGCATATTTTACAGGGATACGGGTTTTTGCTTCTTTTTATTTCATAGCCCACGACAAAGGGCATATCTTGCCATCTTTCAATATCTGCAGTTTTGTATGCAATATTAATTTCAGTTCTTGCCAGGCGTAAGGCATTTTTTTTACTGCTTCGATAAACTCCTCTCCCCGGCGCATATTCTTTCGCTGCTTTTGATAAAGTTAATTTGTTGTTTTGATTTTTAATTCTCCGAAAAAGCCTGTCCGGTTCGTTAAGATATTTTTTTATACCGATGCTCAATAAATGTGCAGATTGTCCACTACGCAAACAAGCGTCTATGCACAATTCTAACTCCTTTTTGTGTTGAGTGGTTAATTTCCAAACTCTATCGGACAAGTTTAAACCGTATCTTTTGCGTTCAAAAAAAGCATGTAAGGGGGCATCATTTCTTTTCAAAAACTTATCCTTGTTCTTGATTATTTTTATTTTTTTTACTAACTCGTCATTTTTAGTATTGGACAGGTTCCATTCCTTAGTAATTGAAACTTTCAATGAGGAATATAATTCTGAATACATATTTCGTAGTATATTCTTTACCAATTCAGCAAACGGATAATCATAAAAAGTAAATGCTTTTTTATGTAAGGTAATTCTATGAATTAGTATTAGTTCAATTAAAAGATCTGTATATTTTTCATAGAGTTTTTCAATCTGAATGGTATACTCATCTACTCTTTTATGGGCATCGTCAAGCATTTTACTTCTTACCTAGTTTTTATAAGGTTTTTAATAGATCCTTTTCTTTCGACAGTTCAAATTCATAATATATCCCCGCCCCGCTTTCATCTCTTAATTTATACCTTACTTCATTCATGGTTATTAGTATTTCAATTATAAAGTTTTCCAATTGTTTACTGTCGTTTTTAATATATATAGTATCTCCTACGCTAAATTTAGTTTTTATTTCCATTAGTTTAAATTTTTAAGATTAAATACCGGATTCAAAAATATTTACGGCTCTTTCTTTTTCTACCTTTTCCTCTTTTTCTATTTTAATTTTCTCTAATTCTTCTGAAGCATTAGTTACATAAGGATTTAATGATACGGCGCTTTGTTGCGAAATAATTTCGTTCTGCTTTGCCTCTATTAAATCATTTAACAAGGTTGAGATGTCTTCATCAAATGGTTCTTGAAATTCATGGGTTATAATCAATTTTTCACATTCTTCTTTTAATTTAACATCTAGAATATTTGAAATAATAGCTATAATCAAATTAGAGAAACGGTCCAACATAGCCCCGTATATTTCCTTATTCATATCTGCTTTTATTTTAGCTAATATCATTAATTGCTTTAAAGCTTTACCGGACATATTACTGGTGCCTTTAATGTTTTCATAATCTATACTAGGTGTAAACGCTCCCCTTAGTATGTGTTTATCTAAAAAATCCATTTCGTATTTTTTTCCTTCAGGTAAAGAATCATAAGTTAAATAACTGGCCCCGCCTTCACCGGTTAATTTAATTATTTTGCCCTGGTCATTTTTTTCCGGCATGGAAGCTATTTTATCTATATGAAGTTTAAGGATTGGAGAAGAAAAATAATCATTGGTATCAGCATTAGTAGACGCTAACCATTCTTGCCTTTCAATAAGAGGATTCACGTCCCCGAATTCTGTATTTTGTTGAAATAAAATTACCGGTATCTTGCCTGCTAAATTAATTTCTATATTTACATTCCACCCTAAATTAGATTTAACACATCTGTAAATATTTTTTTTGGTGTATATATCACAATGTTGCTTTACATCGCCGCCGACTTTTAAGTTATATACTCTGGCGAAATTCAGTAATCTACCAAATTGATCTTTTGAATAATACAAATCATCTCCAAGGGATTTTGACAAGGGTTTAGCTAAAATGTCCGGTGGTCCTCCTTCTTCTTCTTTTTCCCAATGGATTAATAAGGCACTTTCCGACTCAGCTCCGGCAATTCTTTTGCATTGTCTTATAGCATAGTCAAATCTTATTTTCTTTAAAACATCCAAAAACTTATGGTAGGCATTATCCGTTTTTTTCGATATTTGATTCCATTTAACCGGATTACCAAAAAGCATAACTAAGGAAATTTCATTGATGTATTTTGGATAATTTATAGGCAACTTCCATTGTTTTTTTAGGCCTATCCGTTCTCCTTTTTCATTGGTTAAAATCTTATCTTCTCTATCATTTATATTATGCGTGTTTACATTATATTTTTTAATATTACTTGACGCGTTTTCGCTGTTATTGTCCAGTATTGACAAAATACCGCTTATATCTTTAGTAGACAATAACTCATCAAACGTTTTATTTACTCCCATTATCAATATTTTAATATTTATTTATTTTTAGTGAAAACCAAAAGTGTCTTTAGTTATATTTTCAAATACCCCCGTATCCATGTATTCAAAATACATCCTCATAGTAAAACAATCTAACCAATCGGGTGAATGGCCAATAGTGTCTTTAATTTCTTCCTTCGGTTTAACCTCTAACTTGCCGTCACCGTCAACATTCCAAGTTTGAAGATTTCCTAACTCCAGGATTATATTTTCTTTCTCGCTTTCGCTTATTTCAGCCTCAAACCCTATTTCATTATTATTTATCTTTTCTGCTAATTTATAAGCGCATTGGGTTTTAAGATTTTTATAATTTTCCTCATTAAAAGGTTTAGAGTTATTTTTAAACCCAATCACATTGCAATTATCAACCACTCCACCACCAACCCCGTCTTCATCTACTAATACTCTGTAATTCGGTATTTTATATTTTTGCTGCAAATGTTTTATGTTCATTTGAATATCCGTTAGTTTCGAGGTATCAAATTGATTTTGGTAGATAAGAACATAACCATTCCACACAGTTATTCTGGCGACATCAGACCCAAACCGTGCTACGTCACAAACTATATAATACTTTCCATTCTTAACTGATAGTATATTATTAAATATTTGTAAAATGGTATCGTGGGCACACATAGCATTCGGGTTGTCTTCATAATCCCAATTAGCTTTTAAAAGCCTTTCTATTAATACCTTGTTATTAGACGTTTGAAGGTTTTTTATATAGCCGGAATCGATGAAAGGATTTTCAGTTACTAAGCATTGTAAAAAAGCGATGTGTGGAGGTAGTAATTTTTTAATATAGGGCTTATAAAATTTATTATAAAGCCAATTTTTTTTAGGATTACAAGTAATAAATATTTTTCCGATTAAGTCATATTTATCGTTCATCCATCGGTTAATCCTAGTTTTAAGGATATCATAAGCACCTAAATTAATTTGTCCGGCTTCTTCAATCCATCCTCCTGTATATTCTTTAGATCCGAATCTTTCATATAAAGGATCTTTCGGAAGGAATTGTAATTTTAAAAAATCTATCCTACTTCCATTGATAAATTCTATGAAATTATATTTTTCGTTTATTTTATAGTAATCTTTATCAATACCATATTGTTTAAACACTCTGCCGAAGGTCTGCCAAGTTGAAGTCATTAAATCAACTAAGGTCTCTCTACCTACAAACCATTTTGTACCAGGGTATAAAAGACTCATAAAAGCTAAATAGGTACACCCTGTCCAGCTTTTTGCTCCTCCTGCGGCTCCTCCGTACACAACGTCTGTATGTACATCGTCTGTCAATAGTTGAAAGCAATCGTTTTGTTTTTTGTGAGACTTTCCATCCCTATCGGTTATAAACTCAAAATTTTTACGCTTGAATAATTCAATACGGGCTTCTAATAATGGATTATACCGGCACGGTGCATTCATTAAACTCAGCTGTTGTTTTGTCCTTCACTTAATATTTTTTCAACCTTTTTTAAATTTTCGGTAGGTATTTTTGAGGCGTCAAATGATTTAAACAAATCATCACCATCTTTCCCTGTATGTTCATTAAACTGTTTGTTTTTCCAATTTTCGGGATCTTGATTAGTAAGTGCAAATATTATTGCTGCGGTATCAGGAAGGATATGTTTTGTTGTTGTTGTTATCTCCGTTGATTTTGGTTTTTTTACTGTCTTTGTTTCTACAACTTCATATCCGCGAATTTTTTTTAATAAAGATTTTTCAGCTTCTACTGCATACATTTTACGTCTCTCTTTTTTTGCCTTTTTTATTTTATCGGAAAAATCGGGTTTTTCTTTTTGCCACTCAAAATAGGTACAATCGGCAATTCCAACTCTTTTGCATATCTCTGTAACGGTATAACTATCGGATTTTATTAAATCGGTTATTTCTTCTACTATCTCTTTGCTATACTTTGCCATATCAAGGGTTATTTTCACATTTTAAATTGAATCAAACTTTATATTATTCTTAATTTCTTTTTCGACCTGTATATATTTTTGTATAAAATTTTTATCGTATTGGATGTCTTCATCAAATTTTTTAATAAAAAAATAGACACTGGTTATGTGCCTATTTAGTTTTTTACTAATCTCATAAGTAGATAATCCCAGCTTTCTTGCATAATGAACATACATCATTCTGCTTTGGGCATATTCAAGTTTTTTAGAATTAGAGGAAATATCATCGGATATATTAAACACAAGTTTAATTATCTTTTCTATTTGATCTAGGATAGAATAGTCAATATCAATTTTTTTTATAAAATGAAATTGATCTAACCCACATTCTTTTAACTTAGATAGTTGTTGATGTATATACTTGTCTGAACCTTTTAATGTACCGGTAAAAATTACTTCCAAAGAGATTTATTTAGTTAAAATTATTTTTCTTAGACGTTGGTGTAGTTAGCTTACCTTATTAAAAGTTAATGCCTTTACTGCCCATAGAAGTGCCCCTTCTAATTCCGTTATTGCTACAGAACACAATCTTTTCTGTTCCTGTGATTCAGAAGTAGCTCTTAAATCATTTAAGGTATCTATTTTAGCTGCTACATTTTTTTTAAATTGGTAAACTAATTCATTTCCTGTAGGGGTGTTATTTAACCCTACCAACTTTCCCCCGTAACTTAAATTTTGATTTTCCATCTTTTTTAGATTTTTTAGTAATAGTATTTATACAAAAATACTTAATTTTTATTTATTCAACAAATTGATTTAATGTTATTTAATTTATTTTAATTAAAGTTATACTTTAAGTTGTGTTTTTTCTTCCAATTGCATTTCTGTTATAATCCTTGAGAGTTGAGCCTGTGAGATATTAAATATTTTTGATAAGGCGGGGATTGTATTTTCTTCGTTTGATTTAAAATATTCATAAACCTTTATTTTCAAGTCTTTAGGAATATCATTATATCTTTTAATTTTTCTCATTTTATTGGTTATAGTTTTCTTATTTTTTATTCAAATAGTTATTTACTTTTTCAATGAACTCTTCTAATGAATAACATACCTCTACTTTATAATCTTTTCTTTCTGCGTCTTCGATAAACACTCGTTGGTTTTCTCGTAATTTTCCGTTTTTTGCCTTCATTTCTATAAACAACCCATGACACCCTTCTTTTCCACGCATAAGAAAAAGGTCGGAGACCCCGGCCATAACTCCCTCTCCTTTCATTATGGCCGCTTCTATTTTGCCTCTTTTTCCTCCATTTGGAATAGCGAAAATGGTTTCTTTGGGATATTGTAACTTAAACCATTTGATACATGCTCTTTGTAACCGGCTTTCAGGGTTCTCTCGTTTTTTTCTTATTTTAATTTCTTCTTTATTTTCCATTTTTTAAGGTCGATATTTATTATTAATTTTTCATAAAACACAGCCAATGAGTGCGTGATTGTTTGCCGGACTTGTGTCCAAAAAGGGGTTGAACTCCAAAGATTTCAATTATTTTTTTAATGGATATTTGATATTCATTCCATTTAAAGATTAAAAAGCCTTCATTTTGCAATACTCTCATACATTCTTCAAATCCTGATTTTAAATCGTCTTCCCATGAAGGAAATAATTTGCCGTATTTTTGGGCTGTGAAGGAATTTTGACCCAGTTTTTTTAAATGTGGAGGATCAAATACTACCATTTTAAATGAGTTATCGTCAAATGGCATTTTTCTAAAATCTCCTATAATATCGGGATCAATATGCGCACGTCTTCCATCACAAGCAATAAAATCAGCTTTGCGTATATCCATGTAAACAGCACGTGGATCTTTTTTGTCAAACCACATCATTTTTGGACCACAACAGGCATCTAGTATTATTTTATTTTCCATTTTTTATGCTAGTATTCTTTTTACCGGCTCTGTTATTTTTTAGATTACTTATATGAATAATTATGTTTTTAGAATTAATACTTCCAGTCTTGTGGTTTGTCAATCCATTCAAAGCTATATACCCATACCCACGGATTTTCATCCCACGATTTAATTCCGTATATGGATTGCCAAAGAGATTGAAATCCTTTTCTAGCGGATGGTAAATGAAATTGACGTCCATGATTATAATCATTATACAGAAAACCAGCAGAAGGCCCACCATACCCCTCATAGAATCTTTCAATTCCCTCTTGCATAGCTTCTTCTTCTGTAATATCCTGTAACTTTTCAACCCATACATCCGTTACTTTGAGAAATGTCCTCGCGGCTTCTTTTGGCATATGTGTAGAAGATTTCCATTTAATTAAATTATGGTATTCTTCCAAATAATCGGAATTATATTTTTGTTCATATAAATATGGTTCTTCTAGATCGTCACTATACTCCCATTTTTCTCTTACCCACAGAATAACTCCTTTTTTTGTTGGATTATCTTCTAACAAATTATCAATATTAATATCTACATTCGCCATATCTTTGCTTGTTACTCCCTCCTCAGTTGCTCCTGATAGATATTTTCCCCCTTGTTCTACTGCCCATTGTTTTGTTGGCTGTGGTTTAATTAGTCTTCTTGTCTGGGTTTTTCTCCCCTCTAGTATAGCTTGAATCATCGGAGTTGAAAAATTAATTGGTATATAGGTGTTTTTAGTTTTTTTCATTTGTTTATATTTATTTTTCTTATTCCTTTTGACGTTTGTTCCGCTAAACTTTGGATATTTTCATAAGACATTTCTAAGCATTCTTCATAATCAAGTCCATAATCTTCATTACAATCTTCACGTAATTGATCTGTGGATTGAAAATCTTTTGATATTTTCTTTAGAGCATCTAACATTAAATTGAATTCCTCTGCTTGTCTGTATGTTATTGTGATTTTATTATTTTTCATTTTTTATATTTATTATTTAAGTAATTTTCTATATCCGTTAATTCTAATACGATCCCACGGCAATACAATTCATCATCATCATAAATGTCAAATGTTGCATGAGGGATATTTGTTGTTATTAACCATGAACAGTCTAGTTCTTTTGGACACCATTGAATTTTAATAGGAATTTTTGGTAAAATAAAATCCAAATTGTAATCTTCTAAACTTTCTTTTATTTCATCATAGTTTGATTCTTCCAAAATTGCTATTTTATGATCTTTGTCTTTATACAGGAAAATACTCCCTCCTCCATAAATTCCTACTCCATTAAACACAATACCTTTTAATTCCAATAAATCATCAGAATATCCGAAACAAACCAAAAGCCCGTCTTCTTTGGCTTGTAAGTGTTCTTCATAGATCATTTCTTCTCCATATTGACGGCCATTTAATAATTGTGCTAATTCTTCTTTTTTCATGATTTTAGTTTTTTAATAGTTCTTTATCTCAACGCTATTGTTCTTTTATCTCTTCGGTAATATTTTTTTCCTGCTTCTATTTTTTCGGCTTCTATTTCTTTAGCTTTTTTTAGATTTTCAATGGCTTTTTTTCTTGCTTGTTTTTTTTCTTTATGGGTAATTTCTCCTTTCATTTTGTGGTACGCTTTATTAATTTTTAAATTCAATCTTTAAATTGTGACAAAATTTTTACGGATAACTGTTTCCACTTTTTGGGCGAGATCCTGAATGTAGGTAGATCCGCTTATCTTTTTTATTGTAAATACTTTATCGGTTAAATCCTCTATTTCTTTTGCATTAAATTCTAAGTTTTCTTTAAATTTTTTGGATCTTTCATTGAATTCCTGTATTCTTTTTAACCGGTCTATTACATGGAGTAACAACATGGATAAAACCACGTATTCATGAAATAATTTATCTTTTTCTTTTTTACTTATTTTTCTCATTTTTTTACAGTCTTTAATAGGTCACCTTCTAAGGCTTTTTCCTTTTAATTCAATGATGTTAAACATGGAGAATAATCGATCGTATATACGGGGTCCGTATCTTTTACCAAATTGCCATAAGGTAGAATTCACATTTTCCAAAACATCGACTCTCCCATTTTTATCTTTGATAGAGCGTTTGTGATAATTACAGCTTATTAAAGTTGTACTTCCCAAATCGTATCTTTTTTCCAGTATATCTTTGAATATTTCAGCCTTTCCATAGTTGTTTGCCTCTCGCTCTGTTAAAATATCATCATAATAGACACGCCCATTATTTTGTTGTTGCCAAAAGAAATCTTTATCAGCAGGCTCTGCGCATACCTCATATTTCTCTACAACTTGATTTGCCGTAAAGTATTTAAAAAACTGTTTGTATCTGGCTAATTTTATAAGATCTCCATTTAGATTTTTAATTGATATATCTTGTTCCTGGCATACTTTAAATAGATAATGGAAAGCTTTAAAAAATGAAGTTTTTCCACAGCCATATCCCCCTATTACAAGTAATCCTTTATTTAAATCATTTGTGATTTTATCTCCTTTGTACAAAAGATTACTTTTGTAAAAATTATCTGACTTAGCAAAATAATAAAGTAAGGTGCATAAAAATTGATTTGCTTCTCCATCATTTGCATTTGGATTGAATTTTTCCTTGTTTACTTTATAAAACGCCTGACAGAAATATTTTTTTAATTCTTTTACATCCATGGTTCCAATAGGTTTTATAACTTCTTTTTTTTCAATAATTCCCTCAGCTTCATTTGCTTTTTTTTGGTATTCTTGATAAGCATATAATGCAGCTTCATAATCTTTTACAATATGATGTTCAGGATTATTTTGTTTTAAATAGTTATAAGTAGAAGGCCGTGTTGGGCGTTTGGGTATTAAATTTCCCAATCCTTCTTTATCTATTAATTGTGAAATCTTCATCGGTTGATTCATGTCTTAAATCCTTATTTTTATAATTTCCCTCTAAAATTTTAATGAAATTGGCAGGGCTCATAATCCAATCAAAATCAGCTGTCCAGCTTTGTTTATTTTGCCCATTTAAAAATGTCGACTCCGACACCATGTCTATTACCTCATTTACTTTCTCTTTTCCAAATTCTTTTATCCTTGCGCTAACCGATGATATTCTTTTATCCGTTATTTTTTGGACTATTGGTAAGCAAGTACATCTATCATTGAAATTATTTACTATTTCCTCACAATCTTTTTTTCTTTCTTCTTTTGTAGAATATAACCCTGATAAATTTTTATTTTCACCCCCTACTTTTTTTAAAAGCGGGGGCGCTTTTGGTTCTTTTTCTAAAAGAACATCATCCTTCTTTTTACATTCTTCATTTTCATTTTCATTTTCATTTTCATTCTTCATTATACATTCTTCATTATACATTATACATTCTACATTAGCTCCTGGTTTGCTTCTGTTTTGCTCCTGGTTTGCTTCTAGTTTGCTTCTGTTTTGCTCCTGGTTTGCTTCTAGTTTGCTTCTGTTTTGCTCCTGGTTTGCTTCTGGTTTGCTTCTGTTTTGCTCCTGGTTTGCTTCTAGTTTGCTTCTGTTTTGCTCCTGGTTTGCTTCTAGTTTGCTTCTGTTTTGCTCCTGGTTTGCTTCTAGTTTGCTTCTGTTTTGCTCCTGGTTTGCTTCTAGTTTGCTTCTGTTTTGCTCCTGGTTTGCTTCTAGTTTGCTTCTGTTTTGCTCCTGGTTTGCTTCTAGTTTGCTTCTGTTTTGCTCCTGGTTTGCTTCTGGTTTGCTTCTGTTTTGCTCCTGGTTTGCTTCTGGTTTGCTTCTGTTTTGCTCCTGGTTTGCTTCTGGTTTGCTTCTGTTTTGCTCCTGGTTTGCTTCTGGTTTGCTTCTGTTTTGCTCCTGGTTTGCTTCTGGTTTGCTTCTGGTTCCTTTTCTTTTGCCATTTTCATACTTACGAATATTAGCATCCAGTTGCGGTTTTATTAGAGTAAAAATCACTTTGGGTGTTTCACTTAATTCAACCTCTTTGAAGTTTAAAGAGTATTCAAATATTGCATTGTAAACCTCTGCTTGTGTTTCAGAAGGTAGAAGTTTTATTGATTCAAAAAAACTTCTATAAAATATGATACTGTCTCTTTCTTCCATTATGAAAACTTTTAAAATAGCCTTAATTTTTGTTGTTGTTTTCAGGTTGCCTTGATTGCATTTGCTCTTTAAACTTTTCTTCAAAATTATCTTTACCCATGTTTGCAAATGCTTCAGAGAGATTGTTATATCCTAGCTTTTTTGCAAAAGTGTTTTTTTTCATATACGTATCGTCAGGGGTTAAGGTTAACATCCCTTGTTTTGGGCTAAATAGATCGTTTGCCATTTGTACATTTTCCGACATTCTAGCGGCTTGTAAGATTAATTTTGCATTATTAGTTATTGCGGTACTTATGTTAACCATGGCTTTTGCTTTGTCTGTTTCTAATGTACCTTCTTCTATACCTTCTAAGGCTTTAAATAATTTGTTGTTTAATTCGGATATGTTCATTTTCTTTTTATTTTATCTTTAATTTTTTTAGTTAAGTGTAGGGTTCTTTTTATCTCCGCCGGATATTGGTGTATGGTGTTTCTCTCCATTAATTCCTTGTTGCTTATACATTCTAAATTTTCAATAACACAATTCAAGGCGTTCCCATCTTTAAATACTATATTATATCCTTTGGGTATTTTGGTTTTTGTTTCTTTTTCCCATAACCATCGCTGCTTAGGCACCATCATATTGTCTCCAGGGGATTTTATATAATAATATTGGGTACCCTTTTCATTACGTATTACTTCTTCTAAACTTTTTTTTGTTTGTTTGGGTTTTTGTCCTTTTTTAAATCTTGTTTTTAAGTTATTTTTTATAGCTTCTTCAGATAGGTATTCTGTCATTTTCTTACCCTTATTAAAGGGGGTTGATCCTTTTTTAAATAACCCAGCCTGTTTCCTTTTTTCAATGATTTCTTTAGGTATTTCAAGCCCTAATGATTTTAACTTACGCATTATAGTCCCATGGTTACTCCCTATTTCATCAGCTATCCTCTTTACGGGTTTATTCAAGTACTCGCGAATAATTATTTCTACTTGTTGATCTGTTAATGTCTTTCTCAAAGCAGTGATTTTTATTTATTCCTTCTTTTCATGATTATAACAGGTCTTAATTTTTTGTTATATCTTAATAGGAATTTAGGTTTAATACATATAACTTCAAGGTACCCTTTATATCCGCAATAAAAACCTGTTTGATACCCCTGACAATTCCATCCGTTAAATCCATCTTTTCTCAATTTCTCCATCAATGACAAATAATTTTTCATGGACATTTCCTTTTTCATAACTACCGTTATTACTTCATCGGGATCGTATTTCAGTCTTTTACTCATGCGAACATGTTTATAAATAAAAAGATTTTAGTTGTTTATTGTCCACTGAGGAATTCTCTTAGTTTTATCAGAAAATTTAGCTAAATGCACTTTTCTTGGTAAGTCTTCAACAAATTTTTCTATTCTAAATTTTGTTTTAAAATATGGGGTAAATGCTATTGCTCTACCATTTCCGGCTGTAAGACTGCATGTCCATTTTTTGTTAGAAGCTTGTTTAATTATAAAACGTTCTCTATTTTTAGAATTCCTTATTACTGATTTTATCCCGTGTTTACAATTAGTTTTGTACGTATATGCGCCTCTTTCTAAATAAATATTACCTTCTTCGTCTTTTAATTGGAAATAGAAAAAGTTGTCTTCATTTTTATCTATTTCAAAAAAGTATTTTTCGTTATTTCTTGGGTATATCATGGTTATTTAGTATTGTCAACAACAGGCGTTTTTAGAGATAAGCTTTTTAAATCTTCAATAAAGTTTATGGCTTCCACAATTGTATCAAAATAATAAGGTGATACTGCTATTATTTGACCGTTTTCGTTCCTCAGATAGAAGATCCATTTTTCTTCGTAAGTTTGTATTACTCCGAACCGATCTTCATTTTTAGAATTTCTTATAACTGAGTTTATCCAGTTTTGAGAATCAGTTTTATTTGTATATAAATCACTTTTTAGATAAATTTTACCTTCTTCTTCGTCTTTTAATTTGAAATAAAATCGATCATAGAAATAGGAAAAAAAGTTATCTTTATTTTTATCTATTTCAAAAAAGAATTTTTTGTTGTTATTTGAATCTTTCATGGTTTTAGTTTTGTCAATAACAGGAGTTTTTAGGGATAAGTTTTTTAAATTTTTAATTAAGTTTATAGCTTCTTCTTTTGTATCTAAATAATTAGGTGATTCGGCTATTATTTCACCGTTTACGGCTCTCAGATAGACTCTAAATTTCCCGTTTGAAAGAGGTTCAATCTTAAACCGATCTTCTTTTGTTGAATTTCTTAATACTGATTTTATTACTTTTTGACAATCAATTTTATATGTATATGAAATGCTTTTAAGTAAAATTTCACCCTTTTCGTCTATCAAATCGAAATAGAATCGATAATTTAAATCGGTAAATTTGACTACGTCTATGTGTATTTCAAAATAAAATTTTTTGTTGTTTGCAGAATGTTTCATGATTTTAGTTTTTTATTTAGTATTGTCAATTAAGGCTGTTTCTATAGATAATTTTTTTAATATTTCAAAAAAGTTTTTAACTTCTTCTTTGGTGTTAAAAGCCGTTTTGAATGCTCTAGTTTTACCGTTTTCGGCTTTCAAAGAGCCTTTCCATTTTTCATCACGAGTTTGTTCAACTATAACCCGTGCATCATTTTTAGAATTTCTTATTATTGATCTTATCCCTTTTAGACAATTAGTTTTTTGTGTATATGAACCGCTTTTTAGATAAATATTTCCGTTTTTATCTTTTAATTTGAAATAGAATAAATTGTATTGATCTTTATTTATTTCAAAAAAGTATTTCTCGTTGCTATTTGAATCTTTCATGGTTTTAATTATTTAAGTAATTTTCAATATCTGATAATTCTAATACGATCCCACGGCAATACAATTCTTCATCATCATAAATGTCAAATGTTGCATGAGGAATATCTGTTGTTATTAACCATGAACAGGCTAGTTCTTCTGGACACCATTCTGCTTTAATAGGCAGCATTCTAAGAGATATAGGATAACCATTTTTATCAAAAATGTCTGAGAACTCATCATAGTCTGATTCGTACAAAAATGTAATTTTCTGATCTTTGTTTTTATAAAGTAAAACACACCCACCTTCATAAACTCCTGCTCCACTATGTATAATACCTCTTAATTCCAATAAATCATCAGAAGCCGCGAAACAAACCAAAAGCCCATTTTTTTTGGCTTGTAATTGCTCTTCATCGGTCATTTCATCTCCATATTGACGACCATTTAATAATTGTGCTAATTCTTCTTTTTTCATGTTTTTAATTTTTTATTTAGTTTTAATTATTTATAAATATTCTTTATTGTTTTCAATACTGATTCTTATTTCATTTAAAAAGTTCAAGTCATTTGGTTCGGGTAGGTAATGACCGAATTCTTTTAATGAATATGCTCTTAATCTGTCTATTGCTATCGTCAAATCTTTACTGTTGAGTATTGACGTACTCTTCCAGTCTTCGCGAATCTCACCCGTTTTTTTATTTAGATGTTCGGTTTTAAAAATGTCCGAATTCAATTTCTTTTTAAATATTTCTAACTTTACATATTCTAAGGTGTCTCCATATTCCAGAGCGAAAGAACTTAACAGTAAATGCAAATAATTGTTTTGACTTATACTTCGTATGGGTTGTTTTTTTGTTAATTCGAAGGTTTTTTTTGTTGGTTATCAACCAATTAAAGTATTCTTTTGCTTTTTGAATGTCGACTGGTTTTTCTGCGTTGTACATCATAACTCATTAAATATTTTTTTATCAGTTATGTTTGCTCTGTTAGATTCTATGAATTCTATAAAGTGTTCTACATGGTTTTTTAATCTTAAAATATCTCTTTCGGGTTGATAGTTGTAGTATTCTTTATAAATTGAGTATTTATCTTTGTTTACTACCACAATATTATATTCAAAGTCTGACACATTATTCCCGCTATAATTTAAGTTATAGGGATATACAATATGCTGCCAATTCCTTTTAAACTTTCCCGCTTGATATTTACTTGTTAATTTGATGTCGTTTATGGAACTAGGCATCAACTTGTCAATATATCCGTATAAAAGCACTTCCCCGTATTGAGTTGATAAAATCCCTTCATTATAGACTTGTGACGCAGATTCTTTAAAATAATTCGAAAATTCCTTACATAAATCAAGTGGAAAAACAAATGTTTGTTCTTTAAAATTAACAGTAATACTGTTTTTCTTTTCATCAGATTCAAAATTCATTATTTCAGAGGACCTATTTTCGTTTATGCAATCAATTACCTCGTTAAACGCCGTTCCTCGATCTGCTTTTTCGCTTACAAAAGGAATTCTGTTTATGCGGTCCAACAACGATTGTTTTTGCTGCTGTTCAAATTCATCTTCCGAAATATTCGGATCGTCTGAAAATCCCCAGTATTCCTGATAAATTAATGAACTGTTCAAATAATTTTGAAAGGCATCTAAGAGGGTTGCATAAAATTGGTATCTAGGCTTTTTCATAGCATGCCTTTTCTTTATTATAAGTTATCCCTAGTTCTCGAGCTTTTTTAGCCATCAACTGTCCGGCCATCGCTTTGGAATTGCCAACGTGTTCAAAAGAATCTATCCTTGAAATAAAATCATTGGCCGATGCTTCGTCTGTTATTAATATTATGTTATTTTCAATCTCTTCTAGTACAGCTCTATATTTTATCCCTTCTTCTATCCTGTTTTTTTGGTTTTGGATATAAGGGTTTATGACATGGGTTTGTAAAAAATTGTTTGTCAAAGTATGTCCATTGGTATTAAACAAATCAGGAATCTTCATCATGGAAGGTAGTTTGCATGTATTTTTACCTTCACTTTTGCTGGTAGGATCAAATGTAATTTCCCATTTTCTGTCAACAGCTTCTACATATCCCACAAGATCCAGATCTATAACCAAATCACCATAAGAGCTTCCCCCGAATAACGGTATATGTCTATATTCATCCCCTTCTTTTTGGGTGTCTCTGTGAGCAACAAAAATTAAATGCTTATTAAGCTGCATTACTTTTTTAATAAATTGCCTGAAAATATTTTTTCTTTCACCATATCCCTGTATAGTTAATTCTCCACTTGATCTACCCTTTTTTGGATTATTCTTTATGATGTACTGACTCATGTAATCCAGCATTTTCCCCCCTGTATCTATAACAATTGATTGATAATCATTTAAATTATCATTCAATACATTTAAGCAGTCTTCCCAGCAAGTCATTTGCACGGTATCGGTTTGATGTTCGTAATCTACCCTATGTACCCCGTTATCAAAATCAAGCAATAAAGGACTGGGCGATGAGAGGGCCAAGGTTGTCTTTCCAACTCCCGGCTGTCCGTAAATTAAAAGTTTAACTTTTTCTTGAATTGACAGCTCGTAAGGTTTTTTTATTAAACTCATTAGTAAAATATGTTAATTGATTATTATTATCGGTTTTGGGTTTCTTCTTTTAAGAACTCTTGAATTTTTTCAATACTTGACATGGTAAGCAACCACCATGTGAAATAATTATATATTCTTTTCATGGTATGCTAAGTATTCTTTTAATGATTTAAAAGTCTTACCGTTACTAAAAGCACTTTGTATTTGATTATTTTTAAACCCTTTAATTATTGATTGGTGTCTATTCTCTTGAGTGTCTACCTTTTTAAGGTATTTTTCGTACGCCTTCGCTAATGTGATATTATTATTTTCTAAGGCTTCATCGTAAAGAAGTTTTACGCCTTTTATTGTAGTATCCATTTTGTAATGTTTTAAAAATATACTTTTACTTCTCTTTCCAGGTCCTCTACTATTTCATCGATTATACTGTCATAAGGTTTATTGAAGTTGTAAAGGGTTGAATAACAGTCGATAACTTCTTCCCAGTAATCGCAGGAGTAATCGTAATTTTGAAAATCTTTTGTCCAATAAAATTTCACACTTACGATGGATCCTTCTATTTTTTCTATCTCGTAATGTAAATTGCTTTCTTTAGGAAGTATTATTATGTTGAATAAAACATCAATAGCCTCTTGAAAAAACGACTCAGCTAATTTTTTTGATACTTCTCTTTTTTTAGTTATATTTGCACTTATTGTTTTCATGATAATATTTAATTGATATTATTGTGATTAAGTCCTGTTGCTTCAGGGCTTTTTTTTTATTTTATTATTCTAATTTTTGATTAGCGATTTTACAGTTAAAGGGTTTTTGATCGTTTTTGTTTTCTACATGATTTTCTGTAAATGCTCGAAAAACTCATTATATTTCTCTGTCTCTAATTCGGAAATGCGATCGATATTGAATTGGTTAAGTAATTCTTTAACTTCTTGATTTTTTTTAAACCTTATAAGAGAGTTAATCTTTTTTTTGATTTTATCGAATTTTATATTGTCGGTGAGTTTGTAGAAAGGATCTACAGGCGGGATATTTTTTTTATCCTCTTTCTTGTTTTCTTTTATACTTTCTTCTTTCGGTTCGTTTAAATCAACAGTATCTAAGAAATTTTTACCGCATTTTTTTAAAACTTTTAAGGCCTTTTCTCCAAATTCTATATTAATTTTTATATTTATTTCCATAACAAGACAATTTTTTAAGGTTTTTTCTAATTATACCTTCTGTGTTTATTTATAAAATCTTCAACCCACTGCTCGGTTATGACTCTTTTTTTTCTGATGTTACCCACCAAAAAAGTATCATCTAATCCTATTGTGCCCTTGTCTATCATTCGGTAAATGGTGCGGGCAGACAATGAAGTCCTCGCGCTCACTTCTTTTATGGTTAAGACATTCATAATAAATTTTATTACATTACTCGTTTTACGATGGTTTCATTTAATGAAGCAGAGACATTAAATTTTTTACCTGAATCGGAGGTGATTTGTCCGGCAATTGATCGGATTATAGAAGGTCGATAAAGAGGCTTCGGAAATTTCAACACTCCCCCCTCCACCTTTAGAGAGTTGATTGCACCTCGTATATTGATTTTTTCCATATATTTGTGTGTAAGTAAGTTAATAAGTACAAATATATGAACAAATGTGCATATAAAAAAATAAATATGCATATTTATTCATATTATAAATTTTATATTTAATATAATGTTGAATTTAAAGACATTACGTAAGAGTCGCGGTCTAAGTCAAACCGACATAGCTAATCAAATCGGAGTATCCTTAAGAACGGTGCAATACTGGGAAAACGGTAAAAGAGATATATCTTTTACCAACATTCAAAAATTAAGAAACGTCTTGGGAGACGAACTTATCACGCAATTAAGTTCGACACATAAACATTCTAATAAAGCTCTGGTTCCCATTAACAAAAATACAAGTATAGAAGAAAATATCCTTGCAAATCCGAATATAACAGAAATAGCTCTCTACGATGTACAACTTTCAGAAGAAAAATTAAAAAACGCTAATAAGAGAATTGAATTACTGGAAGAGTTAGTTGAATCATATAAACTTGAAATAAACGATCTTAAAAATGAGCTTTTAAGGTTTACTAAAGGAAATATAAATACAAGATAATTTTATAAGGCATTAAAAATATAACACAATGTGTTATAAAGCAAATAAAAAACTAACGCATTGAGTGTTAAATATGTGTTAAAATGATATATTTTTTTGATAATGAATAGATTAGATATTAAAGAATTTAGAAAAAAATATAATTTAACCCAAGAAGGGTTAGCAAATATTGTTGGAACTACAATTAGAGCTGTGCAAGGATGGGAGCAGGGACAAAGAAAAATATCGCAAAGTGCTATTAAGTTAATTGAAAATTACGAAAATAATGTTTTAAATCCTGATATAACAGACGTTGCTCTCTACGATGTACAACTTATAGAAGAAAAATTAAAAAATGCTAATAAGAGAATTAAAATATTAGAGGATTTAAATGAATCATATAAACTTGAAATAAACGATCTTAAAAATGAACTTTCAAAGTTTACTAAGGGCAAAACAATACGGAAATAAATAAAATAAGTTTTAACTTTTATTTATTTATGATAATGAGCACAATAAAACAACTTAATAACATTCTGGTATACACAAAGTTAAATCCTAAGTCATTTTCTGAAAAAATAGGACTTGCTAGGCCTCAGGCAATCTACGATATACAGAAAGGAAAAACTAAAAATTTCAGCCATGCAATGATAAATAAAATTATTTCTGTATTTCCTGAATTTAATAAATCTTGGTTATTAACAGGAGAAGGCGAAATGTTGATAGAAAAAGAAAAAACCACTTCTACCGAAAATTTAATAAAAGAAGATCTTAAGGACCGTTGTAAATCTTTAGAAGAAAGTGTTCGATTGCTAAAACAAGAAAACGAATTGCTCAAAAAAATTATTGATCTTACTAATCGAATATATTTTTTAGAAAATTCAAAGCATAAATCCAAAAAAAGATCAGATTAAAGAAGATTGACATGTTTGACTTTAGAGTTAACACTCCCGTTTTTAATGTTTTTAGCTCTTTTGACGAACTTTTTTATCAAAAACAACTAAGACTACCACTAGGGTAATTTAAGTGTCTTAAATAGCCTTATTTTATCTTTTCTTTTTTTTGCGCAACTTTTTTTCTTTTCTCCCCTTCGGGGTAAGTGAGTCTGATAAGTAGAATAGATTTTTTATTTTATTTAAAAAAAATCAAAATTGAAAAAATCGAAAAAAAATTTTTCCAAAAAAAAAGAGGGGTTTTCTTTTCTTTGGTTCTTTCTTTTCTTTCTTTTTTTATTTTTTTTCTTTCTTACTTTTTTTCTTTTAAAAATCGAAAAAAGAGGTTATTTTTTGTAAAATTACATGCCCTTCATAACAACCCTATACATCGGACTTAACGCTAACCTGTAAAAATATTTTACAGGTTCGTGATGAGATTAGTATCAAGGTTAGTGATGAGGTTCGTTTACAGGTTTATTAATAAGGTGATGTAATGACTTGTTTAAATTTCCTAAAAATCAAAAAAAATTTTTATCTGTAGAATATAACCAGATAAATTTTTATTTTCACCCTCTACTTTTTTTAAAAGCGGGGGCGCTTTTGGTTCTTTTTCTAAAAGAACATCATCCTTCTTTTTACATTCTTCATTTTCATTTTCATTTTCATTTTCATTCTTCATTATACATTCTTCATTATACATTATACATTCTACATTAGCTCCTGGTTTGCTTCTGTTTTGCTCCTGGTTTGCTTCTAGTTTGCTTCTGGTTTGCTCCTGGTTTGCTTCTAGTTTGCTTCTGTTTTGCTCCTGGTTTGCTTCTAGTTTGCTTCTGGTTTGCTCCTGGTTTGCTTCTAGTTTGCTTCTGTTTTGCTCCTGGTTTGCTTCTAGTTTGCTTCTGTTTTGCTCCTGGTTTGCTTCTAGTTTGCTTCTGGTTTGCTCCTGGTTTGCTTCTAGTTTGCTTCTGTTTTGCTCCTGGTTTGCTTCTGGTTTGCTTCTGTTTTGCTCCTGGTTTGCTTCTGGTTTGCTTCTGGTTTGCTTCTGGTTTGCTCCTGGTTTGCTCCTGGTTTGCTCCTGGTTTGCTTCTGGTTTGCTTCTAGTTTGCTTCTGTTTTGCTCCTGGTTTGCTTCTGGTTTGCTTCTGTTTTGCTCCTGGTTTGCTTCTGGTTTGCTTCTGGTTTGCTTCTGGTTTGCTCCTGGTTTGCTCCTGGTTTGCTCCTGGTTTGCTTCTGGTTTGCTTCTGGTTTGCTCCTGGTTATAAATAAACAGTTATATGCTTGGAATATATATATTTAAAAATGAATTTTAAAAATTTTTTTTATGAAAATATAAACACACGATAACCAACCCACTTTTTTAAAAAATTTTTACAAAGCATTAACCATTTGTTAACATTTGAAAATTATATAGTTAGCTCTTTGATTTTATACGGATTAATCAAAATATGATTTTAAACATATTAATTTTATCCCGTATTTTTTATAAATTGCGTTTACACTAAAAATACTTAAAAAAAATGAACGAAAACGAACTGCTTAAGATCATATTGTACCTTAACAAAAAAGGCACTATATCAAATGAAAAATTTAACTGGTTAAAAAATAATAATACAGTAATCTTAGAACTACTAATTTTTTCAATAGGCTATTATGAAAAGGTACTCTCAAAAAATCAAAATTCCAACTTTAATGATTGGAAACAAGTTGATACGTACAAAATGTGTTGTAATTTTTTTAAAAATAGTTTTAAAAACCTTAATTGATACTTTTTGATACCAACAACCATAAGTAGTTGGTATTCAATTAATGTTCGAATCCCATCCTCTCTGCTAATAAACCCGCATAAATAGCGGGTTTTCTTGTGTTTACGCAGTTTATAGCCCTTTTTTACGTTTTTTTACCTGTGCCATATTCTGCCATATTCTGCCAATTTTTTGTTACACTTTTTTAAATTTGTAACAAAAATTTTGTTACAACTTGTAATATTGACAATTTAAGTATACGATTTGTTTTTGATAGGCGAAATGAAATAGCAAAGGGTAAAACGGTAGCGCCTTTGCATATTGAAGTTAGACAAGATAAATCTACGAAACGAATATTAATACCAACGGGGATCAAATTAAAATCTTCTGAATTTACACCCAAAAACGGATTTACCTGCAAAAACCATCCTAATGCATCTGCTATAACCGCTAAGGCTCATAAGATCCCATTATTTCGGTAATTCAAATTTTTAAACTTATATTTTACTATTTTTCCCATAATTAACATAAAAATAGATTTTTAAAATACCCATTCGGGATGAAAAAAATTGAATTTTCTTAAGGGCTTGGATGAGATAACATTAGAATAGTATATATATGATTTATAATCACCAATAAGCGTTGCTTTTTATGTATATTTGTACTCTTTATCTAATTAACTAGTAACAGAACAGATAAATTATTAACCATCTCTGATTAACAGAACAGGGAATAAAATATATCATTTTGGCATATACATTTATATATGATTAAAGAAATAGAAATAGAGAAAAAATTAATTAAACAACTTTCAAATTTAAAATATAATTATCGCCCGGATATTGTTGATAGAAAAACGCTTGAGGAAAACTTTAAAGCCAAATTTGAAGAGCTTAACCGTGTTCATCTTTCAGATAATGAGTTTTCTCGACTTCGGGAAGAAATAATTAATTCCGATGTATTTACTACATCCAAAATGTTGCGTGAAAAACAATACTTTCAGCGTGAAGATGGAACTCCTCTACACTATACTTTAGTAAACATCAAAGATTGGTGTAAAAATAATTATGAAGTTATACATCAATTACGCATTAATACAGAAAATAGTAATCAACGTTATGATGTTATTCTTTTAATCAATGGTTTGCCTGTGGTGCAGATTGAATTAAAGAAGTATGATATATCGCCGCGAAAAGCCATGCAGCAAATAGTGGATTATAGAAACGAACCGGGCAATGGTTACGGAAACTCTCTGCTTTGCTTTATGCAGTTATTTATAGTGAGTAATGGAAGCAGAACCTTATACTTTGCGAATAATAAAAATGAGCATTTTGCATTTAATGCAGATGAACAATTTCTTCCGGTTTATGAATTGGCTGACATCAATAATAACAAGATTAATAATCTTTATGATTTTGCAGATAAATTCCTCAAAAAATGCACACTTGGAGAAATGATTAGTAAATATATGGTACTGGTGGAAAGCGAACAAAAATTGCTTGTGATGCGTCCGTATCAGATTTATGCAGTAGAGGCTATTATTAAATCTATTAAACAAAACTTAGGAAACGGTTATATTTGGCATACCACAGGAAGTGGTAAAACCCTAACTTCTTTCAAAGCTTCTACTTTAATGAAAGATATGCATGATATTGAAAAATGTTTATTTGTAGTTGACCGGAAAGACCTCGATAGACAAACCCGTGAGGAATTCAATAGATTTCAGGAAGGGAGTGTAGAAGAAAATACCAATACAGAAACATTGGTAAGGCGTTTGCTTTCTACCGACTATGCAGACAAAGTAATTGTTACTACCATCCAAAAATTGGGTTTGGCTTTAGCCGAGGAAGATAGTAAGCATAACAAAGCAAAGGAAAAAAACGGTAAAGAAATTTATAAAAAGAGGTTAGAACCTTTGAAAGATAAACGTATGGTTTTCATTTTTGACGAATGCCATCGTTCTCAATTTGGAAATTATAATACAGCGATAAAAGCGTTTTTTCCCAATGCACAGCTATTTGGTTTTACAGGTACACCCATTTTTGAAGATAATGCGACTTATGTTATAAGAGAGGGTGAAGAAGCAACATACAAAGTGACGGAAGATATATTTGAACACAAGTTACATAAATATACCATTACTAATGCTATTGATGATAGAAATGTATTGCGTTTTCACATAGATTTTTTTAAGGGCAAAAATTCTACTAAAATAAATCAGGGAGAAACGGTTAAACGAAAGGCTGTTGTGGAGTCCATTTTGGAGAAGCATAATGGAGCAACCAACAACAGAAAATTTAATGCTATTTTGGCTACTGCTTCTATCAACAATGCTATTGAATACTATCAGTTATTCAAAGAAGTTCAGAAAAAGAAACAAAGCGAAAATCCTGATTATCTGCCGTTGAATATTGCTTGTGTATTTTCACCACCCGCACAGTTAATTGCTAAGGATGGAGACCGTCAAAGCCAAAAGAATGCAGCAGATATTAAGCAACTTCAGGAAGATTTAATTCAGGAAAGAGAAGACAATACACAAAACCCTGAAGAAAAGAAAAGAGCTTTAACGGAAATTATTACCGATTACAATATACAATACGGTACGAATCATAGCATCCATGAGTTTGATTTATACTATCAGGACGTACAAAAACGCATTAAAGATCAAAAATATAGTAATAAAGATTATCCACATAAAAATAAAATTGATATTACCATAGTAGTGGATATGTTGCTTACAGGTTTTGACAGCAAATACCTGAATACTTTGTACGTAGACAAAAACCTGAAATATCACGGACTGATTCAGGCATTTTCACGAACCAATCGGGTACTCAATGACTCCAAGCCTTACGGCAATATCTTAGATTTCCGTTCGCAGCAGGATGCCGTAAATCAAGCTATCGCTCTTTTTTCGGGAGAAGACAGTGGACAGTCCAGAAAAATTTGGCTGGTTGATCCTGCTCCGGTAATTATTGAAAAATATAAAGAAGCCGTAGATAAATTGGGAGATTTTATGCAACAACAAAACCTTGTTAATGAACCGCAAGAAGTATACGGATTGAGAGGAGATGCTGCAAGGATTACCTTTGTGAAAAACTTTAAAGAGGTACAACGGCTTAAAACCCAACTTGATCAATATACAGACTTGGATGAAGATCAAAAAACTACCATCGAAACCATTTTACCTTACGAAACTTTACAAGAATTTAGAAGTTCGTATTTGGAAACAGCGAAGCGACTAAGAGAAATCCAGCAAAAAGGAGGCGATGAAGTACCGCCCGAAATTCAACAACTGGATTTTGAATTTGTATTGTTTGCCTCTGCAGATATAGATTATGATTATATCATAAAACTGATTGCAGACAATACGCAAAAGAAACCTTCTAAGCATAAGATGACTAAAGAACAAGTAATTAGTTTGCTGAAATCCAATTCCAATTTAATGGAAGAAGAAGAAGATTTAACCGAATATATCAACAGTTTGGATTGGAACAGCGGACAGGATGTAAAGGCGCTTTATCAAGGGTACAATACATTTAAAGTTCAAAAATACAACAAAGAACTGGCTGCCATAGCTCACAAGTACGGATTAGAAACAGCAGACCTGAAAGCTTTTGTAGAAGAGATCATGAGCCGGATGATTTTTGACGGGGAAAAGCTTACGGATTTATTAGAACCCTTAAACTTAGGCTGGAAAGAACGCAGGGTTAAAGAATTAGCATTGATGGAAGACCTAGTACCCCAATTAAATAAATTAGCCCAAGGACGTGAAATATCAGGATTAACAGCTTATGAGTAAAAAGACTAAATTAACACCTGAATTGCGTTTTCCTGAGTTTGTGGATGAAGGTGAATGGGAGGAGAAAATACTTGGGAAACTCGCAAAAAAAATAGTCAAAAAAAATAAAGATGGATTAATAAATAATGTTTTTACTAATTCCGCTATTGATGGTATCGTAGACCAAAGGGACTATTTTGATAAAGATATTGCAAATAAAAATAATTTAGAGAATTATTATATAGTAGAAGATGGCGACTATGTCTATAACCCTCGTATTTCGAATATTGCTCCAGTAGGTCCAATATCTAAAAACAAAACAAAGAAAAGAGGGGTACTGTCTCCACTTTATACTGTTTTTAGATTTACAAATAAAAATAACGATTTTTATGAGTACTATTTCAAAACAATTCATTGGTATAGCGCAATAAGAAAAGCTTCAAATACTGGTGCCAGATTTGACAGAATGAGCATAACAGATTCTGTTTTTATGAATATTCCGATTTTATATCCTTTACCCAGCGAACAACAAAAAATAGCTTCCTGCCTATCCTCTTTAGATGAGATGATAGCAGCTCAAGGCCAAAAGCTGGATCTGCTTAAAGACCACAAAAAAGGATTAATGCAAAAGCTTTTTCCTCAAGAAGGGGAAAAAGTACCTAAATATAGGTTTAAGGAATTTGAGAAAGATGGAGAGTGGGTAGAGAAACCTATAGATAAGATAAAAACAATTTTAACTGATTATGTAGCAAATGGAAGTTTTCAATCTCTTAGAAAAAATTTGAATGTTTTAGATTCAGAAGACTATGCTTTTTATGTTAGATTGACCGATTTAAGAGCTGGATTAGGGCATTCAAATCAAAAATATGTAGATAAGAACACATATTTATTCTTAAATAAATCATCGCTCTTTGGCGGTGAACTTTTAATGGCAAATATAGGAGCAAACGTTGGTGAAGTTTGGCAGATGCCATTTATTGAAAAGCCAGCTACATTAGCTCCTAATATGATAATGATAAAATTTAAATCTGATATAGATAATCAATTTATTTATCAATACCTAACAAGTGATATTGGCGTTGCAAATATTTCATCTGTAATTTCAGGAAGCGGTCATCCTAAGATTAATAAAACTGATTTAAGACAAGTCAAAGTTTTTATGCCTCCAAAATTAGAAGAACAACAAAAAATCGCTTCTTGTCTTTCATTTTTAGATGCTCTAATCACATCTAAAACAGAGAAGATAAAACAATTAAAACTGCATAAAAAAGGGTTGATGCAGAGATTGTTTCCTAAAATAAACGACTAAAATATGAGTGAAATAACTATTTTTACAGACCTTGCAGAAGTAGCCCAACATCTCCGAAAAGACTTAATAGGAGATAATCGTAAAATGAAAAATTTGGTATTATTATTTGCTCATAATGGTAGTGGTAAAACACGGCTTTCCATGGAATTTAAACAGGCCGGAAAAAAGGTTGATGTTGATGGTAATGTAACCAGTCGGGATACTTTATATTTCAATGCGTTTACTGAAGATTTATTCTTCTGGAATAATGACCTTGAAAATGATACCAACCGAGTACTTAAATTAAATCCTGACTCTGTATTTTTTGACGGATTACATGAGTTGGATTTGGATGTCAAAATTGAATCATTTTTTAATAATTATGTAGATTTAAAGTTCGGCATCGATTATGATACCTCCACCGTAGCTTTTTCACGAAGCATGATTGTTGACGGAAATGAACAAACTGTAGAGAATATTAAAATCTCAAGAGGGGAAGAAACCTTATTTATATGGTGTTTTTTTCTTGCCATTTGTCAGTTAGCTATTGATAAAGACCCTGCATACAGTTGGGTGAAGTATATTTATATTGATGATCCCATATCCTCCCTTGATGAAAATAATGCTATTGCGGTTGCTTGTGATTTATGTAATTTAATTACCACGGAAGGTAACATGATTAAAACGGTAATATCAACTCATCATGGCTTGTTTTTTAATGTTCTTTGGAATGAATTAGGTAGAAAAAAACTAAAGAATAAACGCTACTTTTTACACTGTAAAGGAGCTGATGGTTATGCTTTACAAAATACCAATGATACCCCTTTTTTTCATCATATAGCCATACTGAGCGAATTAAAAAAAGTCTGTGAATCAAATAAAATTTATACCTATCATTTTAATTCTTTGAGAAGTATTTTAGAAAAAACGGCAACTTTTTTTGGTTATGATAAAATTGATAAATGTATTGTTGGTTTAGAAGATGAAGTGCTTTTTGAACGGGCATTACAATTATTCAGCCATGGTAAATATTCAATATTCGACCCCGTAGAAATGGGAGATGACAACAAAGAACTTTTCAAAAGAATTTTTACCGGTTTTACTGAAAAGTACGAATTTCATTTTCCAGAAATATTTAACTAAGAAACTTAAACAGAAACAGTATGACACAACAAGATAAAAATAAATTAGGGGATACACTTTGGGATATAGCAGATCAATTGCGAGGAGCCATGAATGCGGATGACTTTCGTGATTATATGCTTTCGTTTCTCTTTCTCCGGTATCTGTCTTTTAACTATGAAGAAGCTGCCAAAAAGGAATTAGGAAAAGATTATCCCGAAAGTCCTTCTAAAGATAATCGAGCTGATTTTATTGTGCCTCCCCCTTTAAAAATCTGGTATGACAAAAACCAAGAGGATATAGAAGATTTTGAAATGCAGATGCGTAGAAAAGTGCATTATGTTATCAAACCTAAATATTTATGGAGTAATGTTACCGAACTAGCTCGTACTCAAGATAATGATTTATTGGAAACACTCCAAAAAGGGTTTCGTTACATTGAAAACGAATCGTTTGAAACCACATTTAAAGGTTTGTTTTCTGAAATCAACTTGAACTCGGAAAAACTCGGAAAAACTTCCAAAGAAAGAAATGATAAGCTTTGTAAGATAATTACAAAAATAGCCGAAGGCATTGCTGATTTTTCTACAGATACCGATACTCTTGGAGATGCTTATGAATATTTGATTGGTAAATTTGCAGCCGGTTCAGGAAAAAAGGCAGGAGAGTTTTATACACCACAACAAATTTCAACCATTCTTTCCAGAATTGTTATCTTAGATACTCAAGATCCTGTAAGAGGTCCAAAATCTAAATTAGACAAAGTATTGGATTTTGCCTGTGGTTCGGGTTCGTTACTATTAAATGTAAGAACCAAATTAAGGGAAAATGGCGGTACTATAGGGAAAATATACGGGCAGGAAAAAAACGTAACGACTTACAATTTGGCACGTATGAATATGCTTCTACATGGTATGAAAGATACCGAGTTTGAAATTTTCCACGGAGACACTTTGCTTAACCAATGGGATATATTGAACGAAATGAATCCTTCTAAAAAGATCGAATTTGAAGCCATAGTAGCTAATCCACCTTTTAGTTTACGTTGGGAGCCGAACGATACTCTGGCAGAAGATTTTCGTTTTAAAAGCCATGGCTTGGCACCTAAATCAGCAGCTGACTTTGCTTTTTTATTACACGGATTTCACTTTTTAGCTAAAGAAGGAACTATGGCTATTATACTACCTTACGGTGTTTTATTTCGTGGAGGAGCAGAGGAGCGAATACGAACTAAGCTATTAAAAGATAATAATATTGACACGGTTATTGGTTTACCTTCCAATTTATTCTACTCAACAGGTATTCCGGTTTGTATTCTGGTTTTGAAAAAATGTAAAAAAGAGGATGATATTTTGTTTATTAATGCCGGTGAACATTATGAAAAAGGTAAAAGGCAAAATTCATTAGAAGATAAACATATATATAAAATTGTCGAAACATATCAGCACCGATATGAAATAGAACGATATTCTCGTAAAGTTTCGATGGAAGAAATTGAGAAAAATGGGTATAACCTAAATATTTCGAGATATGTAGATATATCAGAAGAGGAAGTACCAATTGATTTACAAGAGGTGAATAAAAAATTGATATCAATAAACGAAAGCATAAAAACAAATACGGATAAACATAATGAATTTCTAAAAGAGCTGGGGTTACCTCCTATTAACTAATAGAAAGAGTTATAAATTTAATGCAAGGCGCAAATATCTATATTTAGATACTTGCGAAAAACTTGAATAAAACTACACTGAACGTACGATAGTATACATCGGTTTAATCAATGTTTAATTGTAGTTTTTCTTTTTTAGGAGTGTTATCAAACCGTTACCGTAATATATAAATAAAAATAAGATCTTATAGAACAATGTTACGATATTTTAGAAAGAGACCATCCTCTCTGCTAATAAACTCCCTTATATAGCGGGTTTTCTTGTGTTTACGCGGTTTATAGCCCTTTTTTACGTTTTTTTACCTGTGCCATATTCTGCTAATTTTTGTTACACTATTTTAAATTTGTAACAAAAGTTTATTACAATTTGTATTAAAGATATTGTACTAATTTATTATTAAATAAATTTTTGAAGATTATCTTTAATATAATAATTAGGAATTTGAATATTCTACATCATAATAAAAATTTACTTTAGAATATAAAAAATCACTCTGTATTGAGTAATTCAGAGTGATTTAGAATGTTCAATTAATTTTTCTATGTCTAATATGTCAAATTTCTAATGTCTAATTTAAATATATACAAATTTACAATAAAAGATTTATGTAACCAAAAAATTCATGATTTAAAATACAACAATCTATTTTTTCTCATAAATAAATATAAATTTAAAGCCTTATAAAATTATAAGTATAGCTTATACTAACAACTATGGTTGGTGTTCATCCGTTTTTAATGTCGGTGCCAAAGCAGCCTCCAATAAACACCTATACCAACGGATATATTTTTTTCTTTATTAGTACTATTTCCAACACAGTGGTAATGGTTACACCATTGATATTATTAATACTATAGTTAATCGTACTAGTGAGTTTTTAATAATTGATTCTTTTTAATAATTAAATAATCATAAAAAAAGGAATATGATACACATTCCCTTTATTTTTTTAAGCTTAAAATTTTTATAATCACTTTAAAATATTAGTCACATATATATTTAAAATCTATATTCAACTAAAATACAAGATAATATATATTGTAATGATAAATATGTTTTTAAGACGTTGCTATTTTTAACATTTTAGCAAAACAATAAAATAATGTTAAAGCAATAAACAATAAGGAATTTTCTAAATTAAGAGCGGAAATAATTCTTCTAAATTTCATAAGGCGTTTATTAGTGTTAATTTTATGCAAAAATACTATTTTTTTTTAAAAATCAATATTCCCCTTACTAAATTTTTAATATTTTAAATATAGAAAATAAAAATATACATATTTATATTAATAAACACATTTATAAATATATATCATTCTATAAACATAAAATATAAAACTCATTTCATTTTGATTTATTTTTTAATTAAATTTAATACATTAAATAAAAAGTTACTATTTAATATAAAATATTAACAACTAAATTAAATATAATAGTGTTAATTTTTAACTAAATATTATCCTATTTATTAATTTTTATGATAATAATTTAAAAATAATAAAATTTACTTCACATAATTAAAAAATTTATTATAAAAGTTTTTTATAATAATTTTTTTTTTATAATTTTATACTATTAAATGTTATTTTTTAAATTAAAAAAAATTTTTAATTAGGTCATGGTTAGCTTAATCCTAATTATAAATAGTAACATATTTAGATTTAAAAAATAATTATTTTAAGTGCATACGAATTAAATATTAAGAAATAAATTAAATTAAAAAAGTTATTTATAAATATTTTTTCTTGTATTAATATAAACAAATGATATAAAATACAAATAAATAATCTTTAATTATTACATATATTTTATATTTATTTAATGATATTTTCTCAGATTATTTTCATTTTTATATTTTAAAATAATGTTTATATTTGCGCAAATGTTAAATTTTTTATAAAAGTTTATTAATATATTTAAAATATTTACAAGTTATATTTCATAAAATGATTAAAAATTTACAAATTTTTTATGTAGTAATTTTATTTTTAAGTTTTTCTACATTAAAATCGCAAGTTAAATTTGGTGTAAAAGGGAGTTTACAATTTACAAATATCAGAAATGTGCATAAACACTCAGATACCCGTATTTTTGCACCTGCAGTAGGTTTGTTTGCACAAATTCCTTTTAATGACTTCAACGATAGTTGGTTTTTTAAGCCTGAAATAGTTTATTCTGAACAAGGAGAAAAAGATGGTAAAGATATTAATGTTAAATTTTATCAGACTTATATTAACATTCCGTTAATGGTTAAGTACTATTTTGGAGATTTCATATTCCCTCCTTGCTGTAGAGGAAAAGAAACACACGAATTTTTTATAGAAGCCGGTCCACAGATTGGTTATTTAATTCATGAAAAAAATAAACACAGAGACAAAAAATGGTACGGAGGAGCTTCAAAATTTGATATCTCAGCAGGATTAGGAGGTGGAATTAGCTTTGCTCGTAAACACGAAATAGGTATCAGATATAATTGGGGGTTAAATAATATTTATGATAACAATAAAGTGTATTCTAAGAATGGAAAATGGTTTAAATCTCATAATACATCTAATCTAGGAGTTTCTTATTTTTACTTTTTCTAATATAAACATACTTTTTCAATTAATATTATTTCATCATTTTTTATTAATTAATGTTTAATATAAAAAGTATTTATTTAATTAATATCTTATCTTAATATCGATTATACTTAATATTGTGATATTAATATAAAATAATTTTTATTTATTAATATTTATAATTTTGTATATAATGTTATATTTATATACTATAATTAAAGTAAATTATAAGAAATAAATATATAAGCCTAGTTTACAAGCAATTTTAATCAATTAAAATTAGCTTAATAAGACTAAAATAATGGTTGAATTAGTTAATTTTAATTAGTTATTTCACCGGATAAATTTTCCTCAAACTGTTTTTTGAGTATTTTACCTTTTAAGTTTTGTCCGAGTAAATGCATTAGTTTAGTTGTGGCAGCTTCTACTGTTATATCATAACCACATATTACCCCTAAATCTTTAAATATGAGGCTATTATGATATTTTCCAAAATTTACATTTCCTCTTACACACTGTGTAATAACTATAATTTCTTTTCCTAACTCCTTGGCTTTATGTAAGGCTCTTAAGGTTTCTTTGTCGGAAGGAATATTTCCCGAACCAAAGGTTCTTAAGATAATCCCTTCTAGATCATTGTCTGAAACCATTCGATCTAATAAATACTTATTTTTTCCCGGAAAAAATGTGAATATATCAATTTTATTAGCAAGATTTTTATTTACCTTAAAATCTGTATGACCAGGTTTTAAAAGATATTCTTTAAAAACTCCAAGATTAACGCCGGACTCTCCTAATTTAGGATAATTGGGTGAAATATAAGCATCAAAATGTTCTGCTGAGAATTTGGTTGTTCTGTTTGCTCTATATAATTTATATTCAAAATAAATACACACTTCGTTGATAACTGGCTTATCATTCTCATATAAAGAAGCGTAATAAATTGAAGTTATCAAATTTTCTTTGGCATCTGTTCGCAATTCACCAATTGGCAATTGAGATCCCGTAAATACTACAGGTTTTTTCAATCCTTGTAACATAAAACTCATCATAGAAGCAGTATAAGACATCGTATCCGTACCGTGCAATATTACAAATCCGTCATATTTGAAATAAGAATTTTCAAGTATATTGCCTAATGTAATCCAATCAAGAATATCTATGTCTGAAGAATCAATAGGTTTTTCAAATACGTTGATATCTATATCTGCATCAATTAGTTCTATCTCGGGTATATGCTTTAATAGCGCATTAAAATCAAAAGGTTTTAGTGTTCCGGTACTATACTCTTTGATCATTCCTATAGTTCCTCCTGTATAAATTAATAAAATCTTACGTTTCATCTATATTTCTCGGTTTAAAATTGCAATTTATGAAAATATTAACAGCTTTAATTGTTATTTTTGAAACATGATTTCAAAAGAATTTTTGAATAATTTGGATTTATATAACTATTTAACAGATTTTATATCAAAAGAAAAATTTGAAAAAATAGAAAATTTGGTTAATTACAGGTCAAATTATGTACTTCCGATACTAGAGGATCTGTATCAATATCGTAATGCAGGTGCCATAGTTAGAAGTATGGAAGCTTTTGGGTTTCAATCATTGATTGCCCTGGAAAACAGAAATGAATTTAAGCCGGAAAGTACTGTTGCAAGAGGAGCCGATAAATGGATTGATATATCTTATAAATCTTCAAATCTGGAATCTTTAAAAGAGATTAAAGAAAATGGATATCAACTGGTAGCAGTTTCTCCTGAAAAAAATGCTATAGATATTTATGATTTTCAACTAACTCAGCCAACAGCTTTAATTTTCGGTACTGAATTTAAAGGTATAAATGAAGAAACTTTAAATTATGCTGATGCGTGTATTAAAATTCCAATGATAGGTTTTACAGAAAGTCTTAATGTTTCTGTAGCAGCCGGAATATGTTTTTATGAAATGAGAAAGAAATTGGAAGATAGTCATTTAAATTGGCAGTTAACTGAAATTCAAAAACTTAATTTAAAAATAAAATGGGCTATAAAATCGGTAAGTTCAGGTGAGAAAATTGCAGCTCATTATATTAAATCTTTAAAACAATGAATAAAACACCTATTATACTTTTAAGTTTTATCTGTGCTTTTGCACATTCTCAAACTATTGAAGAATCTTCATATACAGAAAAAAACAAGATTATGGAATCCTTAAGTTTTACATTACCAATTTGTAATAAGGAAGTCCTAGTAAATACTTGGAAGAATTTTATCAAAAAACAAGGAGGTAAAGTGAAAGGTGGAATTGTTAATAAAGTGTATGGTTCGGATATTAAATTTTCACCAAATGGTGAAAGCTGGTTAGGAAATTTTGCATATGAATATAATGATGATAAAAGTATGACGATATTCACTTCTTTTCATAATTTATCCAATACTTTCATCAATTCAAATACTACTGAAAAAGAATTAGCAATCCCAATTCTTGAAAATTTTAAGTTAGACATTCAAAAATCTTGTGCAATTGATGATTTAACGAATGCGAAAAGTTTTACCATAAAGCTTACTAAAGAAAAAGTTCGTAATTCCGATAGAATTTTATATTTAGAAAAAATTATTCGTGACGATTACAACAAAATTGACTTAAAAGCCAACTCCAAAATTTCTGACAAAGAACAAGATAATCTAACTAAAATTAAAGTAAGGATAATTTTAAATGAAGCGGAGTTACAAACTTTAAAAAACCGTAATAAAGACATTGATCAAGAATTAAATTCTCAAATATGGGTCATTCAAGGTTTCCAAAACAAATTAGACTCTCTAGAAGGTAAAGTTTCTACTGATGATCAGAGTGAAAATACTATTTCAACTGAAAATGAACCGAATACTAATTATAATTATTCTACTACCATTAGTTCTGATAATAATGAAAATTTAAATACAACTGATCAAGATAAAGATTATCTTTCTTCAGATTATTTTGATAATCACTAATAAATTTGATTGTTTTGAAATAAATTATATTCAATTTTTTAATAAAAGTGTTTACTCTCAATTTTAAATAAAATTCCATAAATTAATATGAAACTTGAAAAATTAAATCTTTTAGATCAAAATGAAATTACATTTGTCGAAAATAATTATATAAAATCTTTTCCTGTTGAAGAAAGGAGGCCTACGGATCAAATGTTTAAACTTTATGAAGATTATAAAGATAAATTTAAAATCTTATTATGTATAAAAGACAACGAAAGAATCGGTTTCATTACTTACTGGAAATTAAATACTTTTACATTTATTGAACATTTTGCGATTTCTTCTGTTTATAGACAAAAAGGATATGGAAGCAAGATTATGCAACTATTCATAGAAAAAATTTCACAACCTATTGTACTTGAAGTGGAACCTCCAACTTCACATTGGGATATACGTAGAATTAATTTTTATGAACGGCTAGGTTTCAAATTATGGAATGATATTGAATATAAACAACCATCCTATCATCAGGATGGTAAAAGTTACCCAATGAAATTAATGTCTCTTCGTGAAATACAACTAGATAAAGAGGAAATAAATGTTATAAAGTTAATACATTCTGAAGTGTACCAAATTTAATATAACATATTAATAAAAAAAGCCTATTTAATAAAAATAGGCTTTTTTATATATAATGTATAATATTTTAAGCATCAATATTTGCATAAACAGCATTTTTTTCAATAAATTCTCTACGAGGCGGTACATCATCTCCCATTAACATGGAGAATATACGATCTGCCTCTGATGCATTATTGATAGTAACTTGTCTCAACGTTCTTTTTTCAGGATTCATAGTCGTATCCCAAAGCTGTTCAGCATTCATTTCTCCTAAACCTTTATACCTTTGAACGGTAAAACCTTTACCTTGAGCGTTACCTAATTGTGAAGCTATTTCCTCTCTATGTTTATCATCCCAGGCATAATATTCTTTATTTCCTTTTTTCAATAAATATAAAGGAGGGGTTGCAATATAAATATATCCTTTTTCAATCATTTCTTTCATGTAACGGAAGAAAAAGGTTAATATTAAAGTTGTAATGTGAGAACCGTCTACATCCGCATCGGTCATAATTACCACTTTATGATATCTTAGCTTAGAAAGGTTTAATTCTTTGGAATCTTCTTCTGTACCAACAGATACCCCTAAAGCGGTATAAATATTTTTTATTTCATCACTTTCAAATACTTTATAGCTAACAGCTTTTTCTACATTAAGTATTTTACCTCTCAACGGAAGGATCGCTTGAAAGTTTCTGTCTCTACCTTGTTTGGCTGTCCCCCCTGCTGAATCTCCTTCGACTAAGAATAATTCACTTTCCTCTGCTTTACGTGAAGAACAATCAGCTAATTTTCCCGGCAAACCGCTTCCTCCTAACGGAGATTTTCTTTGTACGAGTTCTCTTGCTTTTTTAGCCGCTTGTCGCGCTTTTGCTGCGAGAAGAACTTTTTGAACAATTTGTTTTGCTTCATTAGGATGTTCTTCCAGATAATTAGTTAACATTTCGGCAACTATTTTATCTACAGCAGAACTAACTTCCGAATTACCTAATTTAGTTTTAGTTTGTCCTTCAAACTGAGGTTCCATGACTTTAACGGAAACAACAGCAGTCAAACCTTCACGAAAATCGTCACCGGTAATTTCAACCTTTTCTTTTGCCAAATTAATATTTTCATCGGCATATTTTTTCAAGGTTCTGGTTAACGCCCTTCTAAACCCGGTTAAATGCGTTCCCCCTTCATGGGTATTAATATTATTTACATATGAATGAATATTTTCCGTATACGAAGTATTATACCTCATGGCAACTTCAACCGGTATTTCATCAATCTCTCCCTCCATATGAATGATTTCATCCATTAAGGGTTCTCTGTTCTCATCTATAAATTCGACAAATTCCTCTAATCCTCTTTCAGAATAAAATTCTTCCGATCTAATGTTGCCTTCTTCATCTACTTCACGTTCATCTGATAAAGTAATAGTAATTCCTTTGTTCAAAAATGAAAGTTCACGAAGACGAGTGGCTAATGTATCGTAATTATAAATAGTTTCGGTAAAAATTGAACTGTCGGGAATAAATGTTACTGTAGTTCCTGTATGGGTGGAAACCCCAACAATTTCAACAGAAGTTAATGCAACCCCTTTAGAGTATTTTTGCTGGTATTGTTTACCGTCTCTGTTAACGGTAGCAATCAATTCAGTAGATAATGCATTGACACAGGACACTCCCACTCCATGCAATCCTCCGGAAACTTTATATGAATCTTTATCAAATTTCCCTCCTGCTCCAATTTTTGTCATAACCAATTCTAAAGCAGACAATCCCGTCTGCTTATTGGTATCAACAGGAATACCTCGACCGTTATCTTTTACCGTTATAGAATTATCTTTACCTATACTTACATTAATAGTATCGCAATACCCGGCTAAAGCCTCATCAATGGAATTGTCAACTACCTCATATACTAAATGATGTAATCCTCTAACTCCCACATCCCCAATATACATGGAGGGACGCATACGTACATGTTCAATTCCTTCAAGCGCTTGAATACTATCTGCAGTATATTTTTGTTCACTCATTTTTTAATCGTTAATTTATTTCAAGAAATGCTTACAAATATACGTAAAAATATTGATATTTACTAGTATTTAGGGTATTTCATACTCTATAAAACCAAATAAAAAAACAGATTCGAATCAATGAATCTGTTTTTTCTAAAACTTATTTTATAATGTAATTAAATTTCTTTGTATGTATTGATTAATGATCCAAAGTCTTTAACATTTAGAGAAGCCCCGCCGATTAATCCACCGTCAACATCCGGTTTTGAGAAAATTTCTTTAGCATTATCCGGTTTCACGCTTCCTCCATATAGAATGGATACTGAATCAGCTACTTCTTTTCCATATTTATCAGCAATTAATGAACGGATATATGCATGTATTTCTTGCGCTTGTTCCGGGGTAGCTGTTTCGCCGGTACCAATAGCCCAAACCGGTTCATAAGCAATTACCACTTTAACGATTTCTTCAGCTGATAAGTTAAACAAAGCAATTTCGGTTTGTCTTTTAACTACTTCAAAATGTTTACCTTCTTTTCTTTCTTCTAATAATTCTCCATTACAAAAAATAGGGGTTAAACCATTATCTAAAGCAATTTTAACTTTAGCTCCTATTTGTTCATCTGTTTCTTTATGATATTGTCTTCTTTCAGAATGGCCAATGATTGAACCATCTACCTGAATAGAGGTAAGCATTTCAGCGGAAATTTCTCCAGTATATGCTCCCGATTTGTGTTCGGAAATATCTTCAGAAAAAACTTGTACATTTTTATGATTTGCTTTGGCATTTTCTAAATATATAAATGGTATTCCAACAATAACTTCACATTTAGGTGAATTAGATTGAATAAATGAGTCAATTTCTGCTAATAAAGCTTTAGCTTCAGGCAATGTTTTATTCATTTTCCAATTTCCGGCTACAATTTTTTTTCTCATATGTATGTTTATTAAGTTTATAATTTTTCTATTTCATTCACGGTTGGAAAATCATTACCATTGTATTTGGCAACAACTATTCCTCTTTTTAATATTAATACCCCGGGATTGCTTCTATTAATTGTTTTTAATGTTGTTTGATCTGTAATGCATGAAGATAAAGGATTCAAATATTGTGGATCATTCGTTAAAATAACAAAATTAAGTTTTTTCTCCTTAAATTGAAAAGTGATTTTTCTCAATTTAGCTCGTTCAATAATACTAAGTTTTTTTGCAAATGGCACAGTAATTATCACTATTTTTTTTTGATCTAAAATATCTTGCGTTATATCATTACCTAAACATTCTACTGTAAAATCGTGAACAGAAGGTAATTTTGCCTCTTTTAAAATTTTAACCGAAGTATCGTTGATCTTCCACGTTAAGGTGTCTTTCCAAATTCCGGAACTGATATATTCCTCGGAGTTCATTTTTTTAATCTCATTATTGGATGTATTCTTGAGTGTGTATATAATTATATTTTGCTCCGGTTCACCGTCATTCATACCTACTTTAAGATTTTTTCCCACAGCATAAGGTCTAAAATCAATGATGGGTAAATGGGCAATCCCTTGATAAACAGTCCATAAGCAGATAGCAAAAGAAACACTTATGATTAACCAATTAATTTTTACAGAAAATACAGAACGGATGTATTTTGAACCGAAAACTAAGATTAAAATCATTACCAAAAGGACAATATCTTTTCCAAATGAAGTCCACGGCGTTAATTTAAGCGCATCTCCAAAGCAACCACAATCAGTTACTTTGTGGAAATATGCAGAATAAAAAGTTAAAAATGAAAAGAAAATTATTAATAATAACAAAGAAGAAAGTGTAAATTTTTTCCAAATTCCCAATAAAAGAAATACACCCAACATGACTTCAAAAACCACAAAAAAAATAGACAACGGAAGTGCTAAATGATGTAAGCTCGGCAGATTAAACACACTTTCTCCAAAATATTCTTCCAATTTATATGAAAATCCAATGGGATCAATAGTTTTAACATAACCGGAAATTATGAAAACTACTCCAACAAGTATTCTAAAAAATTGAGTTAAAAATTTCATGTAACAACAATTAATTAATTTCCTGATGAAGAATTAAAGCAAATACAGAATAATTTAGAATATCAAAATAATTGGCGTCTAAACCTTCGGAAACTAATGTTTTGCCTTCATTGTTTTCAATTTGTTTTATACGCAATAATTTTTGCAAAATTAAATCTGTAATAGAACTTATTCTCAGATCCCTCCAAGCTTCTCCATAGTCATGGTTCTTACGCATCATTAAGTTTTTAGCCCGGCTAACCTTTTCATCGTAAAGCTGTACAGCCTCTTCTAAATTTAAATCAGGATTTTCTGCAATTCCTTTTTCCAATTGAATCAATGCCATAATAGAATAATTAACTATCGCTAAAAATTCTTCGTCGATTCCTTCTGAAATTTTTTGATTTCCTTTTTCCTGAATAGTTCTAATTCGATTGGCTTTGATATATATCTGATCTGTTAAGGAAGGCAATCGTAATATTCTCCAAGCCGATCCATAATCAATCATTTTTTTTATAAATAATTCCTTACAAACTGAAATTACTGAATCAAATTGTTCTGATGTTTTTTCCATTATTCCATTAATACCTACAAATGTACTATTTAACTATATATTTTCCTAAAGGTATCTTATCTAAAGTATATAATATGATAATTGATATAAGTAAAGTACAAAAAGTAGTAATTGGAATAGAAAATAAAGGATTAAAAGAATATGCGTTTAAACCAAAATGTTCAATTAATCTCATGACTAATACATGTATTAAATATATTCCGTAACTGTATTCACTTATAAAAGATAATATTTTACTTTTTTTATTGAATACCGGAACTAAAAAGAAAAGTAAAAAAACGGAAAGAGCTTGAAATAAATCCCAGGGCTTATATTGCTCTATATAAAAATTGTTCATTTTAGATGTGATATAAGTATCAAAGCAAATTCCAAAAAGGGATAATAAATAAATAATAAAACATACATATACGTAATATTTAACACTATATTCATATTTTCTTCTTACTAAATAATATCCCAATACTAAATATCCCAGAAATTCAGAATATAGTTTTATATAGTTTACTAAATAAACCGTACTAAAAAAAGTGTAGAAAATTAAAAATATTATAAAACAAACGACTATAAAATATAATTGTTGTCTTGGATTACTATCTAAAATCCATTGATTAATTATGGGATATAATAGATAAATTCTTATAATCATGTAAATATACCACATATGGTAGCTCGCTCCCGAAACCAATTCTAGATACGTATAGTCTATAACAAATCTATATCCCAGATCTACATGATCTTTATAATGAATATCTAGTATTTTAAAGAAAATATATATTAAGCTCCAAAACACAAAAGGTATTAATATTCTCCATAATTTTTTGGTAAAATGTTTAAAAGTGTATTGTTTTCCTAAAGATAACATACCGGTCATCATAACAAAAACCGGTACACCAAACCGAGCTATATTAATATAAAAGTTTGATATCCACCAACTTTTATTTGGAATACTTCCATAATGATGACTCATTATGGCGGACACATGTATTAAAATAATTCCTATAGCTGAAACAGCCCTAAGATTATCAATCCATATGATTTTATTTGTATTCACAGATTCTTTCATTTAATCCTAATTTTAAGAGCGCAAAAATAAATTAATTTTAATTACTATATCTTTATATTAATACTTGTTTACTAGTTGACTATAATATTAGTTACATAACAGATAAAAAATTTATTCATTTTATCTCTTTATTTTAAGATTAAATATAAAAACCTATTTGTCTATCATTTCAAAAAATTGTTACAATATAATTTGTTATACTAATTTAATAAATTTAAAAATTATTTTACATCAATAAAATTTATTATTTAGTAAAAAATATGCTATTATGTAAATTTAGAGATATAATACTATAAAAATTGTAGAAAGTTTATTCAGTAGCATTTATATTTTAAACAATTTTGAAACATTTGTGAAAATATAATTTTCAACTAAACTTCATTAATATAAAAAACGAAAGCTATTAAACTGTGTAACTATATTTACTTTAAACTTTATTTATTTTTTTAAATTTACAGATTCAAATAAGATATATGATAATTAATATTAATGGTGATTTGGTCGATTGTAATGAGCCTAAAGTAGCTGGAATACTAAATGTTACTCCGGATTCTTTCTTTGATGGTGGTAGGTATTCCACTATTGATAAAGCTTTAAAACAAACAGAAAAATTAATAGATGAAGGCGCTGATTTCATTGATATTGGCGGACAATCCACTCGTCCGGATTCCGAATTTTTATCTGATGAAACAGAACTAAGCATAGTAATTCCTGTAATTAAAGCTATTAAAAAAGAATTTCCTCGGGTAAAATTATCGATCGATACCTTTTGGTCTAAAGTTGCCATTGAAAGTGTCAATGAAGGTGTGGGAATGATTAATGATATTTCGGGAGGCACTTTAGATAATAAAATGTTTGAAACTATGGGAAAACTCAACGTTCCTTATGTTTTAATGCATATGAGAGGAACTCCACAAACTATGGGAAATTATACAAATTATGAAAATCTAATCACCGATATTAATTATTACTTTTCTAAAAAAATTAGTGAATTACGAGAATTTGGTGTCAATGATATTTTATTAGATCCGGGATTTGGATTCAGTAAGACTTTACAACAAAATTACGATTTGCTGAAAAATATGGATAAATTCAAAATATTTAATCTTCCCTTATATATAGGAATTTCCAGAAAGAGTATGATTTATAAATGTTTAGAAACTTCTGCTGAAGATGCATTGATAGGTACTTCCGCATTAAATTTGTACGCCTTACAAAAAGGTGCTCATATTTTACGTGTTCATGATGTGAAAGAAGCAAAACAAATGATTAAACTGTGGAAAATGTTAAATTAATAATTAAATGATTTAAAAAAATTAATTTTCACATGAAAAATTCATCAGAAATAATTTTAGTCAGCATATCAGGAGTTGATAAACCGGGGATAACAACAGCAATCACTCATATCTTAGGAAAATATAATGCTAAAATACTTGACATTGGACAAGCCAATATACATCATTCTTTATCCTTAGCTATTATTTTCATGTCTGAAAACGGAAGTTCCGGAAACATTTTAAAAGAAATTTTATTTAAAGCCAATTCATTAGAAATTAATGTTAGATTTTCAGCCTTAACCAAAGAAGAATACAGCAATTGGGTTAAAGTTCAGGGTAAAAACAGATATATAATAAATATTTTAGGTAAAGAAATCAGTGCTAACCAAATTTCTGAAGTTTCTAAAGTTTTATTGGATTTTAAACTTAATATCGAACGGATTATACGTTTAACTCAACGCATACCTTTAGATCGAAATATTGATCGAACTTGCTTTGAATTTGCTGTAAGAGGTAATCTATCTAACCTAAAAGAAATACAAAATAAATTCTTATCCTTATCATCTGATTTAAATATTGATATTGCCTTACAGGAAGAAAACAGGTACCGAAGAATGAGACGCTTGATCTGCTTTGATATGGATTCAACCTTAATTCAAACTGAAGTTATCGATGAACTTGCAGAAAAAGCCGGAGTTGGAAATGAAGTTAGAGCCATCACTGAGTCTGCCATGAACGGAGAAATAGATTTTTCCGAAAGTTTTAAAAGAAGAATAAAGTTATTAAAAGGCTTGAATGAAAATGTTTTAAGAGAGATAGCAGAAAATTTACCTATTACTGAAGGGCTTGAACGATTAATGGGAGTTCTTAAGAAAAGTGGATTTAAAACAGCAATTATATCCGGAGGATTTACCTATTTCGGAGACTATCTCAAAGAAAAATTCGGATTTGATTATGTATTTGCCAATAAATTGGAAATTATTGATGGAAAGTTAACAGGTAATTACATTGGAGATATTGTGGATGGCAAAAAGAAAGCCGAATATTTAAAATTAATTTCAACTTTTGAAAATATAGATATACAACAAACTGTTGCGGTTGGAGATGGAGCAAATGATTTACCTATGTTATCCATAGCCGGACTCGGAATTGCATTTCATGCGAAGCCAACGGTCAAACAAAATGCGAATCATTCGTTATCTACCATTGGATTAGATGGAATTTTATATTTCTTAGGATATAAAGATTCTTCCGAAGATATAGAAATGACTTCTATTTCTTAACATTTGATTGTAAAGTTAAATTAAACGTAAACCAACGGTTTATGTGTACAATTTTAATACTTAGATTAAATTTCTTAGCTTAGTAAGCTGCAATGGTAGATCTTACCAGCACATTTCCAAAAGAATCAAGCTTTTCCAGGTAAACTTCTTCTAATTGGTTAATAAGTTTAGGATTATAAGGCTGGCTAACGCGTACGTAATTTTCAGTATATCCGAACATCATCCCATTTTTGTTCTCATGCTCCCAAAGGACCGTTTTAACTTTGCCTAATTGAGATTCATAAAATGCATGGCGTTTTTTTTCAGACAGGATTTTTAACATTTTATTCCTTTTTTTGCGCTCAGAATAAGGTACCCTGTCTTCCATATGAACAGCTTCTGTATTATCCCTCTCCGAATAAGTGAAAACATGTAAATAACTAATCGGCAGATTTTGTAAAAAATTATACGTTTCTAAGAATTTTTCTTCTGTTTCTCCTGGAAAACCTACAATTACATCAACTCCTATGCAAGCATCTTTGATTACAGAATGTATCTTATGGATTCTCTCGTCGTATAAATGAGTCAGATATCTTCTCTTCATTTTCTTCAATAAATCATCGCAGCCGGATTGTAAAGGAATATGGAAATGAGGAACGAAAATTTTCGAATCAGCAACATAATCAATAATCTCATCCTTAAGCAAATTTGGTTCAATTGAAGATATTCGTATGCGTTCTATGGCTTCTACCCTATCTAAATTCTGTATTAATTCTAAAAAAGTATGTTGATGTTTTTTATTTCCAAACTCTCCTTTTCCATAATCGCCAATATTCACGCCTGTAAGTACAACTTCTTTAATTCCTTTTTCAGAAATTTCTTCGGCTTGTTTAATAATGGTTTCAAGCTCTGCAGAACGTGAAATTCCTCTTGCTAAAGGAATAGTACAATACGTACATTTATAATCACAACCATCCTGTACTTTTAAAAAAGCACGTGTTCTGTCTCCAATTGAATAGGAACCTACAAAAAAATCAGCTTGATCAACCTCACAAGAATGAACTTTTACTTCAGAATCTTTTTTAAGATCCATAATATACTTGTGGATATTAAACTTTTCTTTTGCACCCAAAACTAAATCTACCCCGTCAATCTTACTGATTTCATGCGGTTTTAATTGAGCATAACATCCAATAATACAAATCAGAGCATCAGGATTTAAATGTAACGCTCTTTTAACGATAGTTTTACACTCTTTATCGGCATTATCGGTTACCGAACATGTGTTAATAATATAAACATCTGCTGTTTCTTCAAAAGATACCTTTACAAATCCTTCCTCTATTAATTGTCGAGCAATTGTAGAAGTTTCAGCAAAATTTAATTTACATCCTATGGTATGAAAAGCTACGGATTTCCTGATTTCGTTTAGCATAGTGCAAAATTACGTATTTAATTTATTTACTGAAATTAATATAATTAGTATTAAATAATTTTTATGATTTTATTAAAATTCCCTGATTATTAAAAGTATAATCAGGGAATTTAAGATATGACTATATTTTTTTAATTATTAAATATTTTTCTACCGTTTAAAGGTTGAAGAGGTCTGTTATTTGATTTTGGTAAATGATATTTTATTTCATCAATTTCTTCTTCGCTCATAGTTATTGGATTTTTAAATACGATCCAAGTTACATTTTCTGCACAAGGAGGGGTAGTCAAAGATCCTAAATATGTGTAATAGGATTTATCTTTTGGATATAAATTTTCAGGGTTAAATTTTATAACTGTATTAATTTTTCCTAACCCTTTTAATGTTTTAAAAATTTCGAGTTTTTCAAAATAAGAATTTAAATTTCCCTCTTTTACCATAACACCAATTACCAATACTGAACCATCTTCTGCTTTATGAACAAAATGTAATTCCAAAGGGTATCTCACTCTATCAATGGTATGTTCAGATTCTTCATGAGCATGGAATTGAACTAAGGTATAAACTTTTTTGTTGTACGTAATGGTGCTTCCTGATTTAAAATCAAATTGAAGAGAATGCCCATTGTCTTCGATATCCTCGATTTCTCCGGATCCGTAATTAAATTGTATAGGCGATAAATCTTTTTTATAGTTAGATTTTGAAATGTTAATTGGTGATTGAAATTTACCTATACCGCATTGTTTTCCTTCTTCCAATTCTCCCCAATGTTCCGGAGAAGATTCTCCTTCATATCCCCAATGATGATTTTGAGAATAGCTCATACTTGCAGCAAGTATACTTAAAAATAAAAATACTTTTTTCATTGTTTTATCTATTATAATTTAGCACAAAATTATAGAACCATGAAACAATATAAATGTTAAATTTTTGTTAATTAGTTTAATTTAAAACAAAATGTCCTCATTTAAGAGCTTTACATAATATTTTATGATTTTACAAACTTGCGAATTAAATTTGCAGCTAATTTTCAAAAAAAACAAAATTTCATTCATGACTAACGCTATTGATTCGAAGCCTAACAATCTATCGCCCAAAAGAATCCGTTTGGGGGTATTTGCTTTTTACTTTTCACAAGGAATCTGTTTTTCCAGCTGGGCCAGCAGAATTCCTGACATTAAAAACTTTTTGAAATTAGGGGATGCTTCCTGGGGAACTATTTTACTAATGCTGCCGGTTGGTCAAATTTTAGGGATGACCCTATCGGGATTTTTAATATCTAAAATGGGAAGTAAAAAAATATTGATAGCTTCTCTGCCTTGCTATGCCTTAAGTTTATTATTAATAGGATGTTCACAAACCGAATTAATGTTAATTCTTACTTTAATTTTGTTTGGCTTTTTTGGTAATTTTTGCAATATTTCCGTTAATACTCAAGGAATACTTGTTGAAAATCTATACAAAAAATCCATCATGTCTTCTTTTCATGGAGGATGGAGTATAGCCGGATTTACCGGTTCTTTAATAGGTTTAGTAATGGTAAACTTAGGGTTATCGCCTTTTCAACATTATTTGTTTATTCTTTTTACAGTAGGAGTACTTATTTTGTTTAATTTCAAATATCTACAAATAGACGCAAAAAATATTTCTGATAAAAATTCAGAAACAAAAAGTACAAAAGAGAAGCAAAAACCTGAAAAATTTTTATTTCTCTTGGGAATTACTGCTTTTTGTGGTATGGCTTCCGAAGGTGCCATGTTTGATTGGAGTGGAATATATTTTGAAGAAATCGTTAAAGCTTCCAAAAATTGGGCTCCTTTAGGTTTTACCTCGTTTATGATTATGATGGCAAGCGGTCGTTTTATTGCTGATCATGCCATACAAAAATGGGGAAGAAAACTTGTAGTTCAACTAAGTGGAATACTGATATCATTGGGCTTATTTATTTCTGTTGCCTTTCCTAATTTGATTATCACCACCTTGTCTTTTATGATTATCGGTTTAGGAGTATCCAGCATAATACCCACTATTTATAGCTTATCAGGACAGAAAACTAAAATTCCAACCGGCATGGCATTGACTATAGTTTCCAGCATAGGATTTATAGGTTTTTTATTAGGTCCTCCGGTTATAGGTTACATATCCGAAGCTCTTAATCTTAGATTTTCCTTTGCTTTAATAGGTATTTTTGGAATTTGTATTTTTATACTATCTTCTAATTTAAAAGTTTTTAAAGATTAAAATAAGTAGTTTTCCAAAAAAATAATGCTCATAAATTTGAATAAATTTATGAGCATTGTTTTATAAATATTGTGTTATTTTTTTCTTTGCATGCTAAATATTAATAAAGCTAAATAATATCTTATTTTTAATCCGAACAATAAGAAAATATACATTACAAAAGGCTTTTTAAAATATTTTCTTACAAAAATTTCCATAGCATTATAGAAATTTTTGTAATACAATTTATCTATTTTAGTTGCTGCTCCTTTATAATGTATTATGGAAGTTTTCCCGTAATAATAATTTTGATAACCGGCTTTTAAAATAGTATAACTTAGATCGATATCTTCACCATACATAAAATAAGATTCATCGAAACCTCCAACTTCAGTATATATTTTTTTGGTAGTAAAGAAAAAGCATCCTGTTAAAATTTCCACTTTTCCAATATCATATTCACCCAATTCCGTATTATAATATCCTTTAGATTTTTTTGATTTACTAAAAAATAATTGGCTGAATAACTTATCAAATGTATTTTTAGGATTCGGATAATTTCTTTTTGATTCCGGTCGATATTGGTTGTGTTCATCGGTAATTCGAACCCCTAAGGCTCCAAATTTTTTTGCATGTTCGGCAAAAGGTATAATTTTTTCAAAAACATCCGGCTTAACAATAGTATCGGGATTGAGAATTAGTAAATAGTTTCCCTTTGAATACGTAACACCTATATTATTTGCTTTAGAGAAACCTAAATTTGCCGAGTTTTGTATCCATTTAACTTGAGGAAATAGTCGCGTTATAAATTCTTTGCTTCCGTCATTGGAATTATTGTCTACAATAATAATTTCTGCATCAATTGTTTTTATTGCATGTAAACAACTTTGAATGCAATTTTTTAAAAGATCTTTTACATTATAATTAACAATAATAATTGAAAGTTGTTTCAAATTCATTAATTATTTTTTAATTACTATAAGAACTATTTAATCCCTTGTTTATAAGGTACTCTGTTTTGTATGGAACGTATTAAAGTTAACTCATCTGTATATTCAAGTTCATCACCTACTCCTATTCCCCTTGCTATTGCCGTGAATTTTATATGAGGATCATTCAATATTTTATATAAATAAAACATGGTTGTGTCTCCTTCTATAGTAGCACTTAATGCAAATATAATTTCCTCTGTTCCCTGTTCTTTAACTCTTTCAATTAGCGGATTGATACACAAATCGGTTGCGCTGACTCCTTCCATAGGAGAAATTCTTCCCCCCAATACATGATACTTTCCATTGAACTGTTGGGTACTTTCTATAGCCATTACATCTCTTACATCTTCAACCACACAGATAATTTTTTCATTTCTATACGGATTTGCACAGATGGTACAGATCTCAGTATCCGATAGATTGTTGCACAGTTTACAGTGTTTTATTTCATGTACTAACTGACTAATTGATTTTGATAAATTATCTGCCTGAATTTCAGGTATATCCAATAAATGCAAGGCTAAACGTAGGGCCGTCCTCCTACCAATACCCGGAAGTTGTGAAATTTCTTCAACTGCTTTTTCTAATATTTTGCTGGGATAATTCATACAATCATCAAGACCTGCTTAAATTTAATGATGATCTAGGGACGATACATATTTTTCTGCATCCAAAGCAGCCATACAACCTGCTCCTGCGGCAGTAATTGCTTGTCTGTATTTTTTATCGGCAACATCACCCGCCGCAAAAACTCCCGGAATATTTGTTTCTGTACTAAATGGCTTAACATGTAAATATCCGGTTTCGTCCATTTCCAATTTACCTTTAAATATCTCGGTATTGGGTTTGTGTCCGATAGCAATAAATATTCCGTCTACATCCAATACTTTTTCTTCGTTGTTTAAATTATCAATAACCACGGCTTGAGAAACCAAGTTATTATCGCCTTTTAAATCTTGCAATTCGGTATTATACATAAGTACAATATTAGAGGTGAGGTCTACTCGATCTTGCATAATTTTAGAAGCTTTTAAATAATCTTTACGTACAAGCATATAAACAGTCTTACATATTTTTGCTAAGTACGTTGCTTCTTCAGCTGCCGTATCTCCGCCTCCTACAACTACCACATTTTTACCTCTGTAAAAAAATCCGTCACAAGTGGCACAAGCAGAAACTCCGCCTCCTCTATAGGTTTTTTCAAAATCTTTACCTAAATATTTTGCACTTGCACCCGTTGAAATGATAATAGTTTTAGTTTTAAATTCTTTTCCCGATATAGTTTTTACAATATGTATGTCTCCTACATTTTTTCCTAATTCAACCTCTGATACGGTATCGATGATAACTTGTGTACCGAATTTTTCGGCTTGTTTTTGTAACTGAATCATCATTTCAGGACCGGTAATCCCGTCGGGATATCCGGGAAAATTTTCAACTTCGGTGGTAGTCGTTAGCTGTCCTCCTAATTCTAAACCGGTGATCATAAGAGGATTCATTTCGGCTCTGGCAGCATAAATTGCAGCCGTAAATCCTGCAGGACCGGAACCTATAATAATAGTTTCTAATATATCTGTGTTTTCTGTCATCTTTATAATATATAATTAACCGGGCAAAGTTACTAAATTTATCTTTGAGACTGTGTGTAAGCCTATGTAAACTCTATATAATACTATTATGATTTACTATCTAAAAGGCCGTAAATGAATTATTTCAAGTATTAAGCATTTTTTTCCGCTAATATTAAAAATAAATTGTAATGTTTTAATGTATTGTTAAGTAACTGCTAAGCAAATGAATCCAATTTTTTTCCATTTACAATAATCCACTCATCTAATTTAAAATCAGCCAAGATGCCTATTTTAGGAAACTGTATGGCAGAGTCCGCGAAAACGATACATCTTCCATCTGCATCAATTTCTTCATGTCCATACATGAATGTAAGGTCTCCAATGTCTTCTATTTTGGCAATAAATGAAAGTTCATTTTCTCCCTTAGTAATCTTTTCTACATATTGTATACCAATATCAACTGTTTCTTTTTTATCTTCACGTATGCGTACATTTCTATATATAATATCAAAAAATGATAAAGAATTATTAGGTATTTCATTATATAATTCATACCCCTTTTGCCATTCATCCTTAACAGAGGCATAATATAGAGCAGTAATCAACGATAATGTAAAATATCGTCTGGTTATTTGACGATAATAATCTTTGGGAAAATGCCCTCCTTCAAACAATATAGTAGGAATTCCTAATTTTTGAAAATTATCACCGACTGATCTTGGATAAAATTCATCGGTAAACCTTGATATCTTATTAGGTAGAAGTTTTGAAATTTCTTGATAAATATCAGCTATTAATCCCATCGATTTTTTTCGGGTTTCAGTCACTTTTCTGTCAACCGATTCCGATGGCGATAAAAAAGCCAGTGTAGCCGGTTCTTTTTTTCCTTCTACTCCGAATATAGTTCTTTGATCGTGTAGATTAAACGCTAAATCATATTTTTTTTCACTTGCAGTTTTTTTTAATATTTGCATTTCTATTGATGAAACGGCTAAAAAATCCCGATTAATATCAATTCCTAAACGATTTCTTCGTGTCCAAATTTCAGCTCCATCCGGATTTAACATGAAAATAATATCGAGGGTAAACTTGCTGAGAATTTCATGAGAGCAATTATTTTCACTTTCAAAAAATTTAAGCAAATCTAGACAACTTAAGGTACCCGTTGTTTCGTTCCCGTGCATTTGGGTCCATAGTAATATATTTTTAGGTCCTTTTCCTAAAGTCAATTTATATATAGGTTTATTAAGTTCCGATCTTCCAATTTCTGTAAGTAAACTTTTATAATTTTTCATTAAAAAATCGGAAAGCTCCGAAGGGTTTACATATCTATTTTTAAAATTTTCTTCGATACTTAAATTTTCATTTAAATCAAAGATTTTAAACTCTGCAGACATAATTATATTTTTTACAAAGATATTCAATTATACACAGTTTTCTTGATTTACATTTGTAATTTACATTTGTAAAACAATCTTTTCTTATAATTTATTAGTCCTGATATTGTGTCATATAATTATAAGTAATTTATTTAATTTTCTTATTAAAAAATATTTAATTATTTATTTACCAGTATTTTATATATATTTATTTAATGTTTTTATTGAAGTTAACTTTAAGTTATTTTTTGACAGAATCTATGGTATTTTTAGTAACTTTGTATTTATTACTCTATTTCACATATGTAAATAGTTAACATTTGTAAATCATGGAAATTGATAAAAGAATAGCTACACTCATAGAAATATTAGGTTTAACATCAGGAGAATTTGCAGATAAGATAAATGTCCAACGATCGAGTATTTCGCATATCACTTCTGCTCGAAATAAACCTTCATTAGATTTTTTAGAAAGAACTCTATCAGTTTTTCCTGAAATAAATTCTGAATGGCTCATTTTAGGAAAAGGAAAACCTTTGAAATCTCAATTGGAAAATAATAAAAAGGAAAGTTTAGATTTAGAAAATAAAACGGTTCAGGAACAACCATCCCCTACACTCTTTTCTTTAGATGAAATAGATCAAAAACAAAAAGATTCTTCATACTCTAATAGTGTTAATACTATTCAAGCGCCTGAGAATCGCGTAAAAGAAAATTCTCAGACAGAAGATCAAATAATTAAAAATTCAATCCTGCAGAAAACGAAAAATAACAAGAAAAAAATAGAAAAAATCTTAATTATATACGAAGATCATACGTTTGAAGTATTCGAAAATTAATTTTTAAAAGGAAAGTAAAAACCAAAAAAAAGAGGAAAATTTAAATTTTCCTCTTTTATTTTAAAATAAATGCTAAATGTAATATTATTTAACTCTAGCATCTTTAATTCTTGCTTTTTTACCGCGTAGATCTCTAAAATAGTAAATTCTTGCTCTACGTACTTTTCCTCTTCTGTTAACTTCAATATTTTGAAGCGCAGGCATATTAATAGGAAAAACTCTTTCAACCCCTACATCACCGCTCATTTTTCTGATAGTGAATGTTTTGGTTGCTCCGGTTCCTTTAACCTGAATAACTACCCCTTTAAAATACTGGGTTCTAGTTTTATTACCTTCTTTAATTTCGTAATAAACAGTTAGGGTATCCCCGGCTCCAAATTTTGGAAATTCTTTTTTTGCGATGTACTTATCCTGTACGTACTTAATTAATGGTTCCATTTAAAAAATATAACAGTTATAAAATTGAATAACATTCACGTCTTTCGTCAGAGGTTAATCAATTGGGTGCAAAATTAATAATTCTTATTTAATTGTACAAATACTATACGTAAATTTAAAATTCTTTTAAATACTAAAAAGTTTTATAACAAATAGCTGAATAATTTTATAATGTATTCAAATATGTGTTTCTTTATTTATAATCTATGCTAAATAAAGGAGACGTGTTTTAAAAATATAGTTTAAAACTAAACAATTGACATTAATATAGCTTAAACATTAAATCGGAAATGAATAATATCCCCATCGTTAACGATATATTCTTTACCTTCAACTGATAATTTTCCGGCTTCTTTAACCTTAGCTTCCGATCCGTAAGTTACAAAATCTTGATAGGAAATAACCTCAGCTCTAATAAATCCTTTTTCGAAATCAGAATGTATTACTCCGGCAGCTTGAGGAGCTGTCCATCCTTTTTCAATTGTCCAAGCTCTAACTTCTTTAACTCCGGCAGTAAAATAAGTTTGTAAATTTAAGAGTTTGTATGCTTGGCGAATCAAGCGATTTACTCCCGGTTCTTCTAAATTTAATTCTTCTAAAAATATTTTACGCTCTTCATAGGTTTCCAATTCAGAAATGTCTGCCTCAATTTGAGCCGCTAATACGATCACTTCCGCCTTTTCGTTTTTTACCTTTTCTTTTACCTTTTCAACAAATTCATTGCCCTCTTTTGCTGATTTTTCATCTACATTACACACATACATGATAGGTTTAAAGGTCAAGAGTTGTAATTCTGCAATAATCGGCTCTGAAATAGAATCTGTTTCGAATTCTCGTGCATTTTTACCTTCTTCAATAAAAGCTCTCAACTTTTCCAACACAGACACAATTTGCTGCTCTTCTTTATTTCCTGCTTTAGCTGCTCTTTTAGATTTATCCAATTTTTTTTCAATGGTTTCCAAATCTTTAAGTTGCAGCTCAATATCAATAATTTCTTTATCTCTAACCGGATCTATAGTTCCTTCAACATGGGTAATATTATCATTTTGAAAACAACGCAACACATGGATTATTGCATGGGTTTCTCTGATATTAGCTAAAAATTGATTTCCCAAACCTTCTCCTTTACTGGCACCTTTAACTAAACCGGCAATATCTACTATTTCCACTACGGCAGGCACTACCCTTTCCGGCACTACTAATTCTTCAAGTTTATTTAACCTTAAATCAGGCACAGAAACTGTACCTACATTCGGTTCGATGGTACAGAACGGATAATTAGCCGATTGTGCTTTTGCATTAGATAAACAATTAAATAAAGTAGATTTCCCTACATTGGGTAGACCAACAATTCCACATTTCATACTCGAAAAATTTGTGACAAATATATAAAATTATAATTTAGCCTAAGAACAGGCTATTTAAATCAAAATTTGTGTATACGAAAAAACTAATATCCTACTAAAACATTGCTGAAATAAATATTATACACAGAAAGGATAGCATTAGACAAGAACTTTTGCCCAATTAAAAAAATAAAGATTAATAATAACTTATGTAAAAAGAATACTATAGATTTTCGAAAAAATTAAACATTTTTACTGTAAAATCTTTTCTAACAATTCTTCTGAAATGGTTCGGCCTTTATCCTTATTATAGAATCCTTGAATATCTTTTGCAAAATCATCATGGGTATAGTTTTCAGGATCTGTTTTATATTTTTTTAGGAAAGGTGCACAAGGTTTAGGTCTAGGCCCCCAATGAGCAATTTCTTCGGAAGTTTCCGCATCAATAAAAATTACAATGGGAATTGCCTTTCCTCCATTAGTAAGATATTGATTAATCAATAATTCATCTTGATCTCTAAAAAAAATTCTCATGTCCAGCCTCTTGGATGATTCGCAAATTTTATTGACTACCGGCACTATTTGCGCTGCATCTCCACACCATCCTTCGGATATGACTAATATATGAATTTTACGACTAATTTTCTTCAAGCCCGAACTCACTGATTCATCCAATACGAGCGTTTTATCATTCCTATGTATTCGGCTCAAATTTAAACGTGTGTATTCAGCAAGTTTTTTAATATCTTCATTTTTAGAAAGTAAACCTTCTTTTGCTTGAATCTCTATAATATCTTTATATTCATTGTAAGACACCCCTTTGTCCCAATAGTTTTCTAATTTTATTGAATCCATCGTATATTTATTAGCTGTTACCATTATATAGTTTGGTAATCTTTATTAATTATAAAATTACATGTTTTCAAATACATAATTTTATATATTCTTTATTTAACCGATAAATTGAAAATATAGTTATGTATATTCTTGGTTAGTTAAACGAAAGATATCTTCAAATAGTATTTTTGACCGGTAAAGGATAGTTATTGCCAATTGTATGTAAAGGTTTATTTTAAAATTAAAAATTACATTTTTCTAACTTTATTCATTAACCAAAAGTCAGCCAAAATAAAAGCTGCAATAGCTTCTACAATAGGAACCGCCCTGGGAACCACACAAGGATCATGTCTTCCCTTCCCTTTAATTGAACATACATTTCCGTTTTCATCTATCGTTTGTTGCTCTTTCATAATGGTAGCAACCGGCTTAAAGGCAACTTTAAAAACAATATCCATACCGTTGGATATTCCCCCTTGTATACCTCCCGAATTATTCGTCAGTGTTTTTCCTCCTTGAGTAAAAATATCATTATGTTCAGAACCTTTTAATCGAGTACCTGCAAAGCCGCTGCCAATTTCAAAACCTTTAGCTGCATTTATACTCATCATTCCTTGAGCCAATCTGGCAGATAATTTATCAAAAATCGGTTCGCCTAAACCCGTTGGAACATTTTTAATCATACAGGTTATGACTCCGCCAATAGTATCACCATCCTTTTTAATTTCAGCTATTTTCTGAATCATTTGTTCAGCAGTTTCCCAATCAGGACATCGGACTATATTAGATTCCGTTTGGCTTAAATCCAGTTCATGGATATTCTTTTTCAAAGTAATTTCCCCTACTGAAGAAACAAATGCATGGATAGATATTGAGGATAGTAATTGTTTAGCTAAAGCTCCGGCAACAACCCAGTTAGCTGTTTCCCTTGCTGAGGTTCTCCCCCCGCCTCGATGGTCTCTGATTCCATATTTTTGAAAATAAGTGAAGTCTGCATGTGAAGGTCTGAAAATACCGGTATTATGATCGTAATCATTGGATTTTTGATTGGTATTTTTAATAACAAATCCAATCGCTTGTCCTGTTGTTTTTCCTTCAAAAATGCCGGAAAGAAACTCTACCTTATCGTCTTCTTTTCGTTGAGTTACAATTTTCGATTGTCCGGGTTTTCTGCGATCCAATTCTTTTTGTATTTCATCAAAATTAACGGATAATCCTGCTGGAAAACCATCAATTACGCCTCCCAGTGCCGGTCCATGACTTTCACCAAAGGTAGTAAGCTTAATAAATTTACCGAATTCGTTGAACATATGCTTACAAATGTAAGAAATAAAGTAAATGTATACCTAGCGTTAATTATAAAAACAGAAAATCTAAATTAGATTTTCTGTTTCATTAAGATATTCGGTTGCTTATCCTTTAAATTAAGGATTTTATATGTTTAATATTGCTTTGAATTGTGTCAACCACTTCTTTAATATTTCCTCCAAGCATCATTTTAGTCATGGAAGTTGTCATACCTTTAATTTGGCTCCATTCAATTTTAGGCGGTAAAGCAAGTGAATTTGGATCGGTCATTACATTAACTAAAACCGGTCCTTCCGTTGAAAATGCTTCTTTTACAGCTCCTTCAACCTCTTCAGGCTTATTGACATTTATTCCTTTAAAGCCCATAGCCATTGCTATCATGGCAAAATCAGGATTTACCATATCGGTTTCATTGTCAGGGATACCATCCACTTCCATTTCAAGTTTTACCATTCCTAATGATCGATTATTAAACACAAATAATTTGACAGGCAATTTATATTGATATATAGTGGCTAAATCCCCTAAAAGCATTGAAATACCACCATCTCCGCAAAAAGCTATAATTTGTCTGTCAGGATGAGATAAGGATGCTCCTATGGACATCGGCATGGCATTGGCCATCGTACCGTGACTGAAAGAACCTAACATTTTTCTTTCTCCTGTGGCATGAATATATCGCGCTCCCCATACACAGCACATACCGGTATCTACGGTAAATATGGCATCTTTAGCTGTTAGATTATTAATAACTGAGGCTACATATTCGGGATGAATTAAATTTTCTTTTCCCGGATCTTTAACATATACATCTAAATCTTCTTTAACTTTATCGTATTTTTTCAGCTGTTTTTTAAGAAAAGAATCATCTTGTTTTTCTTCAATCAAAGGCAATAATACAGATAAAGTATCTTCAATTTTACCGCAGAATCCCATATCTACTTTAGCTCTTCTGCCTAAACGGTCTGCCCTTTCATCAATCTGAATTATTTTTTTATTGGAAGGCATAAAATTCGCATACGGAAAATCTGTACCCAAAAGTAGTACTACATCTGCTTCGTGCATACTTTGAAAAGCAGAAGGTAACCCTAACAATCCGGTCATGCCCACTTCATAAGGATTATCATATTGTATGCCCATTTTACCTCTAAAAGAATATCCTACAGGAGCTTTCAATTTACCTGCAAGTTTTACCAAGTCTTTGTGAGCTTTAGAAGCACCAATACCGCAATAAATGGTAACTTTATCATGTTCATTAAGAACATCTGCCAACTCTTGTAGTTCTTTATCGGATGGTCTTAAAATAGGTTCGTTTTGATAAACTTTTAAAGAACTTAAAATATCTTCCGCCGGTTTTGATTCTAAATCACCGGGTAACCCGAAAACGGCTACGCCTTTTTTAGATATAGCATTTTGAATTGCTCTTTGTAACATTCTAGGGGCTTGTTCCGGTAATGTTGCAATTTGGTTGTATACACTGCAATCATCAAATAGTTTGGTTATATTAGTTTCTTGAAAATAATCTGTACCAAATTCTCTTGTTCCACAAGTGGATGCAATAGCGATAACAGGTACATTTGCCCTGTTTGCTTCATACAATCCATTAATTAAATGTACATGCCCGGGTCCGGAACTACCGGCACAACAAGCAATGCCTTCCAATTCAGCTTCGGCTGCGGCAGCAAAGGCTCCGGCTTCTTCATTCCTAACATGGATCCATTGTATTTTTCCGTTTTTTTTAATGGCCCTGTTAAGCTCATTTAAACTATCGCCTGTTACAGCATAAATCCTTTTTATACCGGCATCAACTAGTATTTCAACTAATTGATCTGCTACTTTTTTTTCCATAATAATTTTTAAATTTATAAAGTATATTTAGATACAGAATGCTCAAAATTTGTTCCAGGTAAATATACTTTATTAATAAATTTAAAAATTATTATTTATATGATACATCTACAAATAGTTATAAATTTAGCTTAATTTAAAATTCATATTTAAATTGCTGTAGCATTCGTATATCATTTTCAGTAAAAATTCGAATGTCGCCAATTTGATACATCAGCATGACAATTCTTTCAATACCCATACCAAATGCAAAACCGCTGTATTTTTCAGGATTTATATTAACATTTTTTAGAACATTAGGATCAACCATTCCGCATCCTAGAATTTCCAACCAACCCGTTCCTTTAGTGATGCGATAATCGGTTTCTGTCTCCAATCCCCAATATACATCTACTTCTGCACTGGGCTCTGTAAAGGGAAAATATGAAGGTCTCATTCGAATTTCGGATTTACCGAATAATTCTGAAGTAAAATATTGTAAGGTTTGTTTTAAATCTGCAAAGGATACGTCCGTATCAATATATAACCCCTCTATTTGGTGGAACATACAATGAGATCGAGACGATATATCTTCATTCCTGTAAACTCGTCCAGGAGATAATATACGAATGGGAGGCTCATTTTGCTCCATATACCGTATTTGTACAGAAGAAGTGTGAGTTCTCAATACTCTATCCGGATTTTTCTCTATGAAAAAAGTATCTTGCATATCTCTTGCAGGGTGATACTCAGACATATTTAAGGCGGTGAAATTATGCCAATCATCTTCAATTTCAGGACCATCAGCTACTGAAAAACCTATTTTTTTAAATATGTTTATGATTTTATGCTTAACAATGTTAATGGGATGTCTGCTGCCTAAATTCAAGGCTAGTCCCGGACGGGTTAAATCTTCTTGCAAACCGACATTTGCAGACTCGCCGACATTCTCTTTTAACGTATTTATTTTTTGAGCAACCGATTGTTTTAAATTATTGATCAATTGTCCAAATTCTTTTTTATTTTCATTAGGTACTTCTTTAAATTTTTGAAACAGATCGTTCAAAATTCCTTTTTTACCTAAATACTTGATTCTAAACTGTTCAACATCCTCAGTTTTTTGAGAAGTAAAAGATTCTACTTCTTCTAAATATTTTTTGATAGTATTAATCATTAGTTATCTTTAATATTTTCTATTTTATAAAGATTTTTATCTTCTTGCAAAAATAATAAAACAAAAATACTATTATTAATTTAAATAAAAGATATCATAAATAATTTTAGATCAATTAAACAGAAAGTAGATTCAATAAAAAAGCCTCCTTTTACAGAGGCCAAGGTTTTTAAAGAAATAAAAACTAAATAAACATTAAAATAATGCCTTTTTTAATATAAACTATTTTAGTGTGTTTGTAATCATTAATTTAATAAACAAACACCATACCATTTATCTAGTTTTATTTTATTTTATTATTTTTAATTTTTAAAAATTATTCAATTAAAATATCAATTATATCAATATTATTATAAATTTATAACAATAAAATAATTTTATATTATTACATTTCTGCTTTCGTATAGTAAAATGTTTATTTTTCTATACAATTTGTTTTTTTATAGTTAATGATTGTATGAAAATTTAGCTTATCTATATTGTTTATCAATAACTTTATATGTTTAATTGATCGAAAAAAAATATCGTATAAAATAAAATTTGTTAATATAGCTGTTTATATAAATAAATAATATATTGAATTCATGCATATGGCTGAAGAATTTCCGTTCTTATCAACTTTAAAATATAAGATACTAATTAATTTAGTAAATTTGAATTTTCTAAATGACAGTATACGTAAGATACATAAAATCGTAATATATTGTTTATTAATACTAACCTTTATAAATTGTAAAACATTGGAAATAGACAAACAAACGTATGACGGGCTGCAAAGCGGTTTATATGCAAATATTAAAACCAATAAAGGAGATATGTTGGTTAAATTTTTTGATCATGAATCTCCGGTTACTGTCGCAAACTTTATAGGATTGGCAGAAGGTAAAATTCCTAATGATGCCAAAAAACCGGGAGAACCCTTCTATGACGGAATTATATTTCACAGAGTCATTAAAGATTTTATGATTCAAACCGGAGATCCTCAGGGAACAGGAATGGGAGGCCCGGGATACAGATTTGAAGACGAGAAAAATGATTTAAAGCATACCGGAACAGGAATTTTATCAATGGCTAATTCCGGTCCTAATACCAACGGAAGCCAGTTTTTTATAACAGAAGTACCTACCCCGTGGCTGGATGGACGACATACTATTTTTGGAGAAGTTATTAAAGGTTTAGAAACCGTTAACGTTATTGCTAGTGTTAAAACCGGAGCTCAAGATAAACCGATTGATCCTGTAATTATGGAAAAAGTTTCTATAATTACCAAAGGTGATGAATATAAAAATTATGATGCTGCACAATTTTTTAAAGACAATAAAGATTTGATTTCCGAAAGAAATAAAAAATATCTTGAGGAAAAACAAAAGCAAATTGCAGCCAAGTTGGATGAATTAAAAGCCGATATGACTGAAACGCCTAGTGGATTATTTTATAAAATTAATGAAAAAGGCTCAGGAGCAAAAGCAAAATCGGGTGATACTGTTTCCGTTCATTATGAAGGATCTTTAGCTAATGGAAGTGTATTTGATTCTTCCTTTGCAAGAAATGAACCTATTGAATTTCCTTTGGGCAAAGGAATGGTAATTAAAGGTTGGGAAGAAGGTATTTCATTATTAAATGAAGGCGATAAAGCTACCTTTTTAATTCCACCTTCTTTAGGTTATGGTGCTCAAGGTGCCGGAGGTGGAGTTATTCCTCCGAATGCTTGGCTTATTTTCAAAGTTGAACTTGTGAAAGCTAAATAAAAAAATCTTTTTTTATAAATCAATCCGGTTAGATCGTAACCGGATTTTTTATTTAAATTGAGTATTCTTTTTTTCTGAATTTTTTATATATACACCAAACTTGATTCCATAAAGTTCTTCCTTTAGTTATTGAAACCTGGTAAGGATTAAATATTTCTTCCTAAGTATCACAACCATTACCTTTAAGTAATTAAAAAAATAGTATATAAAAAATCGTTACCACAGATTTCATAAATCAGATACTATTATTACTCTCTCAAATTATTAATAATGCGAAACCATAAACATTCGTTTACTTTAAAAATTTCGTATCATCAGATATAAAAAAAGAATATAAAATTTTCAACTCATTTATTATACTCATTTTTTTCAGGAAGGATATCATGTTTAAATAAAAGAATAAAATTATTTAAATATTTAATATTACCATAAATACATACTATAATTATATTTTTTACAAATATTTAAAATTAAATTATTTAAATAAATAATAGTAATTTTAAATAGATATATAATACTGATTATCAGTTATATATGTTAATAATAATAAAATAATATAAAATTTTAATTATAAAGGTATAATAATATAAAATAAATTTTTTACATTTGACATTATTCCTACCTGTTAAGTAGGAAATATTTTTAGTGTAGTAATTATTTTAATTTTTCATGAAAAAAAAATTAACCAGTAAGACTTTGGTAGCGGTTATTAGCATCTTTTATTCGTTTCTATCTGCTCAAACCCTTGTTAAAGGAACGGTACAAAATGATAAAAAAGAAAAAATAAAAGGAGCACAAATTAATGTGGAAGAAATAGGTATGGAAACATCAACTGATGATCATGGAAGGTATGAAATCACCCTACCGAATGGTAAATATAAATTTATTATTACCACGCCCGATCACGATGAAATTTCGGAAATAATACCTATCAATAATGAAAAACAAAAAATTGTAGATTTTACCATAAAAACATTTACGATTGAGAATGTTGTGGTAACGGGTACACGCTCTAAACCTAGAACATTATTGGAATCCCCTACTCCTGTGGACATTATTGATGTTAAAAAAATAGCAGAAACCGGAGCACAAGTTAGTGTCAATCAAATATTAAATTATGTAGCACCTTCATTTACCTCTACCACTCAATCGTTAGGAGGCGGAACGGATATGACTGATCCCATATCCTTACGAGGTTTAACTCCTGATCAGGTATTAGTTTTAGTAAACGGCAAACGTAGATATAATTCTGCTTTATTGAATGTCAACGGAACTTTTGGTAAGGGTACTGTAGGTACTGACTTAAATTCAATTCCCGTTTCATCAATTGATCGAATCGAAATATTGAGAGACGCAGCTGCTGCTCAATACGGGAGTGATGCCGTAGCGGGAGTGATTAACATTATCCTAAAAACTTCTATTAATAGATTTAGTGCAACAATTACAGGTGGAGAATATATAAGTAAAAATAGCGCTCAAGGTAAAACTTCCAAAGATGGAGAAGCTGTACAGGTGGGTTTAAATTATGGTATTCCATTGAGTGAAAAAGGAGGATATATCAACTTTTCGGCAACTTTCGACCGAAGAAACCCGACAAACAGAGGCGGAATGTATCAAGGTAGTATTTATAAAGAGTATACATCGGGTGCACCTGTAGATAAAACCGATGAATTTTTAGAAACTACGTATACCAATCGTCGCGATTATAGTTTAATTATCGGCCAATCTAAGGCATTAAACGGGCAAATTGCTTATAATGCTTCTTTACCCTTAAATACTCAAACGGAAGTATATTCATTTGGAATTTTCGGATATAGAAACAGCACTGCTTCTCAATTTTACAGATATCCAAATTCTGAAAATAATGTACCATCCATATATCCCTTAGGTTTTAGACCGCAAGCCGAAGTAAGCATTTATGACAAATCTGCCACTCTCGGGGTAAAAGGAATGTTCATAGGTTGGAAAATGGAAGTCAGCAATACTTTCGGGCAAAATACATTTACTAATAAAGCGAAAAACACGTTAAATGCTTCTTTAGGCGAACTGTCTCCAACCTCCTTCCGAGGGGGAAAATTACAATTTACACAAAACGTGGTCAATGTAGATATGTCTAAAAAATTTAATTGGCTTTCCGAAGTAGGAATAGCATGGGGAGGTGAATACAGATATGAAAGATACCAAATTATTGCCGGCGAAGAAGCTTCTTATGCCAATTATGCTATGGGCAGAGAAATAGTCAATCCCGATGGCAGTATTTCCCTCGTACCCGATATTAATGGCACTATACCTATGAAGTTTGGACCGGACGGTAAAACACCGATACCGGGCGGAGCACAAGGAAATGCAGGATTTTCTCCGCAAAATGCAACGGACTCTCAAAGAAACTCTCTGGCCGCTTATACAGATGTTGAAATCAATTTTAACCAATCATTCCTGGTGGACTTGGCCGGAAGATATGAATATTACAATGATTTCGGATCGACCGTTAACGGTAAAATAGCTCTTCGTTACAAAATTTCCAATTCTTTTAATTTCAGAGGTTCGGGAAGTACCGGATTTCGTGCTCCGTCCTTACAACAACGTTACTATTCCAGTACGGGGACTTCATATGTAAACGGAAATATGTATGAGGTTGGAACTTTTACGAATGACAGTAAAGTAGCTCAACTTCTGGGTATACCCAAACTCAAACCGGAAAAATCCAGGAGTTTGAGTGCAGGACTTTCGGCTAAGGTTGGAAGATTCCATTTCAGCCTTGACGGATATTTTACTCGAATTAATGATAAAATTGTATATACTGATTTGTTTAGCGGAGATCCCAACGGTTCCTCTTCAGAAAAAGAAATCTATCAAATATTGCAACAAGCAGGAGCTCAAAAAGCTAGATTTTTTGCCAATGCTGTTGACACGGAAACTAAAGGTATAGATGCTGTCCTTTCCTATAATACTCTTTTAGGAAATGGAAAACTGTTTATAGATTTAGCCGGAACGATCTCCTATACTCAACAAGTGGGTTCGATTCATACTTCCCGTTTATTAAAAGATAAAAAAGATATATATTTCAGCAACTCCAGTAAAGTGTATTTAGAAAATGTAATTCCTAATCAGAAATTTAATATTTCACTTACTTATGCTATCCAAAAATGGAACTTATTTTTACGAAATAATTATTTTGGAGGCGTAACGGAACCTTCTAATATACTTTCAAATCAACAATACTATAATCCAAGATGGATTACGGATGCTTCTATAGCCTATAAATTAACTGATTTTTTAAAACTTACCGTAGGAGCAAATAATTTGTTTAATTGCTACCCCGAAAAAGTAGCCAAAAAAGCCAACAGTAACCAAGGACAATTCGTTTATTCTCGATATGTCAGTCAATTTGGTTTTAATGGTCGTTATATTTTTACTCGATTAAATTTTAATCTATAATTATAATAAAACCATGAAAAAAATTATTTTAACCATTAACTTACTTTTTGGATGGTATATATCCGCACAAGTGAATTCGGTTTTAGAGCCCAAAGATTTTTTACAAAAATTAAAAAATTCAAATAGTATATTGATTGATGTTCGCACACCTGAAGAATTCGAAACCGGACATATCAAAAATGCTATCGACTTAGATTACAGAAATGCTTCTTTTAGTGATAAAATTCGTAAGCTGGATCCTTCTAAAACATACATGATCTATTGTAGATCAGGAAAACGTTCCGCTTCAACGGTTGACTCTCTAAAAAACTTAGGGTTTACTCATCTATACGACCTTAAAGGGGGAATCAATGCTTGGAAAACTGAAAATCTACCGGTGGTGGGTGAAGCCGAAGACAAAATAACTAAAGAAGAATTTAAAAAAATGATTTCTTCTGATCGCATAGTTTTAATTGATTTTTATGCTCCGTGGTGCGGACCTTGTTTGAAAATGGAACCTATGTTTAAAAATTTAGCCGAAAAATATAGAAACAAAGTAAAGATTATTAAAATAAACAGCGATGAAAATAAAAATTTAGCTAAACCCTATATTAAAGATGGTTTTCCAAAATTAATAGCTTATAAAAACCAAAAAACGCAATGGGAAAAAGTAGGATTGATCGATGAAGAAGATCTTATACAAAGTATTGAAAAATTAATAAATTAAAATCTTACCTATGAAAGAATATTTTCTTATAACTATTTTAATTTTTTCAATGGCAATAGGATCCGGCTGTACAACTGCCGTGATATCCGGTAAAGCCACTCCTGACGGAAGACCTTTATTATATAAAAACAGGGACACGACCACCCTACATAGTCGAATGGTTTATTCCAATCGTGGAAAATATTCTTTTATAGGAATGACTAACCCCGAGGATAAAGAAAATAAAAATATACTGAACGGACATAATAGTGCGGGATTTGCCATCATGAATTCTGACAGCTATAACCTCAATTATCCTGAATTGAAAGAGGATCAAAGACAAGATGGAGAAATAATGAGACTTGCACTGGAAACTTGTTCCACTCTTGAAGATTTTGAAAACTTACTTTCTCATCTTCCTAAGCCCTTGCGCTTAAGTTCCAATTTCGGAGTTATTGACGCACACGGTGGTGCTGCTTATTATGAAACAGGAAATCAGGGATTTGTTAAATACGATGCTAATAATCCTGATGTAGCACCGTTTGGATATCTGATACGTACGAATTATTCTTTTTCAGGCAAACCTGAAGATGGTAAAGGATATAGTAGATTCCTTCACGCACAGGAATTGTTATATTCTGCCTCTCTTACTAACTCTCTTACTCCGAAATACTTTTTACAAAATGTTTCCAGATCTTTAGTTCATGGTTTGACCAAAGTTGACTTGACTAAATATCCTGAACAATTTTCAGCTTTCAGAGATTTTATACCTCGTTATTATACAGCATCCGTGGTAGTTATTCAGGGAGTTAAACCTAATGAAACGCCTTTGCTAACTACTGCCTGGACTATTTTAGGTTCTTCGTTGGGCTCTGTATGTATTCCTTTATGGTTAAATTCCAATCAAATATTTCCCAAAGTTTTAACCGCTGATTCAAATAATTCGACACCAATGGATGAATGGGCCACTACAATAAAAAAGAAATTATTTCCCATACAAAAAGGAGAAGGATCAGATTATATTCATGTTCCTACTTTAGTATCGGTTTATCCTAAACTCATATCGATTGAAAATGAAATATTGGAACAATCGGGCATACTTCTTAATGAATGGAGAAATGAGGGTAAAATTAATACTAAAGAATTAATTAATTTTTACTCTTGGATTGATAAATACATCCATGATAAATATTATCCGTTAACACGATAAAAACCTCTTTTTTTCAATCCGGCTAATTATTTTTTATTACACCTGTTTTAATTTTTAAAAAATTTCATTGAAAATTTCTACAGGTGTATATTTTTTATCCTTAGGAATCTAATCGATTTATAAGCATAAATAAAGGATATTTTTTCGATTATGGCAAAAAACGTTAAATTTGCTTTCATATCGATATGAAAAATAAACCTACGCATTACGGATTATTATTGGCAGCAATTACTCTTATTTTATTTTTTGCTGTATATTTTTACTTTATAGGATTTAATTATTATATAATTAGTATTCAGGTAAATTTTTTTGTTCTTCCTGCTCTTTATACGTTGGCATCGATACTTTTGCTATATAAACTGACTAATTATGAAAAACTTTCTTTTCTAACGTGTTTACAATATTCATTTACGACGATGTTTATAGGAGGTACTCTTTCCTTCCTTTTTATAGCTTTATTTTTCAATTATATAGATCAAGATGCACAACAACTTCTGCAAAATCAAGGATTAAATAAAATGTTGGAAAATCTTACTTCCGAATATGCATCCATTGAACACCCAACTGAAGAAATTACCTTAAAATATAAGGAATACGTAAACAATATTCAAACAAGAATAACTGAAAAGGAATCTTTTTTCACGTTTAAAAATTCCTGCATAATTTTAAGTGTGCTATACTTTTTTTACTTTATAATATCCGTACTTTTGTCAATATTTTTTAGAACCAGAAAACCTAATGCAACTATCTATAGTCATTCCCCTGCTCAATGAAGCAGAATCATTGCAAGAATTATTGAATCGCATACAAACCGTATGTGAAAAAGAAAACTATACTTATGAAATCATTTTCGTAGATGATGGAAGCACCGACTTATCCTGGAAAATCATTTCAGAATTCAGCCAACAATATGCGGAAGTAAAAGGTATTAAATTTGCTAAAAATTACGGAAAATCTCAAGCTTTAAATGCTGCTTTTAAAGTAGTGAAAGGAGAAGTAATCATTACTATGGATGCCGATTTACAAGATTTTCCCGAAGAAATTCCTGCACTTAGGAAAATGATTGTTGAAGATGGATTTGACCTTGTTTCCGGTTGGAAGAAGAAAAGATACGACAATGTTCTAACAAAAAACCTTCCTTCTAAATTATTTAATAAAGCCGCTCAAATAACTTCAGGGGTCAAATTGCATGATTTTAATAATGGGTTAAAAGCTTATAGAAATGAAGTAGCTAAAGCCATCGACGTACACGGCGATATGCATCGTTACATACCTGTATTGGCGAAAAATGAGGGATTTACTAAAATAACTGAAAAGGAAGTACCTCATCAAGCGCGACTATATGGAAAATCAAAATTTGGTGCCAATCGATTCGTACGCGGATTTTTAGATTTAATTACCGTTTGGTTTATGTCCACCTTTGGAACAAGACCTATGCATTTTTTTGGTTTTATTGGTACTTTAATGTTTATTATCGGTTTTATATCCTCCGCTTGGATAGGCATCAATAAATTAATAAAAGTATGGAAAAAAATTCCTGCTCAACTGGTTACTAATGATCCTTTGTTTTACATAGCTTTAACTATGATGATTTTAGGTACTTTGTTATTTATTGCCGGATTTTTAGGAGAATTAATCGTACAATTAAAGCGAGGAAAAAAAGATGATTATACGGTTTCACAATATCTAAATATTAATTAACATGAAAAAATTAGTACATTATAGCATTTTATGTTTACTATCTATCGTTTTACTTTCTTGTTCTCGTTCAATTAAAGGAGAAGGAGAAGTAACCACCAAGGAACTTAAAATTAGACCTGTAAAAGAAATTTTAGCCAATGGCTCCTATAGATTGATTTATTTATATGACAGCAATAATCCGAGAATTGTAATAGAATCTTATAAGAACTTGATCGATAACTTAAAAATTGATGATTCCAACGGAAAATTAACTATCTCTGAAATTGATAACGTTAAAGATCCTGATCTCTATAATGTCTATGTTTACAATCCTCAGATCGAAAAATTTGACATTCATGATCTTGTTAATGTTGACATAAACTCTCAATTACGAGTTTCAAAATTATCCATTAATTTAAATGATGTTTCTAAACTTATAGCCAACACAGTGATTACCTATGAATTAAATGTAAATGTGAGCGATGTTTCCAAGATAAATTTAAAAGGGACTAGTAATACATTACATTTAACTGCCAGTGATACAAGTGACTTTACTGCGCCGTTTTTAGAAGTATCTGAAGCAAATGTTGAGCTTTCCGATGTTGCCACTGCAGAAATAAATGTAAAAAGCAAATTGGTTGGAAGAATATCCGACAATACGAAAATAACAGTAATAGGTAATCCCGCTAAGAACATTCAACAAAAAGATCTCGCGGTTATCAATTTTAAATAATTATAAAATTAACATTATTATTATATGAATTCATTAGAAATTGCAAAAACATGGTTACAACCTCCTTTTGATGAAGAAACTCAAAAGGCTGTACAAAACTTAATTAATTCTAATCCAAAAGAATTGGATGATGCTTTTTATAAAAACCTCGAATTTGGAACGGGAGGAATGCGTGGAATTATGGGTATAGGTACAAATCGGTTGAATAAATATACCTATGGTCAAGCAACCCAAGGTTTGGCTAACTACCTGCATCAGCAATTTCCTGATAAAAAAATTACAGTAGCCATAGCTTTTGACGTGAGACATAACAGCGACACGTTTGCTAAATTGGTAGCTGATGTTCTTACTGCCAATGGTATATATGTTTATTTATATAAAGAATTTCGTCCCACACCGGAACTGTCCTTCACCGTGCGTAATTTAAAATGCGATGCAGGGATTGTATTGACAGCTTCTCATAATCCACCGGAATATAACGGTTATAAAGTATATTGGAATGATGGAGCTCAAATTGTTCCTCCTCATGATTCTGCTATTATAAAAGAAGTTCGTTCGGTTGATTTTGCCGATATTAAATTTGACGGTGATGATTCCAAAATTACCTATTTAGGGGAAGAAGAAGATAAAAAATTTATCCATGCCGCAGTTGAAAATACTTCCTATTTAAAAGGTAAAAAAGACTTAAAAATTGTTTATACTTCCTTACACGGAACTTCCATAAAAATATTGCCTGATGCTTTGGCCGAAGCAGGTTTTGAAAATGTATTTATTGTACCGGAACAAAAAAATCCCGATGGAGATTTTCCTACTGTAAAATCCCCAAATCCGGAAGAACCGGAAGCTTTATCGTTAGCTTTAAAATATGCCGAAGAACAAAATGCTGATATCGTATTCGGTACCGACCCCGATGCAGACCGTTTAGGAGTGGCCGTACGCGGTTTAGACGGTAAATTAGTACTTTTAAACGGGAATCAAACTAACACGGTTATTACTGACTATATTTTAGGAAAATGGAAAGAAAACGGTAAAATAGACGGTAAACAATTTATCGGTTCAACTATTGTTACTTCTGACATTTTTTTTCCTTTAGCTAAATATTATGGTGTAGAATGTAAAGTAGGTTTAACCGGTTTTAAATGGATTGCCGATTTGATTAGAAAAGCTGAAGGTAAAGAAAAATTTATTTGCGGCGGTGAGGAAAGTTTTGGTTTTATGCCAAGTGATTATGTTCGTGATAAAGATTCCATTTCATCAATTTTAGTTGCTTGTGAAGCAGCTCAGGAAGCTAAAAATGAAGGTAAAACTTTATTTGATAAATTGATTGAAATATACACCAAAGTAGGATACTATTATGAAGAATTGGTTTCAATCGTTAAAAAAGGTAAAGATGGAGCAGAACAAATCGCGAAAATGATGGAAGAATTTAGAAGTAATCCTCCTAAAGAATTAGTAGGTGAGAAAATTGTTAAACTAGATGATTACCAATCTTCCACTTCTTTAAATTTGATTACGGGTGAAAAAACACCAATCGATATTCCCAAATCAAATGTATTAATATTCTACACAGATAAAGGAACTAAATTAGCTTGTAGACCTTCAGGAACTGAACCGAAAATAAAATTCTATTTCTCCGTGCAAGATACGTTATCTTCTAAAGATGAATTTGAAAGCAAATTGAGCCATGCTCAAAATAAAATTCAAAAGATCAAAGAGTTTTTAGAAAAATAAAAAATTTAAATAAAAATTCCGATAAGTATTTATCGGAATTTTTTTTGCATTTATTTTTTTGATAAAAACGCTTTAAAATAAACCTTCTACGGAAAAATATCTTTCTCCGGTATCGTAATTGAATGTTAAAATTTTAGCATTTGAAGGAAGATTCAATTCTTGTATTTTTTTAGCAACAGCAGCCAAAGAAGCTCCGGTGGATATACCTCCTAAAATTCCTTCTTTTTTAGCTAAAAGCTTTGCATAATTAAATGCTTCATCTTTTGTAATTTGTATGGAACCGTCAAGAATTTTTGTATCTAAAGTTTCCGGTATAAATCCTGCACCAATTCCTTGAATTGCATGAGGCCCCGGATTTCCTCCTGCAATAACAGGAGATTCAGTAGGTTCTACTGCAAAGATTTTTACAGAAGGAAATTTTTGTTTTAATACTTCGCCTACTCCGGTTATATGTCCTCCTGTTCCCACTCCGGTAATTAGAACATCTATTCCATCCGGAAAATCCTGAACAATTTCTTTAGCGGTTGTTTGTGCATGTATTTTAGGATTGGCTTGATTTTTAAATTGCTGAGGAACAAATGAATTTGGTGTATTTTTTTGTAACTCTTCCGCTTTTTCAATAGCTCCTTTCATTCCTTTTTCTCTGGGAGTCAATACCAATTCAGCACCATAAGCGGCTGCAAGTCTTCTGCGTTCAATTGACATGGATTCCGGCATAACTAATATAACCTTATACCCTTTAACCGTTCCAACCCATGCTAATCCCACTCCTGTATTTCCCGAAGTCGGTTCTATAATGGTTCCACCGGGTTTAAGAATTCCTCTTTTTTCAGCATCTTCTATCATTGCCAAAGCAATTCTGTCCTTGATACTTCCTCCGGGGTTTTGTTTTTCTAATTTAATATATACTTCATGATCAGGAAATATTTTGGGTAATCTCACATGAGGAGTATTTCCTATGGCTTCTAAAATGCTATTTATTTTCATGACAATATGCTTTTGAAATTTTATGGTTATTATATGTTTTAAATTACGTAATTAATAGGTTCTTTAAAATCCTTCACGGTTTTAATTTTCATTTCCGAAGAATAATACACCAATGTGTAAGGAAGTATGGATTTTGTTATCCATACATTACCTCCGATAATCGAATCATGGCCTATAACTGTATCTCCTCCTAAAATGGTAGCTCCTGCATAAATCACCACATTATCTTCAACGGTAGGATGTCTTTTAACTTTAGACAGATTCTTGGTTACATACAAAGCTCCTAAAGTTACTCCCTGATATATTTTAACATTGTTTCCGATAATGGTTGTTTCTCCAATGACTGTTCCCGTACCGTGATCTAAAAAAAAACTCTCTCCTATTTGTGCTCCGGGATGTATATCTATACCTACTTTAGCATGTGCATATTCAGAAAAAATACGAGGAATTATAGGAACCTCCAACCTGTGAAATTCATGGGCAATACGATAAGCTGCCAACGCAAAAAAACCGGGATATGCCAATACGACTTCTTCCAATGAGTCTGCTGCCGGATCATTCTTATAAAAGGCATTTGCATCCTTATATAATGCTTCCTGAATCGAAGGTATTTTATCAAAAAAAGTATTTACTATTGATTCTGCAGCCTTAGTATTAATAATTTTGGAAATATTTTCCAATAAGATATTATAAACGGTTGTAAGTTCTTGCTCTATTTTACGTCGATTTTTTCTCTCACAGACCGGAAACATTTTGGAAAATAGTATTTTTACTACCTGCTCTAATTCTTTTTTATTTATAGGTAAACAGATTGGATGAAGTTCTAATCGATCAATAAGTTCATTTATTTTCTTTTTCATGACTATTTTTGGATTATAGTTGATTTATGAAAGAGAACCTTAAATAAATCTTTGCTATCCTATTATTGCGATAAACAAATCTATAAAAATATTTTAAAACCTATTTTATTTTTTTATAATATTTAATTATTGTCAAATAATAGACCAATATATTTTATAAATAAAATATAAAATAAGATTTAATGTGTAAATATCCACTATTTTACGTTTAAAAAATTATTTTCTTTACATTTTAAACTCTTTCAATTAAAATTTTATCTAAAATAAAAAAAGGCCTATTTCACATGAAATAGGCCTTTTTATTTAAAAGATATTGTTATCTTATTTTAATAAGTCTTTCATTTTTTGTTGTTCTTCTCCTGCTAAATATTCATCTACAAGAATCTTTCCGCTATGTTCGTCCAGAATAATTTTTTTTCTGGAAGCAATTTCAACTTGTTTTTGAGGAGGAACGGTAAAGAATGATCCTACTACAGCACCACGATCAATGCTGGTTATAGCTAAACCATTTTTAGAACTTTTTCTAATACGACGATAGCTATTTAATAATCTTTCGTCAATTTTAGAAGCAAATTCTTCCGATTTTTCCAATAAGAAATTTTCTTCTTTTTCAGTTTCTTTTATCAAATTGGACAATTCGGAATTTTTAAATTTAAGATGTTCTTGGAAATTAGATAATTTGGTACGTTGTTCTTCTATCTGAGTTTTTTTAAACTCAATTTTAGCATTAATTTCTTTTATTTTTTTATTTTGTAATTGAATTTCTAATTCTTGATACTCTATTTCTTTTGTTAATGCTTCAAATTCACGATTGTTACGTACATTATCTTGCTGTACTTTATATTTTTTTATTTGAGCTTCTGAATTTTTGTTTAATTCATTTTTTACTTTAATCTCATTATTCAGATGAACTACTTCATCTTCCATTTTCCCTATTCGTTTCTCCAATCCGGCTATATCGTTTTCTAAATCTTCCACTTCAATAGGTAATTCTCCTCTTAAGTTTCTCAATTCATCCAGGCGGGAATCTATGATTTGTAAATCATATAATGCTCTCAACTTTTCTTCAACAGTAGTATTATCTGCTTTTTTCTTTATCATAGGGTTGATTATAATTATTTTTGGAATTTATGTTTTTATATCTTATTAAAGTTTACAAAGTTACTAAATTTTATAATATGTTTCAATAGCATGAGGTATTTGCTTAACGAACATTCATTGGTTAGTTAAATTATTAATTTATTATTTAATATAGTTTCTTTATATTAAAAATATGCTTAAGGAAAAAAATTAGTCTTTTAGCATCTATTATTTACAATATAGTTGATTAATCTTGTAATATCATATTTTATGATAGATCTAAATTAATTGTCACAATTTTATAAAAAGGAGTTTTAAAACTCAACTATTATTTAAAGTAATAGTTTATCGGATTTGTATTTATTTCAGAGAGTAAAATATCGATATTATTTAATTTTTCACGTAAATAATTATGCAATAAATTTTTAGTGAACTGCTCGCTTTCATAATGTCCGATATCTGCCAGAAGAATTTTTCCTTCTGCTTGGAAAAATTCATGATATTTTATATCTGCCGTCACAAAAACATCTGCTCCGGCATTTAACGCGTTTTTTATTGCAAAGCTACCTGCTCCCCCTAGAACTGCTACCTTTTTGACTTGTTTATTTTTTAAATTGGAATGGCGAATACATGAGGTAGGCAAATTTTCTTTAAGATATGATAAGAATTGTTCTTGAGATAATGAGGTTTCCAATTCTCCTATTCTACCCATTCCTAATTCTTGATTTACATTATCTAAAGTGAAAATTTCATAAGCAATTTCTTCGTAAGGATGAGATCTTCGTAATGCTTCCAAAACGGTTGCTTGTTTAAAATCCTCAAATATTACACTAATCAATACCTCTTGTACTTCTTCAATTACATTTTTTTTGCCAATAAAAGGATTAGAATTTTCTGTTGGTAAAAATGTGCCGGTTCCTTCAACTCTAAAACTGCAATTTTTATAATTCCCTACTTCTCCTGCCCCGGATTTAAATAATGCTTGTTGCACTTGGGTAAAATGTGTCAAAGGAACAAATGTTTGCAGCTTTTTAATGCTTCTAATTTTAGGAATTAACGGTTTACTGTTTTTAATATGTAAACGCTTACATATTTCATAATTAACACCTTCTTTAGCTATATCTAAATTCGTATGAATGGCATAGATTGCTATATCATTTTTGATGGCTTTAATAACTGCTTTTTCAACGTAATTTTTACCGGTAATTGATTTCATACCCGAAAAAATTATGGGATGAAAGGTAACAATCATATTGCAATTTTTTTGAATTGCTTCGTCTACTACTTCATCTAAACAATCCAGGGTTATTAAAATGCTTGATATTTCAGCTTGAAGGTCTCCAACTAATAAACCAACATTATCAAAGTTTTCTGCATTGGACTCAGGCGCCAGTTGTTTTAAAAGTTCTGCAACATCTGCTACTTTCATATTTAAATAATTTTTCTTATCAAAGATAAGATAAGAAATAAAATAAGCCAAGAATTTAAGCAATAAAAAAAACTGTCAGTTAAACTGACAGTTTTTTTTATTGTATTTACTTTCTACAAGTATATTATTCTTCTGCAGCAACTCCATCGGAAACTACATCAAAGGAATAGTCATACTCAACGGTTCTGTGTAAACGAATTTTTGCAGTATATTTTCCTAATCTTTTAATAGTATTTCCAGGAATTTTGATGTATTTCTTATCTACATTAACTCCGGCTTTTGCTAATGCTTCTGCTAAGTCTGAATTGTTAATAGAACCGAACAATTTATCTCCGGCACCTACTTTTGCAGGAATAGAAACTACTACTTCTTTTAATTTTGCAACGATATCGTTAGCTGCTTTAACTTGAGCTGCTTCTTCTGCTTCTCTTTCTTTTAAAGTAGCTTCTAATGCTGCTTTATTTTTAGGAGTTGCTAATAAAGCAAATCCTTTTGGTATTAAAAAGTTACGAGCATAACCCGGTTTTACGCTAACCACGTCAAACTCTAGTCCTAAATTTTCAACGTCTTGTTTAAGAATTACTTCCATGATCTCTTTTTTTCTTTAAATTAAGGTTTTAATTGATCTCCAACATATGGCAATAATGCTAAATGTCTTGCTCTTTTAATTGCTTGAGATACTTTTCTTTGAAATTTTAAAGATGTTCCGGTAAGTCTTCTTGGAAGGATTTTACCTTGCTCATTTACAAATTTCAATAAGAAATCAGGATCTTTATAATCAACGTATTTTATACCGTATTTTTTAAAACGGCAATATTTTTTTTCTGTCTTAGTCTCAATATCTAATTGACTTAAGAATTTTACTTCACTGACATTTCCTCCTGCTGCCTGTTTTGCTAATTCATCAATTGCCATGTCTTATTTTTTTAATGATTTAACTTTTTCTTCTCTTTTTCTAGCCCATTCTACCCCGTGCTTGTCTAATTTCACAGTTAAGAATCTTAATACTCTTTCATCTCTCTTGAATGCTAATTCTAATGTATTAACAATTTCTCCGGGAGCTTGAAACTCAATCAGATTGTAAAATCCATTTCTTTTAAGTTGAATTGGATATGCTAATTTTTTTAATCCCCAGTTTTCCTGGTTTACAATAGTTGCATTGTTTTCTTTGAGTAAAGCCTCAAATGATTTAACTGCTTCCTCTACCTGAGAATCAGACAGAACGGGAGTTAAAATGAAAACAGTTTCGTAATGATTCATAGATCAAAATTTTTTAATTATTTTTTTCGAAGTGCAAATATATAGATTTTTATTGGTTTTGCAAAATGAAATCTACATATATGGATCGAAAAAAGTGATACCTATTAGAGTTAGCTAATTTCATTATATTTTCTCAATTGGTTAATTAAACCATATTCAACCTTCTTACTCTATATATAAATAAATTGCCTCTTTAATAAGTTCTTTTTCCACAGAAATATCATAAACTGCTTGTCCTATTTTTTCCAACAAAACAAATTTAATTTCCCGATTCACATTTTTTTTATCGTTTTGCATGAATGAAAAAATATCATCAAAATAGTCTTTCTTGAGATTTAATTTAGGATACAAGGAGGAAATATATAGCTTAATCTCTTCATATTCGGGATAAGAAAGAAAGCCTTTTTTCATGGAAATATAACTTTCTACAATCATTCCCATGGCTACCCCTTCTCCATGCAAAATAGGGGTGTTATTTTCTAAAAAGAAACTTTCTACTGCATGACCTACGGTATGACCAAAATTTAATATTTTCCTTAATCCTGATTCGGTAAAATCATTTGAAACTACTTTCTTTTTTATTTCAATATTAGTTTTTATCAATGGTTCTAAATAATCCGGATTACGATCATCTAAGCGAATTATTTCTTCCCAGTATTTTTTATCTGCAATTAGTCCGTGCTTAATAATTTCTGCAAAACCGCTTAAAATTTGCTCGGTAGGAAGCGTAGTAAGGAAACCAACATCTACGTGGACTAATTGAGGTAAAACAAAGTTACCTATTTGATTTTTATGACTGCCTAAATCAACGCCCGTTTTTCCTCCAATGGAGGCATCCACCATTGCTAAAAGTGTGGTTGGAATATTTATGAAAGGAATTCCTCTCTTGTAACAGTTTGCTACAAATCCTCCCATATCCGTAAGTACTCCCCCTCCAACATTTATCAGCAAGGCTTTTCTATCTATTTTGAGTTCTGTTAAAGCCTCCCATAAATTTATACATATATATAAATTTTTATTATGTTCTCCTGAATCAATTTCCAAAATTTCAATTTCAGCAGAACTTTCAATTTCAGTAATAATTTTCGGGTAGCATACCTCATGCGTATTTTCATCCACCAAAAAAACTATTTTGGAAGGTTGATAGCTTTGAATATACTTATTGATTTCTTTGATTCCTTCAACTCCGTAATATATAGGATTTATAAAATTCATAACTCGTTATGATTGGCTTATTAGTTAGTCATTTCTTCGATTATTTCCTAAAAATATCATGACAAAATAAATTAATTGAGCTAAAGACCCGGCAGCTGATACTAAATAAGTTCTTGCTGCCCATTTCAAAGCATCATTACATTCATCATATTCACCGGGTTGAACGACATGATTATTTTCTAACCACTTTAATGCTCTGTTACTGGCATCATATTCTACCGGTAAGGTGATAAATGCAAAAAGGGTAGTTATGGCAAATAAACCTATTCCAACTCCTAATACAATCGTATTTCCTGAAAACACCATAATAGCTAACCCTGCTAATAATACCCATTGTAGAAATTTAGAACTAATACTAACTATGGGAACTAGTTGGGAACGTAATTGTAACATGGAATATCCAACGGCATGTTGTACGGCATGTCCGCATTCATGAGCAGCAACCGCTGCTGCGGCTGTAGACCGCTGGTTATAAACACCTTCAGATAAATTGACGGTTTTATTTACCGGATTGTAATGATCTGTTAACATTCCGGGAGTTGATGTAACTTTAACATCGGTTATTCCATTATCTCGTAACATCTTTTCTGCAATTTCTTTTCCGCTCAAACCATTGGATAACCTTGTTTTGGAATATTTTTCAAATTTTGATTTTAATTGTCCTTGAACAATCGTACTTACTATGAAAATAATTGCTGTTATTAATAAATAAATGGGATCGTTTACCATAATTGTTTAAATTCTTTATAGACTTATTATTCTTGTAAATTTTAAAATTAATTTATACTAAGTATATTTGCTAAAATTATAACTTTTTAGTTGTAAAACCAAAAAGACTTGTAAATCTAACAGTACATGAACAAAATTAGTATTAACGAGGTTGTCACGAAATCAGATTTAAAAAATTTTGTAACATTTCCAACTAAACTCTATAAGAATAATCCTTATTATGTACCGGCGCTAATTTCTGAAGAAATGGCAATTTTCGACGAAACTAAAAATCCTGTTTTTGAATTTTCAACATGTAAAAAATTTCTTGCCTACAGGGATAATGAAATCGTTGGAAGAATTGCTTTGATTATCAATAAAAATGAGGAAAAATTTTCCGGTATAAAGAAACTACGATTTGGTTGGTTTGATGTTATAGATGATCTTGAAGTTACCAAAAGACTTTTAGATAAAGCTTATGAAATGGCTGAGGAAAAGGGTATTCAACGAGTTGAAGGACCTGTTGGTTTTACTAACCTTGATAAGGCGGGATTTTTAAGTAAAGGATATGATAAATTAGCAACTATGATTGGTATTTATAATTTTCCTTATTATCATGATCATTTTAAAAAATTAGGTTTTACTGAAGCTAATGAATGGGTTGAATTTTACATTGAAGTAGTTAAAGAATTACCGGATAAAGTCATTCGGTTCTCCGACTTATTAAAGCAAAAATATAAACTAAAATCTCTACAGTTTAAAACGAAAGATGAATTAATTGAGCGAGCGGACGAAATTTTTAAATTGTTAGAAGATACTTACAAGGTTTTACCTACTTATGTTCCCTTTTCAGATAAGCAAATACAATATTATAAGGAAAAATACATTCCATTTATAAATAAGGATTATGTAATCTGTATTGCAGATGAAAGTAATAATTTAGTGGGTTTTGCCATAACCATGCCTTCCTATTCAGTAGCCTTACAAAAAGCGAAAGGGAAATTATTTCCTTTCGGATGGTATCATTTACTTAGAGCTTCCAAAAATAATGAATGGGCTAATTTTTATTTGATAGGAATCCATCCCGATTATCAAAAGAAAGGAATTACTGCCATTGTTTTGAAAGAATTCTTTGATTTATTTAACAATAAAGGAGTTAAATATTTGGAAACTAATCCTGAATTAGCAGATAATAAAAGTATTCAATTATTATGGAAGGATTATAATCCTATTAATCATAAAAGGAGGAAAACATATTATAAGGAAATATAATATTTTCAATTTATTTGAAATTTTACCAAAGGTAATTCTGAATTATAATAATTATGAAAAATTATTAACGTTTACGGATCAATTAAGCTTGTAATATACCTTTAAAATTTTTTGGGATAAATAGTTTTCGGGTTAGTATTGATATACAATATTAGTATAGTAGATTAAATTATAAAATAAAAAACAGTTCGAAACGTACGCTTCGAACTGTAAATTATACTTAAAAATATTTGACAATTATTCTGCCTTAATATCATTTACAATACTGGCATGTAGAAATTCTCTGTTCATTCTGGCTATATTTTCAAGAGAAATTCCTTTAGGACATTCAACCTCACAAGCTCCTGTATTGGTGCAGTTACCAAATCCTTCTTCATCCATTTTTCTAACCATATTTAATACCCTGCGGGTAGCTTCTATTTTACCTTGAGGTAATAATGCATATTGAGAAACTTTAGCAGAAACAAACAACATGGCTGATCCATTTTTACAAGTAGCCACACAAGCTCCACAACCAATGCAAGCGGCTGCAGCAAATGCTTTATCTGCTTTTTCTTTTTCAATTGGTATCGCATTGGCATCAATTGTATTTCCTGAAGTATTCACAGAAACAAATCCTCCGGCATGTTGAATTCTGTCAAATGCAGTTCTATCAACAATTAAATCTTTAATTACAGGAAAAGCTGCTGATCTCCAAGGTTCAATAACAATAGTGTCACCATCATTAAACATTCTCATGTGTAATTGACAAGTGGTTATTCCTCGATCCGGACCATGAGCCCTTCCATTTATATATAGTGAACACATTCCGCATATTCCTTCACGACAATCATGATCGAATGCAACGGGTTCTTTATCTTGTTCTACTAATTGCTCATTTAGCATATCTAACATTTCTAAAAATGAACTTTCAGTAGATACTCCTTCTAATTTATATTCTTCAAATTTTCCTTTTTGTCCCCTACCTGCTTGTTTCCAAACTTTTAGTGTTAGGTTTAATAATTTTCCTGCCATTTTTTTATTTTTATTTACAGGTTATTTATAATTTCTTGCTGCTATTTTAATGTATTTGTAATTTAGATCTTCCTTATGCAGAATTTCTTTATTTAAATCTTCACCATTATACTCCCAAACGGCTACATAAGAATATTCTTCATCATTACGCAGCGTTTCACCGTCTTCTGTTTGGTATTCAATTCGGAAATGTCCTCCGCATGATTCATTTCTATTTAATGCATCCATGGCCATCAATTGACCTAATTCAAGGAAATCTGCCACTCTACCCGCTTTTTCAAGTTCCATATTAATCGTATTATCGGAACCCGGTACTTTAACATCTCTCCAAAATTCTTTTCTGATTTCTTCTATTTCAGAGATTGCTTCTTTTAATCCTTTTTCATCCCGAGCCATACCTACTTTGTTCCACATGACACGACCTAATTTTTTATGGAAATAATCAACGGTTTTAGTTCCTTTATTGGTTAGAAAATGTTGAATTCTATCTTTGACTTGTTTTTCAGCTTCTACGAATTCCGGTAAGTCTGTTGATATCGGTCCGGTACGTATATCATCGGCTAAATAGTCAGCAATAGTATACGGCAAAACAAAATACCCATCGGCTAACCCTTGCATTAAGGCTGACGCTCCTAAGCGGTTAGCTCCATGATCAGAGAAATTAGCTTCACCCGTTACAAAACAACCGGGAATGGTACTCATTAGGTTATAATCAACCCAAATTCCTCCCATTGTATAGTGTACTGCAGGATATATTTTCATTGGAGTTTCGTATGGATTATCACCCGTAATTTTTTCATACATGGTAAATAAGTTTCCATATTTTTCTTCAACTACTTTTTTTCCTAATTTAATAATTTCTTCTTGTGATGGATTGTGAATATCCAGCTCATTTGCTTTTTCTTTACCATATTTTACAAAAGATGAAGAAAAATCCAAATAAACTCCTTCTCCTGTAGCATTATTTTCGATTCCGTATCCTGCATCACATCGTTCTTTTGCTGCACGTGAAGCCACATCTCTTGGAACTAAATTTCCAAAAGCCGGATATCTTCTTTCCAAATAGTAATCCCTGTCTTCTTCAGCTATTTCAGTAGGTTTCAATTTTCCTGCACGTATAGCTTGTGAATCTTCAATTTTTTTAGGTACCCAAATTCGCCCGTCATTTCTTAAAGATTCTGACATTAGGGTTAATTTGGATTGTTGATCACCATGAACCGGAATACAAGTTGGGTGAATTTGTGTAAAACAAGGATTACCAAAGGCGGCTCCTTTTTTATGTATTTTCCAAACTGCTGTTCCATTCGATCCCATGGCGTTGGTAGATAAGAAAAATACATTTCCGTATCCTCCCGATCCAATAACAACCGCGTGAGCAGAGTGTCTTTGTATTTCTCCGGTAACCAGATCTCTGGCTATTATTCCACGAGCTTTTCCATCAACCACTACTAGATCAAGCATTTCATGTCTATTAAACATTTGTAAACGCCCTTTACCTATTTGTCTGTTCATTGCGGAATAAGCGCCTAATAATAGTTGCTGTCCGGTTTGTCCTGCTGCATAAAAGGTTCTTTGTACCTGTGTACCCCCGAATGATCGGTTATCTAATAATCCTCCGTATTCTCTTGCAAAAGGTACTCCTTGTGCCACACATTGGTCTATGATTGAATTGGAAACTTCAGCTAGTCTGTATACGTTTGCTTCTCTCGCTCTGTAATCTCCTCCTTTAATTGTATCATAAAATAATCTGTAAACGCTGTCGCCATCATTTTGATAATTTTTAGCTGCATTGATCCCTCCTTGAGCTGCAATGGAGTGCGCACGTCGTGGAGAATCTTGATAACAGAAAGCTTTTACATTATACCCCATCTCTGCTAACGATGCTGCTGCTGCACCTCCCGCTAATCCTGTACCTATTACAATTATATCTATTTTTCCTCGGTTATTGGGCGCAACCAAACGCATATGATCTTTATGATTTTTCCATTTTTCATGGATATCTCCTTCCGGTATTTTTGATTCTAATTTTATACCCATAATAGTATTTTCTTAAAATAATTTAAATTAAACCATTGCCTTTGAAGTAAAAATAAATTGCAATTGCGGCAAATCCAACTGCGATAAATATAAAATATGCTTTTCCCAGTATTTTAATAACAGGAGTATAAATTTTATGATTAAATCCTACTGACTGGAAAGAAGATGCAAATCCGTGACTTAAATGCAATCCTAAAAATATAAAAGCCAAGACGTATATTAAGGTATATACCGGACTTTTAAATAATTCTGTCACTAATAAATAATCATCTCCTACCGTACCGAATTTAATGGGAACAAAATAATTATAAAGGTGTAATAATAAAAATATTAAAATTAACAACCCTGTATAAATCATAGTTCTTGAATTAAAAGGAGTGTTTGCTGAAAACTGATTTACGGCATAACGTTCTTTTCCTCTTGCTTTTTGATTTCTGGAGGTTAATATAATACCTAAGAAGATGTGATAGATAAAGCCAAAAGCCAGTACATATTGCATGATCTGGATTAAGGGATTAGTTGCCATAAAATGTGACGCCTGATTAAAAATCACTTCTTCTTTAGGCAATAATTTTCCTTCATTATCTGTATTACCTGCAAATAGAGTTAAATTTATTCCTAAATGCACCAGTAAAAAAATCATGAGAAAAAAGCCTGTTAAAGCCATCATAAACTTTCTTCCTATGGAGGAAGAGTAAAATCTTGTCATAATACTTTAATGTTTAATTTTGGAATACAAATTTAAAAAACGTCTAACCCTGTGTGTTATGACTTATATCACCTTTCGTTCTTTTAGAATGCATCTAAATAATTTATTTCATCCGAATATAATTGTATATAAAAACAAAAAAACTATCTCTTTCTAAAAGAGATAGTTTTACTATTATTGTAAATAATTATAAAATTATTGTGGCAATCTGAATGCTACGGGTACTCTAAAATAAGATCTTACCGGTTGATTATTTACTTTGGCCGGAGTCCACATTTTACTGGTTTTCTTAATAGCTGCAATAGCTACTTCATCTAACCCGTCACCCAATTTTTTACCGGCAACCTGAACATCGGTTACGCTACCGTCTTTTTCTACCACGAAACGTACGGTTATTTTCCCTTCAGTTCCATTATCTATTGCTCGATCTGTATATTCCATATAACGGGCAATAAATTTACTCACTTCTTTCAATCCTCCTCCTTTAAATTCGGCTTCTTGATCTACTTGAGTAAATACTTTGTTAGGATCTGCTGGAGGGATTGGCGGTGGTGGTGCCGGTGGTACATCATTTTTAGGTCCATGAGATATGGCTGCATCTGTTGTATTTTTTCCCTCTTTATCTTCTAATCCAATTGCCTTGTCTTTGGTATCTTGAACTTTAGGAACGGTTTCTTCTTTAACCACAACCTTTTTAGGTTCAGGGATAACCATTTTTACTTGAGCTACTTCATCTTGCTGCACGGGTGGTGGCGGTGGCGGTTCATCTTTAGGTTCAAAGATTTCTTCTTTTTCCTCTTCAGGAGTTTGTATATCCGTTAATTCAATATTTACCGCCTTTTGTACTTCTCCGCTGTTAGCTTGCCATCTGTTATAAAAATATAATAACAAAACGAATGCAATAAAGATAGCCGTTCCTATAATAAATGCTCTTGTCAGATATTTTCTTTCTGTATTTCTTATCCAATAGGCTCCATAGTCTTTATTTTTATGTTCAAAAACTATGTCGTCTAAGGACTTCATATTATTTTCTGCCATTCTTTTAATTTTTCGTTAGTTATTAACTTTTTCTTTATATACTGCTTTTTCTTTTGAAGAAAGCTCTTTAATTCCGTATCGATCAGAATTAGTAATTTCCATTTCATCTAATATATCCACCAAGTTCTTATAACTTGAATCATCGGTAGGTTTTATAATTACAGTGAATTTATTTTGATCTGCTTGTTTCTGAGCTCGTAATATTTCTTTACGTATTCCTTCTTTTGAATAGTCGGATTCTATCAGAGTGGAAGCATTTAAATCCTGTTGTTCCTGTTGATGCCAATATATTTTATCGTCTTTTCCTAAAATTATAGTTAACGAATTCTTTGTTTTAATTTCAGGAATATTAGAAGGGGGGATTTCAACCTTGGGTGGCATGTTTAAATGCATGATATTGGGTTTACTGAATGTGGTTGTAAACATGAAAAATGTAATTAAAAGGAAACCTAAATCACACATCGGTGCCATATCCACATTAAGGTTCATTTTTTTAGCCCTTACCTTTCCATCCCCTTTTCCACTATTACTTGTATCTACGCCTGCTGACATATTTTTCTTTTTCGTTAATGGGTTAATTTAATTACATTATTCCGGTTTACTTTCGGCTGACGTAATTAATTGAAATTTATTCATATTCTTCTCCTGTAATCTAGATAAAAGATTTTTAAATACAGGATATTGCGTATTAACATCACCTTTGATCCCTAAGTCTAATGAATCGCCATTTTTCTTAGCTATTTCTCTAGCTTCAAAAACCCAATCGGTAATTTCAGGTTTTGCACTGTCTGCAGGTATTCCCTGAACTTTTACAGATTCTCTTTGTCCTTCCGGAATATTTAAATATTGCTTAAGACCGGTTATTGATACCCCGAAATCCGTTAATTTTTTAAATTCGCTTTTTTCTCTATCCGTAAAATTGATGCCATACTTCTTTCCCATTGCATCGAGCAATTGAACTTTGTATTTTTCCTCATCCATTGAGAAATAGTATTTTCCATCTGAAGTTATAGATATCTTCATCATTCCATGATCTCTGACTTTAATTTGAGATATAGATGAAGGCGGATCAATGGTTACCGTTTCTTTAGGCTTAAATTGTGTTGTCAAGATAAAGAACGTTAACAGCAACCACGCCAAATCACTCATTGGCGTCATATCTATGTGTATCCCGTGTCTTTTTGGTTTAACTCTTGCCATATTATTTTTTAAGTTTTTAAAATAATTTTTAATCTTATCTTTTTAATTTTCTTTACTCTTTAAAGAAAATTAGAAACTTAATTAATGGTGAGCAGAAAAAGACTGTTGAATACTTAAACCTATTTCATCAATTTTGAAAGTTAAAGTATCTATTCTTGATGTAAAATAGTTATAAGCAATTATAGCAAGTGCTGAAGTACCAATACCTAATGCAGTATTTACTAAGGCTTCAGATATACCTACTGATAAAGCAGCTGCATCCGGAGACCCACCTCCTTCACCTAATGCAAAGAATGCTTTGATCATACCGATTACGGTTCCCATTAAGGCAACTAATGTACCGATTGATGCTATTGTTGCTAAAATAGTCATATTTTTCTCAAGCATTGGCATTTCCAATGAGGTAGCTTCTTCTAATGTTTTGTTTAATGAAACTAATTTTTGTTCTTTATCTAAAGTTGTATCATTAGCTAATGCTCTATATGAAATTAACCCTTCTTTTACTACATTTCCTATAGAACCTTTTTGTTTATCACATAATGAAATGGCATTATTGATATCGTTTTTATCTAATAATACACGGATATCATTTACAAATTTTGTTAAGCTGTCTGTTCCTTCCGCTTTTCCAATGATAAAAAATCTTTCAATTGAAAATACGATAACCATAAGTAAAAAGGAAATCAAAAAAGGAACAATCACACCCCCTTTATGGATAATACCCATAAACGTTTTAGGGTCGCTATCGGTAGTATCACCTTTAAAGTTTGAAGGTGCACCTAGTACAAAGTGATAAATGCATTCTCCTATAGCTATTAAAATAATGATCGTAATAAAAGGATTTAATCCTCCTACTCTAGTCTTTGAATTTGTTTGGGTTAATTGTTGTTTTTCCATCTGATATATAAATTAATTTTTTAACTATTCGTAAAAATATCACGTAAAATAAATACAAAAAAATTAACTAAGCAATAATTTTTATCTAAGTTTTACTAGATATTATTAACATTCTTCCTTCATTAATCGAACTATATTTATTTTAAGAATATTGATTTCACAAAAAATCTTAGCAGCCGTTCTTAGTTATATATTATTTTAATAATAAATTTATATTCTAACTGCTTTTGGCACTAATATTTCATAATCTCCGTTATATCTCATTATTTCTCTTACAATGCTTGAACTTATGAAAGATTTTCCGGATGATGTTAAAAAGAATACGGTTTCTACAGATTTTTTTGCCAATGTGCGATTGGTATGTGCTATTGCTTTTTCAAACTCAAAATCTGCTGGATTTCTAAGACCTCTAATAATATAAGGAGCTTTTCTTTTTGCACAATAATCAATCGTAAGCCCATCAAAAGAGTCAACTTCTACATTAGGAAATATTTTAACTGTCTCACGTATCCATTCCATTCTTTTTTCTAAGGGAAACATATATTGTTTATTGGAATTATTTCCTATGGCAACAATAATTTTATCAAATAATGGGACAGCTCTTTCAATTATATTTGAATGTCCTAAGGTAATTGGATCAAAAGAACCAGGAAATACTGCTACTCTTTCCATGTTTATTTATTTTCAAATCTTTGTAATGCAATTGAAATTTCGTTGTCTAATAATTCCGAAAAATCCAACCCTGCTTGTTTAACTTGTTGTGGAAATATACTGGCCGGTGAGCATCCGGGAGTTGTATTAATTTCTAAGAAATAGGGAGTTCCATCAACTATTATGAAATCTAATCTTGAAAACCCGGTCATATCTAAAGATCTGTATATATGGGCCGCAGCCTCTCTTATTCGTTTATCTTCTTCTTCTGAAATAGGAGCGGGAGTTATTTCTTCTGATGCTCCCAAATATTTGGCTTCGTAATCAAAAAATTCATTTTTGGAAATTATTTCGGTTGTGTTTACTACAACCACTTCTCCTTGATTTTTAAATACTCCTACTTGAACTTCTCTACCTTCTAAATAACTTTCTATCAATACGGCTTTATCTTCTTTAAATGCAAAATCTAAGGCTGTTAAAAAATCTTCCTTTTTTTTCACTTTTGATACTCCTAAACTTGATCCCGACTGATTGGGTTTTACAAAACAAGGCAAACCTACTTCTTCAATAATAGAATCAACATCTATATGATCTCCTTGATTTAAATAAACTGAGTTGGCTACTGAAACATTAAATTTTTTAAGTACGGATAAAGTATCTCTTTTGTTAAATGTTAATGCAGAATTATAAAAAGAGCATCCTGAATAGGGAATATTCAGCAATTCCCAATAAGCTTGCATCAATCCGTTTTCACCCGGATTTCCATGTATTGTATTTAACAACACATCAAAATGGATTTTTTTTTCATTTAACTGAAAACTAAAATCTCCTTTATTTATAGGATATGATTGATCATTTATAATGACATTCCATCCGTCCTTTAAAATGGTTATTTTAAAGACAGTATATTTTGATTTATTTATTTGAGAATAAAAATAATCACCGCTTTTTAAAGAAACGTTACTTTCTTCAGAATAGCCTCCCATTACAATTCCGACTGTCATCATAAAATTTCAATTATTATAATAGTAATTAATTATTTATTGTTATTTAGAGTTAGAACGTACAAAATTAAACATATTTTTAACTAATAAACCATAATATTTTTATTATTTATATATTTGCTTTGTAAAATGTAAGTATGAAATTCTTAAAACTGTTAGGATCTTGGCAATTTTGGGTCAGCATTATTCTAGCTATAGTAATATTTTTTGGACTTTTACAAGGAACCTTTCTATGGTTGAATGCTTACACAAATCACGGTGTTCAAGTGGAAGTTCCTAATTTAAATAATTTAACTCTGGATCAAGCAGTAGTTAAGCTTGAAGATAATGACTTGGAATATGAGATTGATACTTCTAAGTATGATCCTAAATATAAATCATATCAAATTTTAGATATATATCCTCTAATAGGTTCGCATGTTAAAAAAGGCAGAAGAATATTTATCCGAGCCAATGCCAAAACATGGAAACCTGTAACGGTACCTAATGTTATCGGAAAATATAAATATTTAGCTTTCAGTCAATTAGACTTAGTCGGATTAAAAGTTACCGATACGATTTATGAACCAAGTTTGGCAACAAATACGGTTCTAAAATTATTATATAAAGGTAAAGAAGTACAACCGGGTTTAACGTTACCCCGTTTTTCTCCTTTAACTATTGTATTGGCAAAAAGCCTTGCCAAAAATGTTTCCGTACCTAATTTTATTGGTTTAAATGAAGAAACAGCCAAGAAACTGATTACAGAAAACCTGTTTTCAATTGGTAATATAACCTATGATGATCCTGCCAAAACAGAAAACAATCGTGTTTATTATCAAGTGCCTGCTCCTTCATTTATTTATGATCAAGGTCAACCCATAGATTTATATCTTAGTGATAAACCTTTGAGTAGTTTACGAGAAAAGATCAGAGAATTGGATCAAACATTTAACATTCATAAATATTCCGATTCTTTGAACTCTGTTAATTATTCTCATGATATTAATAATTCTTCTAACCATCATCAAAATATTCCTTCTTCTAACGAAACTACTAACACTACTAATAATAGTTCTAACATTCAAGAAAATTCGGCTCAACCTGTTCATCTTCCAAAAGATGATGCTCCGAAAAAACCTAAGAGAGTAATATTGGAATAGTTAGGATAGATTTATAAATATTATGGAAAAGCAAGATATATTAGATACTGATCAGAATAATGATGCGGATGAATTATATGAACATTTTAAAATCACTGTAGACAAAGGACAAGGTTCCGTACGTATTGATAAATATCTTGTAAATTTAATAGAAAATTCTACAAGAAATAAAATTCAAAAGGCTGCTCTTGCCGGTAATGTTTTAGTTAATAATATACCTGTAAAATCTAACTATAAGGTTAAGCCTAATGATATCGTTTCCATTGTTTTAGCACATCCTCCTCGTGATACGAGTATTGTTCCCCAAAATATTCCTATAGATATTATCTATGAAGATGAAGATTTGTTGGTGGTTAATAAGAAAGCCGGAATGGTGGTACATCCCGGATTTGGAAATTTTGAAGGCACCCTAGTTAATGCTTTGGCTTACCATTTTAGTACTCTTCCCTATTTTCAAACAGACTTAGACAAGCGTCCCGGACTAGTTCACAGGATTGATAAAGATACTTCGGGATTATTGGTAATTGCTAAAAATGAATTTGCGATGAATCATTTAGCTAAGCAATTTTTTAATAAGACTACTAAAAGGGTGTATAATGCATTAGTTTGGGGTAATTTTGAGGAAAATGAAGGAACTATAAACGGTCATATAGGACGCGATTTGAAAGACCGTATGCAAATGGCTGTTTTCCCTGATGGTTCTCATGGTAAACATGCGGTAACCCATTACAAGGTTTTAGAAAGATTCCGTTATGTTACATTGGTTGAATGTCAACTTGAGACCGGAAGAACTCACCAAATTAGGGCCCATATGAAATACTTAGGGCATATTCTTTTTAATGATGAAAGATACGGAGGAAACATTGTTCTAAAAGGAACTACTTTCACAAAATATAAACAATTTGTTGAAAATTGCTTTCAAGTTCTTCCGCGACAAGCTTTGCATGCTCGTACCTTAGGTTTCGTTCATCCAAGAACAAAAAAAGAAATGTTTTTTGAATCTGAATTACCTGAAGATATGAAACAGGTGATAGAAAAATGGAGATCTTATATTCATTTCAATACACCGCAATAAATTTTAGGTAAATTGTTAATTTGGTATTTTTAAATCAATTTCATAAAAATTATAAGTGTTTTATACAATTTTACGTCTTTTAATTGGTATATATTTTATATAAATAACCATTTTTTATTGGAAAGTAATTTCATTTCAACCTTTTATAAAAGTGATCTATCGGTAATTTCTATGGATCATAAATATATACTAAATTTGTAAAAAAGATTCCTCATGAAAAACAGCTTATATTCAATTCCTAAAATAAAAAATACAACTACTAATAATTTCACTTTAATTGCAGGACCTTGTATTATTGAAGGTGAGCAAATGGCTATGGATATTGCCGGAAAAATTGTTGAAATTACTGATAAATTAGGTATTCCTTATATCTTTAAAGGTTCTTTCAAAAAGGCAAATCGATCAAGAGTTGACAGCTTCACCACAATTGGAGAGCAAAAATCTTTAGAAATATTAAAAAAAGTTGGTGATACGTTTTCAATACCCACCACTACCGATATTCATGAAAACGAACATGCTCAATGGGCTGCAAAATATGTGGATGTATTACAAATTCCTGCTTTTTTGGTTAGACAAACCGATTTGTTAGTTGCGGCTGCAAAAACCGGAAAGTATATTACCTTAAAAAAAGGTCAATTTTTGTCTCCAGAAGCCATGCAATTTGCCGCTCAAAAAATAAAAGATTCAGGAAATTCCAACTATGCAATTATTGATCGAGGAACTTCTTTTGGATATCATGATTTAATTGTAGATTACAGAGGAATACCAACTATGAGGAACTACGCTCCTGTAATATTAGATGTTACGCATTCATTACAACAACCCAATCAAACAACCGGTGTAACGGGAGGTAGACCCGATATGATTGAAACTATTGCTAAAGCAGGTATTGCCGTTGGAGCTGATGGAATTTTCATTGAAACCCATCCGAATCCTGAAATTGCCCTTTCCGATGGTGCAAATATGTTAAAACTGGATTTACTGGAAAACTTGTTGGAAAAATTGGTAAAAATAAGAAAAGCTATCAGTTAGTATTTGGGTAAAAAATGATTTTAATTTAATACAATATAAATCAATCATTTCATATCTTTTATTGATTATTATTGATTTTGACATTGTTTTTTAATTAATTTTTTATCCTGGGTTTACCATCTTAATAAAATTTAAAATAACTTTATTGGTTTGATTTATAAATACATAATTCAAAGTAATTGAATTATGTAAGCCATATATTTTGTTATCAATAAATTTGCAGTAACGAAACGAAATATGCAAAATAATACTCTTATACAAAAATATAATGTACCCGGTCCCAGATATACCAGTTATCCTACGGTACCTTATTGGGATGAAAAAAATTTTTCTTCTGAAAAATGGATTCAAACGTTACAAAAATCTTTTAAAGAAAGTAATAAAAGAGAAGGCATTAGTTTGTATATTCACCTTCCTTTTTGTGAAAGTTTATGTACTTTTTGTGCCTGCAATAAGCGTATTACTAAACAGCATAATGTTGAGTTAGTATATATAGAAACTCTTTTAAAAGAATGGCAGTTGTATCTAGCTTTACTGCCTGAAAAACCCATTATAAAAGAATTACATTTAGGAGGTGGAACTCCCTCGTTTTTTTCTCCTAAAAATCTAACGTATTTATTAGAAAATATTTTCTCAAAAGCAGAAATTCATTCGGAAAAAGAATTTAGTTTTGAAGGGCATCCTAATAATACCACTCGTGAACATCTTCAATCCTTATACAATCTAGGATTTAGAAGAGTAAGTTTTGGAGTTCAAGATTACGATCCTAAAGTACAACAAGCGATACATCGTATTCAACCCCTTGAAAACGTTAAAAAAGTAACCGATATTGCTCGTGAAATAGGATATGAAAGTATAAGTCATGATTTAGTCTTTGGTTTGCCTTTTCAAGATTTAAATAAAGTGAAGCATACCATAAAGATGACCGAAGTAATGCAACCCGATAGAATTGCATTTTATTCATATGCTCATGTTCCGTGGATTAAAGGTGTAGGACAAAGGGGTTTCAAAGATGGAGATTTGCCAAGCGGTGAGGAAAAAAGAGAATTGTATGAAAAAGGTAAAGAGTTATTGGAAAATATGGGATATTTTGAAATCGGAATGGATCATTTTTCCTTAAAATCAGATTCTTTGTACCAATCCATGCTAAATAGAAAAATACATAGAAATTTTATGGGATATACCTCCTCTTCCACTCAAGTAATGATCGGATTAGGAGTTTCTTCGATTTCAGATAATTGGTATGCATTTGCTCAAAATGTTAAAACTATAGAAGATTACTACCAAAAAGTTAATAATCAAGAACTTCCTGTTTTTAGAGGGCATATCTTAAGTGAGGAAGATTTATTTATTAGAAGACACATACTTAATTTAATGTGTTTGTTGGAAACCCGCTGGGAAGATGGAATTATTCAAAAAAATTATCCTGAAATCATCGAAAGATTACGAGAGTTTGAAGCAGACGGTCTTATTGAATTATCGGAAAATTCTTTAGTTATAAAAGAAAATGGGCGTTCGTTTATTCGTAATATTTGTATGGCTTTTGATCTGAGAATGATGAAAAATGCACCTCAAACCAAATTATTTTCTATGACGGTTTAATCTTTAAATCTTTTGATTTGATTTATTTTACTATCAACGAATTTTAAGTAAATATATATCGCATTCAATATATAGTTAAATTACGTAAAATTTATTTTTAAAGGGCTCATATATAAGTCCTACATTATACTGTATAGATTAATTGATTGAATTATAATTTGTTATATACTATAAATTAGTAAATAAAGTTTGCAAAAAAATAGCTCACATTAATTAATGTGAGCATTAACTGTACTATAACTAGTTTCGAAAATTATAAGATTATAGTATCGGAATACTACTAATTATTATTTTATCTATTATTTTTGCCATTATTATTTATGCAAACTAACTATTAATGAAATTTTGTAATAATCAGATAGTTTCAATATATAAAGGTTTGATTTTTCCACGTTACTAAGGAAAAATGAATAAACTTTCATTTAATAAATGCAACATTTGCATAATTTATTAATAAGATGACAAAAAAGATAAAGGCAAAATTAACTATTATTTTTTCTTAGTTCTGGGTCTAACCCGATCAGTTTCCCTTACTGTAGTCTTAGGATTTTCTTCAGCATATTTTTTAGTGGTGTAGTGTCCAGTTTCGGCATCTCTGTACCTTACTATTTTTTTTTCTTTAGCCATAGTATTAATTTTTGTGATTTATAGGCAAAGATAAAATAATTTTTAAAAATAAAGCATATATTTTCATTTTTTTATCTTCTATTACTTTGAAAATATAGAAATTTATTTTCACTAAATATAGTATTAGATTTTATTTTTAATATAAAATGAAAAAACTGATTACAAGGATAAATACAGATAGAAACATCTATTTTTTTATGAAGGTATAACTTTGAGGATTATTAATTTGAGCATTAGCAACCTTCTATTTAAATTAAACGATATAAAATTATGGATTATAAAATAATATTAAATAAAACCATCTTCAGTTATAAATTTAAATCAAAAAATATTATTTAAACTAGAGTTCATCTTTATTGAGAATATATAGCGTGGGTTTAACATGAAAGAGCGAATAATTCATTTCTTCAGCGGTTATATATATTTTGGAATCTGTTACGGCAATAACTTCTGTTTGACCTATAGCAGCAGTTAAACCGATCAAGGTTTGTTTGGATTTACCTTTAAAAAAATTATGATCTTCAAAATCATAAAATTTCCATACATAGGCTGCTTCTTTGGTATATCCTATCAAATATAATGTATCTTGGTGTATGTCTGCTCCGGTTATTAAACATTCCGTATTAAAAGTTTCTATCTTTTTTGCAATTTTAGATTTTGATACAGAAGTTAAATCTAATTCGTAATGTGCGGTATGAAAATCACCCCATCGTTTAGTAAATAAATGAAGCTTATTTTTATAATAGATAAATGCTTCGCAATCAAAGTTTGTCTTAAAATTTCCTTTGTTTTCATAATCTATTTGATCTTCGAACGTAAATTGAAACTGATCTACTATAGTTATTTCTTTTAAATTTGTTGCATTGGTAGGCAAAACTACTTGATATACAGTTAAATCTTTGCGAATGCCTAAATTATTTCCAAAATCACCAATAAAAAGAGTATCACCTTTACGTGCCAATTCTTCCCAATCAACATTTTTAACTCCTTTGATTTTTATTGTTTCTACTATTTTTCCATCCTGAGTGCTTAATTTATATATTTCGGCTTCTCCTCCGCTGTCGTTACAGGTATATAGGAAATCATTATAAAAATCAAGTGTAGAAGTTTCATTGATTTGAGACGACAATATATATTTTTCGGGATATTCGGATAAGTCTAATATATTTTTCTCTACCTGACTATATAAAACTATTGAAACAAAACAAAAAATAAGTCTAGGTAGTTTCATCATACGTTCTCAGATTTAATGGATAGGATTATTCCTACTTACTTATTAATTCAAATAAATCATTTTTAAATGTTTCAATAGTTTTATTTCTTTCTGTAAACTAAAATTTGATAAAAATAGCTAGTCTTATAACTTTTTTAAGCTCTCTTTTAAAATAGTTAATTTTTCCAGTGTATCGGATTGCTTCTTTCTTTCCATTTCGACTACTTTTTGAGGAGCTCCATTCACAAATTTTTCATTAGACAGTTTTGCATTTACGCTTTTTAAAAATCCTTCTAAATAAGCTATATCTTCCAATATTTTTGCTTTTTCTGCTTCTGTATCGATTGTTTGTGTAAAAGGTATGGCAAATTCCAATTTACCAACTAAAAAAGTATAAGATGGCTCATTTTCATTCAGTTGATCCTTTATTTGTGAAATATTAGCTAATTTTTTTATGGTAGCAATATTTTCCAATTTATCGGATGATTTAACTATAAGCGTTAACGATTCTTTAGGTGAAAGGCCTTTTTCAGAACGGAAATTTCTAATACTTGAAATAATTTCTTTGGTTACTTCAAAATCGGATATAATGGATTCATTATATGCGTTTTCAGAGACTGATGAAGTTATAATAAGGCTTTCTTGTATTTCTCTTTTTTTAATTGTTTGCCAAATCTCTTCAGAGATAAATGGCATGAATGGATGAAGCAATTTTAACAGGTCTTCTAAAATCGCTATTGTTTCTATATAAGTTTTTTCATCAATATCTTCACCAAATGGGGGTTTAACAGCTTCTAAATACCAAGAGCAATAGTCATCCCAAATGAGTTTATAAATATTCATTAATGCATCGGAAATTCGATATTTTTCAAAATCTCCATTTATTAAAGTAACTGTTTTAGCTATTTTATTTTTTAGCCAAGATATAGCTTCTTTACTTTCAATGGTTTGAGGTTTTGATGAATCTACATTCCAAGATTGTACTAAACGGAAAGAATTCCAAATTTTATTTGAAAAGTTTCTCCCTTGTAAACATAAATCTTCATCAAACATAAGATCATTTCCGGCAGATGAACTTAATAATACCCCCACTCGAACACCATCTGCTCCGTATTCTTCAATCAATTTTAAAGGATCCGGAGAATTTCCGAGCTGCTTAGACATTTTCCTTCTTAATTTATCTCGTACAATTCCGGTGAAATAAACGTTAGAAAATGGTTTTTCATTTCTGAAAGCATATCCTGCCATTACCATTCTGGCTACCCAGAAAAATATAATATCCGGTCCGGTAACTAAATCTTGGGTAGGATAATAATAATTAATTTCCTTATTGTCCGGTTCATTGATTCCGTTGAAAACTGAAATAGGCCATAACCAGGAAGAAAACCAGGTATCTAATACGTCTTCTTCTTGTCGTAAGGTTTCGGGTGTGATGGATGAGTTTTTTTCTTGAGCTAACTTTAGAGCCTCTTCTTTTGTTTCTGCAATTACAAAATCATTTTCGCCTTCTCCATAATAATAAGCAGGTATTCTATGTCCCCACCAAAGCTGACGTGAGATATTCCAATCATGAATGTCTTCCAACCAATTTTTGTAAGTAGTAACGAACTTATCCGGATACAGTTTAAGCTCTTCATTTAATACTGCATCAAGAGCCGGTTTAGCAAAATCCTTCATTTTCATAAACCACTGTACCGATATTTTAGGCTCAATAACTGCTCCGGTTCGTTCAGAAGTTCCCACTTTATTTACATAATTTTCTTCTTTTTCAAGAAGATTTTTTTCTTTAAGCTCTTTTGTTATTTCCTTACGAACTATGAATCTGTCTTTTCCTTTATAATGCAATCCATTATCATTTAGAGTTGCATTATCATTAAAAATATCAATGGTAGCTAATTGGTGCTTCTTACCCAAATTATAATCATTCACATCATGAGCAGGCGTTATTTTTAAAACTCCCGTTCCAAACTCCATATCTACATATTCATCCTCAATGACCGGTATTTCTCGGTTACAGATCGGTACTATAACTTTCTTTCCTTTTAAAAATTGATAACGCTCATCACTAGGATTTATACAAAGAGCGGTGTCACCGAATATAGTTTCCGGCCTTGTAGTAGCTACGATTACATAATGGTCTTCATGAGCTACTTTATATCTCAAAAAATATAGTTTTCCGTTATGTTCTTTATAAATTACTTCTTCATCGGATATATTGGTTTTCGCTTCCGGATCCCAATTAATCATCTTGTTCCCTTTATAAATATATCCTCTATTATAAAGATCCACGAAACATTTAATTACTGAATTATATAGATCACCGTCAAGGGTAAATTTTGTACGATCCCAATCACAAGAACAACCTAATTTTTTTAATTGTTCTAATATGATTCCACCATGTGTGTGAGTCCATTCCCATGCATGTTCTAAAAACTTTTCTCTTCCTATGTCAAATTTACTAATTCCCTGTTCTTTTAGCTTGTTAACTACTTTGGCCTCAGTGGCTATGGAAGCATGATCTGTTCCGGGAACCCAGCAAGCATTATATCCCAACATTCGGGCACGTCTTATTAATACATCCTGAATTGTATTATTAAGCATATGACCCATGTGTAATACACCGGTTACATTAGGGGGAGGAATTACAATAGTATACGGTTTTTTCTCATTCGGTTCTGAATGAAAAAAGTGGTTATCCATCCAAAATTTATACCATTTATCTTCAACGTTTTTAGGAGAATATTTTGCTGTAATTTCTGACATGTATTCTTATTTTTTGAGAATGACTACAAAGGTAGTATTTTATTAAAATTTTTTAAAAAAATTATATTACTAGATATAAAAATAGGATTTTCAAAATTTGAAAATCCTATTGCATTTGCTTTTGTGTATTATCACTTATCTGATTTTTTAGATAAAGTCATAATTTCCAAAATTAAACTAATTTATATGACTATTATTCTGTTCGCAAAGCCTCAATCGGTTTTATTTGAACTGCTCTTTGGGCCGGTATAAGTCCAATAAACAAACCTAAACTTACCATTAAAAACAAGGCTGCTAATACGTTCCAAATATTTACGGTTGGATTATAGAACGGAAATTTAGGATTGGCATCGCCCATAAATGAACTCATTCCTATTAAAAGTAATACTCCTAATATAAAACCGAGTAGACCGGAAAATACAGTTAAAAACACACTTTCCATAAGTATTTGTGATCTTATCTCACCCGGTTTGGCTCCTAAAGCTCTTCGGATACCTATTTCCAAGGTTCTTTCTTTCACCGTTATTAATAAAATATTGGAAATAGCAACTACTCCGGCAAGAATGGTTAAACCTCCCACAAACCAAGTAAGTATTTGCAATCCTTTTAAGAAATTGGTTAATTTTCTAAAGTTCTCAGCAAAATTCCAAGCACCGAAAGCCTTTTCATCTGTGGGTGCTACATCGTATTTTTTTCTTAAAGCTGTTTTGATCTTTTCTTCGACCACATTAACATTGTATTGTGGTTTAATGGAAATTACCATCCAATTTACTTTATCTCCTTGATTGTAGATTTTCTGATAGGTATTAAAAGGAATATATACCACATCTTCCGGTAAAAATCCTGAATTTGGATTTCTGTAAACTCCAACTACTTGAAAATAAATTCCGTTAATTTTGATATATTCACCTATAGCATTTTCTTTATTATTGAATAATTGTTCATAAACCTCTTTACCGATTATCGCAACCTTTTTTTTCTGAACATCATCTTCTTCATTTAGTAATCTTCCTGTAATCAATTGTTTCTTTTGAACTTTGGATACCGAAGCAAAATCACCAAATACGGTGAAATTCTTACTTTTATTTTTTCTGTTTATAACGCTTTGTTCAGAGGAAGCAGCATTTCTAGGTACTACAAAATCAATTTCAGGAACTTGTTTTTTCAAATATTCTACATCATCCAAATGTATAGCTAACTCCCTTCCTCTCGGGTATCCTTTATAGGGTTCACCTGTAGATCCACCCCAAAGAAATATACTATTGGTTGCATATCCGTCAAATATTTTATAAAAACCATTTTCAGCGCCTTTAGCAGCTCCTAAAAGAAATACATACAAAAACATTCCCCATGCCACACCGATCATTGTTAAAATGGTGCGCAACTTATTTTTGCTGAGAGTATGGTAAATTTCAACCCATGTTTCTCTATCTAAAATTTGCATTTGTATAAGATATTAAATTTCAATAAATAGTTTAATCTGAACTTAAGGCTTCTATAGGTTTTATTTTTGCAGCTTTTCTTGCCGGAATAAATCCTGCTACCGTACCAAAAGTTATTAAGGATACCGTTGCAAAAATTAATAATTCTTTACTTACCGAAGGATCTACTATAAGATAGGTGGAAAGATTATTACCTATAAAATAAAGAGCCAGACTACCTAAAATAACCCCTGAAATACCGGAAATAACTGTAATGAAAATAGATTCTTGCAAGATAAGCCAAACTATACTGAATGGTTTTGCTCCTAAGGCTTTTCTAATTCCTATTTCTTTTGTTCTTTCTTTTACAATATAAACCATAATATTACTAATACCGATAATTCCGGCCATTATGGTACCAAATCCTATAAACATAACCAAAGAAGAAATCACCGTGAAAAACGAGTAGGTATCTTCCATATTTTGGGCTCTGTTTCGAATAACCAAACCGGTTTTATCTGTGGGTGAAATTTTAAGTTTGGAGCGTAAAGTTCTCTCAATCTCATCCCCTAATTTAACAGCTACGCTAGGTTTCATGTCCGATAAATAAGCAACATCTATCTGGCTTACATGATCTGTACTTTTTTTGAGACTTTGTAAAGTGGATATAGGGATGTAAATTATTCTTTCATCATTATCCCCTCCTTCATCGTAGAATATACCAACAACTTTATAATTGATTCCGCCTATATTTATATATTTACCTAAGGCTTTTTCATTTTTAAAAAGATCTTTTTCTACCAATCGACCTATAACGGCAAATTTAGTTTTGTTTATAATGTCTGATTGATTTAAAAAACGTCCTGATGTAATAATGGCTTTTTCTATATATTGCTTATCCGGGTAAGTTGCCTGAACTGTATAGATTCCTGAAGATGTTCTGTAAGTAACATTTTCAGGCTGTGTGATGGTAGCTGTTTTATACTCTAAATTTTCATCAAATTCTTTCTTTACAAGTTCAAGATCTTCATTTTTAAGAGTAACATCCCTATTTTGTTGTAAACCTAAATATGCTTCGGTTGCTTTTCCCGGAATAATATTAATTGTACTGGAAGAATCCAATATGAAGGCTTGTGAAAAGCCATTTTTTAAACCATTTCCAAAACCGAAAAGTATAATGAAGATAAATAATCCTAATGATATTGTAAAACCCGAAAGAAAAGTTCTTAATTTATTTTGCTTGATGGAATAAAATATTTCCTGCCAGCGATCTATATTAAACATAGTTAATAAATTATACTAAAACTTCTTGATTAATAAATTCATCCCTTTCAATTATACCATCTTTTAAATGAACTACCCTTTTGCATTGTTTCGCCACATCGGGTTCATGTGTAACTATTAAAATAGTTTTTCCTTCGTTATTAATTTTTTGTAAAAATTTTATTACGTCATAAGTGGTTTGACTGTCAAGTGCTCCTGTAGGTTCATCGGCTAAAATAACTTTAGGATGTGTTACCAATGCGCGAGCAATTGCCACCCTTTGTTTTTGTCCACCCGACAATTCATTAGGCATATGATCTGCTCTATCATCTAATCCTACCCTTTTTAGATATTCCATGGCCCTGGAATTTCTTTGAGAACGTTTTACTTTTTGATAATATAAAGGAAGTGCGACATTTTCCATAGCATTTTTAAAGCTTATCAAGTTAAAGGACTGGAAAACAAAGCCTAAAAATTTATTTCTATAATCTGCTGCTTTTGATTCGCTTAAATCTTTTTCAATTTTAACCCCATCTAATAGATATTCTCCTTCGTCAGCGTAATCCAATATTCCAAGAATATTTAACAAGGTAGATTTACCTGATCCGGAAGATCCCATAATAGCAACCATTTCTCCTTCTCCTATTTCCAGATTAATTCCTTTTAATACATGTAATTTATTATGACCTATGTCATAATACTTATGTATGTTTTTCAATGAAATCATGTCGTTTGCAATTGTAGTTACTAATTTGTATAATTTAACTACTAAATGTTACAGATTACCGCAAAATCGAAACAGTTTATTTAATATATGTTTAACATTCTATATAAACTAAAAATGATCGATAAATTAAATTAAATGTTTAGTTAGTTATAGCTTTTACTAAAGCAAATTAATTATATCCGTATAAAACTTTAATGAATTTTTGTTTAATCTGTTTTAAAAATTTTTATATACATATATTCTAAATGGTGATAATATAAAGATTTAAAATCTTTTTGTTTTAAAAAAAGTTAATGATTTATCGTTAAAAAATATTCTTCATAAAAAAAGAGATCTTAATATAAGATCTCTTTTTTGTATTCTATTTAATTTTTTTAATTAGAAAGTGAGGAAACTTCAACGGAACTGTCAATTTTTTTAATTAATCCTTGTAAAACCTTTCCCGGACCGGTTTCTGTAAATACCGAACAATTATCTTGTATCATGTTACGAATTATTTTTGTCCAGTTTACCGGAGAGGTCAATTGTTTAATAAGATTTTCTTTTATTTTCTCAATATTGGTAACAGCTTTACTAGTATAATTCTGATATATTGGGACACTGGGTGTATTAAATTTAGTTTTAAGAATAACTTCTTCTAATCTTTTCTCGGCACTTTTCATAAGTGGTGAATGGAAAGCCCCGCTAACAGGCAGCAAAATTGCTCTTTTAGCCCCTTTTTCTTTTAAAGTTTCACAAGCTTGTTTAACTGCCTCTGTGTGTCCTGATATAACCAATTGCCCCGGACAATTATAATTTGCCGGAACTACAATATTATTTTCAGAGGATATCTCCTGACATACCTTTTCGACAGTTTCATCATCTAAACCTATAACCGCTGCCATCGAAGAAGGATTTTCTTCACAAGCTTCTTGCATCGCCAAGGCTCTTTCGTAAACTAATTTTAAACCGTTATCAAAAGACAGGACTCCATTTCCAACTAATGCAGAAAATTCTCCTAAGGAATGCCCTGCTACCATTTCAATTCGGGCATTTTCATTAACTTTAGCAGAAGCGATGGAATAGATAAAAATTGCAGGTTGTGTTACTTTTGTTTGTTTTAGTTGTTCTTCGGTTCCCTTAAACATGATATCAATGATATTAAACCCTAATATATCATTAGCAGAGTTCATCATTTCTTTAATATCAGCTCTGCTCTCATATATTTCTTTTCCCATGCCTGGGAACTGAGAACCCTGTCCGGGAAATACTAATGAATTCATTAATTTTTTTTAATATTAAGTATTTTATTGTTAAATGTAATTTTGTTTGTTCTAAGTTATTTTAATAATTGAATAATTCTAGCTTCTTGATTAACCCAAGCTCCATTTTTATTTATTCTTCTAAAAGAATATTTATTGCTGACTTGTTTACTTTCAGCTTTCATAATTGCGTTAGATAAATTCCCTTTTTCATCAACACGACTCAAAATATCATAGGTTACATCAAAACCGGTAATAGCATATTTATCCGGCATATGACAATATTTTTTCTTATATAAATTCATCATTTTTTGTTCATTAAAACCAAATTCATTTACATAATTTGTATCTAAATATAACAATCCGAAATTTATAAGTTTTTCTTCGTATTTTTTATTATCAAACAAAGAAGAGTAAAATAAAGAAATAGGTTGTACTTGATTAGTTTCAAAACTAGTTATCGTATCTAAATATTTATTTATTACCGGATCTTGATTTGAAATTAATAGGGCATAAATTTTATTATATTCTTCAGTAACTAAATTCTGATCCGGTTTAATATCTTCTGCATTTTTAGTTAAAATTACTTCAGCATTATTTTTTCTATCTTTAATTAATGATTGAATAAATTGAGCCGTTTTAAAATGTTCCTCATCATATACTATATATATTTTTTCGTTGGAATATTTTTTTAACATTTCATCAGTTACTTTTTCAGCTAATATTTGATCTTTTGTATTGTATAAAATTAAATTTTCGTGTTCATCTAGGTCATCGCTGGAAGAAAATGGAGAAATTATCGGAATTTTTTTAATTTTATCTGCTAGGGTCAATAAGTTCGATTTAAATAAAGGGCCTATTATAAGATTGGTATTCGAAAAATCATAGGTATTTACAATTTCTCTGAATTTATTATCATTACTTGTGTCAAATATTTTTACATGAACTCTTTTTCCTCTATTGGACAAAGAATCCAGTGCAAGTTTGACTCCAGAATAAAATTGAGTAGCTATACGTCTTTCCGGATTAACGGAAGATTCTCCGGTATGGAAAGGTAAAAATAAAACCACATTTACTCCGTCTTTTCTAAATTCACTATCGGCTTGACTTGATGATTGATCTTTAGCATCATTCTGTAAACCATTTTCAGGTAATTTATTCTTACTTAAGATATCAGATTCTTTATCATTCTGATTTTCAATATTTTCTTTTTTATTAGTTTCTATTGGATCATCTTTTGCTGAAGTTAACTCTTTTTTATCTTTTATGTTGATTTCTTCTTTTGAATCTGAATTATTTATTTTTAATTCTTCCTGATCCTTTTTATCATCACTATAAACATGATTATAAGCATTTGAATTTTCCAATGAGGAATTGGCAGGAATTTTTAAAATTTCACCGATTTTGGGACCGTTCTTATCCATAGCCGGATTAAGGGCTATTATGCTTTTAATTGTAGTATGATACTTTTTACTTAATCCGTACAACGTTTGTTTAGGCTCAACGGTAATATAAAAATAATCCAAGTTTTGTGTATTTTCTATATTTTGTGTGTTATTAGCAGTGTTGGAAGTTAAATATTCATTCGCTTTAGAAGAAGCTTTTTTATCCGGTATATTAAGTATTTCCCCTATCTGAAGCGTACGGCTGTTTAATTGAGGATTTACTTTTTTTAAATCATCAATGGAAACATTGTATTTTTTACTTAACCCATAAAGCGTTTCTTTCGCCATAACAGTATGTTTTTGCTGTTGCGAAAGCATCAAGGAACTTATAAATAATAATAGCAGCGTATTAAATTGCTTTTTCATTTCTAAATAACTTTGTTGCAAATGTAATTAAATTATTTATTTCCCTTTTTCTAAATTAAATACTGTTACAATATTTTGAAATTCTTTGATTTCATTATATATTCGAGCTAAAAATTCAGATCCCATTGTGGCATAATAAAATGAAAAATTGTAGACCCTTTCCTGCCAACTACCTTCAGGAAATAATTCTTCATATAATTTTTCAAAATTGTAAACAATTTCTTTATGTTTTAATCTATTTGCTTTATAAAAACGTTTGTTTATTTTTTCCAACCCATTGAGCTGCTTTTTCTTTTGAGCCAAAATCATATTTTTCCAACTAGGATCTGTATTGGCAGATTCTTTCAATAAATCATCGAAAATAACTTTTAAACGACTTTCGTACTTTGCAAAATCAAATATATAGGATGAATTTTGAATTACTAGGGTATTAATAGTTTGTTCTTTAGGAAGAAATAAATGATTGATATTCAAAGAAAGTCTTTTCATTCTTTTTTCTTGATTGTCATTAATCAATAAAAAAGAATTTCTTGGTACCAATATAGGAAAAGGAATATTTTGTTCAGAAAAATAATCTTTAAGTTCCATCCAATATGCAATTTCTGCATTTCCACCAATATAGGCAACGTTAGGCAATATGACTTCCTGATACACCGGTCTCATTAATGCATTGGGACTGAAATTTTCGGGATGTTTATCTATTTCTTCCAGTATTTCAACTTCACTAAAATTTTTACAGCTTCCTAAAATATAATATTTACCATTGGTTTCATCTATACGGTTTCTTTCTTTATTTTTATGATAAAAAAAATTAATTTTTCTTGGATTTACTTGTATTTTATAATGATTCGATTTTAATTTTTCGATTGTTTTTGAAATGATTCGGAAAGATTTTTTTTCCTTGATATCATCTTTAATAAACGGTATAAACAATTTTTTTAAAGATTCTGTATTTCCATCTATAAACAATAGACCATATTCTTTAAACAATTCATGAACTAAAATTCGAGTGGCATCTGAAAGATTATCCGCGGTATAATAGGATTTTTCAATAATCTTTCTTAATTCCTTTCCAAAAGGATAATATTTCAATTCTTCATAAAAATCGGATAAGACAGTTTTTAATCCACCGGTTGAAATTTCACCTACATAATCATGATGTTTCTCATTCCAACTTATAAATTCTCTATTAAAATTAAAATGATTTATTTCCTCAAAATCATGATCTTCCGTAGCCATCCAGAAAATTGGAATAAATTTAAATTCCTCTTGTCTGTCATTCATCGTATCACATAATTTTATTACCTGTAAAATTTTATAGATGAAATATAACGGACCGGTCATTAAATTTAGTTGATGCCCGGTTGTGATGGTTATTGAATTCGCTAAACTAAGATTTTTTAGATTGATTGTTTGCTTTTCAGACAATTGTAAATTTTTTAACTGTCGTTGCAATTCATCAATTAACTTTTCCCTGTGTTTATAATTGGAAATTTTTTCTCTAGCCTGTATAAGTAAAGATTCAGGTGATAAATTTCTTCCATAAAAAGATGCGATTTTTTCCTCCTTAGTTATATAATCTTTAATTAATTGAGAATTTCCGGGAATATCGGCAATGTTAATCTGATTTTTCACAATTCAAATTTACAATAAATTTTGTCAGATAAAAACTACACTTTTGTATCTAAATAGTAATGACAAAGATTAAGTTTTTAACCTTATTTACTGTAAATAAAATAATTGTGCCAAACATTTACACTATCTATATTAATATATATTAATTATTAACATTATATTCTTATAAAAGTAAGGTTTGGAAAAGGCAGGAAGATCTAATCTTACTATTTAAGAAAAAGAACGTTCTATGACTTTGGCTGACTAAGAACCTGCGATGATGAATTTTGATGGAAAATGAAATGCTACTTCAAAAATAGATATTTTAACTTTTTTAATACAATTACACACTATATACTTACTTATTTAAAAAGCTATCTCTTTAGCCTTAATCATCCTAAAATTACCGGATATATCTTGTTTTAACTCTACGTAATTAAAGTATTCCAAAAACAGTTGTCTGGTTTTTTCTCCTAAATCTTGATTAATTTCAACATATATTCTTCCTTGTGGTTTCATGTTTTTTAGTGAAAAATCTATTATACTCCTGTAAAAAACCAATGGATCATCGTCCGGTACAAACAAGGCCTTGGATGGTTCATGATTGACTACCCTACTCTCCATACCTTCTTTTTCATATTCTCTGATGTAGGGAGGATTGGATACAATAATATCATACTTTTCAGTATTCTTTATTAGGTGACCCGTATTAAGTAAATCAGACTGTATAAAATCTACCTGTACTTGATTGCTTTCTGCATTTTTTTTGGCCAAATTTATAGCCTTTTCGTCAATTTCAAGAGCAGATACTTTTGCTTTTAAGTTTTTAGCTAATGCAATAGCAATACATCCACTTCCGGAACATAAATCAATGATATTCAACTCTTCATTTTTATTTTCAAAGTCATTACAAATCCAAGATACCAATTCTTCTGTTTCCGGTCTGGGAATCAACACATGGGGATTTACAGAAATTTTACAGCCGTAAAATTCCGTATAACCTACCACATATTGATAAGGCATACCGCTAATTAAATGAAATAAGGCTGTTTGAAAAAGTGTAGGCTTTATTTGAGAATCTTCTTGCATTTCATCCAATCCTAATTTTAAGGTAATTTTATCTTTATGCAAATATGTTTCTGCCAACGCATAAAAAATAATATCTATTTCTTTAAGTGTATATTGCGAAGAAAGATTTTTAATAAACTCGTTTCTAATTTCTGCTAATGATTTCATGCTAAATATGCATTTAGGTTTTAATTTTTTTTATAAAAAACCGGAATAATAATTTTTTATTATTCCGGCTCAATGTTATAATATTTTTTAGAGGTTATTCATCCTCTTGATCAACCAATATCCAACTTCCCTCCTCTATAAGACTTTGCGCTTGTTTAAATTTCAAAGATTTAACTTCTCCGGTTCTCAAATTACGCACATGTACCATTTCATTTCTTCCGATCTTGTTTACACGTAATGGTTCGGAAACCGGCTTTTCTTGAGTCTGTTTTTCATCGTTTTCAACAAATTCTCTGCTCTCAACTACTTTTTGTTTTACTTCACGAGCTTGTTCTATTTTTGATTCTTCAGGTTCAGATGGTAAACCTCCTTTGAACAAGAAAGATATAATTTCTTTATTGGTTTTATCTAACATATCCCTAAATAAAGCAAAGGATTCTTGTTTATAAATAACCAACGGATCTTTTTGTTCGTAAACGGCAGATTGTACAGACTTTCTTAATTCATCCATCTCTCTTAAATGTTCTTTCCAATTTTCATCTATTAATGCTAAAGTAATTCCTTTTTCAAAGTCTTTTAATAAAGCTTTTCCTTCAGAATTGTAAGCATCTTCTAAATTGGTGGTTACATTTAATACTTTTGTACCGTCAGTAAAAGGAACGGAAATATTTTTAAATGTGTTTCCTCTTGCTAAAAAGACGTTAGATATGATAGGATACAACTGTTGTGCCGTATTTTCTAATTTTTCTTTATAATAAGCTTCTGCTTGTTCAAAAACTTTATCAACAAGTTCTTTTTCAGATAATCTGTTAAACTCTGCTTCATCTACAGGAGTATCCATAGCAAACACTGTTGCTAACTCAAACTCAAAATTTTTATAGTTTTTATCTTGTTTATTGTCTCTTACTAATAAAGCAGCAGTATCATAAATCATGTTAGCGATATCGATACTTAACTTCTCACCAAAAAGAGCATTTTTACGTCTGCTGTAAATTACTTCCCTTTGTTTATTCATTACATCGTCATATTCCAACAATCTTTTACGAATTCCAAAGTTATTTTCTTCAACTTTTTTCTGAGCTCTTTCAATAGAGTTAGTGATCATAGAATGTTGAATTACATCTCCTTCCTTATGCCCTAATCGATCCATCATTTTAGCTATTCGATCAGAACCGAATAAACGCATTAAATTATCCTCTAGAGAAACATAGAATTGAGAAGATCCCGGATCTCCCTGACGACCGGCACGACCTCTTAACTGTCTGTCTACCCGTCTAGAATCGTGTCTTTCCGTACCAATAATAGCTAACCCTCCTGCGGCTTTAACTTCATCCGTCAACTTAATGTCGGTACCCCTTCCTGCCATATTGGTAGCAATAGTTACTACTCCCGGATTTCCCGCTTCTGCAACAATGTCTGCTTCTTTTTTATGTAATTTTGCATTCAATACATTATGCGGTATTTTTCTTAATTTTAAAGCTTTGCTTAATAATTCGGAAATTTCTACAGAAGTAGTCCCCACTAATACCGGTCTTTTATCTTCTTGAGATAAACGTATCACCTCATTTAAAACGGCATTGAATTTTTCTCTGTTGGTTTTATAAACTAAATCTTGTTGGTCGTTTCTAATTACAGGTTTGTTGGTAGGAATAACCACTACATCTAATTTATATATTTCCCAAAATTCTCCGGCTTCCGTTTCGGCAGTACCGGTCATACCTGCCAATTTATTATACATTCTAAAGTAATTCTGTAAAGTAATTGTAGCAAATGTTTGTGTTGCTGCTTCGACTTTTACATTTTCTTTAGCTTCTAAAGCTTGATGCAATCCATCAGAATAACGACGCCCTTCCATAATACGTCCGGTCTGTTCGTCAACAATTTTAACTTGTCCGTCAATTACAACATATTCTACATCTTTCTCAAACAAAGTATATGCCTTGAGCAACTGACTTAAAGAATGAATACGTTCGGATTTGATAGCAAAGTATCGTAAGAATTCTTCTTTTTCTTTATGTTCTTCTTCTTTGGATAAGTTTTTATTTTCAATATCGGCAAATACAGTTCCTAAATCTTCTAATACAAAAAAGTTAGGATCGGAATTTCCTTTTGACAAAAATTCAATTCCTTTATCGGTAAGTTCCACCTGATTATTTTTTTCATCAATTGAAAAATATAAATCTTTATCTGCCTCAGGCATCATTCGGTTATTATCCGATATAAAATAAGCTTCTGCTTTTAACAAAATAGCTTTGTTCCCTTCTTCTGAAAGGTATTTAATTAAAGGCTTATGTTTAGGTAATCCTCTATATACTTGATATAATTTATAACCTCCTTCTTTTTTATCTCCTGAAGCTATTAATTGTTTTGCTTCCTGAAATAATTTTGAAATTTCATTTTTTTGAGCCGTAAAAATGGTTTCAACAACCGGTTTTAATTCCTGATATTCTTGTTTATCTCCTTGAGGTACCGGACCGGATATAATTAATGGCGTACGTGCATCATCTACTAGAACGGAATCTACCTCATCGACAATGGCATAATTAAGTTCTCTTTGAACTAAGTCATTTGGAGAATTTGCCATATTGTCACGTAAATAATCGAATCCAAATTCATTATTAGTTCCGTAAGTAATATCAGCAAGATAAGCTTGTCTTCGAGATTCAGAATTGGGTTGATGGTTATCAATACAATCTACTTTTAATCCATGAAATTCAAACAAAGGAGCCATCCATGCGGAGTCCCGTTTTGCTAAATAATCATTAACTGTTACTACATGAACTCCACGTCCCGGTAGAGCATTCAAATACATAGGAAGTGTTCCTACTAACGTTTTTCCCTCACCGGTTGCCATTTCAGCAATTTTTCCTTGATGTAATACCGTTCCCCCTATATACTGAACATCATAATGAATCATGTCCCATTTTACTTCTTTACCCGCCGCATTCCAATAATTTCTCCATACGGCTTTATCTCCTTCAATGGTAACATACTCTTTAGTTAATGCCAATGTTTTATCAAAATCGGTGGCTGTAACGGTAATAGTGTTGTTTTCAGCAAATCGACGGGCTGTTTCTTTAATTAAAGCATACGCTTGGGGAAGTATTTCTTCCAATATTCTTTCTTCAACTTCATAGGATTCCTTCTCAAATTTCTCAATCTCGCTGTATAATCGCTCTTTTTCGTCTATATTATCAACATTTTGAGTTTGTTCTTTTAATTCTGCAATTTTATTTTTAAGATCAAAAGTTGCTTGAGATATTTTTTCTTTAAACTCAATGGTTTTAAATCTTAGATCATCAAAAGATAAAGAAGAAATACTTTCTTCTTCCTTTTTAATTTTGTCCAGATATTTATTTAATTGTGCAAGATCTTTTTTATGTTTATCCCCAATAAATAATTTGAGGACTGAATTTAATATATTCATTATATGTAATTAATTTGTACGTACAAATGTACTAAAAAAAAGCTTTTTTAGTATGAACTATGAAAAGTAAAGCCCTAAACGAGCTAGGGCTTATAAATTAGTATTCATCTTCGTTCCAGAGGAAATCATCATCAGTCGGATAATCCGCCCATATTTCTTCAATGCTATCGTAAATCTCGCCCTCATCTTCAATTGCCTGTAGATTTTCAACTACTTCCAAAGGGGCGCCGGTTCTGATGGCATAATCAATTAATTCATCTTTTGTGGCGGGCCACGGCGCATCACTTAAATAAGACGCTAATTCTAAGGTCCAATACATAAGGTAAAATTTATATTATGATTAATTTTTCCTTCCACACATCAAACTTCAAGCCAAATTTTTTAATCCCATTTTTTATTTCTATTTAATACAAATAGTTTCAATTTATAATCTAATTATTATAGTATTTGAGATAATTTGTTCACTTAGTTTATTGGATTATTATCGTCAATAATTTTTATCAAGTTGACTATTATATAGGTCAGACAATATATAAAAGTGATAATTATTGTATTTAAAATATAAATTATTGTACTGTTATAAATAAAAATATTAATATTATTTTTATAAAAAGTGTCCTTTAGTTTAAATAATACATATTTTAAAAAAAAATGTTGCAATTTTAAAAAAAATAATAGCTGAAAATTTTCTGTCACAAATGTCATATATTATAACTGACAATTTTTCATAGATAAAACTTAAAGCTGTCGGTATTTTAGGTCTAGTTTTTATAATGGTATGAAATTTAAAATAGTAGATTAATAGTTTTAATTTACTTATAGTAAAACCTATTATATTATAATTATAGAATTTAAAATCACAGAAAGTATATAACAAAAAATGGGATTAAACAAAATTAATCCCATAAATATATTTTTATTTATATTTAATTAATCAAAAATATAGGCAAAACCTAAAGCAATTACTGATGTATTTTGTTTTTGGTAAAATTTATCATAAATATCCATAAAACCGTAATTATAACGAACGAAAATTTCTGATTTTCTAACAATACTATATCCTAAACCTACTGATATGGATGTATCAAGATTCTTAGGGTTGGATCCGTATCGCTTTTTTTCTAAGTCTTTATCTTTTTGGGATATTAATATTCCTAATTGAGGACCAACTTCTGCAAAAAATTCGTTTTCGGATTCTGATAAATATGCCCTAAAATAAATCGGTATGTTTATATAATTTTGAAAAAATTTAGCCTTCGTTTGATTTCCTGACAGATTAATCTTATCTTTTTCCCCTTGCATGGAATATGATATCTCAGGCTGTATGAAAAACCGATTATAATAGTCTAATTGAATTTGGGCTAAAACACCGAAAGATGCTGCATTTCTACTGCTGGATTCTTTATGTATATTGGAAACACTTGTATTTTGAAGTGTTCCTCTTACACCAAATCTTACTTGCGAATAAGACAAAATCGGAATTAATAATAATAAAAGAACGCTTTTTCTCATAAATATATAATTTTTTGGTTTGTTGCTGTGCAAAAAATACCTAAACGAATATTTTGCCTACCGTTTTTCCTATATCTGCAGGAGAGTTGACAACGTGGATACCGCATTCAGCCATAATTTTCATTTTTGATTGTGCTGTATCATTTTCTCCTCCAACAATAGCCCCGGCATGACCCATAGTTCTTCCTTTAGGAGCAGTAATTCCTGCAATAAATCCGACAATAGGCTTGGTTATATTATTTGATTTATACCATAATGCCGCATCTACTTCCAGTTGACCTCCAATTTCCCCTATCATAACTATACATTCTGTATCTTTATCTTCGATAAGTAGTTGCAAGGCATCTTTAATAGATGTTCCTACGATAGGATCTCCACCAATTCCAATTGCGGTTGAAATCCCATACCCGGCTTTAACCACTTGGTCAGCAGCTTCATAGGTTAGCGTACCTGATTTAGAAACTATACCGACTTTTCCTTTTTTAAAAATAAAACCGGGCATGATTCCAACTTTTGCCTCTTCCGCTGATATAATTCCCGGACAATTAGGGCCTATTAATGTGCAATCGTATGATTTAAGATAATTTTTAACTTGAACCATGTCTTCAACGGGAATACCTTCTGTAATGCATATAATAACTTTTATTCCGGCTTGTGCTGCTTCCATTATCGAATCTGAAGCAAACGCAGGGGGAACAAATATGATGGAGGTATTAGCCCCTGTCTGGTCGATAGCATCCTTAACTGTATTGAAAACAGGTCTATCCAAATGGGTAGTTCCTCCTTTTCCCGGAGTTACTCCTCCAACCACTTGGGTTCCGTATTCAATCATTTGTTCTGCATGAAAAGAACCTTCTTTACCTGTAAATCCTTGAACAATTACTTTGGAATTTTTATCAACCAAAACAGACATATCTATAATTTAAAGATGAATAATTAATTCAATTTTTATTTGGCTAATCTTTTGAGTGTAGCCATTTCTTTTAATTTCTTTTTAGCTTCTTCGGCAGGGTAACCAAAATAAGTTTTTCCTGCTTCCAAATTTTTAGAAACTCCCGATTGTGCCAATATCACAGCTTTTTCTCCCACAGTAAGTGAAGAGGCAAATCCTGCTTGTCCCCATATGCTCACTTCATCTTGAATATTACAACAACCGGCAATACCTACTTGAGATGCTATTAAGCATTTTCTTCCAATAATGGTATCATGTCCCACTTGTATGAGATTATCCAATTTTGAACCTTCACCGATAATGGTAGAAGCTGTAACTCCTCGGTCGATAGTACAATTCGAACCAATTTCAACATTATCTTCTATTATAACATTACCTACGGATTTCAATCGATCATAATAACTTCCGCGGTTTTTATAATAAAAGCCATCACCTCCAAGTACCGTTCCTGATTGTATAACGACATTATTACCTATTTCAGTATAATCATGTATGGTAACATTTGGAAAAATCACACAATCATTGCCAATTTTTACATGTTTACCAATGTAAACTCCCGGTTGTATAACGGTGTTTGTACCAATTTGAACGTCATCTGAAATTAACTTATTTTGAGGCGTAAATTTTACAAAATAATCATTGATTTTATTAAAATCTCTGAAAGGATCATCAGATAAAAGGAGTGCTTTATTTTTCGGACATTCAACCTTTTTATTAATCAAAATTACACTTGCTTCGCTGCGTAATGCTTTGTCATAATATTTGGGATGGTCTACAAAAACTATTTCTCCTTCTTTTACGCGGTGAATTTCGTTAGTTCCATAAATTGGAAAGTCATCTTTTCCAATATATTCACATCCTATAATTGATGCAATGTTTTTTAGTGTAAATGATTTTGGAAATTTCATGATATTAAATAAAAATGATAGGTAAATATACGAATATATTTAATCTTTTCTAATCTTTTACTCTTTCGATATAAGAGCCGTCATCTGTATTAATTTTTATTTTTTCACCGGCCTCAATAAATAGGGGCACTAAAACCTTCGCTCCGGTTTCAATGATTGCATTTTTAAGCGCATTGGTAGCTGTGTTTCCTTTAACGCCGGGTTCTGCTTCTATTACTTCCATGATAACACTTGCCGGTAATTCTGCTGACAATGGTGTTTCATCTTCTTCTTTAAGAATAATCATAACCTCCTCTCCTGCTTTCATAAATTGAGCATTTTCAATCAAATTTTTATCTATATAAATTTGAGAAAAATCATCGTTATTCATGAAATGAAAACCATGATCGTCATCATATAAATATTGATATTTGCGAGTAATAACTTTTACATCTTCTATTTTACTACCTGCTGAAAAGGTATTATCAACAACTTTTCCTGATGTTAAAGATTTTAATTTAGTTCTTACAAAAGCAGGGCCTTTACCCGGTTTAACATGTAAAAACTCAATTACTTTATAGATGTCATCATTAAAATTGATACAAAGTCCCTTTTTTATATCTCCCATTCCAGCCATATGTATATAATTTAAATTTTTTTACTACTATTTTTATAATCCTTGAGCGTTAAATCCTCTCATTACCCCCCTCATACTTGATTGTATAAATTGGATGATTTCATCTCTTTCAGGGGTGGCCTCAAATTCAGCTTCTACTACTGATAAGGCCTGTGTGATATTCAATTTGTTTTGAAAAATAACTCGATAAATGTTTTGTATTTCCGCAATTTTATCGGAACTGAAACCTCTCCTTCTTAGTCCTACAGAATTAATACCAACATAGGACAATGGATCCCTGGCAACTTTTACAAAAGGGGGAATATCTTTCCTTACAAGTGATCCTCCGGTTACAAATGCATGATTACCAATGGAACAAAATTGATGTACGGCTGTCATTCCTGCCATTACAACGTAATCTCCTACAGTTATGTGTCCTGCCAAGGTGGTATTATTAGAGAATATACAATTATTCCCTACTTCGCAATCATGTGCGATATGGGAGTAAGCCATTATCAGACAATTTTCGCCTATAACTGTTTTCATTTTATCTGAAGTACCTCTACTTACAGTTACGCATTCTCTCAGTACAGTATTATCTCCTATAATCGTTAAGGATTTTTCACCTTTATATTTTAAATCTTGAGGTTCTGCTGAAATTACTGCTCCGGGAAATATTTTACAATTTTTTCCAATTCGAGCTCCCTCCATGATAATAACATTAGAGCCTATCCATGTTCCTTCTCCAATTTCAACATCTTTATAAATAGATGAAAATGGTTCAATAACAACATTCTTTGCAATTTTTGCATCGGAATGTACAAAAGCTAATGGTTGAATCATTTTTCTACTCCTTCTCTTCTTTGGTTTTCGCTACTTGAGCCATCATTTCTGCTTCAACAACCATATGTCCATTACAGTATCCATATCCTTGCATATGTACAATTCCTCTTCGTATAGGTTCTAATAAGTCAATTTTAAAAATTAAGGTATCTCCGGGTATCACCTTTCTTTTGTGCTTTACATTATCTAATTTAATCAAGTAGGTAGAGTAATTTTGAGGATCATCTACATTTTCGAGCACAAAAATACCTCCTGTTTGAGCCATAGCTTCAATTTGTAATACTCCCGGCATAACAGGTTCATTAGGAAAGTGACCTACAAAAAAAGGTTCATTGATAGTTACGTTTTTAACTCCGATTATATGTTTATCATCAACTTCCATTATTTTATCCACCAATAAAAATGGAGGACGATGGGGAAGCATTCTCATGATATCTTTTATATCGTATACCGGTTCTTTTTGCAAATCAATTTCCGGTATATTTTTTCTTTTAAATAATTTATATAATTTATTTAATTTTTTTGCGAACTGTGTATTGCAATGGTGTCCGGGCTTGGTAGCTATGATTTTAGCTTTTAATCGAACCCCTACTAAGGTTAAATCACCAATGACATCTAATAATTTATGTCTGGCTGCTTCATTTGGATAGTATAAGGTCACGTTATCTAATATTCCGTTAGGTCTTACACTTACTTCCGGTTGATTAAATACAACTTTTAGTTTATCCAGGGTATCCGGGGAAAGTTCTTTATCTACATAAACAATGGCATTATTAATATCTCCGCCTTTTATTAATCCGGAGTCTAATAAAGTTTCCAGTTCATGAAGAAAACTGAAGGTCCTGGCATTGGCAAAATCAGATTTAAAATCTTGAATACTTTTCATGGTAGCATTTTGTGTCCCCAATACTTTCGTACCAAAATCAACCATAGTAGCTACTTCAAAGTGATCGGAAGGTATTGCAGTAATCTCTGAACCTGTTTCCGGATCTGTGTAAGAAATTATTTCTTTTATTGTGAAGTATTCTCTGTTTGCTTCTTGTTCAACTACACCCGCTACTTCAATAGCTTCTACAAAAAATTTAGATGAGCCATCCATAATAGGAGGTTCTGAACTATCCATCTCAATGTATGCATTGTCCAAATCCATTCCGGTTAATGCAGCTAATACATGTTCACAAGTATGTATTTTTACTCCTTTTTTTTCTAAAACGGTACCTCTTTCAGTAGAAGTCACATAGGTTGCATCAGCTTCAATAGTAGGTTGCCCTTCCAAATCCACCCTAACAAAAATAAATCCTGTGTTTACAGGTGCAGGTTTAATTGTCATGACAACTTCTTTACCTGTATGCAAACCTTTTCCTTTTAATGTAAACTCCTGTTTAAGTGTCTTTTGCTTATCTGACATTTTATATAAATTACTAGTTAAAGATTTACTTTTTACCTTTTTCTAACTTCTCTAATCTATTGACTATTTCAGGAAGTTTTTTAAAGTATATAAAACTTTTTTGATATTTTAAATATTGTATTGCAGGAGAACCGAATAGTCTTTGGTCATCTTCTACATCATTAGTTATCCCGCTTTGTGCTTGAACTATAACTCTATTTCCTACATTTAGATGTCCGGAAATTCCTACCTGCCCACCGATCATACTCCATTTTCCTAATTTTGAAGAACCTGCTATACCTGCTTGAGCTGCTATAACTGTATGTTCTCCAATTACTACATTATGTGCTACTTGTATTAAATTATCTAATTTAACTCCTTTTTTGATAATTGTTGATCCTATGGTGGCTCGATCAATAGAACAATTAGATCCTACTTCTACATTATCTTCAATAATAACATTACCTAATTGGGGTACTTTTTCGTATCCTTCGCTTGTTGGCTGAAATCCAAAACCGTCTCCTCCTATTATAGTTCCTGCATGAATAGAACAATTATTTCCTATTACACAATCATCATAAATTTTAACTCCGGGACCTAAGTAACAATTATCTCCAATACTAACATTTTCACCTATGAATACCTGAGGGTAAATTTTAGTATTGTTACCTATTTTTACATGATTTGATATATAAGCAAATGCCCCTACATAAACATCTTCCGATAAATTTGCAGATTGAGATATAAATACAGGACTTTCAATACCCTGTTTTTTTATTTTCATCTCATTATAAATAGTCAATAATTTATTGAAAGCTGAATATGCATTTTCCACAACAATAATAGTTGGTAAATTGGAAATGTCCTTCGGTAATAGTTCTTTTGATATAATAACAATAGAAGCTTTAGTATCTTTTAAATATTCCTGATATTTTTCTCCTCCTAAAAAGGTTATGGTACCGGGCTTACCATCTTCTATTTTAGATATATAAGATACTTTTTCCTGTGGGTTACCTTTTATAACCCCATTTACTAAATTTGCTACTTGTTCAGCGCTAAATTCCATGATTGGCAAATGTAAACATTTTATTATGATTATAAAAATCTTTATTTAACACCACTAATTTCTCTGGGTATACATAAATGATAACGAGTTATTTTCTTTCTTAAATCTTTAACTAAGACTTGATTATCTGCTTTTTGTAATTCCAAAATTTTCCCATTTTTTAAAAGTAATTTGATCGGGTCTTTGGTATCGTTGTATGCTAATACACTTAACTCTTTTTGGTGTACAAAATACCCTGCATCTTCTATGGAATATAATTTTTTAACTTCATTTTTTATTTGTTGTACTTTTTCATTTGAAATAGGTTCTGAAATTATAAGTGATAAGGGTAATTTTCTTTGAATAATGAATTGACTTAATAAACTCAATGTTTTGTCTTCATGAGACTGCCATAATTTCAAGGCTGAAATTACATCAGAATCATCAAGCTGAGCAAATTTCTCCAAGTCCATTTTATTAATTTCAACAAAGTCAGATTTTTCCAAAAAATATTGCAACACATCGGATGAAGGGACATTTTTACCTTTTTTTACCAATTGTTTGGCTCTTTTTAAAGCTTCAATTAAATATATTTCGGCTGTTACCGATGTTTTATGGAAATATACCTGCCAATACATAAACATTCTTGATGTCAAGTATTTCTCTATAGAATAGATTCCTTTACCATCAATTACTAATTCATCATTAACTACATTCATCATAGTTATAATCCTTTCTGAATTTACGTTACCTTCAGAAACTCCGGTAAAGAAACTATCTCTTTTTAGATAATCCAATCGATCTAAATCTATTTGACTTGAAATTAACTGATGGAAAAATTTACGAGGATATTTATTTAAAAAAATATCAATTGCTAATGATAATTCATTATTAAATTCCTCATTAAATAATTTCATAAAAGTGATTGAAAGTTTTTCGTGATGTATTCCTTCCAATAATGTTGATTCTAGTGCATGGGAAAAGGGTCCATGTCCTATGTCATGTAATAATATAGCTATTAAAGAAGCTCTTTCTTCTTCTTTTGAAATTTTAACGCCTTTATCTTTCAGGACTTTATGGGTAATTTGCATCAAGTTGATACATCCTAAGGCATGAAGAAATCTCGAATGCGTAGAACCGGGATAAACATAATAGCTTAAGCCTGTTTGAGATATCCGTCGTAACCTCTGAAAATAGGGATGTTCAATTATATCAAATAGTAATTCATCGGATATGGAAACAAATCCTAATACCGGATCATTAAAAATTTTCCTCTTATTTATTTTTTCCAATAGGCATATTTTTTGTACATTAATGCAAAATTAATGTAAATAAATAACTATATAAGCATGGGTAAAAAAATATTATGGATTGATGACGAAATAGAACTTTTGGAACCTCATATAATTTTTTTAAAAAACAAAGGATATGAGGTTATTTATGTCAACAATGCAGCTGAGGCCTTAGAACTGATTCCCATAAACAATTTTGACGCAGTTCTGCTTGATGAAAATATGCCCGGTATTGGCGGTTTAGAAGCTCTACAAAAGATAAAGGAAATAAAATCGAATTTACCTGTAATTATGGTAACGAAAAATGAAGCTGAAGATATTATGGAAGAAGCCATAGGCGAAAAAATCACAGATTATATCCTTAAGCCTGTTAATCCCAATCAAGTATTAATAAGTTTAAAGAAAATACTTAAAAGTGATGAGATAATCGAGAAAAAAACGGTTCAAAATTATCAACAGGAATTTCGAAAGATTTCAATGGACTTAATGTATGCTCAATCGTATGAAGATTGGATTCAACTTTATTTAAAACTTATTCAATGGGATATTAGTTTTGATAAACTTTCCGATGTTGAAATGAGTGCTATTTTAAGCAATCAAAAGGATGAAGCAAATAGTTTGTTTGCAAAGTTTATAGAAAATAATTATCATGATTGGTTGCATTCTGAACAAAAACCGATCATGTCTCATACTGCATTCAATGATGTCGTTAGACCGGTTATTAACAAACATAAAAAGGTTTTGCTCTTAATGATCGATAATTTGCGTTATGATCAATGGAAAATTATTGAACCATTATTTTCTAAGTATTTTAATTCTGTAACTGAGAAATCCTATTTTAGCATTCTTCCTTCAGCTACTCAATATGCAAGAAATTCTTTTTTTGCCGGATTACTACCTTTAGAGATTGAAAAAAAATTTCCTCAATATTGGATAGGCGAGAATGATGAAGAACATAAAAATCAATATGAGAGTGAATTATTAACAGCTCAGCTTCAGCGTTTAGGGCTAAAAAATATTAGAAATAAATATTTTAAAATTTTAAATGCTGAATTTGAGAAAAAAATTTCAGATGAATTTAAACATCACAGCAGTAATGCAGATTTTATCACTATCGTTTATAACTTTATAGATATTCTTTCTCACGCGAAAACCAACAATAATATTGTCAATGAGTTAATCAGGGATGACAAAACATTCCGATCCTTGACTTATACTTGGTTTGAAAATTCAAGCTTATTAAAAATAATTCAATCCGCCGCGGAAGAAGGGTTTAAATTGATCATTACAACCGATCATGGTACCATTTATGTGAAAAAACCTAGTAAAGTAATTGGCGATAAAGAATCATCCACCAATCTTAGATATAAATTAGGAAAAAACTTACAATATGATGAAAAAGATGTTTTTGCCGTGAGTGATCCTGAGGATTATTTTTTACCAAAAGTTAATTTAAACTCAAAATATATTTTTGCTAAAGAAAACAAATTTTTTGCTTATCCAAAAAATTATAACCATTATGTTAATTACTATAAAGATACCTACCAGCATGGTGGGATTTCACTTGAGGAAATGATTATTCCTATAGCTGTTTTGGAATAAACAATTAAATATTCCATCTAAACACAGTTGCTTAAACTAACAACATTTAACACAAGAACATATATTTAATTATTTATGATAAACTAGTAAGCATTATCTTTAATTCTTCATTTTAACGCTTGATACTATATAATTAAATACTTAAATTTTGTATTTTATACTATTGGTATTTGTAAGTTAAATTTTGTGAAATTATGTTATATTAAATGTTTGAACTATTCTTTTAAAGATAATAGACGGAGATTTGTATATTTACCAAAATTATATTTATATGAAGTTTAAACAATCCCTTATTTTTATATTTATTTTAACTATACTTATAAGTTGTAGAACATCCGATAAAATGATTGTTAATAAAAAGCTAACCGATCCGGAAGGAGAAACCATTTTATTTGGTCAAATAACTAGAGATGCCTTGAAACAATCTGATTTTAATTCATGGTATACAGACGAATATAATTCCTATGTTCCTGATCGTAATGTTATAAATAAAATAAAAAATAAAATAAAAATATATAAAATTGAAATATATTTTGGAACTTGGTGCAGCGACACTCATGAGCAACTTCCTCGATTTTTAAAAATCCTGGATGTAACCAATTATCCTCAAAGAAAATTAAAACTTTATGCTTTAAATCGTAAAAAAGAGAGTTTGTATGGCGAACAAAATCAAAAGAATATAGTTAGTATACCAACTTTTATACTCTATAAAGCCAATCATAACCCTAAACGCAGCGATATAGAAATTGGTAGAATAGTTGAATCTCCAAAAGAATCCCTGGAATTAGATTTATACAAAATTCTTACCGGAAAAGAATTTAAACAATAGTATATTAATATACTATTGTTTAAATCAAATAAAAATCCTATATAAAAATTATTCCATTCACGCCTTAAACTATTTTTATTTTATTATCTTTTTGCATGATTTATGCACTATTATTAACACTAAAAAATATATAATGATAATCCTTAAATTTTTAAAAAAATATTTTATATCCATAGTATTTTTAATCTTAGGTTTATTACTATTTATATTTATTTTAAGACAATCGGGTAAAGAAAATGTAAAATCTGAAACCAGAATTATAAATCATGAAATTCAGCGTTTGAATAAAATGATTGTTATTGAACAAAATTATTCTTCATTTAAGACTAAAAAGTATAATAATTTTAATCCTAAATATTTTGATTTTCTAAATAAAAATATTGTATTGTACATTACTGCCATGGCTCAAGTAACGTATGATATGAAAAAGATGAAAATTGAGGTAGATTCAGCTCATAAAACAGTACATATTTTGTCAATACCCGATCCCGAATTACATGTATATCCCGATGTTGAAATTTATAATATGGAAACCGGTTTTTTAAATGATTTTTCAAAATCTGAACTTAATGAAGTAATGGAAGAAGGGAAAAAAGATATAACTAAAGAAGTTCAAAAATCTAATATACAATCTTTAGCTAAAAAACAGTTAATTTCCAATCTGAAAGAATTGTATAACATGGTAAAACTAAATAATTGGAAAATTATTGATGACACCCCTTATGCCGGTCAAATACAATCAATGAAAGATTAATTGAGTTTTGATAATTACAAAATTTTATCCATCGACTAATGGATATGAATTTTGATTATAATAATTTATTATTATTTATTTATTTCATGTTTACCATAATCATACCCGTAGGAAATTTAGGTTCAATATAGGTGATTTTATCGGGTAATTTTTCTCCTAATTCCAATACTTTTTGTAAGTCGGAAAATGAAGGAGGATAAAAACCAAATCCTATAGTAAAATCACCCGTATCTACTTCTTCTTTTATTTTTTTTATCCCTTCAATACCGTTGGATCCTTTTATATAAGATACTAAATTCATTTCTTGCTTGGAATCCATTATATTAAAAATCCTTTCTAAGATAAAGGTATTAAATAAATACGTATCAATAGTACCTAATCCTTCCTTCATTCCCCTAAATTCATGTTTAATGTATAAACCAAAAAACTCTCCGTCCATGTACATGCTTATATGATGTTTATGTGAGGGAAAATAGGGTTCTTTTCCTTTATAATTAATAGTAAAATGTTCTTCCAGTTTTGAGAAAATATCTTTTTTTGTTAACCCGTTTAGTGATTTTATTAATCTATTATATTCTATAATTTTTAAGTTTTGACCTGAAACTAATAAAGATAATACTTGATGGTTTTGGTCAAATAAGAAATTTTTAGTTTTACTCTTATCTTTAATCTTGTCTGAGTGTTTTATAGCTCCCATCAACCGGTAATATCCATCGGCTAAATATAAAGACGGCAAATTGGAAACAACGTCTTTAAATTGTGATAACTTTAATCGGTTATCTATTTTCCATAATCTATGTGAAACCTCCATTTCATCCACAAAATGGATAAACGGTTTACTTTTCATTTCTAAATCCATTAATATCTCTATTTTGGAATTGGATTCATAACAAAGTAATATCGGATTAGTTTGCAAATAGGTGGTATCTAAAAATTGGGTAAATCCATTGACTTTCGTTTCATTAGTAGGTGAAGGTACTTTTATATTTTTTCCTTTAAAATCATCCACAGAGATTAATCCTATAACTCCTCTAAAGGTTTCTCCGGACTTTTTTTTCTGCTCATAAATATAAAATGAGGCAGGATCATGATCAAGCAAATTGTCTTTCACATAATCCTCATACCTTTTTCTTATCTTTTTTAAACGATTTTCCAAAGGACTTTCTCCTTTGAAAAAAATCGGTTTAATAAGATCGATATAAGAAGGAGTTTTGCCTCTTAGTTTCATTCTTATTTGCTCATCAGAATATATATCCGGCGAATACATGGGAAAATCTTTGATATCTTCCTCTTTAGCATGTATTCCTTTAAAAGGTTTAAAACTTAACATATAAGACCATTTAAGAACAATGTAAGAACTAAATAAAATTTTTAATGTATATTGTTTACAATACTATTTTTTTGCTAATTCAATAATTTGATCAGCTAATTCCATACCTACCCTTTCTTGAGCTTCTTTGGTATTTCCTCCTATATGTGGAGATAAAGATAGTTTAGGGTTCATTAATAAAGTAATTTCCGGTTTAGGTTCTTTTTCAAAAACATCTAATGCTGCTCCGAATATTTTATCTTCATTTAAGGCATTAATTAAGGCAACTTCATCGATAATACCCCCTCTTGAAGCATTCACAATAATTGCATTAGGCTTCATTTTATTTAGTTCAGCTTCTCCTATTACATATTTATTTTGTTTAGGTATATGTACAGAAATAACATCAGAATTTTTAATGACTTCTTCCATAGGAACTGTAGATATTTCAAAATGAACTTGTTGACCGTCATAGAAATCCAATGTAATTGTTTTTGTGATGTCATTTACATCAGAAACCAATATTTTCATTCCTAAACTCAATCCTATTTTGATAACTTCCACCCCGATTCGTCCGAAACCGATAACCCCTAGAGTTTTACCTCCAAGCTCCATAGCTCCTGAATAAGACTTTTTTAATGCTGCAAAATTCGTGTCTCCTTCCAAAGGCATGTTACGATTAGAATCTTGCAAATATCTGTATAGGCTAAACATATGTGCAAATACCAATTCTGCGACAGATCTGGAAGATGCAGCCGGAGTATTAATTACATGAATTCCTTTTTCTTTGGCATATTGTACATCTATATTGTCCATGCCTACTCCTCCTCTACCAATAATTTTTATTGACGGACACTGATCTATCAGTTCTTTTCGTACCTGAGTAGCACTTCTAACTAATAATACGTCAATGTTGTTATCATTTATAAAGTTAGCTAATTGTTCTTGAGCTACTTTATGGTTTAATACTTCATGTCCTTCTTTTTCTAAAAATTCGATCGCAGATAAAGAAATGCCATCGTTAGGTAATATTTTCATTGTAATACTTTTAAATTAATTTTTAAGCGGTTTTTTCAAGTTCTTTCATAACATTAACTAACACTTGCACCCCCTCTAAAGGCATGGCATTGTAAATGCTGGCTCTGTATCCTCCTACTGTTCTGTATCCTCCCACACCTACAATATTTGCATCTTTCCACATTTGATCAAATCGGGCTTTATGTTTTTCTTCATCGTTCAAAAAGAAACATACATTCATAGGCGATCTGTCTTCTTTCACACAAACACCTCTAAATAACGGATTTCGATCGATTTCATTATATAACAATTCCGCCTTTTCTTTATTTTTTTTCTCAATGCCTTCTGTTCCTCCTTGTTTCTCTAACCAGCGTAAATTTAATAAGGTGGTATACACTGCAAAAACGGGTGGAGTATTAGCCATACTTTCTTTGGCAATATGAACTTCATAATCTAAATAAGAAGGTAAATTTCTTCCTGTTTTTCCCAATAATCTTTTATCCACAACAACCAGGGTAACTCCTGCCGGACCAAGATTTTTTTGAGCACCTGCATACAATACAGCAAATTTATTATAATCTATGTTCCTGCTTAAAATATCCGATGACATATCACATACTAAAGGTATATCAGTATCAGGAAATGTTTTTATTTCTGTTCCGTATACCGTATTATTGGTGGTTATATGTAAGTAATCAGCATCAGAGGGTACCACATAATCTTTAGGAATATAGGTATATTTATCTTGTTTAGATGAAGCAACAACCTCTATATTACCGATTTTTTCTGCTTCTTTAATTGCCATAGATGCAAAATTTCCGCTGTCAACATAAGCCGCTTTCGACTTAAGCAGATTATAGGGAACCATTGAAAATTGCAAACTGGCTCCTCCTTGTAAATATAAAACTTCATGATTATCATCCAACTTCATTAATTTCTTAGCTAGCGATCTAGCTTCTTCCATGATAGCTATAAAATCTTTACTTCTATGAGATATTTCAATTAAAGAGATCCCGTTATTATTAAAATCCAATACAGCCTGAGAGGCTTGTTGAATAACTTCTTCCGGTAAAGTAGAAGGTCCTGCACTAAAGTTATATTTTTTCATTATTTAATAAATATAATGTTTTTATCTTATTGAGAAATAAAGTAAATGCGTACAACTTCTTTTAAGAAGGATGTAAAAAATCTTTTTTAGCGTGTAGTTCTTCATTACTTTCAACATGAGCATCATCCGGAACACAACAATCGACAGGACATACAGCAGCACACTGGGGTTCTTCATGAAACCCTACGCATTCTGTACATTTGTCAGCAACTATATAATAAATATCGTCAGATATAGGTTTTTGAGGAGCATCCGCATCAATTGAAAGACCACTTTTCGTAACTACCATACCGGTTAAACCTGTTCCTTCAGACAGTTTCCAGTCAACAGCTCCTTCATATATTGCATTATTAGGACATTCCGGCTCACAAGCTCCACAATTTATACATTCATCCGTAATTTTTATAGCCATTATTTAATTTTAATTTACTTTTGTGCAAAATTATACAATTTTTTTCACATTTATCATAAGTAAAAATGAGTTTAAATCAAAGAATAAAGTCGTTAGCTGCTGTAAGAAATATTTTAGATCAATTTCTTACTAAAAACCGGGCGGAATCCCCAACATATTCCGAATTTAAAAATAGTATCTCTCATGCTGAGATAAAAAACCCTTGGTTTACTGAAAACAGCATTCTTTCGGTTTTGACTTATTGGGATAATGTTCTTACTGAAGAAATACTAACCCAATGGTTATCTAACTATACAATAAAATCCGAAGAATCTAAAACAGTTGGATTGGTATTAGCGGGTAATATACCAATGGTTGGTTTTCACGACTGTATCAGTACTTTGCTGGCAGGGCATCAGGCAAAAATAAAATTATCATCTAAAGACGCTGTTCTTATCCCTTTTATACTTAACTTATGGAAAGAATTTTGTGAAGAATTGGAATTTGAATGGGTAGATAAACTTCCTCCTTGTGATGCGGTTATTACTACCGGTACTACCAATACTGCCAGATATTTTGAATATTATTTTAAAGATATACCGCATATAATACGTAAAAATAGAACTTCAATCGCTATACTTAACGGGAATGAATCGAAAGAAGATTTGCACGGCCTGGCAGATGATGTATTTTCTTATTTTGGTTTAGGATGCAGAAGTGTTACTCAACTTTTCATTCCTGAAAATTATGATATTAATAAACTCTTCGAAGTTTTTATTTCCTATCAAGATTGTATTAATCATACCAAATATTCGAATAATTACGATTATAATAAAGCGATTTATCTAATGAATCAAGAACTGTTTTGGGATAATAACTTTATACTATTGAAAGAATCTCGGAATTTATTTAGTCCTATAGGCACTCTATATTACAGTACGTATTCGGATGACTCAGAACTTGAAAAATTTATCTCTCAGCATGCAGATTCTCTACAATGCGTAGTGAGTGCCCAACCTTATCAACAATTTAAAACAGTATCTCCCGGACAGGCTCAAAATCCTAAAATAGATGATTATGCAGATGGCGTTGATACTTTAGACTTCTTATCGAATTTGTAAGATGCTTATTTTTAAGGCCATAAAATAGTTATATCTATCATTCATTTTTTTACATATTTCAATAATTAATAGTATTTTTACTTTTTATAGTATAAAGACAAAATTGTTACTCTTATGAAATCATTACAAGGATTAGGTGTGGCTTTGATTACACCTTTTTGCGAAGATGGGACGGTTGATTTTCCATCCTTAGAAAAATTAGTAAATTACAATATTGAAGGCGGTACCAACTACCTAGTAATTTTGGGTACTACTGCCGAAAATGCTACTTTAAACTCAGAAGAAAAAAAACAGGTAATTGATTGCGTAAAAAAGAGTAACAACAAGAGATTACCTTTGGTTTTGGGTATAGGGGGAAATAATACGGCAGATATATTACATCAAGTTCGTACAACCGATCTGGAAGATTTTACGGCAATACTTTCCGTTTCTCCTTATTACAATAAACCTTCCCAAGAAGGAATTTATCTTCACTATAAAAGCATAGCAGAAAACAGCAACAAACCTATACTACTATATAATGTTCCCGGTAGAACGGGCTCTAACATTGAAGCTGCAACAACCCTTCGATTAGCTCAAGACTGCCCAAATATTTTAGGAATTAAAGAAGCAAGCCCAAACTTTTTACAATCCACACAAATTATTAAAGATAAACCATCTGATTTTATGGTGATTTCCGGAGATGATGAATTGGCTTTACCTATGGTATTAGCAGGTGGTTTGGGAGTTATATCTGTTTTAGGTCAAGCTCTTCCCCATGAAGTTTCTCAGATGATACAACTGGCATTAGAAAGGAAAGTCGATGATGCTTATAAAATTCATTATAAAATTAAAAAACTGTTTGAACTTATCTTTGCTGAAGGTAACCCTTCCGGTATAAAAGCATTATTATCTCTTAAAGGAATTTGTAAACCCTATACGCGTTTACCATTAACTCCTGCGTCTTCTAATCTCATTGAAAAAATAGAAAAAGAATTAGAAAACCTATCCATCTTAGCTTAAATTTTATTGCAATAAGGGTTTATCGACCTATTTATTAGCTGTTTACTTTTAGGTATCATTTATATCAATAAATGTTATTTATTTGTTTTAAATTATAAAAAGATGTAATTTTGTAGTTAGATGAAAAAAATACCTCTACTAGGTTTGTCATTTCTCCTTTTAATTAGTTGTGAGAGAAGATTAAATCAAGCTTTGAAAAGTACTGATAAAGACTTGATATTAAAGGTTGCTGAAGAATATGAACAAAGAAAAAAATATTCTCAAGCCATTAGCTTATACGAGTATGCAAACAAATTTATAGTAGGAACAGATGAAGCTCCTGAAGTTTCTTATCGAACAGCTTATTTAAACTACCTGGATAAAAACTACAGACTTGCGGCTCATCAGTTTAAAAATTTTGTAATGTCGTATCCTAAAGATTCAAGAGCAGATGAAGCTGCATTTATGGCTGCTTATTGTTATTATGCAGACTCTCCTGATTATAATTTGGATCAAACGAATACTCGTGATGCGTTAAAAGAATTACAACTCTATATTGATACGTATCCAAACTCGGATAAGATTGCAGAATGCAATCGAATGATGGACGATTTGACAAGAAAGTTGGAAAAGAAAGCCTTTGAAAATGCTAAAACTTTATATAAAGTAACAGAATATAAAGCCGCTATTATTTCTTTTGATAATGTATTAAGCGATTTTCCGGATACTAAATTGCGTGAAGATATCTTAATTTATTCTTTAAGAGCAAAAACTGAATTAGCAGTTAATTCCATTCATAGATTGCAAAATGAACGGATTAATGATGCGGTTAATTCATATAACAACTTTTGCAAATTATTTCCAAAATCTGAATATTTAGACGAAGCTAAAAGATTGAATAATCGATTGGAAAATGCCAGAATTGTATATCAGAACAAAGAAAAAAGCATTAATGAAGCAAAAGATCAATCAGAAGATAAACTAAAATCAGCAGAAAAAGAGCGAAAAAATAAAATAAGTTAACTAATTATACACCATCAAAATATGAATTTAAAAGAATTAAATGCACCCAACACAACCATTACTTTCAACAGACAACAAATTGAAAGTAAAGTAGGTAACATTTATGAAGCTATAGTAATCATAGGTAAAAGAGCTGAACAAATCAATACCTTTATTAAAAATGATTTAAACCAAAAATTAGATGAATTTGCTTCTAATAGCGATTCTCTAGATGAAGTATTCGAAAACAGAGAACAAATCGAAGTTTCTAAATATTACGAAAGATTACCTAAACCAACGTTAATTGCCATTCAAGAATGGTTAGATAACGAAGTTTATTTTAGAAAAACAGACTCCTAATATCCATTTTTTCAAATGTCGGTTTTAGAAGGGAAAAAGATCGTTTTAATTATTACAGGTGGCATAGCTGCTTATAAAACTGCTTCCCTTGTAAGGCTTTTCATGAAAAGAGGTTGTGTAGTGCAGGTAATTATGACCCCCAAGGCTCATAATTTTATTACTCCCTTAACTTTATCGACTCTTTCCAAAAAACCGGTATATACTCAATTTTTTGAAGGTAACACCGGAGAATGGAACAACCATGTAGATTTAGCTTTACATGCCGATTATTTGGTGGTAGCACCTGCTACCTCCAATACATTGTCTAAAATGGCTAGTGCCGAAGCTGATAATTTAGCCTTAGCAACCTATTTGTCAGCAAAAAACACAGTTTTTTTTGCTCCTGCAATGGATTTGGATATGTATAAAAATCCATACAATCAGGAAAACATTAAGAAACTTCAACAAAAAGGAGATATTTTAATACCTCCAAATAAGGGCGAACTTGCCAGTGGATTGGAAGGTGAAGGAAGGATGGCAGAGCCGGAAGAAATTTTAGACTTTATTGAAAATTATATACGAAAAGAGTTAATTTTTTATAAAAAGAAACTATTGATTACTGCCGGTCCTACCTATGAACCTATTGATCCGGTACGTTTTATTGGCAATCATTCTTCAGGTAAAATGGGTTTTGAAATAGCTAAAGCAGCCGAAAAATTAGGGGCTGAAGTTACCTTAGTATCTGGTCCTACTTGTCAAAAACTCTCTCATTGTTCTTCTATTAAAAGAATAGATGTTATGTCTTCTGAAGAAATGTATCAAAAAGTAACGGAACATTATCAGAGTACAGATATTGTTATTATGGCCGCAGCTGTAGCCGATTATAGACCAGAAACTGTATCTAAAACTAAAATTAAGAAAAATGAAGAATCATTTTCTTTACCCTTATTAAAAAATAAAGATATACTTTTAGAGTTAGGTAAAACCAAAAGTAACCAATTTTTAGTGGGATTTGCTCTTGAAACGAATAATGAAGAAGAAAATGCTCTTACTAAATTGAACAAAAAGAATTTGAATATGATTGTTTTAAATTCTTTACAGGATAAAGGCGCAGGGTTTTCTTACGATACCAATAAAATAACTATTTTAGATAACAAGGGAGGTATAGAGTATTTTGATCTTCAAACCAAAGAAAAAGTTGCTGAAAATATTTTAAAATCTATTCATGAAAGAATTAAAACCTGATTTATGAAACATATATCTTTAATTACTCTATTGCTATTTTTACCTTTGTTTGCTGCTTGCCAACAATTATTGGCTGATGTTAATATCGATTTCAGTAAAGTTCAAGGATCAAACAATCAAGTTTTTACTACCTTGAAAAAAGATTTAAAAGAATTTATCAACAATACGGATTGGGTTCAGGGTAAAAAATTATCTGTTCAGGAACGTATTAAATGTTCGTTCGGAATTATTATTGAGGAACGAATTTCAACAGATAAATTTAAAGCTACCTTATTAATTCAATCCAGCAGACCGGTTTATAATTCTTCTTATATCACACCGGTGTTAAATTATCAAGATACCGATTTTACCTTTAATTATCTTGAATCCGAAAATTTAGTATTTAATGAATCCCGATTCAGCGGAAAAAATTTAACTGATGTTATTGCCTATTATATTTATATGATCTTAGGATATGACGCAGACACATTTTCACGATATGGAGGAAATGAATACTTTGATAAAGCTCAAAAAATTGCAGATAATTCCATTAATCAAGGATACAACGGGTGGAATACTTTTGACGGTCCTAGAACCCGAGGATCTCTTATTTCCGATCTAATAAATGATAAAGCAAAAATGTTAAGAAATATTTCTTATAATTATCATCGTTTAGGATTAGATGTAATGTCTTCTAATGAATTACAAGCTAAAACTCACATTGCTACTTATTTAATGAAATTAAATGAATATTCTTCCAATTATCAGTTTTATCCTTTAGATCTTTTCTTAACTGCAAAACGTGAAGAAATAGCCAATATATTTTCTGGCGGAACTCCGGTTACTTCAATGAACATTTCAGAATTGAAAACTCTGTTACAAAAAATCAATCCAATCAACAGTAACGAATACTGGAATAAAATTAAAAATTAGAAATTTATGCTATCTCATTTATCAATTCGTAATTATGCGTTGATAGATATCCTGGATATTAACTTTCCTTCCGGTATGATAACTGTTACAGGCGAAACCGGTGCCGGTAAATCTATAATTCTGGGAGCATTAAAATTAGTTTTAGGCGAGAGGGCAGATTACAAATCTTTGAAAAATGCTGATGAAAAATGCTTTGTTGAAGCGGAATTCACTCTTGATCGCGAACTATTTTCTGACTTTTTTATTCAAAATGAATTGGATTTCGATCCTATTACTATTATTAGAAGAGAAATTTTACCTTCAGGTAAATCTAGAGCTTTCATTAATGATACTCCGGTTACCCTATCTGTATTACATTCGCTAACTGAAAAACTTATTGATATTCATTCTCAATTTGATACTTCGGATCTGATGAATGAAAAATATCAATTACATATATTGGATACTTATTCCGGTGCAACTTTAGATTTGAAAAAGTATCAAAATGTTTATCAAAAATACGTATTTGAAAATTCGAGGCTTACCTCGTTAAAGGATAAATTACTTTTAGGTAATGAAGAAGTTGATTATAAAAACTATTTATTAGAAGAGTTAAATACGGCTCAATTAGATTCCATCAATTTTGTTGAAATGGAAAATGAACTGAATTTATTGAAAAATTCAGAATATTTAGCTCAAATCTTAACTGAAGTTAAACAAATCTTAGATAATGATGAGATAGGGATTTTAAATCAATTACGTGAAGTATCTTCGCGCATGGATAAAGGCTCGCAGTATTCAACGGATTTAATGAAATTATCTGAAAGAATCAGCAGCATTAAGTTGGAATTACAAGATATATCGGCAGAATCCGAGTTTTTCCTTGAAAGATTAGACTTCAATCCGCTGCGTTATGAAGATCTTACTCAAAAAGTTGATTTAATTCATTCTTTATATGCGAAGCATAAAGTAACCACTATAGAGGAATTAAAACAAATTAGAGATTCTTTATCTAAAGATACCTCTGATTTGATGAATTTGGAAAATCAAATCCAAGCCTGTCAAGATACTATTAAAACACTTTCTTCAGAACTAACTAAATGGGCTCAGGATCTTCATACTAAAAGAAAGACACATGTTCCTGAATTAGAAAACAAAATACTCACTATACTTTCACATTTAGGAATGGAAAAATCTAAAATTGAAATTTCCATACAAAAAACAGATCAATTTACGGCAAACGGTACAGATATCGTCAATATTTTATTTTCCGCTAATGCCGGCATGTCCTTACAGCCTATAGCTAAAGCCATATCGGGAGGTGAACGATCACGCGTAATGTTAGCAATAAAAAAAATTATGTCTGAGAAAGAAGCATTACCTACTTTAATTCTTGATGAAATTGATACGGGGGTTTCAGGACGTATTGCTAATGAAATGGGAAAATTAATGCAGCAAATGGCTTCAACCATGCAATTAATTGCCATTACTCATTTGCCTCAAGTCGCGGCAAAAGGAAACAGTCAATTTAAGGTCGAAAAAACGGAAAAATCGGGGGAAACACAAACTCAAATACGTTTACTGAATCATGAGGAAAGGATTGAGGAAATTGCTCAGTTAATAAGCGGTTCTGATATTACGGAAAACGCAAGAAAACAAGCTATTGAATTATTGAAATAATTTCAAGTTTTTTTAGTCACATTTTGAATTAATCCTTACTTACTAAAAATATAGTCTGATTCCCTTTTTTATTCAAAAGTTTAAAATATACACTATTCTAAGTATAATCATTTATACTTCTTTATTTTTCAAATTACATTTATTTATACTGGTTAAGTACTAATAATTATTGAAATCTAAATTATTCCACTATTTATTTTTTAGCAAATATTGATTCATAATTATATTAAATTTGATTTTAAATTAATATATTTACAATGATTACAATATATAATTTATAAAAACTATAATCAAATTAAAAAAAATGAAAACATTAATTATTAATGGTCACCCCAATTTAGATCAATCGATAATTCATAAAAGATGGTCAGAAGAATTAAAAAAATATCCGAAAGATTTTACAGTTCATAATCTTTGCTATGAATATCCGGATTATAAAATTGATGTTCAAAAAGAACAAAAGTTAATTGAAAACCATGAAAACTTAATTTTACAATATCCAATATATTGGTTTAATGTACCCGGTTTAATAAAACGATGGATCGATGAGGTATTTACTTATGGCTGGGCCTATGGATCTAAAGGGGATAAATTAAAAGATAAAAAAATAGCATTAGCGTTGTCTGCCGGTATAAATGAAGACGATCTTAAAGATAATAAAAATCTGAATTTGGAAGATTTAATTTTGCCTATTAAACTCACGGCAGCCTATGTTAGTTCGAATTTTAGGGGATATTATATGTTGTATAATTCTTATTATGCAGCTGATAATGGTACTTTGGATAAAAGCATAGACGAATATATATCCTTTATAAAAGGCTTATAAAATTCATCGCATAAAAAAATCTTTCCTAAAAGAAAGATTTTTATGATTTAGTATATTTTGTTTTTATTTAAAAATTGAGTCCAAATTTATTCCGCTGTAATTTCCGGAGCTCATCATTAAAAAAATACTGTTATTTTTATCGATTTCTATTAAATAGTTCTCTAATATAACAGGATCTGTAAAGACTTGTAATTTATTTTTTTCGAAAGAATTTATAATTAGTTCTTTTGAAATTGGTTCCATTCTTTTGATTTTTAAAGCATCTTCACTATAAAAAACAAGTGCTTCATCAGCTTTGTCTAATGTGTTTTTGTATTGTTTTAAAAATTCAGGGTTTAGTGAACTATATGTATGGAGTTCTAAACAAGCTACCAGTCGTTTATTGGAAAAATTTTCTTTAACCGCTTTGACCGTTGCCATTACTTTAGAAGGTGCATGTGCAAAATCTTTATATACTATATATTCATTTGTTTCGTATATTTTTTCCAATCTTCGTGAAGCACCTTTAAATGATAGTATTGCTTCATAAAACGCTTCATTTTGTATACCTATTTGATTACAAACCAATCGCGCTCCCTCTAAATTCAAAAGGTTATGTCTACCAAATAACGACAATTGTAATTCTCCTTCAGAAGTTTGAAGATATACTTTTTCATCTTTAATTACATAATTGGGTGTATGATAAGGAAACTTTTTCAGATAGTTACTCGATTGTTCTACTACCTCTACAACTTCTTTATCTTCTTCATTATAAATTAAAGCACCTCCTTGACTTATCGTATTTACAAAAGAAAGGAAGGGTTGCTTATAAGATTCAAAAGTTGGAAACACATTAATATGATCCCAGGCGATCCCGCTGAGTAAAGCTATATTAGGTTGATACAAAAGAAATTTTGAACGTAAATCGATCGGTGAAGATAAATACTCATCCCCTTCTAAAATCATAAATTCATTAGTATCTGTGAGCTTCACCATGGTATAAAATCCTTCCAACTGAGCACCAACCATATAATCAACATCTACCTGATGATACTTAAGTACATGAAGAACCATAGAGGTTATCGTGGTTTTACCGTGAGAACCTGCGATAACTACTCGGGTTTTATTTTTAGATTGTTCGTACAGAAATTCAGGATATGAATAAATTTTTAAATTTAATTCTTTTGCTTTTTGAAGTTCGGGATTATCCGAATGAGCATGCATTCCCAAAATTACTGCATCTATATCCGATGTAATCTTGTCGGGAAACCACCCCAATGAATTGGGTGCTATACCTTGTTTTTTTAATCTTGAGAGGGAGGGTTCAAAAATTGCATCATCAGAACCTGTAACAGTGTAGCCTTTTTGAGCCAAGGCCAAAGCCAAATTATGCATGGCACTTCCACCTATCGCTATAAAATGTATTTTCATTTACCGATATTTTTCAGAACAAAGATACTTTTTTAAACTAAAAAAGACAGCTAAATACGACTGCCTTTTTTTATCTCTGTAATAAATTATAGTTCAAAAAATGATCGGGTCTTTTCTTCTTCCCTTTCTGCTTCCAGTTCCTCAACCGATTTGACTTTTAAAAAACTTGGATCTTGTTCTATAGCTATCATGATTTTAGCTAAAATTTCATTTGAATCTTCGTTCTCATAATCGATGTCTAAAGGAGCTTTAAATGTCATTTTGGGTTCTACTCCCCTTTTTTTAACGAGTAATCCTTTACGATCAAAAGCTCTTCTGAATCCATCAATTACAACAGGTATTACAATGGGTTTATTTTTTTTGATAATTTTTGCCGCTCCTCTCCGACCGGGTGACCAAGGAGTTACCGTACCTTGTGGAAAGGTAACTACCCATCCGCTATCCAATGCTTGCAAAATATTATCTATTTCATTCATATCAACTTTTCGATTGACATCTTTTCCTGCATCTCTCCAAGTTCTTTTAACAGTAATTGCTCCTGCTAAAGAAAATAATTTGGCTAATAATCCCTTATTCATGGTTTCTTTTGCCGCCACATAATATAAATCTACTTTCGGATCTAAAAGATAAACAGGATTTTTAATGGTGTCAATATATCCGTGCTTTACGGCACAAAATACATGATACATGGCAAATACATCCGCAAAATAGGTTTGATGATTGGATACGAACAATACATTGGTATCGGGAAGCTTTAACAGGTTTTCAGTTCCTTTAAGCTTTAATTTATTAAATCCGTTGAATCTATTATATGATATAACCCCAAAGGTGAATATAAGAAATCTTTTTAAGATAAACCAATGGCCAAACGCATCTCTAAATATTCTATTCTTCTTCTTTCCTTTTTCCATTTTTACACCCAGGTTTTAAAATTGTAAATTTATTACTTTTAAATTTATAATTAATTCAATCCGTATTATTAGTAAATTAATGATTACACAAAATTATAATTTATATATAGAATTCTTGTTAATTAAATATTAATTAAAACGAAAGTATTTTTGATTAACCCTGTATTTATCTCTATTTTTATTAAAAAAAAGAAATATACTACAATTAAATCATTTAAATACAAATTCTATTCCAAGATAAAATAAAAATTTAAATTTAGTTTCCTATTTATATTTTAATAAATTTATTAGTTACTTCTTTTTAAAAATATAAAATAATTAATTTAATAAACTATAATTAGGTCTAATCCCTATCCACTGATATAAGGAATCGCTCAACTGATTTCTCATCACTTGATCCATGTTTGCGATTCTTGCTGAAACATGGTTTGCTCCGGGAAGTTCCAATTTAAGGGAATTAGTTTTTAAAGAAGGGATAACTTTGGTAGCGCTCCATGTGTCCAATTCCCCATAAATATATATAAAATTAGTACCCTGAGTATCTAACCATTTTTCTAATTTTTTAGTGAGTTTCGGACTATACGTGATTTTTCCTGCTTCTTTAGGAGGAAATGTTGCTAAAGGATTTTCAGTAAAATAGTTTAAATAATTTTTAAATGGTGAAATATCATATCCGTAATATCCCATTTCTAAGGCTGCTTGATAATAATGTGGCGCATATTGCTTAATTTCCTGATCACTAAAAAAACTTATATCAACGGCTTTTATAAGATAATCCACTCCCTTCGCAACCTCGTTTGACTGAGGAATGGAATCACAAGAATATCCCCATTGCCAAAATGAAAAAGGATATTCCAATACCGTATATTCAAATGCTTTGCCTAGGGATCCCAAATATTTATAGGTAAGACCTTTTATATCAGAATAGGCTTGTACATATTTTAAAGCTTCCTTTTCATTTTTCAGCATAAACAGTTGAAAATCTTTAATTTTCTTTCTGCAAGTTTCCGATCCCACCGAGTTTAAAAAACTATATATTCGCGAATCTTCCAAAGAATAATTTATCGGAGCCACATATGGAACGGAGACATCTACATCTTCAGGAAAAAAATATCGATAATATATAGTTGTTTGCCCTCCTTTGCTTATACCCGTACTGATCCATTTTTTACCGTATATTTTTTTAAAAATAGTATTTATATGGTGTAAATCATGAGCTGCATTATAAAGAGTCAAATACTTCCAGTTAAATATTGAAGAGTCGGGTATTGAAGTTCCAAAATATCGATGTTCAATATTTAAATCGTTAGAATTTAAGATTTGCTGCAATTCATTTTTAACATCATACATCCCATACCCTTGCGTTTCCATGAGCATAGGCCGATCAAAGCCTGTATGAGTCAAAATGACTTGTTGATTAAAATAACCGGCATAGGTATCCGACCAATCTAAAGGTTGTTTAATTTGTAACTTATATTGTAAAGGTCCTCCTTTATAAGTTTCAATCCTTTCATAAGTTATATCTTGTTGTTTCGAAAGAAATTCTTCCAGTTTTTTTCTGTCTGACTCTTGAGCTGATAAAATAAGAAATGAAAATAATAGAGTAAAGACAAAGAGTATTCTTTTCATATTAAAATATTATATATGCTTTATTTTAAAGATTTAATCTTAGTATAAAAACGTTTTTGGTTCATAAAAAAAACCGCTATAAGCGGTTGTATAGATTTTTATAATTCTAATGCTTTATTTATGTTATTATTCATCAATAGTTCCAATGGATTTTCAAGTGCTTCTTTCACAGCCACTAAAAAGCTAACCGATTCTTTACCATCGATAATTCTATGATCATAAGAAAGGGCAACATACATCATGGGAGCAATAACAATTTGTTTATTTTTTGCGATAGGCCGCTCAATTATGTTGTGCATTCCAAGAATTGCACTTTGTGGTGGATTGATGATCGGGGTAGATAACATAGAACCAAAAACCCCACCGTTGGTAATGGTAAATGTTCCTCCGGTCATTTCATCCACGGTAATTCTTCCGTCTCTCACTTTTTCCGCAAGGATCTTTATATTGTGCTCTACTCCTCTAAATGTCATGGTTTCCGCATTTCTAAGCACAGGAACCATTAATCCTTTAGGTCCGGACACAGCTATGCTTATGTCTTGAAAATCATAGGTTATTTTATTCTCACCGTCAATCATAGAGTTAACATCAGGAAACAGTTGCAATGCTCTTACAACAGCAAGGGTAAAAAAAGACATAAATCCTAAATTCACATTGTGTTTATTTTTAAATGCCTCTTTATATTCATTCCTTATACGATAAATTTCACTCATGTCCACTTCATTAAAAGTAGTTAACATGGCGGTTTGATTTTTTACGGTTACCAATCTTTCGGCTACTTTTCTTCTAAGCGCCGATAATTTAACTGATTGGTACGTTCTGACTCCATTTCCTGTAGAATTACCAAGAGATGGAACTGCTTGTAAGGCATCATTTTTTGTTATTCTTCCATTTTTACCGGTTCCTTGAATATCTTCGGGAGAAATATTTTTTTCTTTAATTATTTTTCTGGCTGCGGGTGAACAAGTTCCTTTTACATATGAATCGGCGGGTCTTTCTTGAGAATTTTCCGATGTATGAGTAGAAACAGTTGTTTCTGCTTCGTTGGTTACTATTTCTTTTTTATCATGAATTGGATTTACAGCATCCGTGTCAATTAAACATATAATATGTCCTACCTGAACTGTATCTCCCTCTTGAGCCTTCAAAGATATTTTGCCGGAAGCTTCTGCCGGAAGGTCTAAAGTGGCTTTATCGCTGTCTATTTCCGCTATAGCCTGATCTTTTACAACATAATCTCCCTCTTTAACCAACCAGGTTGAAATTTCTACTTCTGTTATTGATTCCCCGGGAGAGGGAACTTTCATTTCAAGTATCATAAGTTCAAATATTTTATTTTTTAATGGTTTATTTTATATTTTCAAACACAGAATTGATTAATTTTTTTTGTATTTTATCGTATCGTTTGTGTGAGCCCGGTGAAGGAGAACCGCTTTCGGATGTATAAATACCTTCAATATTGAATTTTCTAAATTCTTTGAGTATGTACCACCAAGCTCCCATATTTTCGGGTTCTTCTTGTGCCCAAATTAACTCTTTTTGAAAAGAATACTTTTGTAATATTTGTCGGATTTTATCCCAATGTAAAGGATATAGCTGTTCTATACGTACCAACGCCACTCGTTCCTCTTTTAGTTCTTCTCTTTTCTTATCTAATTCATAGAATAATTTACCTGAACATAAAACGACACGAGTTATTTTTTCAATATTAGTTGCTTTTGAATCATCGATTACCTCTTCAAAGGCACCTTCTGCTAGTTCTTCCAGGGTAGACACTACTTGAGGGTGTCTTAGTAAACTTTTAGGAGAAAAAACAATCAATGGTTTCCTATAATCAGTTTTCAATTGTCGCCTTAAAGAATGAAATAAATTCGACGGAGTAGTTGCATTTACTACATACATATTTCCATTGGCACAAAGAGATAAGAATCGTTCGATCCTTGCCGAAGAATGTTCTGCTCCTTGTCCTTCAAAACCATGCGGAAGTAACATAACCAATCCGTTTTGCATTTTCCATTTATCTTCAGCAGCAGAAATATATTGATCAATTACAATTTGTGCTCCGTTGGCAAAATCTCCAAATTGGGCTTCCCAAATTGTAAGCGAGAAAGGAGAAGTCATGGCATATCCATATTCAAATCCTAAAACTCCATATTCTGACAGCAGGGAATTATAAACATAGAATTTAGCTTTGGTATTCAAGCTGTTTAATAAGATGATTTCTTCTTCTGTGTCTTCCGTTTTAATAACTGCATGGCGGTGTGAAAAAGTTCCTCGTTCAACATCCTCTCCGGATAATCGGACATGATGTCCTTCCGTTAACAGCGAACCGTAAGCCAATAATTCTGCCATCCCCCAATCTATGGTTTGGGTAACATCAATCATATCCCGCCTTTGTTTCAATAAACGTTTGGTTTTATTAAAGAGGTTTTTTCCTTCCGGTATTTCCGTAATTTGATGCGCTATGGTACGCAAGTTTTCCAATGGAAAGGTTGTATCTATGGGTGTTAAAAGTTCGGCAGCTCCTACTCTTTCAAAATCTTTCCATTCTTGCTGCATGAATAATTCAACGGTCGCTTGTTCCATTTCTTTGGAATCTTCCAAATTTTTATCCAGTAACTTTCTGTATTCTTCGTCATCGTCAGCCACCATTTTTTGCGTAATGATATCATCTTTTTCAAGTTTTGCTCGATATATTTCTCTGGGATTCGGATGATTTTCAATTATTTTATATAATTGAGGCTGTGTAAAACGAGGTTCATCGCCCTCATTATGTCCATATTTTCTATAACCTAAAAGGTCAATAAAAACATCTTTATTAAAGGTATTCCTGTAATCCGAAGCAAATCGTACTGCATGGATAACTGCTTCCGCATCATCTGCATTTACATGCAATACCGGACATAAAACCGTTTTAGCTATGTCTGTACAGTAGGTGCTGGAACGTGCGTCTAAATAGTTGGTAGTAAATCCTACCTGATTATTGATTACAATATGAATGGTTCCACCGGTTTTATAGCCGTCCAAATTCATCATTTGAATTACTTCATATACGATTCCTTGAGCGGCAATGGCTGCATCTCCATGGATTAGTATAGGCATGACTTTACCGTAATCTTCTTGATATTCGTGATCTGTTTTTGCTCTCGCAATTCCTTCCACTATGGCATCAACGGTTTCCAAATGCGACGGATTGGGAGCTAAACTTATTTTAACGGTTTTACCTTTTTTAGTTTTATAATTATTACAAGATCCTAAATGATATTTTACATCTCCTGAAAAAATCGTTTCTGAATAATCTTTACCCTCAAACTCATTAAATATTTGCGAATACGATTTATTAAATATATTGGCTAAAACATTCAATCTTCCTCTATGGGCCATCCCGATAACGATTTCTTCTACTCCTAATTCTGAGGAATGGTTAATTATTTCATCTAAAGCAGGAATTAAAGTTTCTCCACCTTCTAATGAAAATCTTTTTTGCCCGACAAATTTCGTATGTAAGAAATTTTCAAAGGCAACGGCATGTGAAAGCTTTTTTAATATTCTTTTCTTCTCTTCTACATCTAATACGGGCTGATTAAAATTTTGCTTTATCCAATTTTGAATCCAACGGATTTCTTCGGGTTTTCTAATATATATGTATTCAATTCCAATAGAACTGCAATATTCTTTATTAAGGATATCTATTATTTCTTTTAAAGTATATTCTCCTTCTATTCCTATAATTTTACCGTTGACAGGTACGGATAAATCTGACTCACTAAGTCCGAAATTTTCTATGCTTAAATCGGGAGTATAGGTTCTTCTTTGCCTGACCGGATTGGTTTTAGTAAATAAATGCCCTCTTGTTCGATACCCGTTTATTAAATTTATTATCTTAAATTCTCTTATAATATCTTCAGAAATTCCTTTTGCATTTGAAAAGTCCTTTTCACTATATTGATTATATTCTGATGTTTCATTGTAGGATTTTCGGGCAAAATCAAATCCTTGAAAAAAACTTCTCCAGCTGGGTTCTATGCTATCGGGAAATTTCAAATATTTTTGATACAACTCATCTATGTATTCTGAATTGATTGCATTTAAAAATGAAAATTGGTCCATTTTATTTTTTGCTTTAACGGGTATATTTTATTTACTGTATAGGTTCAAATCTACTGATTTTGATAATATCTTCAAAGTAAATATTTTTTATATTATAAATTTATTGGTAGCAAGTGATCAATTATTTTTTTAAAATAAGATTCTTATTTTTAGCTTGTATGTGCTTTGATACATTAACATTCTATATAAATTCCTCATTAACTACCCTATTCATCCTAATTTTAGTTATGCTATAATTTTAACATTTCCAGATTTTATCTATATTTTAAAAATGACATTAAGCAACTTAAAGAATATTAATTTATAGGTTATATATTTAAGCTACTAAAACTTTAAGTGATTGAGGTAATAAGGAAACTGTTAGTTTTTTAGCATTGGTGGGTATATATTCTCCATCAATTTGCAAATATTTTCCATCAAATTCAATTTCTAATTGATTGGATTTAAAAAATATTTTCTTCTTACTTCCGAAATTAGTATTTAATAAATATCCCATACCGATTAAACCAAATGCTCCCCAGGAACATTCAGTTATCAAATTAACATCAAATTTACCGTCCTGCAAAGAAGCTTTTGGCGAAATGGAAAACCCGTATCCTAAGCAATTACTGTTAGAAATATTCAGCATCATGGCTTTTCCCTTGAAGTTTTTCGTTTCTGAATGCATATCAATCTGAATGGGCTTATATTTAAAAACACTTACGATAGCACTTTTAACATATCCTGCTAACTGTCTTTTCTTTTGATGAGCATATTCTTTCACAGTATGTGCATCAAATCCTATACCTGCATTACTGAAGAAATATATATTATTAATCTTTCCACAATCAATTTTTTTACTAGTATGTTGGGAAGTTTTCAACGATTGTAGAGCTTTTTCATAAGTAAGAGGAATATGTAAATGTCTGGCCAATCCATTTCCGGAACCTATAGGAACGATTGCTAAGGGGATTTCTTTATTAAGTAAGGCAGTAGCTACTTCATTAAGTGTTCCGTCACCTCCACAACTTACAATAATGTCGGCTCCTTCTTTAATGGATTGCAATGCAAATTTATATCCATCATCTTTTTTTCTTGTTACTTTGATTTCTTTATCATAGTCTGCAAAAAGTTCTTCAATCCTATTTTTTACTTTCTTACCTAATCCTTTACCTGAAATAGGATTAACTATAAAATGAATTTTTTTGTCTTTCATTTTAATGGGTTATGAACTTAGTTGGTACTATTTTTTAAATCTTTGATCATTTGTATGGGATCTTTCGCATTGAAAATGCTACTTCCGGCAACCAATACATCGGCTCCGACATCAGTTAGCTTTTTAGCATTTTCGAGACTTACTCCTCCGTCAACTTGTATTAATGCTTGTGAATTTTTTTGGATAATTAAATCCTTACAAGAGGCTATTTTTTTATATGAGTTTTCAATAAATTTTTGTCCTCCAAACCCGGGATTTACAGTCATTACTAACACTAAATCCAAATCTTGGATAGTATCATCCAATAAATTTATATTGGTATGCGGATTTAAGGCCACTCCGGCTTTCATACCTAAATTTTTAATTTCCTGAATAGTCCGGTGTAAATGGATACAGGCTTCATAATGAACCGTAATATAATCTATACCTAAATTTTTAAAAGTTTGAAAATATTGACTCGGATTTACAATCATTAAATGAGCATCTTTGATTTTTTTAGCTTTTTTATTAACAGCTTCTAAAACCGGAAATCCGAAAGAAATATTAGGGACAAATACTCCATCCATGATATCTATATGAAACCAATCGGCTTCGCTCGAATTGATCATTTCTATATCTTTATCTAAATTCCCAAAGTTTGCCGAAAGGATGGAAGGTGCTAGTAGTGCCATTTTTTTTATACAAATTTATAAAAAACTATTTACTAATCGATATTGAAATTTAGCCGAAAAAATGAGTGCGACTTACTATCCATCACTTTACACGAAGAATTTAGGCATTACATTTGTATAAAATTTCATTTATGAATTTATATATTAAAAATATGGTTTGTGATCGCTGTATTTTTGCGGTCGAGGAAATTTTAAAAGAAATTCATATTAAGCCGGTTACTGTTAGGCTTGGAATGGTTATTTTAAATGAGGAATTGAGCAAAGAAAAGGAGCATATTTTTAGTGATAAATTAGAAAAACTGGGCTTCGAGCTTATTAGTGATTCAAATCAAAAAATAATTGAAAAGATTAAATCTCTGTTAATTTCACAGATTCGAGAACATACAGCACCATCGATAACTTATTCTGAATTTTTATCCCAAAAAATAAACAAAGACTATTCCTATTTAAGCAAACTTTTTTCTTCTTCTGAAGGCATTACCATTGAACATTATATCATTCTTCAAAAAATTGAAACCGTAAAAGAATTATTGTCTTATGAGGAATTGAATTTATCAGAAATCTCTTATAAACTGGGATACAGCAGTGTAGCTCACCTTTCTGCGCAATTTAAAAAAGTAACCGGACTAACACCCTCTCAATTTAAAGCTCAAAAAATAAAAACAAGAAAAAGTATAGATAAAATAATATAATATTTTCCATTTCTTATTATATATTAATTTATTTATTTAAATATTATATTATTTTAGTATATAAATATAAAATGATTTATTAAAGTTTATGGTTATAAGATATTAAATTTATGATATTTATCTATTTTTATTCAATTTCATATAAAATTTTAGACATGAAATAAAATTTTTTATAATATACTTATTAATTTGGACTTTTACTATTATATTTATAGTTTTGTCATCGTTAATTTAATTGCTTTTTAACAATGAACAGGAATAAGACCTTTGACTCTTTGAAATTTATATTAGTTTGTTTTGTAGTATATGCTCATACTACCGAAAACCTTTACAAAGATAGAGGAACAGCTGTTTTAGTTAGCTTTCTCTCTACTTTTACCATGCCTCTTTTTATATTTATATCCGGCTATTTTTCAAAAAACATTACGTGGGACAAATACACCAAGTCATTTAAATCTTTAGGACTCACCTACTTAGCCGCACAGCTAACTTATTCCATCCCTTTCATAACCGTACAAGCAGTAACCCTTCCTGCAGATCAATTTAATATTATTCAAAAAATTATTTCGATTTTCATTCTTCCTTATGGAGGGCTTTGGTATGTGGTTGGTCTATTAGTTTGGAGACTACTTGTTTACTATATTGCTAAGTTTAACTTAAAATTCCCATTAGTGTTTAGTCTTTCACTAATTATACCTTTACTGTTTGGCTTTATAGATATCCAGTTAAATGCCTTCAGAGTAATAACCTTCTTTCCGTACTTTGTTTTAGGTTATTATTGCAATGAACAAATGTTCAATAAAATCAGAAAAGTTAATCCTATTATACCCGTTGTTATTTTATTAGCCATATTCACCGGTTTATTCTTTTATAAAAACCTTTTTTATTTTGTGATGGCTACTTTTGGGGAAGGATCTTATAAAAGTACTTATCCGACTCTTTTACAGGGATTTTTATATAGAGCATCTTTCTATTTAATTAGTATGATAAGTATTACTTGCGTAATAAATTTAGCAACTGATCGATTTTATAAATTAGGTAAATATTCGTTGGGAATATTTTTGGTGCATCCTTGTGTTATTTTTACAATAGCAGGTATCCGAATGTATTTACTTCCTCCTTTAGATATTACCTACCCGATTCTTTTTGATTTTCCACTATCAATGGTTATAACCTTTATAAGTTTATACTTATCGGAAACAAAACCGATCCAATATTGGATGAGTCCAATAATGTTTTTTCAAAAAAAATAAAAAAATGCCTGTTTAATACAGGCATTTTTTTTGTTATTCACCCTTTTTTTAAAATACTCATACTTTTAGAGATAATTTATTAATAAGCAATTCATTTGTATATTATTTAATTTGTTAAATTGTGTATTTGATAAATAATAAGCTTATTTTTTTTATTCAAACTAACTACTTTATATTTTCAAAACTTAAGCTAATTTCACTAATAAATAAAATTAAAAAGCTGTAATTTAGCAATCCATTATGATATTAGTTACAGGAGGTACGGGCTTAGTAGGAAGCTATCTTTTATTAAAGTTAGCCGAAAAAGGTGAGCAAGTTAAAGCTTTATATAGATCGGAAGATTCTAAACAAGAAGTTTTCAACTTGTTTAAATTATACGAACCGGAAAGATTTAACAAATTATATGATTCTTTACAATGGATTAAAGGGGATATTCTTGATATTATTTCCCTGGAAGAAGCTTTTATAGGTGTAACAAAAGTATATCATGTTGCCGGAAAGGTTAGTTTTGATGAAAAAGATAAAAAAGAATTACGCAAGATAAATATTGAAGGAACTCAAAATATGGTTAATTTATCTATTAATCATAAAATAGATAAATTTTGTTATATAAGTTCAATTGCTACCTTAGACCCCAATTTAGAAGATTCCTCAATTAATGAAAATGCTGAGTGGAATTTTAAATTCAATCATTCTTCCTATGCGTGCTCGAAATACGGAGCTGAAATGGAAGTGTGGAGAGGTTCTCAAGAAGGATTACATGTGTTAGTTGTATATCCGGGTATCGTTTTAGGTTCCGGAAATTGGAAACGAGGCAATGGATTACTCTACGATCAGGCATATGCAGATCGAGCCTATTATACTTCGGGGATCACCGGATGTATTGATGCTTCGGATGTCGCTGATATTTGTATACGACTTATGGATGATCCTTCAATAAGTAATGAAAAATTTATATTAACAGCAGACAACATATCGTATAAAAACCTCATGTGCCTGTTAAGAAAAGAATTGAATAGGAAACCTCCTGTTAAAATATCTAATTCATTGTTAAAAAGGATATCCGTATTGTCTCGGTTTTTACCCGGTAAAAAAACGTTAAGTAAGCCTGTTTATTTAGCATTGACTTCTCAAAACACCTATTCCAACGACAAGATAAAAAAATTATTATCGTATGCCTTCATACCTATTCAAGATTCGTTAAAATTTCACGCTAAAAATTATCTACAATATAAAAAATTAAGTAATGACTGAGGAAAATTTTATTCCATCTGAAACGTATAAAAATATAGAAAATGGAGAAGTGAACGCTAAATGCAGTTCGAATATAGCATTAGTTAAATATTGGGGTAAATATGATTTACAATTACCTGCTAATCCATCCATAAGTTACACACTTACCGAAAGTTTTACGGAAACTTCAATCCAATTTCAAAAAACTGACAACTTTTCAATAAAAGTATATCTGGAAGACCAAATTCAAGAAAATTTCGCAGCAAAAATTCATACCTATTTTCTATCTATAAAAAAATATTTACCATTCATTGACCAATATTCATACACCATACATACAAAAAATTCTTTTCCTCACAGTAGTGGAATTGCTTCATCTGCATCCGGATTTGGTGCTTTGGCCTTATGTCTTATGAATATGAGCGAATTATTGGGAGAGAAAAATTCTGAAGAGTTTACGTTAAGAAAAGCTTCTTTTTTGGCTAGATTAGGTTCCGGAAGTGCATGCAGATCAATTTACAAGGGATTGGCTATATGGGGAAAGAGTCCAAATATACCTTTCAGTTCCGATTTATATGCTATTCCTTTTCCCTATGAAATAGCTCCTATATTTAAAGAAATTCAAGATACCATTTTATTGGTCCATGAAGGATCTAAACAAGTAAGCAGCTCCGTTGGCCATAGTTTAATGAAAGGACATCCCTATGCATCCACACGCTTCCAAGAAGCAAATAAAAATTTATCTGAAGTTTGCGATTTGATTCAATCCGGAGATTGGGAACAATTTGGTAAAATAGTTGAACATGAAGCATTGACACTTCATGCCATGATGATGACTTCTACCCCACCCTATATTTTAATTAAGCCAAACACATTGGCGATCATTGATAAAATTTGGAAATTCAGACATGATTCTAACGCTCAATTATATTTTACTTTGGATGCCGGAGCTAATATACATCTACTTTATCCTGAAAGAGAAAAAGGTCTGATTACCAGTTTTATAAAAAATGATCTTATTAAATATACTGAAAATGGAAATATAATATTAGATCGGGTTTTATTTTAAACATAAGGTATAAAAAAACAGTTTAAATCTTTACAAAAAAATGTAAAGTCTTCTTTATAAGAACGAAAAAAAGAGGGAATTTGCTTGTATATATCAAACAAAATATTACCTTTGTTAAATTAAGATAAATAACCTTATTAAAATTAAATCATCATGAACAAATCAGAATTAATTGATGCAATTGCAGCTGATGCTGATATTACTAAAGCAGCAGCAAAAAAAGCTTTAGATTCATTTTTGAATAATGTAACCAAAGCATTAAAAAAAGGAGACAAAGTTACTCTTGTAGGTTTTGGAACTTTTTCTGTTTCTAAAAGAAGTGCAAGAGAAGGAATTAATCCTCAGACAAAAGCTAAGATTAAAATTCCTGCTAAGAAAGTTGCTAAATTTAAAGCAGGTGCAGAATTATCCACTGCAGTTAACTAGATAGACTAAATTAATTAAGTTTAAAAAAATTAAAGGCTGTTATGATAACAGCCTTTTTATTTATTTTGTAATGAATTTGACACGTATTTAAAAAAATACTAATTTCTAAATTTCGTCATCTTCATTAAAATTCCTCAGAGCTTTAACTTCATTTCTATTACGTATAGTTGATAAAATATTCTTACCTTTAGAAATGACCATAGGAACAACATAAGAAGAAGCTAACATGATCAATTTCCCTGATAAAGATTTCTTATTTACAAACCTTGAAATTACTTTTTCAGTTCCGAAACCTATTCCAAAATTAATTAGCATCTTTAAGAGATTTGAATTAGAAACAAAGGAAAATGCTTTGTCTCTTACATTATCATTAACTAAACCTAAGGTTTCAGGTAAATGACTAAAAGAGAGTTTATTCTCCATATCAGAAATCTCATCTTTTAATACACGTTTACGTAATAAAAAATCTTCGTACGTATATCTTCCGTTAGTTTTTGTCATTAAGTTCATTTTCTTTTACATTTAAATGTAATTCAATAATTTTCCTCTCAATAAATTTTTTGATTTTCGAATAATTGGAAAGAAGAATCATAAAAATGATGAGATAGATACAAGAAATAATTAAAATGCCTAATCCCATATTATTAAAATGAGTTCCAAGCATTACTCCCAGAGCAATACTGGCTAAAAATAAGAACATCATTCCTAAGCTGAAAACAATAATGATGAAAATTACTATGCTCAACAAACCGGAAATAGTCTCAGTCAATTCCAATTTAAGAAGTTCGATTCTATTATTGATATATTTTTTTACAAAACCTAACATAAGTTATTAAAATATAGTGATAAAATTAAAAAAGAGTCATTAAAACAGACTCTTTTAAATTTTCAGTAATTATTTTTTGGTCAACTCATCGTATTCCTCCGCGAGATGATCAATTGTCTCATCTTTTTTTCTGTTAAACTCTTTTTTGTACTTATCATATCCCTCCTTCAATTCATCTTTATATTTATGATAAGAATCCTTAAGACTTTCCCCTAAATCTTCTGCTTTTCTTTTTATTTTTTTACGGGTGTTTTTACCTTTATCAGGAGCAATTAACACACCGGCAAGAAATCCGGCAACAGCTCCTAATACCATACCGGTTAAAACATTTTGAGCATTTTTATTTCCCATACTAATTACTATTAAATATTATTATAATGTTATTTTTAGAATTTTCGCACTTTACTTAAGACAAGAAAAAACAACTAAGATTATCAATTATTTAGCTAAACATTTAAATAAATTTACTATTTATACAATATGCTTAAACTATAATAATTAAAAATTTAAAACTTATTTTTAATTTTGTTGCCTTAAACAAATTTACTCAATAAATTTGTAATTTCCAAAACAACATAAAAAATTATGCCAAAGTTCTCTTCACGAGGTTTAAATATGCCTGAGTCTCCTATTAGGAAACTAGCTCCTTATGCAGTTAAAGCAAAGGAAAAAGGGTTACAAGTATACCATTTGAATATCGGGCAGCCGGATATCAAATCCCCGCAAACTTCCATCGATGTTTTAAAAAATATTGATATTGATATTTATGCGTATACTCCTTCTGAAGGAAAATTTGATTATAGAGAAACACTAAAAGATTATTATCACTCGTTAGGATTCAATGACTTAACCAGAGACAATTTTATTATTACCAACGGGGGGTCTGAAGCCCTTTCATTTTCTTTAAGTTGCTTATGCGATCATGGAGATGAAATTATCGTTCCTGAGCCGTTTTATGCAAATTATTATAGTTTTGCAGAATCTATTGGTGTTACTATAGTTCCCATTGTTTCAACTATTGACAACGGATTTTCATTACCCGATATTGAAAAATTCGAAGAACTAATTACACCCAAAACCCGTGCAATTCTCATTACCAATCCAAGTAATCCCACCGGTTACCTTTATTCAAGAGAGGAATTGCAAAAATTGGCAGATATTGCAATTAAACACGATATATTTCTTATATCCGATGAGGTATACAGAGAATATGTATACGATGGTTTACCATTTCATTCCGTATTAGATTTTCCTGAACTTAAAGACAATGTGATAGTTGTAGATTCCGAATCCAAACGTTACAGCCTTTGTGGAATCCGTTGCGGTTTTTTAGTTACCAGAAATACAAAATTTTTGGAAATAGCCTTAAAATTCGCCCAAGCTCGTTTGAGTCCATCTTTAATTGGACAGATTATTGCCAATGCCGCACATAAACAACCTCTGTCGTACATTGAAAACGTAAGAAAAGAATATTCGGAAAGACGGGACTTATTGGTAAAATTACTTAATGAAATCCCGGGGGTAATTTGTCCCAATCCCAAAGGATCTTTTTATTGCACTGTAGAATTGCCGGTTGATAATGCTGAGGATTTTTGTTTATGGATGTTAAAAGACTTTGAATATGAAAACGGTACGGTTATGCTTACCCCTGCACAAGGTTTTTACTCCAACCATGAACATGGCAAAAAACAGGTTAGACTTGCTTATGTAATCAATAAAGATGACATTGCCCAATCCATAAAAATTATAAAAAAAGGTTTAGAAAAATATAATTCACTTCAATGATAGTTCAGGAGAATAAGGATATAAAAAAATTTACGACTTTTCAAGTACCTGCGCTTTGTAATTTTTTTACGGAAATATCTACACTCGAAGAGCTCAACGAGTCTTTAAATTTTTCTGAGAATCAAAATTTACCTGTATTATTTATAGGGGGAGGAAGCAATATTTTATTTACAAAAGCTTTTCACGGATTAGTTATACAAATTAAATTAAAGGGAATTCAAGAAAGGCCGGGTAACGATGAGAATCATGTATTCGTATCTGCTATGGCCGGAGAAAATTGGGATTCTTTTGTGAGCTATTGTGTAGATAAAAATTACGGAGGATTGGAAAATTTATCTTTTATTCCGGGAAATGTTGGAACCTCTCCTATCCAGAATATCGGTGCTTATGGAGTTGAAATGAAAGATTGTTTTTATCAACTGAAAGCTCTTAATCTAAAATCCCGTGAAATAGAGATTTTTTCTTCTGAAGATTGTAAATTCGGATATAGAGAATCTTTTTTTAAGAATGAAGGAAAAAATAAATATGCCATTATTGAAGTTACTTTTCGATTAACCACTAAAAAACATAAACTTAAACTCTCATATGGAGATATAAAAGAAGAACTTATTAAAAAAAATATTTCTGAACCCTCTTTGCTAGACGTAAGAAATCAAATTATAGCTACCCGTAAACGTAAACTTCCTGATCCCGCACTTTTGGGAAATGCAGGAAGCTTTTTTAAAAATCCGATTATAACGATCGATCAATTAACTAAAATTCAAGAAAATTACCCAAATATACCTTTTTATACCATTTCCGATACTTGGGTTAAGATTCCTGCTGCTTGGTTAATTGAAAAAGCCGGTTGGAAAGGCCAAAAAATCGGAAACGTGGGTGTGCACGAAAAACAACCGTTGGTGTTAGTTAATCTGCATAATGCTGACGGAGAAGAAATTTTATCACTATCAAACTCTATAATTGAAGATGTTAATAAAATTTTTAATATTCAATTAGAACGAGAAGTAAATATCATCTTATAAATTTATATTTTTGCCTCCTTATTAAAATATGAAGATATTCCTTTATCCCTTTGCCGGTCTGTATTGGCTGGTTACTTATATTAGAAATAAATTTTTTGATTGGGGACTTTTACATTCAAAAAGTTATAAAAAACCGATTATCACGGTAGGAAATTTAAGCGTTGGAGGAACGGGTAAATCACCTTTCGTTATATATTTAATCGGATTGTTGAAAGATACTCATCTTATCGGTGTTTTGAGCCGAGGCTATGGAAGGAAATCCAAAGGTTTCCATTTTGCAAATTATACTACCAGTTATGAAGATATTGGTGATGAACCCATGCAATTTTTTTTACGTTTTAAAAACAAAATAATTGTAGGAGTAGACGAAAAAAGAGCCCATGGAATCGACAATCTTATCAAAGATTTTAATCCTGATCTTTTTATTTTGGATGATGCTTTTCAACATCGGTATGTAAAGGCGGGATTGAATATTCTTTTAACAGATTACAGTCATCCCTATTATGACGATCATATTTTACCTGTTGGACATTTACGTGAAGGCAGATACGGTGCTAGAAGGGCACAAATAGTTGTTGTTACCAAATGTCCCGAAAATTTAGATGAAGAAAATAAAAAGACCATTGAAAGAAAATTAAAATTACAACCCTATCAATCTTTGTTTTTTTCAACGATCATATATAAAAAACAGGTGATCTCTTCTACTTTAACTTTACCTATTGATGATCTGCTTTCTTATCAGATCTTATTAGTAACAGGAATAGCTAAATATCAGGATATATTGGAATTTGCGGAAAGTAAATTTTCATCGGTTACTCATTTACAATTTAAAGATCATCATAATTTTTCGGAAGCGGATATCGTTGAAATTGAAAAAGCTTATCAAAAATTAGATGGTAAAGCAGTCATTTTAACTACTGAAAAAGACTTTATGCGGTTAAAACATTTTCAACAACTGCAAGATATTCTTTTTTATCTTCCTATTAATATTAAATTAGACAGACCGGAAGAGTTTAAAAAATTACTAACGAAATTCGCTGGATAATGAGAGGTACTCATCTTTGAAATAGATATTTATCTATATTTGAATGGATTTCCTTATCTTTATCACAAAATTTTAACATTAAATTACCTTTACATGAATAAAAAGATATTATTTTGGGTTTTTCTTATTACAGGAATAATATGGATTTTAGGGGCAAGTTATTGGTATATATGGATTGAAAATCTGGATTTAAGCAAATTAAATTTAAGCAATAATGACCCGAATACTAAGGCTTTTTTTAAAGCTGTTTCTGTGGTATTCGTACCTTTATTGATCACAGCTTTTCTTTTTTATTTTATAGGTTTATTGTTTGGTAAAAAAGAGGAAAAATATTTTACGGATATTGAAAAAGAGAATGAGCAATTAAAAAATGAAATTGCCACGCATATTGATAAAATTGAAACCATGAAGGTTTTATATACCGGTGGAAAAATCAGAAGAAGACCCATAGAGACGCTTGAAAACACCTCTACCCTCTCTGCTTCTGAAAACGGTATTGTTGATGAAGAAAATAAAGAAAATACGCCCATTAAAAAAGATGATTTAAAAATTATTGAAGGTATTGGTGAACGTATTGAATTCTTTTTAAATGAAAGCGGCATTTATACTTGGGAACAACTTTCTCAACAATCTGTAGATTCATTGAAAAATATTCTTGAGCTTTATGAAGGAGCTTCTTATCGTATACACAATCCAAACCATTGGCCGCAACTGGCTGAACTGGCTGCAACAGATCGATGGGATGAGTTTGAGGCTTTGCAAAAGTCTTTGTAGAACAAATTCTGTTTCTTTTATTAATGTATAAAATATAAAATCGAGATATTTTAAAATTATATTCTTATTTGATTTATTGACATTTTGATTTTAATTGCAAAGTCTTAAAAATTAAATGCCTCCATCGTTCATTATTGATTAATACCTAAACGTAATTATAAATTTATCAATCTTTTCTACTAAATCTTTTTTTAAATAAGTTATCTGACGTTTTCAATTCTTATATGTATAAAGGGTTGATAGAGTTACTTTTAACTCAGCTATTTTTGATGCAGACTATCTATTTTATTAAGATAAATTCTATTTTAATTGTAAAAAATTCACTTTTTACCTGAAAATTTTTAAATAAAACTTGCATTGTAACAAATTTGTTGTATATTTGCACTCACAAACACCGCGGGATGGAGCAGTAGGTAGCTCGTCGGGCTCATAACCCGAAGGCCACAGGTTCGAGTCCTGTTCCCGCTACCAAGTTTAAAAGAGAATCAAGCATATTGATTCTCTTTTTTTGTTTATGAATTTTCTAATTTTATTTTCGAACTACTACAAAACATATTTATAATAGTATAAAAAAAATGTTATATTTTATGAACAAATATTTTTTTATCTATGTTAAGAAGTTGGAATATTATAAATAATCTCTTTTTCTTGTAAATATTTTCTTTGTAAAGATCTTCTTTTTCGGTATAAAGGTTAATAATATTTACTTAATCCCGTAACTTTGCTCTATGGGAAACCAATATTTATTGCATAAATGGTTTTGTTTAACTATTTCACGCTCAATAAATATATAATTTCTTATAAAATCAGGCTTTCAAAAATAAGCTGGCGATTGTCTTAGTTTTATTCTAAGGCTATATTCACGATAAGTAAGAATAAAAAGCCATTATAATTTTGTACTATATTTATAAAATTAATCTCTTTTTTAAAACTTATAAATTTTCCAGTAAACAAAGTGAATAATTTTCGAAAAGATCTATTCCTTTTATATTGTTTAAATAAGTTTACTTATCCTTTTTTATAAGTAATAATTTAAATCGTTATTCATTTTCTTCATCATTATAAAACACATAATAGTTTTGTAGGTATTTTATAAGAAGTATTTTCTATATAAGTCTTATTCTCTTTGATAAATTGGCAGAGCTGCAAAAAGTATTGAAACATTAGTAAATCGCTGTTGACCATCTATTATTTGCAATTGGGATATATTCGAAATGGCAAGAATGCTTTCCTGAAAATAGATCACAAACTCCATAAAGTGTCAACTGGTATATTATCATCCAATACTTAAAATATTTTTAAATAAATCTTGACAATGTTCCAATATTTAGTTATAAATACGTTGGTATATTGGAATAACAAATTGATTACGTGATTTGAGTATAGATGCTGATTCTTTCATAGATTTTAGTTTTCAGGTTTTACGTTTACTTTTTATTATAAACTTTTTATTACTTCAGTAATTGTTCTGAAAGTATAAGTATCTGGTACTTGAACTGATTCGAAAGCCATAAAATACTTATATTTTTCACCTGCTTTTTCAGCCCATTTTTTACCTAATAAATTTTTATTTTTACTATCTTCATTATTTAAATGATCTCCTTTTACTTCTAATAAAATCAGATTATTCTTTTCGGTACAAATGATAAAATCCGGGTAATGGTTTTTGTTATATCCGTTCAGAAAAAAACCTTTCTTTCGCTCTAAATTCCGATGCCAGAACTTTACATTTTCTAAAGCGGCTACTTCCATAATGAGTTTATGTTCTGACTGATTCATTTTCTCTTCCTGTTCATATAAGGATTTAATGATTGGACTGCTAGGTTCTACCAGGTTTACCTGCTTAGGAAAACTCCAACTTTCTTTAGTGATAATATGGTTGGTATCTAGTAATCGGTTAAAACTTTCCCGGGAATAGACATCGGTTAATTTATTTATTTTTTCTTTTATTTTTGCTATGTATATATATACGTTAGTAACTATATCTCTAATTTGTTCCGTATTGGTAAGATTTTCAAAAATTTTGTTTACATATTTGGTTAAATCCTGCTGAGAGATAGGGCTCTGATCTCCCAGTTTTCTAACTATTAAGCTACTTATCTGTCTTATTTGTCCTTCTTTCGGAGTGTTGAGTATGGCGTTGAGTAACAATTCTTTTCCCCGGGTTACTATTTTTTCCGTTTTAACGGTTCCTGTTCGTTCATCTATATCTGTTTTATAAATATCGGCAGAGATTTTAAAGTCAATCTGTGTATCCTGAGTGGCTAAGACAAATCCTTCTAAAAGACTGTTTTTACTAAGAAAAATTTCATTTTCTTTCAATTCTTTAAAAAGAATTGCATTCAAATCTTCTACTGGAGATTTTTTAAAAAACTGAGGTAATTTCATATTACCGTCAGTATATTCTTCATTTATTTTATAGGTTTTCATTGTTCCTCCCATTGCTTGTATAAGATAGGTGTCATCGTCTTCATCGGTAATTGCAAGTTTTTGTTCAAACTCTTTTCCTTCAATTATCGCTTTTTCGGTTATTTGCTGAACAATACTATTATCTGTTACTTTCGAAACAATTCCGTTATCATTTAACGGGATATACTCTATTTTTTCAATTGCAAAATCATCATCTGAAGAGGTGGTTTCCGGTGTATCAACAGAAAGCAATTCCTGCTTTAAAATATCATTGTCTGTAAGCTCTTCTTCTTGTTGGGTATCAGTTGCATAATAATCATCTTTACTAAAGCCGGAATCTTGCAATCCTTTCACAATTTTATCCAGTGTTTCTTTAAATTTAGCAGAAGCCGTAAGAACAAAGGAAAGGTTTAGGAGATTTTCCGAGTGTTGAGTTACATAGGGTTGACGTAAAATACGCCCTAAAATCTGTTCAACATCTACTGCGGAAGATTTATCTGCCAATGAGGCTAAAATATAGGCATTGGGACAATCCCAACCTTCTTTTAATGCATTAATAGTAATAATGTACCGCACCGGACATTCTTTGGAAGTTAAGTCTATTCCTTTTAGTTCATCTATTCCGCTGACTTTTATTTTGATTTGTTCTTCTGGTATACCTAAGCGAATTAGTTTTTCTTTTATATTCTGAAAAGTGGTATTATCTTTTCCTTTAATATTGGATTGGGCCTGAAATAAAATAATCGGGCGTATGTATTTGCCCTTCTGTTTTTCTTCTTCTTGTGCCAGTAATTCTAATTGTCGTTGTAAATGTAAGGCACTGCTAATCACCTCTTCTTTCCGGTTGTGATTGTACACAATCACCGGAAGTTTTACCATGTGTTCTTTTTTCAGCTCTACTGCATTTACAAAACTGATAATATTACTGTTCGATTTGGGGGTTGCAGTTAAATCCAATACCAGAGAAGGGTTTAAATTGTTTAGCATTTCCACGCTTAAATCGCTTTCTGCATTATGACTTTCATCTACTATTACGACGGGATTAAGGCTTCTTATTACATTAATCAGAGCCGTTCTGTCGGTTCCTTCCAATACTACTTCTTCATCAATAAGAGTGTCGGCAAAGGATTCTAAGGCACCGTTTTCCTGATATATTTTACGATCTTCCTTGTTGGCTTTATTTATTCGTAAACTGCTAAAATTGAAAATAAAAATATTTAATTGCTCCAGTGCTGAGGAAGGATTAAAATTAGCTCCCTGCAATAGTTGCTCTTTTCCGTATACCTCTACTCTTCCGTTAAAGAGAGTATTGAGTTTTTGGCGGTACGGATGAGAAGAGTTGGATAAATTACCCACCGTTTGTTGCAACAGGTTAGACCAGGGTACCAGCCAAACCACGGCCTTTGGATTTCCTTTGTTAAAATAAGTGTTAATACTTTTTAAGGCATTACAGGCAATAAAGGTTTTTCCGCCGGCAGTAGGTACTTTTATCGCAATATGAGCCGCTCCGGGAATGTTATCTTTATACGGTCGCTTTCCGGTGGTAGAACCGTCTAATTTTACGGTATATTCTCCCAGTTTATCTTTCCAGTATTCATTAAATGCCTGTGCCGGAGAGCTACATTCTTCCAGATAACTCAAATAGTTTTCTAAATCGGTTATTACTTTTTGTTGGTAGGGTTTTAATTCCATAAAGGTTATCCTTAAAAACGGGTAATATCCCGGGGTATTTTTTTAAATATAAGGGAATGTTTGTTCATAAAATCGGCATCGAGTAAGCAGTTATCTGCATAAATAATATATTGTTCTGCCTTCGTTTTCAGGGTGCGCAAAAAGTTCTCATCAAGTGTGGTAAGCTTTTCTTTATCGTAATAAAAATAATACGCCGTTTGGTATTGTTTTCCTAACAGATAATTTTCTTCCTGTTTTTGGTAAGGAGTTTTTACCTCGGAATACCAAATATATTCCCTGATTTTATCTTCTCCTACTTCTTCATTTAATATATTTTCTTCTAAAAAGAGCGGTTTACCTAGTTCGTAATAAGAAAAATCTCCTTCGGTGCCCTCCACCGCTTTATTTCCTTCTCCATAGCCGGAAATTACCCGTTTTACCCTTTCGGCGGTAATACTTTCTGCATAGTCTTCCATTTCTACCAAAATAAACTTGCGGTTGCCTCCGTCTTGTTTATTAAGATTTAAAACGGCATGAGCCGTGGTTCCTGAACCTGCAAAGGAGTCTAAAATAATGGAGTTTTTATCTGTTGATACAGTAAGTATAAATTTTATTAATTCTGATGGTTTAGGAAAATCAAATAATTTCTGTTTAAAAATATCTTTTAATTCATTAGTACCTTGAGTATTTAAAAATTCTTCGAGTAGTGCCTCTGGGTATTTGTTTACAAAATCTATCTCTCGTTCTTTCATATACACTCTTTTTTTTTCAAAATGAACTAAATTACTCCTAAATCTTTCAATAAAAGTATCATAACCCCATCTCCATCTCCCATATTCATTACCTCTTTTTCTAGGTCTATAACATTTATATCCTTTTGCTATTAATTCTAAATCTTCATTCTCATAAACAGTACTTCTTTCCAAATTATAGTCAAATTTTAAGTCTATTTTATTATATTCTTCATTATAATAAATAGAATACCCCATCTTACTTCTTTTTACTAATGTATCATCTCCCCCTTGCATTTCTAGAGCACGAATACTGTAAAATCCAATACTATCTTTTAATTTAAATTTTTTACTATTTTTAATTTGATAAGATCTAAATGTAAAATTATTTTTTTTATACGGTAAAATATAATCTGTAGTTGTTATAATTTTATTATTTCCTGTATCATTTTTTGAACCACTACTTTGCTTACGTGTAATTAATCCTAAATAATTATTCTTTCCAAAAATTTCATCACAGATTAATTTTAGGTTTGACTGTTCGTTATCGTCAATGGAAATAAAAATAGCCCCATCGTCAGCTAATAATTTATGTAATAGTTTTAACCGGGGATACATCATACAAAGCCACTTATCGTGCCGGCTTAAGTCTTCGCTTTCCTTACCTACTACCTGCCCTAACCATTTTTTTATTTTAGGATCGTTTACGTTGTCGTTATACACCCAGCCTTCGTTTCCGGTATTGTACGGAGGATCTATATAAATACATTTTATTTTTCCTTCGTACTCAGGAAGTAAACTTTTTAAGGCTTCGAGGTTATCGCCGTGTATAATTTTATTTTCGCTGGTTTTCTCTTTCTCTTCTGTTTGTGTACCGTTTGTATAGGTATATTGCTTTTCCAGTATCCTAAAAGGTACTTCCTGATGATGATTAATTACTTTCTCTTTTCCTATCCAATGAAGTGTAGGCATTTATCTAATTTTTTATCTAGGGCAAAGATAAAAAATATAGACTTTTGTATACAATATAAATTAACAAATTTATTATATTAATTTTTATTTTTTAATCGATTTTTATTTCTTATTTAATGTATATGGATTAAATTACTGCAAATATTTGTATTTAAAATATTTCTAATTTTTTGTTTAGAGTTAGTTATTTATCTTATTTTTAAACTAAAATATTATATCAATGAGCAAAAATTTGGAAAATTATCCGTTAGTATAACTTTAAAAGATAAAAGTAAAGAAGGTTTTATAAAGAGAATAAACAAAATATTTAACTATGTTAAATGAAAAAAAATAGAATGGAAATTCAATTATTTAAATTATTTTAGAAATAAAAGTAAACAATTTAATAAATATATAATATTCTGTTTAACAATATACTTTCAGAATAAATTTTGTAAAAATTAATAATTAAAATAATTCATTAACTTATTATAAGAAACAAATATTGCTTATCCAGTCAATATATATTATATGTTTTTTTTATTAATGACTGGATTAATAATAAACCAATATCTTGATTATTTTAGCTGCCTAAAACAAACTATTTATTCAATAATCTCTCAATCAACTCATTTTTTTCTTGAATCATGCGTTCATAGAGCTCTTGTTTTTCTCTAAAAAGATCTTCTTTTTCGGTATAAAGTTCTACGATTTTATCAATCGGATTAAAGTTAAATGTGAATTGATGACCTATAGAATTATCACTTAAATCTTGACTGTGAAATGTATTTGCAATAAAATTCAAAGCGCCTTCATCATTGAAATTTTCAATCGCCTCTACGGGAATTTTAAGAATTTGAGCGATTTTTTCAAGAGTTTCTTTTTCAATTTCTTCTTTGGCTTCCAATTTAGATACTCCTGCTTGCGTTATATGTAATTCAACGGCTAAAGCATCTTGTTTAACGCCTAACATTTCGCGCAATCTCTTTATATTTCTTCCGTGATGTACTTTTTTAGAGCTAATATCAGCATTCATGGTTTGTTTCGTTTATCTGTTTACAAAAATATAAAATTATACGAATTAAATAAGATATTCTTCGGTTGTTGTGCGAATTAACATTTTATAATTATTTATCTTATCTAGGTATTGTTACTTTGCTTGTATAAATATAATTAAAATATGAAACACAAGCCTTATAAACACATACAAGATTTGATTGATGATTTAAAGAAAGATCACGCTAAACACAGTGAATATGCAGGTATCGGAAGTTATAAACATTTAGGTTTTACTATTCTTTCAATGCTAAATAGTTGTCAAACGCATTTGTTTTCTTTGGAAAACCAAAGTTCAAAGGAAGAAGAAGAAATACGGATTGATATTTATAACCTTTTGGAATTAATAAAAAAACTTCTTCCACATCTCGAATTTGAATTTTTAGATAAGGTATTAGTCGAAGACTAACGAAATTTAAATATGTAATTATACTTTAAAAATATCTTGAATTAGTTGTTGCACCCTTTGGGTTGAATAATAATACAAAAACATTTTATAGTTAAGCAAATCCATGACCTCAACTTTCCAAATATATTTATTGTACGATTGAATTCTAATCTCCATTGAAGCATCTACAAACAAACCTAAAACGGCATTTTCAATCGAATTTATTTTAGAAAAAATTTCGAGTACTTGCGATTTTAATGCAGGTAAAGCCTCTTCCCTTTTAATAGAAAGTAATTTAGAACTATTTTCTAAATAAAGTAAAATCAATGGTTAAATTTCTTTTTATCTTTCGTAAGAATATGAAAACGCCATAACAACATAACGGCAGCAAATCCTAACCCAATACACAAACCGATCCAGGTTCCCACAGCTCCCAATTTTTGTTGGATGCATAAATAGTATCCTATGGGAATAGCTAAGATAATATACGCTATAAAACAAATAAGGGTCGGAATTTTCACATCTCTCATGGCTCGTAAACAGCCTAAGCTTACCACTTGTATACCGTCAAAAATTTGAAATAATGCCGTTAAAATCACTAATCGTGAAGCAATAGCAATAACTTCGGTTTTACTTTTATCAAAAAATATTAACGGAAGTTGATCTTTAAAAATGATAAAAAGTATACCGCATATCGTCATAAAACCGACAACCAAATAAATATTTGCCATCCCTGCTTTTTTTAGATCTGCCATATTTTTAACTCCATAATATCCGGCTACTCTAACAGTTGCTGCCACACCAAAACCGGTACAAACTTGAAAGGTTATAGAGGCCAAATTGGATGTTACCGAATGGGCGGAAGTATCTAAATAACTGTGCATTCCTGCAATAAATGCAGCAAGGGCAAACGAACTTATTTCAAATAAAGACTGTAATGAAGAAGGCAACCCTATGGATATAAGCTTACGAAAATAGGCCGCTTGAAAATTTTTCCATTTTACCCCTTTTAAATAAAATAATGATTTTTTGTTGGTATATAAAACCACTATAATAATACACATCATTAAAATGCGCGCTATTAAAGTTGCCGTTGCAGAACCTTGCAATCCCATTTCCGGCAATCCCCAATATCCGTAAATCAATCCGAAATTCAAGATTACATTTACAATATTAGATATAATGGTTGCGATGGTAACTAAAATAGTCATGGAAATACCTTCAGAAAATTGTCTGTAAGATTGAAAAATCATTAAAGGCAATAAACTCCATGCGCTTATATTAAGAAAAGTAATTGCGTCGGGAATTACGGATACATCTTGTCCGGCTTTGTACATCAAAGGAGAGCACAACTCAAGTAAAAGAATGACCCCTAAGGCCAAAGATACATTCAAAACCATTCCGTGAGTGAATATTTTTTTCACTCGGTCTGTGTTTCCATTGGCAACAGATGAAGATATAAGAGGCGACATGGAATAAGAAAACCCTAACAGGAAAACCAAGAAAATGAAAAATAAACTGGTTGCCAAAGAGGATGAGGCCACGGCTCTTTCTCCTAAGTTTGCTATAATAATAATATCAATAAAATTCACGGAAACTTGTCCCAATTGAGTAATTACAACAGGTAATGCTAATTTAATATTTGCTTTAAAATGTCCTTTTAAATCCATTTGATTTTATTAGAGCCTGCAAAGATAGTGAATTAACAGAAATTCAATTACCAGGCTTTCTGTATCTTTATACTAAAAATCTATAATAATTTAATTTTATAGAATAAAATCTATTGTATCAATGGCATTTTGTATTATATAGAAGTCAACTTTTAAAAATTCAAGAATAATATCAGTATTAATGAAACAAAAGATGTACCTTTGCACTGCCAGGCATTCGCCATTATAAATGTAATACACTAATACATGAATACCCCTGCAAAAGAAAATTATTTTTTTCAGAAAATTGTGGTTATTGTCGGAACAGCTTTATTTATTATTAAAGTTATTGCCTGGCAGCTTACCCATTCCATAGCAATTTTAACCGATACGTTGGAAAGTATTATTAATGTTGCTGCCGGATTATTTTCTTTATACAGCCTTTACCTATCTTCCAAACCCAAAGACAGAGACCATCCTTACGGACACGGTAAAATTGAATTTATTTCGGCCGGGATTGAAGGAAGTCTTATTACCGTAGCCGGTGTGCTAATTATTTATGAATCGGTACTTAATGTTTTCAACGTTCATGAAATACGCAAACTGGACTTTGGAATTCTTTTAATTGCCGTGACCGGACTGGTGAACTATATTATGGGAGTTGCCGCCATTAAAAAAGGTAAGAAAAATAAATCTTTGGCTTTAATTTCAGGAGGAGAGCATCTAAAATCAGATACGTATTCCACCTTAGGACTTGTACTGGGTCTTTTTGTCATGTATTTTTTTAAAATATATTGGATGGATAGCGTGATAGCCCTGATTTTTGCTTTGATTATTATTTTTACCGGGGTTAAAATTATTCGTAAATCCTATGCGGGAATTATGGATGAAGCCGATGAAGAATTGATCGTTCAATTAGTTGAAACTTTAAATAAGAACAGAAATCCAAATTGGATTGACATTCATAATGTACGGTTTATAAAATACGGAAGCAGCTTACATCTGGACTGTCATTTAACCTTGCCCTGGTATTTTAATGTGAGGGAAGCTCATAAAGAATTAGATGCGCTTAAAAAGATAATTATTGATAACTTTGGCAACAGTTTTGAAATGTTTGTTCACGTTGATGATTGCTGTGAATCTATTTCATGCAAAATTTGTACAAAAACCAATTGCCCTTATCGTAAATATCTTTTTGATAAGGAGGTTTTGTGGACAAAAGAAATTATTGAGATTGACAAACGCCATAAATTAGATAAATAAAATATGAGTAAGAAAAAAAATTATTTACGTATTGAAGAAACTATTTTTAAGTCTTTAGGAAAAATTGGATATATCATTATCTTTACTTTAGTATTTTCTCTCGTAATGGTGTTAGTAGATTTTATACTTCATTGTTTTGTAGATAATCATTATACTTCTAAATTCTTATTCTCAGGGGAAATTCCTTTTTCAAATTGGATCAACTTAATGTGGAAAAATTATTCTTTCTCCTTATTTAAAATAGTTTTCTTTGGCGTTATATTTATTATTTTGGGCTTTTATAGAAGCAAAGCTTTAACGAATGAATTTTCTCAATAGATCTAACAATTAAAATTACACTAAAATAAAAAGCTGCTTCCTGATTAGAAAGCAGCTTTTCTATTTTTAAAAATATATTCTAATTTTATTTTTTAGTTAAAATGCTTGAAACGGCAGATTTTATAATTTCTGCTTTTTTAGCTAATTCTTCATCATTCCACAATAAGGAAATAGGAATGGTTACCGTTTTGCTGATAATATCATCTGATTGTGAATAATCTGCATTCGCATAATTTGGTAACAATTCTTTGTGCTCTTTATAAAGAGGGGCTAACGATTTCAGTAATTTCAAATGATCCCATTTTCTGATATAATGCCAATTGTTATCATACCAATAAGCATTGCCTATACCTTTGCTGCTTAATTCAAGCGATACTTTTTTTGCTAATTCTTGGTTTGGTAAAAATATACTTAAAAAAGAAGCATTATCTCCCGCTTCATCCGGTACTCGTCTGAAATTTACTCCCTCTACTTCCTTCAACGCATCTTTCAATACTTTTTTATTTTTACGTTGTATGGAAAGTATTTGATCTAATTTTTCAAATTGAGCAAGACCTACAGCGGCGTGTAACTCAGAAATTCTGTAATTTAATCCTAAATACGGATGATTTTCCGCGCCTCTATTATTTCCGATATGATCATGTCCGTGATCCGTATATTGATCGGCATGTACATAGTACTCATCCTTATTGGTTACTACGGCTCCTCCTTCTCCACAAGTTACGGTTTTAACAAAGTCAAATGAAAAGCATCCTAAATCCCCTATAGTTCCCAAATATTTACCTCTATAAGTTCCTCCAAATGCTTGACATGCATCTTCAATCAATAATAATTTATATTTTTTTGCCAATTCTTTCAATGCGGAAATATCTGCCATAGCTCCACACATGTGTACAGGCATTATTACTTTGGTTCGGGAAGATATGGCTTTTTCTACAGCTTTGGGATCTAAGGTTAACGTGTCGTCAATGTCAACCAAAACAGGAACGGCTCCCACGCTTAATACCGCTTCGAAACTGGCCACAAAGGTAAAGGTAGGTAGTATCACTTCATCTCCCGCTCCAACTCCTGCAGCATTCAAAGCCGTTAATAAAGCACTTGTACCACTACTGGTAAGTTGTGCATGACTTACATGCATTCTTTTTTGAATGGCCTGTTCAAACTCTTTTGCCTTCCAATGATTATTCCTTGCGGATTCAAAGTTATAACGCATAAGAATACCACTTTCAATAACATCGTTCAGGTGTTTTTTTTCTTCTTCACCCCAAAGCTCATATCCTGGCATAATAAAACTATTTTTATATTATTTTTTTTGTTAAAAATGTTAAACAAAGGTAACAAATTGACTGAAAAGAATCTTTATAAAAACAAATAAAAAAAAGTTAATACCTGAACTATTTCACTATAGATTATTTACAAATTTTGGAGCTGAACTCCCGTTTATAAAGGTAAAAAATAGTAATCAAGATTTTATATTTTCCCTATTAGAAATAAAAAATACCAACTATTATATTAACTCATTTTGTAAAATTATAATATATATAATTTTATTGCATAAAATTTATTAAATATTTAAATATTATTGATTTTTATTCATAATAATTTATTTTATTTGAAAAAATATTTAAAATTATATAAAATTAAATGTTAATAATTGTTAACTTTGTTAAACTAACATTAACATTAAAAAAGTACATGAGCACACAGGCTCCATACCGTTTTTTCATTTTATTATTCTTAGGAATTTTTAATTCAATTCCTGCCCAAATTATGACAAGCCCTTCGGTGACGATAAAAGATCATAATAACCTGAAAAGTCCTGTTACCATTGATTGTAATTATAAATTCAACGAAAACCATAAAATTTTACTGAAGGCTGAATATCCGGAACTAAAAAACACGTCTTCCTATGCTGTAACCTCTATTCCTTTTAATCCGGTGGGAACATTCTCTGAAGGTCAAGAAGTTATCATTGACAGTGATGATAAATGGAGCAACGCACAAGAACTCCCTTTTAATTTCTGTTTTTACGGTAATACTTTTAACTCTATTATTTTAGGTGATAACGGAGTCATCTGTTTTGATACCCAATATGCGGGAACTGAATGTCCTTATGCCATTGCAGGATCTATCCCCGATCCTAATTTAATGCATAATACCATATTTGGGGCTTATCATGATATGACCAATGATAGTGATGTATTTGGATGTACTCGTGATTGCGGTAAAATTACCATGTATACGACAGGGATGATTCCTTTCCGAAAAACAATCATAAATTATTATAATATGAATCATTTCGGTTGCGAAGACTCAAAATCGACCGTGCAAATAATACTTTATGAAACTACTAATGTTATCGAAGTCTATGTAAAAGAGAAACCGTTAACTTGTGATATAGGAAATGAAAAAAGAGCACTTATCGGAATCACTAATTCTGATGGATCTGAAGGAGTTTCACCCGATCAAAGAAATACAGGAATCTGGGAAGCCTATCATGAAGCATGGAGATTTGCTCCGCAAGGTACTCCTACTGTTCCTAAAATTGAATGGAAAGATGCTGATCAAACCCTTCTTCCTTCATCGGAAGTTAATCCGAAAAATTCAACAACTTATTATGTGAACGTATCCTATGCCGGTTGTACTCCGATTACCCTAAATGATGAATTCCAAATTATTTTCGCCTCTGACTTTCCAAAAGTGAAAGATATACAGGTAAATAAATGTTTTGAAGGTATAACTCCAAATGAAGTTATCAATTTAGAAGAATTGATGAAAGAAGCTTCTGAATCTGCTCCCGATGTCATTACCACTTTACATCAGAATATAGAAGATGCCCATTCAGGACAATATCCTTTGATGGGTTTAAATTCCTATCCGATTACCTCTAATTCAAATTCCTTTTATTTACGAGCTTCAAAGGGTAAAGATTGTTATGCGACCTCGGTGATTTCTATTCACATGAAAAGAAAACCTTCCCTAAAAGAAATGGAACCTATTATTATTTGCGGTAATGGTGATCAGGATTCTGAAATAATATATTTAAACAATTATACGAATCAAATCAATGGATATGAAGAATGGATGAACCTTGATTTTTATGATTCCTATACTAATGCTTTAAACGGAAATCATCCCATTAGTACCCTTTCGCTTTCTTCTGCGGTAACCGTTTATGCAAAAGCCAGTAATAAAGACTTTGAAGATTGTTTTTCTATCATTCCTGTAACTTTCAAATTTCAAAAAACGATTGTTTCCAATCCTCAAGAAATTATACTTTGTAATGAAGATTTAAAAGGACGAGAAATTTATAATTTGAGATCCTATGAAGCCTCGATTACGGGATATGATAATCTTTCTTTTAGTTATTTTACTTCCGAATCTGATGCTTTACAAAATATAAATCCTATAGTAAATCCTAATAATTATTATGTGACCAATGGAGAGAAAATTTTTATAACCATTTCAAGTCCGGGCTATTGCTCTTCTATATCATCGTTAACTTTTACTTTTAAAAAGTCTTTAGTAGAAAACTTACATAAATACGTGTGTGATGATAATTCCCAAGATATAAAGGTGAATCTTTTAGACTATTATTATTTAATGAAAAAAGAACACGATATAGATCTTTATGGAATGTACACTACCTGGCAAGGAGCTATAGATAAAGATAGTTTGCTGCTAATTACTGATTTAGAAAATTTTAAAGTCAATTATCCATTTTCAATTATTTATGTTCGTTTTTATGATAAAAAGATTAAATGCGATTTTATTCGAGAAATAAAATTGGAGATTAGAGATAAAATTGAAAAAAGGCCATCTTATAATGTTTGCGATATTAATAATTCAGGTAAAGTTAATTTTAACCTTAATACGTTAAGACCTATTTTTCTTGCCGGATATCCACCATCTTCAATCGCATTTTATGAAACATTGGATGACTATAACAATGAAATTAATCCGGTAACTGAAACTATCATCACCGGACCCAAAACCATTTATGTCAAAGTTAATGTTGATGATGGATGCAAATATTTCTATATGATTAATCTCTTATTAAAATCTTTAGAGGTATCTGAAACACAAAAAATTTCATTATGCGATAGAGGTAATGATGGAAATGAAATTTATTATTTGAACGATTTAATCAATTTTTTAGGCTTAGCCGATTACAGTTCTGTTCAATTCTACAAATCTGAACAGGATGCTTTCAAAGAATTAAATCCGATTTCTGCTATAGAACCCTATCCTATAAGTATAAGTAATAATAAAGTATATGTTAGAACTAATTATGAAAACAGTTGTCCAAGTATTATTCCTGTAGAAATACGTTTATTGGAATCGGTAACAGTTCCTGATTTGAAAACTATTGAGGTTTGTGATACAGACAATAGCCATAACAAAATAGTAAATTTAATTCCGGTGATTGCAGAAAGCGGAGTAGATACGAAACGAGTTTCGGTAGATTTTTATTTAACGGCTGAAGGAGCTCAAAATCAAAACAATAATGAAAAAATTTTAGATCCTACTGCATTCGCCTTATACAACACTACTACACTATATGTTCGTTTTACCAACAAAAAATCAAAATGTTGTGAAATAAAGCCTTTAAAAATAAAGTTAAATCCTTTTCCTATTGTTTTAAAATATAACTTGGATATCTGTGACTTTAGTAATGATAATGAGGAAGAAGTAATTTTAAGTGAATTAAACTCTCATATAGTTACCAATCCGCAAAGTTTTACTTTCTCCTATTATTTAAATGAACAAGATGCTTTAAACAACATTAATACTATTATAAAACATACTATAAAAAATTCAACGCAACTATATGTTAAAATCTCTTCAGGTAAGGAATGCCAGATCATTCAAAAATTAGGTTTTACGTTACAATCTTCACCTGTAGTTAAAGATAAAATTGTTGAAATATGCGATAATAATGCCGATGATACGGAAATTGTAGATTTAACCTTATATGAAGAAGATTTAGTTACAACTTCCCGATCAAATTATCAATACTCATATTATACTTCATATGAAAATGCGTATACTGATAAATTTAGTATTTCCAATACAAAAGAATACGTCATTCAACCATTTCCTACTACTATTTATGTAAGAATTACGAATTCTTCAGGATGTTTTTCCATTGCAAAGCTCACTTTTAAAAGTGCAGAAAAAGTGTTAGCTCAAAATAAAAAAATACATATTTGCGATGAGGGATCAGATATGCAAGAATATGTTAATTTAACCAACTATATATCTGATGTTTTAATTACCTCGGGCCAAAATTTAACTATTAATTATTACAAAACCGAGGAAGGAGCTAATAATAGAGACAGCCATACGCTCATAAAAAATCCTGAACGTTATTCTGTTACCTTAGCAAAAGATTATGTATGGGTACGGATGGATAATCCTTCTACCGGTTGTTATACGGTTAGATATTTAGAAGTTAATTTAGAACCTCTTCCTAAACTTATTAATGCTAAATATTTAGTTTGTGATACAGATTTTGACGATATATATAAAGTAGATTTAGATGATCTTCGCTATACCGTAATTTTTAATCCCGACGGGTATACATTTTCCTATTATCATTCTCAGGAAGATGCTGTTAAAGACATCAATAAGATCAAAAATATACATCAATACACAGTAAAAAGCTTTAATGAAAAAATAGTCCTGAAAGCAACCAATAAATACGGGTGCAGCTCAATCAGAACTGTGACCTTGTACACAAAAGATAAAATTAAGGTATCAACTCAATCCATGGAAATTGAAAGTTGTGATGATGACTTTGATGGATTAACATTTTTCAATATCACTACTATAAACTCATCCATAACCAAAGATCCAAAGGCTACTTTTGAATATTTCAGCACTTTAAACGATGCTAAAAATCAAACCAATCCTATTGTAGATCCTTATAATTATAAAAACATTGTACCTTTTAAGGACCAAGTATACGTCCGAGTTTCATCTCCCGATTACTGTCCGGCTCTAAGTGTAATAAATCTTAAGGTTTTACCGATTCCTGTAAGTACATTACAAAAGAACCTAAAAATTTGTCCGAATGGAACTCTTGAACTAGTAGCGGATACAAAAAATCCTGAGGATTTTTACGAATGGAATACCGGAGTAAAAGGATATGATAAACATACAATAACCATATATAAAGCAGGTATTTATACGGTAACCATTACCGGTAAAAACGGTTGTAAGTATACATATACCACTCATGTAACCGAATATGCTAAAACGAGAATTACAGATTTAAAGGAAGGTAATGATTATATAACGGTAATTGCCGAAGGGGATGCTCCTTTGGAATATTCTATGGATAATAAAAATTGGCAATCCCATAATACATTTTATAATCTAAAACCGGGGATATATACTTTCTATGTAAGATCATTGGCAAACGGTTGTTATTCACCTGAAAAGAAAGGAGTTTTATTTAAGATAAATAATGTGATAACTCCCAATGGAGACAATCTTAATGATGCATGGAGATTATGCGGCTTGGAAAATTTCGACTCACATCCTTCTCATATCAAAATTTTTGACAGATATGGTAAAGTAGTATTTTCACAAAGTTCTAATTCATGCTTTGTATGGAATGGATATTATTTGGGCAGACCATTACCTACTACTTCCTATTGGTATGTTATTGATATTGCTGACGGAAGACAATTTACCGGATGGATCGTTGTAAGAAACCATAATAATCATGTTGATTAATGAATAAATAGTTCTCATATAAATTTTTATCTTTAAAACACGTACAGGCATATACGTATTCAATTTTTTGAGCAGCGATTATATGTCTGTATTTTTTTATGTTTTAGCTCCGTCTTTACTTATAAAATTTTTTGAGAAGACTAAGGAATACAAAGTTTAGAGTCGAGGGCATTATAAAAATTTGAGAATTGGTAATTTAAAAGTAAGCCATTCTGAATGAATTAAACAATCAGAAGGCTTAGCGGTTGTTAAGATTAAAATTTAAACTATTTTCATTTAAATTTTTAAGACTTGGTGTGTGTAATTAATAAAATATAGCATTTAAAGTGTATCTTATTTGTTATAAACAACTTCTTTAAGAATATTTATTCCGTTTATAGAAGCAGGAAATCCTGCATAGACTGTCATAAGTAGCATTACCTCTTTGATTTGATCTGGAGTTAAACCTATATTCAATGCTCCTTTTATATGAAAATTTAATTGAGATTGTGCATTTCCCAATGTTGCTAAAGCTGCTATGGTGGCAATTTGTCTATATTTTTTATCTAAATTATCTCTTGAAAAAATATCTCCATATCCATATTCAATAACAAAATTAACCAACTCCGGTGAAATGTCTCGATACGCCTTTTTCAGAATACCTTCTTGTTCTTTCTTCAACATGGCTAAATAATCAGCTCCTAACTTATATCGGTCTGTCTCATTTTTAGAAGCCTTTTTACCTTCTTCATCTTTTATTCCTTTTTCTTTTCTTTCTTTAAGGACCTCTCTAAATGCATTCATTCCATTAATACATTTTGGAAATCCACAATATACCGACATTTGCAAAATAACCTCTTTTATTTCATTTATGGAACAACCTACTTGTAAGGCTCCATGTAAATGGACTTTTAATTGAGGTATGGCTCCCTGTGCCATGAGAGATGAGATGGCCGCTATTTCTTTTGATTTATTATCCAGCGCTTTTAAACTATAGACTTCTCCAAATGAATATTCAATAATAAATCTACTTAATTCCGGTGAAATATCTTTTAAGCTTTCAACAGTTCTGATTCCGGCTTCTCCATCAATTTCTTTTAATTTTTCCCAACCTTTTTGGTAACGTTCTGATTTTTCCATTTGCGCATAACTATTTAATGTTAATATAAATACCACTAAAACGGTAAGTAATTTTTTCATTTTGTTTTTAAGCAAAGGTACCGGAGATCAGCACTCTACAGATAGGACTTTTATTTCTGTTTTAGGTACTTTTCCAAAAAGGTTGAAGGAGAGAAATCTGTTTTCTTTTTGAAAATACGTGAAAAATAAGAGGGATCTTCAAAACCTAATTTATAAGCTATCTCGTTAACATTATACTCGCTAAATAGTAATAATCGTTTGGCCTCTGTAATTTTAAGATCTATAATATATTGTTTGGAAGAAATGCCTTTGTATTGTTTACAAATTTCATTTAATTCTTGAGTTGTAACTTTCAATTTTTCAGCGTAATATTCAATGGATGATGTTTTAAAATTTTCTTCAAAAATTACCATTTTTAAATCGTCTAAAAGAGTATGATGAAAGTTTGTTTCTTTTTTAAATGATAATCTGTTAAGTATGGAATAGAGATAGGGAATTCCTAATTTTATAGTTGCATCGGCTACTTCATCTTTCAATCCAAATTCATGAATAAAGTTCATAAAACAGCTTTCCATTATATGTATATATGAAGTTGGAACATCGACAAATGCCCTATGATTATTAATACCCAATTCCAATCCCAGGCAAGCATCCACCATCAAAATATACCCTTTGCTGTCAGAAGAATATTCCCAATTATGTATCTGTTTAGTATTTACAAGAAAAATACGGTTGGGTTTTATGGGATATTCTTGAAAATCGACTACATAAAATCCGCTTCCATGAGTAAACCAAACCAAAGAATAGAAGGAATGTCGATGAGGCCATTCAATATCCGGATCTTCTGTTCCTTCGAATGTTCCCACATAATACGAAATGAAATGATTCGGTACTCCTAAGATATTTGCTATTGAATATTCTTTTAACATATAACAAAGATAATATATATTGCGAGTGATATAATAGAAATATATTTTTTAAATTTCTGATACTGAATTTAGAAACTGGTTTGAAAACCTAAAGTTTCCTTTTCTCTGTAATGGAATTATATAATTTGTTGACAGTAAAATTTGTATTATTGATTAGTATCAAATATACTTTATATAAAAAGTTTCCATAATTATATAATTTACTTTCATTAATTATAGAGTAAATTTGAGATATCAAATAAATTTGAAAAATAAATATGAAAAATGAATTAAAATTTAAAACTAATATAGATTGTGGAGGTTGTGTAAAAGCAGTAACTCCGTTTTTATCTAAAGTGGAAGGTATTTCAAAATGGGAAGTTGACACTTCTAATCCGGATAAGATCTTGTCTGTAGACTTAGACGGTGCTACGGAAGAAGAGGTTGTCAATGCAGTAAAAAAAGCCGGATTTACCATTGAGAAAATTTAATTTTTTAATAAAATTGTTAAAAGAACCTTTATTTTTTTAAGGGTTCTTTTTATTGTTATCTTCTTTTTGTTCTCTAATCCTATAATAATATTAATTACCTTTGCATTTTAAAAATTTATATATAAATAAAATATAATTCGGATATCAATGACTAACTCTGAAAAAGAAAATTCGATCGGTTACCAATTAAGTTATACAGAAAATCTGCACAGGAATCTATTAAATAAAAAATTTTCTACCAATAAGTTAGACATTACTCCCGAACAATTTATTATTTTAGATTTATTAACGGAACATTCTACAGGAATATCCATGCAGAAAATATCAGAAAAAATACACAGAGATAATTCTGCCATCACCCGATCCATTGACATTTTAGAAAAAAAAAATTTGGTAAGCAGAGTCAATGCAGAAAAAGATCGTCGGAAAAAAATTATATTAATTACTGAGCAAGGAATTACACTTTTACATAATGCCAAAGACATAGCAAAGCAATATGCGAAAGAAGTAGCCAAAGGACTAACTGAAAAACAACTTAATGATTTATTTACTATTCTTAAGATTATCCAGAAAAATATTAATGAATCTAATATATAGAAATGCTTTATAAACTTTTTATATAAAAAGTTTATTCTTCACAACTATGCTTTTTGAAATTTAAAATTTGCGGTAAAAAAGATATGCGTTTTTAAGTAATAGCTTACTTAAACTATCAATTATAATTTTACTGCCTCAAACATTTGAGTCGGATTTACAATTTCATCTTGTGCTGCTACCAATTGCAATTCATACTCTCCTTGTCTATGAGTTTCCAGCATAACGGCATAAACAGCAGCAGTCGTATGTTCTAATACTTCTTTATAATTTTTCCCCAGTAACATATGGGTCAGTAATAAACCGGAAGTAAGATCCCCTACTCCAACCGGTTGACGAACACCAAAATCTACTAAAGGTCTTGATATATGCCATTTCCCTTCTGAAGTAGACAATAACATCTCAAATTTATCTGAACGATAGCCTGCCCTGCTTAAGTGTTTAACTAATACAGTTTTTACCCCTTTACTGTGAATTACATCAACTGCAGAAACTACATCTGCAACTGAAGTAATGGTTTGATCGGTTAAAATTTCCAACTCTAATAAGTTAGGTGCCATAATGTCACTTACTCCCATCGCTTCATTTTTAAAAAATTCCGATACTCCGGGAGCTACAATACAGCCTTTTTCAGGATGTCCCATAACGGGGTCACAAAAATAAACGGCATTTGGATTTTCATTTTTAACCTTTTTAACTATTTCCAAAATTGATTTTCCTTGTTCGGGAGAACCGATGTATCCGTTTAAAACTGCATCGCATTTTTTCAACTGATGGATGTTGTCGATTCCTTGAACAATATCCAATAAATGTTTGGCTGTCATTACTTCACCCGTCCATTGTCCATATTGTGTATGATTGGAAAATTGCACCGTATTTAATGACCATACTCTAACGCCGCAACGCTGCATGGGAAATTCTGCTGCACTGTTTCCTGCGTGGCCATACACTACATGAGATTGGATGGATAAAATATTTTTCATTAGTTTTATAATTATTAGTTACAAATTTATAAACTTTATTGGCAATTAGTAGTAATTTATAAAGAATTGTTCAGTATGTTCATTTCTCAATATGAAAAGTGAAATAATTAATAAACCATATAAAAGAAGATTAATTTCTTGTTAAAAACCGTTAAAGCAACAAAATAATTGAAATTTGGTATTACTTTTGAAATAAAAAAATCCAGTATTTATTTAAATTAAATTGTACTATGAAAAAAAATAAGTTTGAAATTAAAAAAATAGGTTCTTATATTTTAGTAGGTGCGATAGGGGGATTAATTTCTGCAGGTGCAGTTACCTCCATATCAAAAAATACGAATTTAAATGATTTTGAAATATTTAAAAATCCTACTCATAACGAAAAAGCTTATTTTACTTCAGCTTCTACCAATAGCGTAGTTGGATTAAATCCTCCCGATTTAACCATCGCAGCAGAAAAAACCGTGAATGCAGTAGTGAGTGTAAAATGTTATTCTTCCTATGTGCAGCAGCAACAACGCAGATCCTTAGATCCGTTTGATTTCTTTTTTGGAGATCCTTTTAATTCTCAAGGGCAACAAAGACAACAACAAAATCCAAAAGATTCTCCAAACGGTTTAGGTTCGGGAGTAATTATTTCTAGTGATGGTTATATTGTTACTAATAACCACGTGATTGATGGAGCTGATAAAATAGAAATTACACTTAATAATCAAAAAACATATACAGCCACTTTAGTCGGAACGGATATTAATTCAGATATTGCTCTGTTAAAAATTGATGAAAAAGGGCTCAGCTTTTTAAATTTCTATAATTCCGATAATGTGAGAATTGGTGAATGGGTATTAGCTGTAGGAAATCCATTTGGATTAACTTCAACAGTAACAGCGGGAATCATTTCAGCCAAAGGCCGTAGTTTAGATCTCTTGCGTTCCAATTCCAGAAGTCCTATTGAATCTTTTATTCAAACCGATGCGGCAGTAAATCCCGGGAATAGTGGAGGTGCTTTAGTAAACGCCAACGGTGATTTAATTGGTATTAATACAGCAATTGCTTCTCATTCCGGAACCGGAACATTTGAAGGGTACAGTTTTGCTGTTCCTTCCAACATAGCTAAAAAAGTTGTGGAAGATATTCGCAAATACGGTTTGGTTCAACGGGGTTATTTGGGTATTGGTGCTCTTGACTTAAGTGATGATTCTGCAGTTAAACAATATAATTCTCAAAATAAAACCAACTATAAATCACAAGAAGGTGTACTTATCACTGATATTCAAAATGACGGAGGAGCAAAAGATGCCGGCTTGAAAAAAGGAGATATTATCAAGCAAATTGACGGAACAAATATTAAGAACTTCCCTACTCTTTCGGGAGTTATTGGTGAGAAAAGACCGGGTGACCAAGTGAAGGTTACCGTTATACGAGATGATTCGTACAAATCTTTCAATGTTAGAATTAAAGATGCTAAAGGGGGGACTTCAGTTAAAACGAAAAACGATTTAAGTGTTGCCGAAAAGTTGGGTGCTGAATTTCAAGAATTGACTGATGACCAAAAGGTTAATTACGGTTTAGAATCCGGTATTGTTGTAACCAGAATTGATTCTAACGGAAAATTGAAATTAGCAGGCATTGGTGAAGGATATATTTTAATGGAAGTAAACGATAAGCCTGTTAATAGTGAAAAAGACATTGAAAAAATATTAAAAAATTATAAAGGAACGGTTTCTGTTAGATATGTAGATCCTTATGGTAGAATCTATCGTAGAGGATTTAAAATGGAATAAGAAATGTAGTTATTGATATATAATTAATTAGTAGTTTGAATTGCAACTTTTTAAATTTATTAAAAAGTTGCAATTCTTTTTTATATAATGTTTTTATTAAACATAAATTATTACTGATGTAATAATTTCCAAAGTTCGTCTTTTAATTGAATTAAATTTTCGCCGGTTACGGCAGAAATAAATAACAATTTGAAATTTTCAGGAAAAGTCTTCCTTATTTCATCCTCCAATTCTTTATCCAGTAAATCTGATTTTGAAATTGCAATTACTCGATCTTTATCATTTAATTCCGGATTATATTTATTAAGCTCATTTAACAGAATTTTATATTCTTGGTAATAATCTTTTGCATCAGCCGGAATCAAAAACAATAAAATTGAATTTCTTTCTATATGTCTTAGAAATTTATATCCTAAACCTTTTCCTTCGGATGCTCCTTCAATAATACCCGGAATATCGGCAATTACGAAAGATTGAAAATCCCTGTATTTAACGATTCCTAAATTAGGTACTAAGGTGGTAAAAGCATAATCGGCTATTTTCGGTTTTGCAGAGGTTAATGCAGACAATAATGTTGATTTTCCTGCATTTGGAAAACCTACCAATCCCACATCACCTAATAATTTTAATTCCAAAATAAAATTACCTTCCTTACCGGGCAATCCGGGTTGAGCATATCGCGGAGTTTGATTGGTTGATGACTTAAAGTGTGAATTTCCTAACCCTCCTTTTCCTCCTTCAAGTAAAATTATCTCTTCTTTATCTTTAGTTATTTCTCCAACAATAGTTCCGCTTTCATCTTTAGCGATAGTTCCTACGGGAACCTCTATATACAAATCCGCTCCATTAGCTCCGGTTAATTCTTGTTTTCCTCCGGGTTTACCGTTTTCTGCTTTATTGTGTTTGGAATATTTTAAAGCCAAAAGGGTCCATAGTTGAGCATTACCACGTAAAATTATATGTCCTCCTCTTCCTCCATCACCTCCATCAGGACCACCTTTAGGGATATATTTTGCTCTGTGAAGGTGTGCAGAACCGGCGCCTCCGTGTCCGCTTTTACAAAAAATTTTAACATAATCAACAAAATTCGACTGCATATATCTTTTATTTTTTTATAAAAAAAGGATTATCATTTTTCATAATAATCCTTTTATTTGTATGTGTTACATGTATTTTTTATACAAACTTTTCTATTTCTTTAGACAGTTCTGCGGTTATATCTTCAATACTTCCCTCTCCATCTAATTCAACCAGTTTATGTTGTTCCTTATAATAGTTCGAAACAACGGCTGTTTTTTCATAATATTCTTTAATTCTGTTACGAATTATGCTTTCATCTGCATCATCTGAACGACCGCTTTCTTCACTTCTTTTTAAAATTCTTTTAACTAGAATTTCATCTTCTACATAAAGGGCTAACGTTACATCTACTCGGGTTTGAAATATAGAATCCAATAATTCATCAAGGGCTTCTGCTTGGCTTTTAGTTCTTGGATACCCATCTAAGATAAACCCTTTTTTGTTTGAATTTCTTTTAAGTTCATCTATCAACATTTCTGTTGTAAGTTCATCCGGCACTAATTTTCCATGATTTATATAGGTTTGAGCCTCTTGACCTAATTTGGTATTATTCTTTATATTATATCTGAATAAGTCTCCGGTGGAAATGTGTTCTAAGTGAAACTTTTCTGCTAAAATTTTTGCTTGAGTCCCTTTTCCACTCCCGGGAGGGCCAAATAAAACAATTATATTCATATTTGAAATTCTGTTTATTCTCCTTTTAATTGGTATAAGTCTTTAAAATTCCTTCCTAAACCATTATAATCCAACCCATACCCTATAACAAATTTATTAGGTATATTCATTCCTATTAAATCTATATTTAGATCCTTTTTATAAACATCCGGTTTAAAAAACAAAGTTGCAATTTTAATGCTTCTCACCGGTTTTACTTCAAGTAATTTATAAAGGTATTCCAAGGTGTTACCGGTATCAATAATATCTTCAAGTATTACTATATCTCGGTTTGTGATGTCTACAGTCATATCTGTAATTAAATCAACGGTTCCTGAACTTTGCATTCCACTTTTGTATGAAGACAACTGAAGGAAACCTATTTCACAGTTGCCTTTATAATTTTTTAAAAAATCACTGAAAAACATAATAACTCCGTTGAGCACCCCTATAAAAACGGGGACGGTGTCTTTGTATTCTTCATACAAAGTATTGGTCATCCTTTGTATGGAATGGTCTATTTCTTCCGAAGATATAAAAGGGGTAAAAGTTTTATCCAGAATCTTAATTTCTTCCATATATAACTATCTTTACTATGCCGCAAATATAATGATATTGACTAAATATCAAAGTTTGAAGTATATAATTTTTAATGTTAGATAAATGAACCATCATAAAAGATTAATTTTCATGATGATGTTGATGTTGATTGGGAGGAACTATAAGAATGGGTACTTTAGATTTATTAATAACGTTTTTTGAAACACTGCCAAGGATTGCTTCCATAAGTAAACCTCTTCCATGAGACCCCATAATGATGAGATTAGCTTTTCTGGATTCTGCTTCTTTCAAAATTATATCTGCAGGAGTTCCTTGTTTTATAACAATTTCAACTTCAATGCCTTGTTCTTTTATTGATTTTTCATATTCTACCAATTGTCTGGTTTCTTCCTTCATACCTGCTTCCTCCAATTCCGGAAGATATTGAAAACCGATATCCCCTATAATAAAACCTAAATCTAAACTGGCAACATGTAAAAGGCACATTTTACTTCCGGTAGCTTTGGCATAGATCACAGCTTCTTTCAAAATATATTTGGTAGTTGCTGAAAAATCTACAGGGACTATCATTGTTTTCATAACCTAATATTTTATTATACAGCTTAAAGTTAATGAATATTTTTATTTTTATCATAAAATTTCAATAGAATAAATTTTCTTACTTTTGCAAACTAAGTTTTATTTTGAATATGCATATATTTATCCAAATTGCCCAGTTATTATTATGTTTATCTATTTTAGTTGTCTTTCATGAAGCAGGACACTTTTTAGCGGCGAAATATTTTAAGACAAAGGTTGAAAAATTTTATTTATTCTTTGATCCATGGTTTTCTTTATTCAAAAAGAAAATAGGTGATACTGAATATGGTATTGGTTGGTTGCCGTTAGGGGGATATGTTAAAATAGCAGGCATGATTGATGAAAGCATGGATACTGAGCAAATGAAAAGTCCACCTCAGCCTTGGGAATTTCGTTCTAAACCGTCTTGGCAACGTTTAATTATTATGCTTGCCGGAATTTTTGTGAATATCCTATTGGCTATCATTATATATGCCGGAATTTTAATGACTACCGGTGAACAAACTATTAATACGGATCAATTAAAAGACGGATATGCATTTTCTGATGTAGGAAAAAAATTGGGATTTAAAGATGGTGATATTATATTAGAAGTTGATAATAAAGAGATTCCAACTTTTAATTATTTACCTGTTTCTCTTTTATTCGGTGATCATGTAACGGTTAAGCGCGATGGAAAAATTATTAAATTTAACCTTCTCCCTGAAGAAAAAAGGGATGTTTTAAAACAGGAAGGCAGAGGCTTTATTTCTCCGAGAATAATTGCCGATGTTGATTCGATTTTACCTAATTCACTTGCTTCAAAATATCTTAAAAAAGGAGATGTTATAACTAGTTTCAACAAGCAACCTATTAAGTATATTGATGAATTTAGATTAGAACTTTCTAAACATAAAAATGACAGTGTAACTTTAGGGATATATCGAAACGGACAAAATATAAATGAAAAACTTTTTGTTCCAGATAGCGCCATTTTAGGTTTTGTTCCTAGTGCTTCGAATTTAAAAAATGCAACTGCATATAAAAAATATAATTTTATGGATGCCTTTAAAAGGGCGCCGGTATTGTCTTGGGAAATGTTATTGGTTCAAATAAAACAATTTAAACTTATTATTAATCCAAAAACAGAAGCTTATAAACAAGTAAGCGGTCCTTTACGATTATATAAAGCATTTTCACCTGAATGGGATTGGGGACAATTTTGGAGTTTTACCGCTATGTTTTCTATATGGCTTGCGTTTTTAAATCTATTACCGATTCCAGGTTTAGACGGAGGTCATGCTTTATTTACCATTGCTGAAATGATTACCGGTCGTAAATTAAGTGATAAGACAATGGAAAAGGTCCAAATGGTGGGTATATTTATCCTTCTTGGATTAATGATTTTGGTATTTGGAAATGATATATGGAATATTATACAAAGTATTATAAACAAATAATTAATTTAATTTACCGTCAATATTAATATTTCATGTTTTTATTGAAACAATTCCAATTCATAAAATAAATTTAATTAAACTTTACTTATATAAAGGTTGCATAATTTTCAATGCAACCTTTTTAATTAATAATTTTCTGAATTATTTAAATTTAGACACGATCTATAGCTGTGAATATCCTTTTAATAAAAAATTAATCTTCTCTTCTCAATAATATTAAGAGTAATAAAAATTTAAAATCTAAAAATAATTTTAATTCGATTTTAAGTGTTAAACATTTTATGTTACAATAAATATGGATAAAATTATTTTTCGATTTTTTTCCTAATCTTATTCTAGTTATTAAGTAGTAGCTTATATATCTAATAAAGTAATTAAATAAAACAGAATTATCATACAAAAAACACAAAAATTTTATTTTATATCTATTAATTTAAAAAAATAATAAATTTTATTTTTTATTAATCTTTATTATGAAATTAATTTATTTTTATAATAATTCTTTTTATAAAAATACTTTAATATTATATTTGAAAAATATTTATGTTTTTTTACATGAAAAAGATATTTTTAATTCTTTTTTTATCCCTACATTCAGTTTATTTATTATCTCAGGAATCTCTGACTAATCAAAAAATTGTTTTTAACAATTTTTGGGATAACTGGTTTTTAAATTTTGGTGGCGGAACCGGTGTATATTTTGGAGGTAAACAACATAAAGAAGCTAATTTTATTGAAAGACTTAACTGGGCAGCTACATTAAATACCGGAAAATGGTTTTCTCCCATTATAGGTGCAAGATTGACATTTCAGGGAGGAAAAAAACATACTTTTAATGTTAATGGTAAACCCGTGTTCGATATTAACGGTGAACCTATTGATCTAAATACTCTTGACCCAAGTAAAATACATCACATGTCACGCGGATACTATATCACAGTACATGCTGATGCTATGTTTAATTTTTCAAATTTATTTTACGGATATAAAAATGATAGATTATATAATTTAATTACGTATGCCGGAGCCGGTATTGGTACGGATAGAAATGCCATAGACAATAATTCACCGGTTATTGTTCTTGGTTTGCTTAATACTTTTAGGATTAATGAAAAATTAGCTATAAGCTTCGACATATCCGGTCAAGTGGTCCAATCCAAATTTAATGATGCTCAATATCAAAGAAAGTGGGTAAAATCATATAAAAAACAGGACTGGGATTGTATTGGTTCCATAAATGTCGGATTAATTATAGGTTTAAGTCGTAAACAAAAATTTGATAAAATAAGTTGCGACACACTAATTATCAATAAACCCGAAAACAACATTGATGAAATATTATTAAGCAAATTATCTAAACAAATAGATTCATTAGCTAGGGAGAATAAAAATTTAATTAGAGAATTAGAAATTGCCAGAAATAAGAAACCTGATACTATTTATTCTAAAGAATTTATAATTAAAAACAATCCTTATTCAATACCTTTCGATATTAATAGTAGTTTAATAAAACCTAGACAAGAAGCTGTTATATATGATATCGCTGATTTATTAAAAAAGAATAAAGACTTAAAAGTTGAAATTGTTGGATTAGCAGACAAAAACACCGGCTCACCTAAATTCAATGAAATTCTATCTATTAAGAGAGCAAAAGCGGTTGAAAATAAGCTAATTAAAGATTATGGTATATCACCTAATCGCATAATTACTTTTGGCAAAGGTGATACCGTTCAACCATATCCTAAAAATCAATGGAACCGTGTAGTTATAATAACGCTAGTTGATTCTAATTAGATTTTAATTTTAATTTAATTTAGCTAATCATTAGTAATATAATGATTAGCTTTTCTTATTTCAATCAATTATTTGCCTTTACCTTGAATCATAACAATTATTGTTAAGTAAATGATTTTTAAATCAAAAAAGAAATTTTCATTTTGAAGATACAATAAATCATATTTTAAACGTTGTGACATTTCTTCTACTGTTTCGGCATAGCCAAAATATACTTGCCCTATGGATGTTATACCGGGCTTTACTTTATGTAATTTTTTATAATTGGGATTTAATTTTATTATTTTATCTATAAAAAATTTTCTTTCCGGACGTGGACCTACCATAGACATTTCACCCTTTAATACATTAATAAATTGCGGAAATTCATCAATGCGGTATTTTCGCATAATTTTACCAACAGATGTTATTCTCGGGTCTGAATTTGTAGCCAATTTTGGTCCACTATATTCCGCATCAACATACATTGATCTAAACTTCATTATTTTAAATGGTTTTCCATTTAATCCTATTCTTTCTTGTTTATAAATAATTGGTCCTTTAGATGTAATTTTTATAATTAAGGCTAATATTGGTAATAACCAACTTAATACAAATGTGATAAAAAATAGTGAAAACGCTACGTCAAATAATCTTTTTAGAATTTTATTAAATATATTTGATTTTTTTCTATAAATATATATAGGAAATGTTCCGTAATAGCTTATGATTGAATTATTATAGAACTCATAGGATATATCCGGAATAATATAAATCAAAAATTTACTTTCTGAAAATTTGATAATGGCATCCTCAACTTCTTTACTTAATTCTCCGTTTAATGAAAAAAATAAAATGTGTATGTTATGATCTCTTATAAATGAGTCTAATTTATCAAAATCGTATTTATATTGATTTTTTTCTCGGGGAACTTTAACAAAGTTCCCATAATTATACAACTTTTCACCATGAAAAAATTGCTTTATAACATTGTTTGTATTATTATTAGAGTCTATAAATACAACCCTTGAAAATTTCTTATTTTGAAATTGATCTGCGATAATATGATGAATAGAAATGCATATAAATATTGAAATGTTATACAGCAATGTTATATCGTTATTAAATAAATATTTACTTTTTAATTCTGAAACAGTAAATACTATAAGTGTAAATATAATTGCCTGTACTAAAACTTTTCTTATTGATTCTAAAAGATTGCTCTTTTTTAATTTATATAATCCGGTTTTTTCTGAAATAAAATACCAACTTATAATTAATAGGAATAATGCTTTATAATGATTTTCTATTAATAATACAACATCCCATTTATCACCTAGTGTTTCATATTGTATTTTTAAAAAATAAAAGAACCAATATATAATTATTAAAATATCAATTAGAAATTGAATCACTGGTATAAATGATTTATAGGGATTCATTACAAAATTTTTTTTGCAGTTTTCTTAATATTCAGATAGTTTTGTATTTTGAAATTCTTTATATTTTTCAAGTACAAAACTTTTAATTTTATTTTTAAATTTTTCTTTAGAAAAATTTAATGCATGATCTCTTATTATTTTATAGTTAAATTCAATTTCAGAAAATTCTTCTATAGCAGATTTTAAATTTTCAACACTATGATTTTTAAAAAATATTCCAGTTACTCGGGGTATGACTGTTTCAAGAGTTCCTCCTCTTGCCAATGCTATGACAGGAGTTCCACATGATTGAGCTTCAACAGGCAGCATGCCAAAGTCCTCATCGGCTGCAAACACAAACCCTTTAGCTCTTTGTAGATAAAATCTTAATTTTTCGTTCGAAACAAATCCTTTTAGTTCAATATTAGATTTAGCGAGTTTTTTTATTTTCTTATAATCCGGTCCGTCTCCTATAACAACTAATTTTTTATTCGGCATGTTATTGAATGTTTCCACTATTAAATCCATCTTTTTGTAAGGAACCATTCTTGAAGCAGCTAAATAAAAATCTTCTTTTTTATCGTAATAGCTAAAGTAATCCGTATCAATCGGGGGATAGATAACTACAGAATCTCTGTTATAGATTTTTTTAATTCTTTTCGCTATATAATTTGAATTGGCTATAAAATGATCTACTCTATTGGATGAAATTACATCCCATATTCTGAATTCATGAAGTACATATTTTGCATATAATCCTTTCAAACCATGAGTAAGTCCTGATTCAAATAAATATTGGTGATATAAATCCCAAGCATATCTTGCCGGCGAATGGCAATAACATATATGCAATTGGTTACTGGAAGTAAGCACACCTTTTGCTGACGAAGAAGAAGAACTAATAATCAAATCATATTTACTTACATCAAGCTGCTCAATGGCTTTAGGATAAAATTGCAAGAATTTTCTATGATTTCTTTTGGCTGTGGGTAATTTCTGTATAAAACTGGTGGTAACCTTTTTGCCATTTAATATTTCTTTTCTTTTAGTTTCATCAAAAGTATCTATTAAAGAAAAAAGATCAAAATCGCTCCATATTTCATTGAGAGCTTTTACTACTATTTCGCCTCCACCTATAGTACAATACCAATCGTGGATCAATGCTTTGTTCATATAAAAACAATGAATATCTAGTTGTTAGCAACCGCAATATATAAAAAATTTATAATAATTGCATAATAATATTTAAATGTTTTTTAGCTGATGCTTCCCATAAATACTTTTTATATATTCGATCTCCTTTATTAATAAGTTCTTTTCGTAGATCTTTTGAAAAATATATCAAACTTATTTTTTCAGAAATATCGTTAATTGATTCCGGATCAAAATATAGTACACTATCTCCACAAATTTCTCTAATAGGTGGAATATTAGATGCTAGAACAGGACAATTTGCTCTCATAGCCTCCAAAAGGGGTAAACCAAATCCTTCATACTTAGACGGAAATATGAAAGCTAAAGCTTCTGAATATAATTTATTTAATTCTATGTCCGAAACAAAGCCTGTAAAAACAACAAATTCATTTAACACGGGATTATTATCAAGTATTTTTTTTAATCGATCTTGACTTCCGTTTATAAATCCGTCTTTTTTCCCAACAATTTTAAATAATGGCTTAGTCGTAATTTCGGAATGTTTTTTTAAAAAAAGAGCATATGCCTCAAGAGCATTTTCCAAATTTTTATGAGGTTTTATATTTCCTACATACAAAATATAAGGGTAAGGAATTACACTCACATTTTTATTATTTTCATCTGATTTCTTATCTGAGATACCATTATATATTACTTCAATTTTATCTTTATATATTGAATGAGTATACTGTAAGAGCTCTTTCTTAGAAAAATTAGATACTGTGATAATTTTATCTGATTTTTTTAAAGCAGCGTTGATAACAGTTTTTGCATATATCTTTTGAAATAGAGATAGATTTTTATAATAGGCTAAATGGTAAGCATCATGTATGGTTGTGATTCTTTTTTCTGAGTGTATAGGAAATAAAGGAATATTAAAATGTGGGGACCAAAATAACTTAGATTTAGGTATAATTCTACTATATTTTAATTGTTCTTGAATAGAATATATTGGTGCATTAAACTCTAAAATGGGTGTATTATATTGCTGTAATTCTTCTTTTTTGCCTAATAATACTACCTCTTCCTTAAATTTATCAATAATATAAGGTAATATTTCTGAAATATATCGACCTATTCCTGAATTTGAAATCATTCTACAGTCTATACATAACAATTTTCTCATATTATAAACATTACTAATTTAATCGCATATAATTAAGTTGTTTATATTAATTTTCAACGACATTATATTTTTAATAATTCTATTGAAAAAATATTTCCATCATTTAATAGTTTATATAGAGTTCATGAGCCATCTATTTCTATATCTGTTTCTGTATTTTTGAACATATAAGAAGATATGAACCAATAAAATGACATAACAGGAATTAATAAAATTGCCCCATCAGATAAACACAGTATTGAATATAATATTAATCCCCAGTACAGATTACTATTATTTTTTTTTATTTTATAAACAATTATAGGTGATGCTAGATATAGTATAAATAATAATAGACCAATAACTCCAAAAATATCAATTATTGAGAGGTAAACAATTTCAACGATACCTTTAAAGGAGCCATGTCCAAATAACGAAGCGTCCTTCAAAAAATTGAGTTGATATCTTCTTCCTCCTAAATTACTATCCATTATAAAACTTATATCCTTATTCATAAATCTTAATAAATAGGGGAAACCAATTATTAAACTTATAACAATAAGGAGTATAATCATTATATTTTTACCTTTTATAAAGTTTTTAAAAATATAAATAATAAAATAGATAATTATCCCAATCCAAATAGTTCTTGATAAAGTCAAAAATAGAGAAATAAAAAACAAACAGCGATATATATTATTTTTTTCATATTTAAAAAACAAAGGTGCCAATATTATCATACATATTCCATACAAATTTCCATTATTATATGTTGAATATAGTTTTGATATACCTGATCTATTATTGTTTTTATCTTCCATATTATCATCTATATTTACTGTAAGATAAGGAATTTCAATATTAATACCGTAACATAATTTACAGAAAAAAAGCAATAAACCGAAAATAATCACAATCCTAATTCCCCAAAAAAATATTCTTGGAAAAGTTTTATTAAACATATCACTATCTAAAATATTATCATATAAAATTAAAAAAACAAATGGTAAAATTAATATGCTTAGACAAAATGATAAAGTATAAGCTAAATCAATTTTCTCCATTCTCAATATTAATATTATAAATGAATAAATAATAAATGGCAATGTTAAAATAAATACATAATATCTATTTTTGTTTATAAATCTTATTTTACCTAATATACAAAGTGGAATTGAAATTATTAACAATACATACCCCCAAGTTATTGGAATGTCTCCAAATTTGAAACCTCCTTTTGGAAATATTATTAAAAAAATTATAATTAATATTATATAAATTTTTTTTAAATAATACATTTTTTAATTTATTATAGAATTAAGATTAAAATTATTTTTAAATTAAATTAAATCCTCAAACTCATTATGAAAATTTAAATTAAAATTTTGACTTTTTTGAAAAATATTTTATTTCTATAATAATTTATATTTAAATAAATATTAAAGTTCATAAGTTAGGTAGTTTAACGAGTGTATACTATTCAAATAAAGTTAGTTTTGTTAAATATTATATTAATATTATTCAAAAATTTTACTTATCATATTTTAAATTTTAGAAAACCTAATATTCGACCTTTTAAAGTATTGAAATATATATTAGATTTGGAAGGAATAATTAGTATTCCTATTATTGATCTTACTATATAATACCAATAAATAAAGATAAATGATAAATTTTTTCTGAGATAAATTTCTTTTTTAAATAGAGCTCCAAATCCTAAACCATATTTATAAGCTCTGTCTGCTGATAATGTTTGTTTATTATAAATATGATAAATCGACGAATTTTTAATAAATATTCCTAAATCTTGTTTTTTTAAATTTGATAGCAAAAAATCAGTTTCTTCACCTGAAGAAAAATATGTTCCTACTCCTAATCTTTCATCAAAATAAATATTTGGATTTTTTTTTAGAAAAAAATTTATTGAAATACAATATTTATATAGTTCATATCTATTAATTGCTTGGCCTTTTTTACTTAGATAACACATATCAGTGTTAATAGTATCAAAAACAGGAAATGCGCATAATTTTAAGTTTTGATTAGACTCAAAAGCATTATTAACTTCCATTAAGACGTTTTTATCATAGTAACAATCATCATCCGGAAAAGCTACTATATTTCCTTGACTTAATTTTATACCAAGATTACGATTATATGAAAGACCTTTAATGTTACTTCTTATGTATTTAATATGTAATGTTTCAAATTTATCGACAATATTTTTAACTAATAAATGCTCATTTTGATCAATAATTATTATTTCGAAATTAGTATACGTTTGAGCTTTAAGAGAATTTAAAAGTATTTTAATTTCATCTACTCTACCTAATGTAGCTGTAATTAGAGAAATTTTCATAGTTTTAGTTTATTAATTTAAATAATCATAATAATTTACCAATTATTGATCTAATTGTTGTAAGAAATACTTTATTATTATTTTTTTTAGCTATTATAATAACACTTAAAATTTTTTTTAATCCATAACGACATGAACCAACAATATCTGCACCTAAAGATAATTTATATTTATCTTTATTTAATTTTGTCAAATAATTATTAATTCTAATTTTTGACATGAATCGTTCATCAAACAAATTTTGATTAAAAGATAAACTTTTTTTATTATAAGTAACACAATATATTGAACTGGTATCAACACATATTTTATCAGCTAATCTTCCGGCATTAATTACAAATAATGCATCGTTTCCTACCTTAACTTCTTCAAATCTTAAATTATTTTTTTGGATAAAATTTTTATTAAACATTTTACTCCATGGTTCCCAATTTTTAAATATTAAAATATCTCTATTTTTTTCAATACTATTTACATATTCATTTAGAGACTCAACTAAATTTTTATTTCTATCTGATTTTTTTCCAGTATCAATATCTATACTAGTTGCCGAAAAATATATGATATCATTATCTGTTTCTAAATATTTGCTAATAATTGTAATAAAATCTGAATTAAAGAAATCATCTGCATCTGCAAATAATATCCATTTACCTTTTACATAAGATAACCCTATATTTCTTGCATACCCTGCTCCTTTTCCTTCTTTAGTAAAATATACCTCAGTGTTTTTTTTATTAATTTCTTGAATTTTTTTTATTTCAAGATCATCACTATTATCATCAACAATTATGATTTGAATATCTTCTCTTTCCGGAATTGAATTTAAACATTGTTTAAGTAATTTACTACTGTTTTTATGAGGTATAATTATTGTATAATTTATCATATGATGAATTTAGTCTATAGATTAGTATATTTTATTAATTTAACTAAAAATTTATCTAAATAAACACTTATTAAATAATTACTACTCATAGGTTTTTTAAATAAATAATATCTTATTTTATATAAAATTCTTTCCTTTTTAAATATTTTTTTTATTTTATTTTCTGAAAATTTATTTATTGCATATTCCACTAAATTTTTATTATTTTTCTGATATGCTTGGTACCAAACATCCAAAAGATAATGTGTGATAAATTTTTTAAGTTGATCTGAATCCGAATCGATACTTAATAAGCCATCAATAGAATCTATTCTATCTTTTAAATTTTTTATACTACCTCCGGTCATAGTTGAATTCTTTCTATATCTTCTGTGATATCCATAGTAGTTTACATAATTTATTTTGTTAGTAGATACAATGCACCTTAACCAGAATTCAACGTCCTCTCCATAAATCCCTTCAGGAAAATAAATTTTATTGTTTTGAATAAATTTTTTAGAATATAATTTTAAACACGGAGAAATAAAATCTTTTAAATATTCAATTTGCTTTCCTTTTTGAATATTGTTTTTTATCGCCTCATTACTAATGTTAAAATATTTTTGAGAAACAATTTTCCCGGAATCATGAAGAAATGAAATAGCATTAAAAATACAAATATGATTTGATTGAATAGAATTTAGTAAAATTTCTATTGTTTGCTTCTCAATAAAGTCGTCTGAATCTAAAAAATAAATATATTTCCCTAAAGAATTATTGATACCAATATTTCTTGCTTTACCTTGCCCACTATTATTAATAGAAAAAACTTTTATCCTATTATCTTTCTTTTTATATTTGCCTATAATATCTGTACTACGATCAGTTGATCCATCATTAACAATTATTATTTCAATGTTAGAATACGTTTGTGTAATTGCTGAATTTAAACATTCATCCAAATACTCTTCTACATTATAAACAGGAATAATTATTGATACTAGTGAATTCATTTTTTGTTTAAATCATTTTATAATAAATAAACTAAGAAAAATAAAGATAAAATAGTTAAAAATCCTTATAATAAATAAGGCTATACGTAACACATACTAACTAATAAAATGACTATCCTTTAAAATTTTGCATTAATTTATTTACTTTATATCATCCTTTAAGAAATTAAGAATTTTTAATTTTATTATACCTTAAAATTTAACTATGTATTCTAAAAAACAATTATCGTAAAATTGAAAAATTGTATCATAAGCTTATCGATTTATCTATACAACATTTCATCCACAATTGAATAAAAATTTAAATACTTATTATTATTTTATCTAATTAATTTTTTTGTTATAAAAACACAAACATTACCCCCTTAATAAGACTTTTATTTCAGAAATATAAATAACTAAAACACGTAAACTTTAATATTTTATTTATTTTCTATAATACTAATATCGCACTTATTTATTTTTAATAATTTAGTTATTAATTCGTTTGAATTTTCATTAAATTTCCTGGCAAAAATATTATCCGATAAAATCAGTTTATCGAAATCACTTATATCCAAAAATGCTGGTGAATTTCCATCCCTAAATTCCCAATCGATGTATCTTAGATTTTGATTAATAATATCTTTAAAATAGGGGGAATTAATTAATACGGTTTGAAAATATATTTCATCGGATGCAAACGTATACTTCATTCGATCTAACAAAGAATTGTTTTCACTTGCTTTTATAACATATTGCAAAACTTCCCTTGTAAGACTCCACCAATTGCTTCCTCCAAATAATTTAGGCAAAAGTGGAGAATATTTTCTTTTTATTCCCATAGCTTTTTGAATGTAGACAATGTTTCTAAGCAATCTACCAATACCAAAATTTCTAGCATTTACTTTATCATAAAAATTGTAGTAATAAATACGATCAAATCCCCCATTTCCATCCCATACTTTAATAGGTAATTCTTTATAATCTAAATAATTCTTATTCTCTTCAGCTAATTTATAAAAATATTGTACGGGTTTTATTGGAAAATCTTGCTCACTAATTAAATGGAAATATGTATTATCCTTATTCTCTAAAGCTTTTTTGACCAATTGTAATGTAACCTTAACTATAGATACTCCACCCCAATAAACTTTATATTCTTTATAAATATTAACATTTTTATTCTTAATGGCATAAAGAGCTGTTAAGTCGGCCTTACTTTTTTTATCTATGTGAATATAAAACTGAAAATTATCATCAAAATAATTTATAATTCTAATTATATTATCAATAGATTTATATCCAATAATTAATATAGCTTGTTTCATGTAAATTTTTTATTTAAACATTAAATAAAAGTCCATAATTTAAAATTAAATGTTATTTATATAATTAATTTTTGAGTTATTAAAGATGATTTACAGTTTTAAATATACTTATAGATAAATAAACAACAGTTTCATTCTCATTTAAAAAATTTTATTTATAATTAATTTTATTATTTTTTTTCTTATATTCTTATCAAATAATACAAAATAACTCAATAAAGGGATTATTAGTACTGATAATAAACAGGTTGAAATTAATCGAATCCATCCTTCCGGAAAACAGTTGTGAAAGTAATTTAGAATTATTGAAGAAATTACAACCATAATCAAAGATAAAATTGCATTTTTTAAAGATATAATACCATAAGAAAGTTGAGGTAATAACTGTTGCAAAATTATGGTTACTGCAAAGTAAATAAACATCATTAAAATGATATTTATTATATACGAAATTATAGGCGAATATCCCAATTTAAAAAAAAGATACGAAAAGGGAATGACTAATAAATAAATAGTTCCAGTAATAAAACTTAAACTTTTTATTTTTCCTGTTGCATGAATGGCAAAAACCATAGGCGAACATAAAGTGTATATTAAACTTGGTATTAAATTTAATTGAGTAAAAATTAGGGCATAATTAGGAACCTTTTTCAACCAAAGATTTAGAATAAAATTACATTCTAATATAAAAGGAAGTTCTAAAATATACATTAAAATAAAAGCAAATTTTGATGAATTATTCATTAAATTTTTCATTTTTTCTAAATCTTCAGAAGCATAATATTTTACAACTTGCGGACGCACCGCCGACAAAAAGCTGCCGGAAAAACTATTTATGGCACCTTGAACTTGATTAGCTATTCCATAAGCAGCATTAACTAATACCCCAAAAAATAAATTAAAAAGCATATTTACACCTTGTGTTTTTACAATTACACTCATATTTCCATATAAATCCCAGGAGGAAAAATTTAACATGGGTAAAATAACTTCCTTGTGCCATTTAAATCTAAATTTAAATGGGCCTATAATATTTATACAATATATTCTATAGATTACAGTAATGATAGCTGATACGCACATTACTAAGAAAGCATATAAAATTAATTTATCATAGTTAATAATATTTAATAATAGAATAATTATAAGCTTCAATAAACTATTAAAAGTTTCTATAAATGCGTATATATTCATTTTTTCATAGGCTATAATCATTGCATTATATGGTACTTGAACAATACTAATTATAGTGGTTATAATTGAAAATTGATATACACATTGTGCAGCATATAGTTTAGTTGGACTAATAACTAATTTATTATTCATCCACCATAAACCAAAAGTTTCCCCTAAAATAAATATGATTCCTGCTATAATAATATGTACAGTTAAAGAGGCAGTAAAAGTTTTTAATAAACTATCCCTATTACCTTTCCCAAGTTCAAAGGTTATAAATCTTGACGTTGCACCACTCATGGATGCATTCAAAAAACCAAACATTACAATTACTCCTGCTACAATATTATATATCCCATAATCCTCAATACCCAATGTATCTAAGATTATACGAGAAGAATATAAGTTCACTCCCATAGTGAATATCATCCGGATGTAGAGAAAAAGCGTATTTTTTAATATACGTTTATTATTAGACATAAATAAGTAGTTAGTTAATTTTAGCTGTAGTTTAAGTTTTATGAAATGATTTTAAATAAATTACATACATTTATCTTTTTGATATTAATAATTTAAGATTGTGATATATAGTTTTTAAAAAATTTTTTAAACCAAGATTTTTTGGAATCACTATAACCGTATTTATAATTTTGTCCATAACCATAACCTTCTTTTGAATCTACAGTGTTAATTAAAATAGCTGTTTTATGAAGATTTAATTTACCTTCTTTTTGCAATTGCACTAAAATATCCAACATATTCTTTTGCAAATAATTAACCCTTATAAGATATAACAATAGATCAGCCTGATTATTTATCAATAAGGTATCCGTTACCACCCCTACCGGAGCTGTATCAACAATAATATAATCATAATGTAAACGACCAAAATCAATTATTTCAGAAAATTTTCCATTCATCAATAATTCTGAAGGATTTGGTGATATTTTACCGGAAGGAAGTATGTCTATTTTTGTAGTAGTTGTGGATTCATTATTATAAGAAATTGAGGTAATTTTACTGTATAAATCATCGATAGTGATATTTTCCGACAAGAAATCAGTAATACCTTCCAATTTTTCTTTAATACCTAAATTTTCTCTGACTTTAGGTTTACGAATATCAGCTTCTATCAATAACACTTTTTTGTTAGTTAACGCTAATGTATATGCCAAATTTATAGCAGTAAAGGTTTTACCTTCTCCACTAATAGTAGATGTAATGTAAATACATTTCGATTGAAACTGTATTTCAGGAAGTAAAAAATTAATATTTGTACGCAATATCCTAAAAGCCTCTGCAGAAGATGAATTTATGCTTTGAATATCAACTACATTAGATTCTGCTTTAGGAACATATCCTATAAATGGAATATTTGAAATAACTTTTTCAATATCTTTTTTAGATTTTACTTTATCATCAAAAAAGAAGCAGATATATAAAATTCCCACAGGAATTATAAAACCTATAATTGAAGATAGTAATAAAATAATTGACGACTTAGGATAAATTGGATCATTATAATAAAAAGCTTTATCTACTACTTTCACTACATTGGGTGTGGATGCCGTTGCAATCTCCGTTTCTTCACGTTTTTTAAGTAATAATAGATATAATGCCTCAATAGTTTGCTGCTTTCGAAAAATATCTCTAAAACCCCTTTCTTTAGAAGGCAATTCTGTGATTTTATTTGAAACATGTCCCATTTGCTTTTGCAAGTTCTTAATGGCTATGCTTGTAGTATTTTTATAATTTTTTAAACTATTTCTTAAATTATTATTATAATCACGAATTTGTAGATCTAAATTTTTAACTATAGGATTTTCCGGTGTTGAACTTTTTAACAAATTATCCCTTTCTAATATTAATTTATTAAATTCTTGTGTAGAGGAAATAAGAGATGCATCAGTAAGTCCAATATTTGATGGTAATAAAGAACTATTATTATTTGAAATAAATTTTTCCATATAATCAATCAAACTTAATTGTATTGAAAACTGTTTTATTTGTTCTTCTATTCTCGAAGATTCTTGAACATCTTTTATTCCTTCGGTCTCTACATTAAAAATTCTTTTACCAGATTTATACTTTTCCATATTATCATCTGTAATACCTAGATCTTTTGATATTAATGATAATCTATCATTAATAAATGATACAGTATTTTGTCCTATCTTATTTTTATCATCTTTTATATCTTCTTGAAGTTGTAAAACTAATAGATCAATTATATTATTAGCATTTTCAGGCAAAATACTTTGCATTCCCAAATTAATAATATTACCATTTTTGGAAATATTTTCTACTTCCAATGAATTAATATATTCTAATGTAACATCTATAATCGGCCTAATGGATATAATCGTTTTATCATCATTGGATGACAATAAATTGCGATAAAATATGATATTACCAAAAGGAAATTTAACAGGTTGTCCAAAATTTCCTTCAAATTCGATGTCAGTATCAACATCTTTACAAATAAATTTTTTATTATCAAAAATATTTACTTCAAGATTTACTGATTTATCTATTAAATATTTTGATTTTTCATCAACGAACTTTATATAAATGTTAGCATCCTTCTTATATATTTGTTTTGATATAAATCTATTATTCTCATAATATTGTACATTAAGATCTAATTTATCAATTACTTTTGACAATAAACGACGAGATTTTAACATTTCAATCCAATCATTTATATTACTTTTTGATAATTCTGATAAATCAGATATTTCAGATAATCCTGATAAAGTAAAATTATCATGACTTCCAACATTTATTAAAATTTTAGATTCAGATAAATATTTTTTTGGAGTAAAATTTAAATATACTTTACCTAATATAATAGCTAATATAATCGATAAAACAATCCATTTCCAGTATTTTAAATAACGATAGGTTAACTCTTTTATATCTAAATCCTCATCATTTTCTAAATATAAATTTTTCTGATTTTTTTTCATTATATTAATTATTTAACGAGTAATAATTGAAATCACAGATAATATAATACCTGCCAAAGATATAAAGACAGAATTTGTAGCACTATATGCAGAGGAGTTAGTTTTTGCTCCATTCGGATGAACATAAATCACATCATTTTGAGATAGATAATATACCGGAGATCTAAAAATTTCATTGGTTGTTAAATCAACGTGCGTGAAAGTTTTATTTCCATCCTTATCTCGAATCACTATTATATCTTTTCTTTTTCCATAAATAGTTAAATCGCCTGCTAAACCTAAGGCTTCTAAAATGGTAATTTTTTCATTAGACAGTGTATAGGTTCCCGGTTTTGATACCTCACCTAATACTGTAATTCTAAAATTAGAAATATGAATATTGACAGAAGGTTCTTTTATATAAACTCTTAGTTTTTCTCTCATAAAATCCATAGCCTGAGATCGGGTTAAGCCTCCTAATTTTAATTTTCCTAAAACCGGAAAATCTATTTCACCGTTTTCATCAATCAAATAGGTTTTCAATCTCGGATTAGTAGAGGTCATATTTTCAGAGCTGGATGTAGTAGAGTTGTATGGATTTTGTTGATTAAATGGAAGTGTTGATTCTAAATCTAATGCTGAAATTGTTATTACAAGTAAATCATCTGGTTTTAAGGTTGGCGTATATTTATATACTTCATTTAACGTGGTTTCACTTCCTTGAAAATAATATAGTTTTTTTTTAGATGCACAAGACATTAAACTAAAAATTATAATCATAATAACTAAAGGAATAATATAAGATCTAGTTTTTTTCATTAGTTTATTTATTAGTTTTAAACTTCAAAATTTATTAAAAATTAAAAAGTCTTTATTTCAAAATATTTAAATCACCTAATCATAATCTTTATTTAATAATTTCATTATTCAATCTCTTAAAAGTATATAAAAGATCATCTTATAGGTTGTTCACTATTTAATTTTAAAATTTTATTTTAATTTACAAAATTAAACTATTTTAATCATATTTTCAAAATATTAACGGCTTTAAATAATTCATTTTATTTTTTTTCACAACTTAAATTAAATCATTTTAACAATAAAAATTTAATTTATATAAAAATAATTACAGTAAATAGTAAATTAATTTACAAATTATAGCAAAAATTACAGTATATATATTATTAATATAAAAAAATTAATGAATTATATATTTATTTATGATTTATAAAGAAATTATTTTTTTTAAAATAATATTAGTATAAATATTATACAAATATTGAACTTAATATAATTTATTTTAAATTTCAACGATTATTTTTATACATTAAATTAATCATTCCATCAGCAGCACCGATTTTTGGAACATGAATTCGTGTGGAATGTGCAAATTTCATGATCGAATTATATATTAATAATGCCGGAACAATTACATCAGCCCTATCCGGTTTCATATTAAATTTTTCAATTCTTTCCTCATAAGAAATGCCTTTATATAGTTCGTACTGATGATGTATATAAGAAGCCGAAAGAAATTTACCTTCTTTTTTTCCTGAATTTTTAAATACAAAATTTATATTTCCTCCTGATCCTATTACATCTACGGATTTCCCTTTTGTTATTTTAGTCACCCAGGGTTTAACAACATTTGTTAGATAATTTTCATCCACCTTTTTATCTAATAATCTAACGGTTCCTATAGGAAAAGATTGACTATGAAGAACTTTACCTTTATTTAATAGGGATATTTCCGTACTGCCCCCTCCAACATCTACGAATAAATAATAATTATCGGAATACAAAAAATTTTTAAGTTCCGAACTAAAAATGATCTTTGCTTCTTCTTCTCCGGAGATGATATCTATTTTAATTCCACTTTTGTCTTTTATATAATTGATAACATCTTTGGAATTTGATGCTTCTCGCATAGCAGAGGTTGCAAATGCTCTATACTCATCCACATTATAAACTTTCATCAATAAGCTATAAGCTGTCATTGCATCATTTAACCGCACCATAGTTTTTTTAGATATTTTCTTATCTGTAAAAACATCCTGTCCCAATCTTATAGGAACACGAACTAAACTGGTCTTATTAAATGTTACAGTTTCTTTAGTTTCATAAATGGTATTTATTAGTAGTCGTACTGCATTAGAACCAATATCTATAGCAGCATAGGTTAAAATATTCATCATTTATTTAACTCTTTAATATATTGATATATAGTTTCTTGAGAACGATTTTTCTTTTTTCTGTTTTTTTGGTAGGGTTCCTCAAATCCTTCTTGTATTAAACGTCCTTTGACATTATCGTTAAAACCCAGTTCGAAAATTTTCATAATCTCCTGTTTATTTTTTGTACTAATAATAGGACATGCAACTTCTACTCTATGATCAAGATTTCTTGCCATAATATCCGCCGATGAAATATAAATGAGGTCATCACCTCCATTCTTAAACCAATACACTCGCGGATGTTCTAAAAATTTATCCACAACACTAATTATTTTTATATGATCACTTAAACCGGGAACTTGAGGGATTATAGAACAAATGCCCCGTACGACCATTCGAACTTCCACTCCCATTTTACTGGCTTCATATAAATAATCAATAATTTCTTTATCACATACACTATTAACTTTAATATTAATTTGCGCGGGTAATCCGTTTTTTTTATTGTTTATTTCCCGTTCAATACCTTGTATAATTTTTCGACGTATTCCCCAAGGGCTTACTGCAATATCTTTATAATGTTTTACCAAATAATTGGCATTAAAAAAATCAAAAACTTGGTCCACTTGTTTTACTATTGCTTCATTAGCTGTGAAAAGAGTGAAATCCGTATACAATCGTGCGGTACCTTCATGAAAATTTCCTGTTGAAATAAATGCATATTTAGTTGCTGCACCTCGTTGAGGTTCTCTTTCTACAATTCCAATTTTTGAATGGACTTTTAATCCGGGAACTCCAAAAATTACCTTGACTCCTTCATCTTGTAATTGCTTCGACCATTTTATATTATGAGCTTCATCAAATCTTGCCCTTAATTCTAAAACTGCCGTTACCTCTTTTCCATTCCTTGCAGCATTGAGTATGGCACTTAGAACTTGAGAGTCACTGGCAACCCTGTATATGGTTATTTTTATTTTTTTTACTTTTGGATCGATAGCCGCTCCTCTTAAAAATTTCAAAAAAACAGAATAATCATAATACGGAGCATAAAGTAAAGTATCTTCTTTGGCAAAAGCCTTAAAATAGTTTTTTTCTCCTTTTAAAATTTTAGGTATAACAGGTTCTATTTTTTTATATTCCAGATCTTGTCGTCCTAAGGTAGGAAATTTCATAAAATCTTTTTTATTATGATATTTTCCTCCGGGTGCTAAACTATCGTATTCATCAAGATCAAACATTTTCTTTAAAAACCTGAGCGTTTTAGGATCAATAGTTTTATCGTATACTAAGCGGACCGGTAATCCTTTTAATCTTTCTTTTAAGGCCACTGCTATACTATCTACATAACTGACTTGCACATCGTTATCAATGGACAGATCTGCATCTTTTGTTAATTTTATGGATTTACCCTCGATGGTCTCGAATTTAAAAAATTGAAAGATATCTTTTAAATGATATCTAATAATATCTTCAAGAAATATTACATAATGTTTATCATTAATATCAGGTAAGACTAAAAAACGCGAAAATCTGTCCGAAGGAACTTCAATAAGTGCATATTGTTGATTTCCATTTTTTTTAGTCATGGTTACTATTAAATAAAAAACATTATCTCTAAGGTTGATTGTTTTATCTCCCTCTTTCCAATATAATATAGTTAAATTATGACTTAATTTATTTTCAAAAAAATCTTGAACGAAAGGTTTCAAGCTCTCGGGTAAGGTCTTATCATCAACTAATAAAGTTTTTTCTTTAGCCAGCTCTTTAATTATTTGTTCATACAATTTATCATATTTTTCTTGCTGATGAGCAACTGTCATATTAATCTCTTCCAATAAATTTACATCTTCTTGACTCTCAACAATATTATTATATTTTCTGTTGAATTGAACCATTCGAGCTATATAAGCATACCTAACTTTATAAAATTCATCTAAATTGTTAGAATATATTCCTAAAAAACGAAGTCTTTCTAATAAAGGATTTTTCTTATCCATTGCCTCTTGAAGTACTCGAGAGTTGAATTTAAGCCAACTTATTTCCCTATTGATATATCGAAAATTAGATCTATCCATGACTAAAATTTATTATAATTAAATCTAAAAAAATTTATTCTATTTTCAAATGGGTTAAAAAAAAACAATCCATAAGTTTTTATGGATTGTTTTTGCTATTGTTCAATTATTTTTTATTAATAATATCATTTAAAACATTGACAGATTCTCTAAGGTTAAAATCTTTTTTCATTCCTTTGTACCAATCTTCACGTTTTGCTTTAAGGACAGTATCTTCTTTAAACTTGACTAACTCGTAAGCCGGAGCCTCTACTTTTATTTTTGCATCAAAATTAGTTTCCTTTTCATATACTTTACTTTGATCCCTTCTTTTATTCATTTCCTGCATGAACTTATCATACTTTAGCGGGATTTTAGTAATCTTTTCCAATTCTTTTGTCCATTTACCTGCTTTCTCTATAGACGAAACATAGGTACTGCCTTTTAATCTTTCTGCACTTCTTGCTTTAAGATATTCATAATCTATTTTAGGTGTACCTTTCCAGGTAGAATAATTTGTTGGAGATATCTGATCCCACGGTAAAGCATATTCTTGAGACTTTTCAAAGATATCAGAATAGGAAAAAATACCGGGAATAACTATATCGGAATTTACCCCTTTCAACTGAGTTGAACTTCCGTTTATCCTATAAAATTTTTGAATAGTTACCTTTAAGGCTCCGAACTTATCGTCTTTCATACCAAATCGATCCAAAGGAAAGATGGTTTGTACCGTTCCTTTACCATATGTTTGAGAAGGTCCGACAACCACAGCCCTATGATAATCTTGCATGGCTCCAGCCAGTATTTCTGACGCTGACGCTGAAAGTTCATTGGTCATAAGAATTAAAGGCCCATCCCAAACAATATCTTTTTCTTTGCTGTCTAATACTTTTATTTTTCCGCTGGAATCTTTCACTTGAACTACGGGCCCCTTTCCTACAAATAATCCGGTTATATCAACCACCTCAGACAATGATCCACCCCCGTTGTTTCTTACGTCCATAATCAAACCGGTAATTCCTTGCTTTTTTAATTCATTAATTTCTCTTTTGATATCATCGGAACAATCTCTGCCTTTACTGTTACTCTCTAGATTCACATAAAATTCTGGCAAATACAATATACCGAATTTATTACCTTTTTCATCCGTTATAATCGCGCTTCTAACAAAGGTTTCCTGAATTTCAATTTCTTCTCTTACCAAAGTTACCGTTTTGGTACTTCCGTCCTTTTTCTCTAAAGTTAATACTACCGTAGTTTTTTCTTCACCTCTTATTAATCGGATAGCATCATCTAATAACATTCCTACTACACTTACCGGATTACCATTTTTACCTTGTTGTACTTTAATTATTTTATCTCCTGCCTCAATTTCTTTAGATTTCCAAGCCGGACCACCAATTACTAGTTCCCTGATCGTAGGATACCCTTTAACATCTTGTAATGTTGCACCAATTCCTATAATTTTACCACTTATAGAGCTGTTAAAATTTTCTTTATCTTTAGGTGAAAAGTAGGTAGTGTGAATGTCAAAAACTTCCGTATATGCATTGACAAATATGGAAAATAGATCAGATTTTTTTCTTAATTTTATTTGTCTAAAGTATTCTGACAAGTTTTCTTTAACTTTTTTTACGGCATCTGCTTCTATTTCTTCTTTTGTTTTAGGCTTTTCGATTTTTTTAGTAACTTTTTTACTGATCGAATCCGTTTTTATGGAATCACTAGTATTTATGCTATCTTTTACGTTTTGAGTATTAAATATTTCCTGTAGTATTCTATATTTAATGTATGATTTCCAATACTGTTTTGCCTGATCTTTATTTTTTGGGAATTTTCTTTTTTTATCATCAGAATAAAAATAATCATCATTAGAAAAGCTAATTGGCTGACTGAAAATATCATTAACATATTGTTCCGTTTCATCAATTCTTTTATACAACCTATCGATAGTTAAATGATAAAATGAAACATCATTATTAATAAACATATCACTCATTTTATCTCTGTATTCAGAAAACTCATCCATATCAGAATCCAGAAAATATCTTTTAAACGGATCTAAGTCTTCCATATATTTTTTAAAAACATCCCTTGAATAAGACACATCTAAATTTTTAGGCGCATAGCTTGTAAAAAGTAGTGTTTCTCTAACTCTTTTAATTATCTCTCTTTCATTGTCGGCATGAGAAGAAGCATTAAAACAAAACACTAACAGGCTCATGGAACATAGCGATAAAAATATCCAGGTCTTTTTTAAATTAAGCATCGGTTTACGTATATTATTTGTAATTTTAAAAAATAAATTCAAAGATACTATATTTTTACAAGGAAAAATCTTAGTTTTGTTATAAATTTTAAATTTCATTGAAATCCTATGGAAAAGCCTTTAATCTTAGTTACCAATGACGACGGAATCAATGCTCCGGGAATACGTGAGTTGATTGATATTATGAATGAAATCGGTGAAGTATATGTTGTTGCTCCGGATAAGCCTCAAAGTGGAATGGGACATGCAGTAACCATTCATTCCACTATTCGTGCAGAAAAAATGTATATTGAAAATGATACCCGCAGAGAATGGGCTTGTAGCGGTACTCCTGTAGATTGTGTGAAATTAGCCATTGATCAATTATTACCTCGAAAACCGGACATCTGTGTCTCCGGAATTAATCACGGTTCCAATTCCTCAATTAATGTAATTTACTCCGGAACGATGTCTGCTGCCATTGAGGGAGGTATTGAAGGAATTCCTTCCGTTGGTTTTTCTCTATGCGATTTTTCTTATACTGCAAATTTCAAAGCAGCCAGAAAACATATAAAATCTATATGTGAAAATATTTTAAAGTATGGATTACCGGAAGGGGTCGTTCTCAACGTAAATATTCCTAAAGCCGAAGAAAAAGATATTAAAGGAATTAAAATTTGCAGACAGGCAAATGCTCATTGGGACGAAGAGTTTGACCGTCGGATTGATCCTAAAGGCAAAACTTATTATTGGATGACAGGTAATTGGTGCAATTCAGATAAGGGAGATGACACGGACGAATGGGCATTAGATAATAATTTTATAAGTATAGTTCCCGTTCAATTTGATTTAACAGCTTACCATTTTATGGAAAAAATTAAACAATGGAATTTTGAAATAAAATAACATAATTTTAAATCAACTTTAAAAAAGAAATATTTCAAATGATAGTTGTTATCGGTATATGTATTTTTGCAATTTCGGGGATAATTCTTTTTGCTATATTGAATAATAAAAAATAGCTTCTATATTAAGTTTTTCTCTTAAACTATTTAAGATTATATTGATATTAAGGATTATTTTGCAATAGTTTATTAAATTCTTTCTTAAAATCAACTTTTTGTATTTCTTCCTCTACTTTAGGAAATAAGAATATTTTATCGAATATACCTAATCCAATAGTTTTCCATTGATCATGATATAAGATTTGAATGGTAGAAAACAGATAATAATTTTCTCTTCGTATATGAGTATCCATCATGTAAGTAACGATCTTATCACTGATAACGGGAATAATATTCTTACTAAATTCAGCTAGAAATTTAAGATTAGGATCTTTGTTTTCATTTAGTTCATCCCCCATTTTCTGATCGATAATGGACGTTAATTTATCTTTAATAAATGCTTGGTGCATTTCTTTGTCCGGATTAGTAAAAAAAAGACTACCATTCAGTAGTATAATAACAAAAATAAATAAATACCTTAATTTCATAATTTTTAAAATTAACACTTGTAAAGGTAAACTAAAAATTATATAAAACTATTTTATTGTTCTGAATAACAAAACAGTAATATAAAATTTTATATAAAAAATCACCTCATTCATTTAAATAAAACTCATATTTTTGTGTAAATATTATTCGGAAATGGGCAATTATAATTTTGATCAAATCATAGATAGAAAAAATACAGATTCACTTAAATTTGGAGTACTTAAAGAAAGATTTGGAAGAGATGATCTTATCCCTCTTTGGGTTGCAGATATGGATTTTCAATCTCCAAAGGAACTTGTTGATGCTATGGTTGAAAGGTCAAAGAACGGAATTTTTGGATATCCTTATGTTTCCAATGAATACTATCAATCAATCTGTAATTGGCAATGGAAACAACATCAATGGAAAGTAAGCAAAGAAGAAATTAGTTATTTACCCGGAGTAGTCAAAGGAATTGCTTTTGCTATAGATGTCTTTTCAGAAAAAGGAGACCAAATTATAATTCAACCGCCCGTTTATCATCCTTTTCGCATTATAACCCAATTACATGACAGAGAAGTGGTAACCAACCCCTTACTTTTAGAAGGAGATCAATACAGAATGGATTTTGAGGGTTTGGAAAAATTAATGACTACCAAATGTAAAATTTTATTACTCTCAAATCCCCACAATCCCGGAGGCAGAGTTTGGAGTCGAAATGAATTGAAAAAACTTGCTGAAATTTGCTATAAAAATAAAGTTCTGGTTATCTCGGATGAGATACACTCTGACTTAGTTCTATTTGGAAATAAGCATGTTCCTTTTGCAACAGTTTCAGAAGAAGCAGAACTAAACAGCATCACCCTAAGTGCCCCTTCAAAAACGTTCAATATAGCCGGTTTGGTTACCTCCTACTCCATTATTAAAAACAAAAATTTAAGAGAGCGTTATCATAAATATTTGGTTAGCAATGAATTGAATCAAGGAAGTATATTTGCCTATCTGGCCATACAAATTGCGTATGAAAAAGGGGAAGAATGGATGAATCAATTAAAAAGGTATATTGAAGAAAATACTAAATATGTAGACCAATTCCTAAAATCAAACTGTTCTAAAATCAAAGTAATCATACCGGAAGCATCTTTTCTTATATGGCTGGATTGCAGAGAATTAAAATTATCTCAAAAAGAATTGAATTGGTTTTTTATAGAGAAAGCTCGTTTAGCATTAAATGATGGAGCTATGTTTGGTAAGGAAGGTACAGGATTTATGAGGATGAACGTCGGATGTCCTCGATCTGTACTTGAAGTTGCTTTAAAACAATTATCAGATGCTGTCAGTCAATTATAATTAGGTTTATTATTTTAACTAATCATTAACTTATTTATAATTAAAATAAATTAGTAGTTAACTTTTTACTTTTCGATCACATTATCAGCATGTTAGATTATATTATATATATACATGTTAAAAATCATATAAATAAAAAATGATAAATTATCTAGTTTTATCCTTGAAAAAGGAGTTATATGAAAAACATTTATATTATATTGTTAACTTTCATCTTATTCACGCCAATATTTATTAAATCTCAGAATGTAAGTTTACTTGCAACTGCCTCAACAACTCAGGTAAATCAAAAAGCTTCTTCGAATTCTAATAAAATAAAATCAGAGGAAACTAAAAAAGAAACCATTTCTAATTCGAATGCAACCAATGAAAATAACGCACCTTTAAAATTTATCACACAACTAGGGTTATTATTAATCGTTATTTATTTTGGTATAAAAAAAGGAGGAGTTTCCTTAGGTTTATTAGGGGGATTTGGAGTGGCCATATTAGTTTTATTATTCAGGGATTCTCCCGGATTACCTCCCATTGATGTAATGCTTATAATACTTGCCGTAGTTACTGCTTCCTCAACCTTAGAGGCCACCGGTGCACTCGGTATGTTGGTGAGTTTTGCGGAAAGAATTTTACGTAAAAATCCAAAATATATTGTCTATTTAGCTCCTTTATCCACTTTCTTTTTAACCATGCTTGTAGGAACCGGTCATGCTGTATATCCATTATTACCGGTTATTTACGATGTGTCTTTTAAACAAAAAATTAGACCCGAACGACCTATGGCGGTAGCTTCGATAGCCAGTCAAATGGGAATTACAGCCAGTCCTATAGCAGCAGCAACAGCAGCTATGATCGGTGTAGCCTATAAAGCCGGAGTTACCATAAACTTAATTGACATTTTATTAGTTACCGCTCCTTCTTGTTTTTTAGGGGTGATGTTAGCTGCAACTTGGAGTTTAAACAGAGGAAAAGATCTCGATAAAGATCCTGCATTTTTAAAGAAAATGGAAGATCCTGATATGAAAGCCTATATAGTAGGCGATTTAGAAAGATCTGAAAGTACTAAACCTTCAAAAGATGCTAAAATATCACTAAGCTTATTCTTTATTGGCATCCTATTTATCATCTTAATTGCTTTATTCCCGGATTCAATTTTACCAAAAAATAACGGTAAAACCATTCCAATGACCAGCGTATTGCAATTTATCATGTTAGGAGTTGGTGCTATTATTGTCTTAATAACCGGAGTTAAAGCTAAATCTATATCGGATACTAAGGTTTTTAATGCGGGAATGATTGCTGTAATTATGATTTTTGGAATAGCTTGGATGAGTGAAACCGTAATAAAAAATAATGAATCCTACTTATTATCTTTAATAAGTGATATGGTGAAAGAACGTCCCTGGACATTTGCCATAGCCATGTTCTGTGTGTCTATGTTTTTAAAAAGTCAAGCAGCCACAATATTAGTTATGATGCCCATTGGATTTATGCTACATATACCTGTATCCATTTTAATCGGATGTATCCCTGCATCTTATGCTTACTTCTTTTTTGCTTTTTATCCATCGGATTTAGCGACCATAAATTTTGATAGAACAGGAACAACCCATATCGGAAAATATATTCTTAATCACAGTTTTATGATACCGGGTTTAATCGGTGTAATTTCAGCTACAGCCATTGCTTTATTTTTATCCTATTACGTAGTTAATTAAATTAAATGATTAACTATTTTTTAATCTCAAGAAATTGATAAGTGTTTCTATGGATATAAAACTATATTCATTTTGATTCTTATCAAGAAGATAAAATACGGAATCTTTTTCTAAAATCTGAATGGATGCTTGATCGGAAATAACAAAATTATTTTTTACCAAAGCTTTTTTTAACCAGTATGCAGATTGAGAATTGGAAATTACTCGTACTGTTTTAGAAGTATGAGAATTGAAAAAATTATATTCATTGGCTTGATAATCAAAACGTATCGCATCGTTTACAAAATAATCATATAAGTTGTATCTGTTAGCAACATCTTCTGTAAAACCTGTATGTAACAAATCATCTTTTATAAACCATAATCGGTCTGCTATAGCAAGGCCTAAGGATAAATCATGAGAAGTAAATAAAATAGATTTATCCTGATCGTGGGCATACATTTTAATTACATTCATGATTTCTAATTTATTAGCTATATCTAAATGTGAGGTAGGTTCATCTAAAATTAATATTGGACAATTTTGAACTAAAGCTCTGGCAATCATCACCTTTTGAAGATTACCATCCGAAAGTTTAGTTATATTATATTCTCTATATTGGCTAAGATTCAACAGGTGCAGTATATCGTCAATAGCTTCAATCTCTTTTTTTGTAAGACTCTGATACCATTTTTTATAAGGATATCTACCTAAAGCCACTAAATCAAAAACCCGTAGAGAGGGGCTGACAGCGATTTGAGAAAGAACTACCGCTAGATATTTTCCTGTTTCTAGGGGTGAGATTTCAGAAATATTTTTACCCTTAATTTTTATTGAGCCCTCAAGCAGAGGAAGTTCACCATAAATGGATTTTAATAAGGTAGTCTTTCCACTTCCATTTTTTCCAGTCAAAAGTATAATTTCTCCCTTTTTCATGGTAGCATTCATCCCTGAGAGAACCGGCGATTGATAACCTATGGATAGATTATGAAATTCAAGTATAGAATTACTGTTTGTTTCCAAAGGGTTAATTTTTAAATCTGTCTTTTAAAATTATAAATAATATTGTTGGCACACCAATCAAAGAGGAAAGTATATTTACAGGCAATTGCGTATAACTCATAATAAGGCTTACCAATAACATAAATACGCTGCCTATCAAAATATTTAAATTAATTTGAGTCCAAAGTGCGGCAGGATTCCAAATTTGTCTGCAAAAATGCGGAATAATAATACCTACAAATACAATCGGTCCAAGCATAGCGGTTGTACTTCCCGTGAGTAAGCAGACGGCTATCAGAATATTAATTTTAAGCTTCGCCATATTCACTCCTAAAACCTTTGCATACTCCTCTCCCATGAGATAACCTATTAATTTTTTTACCGACATAAAAGCCGGAAATAGTCCCAGTATCGTGCAAATTGTAAAAACTGAAATTTGATTTCCGGATAATCCTTCAAATGAACCAAAAGACCAATATACGTATTGTTTCAGAGATTCAGATTGTGAGTAAAATTGTAAAGTACTGATTAATGACCCACAAAAAGAGGATAAAAGAAAACCAATAATAATAAATGTTGAAATATTCTTAATTTCTTTGGATATAAACAATAATAGGAGTGAAGTAAGCAAGGCACCTGTAAAAGCACTTATGATAAGTAACCAACCTTCTAGCCATTGGTATTGAAGAAAGAATAGTCCTCCACCTAAAAAAATAAGCAATGCTACAGCTAAAGCTGAAGCAGATGTAATTCCTAAGACGGAAGGTTCTGCTAAAGGATTTTTAAAAAGTTCTTGAAGTAAAAATCCACTAACGGGTAATGATATCCCTGCTAATACTACAGCTACCGCCCTGTAAAATCGATACGATATAATTAACTTTTTAGTTTCTTCTTGAGTAAAAAAAAGATCGTATAAAGAAATATTTTCAAATCCGGTCAATAAATTAATAAGAAATAAGAATATACAACTTAAAAAAAGTAAAACTATAAGTAGTATAAATCTTTTTGAAAACATAAATACAAATATAAAAACTACTCGACCATTTGTAGTGAATAATCTAGTAAATTCTGTTATCAAATTAGTATTTTTGCATTGAATTTTAACTTTATGCCTGAATATATTGATTTTTTTGTTGAATTATTAGGACCTGAACATTGTTTCTACGATGAACAAAGTCTTGAATTTTATTCTTATGATCATACCGAAAATTTAAGTTTTAAACCTTTGTTGGTTGTTAAACCTGAAAATTCGGAAGAAATTTCTCAAATAGTTAAATTCTGCAATGAAAAGACGATACCTATCACAACTAGATCCGGGGGTACCGGACTAATGGGAGGAGCTTTACCTATACATGGAGGAATTGTTTTATCCATGGAAAGACTTAATAAAATTATTGAAATCGATATTCAGAACTACCAGGCTGTTGTTGAAGCAGGAGTTATCAATTATCAACTTCAACAAGCCTTAGAACCGCACGGTTTATTTTATGGTCCCGATCCTTCGAGTTGGGGCAGTTCCTATATAGGAGGAAATATTGCTACCAATGCAGGAGGATTACGAGCGGTGAAATACGGAGTCACTTCTGTTTCCGTATTGAATTTAGAAGTAGTTCTCCCCAATGGAGAAATTATATGGACAGGTGCTAATACGCTAAAAAATTCAACAGGGTATAATTTAACCCAATTGTTTATTGGTAGTGAAGGTACATTAGGTATAGTTACCAAAGCCGTTTTAAAAGTTCTTACAAAACCCAAAACCGATATAACTTTGCTTATTCCTTTCCACAATTTAGAGGATTCGGCAAAGGCTGTAACGGAAATTTTTAAAAGCGGTTTACTACCCTGTTCACTTGAACTTATGGAAAGAAATGCTTTGGAACAAACCTTATTGCATTTAGATGAAAATTCTATTATTTTACAGGAAAATGTACAAGCTCATCTATTAATAAATTTCGACGGAAATTCTCAAGAAGAATTATTACCATTACTTGAACAAACCATAGCGGTTGTTGAATCGTTTCCGACAGAAGAAATTTACTTTGCCGACAATGAAACAGATAAAAACCGTTTATGGGAACTAAGAAGAAAAGTTGCTGAAATTGTAAAATCAAACGGGTATACTATTGAAGAAGATACGGTTGTACCAAGAGCTGAATTACCTAATTTGATAAAATTTGCTCATCAATTAGCTGAAAAAAATGAATGTAAAGTAGTTTGTTACGGTCATGCAGGAGATGGAAATCTACACATTAGATTCAATCATCCGAAATATAAAAATTCGTATAATAATCCGGTTATCCACGCTATGCTTTATGAATTATTTGAGTATATCCATTCTCTTGGTGGAACAATTTCAGGTGAACATGGCATTGGATTGCTTCAAAAAACATTCTTGCCTATAGTTTTTTCAAAGGCTAATTTGCAAATCCAAAAAAACATAAAAAAAGCCCTTGACCCTAAAAATATTATGAATCCTGGAAAATTAATCCCCGATTAAAATAATCCAAATTCTATTTAAGTAACAAAATTTTTAATGTAATTACTTATAATTTAATAACTAAACCTGTGAAAAAAATCGAATTAGAATTTTCGAAATTAATTGAAAAAAATCAGGGAATCATTCATAAAGTTTGCCGAATTTATACAAACAATGATGAAGATTCTCAAGATTTATTTCAAGAAATTCTATTACAACTTTGGAAATCCTATAAAAGTTTCCAAGGAAATTCTAAATTCACTACTTGGATGTATAGAGTTGCACTAAACACGGCTATCACTCTTTTTAGAAAATCAACTAAAACCATCAATACCCAAGAAATTGATAACACTTTATATAAAATATCTGAAAATGATGATTTTAGTGAAAAGCAAGAACAAATCAACAAGCTTTATGAGGCTATCAAAAAACTTTCTGAAATAGAACGAGCTTTAGTGTTGCTATATTTAGAAGATTTATCTTACAGAGAAATTTCCGAGACTTTGGGTATTACAGAAGTTAATGCTCGGGTAAAGATGAATCGCGTGAAAACCAAATTAAAAGAAATAATGAACAAAAATGAAGAATGAATTGGATATAGACAGTCTAAAAAAATCTTGGCAAAAGCAAAGTGAGACCAATCAATATTCTCAGGCAGAATTACTATTGATGCTTAATAAAAAATCGCGTAATAATGTAAAATACATTGTAATTATAAGTGTTATTGAATTTATAATTTTAATGACTTCTCTACTGTTTACAGCAGCGGATATGAACCTTATTATGCCCAATTTGGGAGGGGAAGCTCTAAAAGTTTACATTCGTAATTACCACATTAGCAGATTGCTCATCTATTTTAATCTTATAACTTCCATTGGATTTATATTTTATTTTTACAGATGCTATAAAAAAATCAATCTCCTATATTCAACCAAAGATTTAATCAATAATATATTAAGATTTAGAAAAAGCGTTAATTGGTTCATTTGTATTAATATTTTGCTGGGTGTATTAATACTTATTTTAACCGGCTTTTATGAATTTATGTATGGAAAAAGATTGGGACGAGGATTCAATTCTACAGATATTTTAAATATTGATCAAATAAGACTTAATTTCTCTTATCCTGAAAATATATTTGTTTTTATTATCATTTGCATAATTTTATTTTTAATAATTATTGCCTACTATTTATTAATTTATGGAATATTACTAAAAAAATTAAAGAAAAATTTAAACGAAATTAAAAAATTGGAAAAAGACAATCAATAATTTATTTTAAAAACACAAGAGGTAGACAAAAAGTCTACCCTATTACAAAATCATATACAATATACTATTTGTGTATGATTTTTTTTATAAATGAAAAATCGTATTTTTGCACATATTTAGTTGGAAGTAGATGAATCAAAGTACTCAATATACCGAGGATAACATAAAAACTCTTGAATGGCAAGAGCATATTCGTATCCGTCCGGGAATGTATATTGGAAAATTAGGTGACGGATCTTCCCCGGATGATGGTATCTATATTCTCTTAAAAGAAATAATCGATAATTCTATCGATGAATATGTTATGGGAGCAGGAAAAAAAATTGATCTTTCCCTTGATAATACCATCATAAAAATACGAGATTACGGAAGAGGTATTCCTTTAGGAAAAATGGTTGATGCCGTTTCTAAAATGAATACGGGAGGAAAATATGATTCCAGAGCCTTTAAAAAATCCGTTGGATTGAATGGAGTGGGTACAAAAGCCGTAAATGCGTTATCCTCCTATTTTAAGGTTAAATCCATACGCGACGGAGTTTCACGATATGCTGAATTTTCAAAAGGTGTACTGACATACGAAAGCCCTGAAACAGAATCCAAAGAAAGAAAAGGTACCGAAATTTCTTTTGAACCTGATTCTTCCATATTCGGAAATTTCAAGTTCAGGAAAGAATATATAGACAAAATGCTAAAAAACTATGTCTATCTTAATCCCGGACTGAAAATTTTCTTTAATGGAGAAGAATACTATTCTGAAAATGGTTTGCAAGATTTACTTCAAGATAATATTGAGGGAGAAACGATTTATCCTATCATTCATTTAAAAGATGAAGATATTGAAGTAGCTTTCACTCACAGCGAACGTTCTCAATCAGAAGCATATTTTTCCTTTGTAAACGGTCAACATACCACACAAGGAGGAACTCATCTCAATGCTTTTAAAGAAGCCTTCGTAAAAACCGTACGCGAATTTTATAATAAAAACTACGATGCATCTGATATTAGAAAATCAATAATAGCAGCGGTTTCAATTAAAATTATTGAACCGGTTTTTGAATCGCAAACTAAAACTAAATTGGGAAGTAGTGAAATGGGACCCGATTTACCCACGATTCGAACTTTTATGAATGATTTTCTAAAAAAACATTTAGATAATTTTTTACATAAAAATCCGGAGGTGGCAGATGCTCTGCAAAGAAAAATTATAATATCTGAAAAAGAAAGGAAAGAGCTTTCCGGCATTCAAAAACTGGCAAGAGAAAGAGCAAAAAAAGTTAGTTTACACAATAAAAAATTAAGAGATTGTCGTCAACATTATAATGATCAGAAGTCTCAAAGAAAATTAGAATCTACTATATTTATTACGGAAGGTGATTCAGCCTCCGGATCCATAACTAAAAGTAGAGACGTGGAAACCCAAGCGGTATTCAGCCTTCGTGGAAAACCATTGAACAGCTATGGATTGACAAAAAAAATAGTTTATGAGAATGAAGAATTTAATTTACTTCAATCTGCTTTAAATATTGAAATAAGCTTAGAAGATTTACGTTATAATAATGTAGTTATCGCAACTGATGCCGATGTTGACGGAATGCACATCCGTTTGCTTATGATAACTTTTTTCTTACAATTTTTTCCTGATTTAATAAAGAACGGACATTTATATATTCTCCAAACCCCTTTATTCAGGGTTAGAAATAAAAAAGAAACACGGTATTGTTATACAGATGAAGAGAGAATTAAAGCAATTCAAGAGTTAGGAAAAAATCCCGAAATAACTCGTTTTAAAGGATTAGGAGAAATATCACCTGACGAATTTAAAAATTTTATCGGTAAAGATATAAAATTAGAACCCGTAATGTTAAGTAAAAATACTTCTATTGAAGAACTATTGGACTTTTACATGGGAAAAAATACACAAACCAGGCAAGAATTTATAATTAATAATTTAGTAATAGATACCTTTTAGTGATATAAAAAAAATTAAATATGAATAATGACTTAAAAGCTACTATTTTATGAAATTTCAAAATCCAAAAACTAAAAGTAAAATTGCAATTATTAACATTGTAATATTGATCATTTTTTTTACCAGCTTTGTATTTATCTACTTAAATGTACCTGCTTTTGGCAGAGGGGATGAACTTGTTTTATTAATAAGTCTCTTAGTTCTTATTTATTTAGCCTATTTAGGTTGTCCTTTCTTTAGGTATGACAGTGACGGAGAAACTTTGATATTTCAAAATGAAAAATCTCTACCGATTGCTTTTATGGTTAAAGAATCATTATCTGACTTTCCTAAAAGAAAACTTATTAAATTTGTAATTAAAAATAAACCTTTATTCAAAAAAGTTTTAGAAATTTACATATCAAGCAAACGAGTAAGTTCGGGACAATCTAAAGTGAATTTTGATATATCTTATCTTGATTCCCGACAAATTAGAGATATACGAATTTCTCTCAATAAAGTAATTAGCGAAAATAAAAAGGAAATATATCAATAAAATTTTACACAAGCATAAAAAAACACTTTTAAACTAATAATGAACGAAGACAATCAAGAAAACGTAAATAAAAATAATCAAAACACTGAAACTATTCAAAAAATATCTGGTATGTACCAGAATTGGTTTTTAGATTATGCTTCTTATGTCATTCTTGAAAGGGCTATTCCATCCATCTTCGACGGTTTAAAACCCGTTCAAAAAAGAATCCTTCACTCAATGAGGGAATTGGAAGATGGCCGGTATAATAAAGTTGCCAATGTGGTAGGTAATACCATGAAATACCACCCCCATGGAGACGCTGCTATTACTGATGCTATCGTTCAAATAGGACAAAAAGAACTATTAATTGATACCCAAGGAAACTGGGGTAATATATATACAGGAGACGGAGCAGCTGCTGCCCGTTATATTGAATCCAGATTAACTCCTTTTGCTTTGGAAGTTGTCTTTAATTCTAAAACTACGGTTTGGAAACCATCTTATGATGGACGGAATAAAGAGCCTGAAAACCTTCCTATAAAATTTCCCTTACTTTTATCTCAAGGAGTGGAAGGTATTGCCGTGGGATTATCAACTAAGATTTTACCACATAATTTTTTAGAATTAATCGATGCTTCTATTGCGATTTTAAAAGGAAAACCATTTACCTTATATCCTGATTTCCAAACAGGAGGTTTAATTGACGTTGCGAATTATAATGACGGAGAACGCGGAGGAAAAATAAGGGCTCGAGCCAGAATTTCAAATCCTGAAAAAGGACTTCTTCTAATAAATGAAATTCCATATGGAACTAATACAGGATCTCTTATAGACAGTATCCTTAAAGCCAATGAGAAGGGAAAAATTAAAATAAAAAAAGTTGAAGATAATACCGCTTCTGAAGTTGAAATTTTAATACACTTACCTAACGATGTCTCTCCGGACAAGATGATTGATGCTTTATATGCATTCACAGATTGTGAAATTTCAATTTCTCCGAATGCATGTGTCATCAATGTAGACAAACCGGAATTTTTAAGTGTTTCTGAAATTTTAAGAAGAAATACCAACCATACTGTAAATCTTCTTAAACAAGAATTAGAAATTGAACTCGGAGAATTGCAGGAACAATGGCATTTTGCTTCGTTAGAAAAAATATTTATCGAAAACAGGATCTACCATCAAATCGAAGAACTTGATAAATGGGAAGATGTGATCTCTACAATCGATGCCGGATTAAAACCTTTTACTAAACATTTGATTAGAGAAGTTTCCGAAGACGATATTAATAAGTTAACTGAAATACGCATAAAAAGAATCACCCGATTTGACCTGGATAAAGCAGAGGAAAATATTGCAGCATTAGATGGAAAAATAAAAGAAGTAAAACACCATTTAGATCATTTAATCCAATATGCAATTGAATACTTTACCAATATAAAGAAAAAATACGGGAAAAATAAAGAAAGAAAAACCGAAATTCGAACTTTTGATACAATCGACGCAGCAAAAGTTGCAGTTGCAAATATCAAATTCTATGTCAATCGTGAAGAAGGATTTATTGGATATTCCCTCAAAAAGGATGAATACCTTTTTGACTGTTCGGATATAGATGATATAATTGTGTTTAGAAAAGACGGGATAATGCTGGTTACTAAAGCAGATGCTAAAACTTTTGTAGGAAAAAACATCATCCATGTAGGAATTTGGAAGAAAAATGATACCCGTACTATTTACAATATGATCTATCGTGAAGGTAAACTAGGTCCTTGGTATATGAAAAGATTTCCTGTTACCTCCATAACCAGAGATAAAGAATACAATTTAGCCTCTACCGCTAAAGGTTCAGAAATCCAATATTTTACTGCGAATCCTAATGGTGAAGCGGAATCAGTTACCATTTTCCTTAAACCCAGCCAAAGGTTGAAAAAATTAAAGTTTGACATAGATTTTTCGGAATTAGCCATTAAAGGAAGAAGCTCTAAAGGAAATTTAGTATCAAAAAATTATATAAAGAAAATTGAATTAAAAGAGTCAGGTATTTCTACTTTAGCCCCTAGAAAAATATGGTTTGATGAATCGGTACAACGCTTAAACGTTGAAGGCCGCGGCAAATATTTAGGCGCTTTTAAAGGAGCCGATAAAATAGTTACCCTCTCTTCTACCGGAATTGCTAAACTTCATACTTTTGATCTGTTAAATCATTTTGATGATGAATTTTTAGTACTTGAAAAATGGAATCCGGAAAAACCGGTATGTTGTATATATTACGACGGAGATAAATCCATTTATTATATTAAACGCTTCTTATTAGATGATACCTTGAATCCGCAAGTATTTTTTATCTCAGAAAATCCAAGATCTTTTATAGAATGGGTTGGAACCGGATGGAAATTAATTGCTGAAATCAATTTTGGAAAAGATAAAAGTCCGGAAACTATTAATTTAGAAGACTTTATAGCTATTAAAGGAATTAAGGCACAAGGAAATCAAATTTCTAAAGAAAAAATAAAAAAGATAACCATTACAGAAGAACCTTCCGAACAGGAAAATGAAGCAAATGCCGATGCTGAAACTGATGAAGCCCCAACTGAACCTAAAGATTCTCAAGATGGAAACTCCGGGACAGATGGTGAACAGATAAATCTTTTCTAATAATCTGAATATTTTTTATTTTAAAAAAACAGTAAATATTTGTTTACATATTAATTTCAAATATCTTTATTAAATAATTTAATGCCTTTACCGCATACTTACTCTTAAATTCACTAGATTTGTTTAATAAATTTAAGTTAAGTTTAATTTTTAATTAAAAAAAAGAATATGGCATTTGAATTACCAAAATTACCGTATGCATACAATGCGCTAGAGCCTTATATCGATGCAAAAACCATGGAAATCCATTATACAAAACATCATGGTACTTATACTACAAATTTAAATAATGCAATCGCCGGTACAGAACTTGAAAATTTACCTATAGAACAAATTATAATTAAAGGTTTTGATAAAACCCCTATAAGAAATAATGGCGGTGGTTATTTGAACCATTGTTTATTTTGGGAATGGTTAACCCCTAATGGTAAAGGTAAACCGGAAGGAAATTTAGCTGCAGCAATCAACGAATCTTTTGGATCTTTTGATGCTTTCAAAGAGGAATTTTCAAAAGCAGCAGCCGGCAGATTCGGATCCGGATGGGCTTGGTTGTTATCCAATAATGGAAAATTAAGCATTGGCTCAACGGCAAATCAAGACAATCCTTTAATGCCGGGAGTAGGTGCATCTGGAACTCCTATTCTAGGGTTAGATGTTTGGGAGCATGCTTACTATCTTAACTATCAAAACAGAAGAGCAGACTACATTAGTGCTTTCTTTAACGTGATAAATTGGGATAAAGTTTCTGAATTATTTGAATCAAGTAAATAAATCAGTATAAAGATTTAATAAAAAGCCGTCTAATTTAGATGGCTTTTTATCTTTTAGTGAAGATTGACACCAATGCTAAAAGGAAAATAGCGCCAAGAGTGGACATAGCCAACATAAGAGTTTTATCATTTTCATTAACCGGTATTTGAAAATGTTTAAATAGCCAATTTCCTAAAAAACTACCTAAAATACCAATCATTAAATTTCCAAAACATCCAAAACCTCGACCTTTAATTAAAGTCCCTGCTAAAAAACCGGATGAAATCCCTATAAGTAATGTCCACATTATTTTATGTTCTAATCTTTTAACTTTTGTAAATTAATAATTTTTTTCCAATCAAAATATCCAAAAATTGCGATGATAAATAAAAATATAGTTAAAAGAGAATATAATAAAAGTCCTTTATGAAGTAATAATGGAACGGCTATAAAATTACTAATATTTAAAAAAATCCAATTGTCCAGTTTTCTTTTTGCTAATAGCCACATACCGGCCCATGCAAATGCGCTCACCAATGAGTCCCATACAGGAACATCTGAATTAGTGTAATTCGTTAAGAAAAAATATAAAAGAATCCATGAAAATATCACAATGCAACATGCAATTAATCTATCGTTGACAGTACATAAACTTACCGTACTACTATTCTTAGTTTTACTTGTCCATAAAAACCATCCATATATACTCATTACAAAATAATATCCTTGCAATAAAATTTCCGCATATAAACGAAAATCCCAATAAATATACATGGTTATAAGTATATTAAGTAATCCGCAAGGATACAACCAAACCTTATTATATTTGGCGAATAAAGCTTCCGCAATACCAAAAGCTACTCCTATGGCTTCTAAAAAAGAAATTTGATAAAATTGTTGTTTTAAAATTGTCCACCATTCATGTATTGAAACCATAGTTATACCTTTATTATTTTTTAGTACTTAATCATAAATCATATTAAGATATTTTATTTTCTTAGAGAGTTATGATTTGAAATAAATTTTAAAATCAAGCCGATTAATTAAAACGTAGTATTCCTGAATTCGTATAGTAAATTATTATTTTACATGCAAAGATATTAAAAAGACCTACTTTAATTAGTATTCTTTTACAAATAATTAAAATATAGATTATTTCAATAATTTTTATGGCAATAAATTTGATGTGATTTAAGTTTTTAATAAGTAATATAATCCAAAAATTAGTATGATAGCAGGTATGACTAAAGAAAAAGAAAATTCAGATAACCCTATTGACATTCTAAAAAGATGTAAAATTATACGAGAAAAGCATACAAAATCAGCTTATTTAAATATAAATATTTCGGGAGAATGGAAATTATATTCAGGCGATTCAGTTCAAACTATTGATACTAAAAAACCGATCGCGCAAGGTAAAGATTACGGAACTTATCCTTTATATATATTACCATCCAAAAGAAGTTATTTTAAATTAGAGACTTCCGAAGGATCGGCTATTCTTGCGGAAACACACCTTCCGATGGAAGGAGGATATAATTTTAGAGATTTAGGAGGTTTAGAGTCTAAAGACGGAAAACGAATTAAATGGGGGAAATTATTTAGAACAGACGATTTATATAATTTAACCCATAATGATTTACTATATTTATCCAGTATTCCTATAATTACTCTGGTTGATTTCAGATGCGAAGAAGAATATAAAGCCTTACCGGACAAAATTCCTGCAGAAGTTAAAAATCATTACTATTTATGTATTGAACCCGGTCGTTTAAAAGCATATGCTAAAAGTATTCATACGAGCAAAAATGATGTAATAAATGCTATGAAGCATTTATACAAACTTTTAGTTACAGAAGATAAATATTTAAACGCATACGAAGAATTTTTTACCTATATACAAGACCAAGAAAAATTACCGCTCCTTTTTCATTGTTCAGCAGGGAAAGATCGCACCGGATTGGCTACCGCATTGTTGCTATATGCTCTAGATATTCCTAAAGATATTATTTTAAAAGATTATTTAGCGTCGAATGATTATCTGGCGGATAAATACCATCCATTAATTGAACAAAATCCATCCAACAAATATTTATATACGGTCATACCGGAATACTTAGAAAGCGCATTAAACGAAATAGAAAATGAGTATGGATCTATTCAAAATTTTTTGATTAACAGAATGCATTTAAATATTGATAAATTGAAAAATAATTTATTGTATTAATATCTGTTTAAACTTTAGAATCAAAAATTAATCGGCAATCAACATATATCGAATTTTAAACAGATAAGTACCTAGTTTACTTACCTGTTTTAATAAAGCATGTATTAAAATTTATTCGTACAAATGGTAGAGAAAATTCTATTTATTTAGGTTGGCTTTTTGTAGACGAACGGCATTTAATATAGCTAAAAGGGCTACACCCACATCGGCAAATACAGCTTCCAATAGATGGATATCACCAAAAATTCCTAAAATCATTACAATAATTTTAATACCAAAAGCTAATATCACATTTTGCCAAACGACATGTTTGGTGGCTTTTCCTATTTTAACGGCTAAAGGAATTTTAGAGGTCTGATCGTCTTGAATTATGACATCGGCTACTTCAATCGTCGCATCACTGCCTAAACCTCCCATGGCTATACCAACATCACTTAATGCGATCACCGGTGCATCATTAAATCCATCACCTACAAAAGCTACTTTACCAATCACTGTTGATTTTATTTCCTTCATTTTACTTACCTTATCTTCCGGTAAAAGTTCACCATAGGCATGATCTATACCTAATTCCCGGGCAACTTTTTGTACGATTGTATTTTTATCACCACTAAGAATGGTTGCCCCGATACCTAAATCATGTATTTTTTTAATATCTTGTTGAGCTCCTGATTTAATTTGATCTGCAATTTCCAAATATCCGGCGAACTTGTTATTTACTGCAATTAAAACTACAGTGTTTATGATTTCTTTACAAGTATCCGGATAAGAAATGGAATAGGCATCCATTAATTTAAAATTACCTACTAACAATTCATTATCTTCTATTTCCACTTTAATCCCTTTTCCCGGAATATCTTCCATGGAAGTAATTTTTGTTACCTCAGGTTTTTGATTTACATAAGCTTGAATTGCGGTGGCAATCGGATGATTACTATGAGATTCGGCTATATTAACCCATTGTAATAATTGAGTCCTATCAAAACCTTGCTCAACATGTACATTTTGAACAGAAAAATTTCCTAAGGTTAAAGTTCCTGTTTTATCAAATACAATTTGTTTAACTTCAGCCAAGATATCCAAAAAGTTGGAACCTTTAACCAAAATTCCATTTCTTGAAGCTAAACCTATGCCACCGAAATATCCTAAAGGTATTGAGATTACCAAAGCACAAGGACAGGATATAACTAAAAATATTAAGGATCGATACAACCAGGTTTCATATTCATAGTTTGCTACAAAAAAATATGGTAATATAAACACCAGCAAGGCAATAAAGAAAACCGCCGGAGTATAAATCTTCGCAAATTTTCTGATAAACAATTCTGTTTTCGCTTTTTGACCGGTAGCATTTTGAACTAAATCCAATATTTTAGATAGTTTACTGTCTGAATAAGGAGTAGTAACTTTTACAAGTGAAGAAGTGTTGAGATTTATCATTCCTGCTAAAATGGTCTCCCCTTTTTCTTTACTTTGCGGGGTACTTTCCCCGGTTAACGCAGAAGTATTGAACGTAGCAGATGAAGAAAGCAATTCTCCATCCAATGCTACTTTATCTCCCGGTTTTAATTGTATAATTTCGCCTACTTGAACCTCTTTAGCTTTTACGACTTTAGTAGTTTGATTTTCAATAATTGTTGCTTCATCGGGTCTTTGATCCAATAAAGCATTAATATTTCTTTTAGCTTTAGCTACTGCCAACGATTGGAAGTTCTCTCCAATGGAATAAAATAACATAACTGCAACCGCTTCCGGATATTCTCCTATATAAAAAGCACCTACCGAAGCTAAAAACATCAATGATAGCTCATTGAAAAAATCCTTATGCTTAAATTCTTCCAACATTTCTTTAAATACAGGATACCCTACAGGCAAATAAGCTAGTATATATGCTACCAATCTAATCCAAGAATTGAAAAATGAAGTTTTAGAATAATCTAAAATGAGAGCGAGAACTAAAAGTATTGAACTTATGATGGCCGGTAAAAATAATTGAAAAATATTTATGTTGAAATCTAGTTCATGATCATGGGTATGCCCATGAGAAGGTTCATGATCTCCTTGATTAATAATATTTTTTCTATCGTTGTCATTACAGGCGCAACCGGGTTTATATGAAGACATAATTATCTATATTTTTAATTATATAACAAAAATAATTCCCCTATGTTGCAATTAGATTGCAAAGTAAGAAATAGTAAAAAAATTAGAATTGGAATTCTTTCCTCTCACCCAATCCTTGAGTTTATTTTTTTATAAATTTGCATGAAACGTAAATAGTAAAAAATGGATAAGGCAGAACTTTTGGCCAAGCTAAATGAATCTTCACCAAATACATTAATGGATACCTTAGGGATCGTATACACTGATTTTACAGGAGATACACTAACTGCAGAAATGGAAGTAAATTCCCGGGTACACCAACCGATAGGATTTTTACATGGTGGAGCCTCATTAGCTCTTGCTGAAACTGTAGGTTCGGTTTTATCTATTACCACGGTTGATCCTTCAAATTATTATGTTTTCGGAACGCAAGTAAACGGCTATCATTTAAAATCTGTTAAAAACGGAAAAATTTCAGCTACAGCCCAATTTATTAACAAAGGTAACACATCCCATGTAGTTGAAATTAATATTTTTTGTACGGATGATGAGGGAAATACTTTTAAAAATTGTTATGTTACCATGACTAATCGCATTGTTCCTAAAAATAATTTTGAATAATGGTACTTTCTGAAATAGTTAAAGATTGCATTAAAAAAAATATTCCTTTTGCTTTTATTCGACTTCCTAAAGACAAAAAAATATTTTTAATCAAAAAGGAAGAGGGCGGCATATATGAATATTCTTTTCAATCTTTTGATAATTCAAAGAAATATACTTTCCATTTTTCAACATTTACTGAGGTAAATGATTTATTACCATCGAATGACCTTATATTTCCTCTAACTAACAATGAAAATACAAAGGTTATTTCAGAACAAGAATATTTAAATCTTCTTCAACGGACCATTCATTATATTCAACAAAAACAAACAGATAAAATTGTAATTTCTCGCGAAAAATGGATCGATAAGGATAAAATCAACCCTTTCAAATCGTTTTTGTTTTTATGCGAAAAATATCCATCCTCCTTTTGCCAGGTAAGCTATTGGAATCAAAATGAAATTTGGATGGGGGCTACTCCTGAAATCCTAGGTTCTTTTGAAAATTCTTTATTTACAACGATGGCACTTGCCGGAACATTACCGGATATTGATTCTGTTCAATGGGAAAGCAAAGAAATAGAAGAGCAAAAATATGTCACAGATTATATTTGTGAAAAAATTAAAGCCTATACTTCGAATTTAACGATAAAAGGTCCTGAAACACTTCATTTAGGACATGTTAAACATTTGGTAACCTATCTTTCTGCAAAATTAAATACTTCTGATCAATTATCTCAATTGATAGCAGATTTGCATCCTACACCTGCCGTTTGTGGAATTCCGTTAAATAAAAGTAGAAATTACATTTTGGAGAATGAAGGATATAATCGTGATTTTTATGCAGGATATATAGGATTGGAAACTCAGAAATTTAAAAAGTATTTCGTTAATTTACGATGTGCTAAACTATATGCTAATGGAGCTTTACTTTATGTTGGTGGTGGTATTACAGCGCAAAGTAATCCGCAAAAAGAATGGACGGAAACAGAATTAAAGGCTAAATTTATTGGTGAAAGTCTTTAAATACCTTCTTATGCTTAATCAAACAGGCTGAGTTGGTTTTTATCAATTTTTTTAATTACAGATTTATTAGTTTTCTTGCCGGTTTTTTTTATAAGACTGCTGTTTTCAACGGCGTCTCCATAGATAGTTTTACCACCGTATTTCCAGGAATTTTTCCGTTCATTTTCAATCCATTCATGAAAATTGTCACTGGGTTTAAAATTCTTTTCAATTTCCATAGATACTTTGGAAAGATTTTTCAATGCTTGCAATTTATCGGTATCTCCTAATTTAGATCGTTGCAATGCTTTATCAAAAATTTCAATGGTTTCATCATATACTCGAGTGGGTACAGGAAAAGGATGTCCGTCTTTTCCTCCGTGTGCAAAAGAAAATCGGGCGGGATCTGAAAATCTGGAAGGAGTGCCATGTATTACCTCACTAACTAAGGTCAACGATTGAAGCGTTCTGGGTCCTACTCCATTCAAAAGCAACAGAGATTCCACATCTTGAACATCTGTTTCATGAGCAAGTACCAAAGCAGCGCCCAATCTCTTCAAATTGACGTCTTTTTCGCGTACCTCATGATGAGAAGGCAATATAAGGGATATTTCTTTCATTAAACGATCCGGATTTTCCTTAGTTAGTTCTAAAATTCCCTGTTTGGTAGTAGAAGCATCTTTATCGGTCAGATTAAGGATTTCTCCTTTGTTTTTACCATAAATAAAAGTATGGGGAGTTTCCGTAAAGGATTGAACTGAGGAAGACAGCCAATGATACCTTCTTGCCAATTTATCGTTGATATTCATTCCTTGCTGCACAACTGTCCAATCGCCATCTGTAGTAACTACAAAGGAATGTAAATATATTTGGAAACCATCTTGAACCGCACAATTATCAACTTTAGCTACCAATCTGCTCTTAGTAATGAGTTCATTTCCATCTAAACCGGTTTTATCGGCAATATGAAGTAATTCCGTTGGAGTATTTCGTGAAGATTTCCCCCTGCCCCCGCATACATAAATACCAAGTTCCGAGGATCTTTGATTTATTGCTTTTTTCAAAGCATTCATAACGGAAGTGGTTATTCCTGAAGAATGCCAATCCATTCCTAAAACACATCCTAAAGATTGAAACCAAAACGGGTCGCTTAATTTTTGTAAGAAAGTTTTTCTTCCGTATTCTTGAACTATAGCCTCTACAATCGCTCCACCTAATAAAGCCATTCTTTTAGCTAACCAGGCGGGAACTGTTCCATAGTGTAAAGGTAAATCTGCATATCCCTTCTTCATATAGTAAATATAGTAAAAATTAAATTAATTAACTCATTTACTGCACATTTACCTTATAATTAAATGATAGTAATTGCGCGGTAACTTTAATTTAAACAATTTTTGACTAAAAGTTTTTCAGCAATCATATTACTTAAAACTTCTGTTCTATTTTGACCTACAATTTGAACGGTTACACTTCCGTCAAACTCTTCAACTGATTCAATCTGAAATTTAATTCCTAAATTGAAATTTTTAGAATTTAAATATTTTAAAAATTCTTTAGAACTGTGAATGATAGCGGATAATTCCACGATTTCTCCAATTTGGTATTCGTTTAATTTTTTAAAGCGTCCCCCTTCAATATTCCCTTGTTTATCCGGTATAGGTGAACCGTGAGGATCAAACTTAGGATAATCTAACAATTCGTCCATTTTATTGAAAAATTTTTCTGAATGTATATGTTCGATTTGTTCGGCTACTTCATGAACATCTTCCCAACTAAATCCCATTTTTTCAACCAAATACATTTCTGTTAGACGGTGTTTCCTAAGAATTAAAGCGGCTTCTTTTTTACCTTTTTCTGTCAGTTTTAACGGTTTATAGCTCTGATAGTATACCAATCCTTTTTTCAAGAATTTTTTCATCATGCTGTTCACAGTAGGCATTTTGATATCTAAGGATTGGCTTAACGCCAAAGTAGATACTTCTCCCTTTTCGTCAGACAGATTATATAAGGCTTTTAGATAATTTTCTTCTATAGATGAGAACATTTACAAATATATTTAAAATATTAATTTTTCAAGACCAAATAATTTATTTTTCCAAAATACAATCGTAAAATAAATTTGTTAGACTAATCTAATTTTTTATATTTGCGAGTCTAAAATTAATAATTATGAAAAGAGGATTGACTGTACTTTTTGCATTATCCCTTTGCACACTATATTCCCAAGAAGTTAAAGATTCAATTAAAAACTCTAAAGAAAAATCGATTGACGATGTTGTCGTGACAGGAACCTTGAAGGAAGTTAGAAAATCTGACAGCCCGGTGCCTGTTGAAATTATTACACCAAAACTATTCAAAAAAAATCCTACTCCCAGTCTTTTCGATGCCGTAGGAATGATTAACGGAGTTAAACCTCAAATAAATTGCAGCGTTTGTAATACGGGAGATATTCACATAAACGGTATGGAAGGTCCTTATACTATGATATTAATTGACGGGATGCCTATCGTTAGCGGATTAGCTACTGTTTATGGTTTAAGTGGGATTCCCAATAGTTTGGTAGAAAGAATTGAAGTAGTTAAAGGTCCCGCCTCTTCTTTATACGGCTCAGAAGCTATGGGGGGAATTATAAACGTAATCACTAAAAACCCGCAAAAAGCACCCAAATTTGCAGCGGATATTTTCAGTACAAGCTGGGGAGAATTAAGTACGGATTTATCCTTTAAATTTAATGCCGGTAAAAAAGTAACCAGTTTACTGGGTATCAATCATTTTTATTATGATAATCCTATCGATGCCAATCACGACGGATTTACCGATTTAACTTTACAAAACAGGATATCGGTTTTTAATAAATGGAGTTTTAAACGAAAAGAAAACAGAGTTGCCAGTTTAGGGCTGCGATGGGTCAATGAAGATCGCTGGGGTGGAGAAATGAACTGGAGTAAAAAATATCGAGGAAGTGACGAGGTTTACGGAGAAAGTATATATACGAAACGTGCCGAAGTGATCGGACTTTACCAATTACCTCTACATGAAAAAATATACACCCAATTTTCATATAATTGGCATGATCAAAATTCATGGTATGGGAATACTCCGTATATGGCAACTCAACAAGTAGCCTTTATCCAAAGTTATTGGGATAAAACCATAAAAAATCATAACTTTTTAGCAGGTGCTTCTTTTAGATATACTTACTACGATGACAATACACCTGCGACCGCTTCTCCTGACGGCTCGAAAAACAGACCTTCAGAAACACCGTTACCGGGATTATTTTTACAAGATGAATGGTCTATAAATACTAAAAATAAACTTTTACTTGGGTATAGATACGATAACGATAAACATCATGGAAATGTACATTCTCCCAGAATTGCCTATAAGTTTTCACCCAATTATACGAATACCTTCCGAGCCAGTTTTGGAACCGGTTTTAGAGTTGTAAATATCTTTACGGAAGATCATTCTGCTCTTACGGGAGCCAGAGATGTAGTTATCTTGAATTCTTTAAAGCCTGAACGTTCATATAACGGAAATTTGAACTATGTTAAAAAAATGATGTTCGATGATCTGAATATAAATCTGGATATCACCGGTTTTTATTCTTATTTTACTAATAAAATTATTGGTGATTTCGATTCCGATCCTACTAAAATCATTTATGATAACTTAGACGGACATGCTGTTTCGCAAGGTATATCTTTAAATACGGAATGGTCTTTTTTAATTCCTTTTAAAATTATGGCGGGTGTTACTTATATGGATGTTTACACCAAAGAAAAAGATGACAAGGGTTCTTATTTTAGAACAGATCAGCTTTATGCACCTAAATGGTCCGGAACATTTGTTATGACTTACACATTTCCTAAAAATTATATATTGGACTTTTCAGGACAATGGAACGGAAAAATGAGGTTGCCTATCGAGCCTAATGATTTTAGAAGTGAATATTCCCCGTGGTATTGCATTGCAAATATACAGGTAACCAAGAAATTCCATAATGGAATGGAAATTTACGGAGGAATTAAAAACCTATTTAATTTTACGCCCAAAAACCCGATCATGCGTCCTTTTGACCCATTCAATAAAGAGGTAGATAATCCGATTACCAATCCTAACGGGTACACTTTTGATACTTCTTATAATTATGCGTCCTTGCAAAAATTAAGAGGATTTATGGGTATACGATATAATTTTTTCTAATTAATTTTAAAGACAGAAAAAAAGTAAATTTCATATAAAATAGATCGCATACATATTTTGTTAAAATAAGAAGATCATATTTATTTTTATGGTAAATTAGCACTTTCATAAAAAATAACTATGATCGTCTTACCTTGTTTTTATTTTCCTCCTGTTTCTTATTTTGAAAAATGGATCCATTCGGAAAAGATCTATTTGGAACAGTGGGAAAATTTTCCTAAACAAACTTATCGTAATCGTTGCATTGTTCAAGGAGCTAATGGAAAATTGCCTCTTATTGTTCCTATTGAACATTCAGGAGCCAGAATTATAAAAGATATTAAGATTTCCTATGCGTCTTCATGGCAAAAATTACACATTAAATCATTACAATCAGCATATCAAAGTTCTCCTTACTTTGAATATTACGAAGATAAGCTAATCCAATTATTGGAAAAAAAAGAAAACTTTTTATTAGATTTAAATCTAAACACATTAGAATGGGCATGTTCTATCCTAAAGTTGGAATGTTCGTACGAACTCACGGATGAATACGTAAAAAATCCTCCGTTTACCGATACGCGAGAAGCATTCAATGCAAAAAAAGAAAGTCCCTATAAAAATAAAAAATATATTCAGGTATTTTCAGACCGTTTCGAGTTTATGAATGATCTTTCCATACTAGATCTTATATGCAATCTTGGCCCGAAATCTGCTAATTACCTTACTAATGTCGAATAAATAAATAATTTTAAATGAAGATAAAACTATTAAGCCTAAGCTTCGCTTTTGCATTCTTTACTGCCAATGCATTTGCTCAAAATAACGTTCCGGCAGTTGATTCCCTTGCTTTAAAAAACTGGTATCATCAAAGTTATGAAAAAACCGGTATTTATGGTGTAGGGACTACTGATGCTATTGAATTTTTAAAGTCTAAAGGACTCAAGCCCTCTCCTATTATCGTTGGAGTAATTGATAGTGGTGTACAAATTGATCATCCGGATTTGAAAAATAATATTTGGAATAATCCAAAAGAAATCGCTAATAACGGTAAAGATGACGACGGTAATGGATATGCTGACGATGTTCATGGATGGGATTTTATCGGTGGAAAAGATGGAAAAGATGTAGACCACGATACTATGGAATCAACCCGTATAGTTTCTTTATATGAAAAACTGTTCGAAACCGGTGATTTGAAAACGAATGAAAAAAATCGGGAAAAGTATCCGAACGAATTTAAAGAATATCAAAGAGCTAAATTTATATATGACAAAGATTTAGGAGAAGCTAAAGATGCCCTATCTAATATTGACGAGCAAAAAGCTATGATCAGACAAATGACCACTGAATTACAAAATGCTCTGGGTGACAAACCTTTGACTATTGAAAATGTAAATGAGGCAACTTTTACTGTTCCTCAATATAAACAAGCTTTCCTTCAGATGATTGCAAATAATAGCGATTTGGAAGGAAAAAATGCAACTCAAATCAATATGTTGGCGGATAGTGAAATGGGTGAAGCAGTTGCTTATTATTCCGGAAAAGTAGATTACATGCTTAATAAAAGTTATGATCCTCGCTACATTGTAGGTGATGATTATACAGATATTAAGGAAAAACATTACGGTAACAATGAAGTGGAAGGCCCGGATGCATTACATGGAACTCATGTTTCCGGTATAATTGCAGCAGTTAGAAATAATAATATAGGTATGGACGGTATTGCCGGGGATGTTGCAAAAATCTTAGTAGTTCGAGCCGTTCCGGATGGTGATGAAAGAGATAAAGATATTGCCAATGCCATATATTATGCCGTTGATAATGGCGCTAAAGTCATTAATATGAGTTTTGGTAAGCCTTTTTCTCCTAATAAAGAGAGAGTATGGGAAGCTATGAAATACGCGGAAAAAAAGGGTGTATTAATGGTTCATGCTGCCGGTAATGATAATAAAAATGTAGATACTGAATATAATTATCCAACCAATTTTAAGGACAATGAGCATAAATCTTTTGTAAACAATTGGATTACCGTAGGAGCCAGTACTCGATATAATAATGCATTGAAGGCGTCTTTTTCTAACTACGGAAAAGAAAAAGTTGATATTTTTGCACCAGGATTAGAAATTTACTCTACAGTTACCAAAGGAAAATATAAATTTTTACAAGGTACCAGTATGGCTTCTCCGGTTGTTGCGGGATGTGCTGCCCTTTTATGGTCTTATTTTCCTCAGTTAACTGCTGAACAAGTGAAAAATATATTATTTATAACAGCAAATAAATCTACTATAGAAGTAACAGCAGGTGGCGAGAGTGAAAACAGTCCTATGATTAAAACAACTTTTGATCAACTTTCAGCGACCGGAGGTGTTGTAGATGTTTTTAGAGCCGTGAAATATGCGTATGATAATTTCAACCCTGAAAAAGGAAGTAAAAAAGGAAAAAAATAAGTTGAATATTCTTTATATAAAAAAAGCTATTTTAAATAAAATAGCTTTTTTTATGTTTCAAATTTAACATTATGAAATTTTAGTAACTCCTTCCGTTAAAGCTTTAATTAAATTTTTTAAAGGTTTTTCAACCATGGCAGATATAAACATATTAAATTTACCATCGAAAGTAAATTGAACTTCGCTTGAACTTTCTGTAACTTGATCAATCAATAAACTTAAGTCAAAATTCAAAGTTTCTTTAGCCGAACTTAATACAATTTTTGAATATGGAATTCTTTCTTTCATTTTCAAGGCAATTTCAGGCATTCCTTTTAATGCAAAAACAAATCCATCTTCATCTGCCTCAAACTTATCTATGGTTTCAGGCATGAACTTTTTAAATTCAGAAGGCTGAGATGCTAACGTGTAAATATCTTCTGCCGATTTATTAACCAGTATTTTTTCTCCTTTAATATTCATTTTTGTAATTTTGGTAAAAACAAACACAAATGTACAAAATTTCTGTAAACGAAAGATTTCTTACCCTTGGTAAAAATAAGAGAAAAGGTGCCATTAACCTTCCATACGAAAATTCGAAAACTTTGGTATACGCTCTGGATATTTTGTGCCATACGAAAGTAAACTCCATTCATGTTTATTCTTCTGAAACAAAAAAAGTTTGGAAAAAATTACAAAAAATAGCTACGCCCGTGTATGCAGCTGGGGGATTAGTTAATAATAATAAAGACAATTATTTATTTATTAAAAGAAACGGTTATTGGGATTTACCGAAAGGTCATGTGGAAGAAAATGAAACTTTTAAAAAAGCTGCCAAACGGGAAGTAGAAGAAGAATGTTCAATTTCTAATCTTAAATTAAAAAAATACCTAACGACAACTTATCATGTGTATCAATCTGAAAAAAAATACTTTTTAAAAATAGTTCAATGGTTTGAAATGAAGTATGATGGAAATGAACAACCTAAACCTCAAAAAAATGAAGGAATTGATAAAGCCCAATGGATTAGAAAAAAGGATATCCCTAAACTTATGAAGAAAACCTATGTAAATATCAGGGAATTAGTCGGTACTTATGTTTTAACTAATTCTCGAATTAAAAAATAATTAATATAAAATTCAATAAAAAAAGGAGTACTATAATTACTCCTTTTTTTTCTTTTTAAATCGTATGATTTTTAGAATGTAAATTGCATTCCAAATTTAACTCCGAATTTATTAACATCCGGCATATGTAAGTAATTCCCTCTCCAGTTAAAATCTACTCTAAAGATTCTTAAATTTCCAAACCCTATATTTTCGATACCAAATCCATATTCATAATAGATATCTTTATTAGGCGCTACATATCTGATATTAGAAGCATTCATATTCTTGGAGCCTTCGGATATATCTCCCCAAACACCTCTGAAAATCGCTACTTCTCTTAATTGTAATTTTTTCAATAAAGGAATATAGGAAAATATCCTTCCGTTGAAGTGATGTTCAACATGCAATGCCGTATAAATATCTGTTACGAAATCATAGTAATCCAGCAATGCAAAGGTATTATTTACGATACCGTAAGACTGGTTACCTGGTATGATTCCTAACAAGGATAAGGGCAATTTATTAAACGATTTACCGAATTCAAAAGTAACATTCGATTTACCAATCGGTCCCCAAAGGATCGGATGATTGTATAAAAATTGTATTTTATCATAGTTAAAATCACCATCCAACACTCCATTGAATCCTTTTATATATTTTAAAATTAAGGTTGGAGATAAAGTCGTATGCTCATATCTGTCTAATCCAAAACGAGAATATTTAGCTCCCGGTCTCGCTTGAATACTAAATGTTAAGTGAGAATCATACAAATCGTTTTTAATATCTCCTTTTTTGTTGTAATACCCAATATTAAATTTGTAAGGATTCGCCGATTTTATGTATTGATAAGTTCCATCTAATCGCAATTGTACGTTTTTCCACGGTTCAATAGATAAAAATGCATTGGTTTGATTGACAGAACTCAAATATTCATTACTTCCTCGGGATATGATGGAAGATGACGCAAAAGAACGGGTCATAATTCCCTCATTTTCTGTAAGCGAAGTCCCTAATTGAGTTATATCCCTTTTTGTTCCCGCACCTATAGTAAAACGATTGTATTTGTTTAACATCAAGCGCCCTTCAAAACCATATTTAAATTGATCATCTTTAAATCCGTATGCCGTATATCCTTCCACTCTCCACATATCATTGGGAGAGAAAAACGTCCTGGCTCCTAAACGAATTCTGGTTCCTTCAACATCGTTATATCCTAGTGTTTGATATAGATTTCCAATATCAATGGCATTACCCACATTGACATAGCCTGAGGAAAGAATTTGTACGGCATCTACAATATTTCTAAATAATCGGGTTTTAGATACCTTGTCTACCATTTCATATGCCTTTTTATCATCTTCATTAAGACGATCCGGACGATTGTCGGCCCAAAAATCATCTTTTCGGTTGTAAGCTCCTTCGGAAATAGGTTCCCATTGTTGATCTAAAAGTTTTTCTACAGTGCCTTGCGGTTCATCGAATTTATAATCATTATAAGTTATGGTACGTTTTGCAAACATACCTTTTCCTCCTTCTTTTTTAGTTATAAGAGACATATCCAAAACCGTGTAATTTCGTAATGGAATAAAAATTGAATCATTGACATTGTCATAATTCAATTCCATATATATGTCTTTAACGAAGTTTACATTAATACCCGAAGTGGATTGTAAGGTAACTTGCTTTACTGCATAAGTATCTTTAGTAATATATAAATCTCCTTTAAAAGTAAGCTCATTATCTCTTCGAGGCCTGTATTTAATATAATAACAATCAACTCCATCTACGGAAACCGTATCAGCTAATAAATAATCGTATACGGAAAATCCAATAGTAGCTACCGGACTGGTGAATCCTTTATTAAAAAAGTTTAACACATTATCGTATATGTTAACATCTTTATACAAATTTTTAACCGTATTGGCTACAATATCATTATTAGGAATTCCGGAAGCTTTATTTCCTCTCAAAAAGGATTTTTCCCGTTTAGAAGGTGTATTTTGTCCAACAATATCGGAAAGGGATTCGTTAAGAAAAACGGGAATGTACGTTTTTCCTGAGATATCTAATGTATCTATGTCTTTGGCTGAAATGTTTAATTTTTTAAAGATTTTTTTACTTATAAAAGCACTATCAACATTATTTAAATCAAATTCGATTTTCTCATATTCTTTATATTGATAATTCTTAAAATTTGTCAAACCGTTGGTTCTTCTTCTCTTCCATAATTCACGCAGTATGCGGTATGCCGGATTTTCTTTTTTAGGTAAACGCTTTTTCGGAAAGCCGGTAACTACTACCTCGTCTATTTCCTTTTCTTTGCTTACGGTTCCTTTATCGGTTGATTGGCTACTATTTTTGCTCTTTAATTTGAGATTTACAATTAAGCCTAGATTATCTCCCCTTTGTAAAGGTATATATTTTGTCGGGTATTTATCTGTAATAATTTGTAACGTGTCAATGAATTTATTGGATTGTAATTCAAAATTACCGTCACTGTCTGTAGTGGCGTAAACCTGAGTATTTTTAAGAAAAATATCAGCATCCGGAATTGGCTTCTCTGTATCTTCATCTAGCAATTGACCGGAAACTCTAACGTAATTAACTTGTTGGTTAGAAGATGGTGATATACTATCCGTATCAATTTTAGTTTGATTGGTAATTGATGGAGGAATTGAGGATGTACCAATCTTATCTTTTTCAGAGAATTTAATAATTAAATTTAAGTTTTGTTTTTTATTGACAGGAAATGACTTTTTCTTATAATTTACAATCTGAACAACGATAGAATCAAAGTTATTTTTAGATTCGAGTGAAAAATATCCAATATTATTTGAAAGGGTTGAAATTTCGGGAGCTTCAGGAAAAGATATTTTTGCTCCTTCAATAGGACGCTGGGTGTCCTGATTTATAATTACCCCCGTAATTTTGATTTGTGCATTATAAGATAAACTAAATAAAAATGCAAACAAAAAAAGTAATTTATTACTCATTGAACGTTATTTAAAAAAACAAAAAACTTTCGTTTGTATATATCGAACAAACGAAAGTCTTAGTATAAATATTATATTATATGTATGTGGTTCTCAACAAAACAAAGCTTTACCGTTTTTCAAGAACTTCATCAATAAGTCCATATTCTTTAGCTTCTGAAGCAATCATCCAATAGTCCCTATCTGAATCCTTCTCAATTTTTTCAAAAGGTTGACCGGAATGCTCTGCCAAAATTTCGTATAATTCTTTTTTCAGCTTCAAGATCTCCTTTAATGTAATCTCCATATCGGAGGCTTGCCCTTGAGCTCCTCCCAATGGCTGATGAATCATAATTCGAGAATGTTTCAATGCTGATCTTTTTCCGGCAGCACCTGCGGTCAATAATACGGCTCCCATAGAAGCAGCCATACCGGTACAAATAGTAGCCACATCGGGCTTAATAATTTGCATGGTATCGTATATACCTAGTCCGGCATACACTCCTCCTCCGGGAGAATTAATATATATTTGAATATCTTTATTGGCATCTGTACTTTCCAAGAACAATAATTGAGCGGTTACAATATTGGCTATTTGATCGTCTATACCTGTTCCCAGGAATATAATTCTATCCATCATCAACCGAGAGAACACATCCATTTGTGCTACATTTAATTTTCGTTCTTCAGTAATATATGGAGTCATTGAATTTACGTACTGATCTACCGCCAGACTATTAATTCCCTGGTGTTTTACTGCATATTTATGGAACTCTTTTCCTAAATCCATTTTTATTAATCTTTTTCTAAAATTTTTTACTTAATTTTCTCACTAAAACTATACCAAACAAAAGTCCCTATAGATAAGACTTTATTTTGTCAGCAATTTCAGTAAATTCTTCCGAACTCAGTGTCAATTTGTTACCAAAATTCATATCTCCGATAGCGTTTAATGGGATCAGATGAACATGAACATGGGGAACTTCCAATCCTTGTACAGACATTCCTACCCGTAAACATGGAATAGCTTTACCTACTGCCTGAGCTACCCTATAGGTAAAATCCATTAATTCATCATACTCTTCTTTGGGCAAATCAAACAATTTATCGGTTTCTTTTTTAGGAATTACTAAAACGTGACCTATAACTACCGGAAATGCATCTAAAAAAGCAAGGTGTTTTTCGCTTTCTGCAACTTTATAACAGGGAATTTCTCCTGCTACGATTTTTGAAAATATACTTGCCATAGGTTGTAAATTTAGCTTATTAATCTAATGAAATTTCTAAAATTTCAAAATTAATTCGATTACCGTTCGGTAAATTTATTTCTGCCGTTTCTCCTACTTCCTTTCCTAAAAGACCTTTAGCTATGGGGGTATTAACAGAAATTTTTCCGGTTTTTAAGTCGGTTTCCGTATCCGGAACCAAGGTATACTTCATCTCCTGTCCATTGGCAGTATTCTTTATTTTAACAGAACATAATATAGCTACTTTAGAAGTATCAACTTGCGATTGATCTATTATTTTAGAATTAGAAATTATATCTTTAAGCTTAGATATACGCATTTCAAGCAGACCTTGTGCTTCTTTAGCCGCATCGTATTCCGCATTTTCAGATAAATCACCCTTATCCCTAGCTTCAGCAATTTGCTGTGTGATTTTAGGTCTTTCAACTTGTTCCAATTGATCAAGTTCCTTACGTAATTTATCTAGACCTTCTTTCGTTACATAATTCATGATACTATTTTTTGTAATTTTGCGTTGTAATTTATAAACATAAAAAAAATAACCCGACTCTTCACGGTCGGATTATCCGTATGCAAATTTAGCAAATTTATTATGATTAAAAAATTAATTCTTTATATATTATTAATTTCACAGTTATTCTTCTTCATCCAATGCGAAAATGGAAATAAAACAATTAGTTGTTTTCCTAATTCTTCTATAAGTTATTCAGCCGATCTTAATTTACCTCAATTCCAAAAATTATCCGGTATTAATGGTTATGCTTATATTGAAGCGGGTCCTTTAACCGGTACTAAGGGCTTAATATTGGTTAGAATAGATGCTAATAAGTTTTTAGCATACGACAGAAATGCTCCGCATATTTGCCCGGGACCTAATACCCAATTGGAAGTAAAGGACGATTTTTATATCTATTGTCCTGAAGATGGAGCAAAATGGTCTCTAACCTCCGGTCAACCGTTAGAAATAGCTGACCGAGCACCTAAAATTTATAATGCGCAATTGATTGGAAATACGGTTATAATATCGTATTAATTTTATATAATATTTTTAATACTTTTCAGTTATAATAATATACTTGTATAGTATATAAAAATTAATGCATTGCCTGAGCAGCTGTGAATTGTTTTCAAATTTATTTAACTACTTATTCACGCCTTTTTTTCAATTAAGCTTTTCTATACCTATTAGAGATTTCTTATTTTCAATTTAACTTGTTGATCACCACAAAGATACTGTTCAGTTATCTGAATAAAATTATCAGTTAATTTGGGTTTTATTTGAAAATAAGTATGGGCTATCTGTTTGTAGTTTATGAATTTACGGATATTGGGGTGTTGTTTTTGTTATGGGTTAAAGCCTTAAAAATTAATCTCTGAATCTCTTAGTCTAAAAATAAATTTATATCATTCTATCCTTGTAAAACATTTTAATTAAACTTTAACTATTTAGTAAAAATCGAAAAAATTACGGATCGTAATATAAAATAATAAGGCATATACCCGAAAAAGCCGTAAATTCGAAAATCGAATTCAAAATAAATTAATAGATATCCGCAGTATGCTTGATAATAAGAACCCATATAAAACTTCAATTTCAGAATATGGTGAATTTGGACTGATCGAACATCTTACTCAAAATTTCAAACCTAAACATCCCTCTACTCTACAAGGAGTTGGTGACGATTCCGCCGTGTTGGATCCAAAAGATAAAAAGGTGTTAGTTTCTACCGATATGCTATTGGAAAATATTCATTTCAATTTGGCTTATACCCCTTTAAAACATCTAGGTTATAAGTCTGTAGTTATCGGACTCAGCGATTTGGTTGCCATGAACGCCGTTCCGGAACAAATACTGATTTCCATAGCCGTTTCTAATCGTTTTCCGGTAGAAGCATTAGAAGAAATATATACCGGAATCCACCTGGCGTGTAAAAACTATTCTATAGATTTAGTCGGAGGAGATACCACTTCATCCAACCTGGGATTGGTAATAAATATTTCTACCGTGGGATATGCTCATAAAGACGAGATTGTCTACCGAAAAGGAGCAAAACCCAATGACCTTTTGGTTGTCAGCGGTGATTTAGGCGGTGCTTACTTCGGATTACAAGTATTGGAACGTGAAAATTCTGTTTTTAAAGTTAACCCAAACCTTCAACCGGATTTATCGGGGTATACTTATATTTTGGAAAGGCAATTAAAACCTGAAGCACGTACGGAAATTAAAGCGTTACTTAAAGAAATGGACGTACATCCTACTTCTATGATTGATATTTCCGACGGGTTGGCCTCTGAAATCATTCATCTTTCTCAACAAAGTAACGTTGGCTTCTCCATTTATGAAGAAAAAATCCCGATGGACAGCCAGGTAATTACTACGGCGGAAGAATTCGGTATCAATCCCGTAACAGGGGTATTGAACGGGGGAGAAGATTATGAAATTTTATTTACCATTCCTATTGAAGATCATGATAAGATCAAACATAATCCTAACTTCACCATTATCGGTCATGCTACCGAAACGGTTGAAAATGTTTTGATAACCAAAGGAAATACACAGCACATTCCGTTGAATGCTCAAGGCTGGGATGCTCATTTTTCCAAGAAAAACTAAGAGTATAAAACGATAATTTGTATACAAAAATTTGCAGCAATAATAAAACAAGTAGTATATTTGCAAACTTAACTAATAACGGGACGGGATCCCAAAATAAAAAATTATGGCAGTAAAAATTAGATTACAAAGACACGGTAAAAAAGGAAAACCGGTTTTTCACATTGTTGTAGCAGATTCTAGAGCTAAAAGAGATGGTAAAAACATCGAAAAATTAGGAATTTACGTTCCTACAACCAACCCTGCAACCATTGAATTAAATGTTGACAGAGCAGTGAGCTGGTTAGAAAAAGGAGCTCAACCATCAGATACAGCAAAATCTATCCTTTCTTATAAAGGTGCTTTATTAAAAAAGCATTTGAACGGAGGGGTTAAAAAAGGAGCTTTTTCGGCTGAAGAAGCAGAGAAAAAATTCCAAGCTTGGTTGGAAGACAAAGAAAAAGCTATTCAAGCTAAAAAAGACAAATTGGCTTCTTCTAAGCAACAAGCGAAAAAAGAAAAGCTTGAAGCTGAAAGAAAAGTAAATGAAAGCCGTATCGCTGCTCAACAAAAAGCAGAAGAAGCAGAAGCTAACGATGCAGAGGAAGTAGTAGAAGCAATCATCGCAGAAGATGAAGCTGCTACTGATGCTCAGGCTGAAACTAATGAAGAACCTAAAGCCTAATTAGATTCATGCAATTGGAAGATTGTTACTACCTAGGCACAATCACTAAAACTCATGGTCTGAAAGGTCATCTGATTGTTAAACTAGACACAGATGAACCGGAGGCTTACAATAATTTGGAATCGGTATTTATTAATATCAATGAAATGCCGGTTCCTTTTTTTCTAAATGAATGTCAACTCTATAATAAAGATTCATTACGTGTAAAATTTGAAGATACTTCTATCAATTCACAAGACTTAATAGGAACGCAGCTGTACCTTCCTTTAAATACATTACCTAAATTAAAAGGAAAACAATTTTATTATCATGAAGTTATACACTTTTCTTTAGTAGACGAAAACCTACAAAAGATTGGAGAAATTACTGAAATAAACGATAACAGCGCACAAGCTCTTTTTATTATAAAACTATCGAAAAATGATAAATTTATTTACATTCCTGTTATTAATGATTGGATTATTGAAGTAAACAGAAATGATCATTACATTTCAATGACTTTACCTGAAGGAATTTTGGATTTATAATTCATTGGAAATTTATTTTTGAAAATACCATTTCTAAGTAGTTTCAAAAATGAGAATTTAATTTGATTTATTTAAAAGTTAGTATATTTAGTCACTAATACTCATAAAATGGAATATTTAGATTTTGAATTGCCTATAAAAGAATTAGAAGACCAGCTTAAAAAATGGATCGAGCTTGGTAAAGAAAGCGGAGTAGATATAAATTCTACTTCCAAAGAAATCGAAAAGAAAATCGAACAAACTAAACATCAAATATACGATAACCTTACCCCTTGGCAAACCGTACAATTATCCAGACATCCCTCTCGTCCTTATTCGTTAGACTATTGCAGTGCCATCACTGATAATACGTTTATTGAGTTACACGGAGACCGCAACTATGGCGATGATAAAGCCATGATTGGAGGATTAGGTAGAATTGACGGTAAAACTTTCATGATTATCGGGCAACAAAAAGGTAAAAATACCAAAGAAAGACAATACCGTCGTTTTGGTATGCCCAATCCTGACGGCTACCGAAAAGCGTTACGCTTGATGAGGGTTGCTGAAAAGTTTAACATTCCTATTCTAACCTTAATAGACACTCCTGGAGCCTATCCGGGACTTGATGCCGAAGAAAGAGGACAAGGAGAAGCCATCGCGTATAACATCGCTCAGATGTGCCAAATTAAAGTTCCGATTATTTGCGTAGTTATTGGTGAAGGTGCCAGTGGTGGTGCGTTGGGAATCGGTGTAGGAAATAAGGTTTACATGATGGAAAATACTTGGTATTCCGTAATTTCCCCGGAAAGTTGTTCCTCAATTTTATTCAGAAGCTGGGAATACAAAGAAGTTGCTGCCGAAAATCTTCGTTTAACTCCTAAAAATTCTTTGGAATTAGGCATTATTGACGGAATAATTAAGGAGCCGCTTGGCGGCGCTCATTACAACCCGGAAGGAGCCTTTATGTCTTTAAAAAATCAAGTTTTAGAGGCCTATAATGAGCTTTCTAAAATGTCTCCTGATGAGTTGGTGGAACACAGACAAAATAAATTTATAAATATGGGTGTATATAGCGAATAGTTATCTACATACATTTACCATATTAAATATAATATAAGCCCCTGTTTTTTATAAAGGGGCTTTTTCTTTTTTATCCTTTCATATCAATACTTTCAATTGAAGTTGAAAAGCCCTATTCAATATCTTTATAACCCTCTAATATAATTAAAGGGCTGTTAAATTATTGAACTTATATTTATATATAATTCTTATTAAAATTCTATATTTAAGCATGGAATTAGACCAAGCAATATCAATCATTCGGGATTATATAAAAAATAAACATTCTTCGGATAAAAGTGGACATGATTATTGGCATATTGAGCGGGTAGTCACTAATGCTCAAAATATTCTCCTTCACGAAAAGGCTGATCGTTCTAAAGTTTTATTGGCAGCCTGGCTTCACGATGTCGGAGATTATAAACTCCATAATGGAACGGACCGTACTGAAGAACTCGTATTTCCATTACTGTCTTCTTTATCATATCCGAAAAGTTTCATTGAAGATATCATCAAGATTATTAACGAAGTTTCGTATAAGGGCGGACATAATCCCCCTCCTACTTCACTTGAAGCAAAAATTGTTCAGGATGCCGATCGATTGGATGCGATAGGTGCTGTAGGAATAGCTCGAGCATTTGCTTATGGAGGCACCAAAGGTCGAGAATTGTTTGATCCGAACGAAAAACCGACCGAATATACGGAAAGTGCTTCCTATCAAAAAAGCACTTCGTGTACGATCAATCATTTTTATGAAAAGCTATTGAAGCTAAAAGATTTGATGAATACCAATATTGCTAAAGAAATGGCTGAAGAAAGACATTTATTTATGCTGAAATTTTTGGGAGAATTTTATAAAGAAATCGGATACTCTAGAAAATAAAACCGAATTAATAAATACACTCTATACTGAAAACCACCGGACACGAAGATCGTTAGATAGCCCTATAATCGGCAAAATTGAATAAATATTTAGTTTATGTTTAGTTTAAATTAGTTTAAACAATCAGAACTGCCACAGTGGTTATTTCAGTATATATATTTTTAGACTCTAAGATCGGAATTTATTCCTAGTAGATGTTCATATTTTAGTAAAATAGGATTTACTTCCTGATCTAAAAACTCTTCTGTTTGTTCCGGAGCAAAGCCGATGAAATTGGATGGATTAATCAATTTCATCAATTTTTCTTTATCAATATTTATTTTTTCATCCTTGATAATTCGATCGATTAAATCATTCGGCTTTCCTTCCATTTTTACTTTCTTGGCTGCTTCCATAGAATGTTGACGAATGATTTCATGAAGTTCCTGCCGGTCTCCTCCGTTTTTAACTCCTTCCATAATGATGTATTCGGTTGCCATAAAGGGCAGTTCTTCATTAATATGCTTTTCAATCATTTTAGGATATACGACCAATCCGTCCAAAATATTATTCCAGATTAATAAGATGGCATCTATGGCTAAAAATGCTTGAGGTATGCTCAACCTTTTATTTGCGGAATCGTCTAATGTTCTTTCAAACCATTGAGTGGATGCAACCATTGCTGGAGAAGTTGCTAAAGAGATTACAAATTTAGCTAATGAAGCAATTCTTTCAGATCGCATCGGATTACGCTTATAAGCCATGGCGCTGGAACCTATCTGATTCTTTTCAAACGGTTCTTCTATTTCTTTTAAGCTTTGCAACAAGCGCAAATCATTCGTAAACTTATGTGCAGATTGTGCAATATTGGAAAGTACTTCTAGTGCCTGAGCATCTATCTTTCGGTCATAAGTTTGTCCACTTACTTTAAAAACTTTTTTAAAGCCGAAACGTTCTGATAATTTCCGATCCAATTCCTTGACTTTTGAAAAGTCCCCGTCAAACAATTCTTTAAAACTGGCAGCCGTTCCGGTAGTACCTTTAACTCCTCTGAAGCGCAACGTTTCCAAACGATATTCTAAATCTTCCAAATCTAATAAAACCGATTGCAGCCAAAGAGTAGCTCGTTTACCAATCGTTGTTAATTGTGCCGGTTGAAAATGAGTAAACCCTAAGGTAGGATGGTCTTTATACTTGAGTGCAAACGAATGCAATCCTTTAATTACATTAATCAATTTTTTCTTCACCAGTTCGAAACCGTCACGTATTTGGATAAGATCCGTATTATCCCCTACAAAGGCAGAAGTTGCCCCTAAATGAATAATGGGACGTGCTGCCGGTGCTGCATCTCCATATGCATGTACATGGGCCATAACATCATGACGAAATTTTTTTTCATATTCGTCTGCTTTCTTAAAATCTATTTTCGATACTTGCTCTCTAAGCTCTTTTATTTGCTCGTCCGAAATATCTAAACCAAGCTCTTTTTGTATTTCAGCCAGGGCTAACCATAATTTTCTCCAAGTAGTAAATTTTTTTTCAGGAGAAAAATTGTACAACATTTCATCACTGCAATAGCGGCTTTCCAACGGATTTTGATACGTATTCATTTTATCTTCTTGGTTATATGGATTAAATCAGCTCAAAAATAAGGATTTAATTAAGATGCTCCTTTAAAAATTTTAAATTATGAAAGTTTACTAACTCACTTTGCTTTTTGTAATTATTAAATATATCTTTTTTTGGAAAGATTCTATTGTTAAAAAATGAAAAGGTGAATTACTTAAAATTCACCTTTTCCAGCTAAGTGAATTAGTATTTAAATGATACTAATTTTACTTAACAATAAACAGCTAAAACAAATATGAGTGTAAATTTACTCCTGATTCATGCCGAAAAAAGTTAAGGTAATTTTAGTTCCTTTATTTTCTTCGGATTCTATGGTATATTCTATATGGTTTTTTTCTAAAATACGAAGGGCAATGGAAAGCCCTATCCCCGATCCAGATACTTTTTCAGCATTTGGGGCTCGATAAAACGGACGACTTATTTGGCTTAATTGCATTTTGGGAATTCCAATCCCATGATCTTGTATCAAAAGATGTAATTTTCCTTCACGTTCATACAGTTGAATACGTACTAATTTTCTTTGTGAGAATTTAACCGCATTTTCAATTAAATTGAACAAGGCTATAAATAATTGTGTTTTATCTATATTAATGTAAAGCAACTCTATATTTTCCGAAGTAACATCTAAAGTATAATCTATGATCTCACTACAGTCGGAATATTTATCTGAAACCCGTTTAATAATTTCAAATATGAGTTCATCAATACGTATTTGTTCTGAAATGTCTGTATTTTTTCGCAAATCGGAAACAATGAGCAAAATATCTAATATTTCTTGAAGCCGGTCTATTTCCTCCATCAATGTTTGGGATAAGGCTTGATATTCTTCAGGTGAACGGTTTTTCATGGAAAATACCTCTAAATTTCCTTGAATTGCTGCCAAAGGTGTCTTGAACTCATGTGAAACATAGCTCACAAAATTTTGTTGTATTTTAATTGAATCGGAAATTTTTTTTAGCAATTCATTAAAGGTTTCAGTTAGATCGTACAATTCGTCTTTAACTGTATTTCGGCTCGTCTTCAATTCCATGGAATCGCCCGGAGTCATTTGTTTTACTTGGTTAATGGCTTCTCTTATGGGACGATAGGCTATATGGGCTATCCAACGGTTTAGCAATATGGTAGCCAATAACCCGACAATAAAGGCGGATACTAATATTCCAATAAGTGGATTGATGTATTGATACACATCCTGTTTATTTTCCTTAGCAATGATTACGAAATTGCCTTCATTATCTTTATAATATATTCCATAACATAAAAAGTTATCGGTGGTAAAGGATAATTTCTTTTGATAACGTATTTCATTAATTACCGATTCAGGAACATCTTGTATATTTCCATATTTTAATTGATTCAGATCGTCGTAAATTTCAAAATAGGGATTGTTTATTTTTTCGTATTGCTTTTTTATTTTTTGAAATTCTTTTGCGCTTATTTCATCTTCTTCAAAAAAGTAATAGCCGATAATTTGAGCGGTCTTTTGTAAATTTCTGTAAACGGAATTTTCAATGCTCCTTTTGTAGAAGCTGAATATCAGAAGCGCTACGGCTATAAAGACAATTCCCCAAAAACCGGAGCTTAGTAAACTTAATCTTGTCTGTATTTTCATTATTCAGCTAATAAAGATTTAATACGATATCCCCTTCCTTTTATGGTTTCAATAATTTTTGTTTCAAATTCACCATCAATTTTATTTCGTAAATAAGAAATATATACTTCTACTATATTGGTGTTTATATCATGGTTAATTCCCCAAACACTGGTTAGAATTTGGGTTCTTGAAACAACTTTATTTTTATTTTCCATTAAGAATTTTAATAATTTAAATTCAAGATGGGTTAGAACTATTTCTGTATCTCCTCTTAGAATTTTATGCTCATCCAAATACATTTTTAAATCTCCGCATACCAATACATTGGAAGAAGAATCATAATTCATTTTCCTTCTTCTGTCCAATGCATGAATTCGTGCTACCAGTTCTTTAAAATGAAAAGGCTTGGTTAGATAATCATCGGCACCGTAACTAAGGGCTTTTACTTTATCATCGGGATCTCCTAAAGCACTGATTACTAAAACAGGAGTGGTTATTTTTTTATAGCGGATATACTGCAACAACTCCATTCCGTCAATATCAGGAAGCATAATATCCAATAAGATCATATTCCAATTGGTATCATTTAAACGACTTCTCGCATCCACACCGTTCTCAACCAAAGTGACTGAAAAACCGCTTTCTTCTAATCCTTTGATCATGAACTCACTGATTTTTTTATTATCTTCAACCAATAACAACTCCATATTTTACTTTTTGCTTTATAAAGTTACTATTTTATGATTTAATTTTTCTTTTCTTGCGGTAAGCAAAATAAAAAACTTGCGGTAAAATAGTAAATGATAAAAGCATACAGGTGATTATACCCCCAACTATCATAATTGCCAAAGGCTTTTGAACTTCAGAACCCATTCCATTGGACATGGCGGCCGGTAATAATCCCATCGATCCCATAAGGGCTATCATCAGCACCGGACGTATCCTGCTTTTAACTGCACTATCTATGGCTAATCTTAAATTTCCGGTTGAATTCATCTTTTTCTTCATCAAAGCAATCAACAAAATGCTGTCAATAGCGGTAATTCCAAAGAGTATAATAAATCCTATTCCTGCAGAAATTCCAAAAGTGGTACCGGTTATCCACAGGGAAATAAAACCACCGATAAAGGCATAAGGCATGGCACTTGCTGCAATTAAAGTGTCTTTGATGGTTCTGAAATTCATATAGAGTAAAAATAAGATCAATAATAAGGCGCAAGGAACAATAATCATCAATCGTTGTGTTGCTCTTTGTTGGCTTTCAAATTCTCCTGCCCAAACCATGCGATTTCCTCGACCTAGTTTAACTTCTTTGTTTACTTTTTCTTGGGCTTCTTTGATAGTAGACCCTAAATCACGGTCGCGAACACTAAACCCAACTCCGATGTACCTGCTGCTTCCATCTCGATAGATAAACGTCGGACCGGTTACAAATTTGATATCGGCAATTTCTTTTAACGGAACATGTTTTCCATCCATGGTTGGTATTAGAATTTCCCCGATCTTATCTTCATTATCCCTGTATTCTTTTTGAAATCGTACTCTGACATCAAATATTTTTTCGCCTTCATAAAACTGGGTGGCAGCTTTACCTCCTATTGCCATTTCCACTACTGCTTGAGCATCTGCCATAGATACCGCATAACGGGCCATGCGATCTTCGGATAAACGGATTTGTAATTCAGGTAAACCGATGCTTCGAAACACATTCACATCTTCTACTCCTTTTACTTTTTGTATGATAGAAGCTGCATGATCTGCCATTTGTTCCAACTTTTGTAAGTCATCTCCGTATATTTTAATAACTAAGGAACTTTTTACTCCTGCTACATATTCTTCTACATTATCTTGTATGGGTTGGCTAAAGCCGAAAACTGTTCCGGGATAAATATCTAAAGAATCTTTCATTTCTCGGATAAGTTCTTCTTTTTTAACTTTTTTCTTCCATTGATTTTCCGGCTTCAACTGGGCATGGAATTCTATGTTAAAAAACCCGGTTGGATCTGTTCCGTCATTCGGACGTCCGGTCTGTGACAAGACAAATTGTACTTCATCAAAACTCCTCAACTTCTTTTTCATTTGTTGAGTGATTTTTACTGATTCGTCCAAATTAATACTGTTGGGTAAGGTAGCACGTATATATATTGCTCCTTCGTTCATACTGGGTATAAATTCCGTACCCCAAAAACTAAATCTTACGATGCAAAGCACTAACAGTATACAGAAGGTTATAATACTTCCTTTACGATGTCGGGATGCAAATAGAAAAATTTTATATAAATGGGAGGAAAAGAATCTGCTGATTGCATTTGATTTTTCTTTAACCGGTTTGGTAAGCAAAATTTTACACATAACCGGCACATAGGTAAGAGATAAAATTAATGATCCCATTAATGCATATCCTAAAGTAAATGCCAACGGTGAAAACATTTTACCTTCCACTTTTTGAAATGAAAAGATAGGAAATAAGGCAACGACCAAAATTATCTGAGCAAAAAATATGTGAGAAGCAACTCCTCCGGCACTTTTTTTAATTAATCCCCCTTTGGACGATTTTATAAATCGTTCTCCTCCCAACTCTTCCGTTCTCTTTACCATCGAGACAAATATGATTTCAACGATAACCAATGTTCCCTCGAGCAACAATCCAAAGTCGAGCGCTCCCATTGAAATAAGGTTCGCCGGAAGTCCTTGTATTCGAAGCATAATAATGGCAAATAAGAAAGAAAGCGGGATAACCGTAGCCACAATCAAGGTGGTTCTCCAGTTAAATAGGAAAATAAATACTACAATGGAAACCAACACAATACCCTCGATCAGGTTTTTCATTACGGTATGGACAGTAGCATCTACTAAGGTTGTTCGATCTAAAAAAGGTACGATTTTTACGTTTTCTGGTAATATACGATCATTTAAATCGGCTATTTTAACCTTTAAATTTTTAATCACGTCTCCCGGATTTTGTCCTCTAAGCATTACCACAATTCCCTGAACGACATCATCTCTATCATCCAACCCTACTTGTCCCAAACGTGGTTTTGAAGAAACAGAAACGTTGGCAACTTGTTTTACTCGTATAGGTGTGCTACCTTTTACTTCAATAAGTATATTTTCAATATCTTTAATATTGTCCAATAAGCCAACTCCGCGTACTACATAGGCTTGACTTCCTTTTTGTATGACATCTCCGCCTACATTTATATTACTTTTTGAAATAGCTTCGTAAACCTCCAAAGGCGAAAGTCCGTAATTTGCTAATTCTGTAGGATTTACTTTTATTTCATAGCATTTTTCTTCTCCACCGAAACTTACAATACTGGCTACTCCGGGAACCGATAAGAGCTCACGCTCTACTACCCATTCGTTAAGAGCAGATATTTCGCGAACAGGAAGGTCACTTTTAATAGTATAACGGTATATTTCACCGGTAGCACCGGAAGGCGGTTCTATCGATGGATCGGCTCCTTCCGGAAGATCCATATCCTGCATACGATTTGAAGCATATTGCTGAGCAAAGAAATCATCTACTCCATCTTCAAAAATTACGGTTACCACCGAAAGACCAAAAAGAGAAGTAGAACGTACTTCCGTTTTTCTGGGAATGGTATTCATTTCCTTCATTATAGGAAGAGTAACAAATTTTTCAATTTCTTCCGCACTTCTTCCCGGCCATTGGGTTATAATTCGTACTCTTGTGTTGGTTACGTCGGGATAAGCCTCAATAGGTGTGTTTAAATAACATACAATTCCGCCGATAAATAAGAGTACGCTAAGAAATAGTATTAATATGTGATTCCTTAATGAAAAGGCAATACATTTTTCAACAAACTTATGCATGTTTTGTTATTTGTTTTTTAAAGCTGAATAAATTAGTAATTGATTATTAACCACTACATTTTCTCCTTCGGAAAGACCGGAAAGGATATATGCGGTTTCTTCGTTGTGACCTTGAAGTTGAACTTCTTTAACTTTGAAATTTTCTTTGGATTCTTCAACGATTACATAGTATTTATCGTCATCGAAAATGAGTGCATTTACCGGAATTGACACATGGGTATTTTCTGTATTGTTTTTTAGTTTGATAGTCATGGACATTTCGGGCTTAAATTTCAAATCGGCATTTTCCATAACTATTCTTGCTTTCAAAACTCTTTCTTCAGAATCAAAAACTTGAGAAATGGATTGTATGGTTCCGTGAAATATTTCACCCGGATAGGATAAAGAACTCATTTCTACGGGCATTCCTACTTTTACAAATTGTAAATTACTCGCGTATACATTGGCTATCACCCATACTTTACTTAGGTCTGCAACCGTAAATATAGGCTCAGCATCCGGAGATATGGTACTGCCTGATGTTATATTTTTGTTTATAATATACCCGGTCATAGGAGAAACGATGGAAGAGCTGCCGCTTCCGTTGGATCCTACCACAGACATATCCGTATGTACCCTTGCTAATGAGGCCTCAGCTTGTTTTACTTTAGCTCTTGCTTCAACTAATTCGCTTTCGGATAACATGTTGTCTTTATACATGGATTCCGCACTTTTTAGTTCTCTTCTAGCGACTTCCAATTCAGATTGTAACCCGGATTTTTCGGAATGTAAAGAATTTACTTCTAAACTCCGAACATTTGCCAATACTTGTCCTTGTTTTACTTGGTCTCCTAATGAAAAATAGGTTTTTGTTACCACCCCATTAATTAACGGAACATAATTAACGATCTTATCCGGATCATATTCTACTTTACCTGTAAGTGTTAACTCCTCTTCTTGTGGCTTTAATTCCGCTTTTATGGTTTTTACATGTTTAAAAAACGACCGGTTTATTGCTGCTTCTTCCTGAGTTTTTGATTGGTTATCTTTTACATGGGTGCAAGATAGGGCAAGTGCCAGAACGGAAAGTATGTATATATTTTTTTTCATGAGTTTTATCTTATTTCTTTTCCAACAGTATATTGTAACTCTTCAAATTGTGTATAAAGATTTTTTTGGGTATTTAATAGGGTTTCTTTATTGGTTTTGTAGGCATCCATGAAATCTATAAATTCCAACATGCTTATGTTTCTTTTCATCAGGTTTCTGGTATAAGCATCTAACATATAGTCCAAATCTTCGGAAATATTTTCTTTTTGTATATCTTTAAACAGGTGGTAGGTGTCGGAATAGTTAGTATAAGCTTCGGTAATTTCATGCTGTGCGGTAGTTACTACTTGTTTTGCTTGATATTTGCTTTGCTCTTTGTTAACTTGGGCTAACTTTATATTTCCTTGATTTCTATTGAAAAAGGGCAAATCAAAGCTTACGCCGAACCCAATAAAATCTTTCCATGGGGCACTTATACGATCATAGTTGACAGCAAAGGTTAAATCGGGTACTTTTTGTGCTTTTTCATATAATAGATCTTTATCAAAATAATCAATTTGAAGGTTAACAATTTTAATATCGGGTCTGCTTTCAGATGCTTCTTCTAAAATCTTAGGTAATAAGATATCATCCGGATTTTTTACTTCATTGTCTCCTTCGATTATTTCAACCGTATTCAGGGGAGGAATATTCAATAACGATTTTATAATTTTCTGTTGTTCATTATAATTATTTTTAACCTCATATATTTCTCCACTAAGCTCTAGTTGCGAGGATTGCAAACGAATTAAATCTTTTTTTGCTATATTTCCTTCAGCAACTTGATTTTTATAAGCCGCAATAAGCTTTGAAAGCGCTTCTTGCTGGTGATTTAATATTTTTTGATAGGATTGTAAATAAATGAGCTCTTGCAGCGATTTTCGTACTTCTAGTTTTAAGCCCCGTAATGTCTCCTCAAATTCCTGAACAGCGATTTCTTTCGATACCTTTTCTCTATTTATTAGTTTACCTCTTTTTCTGGCTGTTTTAACCATTTGGCTAAGTTCCATCGTAAACTCCGTATTTTTAGCAAACTTTCCAAAGAGTGCCGGAATTTGCTCTTGTTCTCGCTGAGATTTCGTACTCCATAAATTAACATCACCTAACGAAAAGTTAGGATTGTCCCATAGTTTTGCTTGTACAATAGCAGCTTCGGCAGCATCTATATTCATTTTTTCTGCCAACAACTGTAAATTTTGTTTGAGAAACAAACCTTCTGCTTGTTCCTTGGTTAATTGAATTACTTCTGCTTTTTGTGCAAAAACCATACTTGTAAGGAAGGTACAAACCAGTAAAGAAACGTATTTACGCATTATATAAACATTATTTTTTGTCTTAAGACAAATTTATTTACCAAATATTAGATTGAAATTTGACCTGCGTTATTTTTATATTAAAGGGACATTAGAATTATATTAGAAAAACTATTGAATTTTTAAATAGTAAATTTTAAATTCAGATTAGATGTTTACTTAGCTATACGTACAGCAAACCTATTACTATATTAGGATGTGAATATTAGTTTTAGCATAAAAATAATTTATGCCAACTATCAACTATTTTAAAAATTATATAATTATTAAAATTATAATGCTAAATTTAAAATAAATATTTACATTTGTATTCAATATTATTATAACATAATAAATACTACTTTCACTAAAAAACTTATGTAAACACTTTTAGAATTATATTTTAAAATAAATTCTAAAATAAATGTTTAACATTATTTAAAATAACCTTATAACAAGTAAGATCTCTTCTAAATACATATTTATTAATATACTAATCATTAAAAACAACTTAATTTATGAAAACTAAGTTTATTTTTTTAGGGATGTTATCAATTCCCATACTAGCATTTAGCCAAATTGGCGTAAATACAAATAACCCACAAGGTACCTTTCATATTGACGGTATGAAAGATAATTCGGAATTAGGTATGCCTACCCCGTTTCAAGGAGCGAACGATTTTATTGTAACTTCAGATGGTAGTGTAGGTGTTGGTACCGCGGATCCAGATGCTTCTTCCATCTTGGAAATAAATGTAGAAGGACTTAGTTCCGGCAGTAAAAAAGGTTTTTTAGGTCCTCGTGTATCTTTAACATCAAATATAGACACTCTCACAATTCCGGATCCCGCTGTAGGATTATTAGTTTATAATCTGGGAGATAATCCAAATTTTGTTTTTAATGGATATGTTTTTTGGAATGGAAAACAATGGAAGACATTAGATGGTCGTCCCATTATTCCCGGGGTCATTCAAAATTTGACCTGTAATGCCGCTATGGCAATTCCAAGTTTTTATACTGCCAACGAAAGGTATCATGGAGTTATGACGGTTCCTTATACCGGTGGTGACGGTGGTACCTATCCTGCTCAATCAATTGGACCTGTAAACGGTCTTACAGCAACACTTGAAGCCGGACAATTTAATGTTGGAAACGGTGCTTTACGTTATGTGGTAGATGGAATTCCAACGGTTTCAAGTCCTCAGACAACAACATTTCCGCTTAGCGTAGCTATGCAAAACTGTGATGCTACCATTGGTGCGGGTTTAGGGCTTGCACCCGGGGAACATGTTTACTATCGATCTCCGTATGTTAATGCCAATTTTGGTGATTTAATAACTAATCCATATAATAATATTCCCGATTATTGGTTAAGTAAATACGTTAATGATCTACCCATTTTAGGCGGCAAACTAAGATTAGATGCTTATTTATTGAATGGGGCTAGTTCAATAGGTGCTGTTTCCTATAATCCCAGATTAGTAAACATCACCTCTTCCCCTGTTAAATTATGGTTTGGAGCGACAGCTAGTGCAACGTTTAAAAGTAATGCCAACATAATTTTAGCTCCCAGGGGAGGGTATGTGAGTTTAGATGACGGTATTTGGGCTAACATGGGTGAAAATATGCTCATGGTTAATGGAGGAAATTTAAGTATTAATCCTTCCTATAATCAGACTGAGATATTAACCGCAGATGTTTCTCTGGATGATAAATGGTATAAAATTTATTTTTTTGGATTTATAGATAATATGGATACCGGTACTAATTCAGATAACCTAAGAAGATTTTATATTTCAATTCAAAGATTATATTAAATCGTATATGTTGAATTACTAATAATTTTTTACTAAAGATATTTAAAAGTTAAACTTTTATATATTAGGGAATTCTTTTCAAATTGAAAAGAATTCCTTTTTTTAACCCTATTAATTATTTCACTGAAGCTGTTTTTTCTTTTCCGGCTTCCCAAATTTTGTATTTCACAATATATCCCTTTGGGGTATAAACTACTATAGGAAGTTTACTGTTATATGTAATAATGATTGATTCAGAAGAAATAAATTTTTCTTTATTTACTATCTGTGGACAAGCCTTTCGTGTAGAAATAGTCTTTCCTTCTGAAGAAAACTCGTAAAAGTTATATCCCCAACCCTCTAACTCTTTTTCATCTATTTTTCCCAGTAAAGTATGTTTATTGCAATCCACTTTCATTATTTTTCCGGGAATAAGTTCTACTTTATAAAATTCTTCATTATTTTTCTTATCTAATATAATCACATGACGCAACATGCCGGGTTTTGCATCAGGAAAATTTACTAATTCTTTTCCGGGATCATTTTTTACTTCTTTTTGATGCATTGGTTCTCCACTTATTTGGGTAAAAGATACTAAAATACTGCCTAAAATAATTCCTGTTAAAATTTTTCTAATTGTTTTCATTATATTACTTTTTAAATTTTGATTTATTCTTATAGATGTTTTTCTTACTATTATTCCATAAAAAATTTTAAAAAATTTTTTTTTAATATATTATCTAGTTAAATTTAAGCACTTTATACTTAATAAAATAGTATTCAATCATATATAAAATAAATATATGTAGCCTCAAGTACTATTTCAATTTACAATTTTAAATGAAGTTTTTAGAAAATATTGTTATATTAAATTTATTAAATACTAATTTTTGGTTGATTTCTAAAAATTAGATATATTTATTTCTGTTATATTAAAGTTCAATCATTTTAAAACCTCTAAAATTTTTAGATTCCTTCAATATATCTGCTTTATCATTTCATGATTTCTTAGTATTTTTACTTTGTTGGATTTAATTTATAATTCCTCTTTATAAAATTTATGTAATGAAAAGATTATCTTTATTAGTACTTTTCGAAGCAATAGTATCCGTTTCCATTGGCATATTAATGTCTAAAATGTCTTGGATCGGTCGAATGGGAATTAATTTATTTAGAGGTGAATATAAAATATTAAAAATATGGTGGAAAACCGCTCTTCTTGTTTTTAGTATTTTACTCATGCTAATGCTTATTCAATACCTTATCAAGCGTATATGCAATTTGACGTTCTCTCGGCTTTTCTTTTTTTTATTTTTATTACTCGGTTGTTTGGGGCTTGCCTATACATATCATGATTTTTCAACGGTATATGAACATAAACTCATGAAAGAACGTTTTCATTTAGGTGGTTATTTATTTTGGATCGGTTGGATTGCTTCTAATTTATACTTTCTTGTAACTCCCTATCAAAAATCTGTTCAAGTCAATGAATAATAATATTTATAAATGACTAACTTTTATTCCTAATATTTAACGATTATATTAAATATTTTAATTCGCTATCTATTTCGATTTAAAATTATATACTTAGGCTACAGAAATTTAACTTTACATTGCCAGAGTGTTTTATTTTATTTGATTGTTATTTTTTTTATTTAAAATGCTTTGATAGATAGCTATTTTGCGAAAATATGTATGTAATGAAATCTCTCCATGATCCTAAAATAAAACCATTTCATTCCTTTTAATTTCATAAATACTTGAATTTATATCTGTTAAAAGGCGAGTAATTTTATAACTTAAACTTTTAAATACATTGTTTTTTTCAATAGGTTTAGGTTCGAATAAAATCTGTAACTTTGTTTCTGCTAAAAATATTTATAGGAGTGATTAAAGATATAAATTCTACTATCTCAGATGCTAATTTAAGCTTCCAGGAATTTAAAAAAGAAGTATTAAATGATTATAGATTGTGCTTAATCAGCCGTTATTCCAGTTTATTGGCAAGAAAGGAAGTTCTTTCGGGAAAAGCAAAATTTGCCATTTTAGGAGACGGAAAAGAACTTCCGCAAATAGCCATGTCTAAAGTTTTTAAGAATGGTGATTTTCGTTCCGGGTATTATCGCGATCAAACCCTAGCATTTGCAGTAGGTGAAATTACTATTGAAAATTATTTTGCACAATTATATGCTGATACCGATGACCAAAGAGAACCGGAATCAGGGGGCAGAATGATGAATTGTCACTATGCTACTCATTTAATTGATGAAGAAGGTAATTGGAAAGTTCTTACGGAACAAAAAAATAATGCTGCAGATTTATCTCCCACAGCCGGGCAAATTCCACGTTTATTCGGATTAGCTTACGCTTCTAAAATTTATAGAAATTGTCCGGGACTTGAAAATAAAATACAATTTTCCCATCAAGGCAATGAAATAGCATTTGGTACTATCGGGGATGCGAGTACATCGGAAGGACATTTTTGGGAAGCATTAAATGCTGCTTGTGCTTTGCAAATCCCTATGGTTCTTTCCATCTGGGATGACGGTTATGGCATCTCCGTTGAATCGTCTAAACAGAGAGCCAAAGACGATTTTTCTGAGCTTTTGGAAGGATTTAAAAGAACCAAGGAAAAAAATTCCAGAGGATGTGAAATCATTACGGCGCGTGGATGGGATTATGCCGAATTAATTGAAGCCTATGCGCGTGCAGAAAAAATAGCCCGTGAAAAACATATCCCCGTTATTATACACGTAAGTGAACTTACTCAACCTCAAGGACATTCCAGTTCGGGGTCTCATGAAAGATATAAATCTGCTGAACGTTTGGAATGGGAAAAAGAACACGATTGTATTAAGAAATTCAGAGAATGGATCATTGATTATGAAGCGTACGACCAAACGAACAATCAAAAAATACAAGTTGCAACCGAAGAAGAATTATTGAGTTTAGAAAAAGAAATTAAACAATTGGTTAAGGAACATCAAAAAAATGAATGGAATAAATTCCGTACAGATATGGATGCTCTAAGTAATCAAACGGTTTCTTTAATATCCGCCCTAGCTGATGTAAGTGTTAAAAAGGCTTTTATAAATTTGGAAAAAGAAAACTTTCAACAGCTGTCTTTGCCTTATAAAAAAGATATTTTCCATTTTATACGTAAAGTTCTTCGAATAGTCAGAGAAGAAAATACACAGGCCAAAACGAATTTGCTTACTTGGTATAATCAAATTTCTGATAATGAAAGCCTTAATTACAATTCCAAATTATATACAGATACCCGATATTCAGCACTTCATGTTCCGTATATTGCCCCTGTTTATGGTGAAAATCCGGAATCAGTGGATGGAAGAATAGTAATTAGAGACAATTTCGATAAACTTTTTGAAAAATATCCTGAAATAATAGCCTTTGGTGAAGATGTAGGAAAGATTGGCGATGTGAATCAAGGATTTGAAGGATTGCAAGATAAATACGGATCCTACCGAATATCCGATACCGGAATACGAGAAAGTACCATTATAGGTCAAGGATTGGGAATGGCTATGAGAGGACTGCGTCCTATTGCTGAAATTCAATATCTGGATTATGTGTTGTATGGTATTCAAACTTTAAGCGATGATCTGGCTTCTTTAAGTTATCGTACGAAAGGAAGGCAAAAAGCTCCGTTAATTATCCGTACTCGAGGACACAGATTAGAAGGCATTTGGCATTCGGGATCTCCTATGGGCGGAATCATTAATTATATACGGGGTATTTATGTTTTGGTTCCCAGAAATTTTGTGCAGGCAGCCGGATTTTACAACACCATGCTACAAGCTGATGAACCGTGCTTGATTATTGAATGTTTAAACGGCTACCGACTGAAAGAAAACTTGCCGATTAATTTAGGTGAATTTACAACTCCGGTCGGAAAGATTGAAATTACCCGAGAAGGTAAAGACATCACTGTGGTGACCTATGGAGCAACATGGAAAATTGTTTCGGAAGCTGCCAAAGAATTACAGACATTAGGCATAGATATTGAAATTATTGATATTCAATCTTTAATACCCTTTGACCTAAGCCATGAAATTGTGGAAAGTCTTAAAAAAACTAACCGTTTGGTTATTGCTGATGAAGACGTTTCCGGAGGGGCAAGTTCGTATATTTTGCAAAAAATAATTGAAGAACAAAACGGTTTTCAATATTTGGACTCAGCTCCTAAAACTATCACGGCTAAGGATCATCGACCGGCTTACGGTTCTGACGGAGATTATTTTTCAAAACCTTCTGTGGATGATGTAGTTGAAAAAATATATGAGGTTATGCATGAAGTAAATCCCACCGAATATCCGAAAATAAGTTAATCCATACATGTATCTAAAAAATCTTAGATTATTTAATTTTAAAAACTTTTCTGAAAAAAATTTCACTTTTTCCGAAAAAATAAATTGTTTTGTAGGAAATAACGGAGTTGGAAAAACAAATGTATTAGACGCTATTCATTATCTTTCATTGACTAAAAGTTACTTAAACTATTCAGATCAAAACAATATACGTTTTCATGAAAACTTTTTTTCGGTGGAGGGCAATTTTTCGGATGAAAAAACAGAAGATTCGATCAGGATTGTAGTTCAAGCGGGACAAAAAAAAGTTATTAAAAGGAATTCTAAGACGTACGAAAAGCTTTCCGATCATATTGGTAAATATCCTTGTGTGATGATTTCCCCCTATGATCGAAACTTAATTAGTGAAGGCAGTGAGTTTAGACGAAAATTTATGGATGGAATGATCAGTCAAATTAACCCTGATTATCTCCATCTGATTCTTAGGTATCAAAAAGCTCTAGCCCAAAGAAATGCTTTATTGAAATTGTTTTCAGCGAACAATTATTTTGATGCCATCAGCTTAGAAATGTATGATTCCGAATTGATTGAACACGGAACAAAAATATATCAAATCAGAAAAGAATTTATCTCGTCTTATGTGCCTAAATTTTGTAGTTTTTACTCTGCACTTTCCCAAGGTGAAGAGGATGTAATCATTGACTATACATCGGATTTAGAACAAAAAGAATTAGGCAGTCTCTTAAAAGAAAATTTAGACAAAGATCGAGCTGCTGCTTATACTACTCGAGGGATACACAAAGATGACCTCATTTTTAAATTATTTCAATACCCTATAAAAAAATTTGGATCTCAAGGGCAACAAAAATCTTTTTTAGTTGCATTAAAATTAGCACAATTACAAACTATCAAAGAATATTCGTCTAAAAGTCCGGTTTTATTAATGGATGACATATTCGATAAATTGGATGATCATCGAGTGGCGCAATTGGTAAAATTGGCTCATGAAGAACAATTTGGACAAATATTTCTTTCCGATACGCATAAAGACCGAACGGAAAAAATAGTCCGACAAATCAGCTCGGATTATCTGATTTTTGAACTGTAATTTTCTAACCAACAAGTATATATGAGTCTTAGAAGAAAAGAGCAAACGAGCAATTCTGCCATTAAAAACCTCATAAAAAAATTAGGAATGGAAGAAAAACTTCTCATTCTTGAAATGGAAGAAAAATGGAGAACGATGATGGGTAACCCTATCGCTAAGCATACTCAAAGAATTTTTATAGACAATGAAACTTTATACATACAACTGGACTCGTCTGCTTTACGACATGAGTTAAATTACAGTCAAAACAAAATTCTTGCTGAATTAACTAAAGATTGTTCACAAACTTTTTTTACTAAAATTAAATTTATCTAGTCTTTTTATCTTACTTTTTAACTATAACAAGCATCTATACAAACTTTTTAATTTATAAGAAGTAAGATTATGAGGGATCTTTATTTAAAAATTAACAAGTGGTTAGTAGTTATTGTAGAAAATCTTAAAGTTCCAACCTTCACTTTTTCTAAGAACATATAAAATTTCACCAACGTACTTAATTGACAAGTATTAATACTTTCTTAACTTAACTTATTAAGATAATTAGTTAAATTAGCCGATAGTATTTTTTATCATACTTATAAAACTCCTTTAATGGAATAGAAACATAGGGTTCGAATAAAAATTTAGATTTTTCTTACTGTATGTTTCTTAATATATAATTAATTTAAATAAATTTTAATGAAAAAAGGTATTATTATTCTGATTTCCATATTAACCATTGGTTATACTAGAGCTCAGGATTATTCAACGTATCATCCTTCTGCTACTATGGTTAATGATTTAGTTCATACGAAGCTTAAAGTGGGTTTTGACATTCCCAACGAAAAGCTATTCGGTGAAGCCTGGATAACTTTAAAACCTCACTTCTACCCTACCGACTCTTTGACTTTAGATGCAAAAGGTATGGAAATTTCCTCGCTAACTTTGAATGGAACTAAAGCATTAAAGTATACGTATACTAACGATCAGTTAAAAATAAAATTAGACAAAAGTTACACTAAAAACGAAAATTACACGGTTTACATCAAATACATAGCTATTCCCGGTTCTATTAAACAAAAAGGAAGTGAAGCAATTCAAGATGCCAGAGGTCTGTATTTTATTAATCCGCGAGGAGAAAACAAAGACAAGCCCACACAAATTTGGACACAAGGTGAAACTGAATCCAACAGCTGTTGGTTTCCGACTATAGATAAACCCAATCAGAAAACTTCAGAAGAAATATATATTACGGTTCCTGATAAATATGTGACTTTATCCAATGGAACTTTAAAAAATCAAACCAAAAATGCTGACGGTACTCGTACCGATTATTGGAAATTTGATAAAAAGCATGCCCCTTATTTATTTTTTATGGGTATTGGAGAATTTTCTATTGTTAAAGACAAATGGAAAAATATACCGGTAGACTATTATGTGGATAAAGAATATGAGCCCTATGCAAAGCAAATTTTTGGAGATACTCCTTCGATGATTGAATATTTTTCAACCCTGTTACAATATCCGTATCCGTGGGAAAAATACAGTCAGATGGTGGCAAGAGATTATATAAGCGGTGCCATGGAAAATACCACTTGTACGCTTCATGAGGAAAGTGCCTTACAAAAACCCGGACAGCTTGTAGATAAAAACATCTGGGAACCGGTTATTGCTCACGAATTATTTCATCATTGGTTTGGAGATTTGGCTACTACAGAAAGTTGGTCTAACCTTCCGGTAAATGAATCCTTTGCGAATTATTCGGAATATTTATGGCTGGAACATAAATACGGAAAAGATTATGCGGAAGAACACAGGGATAATGAAAGAGACGGATATATGTATGGTGGTGAAAATTTTGCCAAGGATTTAATTCGCTTTAAATATAAAGATCGAGAAGATATGATGGATGCCGTAAGTTATAACAAAGGAGGATTAATTTTACATATGCTGAGAAATTATTTGGGCGATGATGCATTTTTTGCCGGTATGAGTTTATATCTTAAAACCAATGAATACAAGGCAACTGAGGCCCACCAACTCCGTTTGGCATGGGAAGAAGTTAGCGGGAAAGATCTCAACTGGTTTTTCAACCAATGGTTTTTTGGCAATGGTCATCCTAAGTTAAAAGCAGCCTATGCGTACAATGAAGCTAAAAAAACCGTAACTGTAACATTAACTCAAAGTCAAGAACCGAAATTTCAGTTTCCTTTGGATATTGATGTTTATGAAAACGGTAAACCCACTAGGCATCATGTTTGGGCAAAAGCTGCCGAAACTAATTCTTTTGAGCTTCCTTATAAATCTAAACCTCAATTGGTAAATATAAATCCTGATAAAATTCTACTTTGCGAGTTAAATGACGATAAAACTACTGAACAATATATAATTCAATATAAATATGCCCCTGAATACAGTTCAAGAAAAGAAGCTGTAAGTAAATTAGCGGATGCTCAAACTTCAAATGCTGAAGCGTTGGAAACATTATTGAAAGCGGCTTCTTCTGATAAATTTGAAGGATTGCGAACATTTGCCATTTCAAAATTGGATGAAACTAATCCAACGGTTAAGCAAAAGTCGGCATCAGTACTAGAAAAAATTGCAACTTCAGACTCAAAGACATTAGTTCAGGCTAAAGCTATTAAACAGTTAGCATCAATTGATGCTTCAAAATATAAGGACTTGTTTATAAAATCTTTTAATAGTCCCTCTTATAGTGTGAAAGCGGCCTCTATACTTGGAGTTTTAAAAATGGATAAAAACTCGGCATCTGAGTTGGTTTCCAAAATAGATGACAAAAACCCGGGTAGTGATTTATCCCTAGCTATTGCCAAAACAGCAATTGTAACAAAAGATAATTCTAAATTATCCGTGATTTCAAAAAATTTCCTGAATCTTTTACTTTCGGCTGAGTCTCAAGATGAAGCAGACACTTATTTTGAAGGTCTGCAAACTATTATGATGGGAGATTATCCTAATGAAACACAAACTGTTGTTGATTCTATTTTAAAAATTTACCCGCAAGCTAAAAAATACAGCTTTGGTGAAGTGATGCTTCAAATTATGCAAGGTTCTTTACAAATGAAACAACAGGCTTCGAATGCATCACCTCTTAATAAAAGTCTTAAAGATCAAGTAAACTATATTACCAACGGATTGAATAAAATGAAATAAACAACCATTTTAAAGTTGCATGAAAAAAGAGTAAAGATTTCACCTTTACTCTTTTTTTTATATATTTAAATTTCATTTAACATCCATTTACATGACAATTATAGCAGCTCTAGATGAAAATAATGCGATAGGAAATAACAATCAATTACTTTGGCATCTTCCCTTGGATTTAAAACGATTTAAATCACTCACACAAAATCATGTGATCCTTATGGGTAGGAAGACTTTTGAATCGTTAGGACGGCCTCTTCCCAATCGTCAAAATATGGTAATATCTTCTAAAGCAGATTACCAGGTTCCGGATAACGTATATTTGTTTTCTTCTTTACCTGAAGCCATCGAAGCTGCACGTAGTAAAGATTCCAATCCGTATATTATTGGAGGAGGAACGATCTATTCACAAGCTTTAAAATATGCCGATACGTTAGAACTTACGTTAGTACATACACAAATAGATAAGGCCGATACTTATTTTCCTGAAATTGACTTTTCAAAATGGAATAAAACTTTTGATGAATTTCATCCAAAAGATGATAAACACCTATATGATTTCCGCTTTGTAACTTACCAAAGGAAAATATAAGTTACTTACTTTTAGTAACTATCCAACCTTTATCTTTTTTATAATTTAAATTAAACGTTTTCACTATAAAATCGGTATGAGGATTTTTATCATATCCCAATATGGAAAAGTCATTTGCTACCTTTTTAAGGGTAAGTACAGCTTTAGCTGTTTTTTTACCGGTCAATTCAATTCGAGCTTGTTCTTTGTCTCCTAATTGATATTCCAAAGACTTTACTTCAACTGTTTCTTTTTTTTGTTTTAGCACAAAAGGACGAGCTTTTTCGGTAAGCTTCACTTCATAGGTAAAGACACTGTCTTTACTGAGAAATTTCTTTTTTTGTTTAACCAAATTCAGGTTTACATATCCTTTCTCTTCTAATTCTTTATAGGCCTTAAGGTCGTTTTTATCTTTTTTAAGACTAAATTTTACTTCCCCTATGTTTATCTCCACTGTTTCATAAATGGGATTGGATTTTAAATAGGCTTCAATTGAATTTAAAGCGACATCTTCTGATAAGCTTGCTTTATCTCCACAAGCTGTAAAACTCAAACTTATTATAAAAAGGAAAGCAGCTTTCCATAATAAATTTTTTAAATTAATATACGTGGTATTCATACTGATTTTAACAATAAAATGAATAATCAATCAAAAATCATGCATTTCACAGTTAGCTTATGTCAATGTTGGAATTTTTGTCCAAAGATATTATAAATTGCCCCCGATAGAATACCTAACCAAAAGACTATTCCTGCAATAATTGTCCAAATACAAAGAATGCGTGTAATGATGGATGATCGTCTTGCTTTATCATACATTTTTTGTTCCCAATATTGGTTAACCCGTAAAGAATAAAATAAGGCAAATATACCTACCGGGGCAAAACAAGCCACAGTACAAATAATAGCAAACGCCAGATAGTTATCCGGAGCATCCTCTTTTAAAACTTCATCCTCTTCTTGGTCTATGGTTTCATTACTCATAACCTATTAATTTTGGCATATAGAATAATCATGTAAAAAAAATTTAATCCTCCCTTTTCTATGCCCAAAATTTTAAATTTAAATTAAATCTAATTCTATTTTTTACCTTCTATTTGTCTCATCACTTCCAAAGCTACACGTAAAGCCTCTCTACCTTGCATTAAAGTTACCTTGATCGGTTGTTTATTTTCAATGGAATCGGCTAAAGATTCTAATTCATCCAAAATAGAATTATTGCTTTCAATTTCAGGATATTGAAATATAATTTGTTTTTTTTCGCCTTCTGCATTTTCTATAATCATATCAAAAGGTTGTATTTTTTCCGGTACTTCCTTGATTCTTATGATTTCGGATTTTTTCTCTAAAAAATCTATTGAAATGTAGGCATCTTTCTGGAAAAACCTACTTTTCCTCATATTTTTCATGGAAATTCTGCTGGTTGTAACATTGGCTACACATCCATTTTCAAATTCAATCCGAGCATTGGCAATATCCGGTGTATTACTGACCACAGCTACTCCGCTGGCATGAATCTCCTTTACTTTTGATTCAACTATGGATAAAACAATATCTAAGTCATGGATCATTAAGTCTAATACTACCGGAACATCTGTACCCCTCGGATTAAACTCTGCCAAGCGATGTATCTCCAAAAACATGGGATTTACTATATAGGGTTTAGCCGCTGTGAAAGCAGGATTAAAACGTTCCACGTGTCCAACTTGCCCCTGCACGTTATGTTCTTGGGCTAACCGAATTATTTCATCTGCTTCTTGTAATGTACCCGCGATAGGCTTTTCAATAAAAAAATGCTTACCTGCTTGTATGGCTTTTTTAGCATATTCAAAATGTGCAAAAGTGGGCGTTACTATATCCAATAAATCAATCTGATGTAATAATTCATCAAAATTTGTGAAAAATTTATAACCAAATTCTTTCTCTAATTTTTTCCCGTTTTCTTCATCTGTATCATAGAAACCGATCAGATTATACTTTTCAGATTGTTGTAATAATTTTAAATGTATTTTTCCTAAATGTCCGGCTCCGACTAAACCTGCTTTTAGCATAATATCTTAGTATTAAATTATCTATTTCTTTTTTCCAACATTATTTACGGATAACTTATTAAATCAATTCATCAGATGATAGGTAAGAATCCGTTATATTAATTTACAATAGTAAAATTGATACATCGTTGTTGTTAAATTTCAACAATCTATTTTTTATAGTTTGCTATTGGAAAATTAAATGATGGAACAACTACAATTATTTTAAAGTTTTTAGTTAAGAAAACTTAGCTGTACTTGTAATCTTTATCATATTTACTTAACAAATGTAGTGTATTTTAATGATAGAATCGACCATTATTTGTAAATCAAAGACTAATTATCTAAAAAAATCGGAAATAATTTTTTATGAAAAACAGGTGAGAAAACAGGCGATTATATTAATAGATTCATCATGCAACTTAATTTATCTTTATTGAACGTTATTCGGCATTTTAACTATTAATTACTATTGATTGACTATAACCTTTCTAAGATGTAAGCAAAAGTGCCGGAAAATCAATTTTATTTAATCGTTTTTAATAAGCTTTTAAAAATCTTTAAAAAAGATATTATTGCCATTTCTCAGGCAAATCCCTGATGATTTTCAATGCATTAATTGCAAGCGGAAATCCAATATAAGGCAATGTCTGAATGATAGCTGCTACAATCAGTTCTTTATTATTGCCTTGTTTAAGATTTGCAAAGTAATGAGAAGTAAGTTGATCTTCCGCTCCCAGTGAAACTAACACGCAATAACTTAATAACTCACGTATGGCAAGGTCAAGTCCTTTTCTTGTATAAAAATCTCCAAAATAAACTTCAGTAAGAAATTTGGCAACCTCTTCACCCATACCATCCGGCAAAGCAGACATTAACTCTTTCATATGATTTCCATATAGAGGAATCTGAATTTTTTGTCCTTCTTCGAATCTGGTTTCCTCTTGTACGGTACTTTGTTTTTCTAAAGGGAGAGAGATATTATTTTCGGTAAAAGCTTCATTCATACTAGCAATAGCATTTAGAGTTTTTGGAAAACCAATAATCGGAGCACATTGATAAATAGCTTCTCTTAATTCTATCGGTGTTACCTGAACGTTCAATGCGGCATGTACATGAGATTTTAATTGAGGCAATTGCTGCAACGAGGCAAGTACTACACAAGTTATCAATTCTCGGGTTTTTATACTTAATTTTCCAACCGTAAAAACTTGACCAAAAATGAATTTTTGAAGAATTTCCATCAATTCGGGATCATTGCCTTCGCCATTTAAGGCATTTCCTTTAAACAGCTTTTTAAAGTTATCTTTACAAATCTCTGTTCTATTCATGTGATTGATTTTTACTTATCAATTGTCTTAAGTTCTTAGGATAGATGATGTTTCTTTTTAAAATCTAAAATAAATCGTACGGTTTCATAGTCGTTATGTGAAAAGAACAAGGATTTTTCTTGATCTAACGATTCTAACGAATGGATATCGTCCTCTGAAAGTTTAAAATCAAAAACATTAAAATTTTCAATCATACGTTCTTTATGTGTAGACTTTGGAATTACAATTACCTGTTGCTGTATTAAAAATCTGAGTGCAATTTGGGCGGGTGTTTTATTGTATTTTTTACTGATGGAAACTAAAGTTTCATTCGTAAAGAAATTATTTTTTCCTTCTGCGAACGGACCCCAGGATTCAATTTGAGTGCCGTATTCTTTCATTACTTCTTTAGCTATTTTCTGTTGATTGAAAATATGGGTTTCAACCTGATTTACTGCCGGTTTTATTTCTACATGTTCGCAAAGGTCTACCAATCTATCCGGATAAAAATTACTCACTCCGATAGCTTTTGCTTTTCCCGATTTGTACATTTCTTCCAGGGCTCGATACGTACCGTAATAATCTCCAAAAGGTTGATGTATTAACAAAAGGTCCACATATTCGGTTTGCAATTTTTTCAATGATTCTTCAAAAGATTTTTTTGCTCTTTCATATCCTGCATTTGAAACCCAAATTTTTGTGGTTATAAAAAATTTAGAGCGATCTATATTACTGGATTTTACCGCCTTACCCACTTCTTCCTCATTATAATAGGCTTGTGCTGTATCTATGGAGCGATACCCCACCTCTATGGCTTCTGAAACTACTCGTTCGCAATCTTGAGGGGGTATTTGATAAACTCCAAACCCTAAGATTGGCATTTGATTTCCGTTGTTTAATTTAATATAATCCATTTGAATATGATTTTTTATTTATATATAAAGTTGTTATTTATTTCAGATTAATTGCTTGTACAGAGGCTGTATGATAGTCTTCGTCTGATACCGGCTCCAACCAAGTATTTTCATTGGTTTGAGGATTACAGGTAATAGCTAAATGAGAAAACCATTCATCAGGAGCTGCACCGTGCCAATGCTTAACATTAGAGTCTATTTCAATAACATCTCCCGGTTTCATTCGTAGGGCTTTTTTGCCTTCTTCCTGATATAATCCAACACCACCTACAGCAATTAGTATTTGTCCCCCGGAATGCGTATGCCAATGGTTTCTACAACCGGGTTCAAATGTAACGTTGAATAAGGGAACATTTAATTCCTTATGGTTGGTAAGAGGTTGCAGCCATGATTTTCCGGAAAAATATTGTTGATATTCTTTATTTTCATTTCCAATTGGAAATTCACTGATTTTAGGTATTTCTGAATTATTCATTTATTAACTAGTTATTTTGTGTAAATATTAATTTATTAGCTTGTTCGCTGAAAATCAAATAGGTGTGTACTTCATTTAGCGTGTAGAAATTAGTAGGTTTTAATTTGGATAATGAACTACTATAATTCTTTTATATAGAACTAATTATCCGACAAATGATTAACTAAAAAATAATTTTTATTTAAATTTTAGAAAATTTGCAATAAACTAAAATCTTTTGTCGGATAAATAGTTTTAAAAATTAAATTTTTATATTTCTCTGTAATTTTTTATTACAATAAATTAGAGAGATTGCTTAGTAGGTCGAACAATAACTTCACTTACAGATACATGTTGTGGAGTATTTATCGCATAAACTACTGCTTCTGCTATATCTTCCGGATTCAAACCGTAACCCTCTGTATCCTGCATTTTGCGTTGATCTTCTAATAATTTTTCATCTTTCATTGTTTTGTACAGGTCTGTACGAACAGCACCCGGAGAAACCATGGATGATTTTATGTTATTTTCTCTCTGCTCTTGACGTAGCCCTTCCATTACGGCACGGATAGCTGATTTAGTAGCACAATATACTACAGACCCCGGATATACATAATGTCCTGCAACGGAATCGGTAGTGATGATATGACCGGATTTTTGTTTTACAAAATGAGGAAGAACCGCGGCTATTCCATGTAAAACGCCCAATACATTTACATGAAGCATATCATGCCAATCTTGAAGTTTACAATCTATAAGATAGGATGAAGGCATGGTTCCGGCATTATTGTAGATAACATCTATTTTTCCAAACTTGCTTATAGCTAAATCTACTACCGCTTTCACTTCTTCGAATTTGGCAACATCGGCTACTTTATACTCAATTTGAGCATTTGGAAGAGAATCTTTTATTGCTTTTAATTTTTCTTCTCTTCTGGCAGAAATAACCAATTTAGCTCCCCTTTCGGCAATTTTCCTTACGGTAGCTTCACCAATTCCACTGGAAGCACCCATCACAACTATTACTTTTTCTTTCATAACTTTTTAAATTAAGATTTTTTAAGTTTATAGTCATTTATAAACAAAGTTAATGCCAGTTCAATATTGGGCTTTTGTCGGGAAGATCAATTTTTTTTGTTCTGAGGAACGGTCACAATTCTTCCGAAGGAGAAAATCCGTATAATTTTTTAAAAGCTGTATAAAAATGAGATATGTTTTTAAAACCTACTTCCCAACAAACATCTTTTACTTTCCACTTTTTTCTGTCTTTCAGCATTTCAAAGGCAACTTCGAGTCGTTTACGTATTAACCATTTTTGGGGAGGTATATCGCTGATTTTTGCAAAGTCTCGTTTGAAAGTTGCTAAACTTCTTCCGGTATAAGCAGCTATTTCATTCATGGAAAGGTTATACATATAATTTTCATTGAGAAAATCAAGAATGTCGATTTTCCAAGGTTCTGTAAAATCGAAAAGTATCGAATAAAAATTCTTATTGATGTTTAACAATGCTAATACAGCTTCTTGTTCTTTTAATTTAATGATTTCATCAGAAGGTTGAAGCGTTGTGTCGAAATAGGGATTTAAAGATTGAAAAAGACTTATAATTTCAGGACGTAAAGGTAAAGTAAAAACATTTTCTTTGGGGAGACTAACCTCTTCGGGTTTATCTTTACTTACCTTTGTATAATAAAAATCTCTTAAAAATGAACGTTTCAACGTCATGGTTATTCCTTTATATTGCTGATCGCCCGAATAAAATTTAGTCATTTTTATATTATGATTTCTCCGTACAAATGCACAAGTTCCTGCTTTTAATACTTTTTCTTTTTTTCCTTTTTCTTCAATGATTAATTTCCCTGAATATATATAGATCAAACAGTGGTCTTGAGCGGAATGTACACAACTGGTATTGTTATTGGCATAATAGGTTAGAAAAATTCCTGAATAATTTATAGTTTTCGAAGTGTCCATAGTTGGATATTCATTTTAAGACAGACAAGATAAGAATTTTCTTATGTATTAGTTATTAGTTATCTTAATTTAATTCTTAGGATTATTGATCAATCTTTAGCCATAAGATTAATTTATCATTTCTTGTTACATAATTCTTCTATAAAATAGTGATGAACTTTAGCAGAATCCGTTAATTCAGGATGAAAAGAAGTAACTAGCATGTTTTTTTCTTGAGCTGCAACTATGTGACCGTTCACACGGGATAAAATTTTAACATTTTCTCCTACTTCGGTTATATAGGGTGCTCGTATAAATGTCATGGGAATAGTACCGATTTCTTCAAAATTTTCTTCAATTGAAAAACTGCCCAACTGACGACCATATGCATTTCTTTTTGCGGTAATATCCATAACACCCAGATGTTCCGTACCTTCTTCCACCCGATTAGCCAGTAGAATTAATCCGGCACACGTTCCGAATACCGGTAATCCTGTTTGTATTTTGTTTCTGATTATATCGAGTAAGTTTAAATCTCTCAAAAGTTTACCTATGGCCGTACTCTCCCCTCCCGGAATGATTAATCCATCCATAGATTGATCCATGTCTTTTTTTTGTCTTATTTCAAAGGTTTCTACCTTCAATTCTTGTAGTTTTCGAATATGCTCTATAAATGCTCCTTGTACTGCTAATACCCCTATTTTCATACTATTATATTTAGAATTAAAAAAGTCATTTGGAAAGTTTACACTTTCCAAATGACCTTATATTCGATTGTTTTTTATAAAAAAATTATTTTCCTCTTTCTGCCATTAGTAATTCAATTTCTGCTTCATTTATTCCAACCATCGCTTCTCCTAAGTCTTCAGATACTTCCAATAAAATAGTAGGATCGTTAAAATTAGTAACAGCTTTAACAATGGCCTGAGCTCTCTTTATCGGATCACCGGATTTGAAAATACCTGAACCTACAAAAACTCCTTCTGCTCCCAATTGCATCATTAATGCCGCATCGGCAGGAGTTGCCACACCTCCGGCCGCAAAATTCACTACCGGTAATTTTCCGTTTTCGTGTACGTATTTTACTAATTCATAAGGCACTCGAAGATCCTTTGCCTCATTGAAAAGTTCATCTTCCTGCATACCTTGTATCTTACGTATGGCTTCATTCATTGCGCGTAAATGTCTTACGGCTTGAACTACATCACCGGTTCCCGGTTCGCCTTTGGAGCGAATCATGGATGCCCCTTCTTGGATTCTTCGCAGGGCTTCACCTAAATTCTTAGCCCCGCATACAAAAGGAACTTTAAATTTGGTTTTATTTACATGATAGGTATCATCGGCGGGTGTTAAAACTTCACTTTCATCAATATAATCGATTTCTAAGGCTTCCAGTATTTGTGCTTCAACAAAATGTCCGATTCTGATTTTAGCCATAACCGGTATACTTACTGCCGATTGTATTCCTTTAATCATTTTGGGATCACTCATCCGAGAAACTCCTCCTACAGCGCGTATATCTGCAGGAATCCTCTCCAAGGCCATTACTGCAACAGCTCCTGCTGCTTCAGCTATTTCTGCTTGTTCCGGAGTAGAAACATCCATGATGACTCCTCCTTTCAGCATTTGCGCTAAATTTTTATTTAATTCGTATCTGTTGTTTTCCATACTCAAATTTTATCTTAATTATACGTACAAAAATAGTATAATATACGGTTACATTCCCTAAGTTTCCTTTTTTATTTTCTACCCTTTTTTTTAAAAAAATTGATATATTATTTTCTTATTTTAAAAAATATCGAATATTTTGCTAAAAAAAATGATACTTCTTCGTAAAAATAGTAAAATTTTAATAAAATGATTAACAATTTTATGACGCAGAAATCGTAATAAACAGTAATTTTGCTGTACATGTAAATTAAATATTAAAAAATGCATAATTCAGAAAATAAAGAGTTTATAGCTCAAAATTTTAATCAAAAAAATTGGAATGAAATAAAAACTCGGGACAGTTGGATGCTTTTTAAACTTATGGCTGAGTTTACCAATGGTTTTGAAACAATGACTAAAATAGGCCCTTGTGTATCCATATTCGGTTCTGCTCGAACTAATCCTGATAATAAATATTACCAATTAACGGAAGAAATTTCTTATAAGCTTACTAAAATAGGTTTTGGTATTATTACGGGAGGAGGACCCGGAATTATGGAAGCTGGAAATAAAGGAGCACAGGCTGCGGGAGGAAAATCAATTGGTTTAAATATTGAATTACCTTTTGAAACAGGAAGTAATCCGTATGTTGATCATAAATTAAGTATGAATTTCAATTATTTTTTTGTCAGGAAAGTTATGTTTCTCAAATATTCGCAAGGCTTTATTGTTATGCCCGGCGGTTTGGGAACTATGGATGAGCTGTTTGAAGCGTTAACTTTAATTCAAACAAAAAAAACAAGTAAATTCCCGATTGTATTGGTGGGTACGGATTATTGGACCGGATTATTGGAATGGATGCGAAAGTCTATGCTTGAAGATAATTATATTAAGGAAATTGATTTTAGTTTGTTCCGACTTGTTGATACTGCTGATGAAGCTGTAGGACACATTCATGCTTTTTATAACAAATACAGTATTAAACAAAATTTTTAAAACTATTTGGCATTAAATTTGTTTGCAGTTGCAGAATGAGTGATAATATAATTCAACCCATAATGAAAAAGTTTATTCTTTTTTTTGTTTTATCTTTTATATGTTTAGGTTTCTATAATTTTTATTCTTCGGATTTTTTTACTTCGATAACTAAAGTGGAATATGTTTCCAGCAGCAAAACATTAAAAGTTTCTTCAAAAGTTAACCTTGAACATATTGAACAAACCATTGGTAAAAAAGTAAATTCCAACGATTTTGATATTGCACTTAATAAATATCTTCAAAATAACGTTAAAATAAGTATAGATGATACTCCTGTGAATTTTACTTTTTCTTCTAAAAATCCGGATGGAAATGTAGTTTGGATTTATTATGAGGTATCGGGTATCAATTCGGTTTCATCAATCACTATAAAGAATTCTTTGTTATTGGATAAATTTCCTGATCAGCAGAATTTTATAAATTTTATCGTCAATGGCCAAAAGAAATCTTTAGTGTGTAAAAAAGGCTCTGAAAGTGGAAAATTAAATTTTTAATCGATTGATTCAACGTAAGTTTTTAATTAATAATAATTATGAATTAAAATAAATTTCTTTTATGAAAAAATTAATGATTTTAGGAATTCTGAGCATGTTTATTTTTTATTCTTGCTCTTCTTCAAATTCTGTTGCTCTCGACAGATCTTCTCAACGGGATGTAAGAGGTACATGGAATCTTGACCGCGTTTCATATTCTGAAAACCTGGTAAAGGTTAAAGCTTTTGATGAATATGATGCTCAATGTTTAAAAAACAGTGTGTGGTATTTTATCGCTAATAATAACAGAGGTAATTTTACTTTGCAAGGCGGCAATACTTGTCCGGCTTTAACTCAAAACTTTACTTGGTATATCGATAAGCAAAACATGCTTGTTTTAAAATTGCTTAATGAAGGTGATAAAGCAAGAAAAGTAACTACAGGAACTACGTATTTATATGAAATTCTTTCCGAAAATGAATTTAAATTAAGTCAGGTTATCAGCGGGGTTACTATTACTTATCATTTCAGTAAATTATCATCCGGTAAATTAAAATAAATAACTTGAAATACACTATATATATAATTATGAAATCAATATTTACAAGATTAACTTTAATCTTATTATCTGTTAGCATACTAATGTCTTGTAACACTAACGACACCCAAAAAGGTGCCGGTTTAGGAGCTGTTGCAGGAGGTGTTTTAGGTGCTGTAATTGGAAATAATGTAGGTAATAAAAACAATGCTGCTTTAGGAGCCGTTATTGGTGCTGCCGTGGGTGGTACCACCGGAGGTTTAATTGGACACAAAATGGATCAACAAGCACGACAAATACAGGAAAGTGTACCGGGTGCTTCTGTTGAACGTGTAGGAGAAGGAATTAAAGTTGTACTTAATGAAAATGCTATTCGTTTTGATTTTGATAAAGCTACTTTAACTCCAACTGCTCAACAAAATTTAGATAAAATTGTATCTGTTTTTAAACAATACCCGGATACTAATATTGGTATTTTCGGATATACCGACGCAAAAGGTGCAGATCAATATAATTTAAATTTATCTGAAAACAGAGCAAAAAGTGTTGCTAATTATTTATCCAGTAATGGTATCAGCTCCAGCCGATTCACTATTAAAGGTTTTGGTAAAGCAGATCCAATTGGAGATAACAGCACTGAAGCCGGTAGAGCTTTAAATAGAAGAGTTGAATTTTCTATTACTGCCAACGAAAAAATGATTCGTGATGCAAAAGCTGAATCCAACTAATTAATATATTTTATACTTTATATAATTTTGAATAGAAAGACAGACGAAAGTTTGTCTTTTTTATTTTAAATATCCAGTAATTTTTCATCCATAAAATATTGGATGATCGCTTTTTTCATAAGCAAAGTTTGCTCATTAGGCTTTAAATCGGGCAGCTTTTCAATTAATTTATAATGCGGCCAGTTATCTTGATCATATCCATCGAGTTTATAATATCCGAAAGGTTCCAATAACCTGCATACGGCTATATGTATCAGGTTCATTTTTTCGTCTTTTTTATACTTTTTATATCCTAATCCTAATTCTTGCAAACCAATTAAAAATATCATCGTATTTAAATCGGGAATATCCTCATGTGCAAACTTCTCTTTGAAAAATACTTCAATTTTACTCCAAAGTTGGGCCTCGTTCATTTTCAAGTCAAATTTTTATTCACGTAAATTTATAATAAAATTTAATATTTGAGTTTAATACTTTTTTACATTTGTTGTAACTATGCTATGGATGGGGATATTAAAAATAAAGTTTAGCAATTTATTGTAAAAAAAGGGAAAATTTATTTTATTACTTAGAAGAAAAGTACTCACGACCGGATTCGAACCGGCACATCCTATGGACACCACCCCCTCAAGATGGCGTGTCTACCAATTCCACCACGTGAGTTTAAAAGTTGTTTATTTTTAGCTTTGCAAATATACTAATATTAGTATTTCACCTCTAAGGTAATTTTAAATTTTTCCACACTTAGATAAGCAATTTTTTTATAGTGTAATCTTTCGATAGTTACTTATCTTCCCGTTTGAAAAAATCTTTTTCGATATTCATTGGGTGTGCAATTTTTAATTTTCTTAAAAATTCTATTGTAATAAGGCACATCCTTGAAACCTGAATAATAACATACTTCTGCAATGGTCATATTGGTTTTTTGAATCATTTGACAGGAAGATTCTACCCTAAATTCATTTAAGTAAGTCATCAAAGATTTACCCATCATCTTTTTAAAGAAAATACAAAATGACGATTTATTCATATTCACTAATTGGGACATTTTTTCTAAAGTGATGGTATTTTGATAATTGTTCATTATATAAAGCTGTATTTTTTGCAACCGAAGGATTTGTTTATCTTCCTCTATTCGGTTACCTGCTAAAATCCTATGATCGGAATTACCTAGTAATGTTAATATTTGAATGAAAGATGAAATCCTTTCAATCTCCGATTGATCAATCATCTGTTTCAAAATTTTTTGAAGTTTCGCCAGATGAGCTCCTATAAATGATATTGCTTGTTTATAATTTTGTATTTTTTGGATGTATGGGTGCAATTCGCTAAAAGTTAATTTACAATTATCAAGAAATCGATCAGAAAATGTAAGGGTAATGTTCTCAATCTTACCTTCTGCATCATAATCGGATTCTTCAAAAAGCCAACAATGAGGGATATGAGGGGGGATAAGAACGATTTCGCTGCATTGAAAGGGTTCGAGCCGATCCCCCATTTTTCTGGTTCCACTGCCGGTTATTATGTAGGATAATTCCCAAGTTTTTTGTTCATGGAAAGTTACCTGTTCATTCCAATATATTTTTACATGATCAAATCGAAAAGATTGATTTTCAAATGTTGGCAAGTGAATGTATTTGATGTTTTTATACACTTACTAATATTATGCATTATTTGTATACAAATATAAGACAATAATAATAGAATATATTTCAATAGTTCAACTTATCATTAGTTTACTTTTGTTATTCAAATAAGAAATCAATATCTTCCAATGATGAAAAATATAACGGATTTAAAAGCTTCCAAGCCACATTATGTAATTCTTGACGGTTTACGAGGAGTTGCTGCTATTATGGTGGTTTTATTCCATGTTCTTGAAATTTATACGGGCGGTGATCATAGCTTACAAATTATAAATCATGGATACTTGGCTGTAGATTTTTTCTTTATGTTATCCGGATTTGTCTTGGGATATGCATACGATGATCGGTGGGGAAGCATGACTTTAAAAGATTTTTTTAAACGCCGTATCATTCGACTTCATCCTATGATTATTGCCGGGATGCTTTTAGGGGCTTTATTATATTATTTCCAGGATGCTCCTTCATTGGGATGGAAAGCTACTTCTGATGTTTCTCTTTTGAAATTAGTTCTATTGATGATTATCGGCATGTTTTTAATTCCTGTAGGAAAAGGCTTAGACATTCGCGGTTGGAATGAAATGTATCCTCTGAATGGCCCTGCCTGGTCTCTATTTCTTGAATATATAGCCAATATCATTTATGCCCTTATTTTACGAAGAATCAGCAAATTAATGCTTTCTATTTTGGTACTTGTTGCTGCCGGAGTTACGATTCAATATGCGTTTACAAATCCTATAGGTGACATCATCGGGGGATGGTCTATTGATGACCCTATTCAGTTAAGAATCGGTTTTACTCGTTTGGCTTTTCCTTTTTTAGCCGGATTATTGTTAGCCAGAATTGGAAAACTTCGTTTTATTAATCATGCATTTTTAATAACTTCTCTTTTGTTGATCATACTTTTATCCGTACCTCATTTAGGCGGTGAAAATAACCTATGGAATCGCTGGTATGAGTGTATATGTTTAATGATTTTCTTTCCTCTGATTATATGGCTGGGCGCAGGAGGAAAAATAAAGGATCCGAAAGCCATGACAGTATGTAAATTTTTGGGAGACATCTCCTACCCTATTTATATTACCCATTTTCCCTTTATTAATATTTATATGGCTTACATTGCCAATCATCAACTTTCATTGGAGCAATCATGGCAATATGGATTGCTGGTAGTTTTAATTTCCATCATTGTTGCTTATTTGTCCATGAAATTTTATGATATGCCGATTCGAGAATGGTTACGTAAACGATTTTTAAATTATAAAAAATAATCAATTAGTTTTTCGAAACAGAGATATTTTTTATGCAAAAGCATAAACAGTATCATAAAAATGTGTATAAAATAATGCGTTGTTTATATGACTTCGATTTTTTTATCTTTGTATAAAATTTTCTTTTGAAATCTTACACCTTTAATGAACTTTTACCTTTTGGTTTTGAAATAAAAAATTTGACTCAGATGAATCAAAGGGCATGTTCTATAACCAGTAAGCCACATAGAACAAATTTTTATCAAATTATACGGATTACAAGCGGTAAAACAATTCAAAAAGTAGATTTTAGTCCGATTGAACTCAGGGAAGGACAAATTTTATTTATCGGCAAAGATCAAGTTTTATCTTTTGATGTGGAATCTACCTATACGGGTGAAATTATTTTGTTTACCGATGATTTTTATATTCGTAATAAATACGAAAGGCGCTTGATTAAGCAATCAGAGCTTTTCAACCCTTTCACAAAAAATATTCCTATTGAAACGCATGAATATTTAGATTCCATTTGGGAATTGATGAAAAAAATCTATTCTCCTGAACAAGATCCTTATATTCCCGATATTTTACATCATTTACTGAGTAGTTTTCTTATTTATTCAAAAAAAATTACTAGTCATTCGTTAAATATTCTTTATTCTTCGTGTTATTCTGTTACTTTAGAGTTTTCACTCGCAGTAGAAAAAAATTACAAGATCCTGAGAAAAGTAAACGATTATGTCTCCAGTTTGGGTATATCGCCCAAAGTTTTATCAAAAGCTCTTAAAAACACTGTCGGTAAAAGTCCCAAAGAATATATTGATGAACGAATTTTATTAGAAGCAAAAAGACTTTTGGTTTACAGTGAACTCAATATAAAGGAAATTTCATTTGAACTGGGATTTGACGAACCCACCAATTTCAGCAAATTTTTTAGAAAGTGGGTAGGTATTAGCCCTATCGATTTTAAAAAGCAACACCTGTCCTAAATTTATCAGCTTTGGCATACTTTTTATCATTACACTCATAAAATCCACACTTACCTTTACACGAATAAAATTCTTACAACAGTTGAAAAACACTGAATACGCCTGTTTTTATAAACATAATAAATTAAAAATACCTATAAGTGAATTGATGAATAATAAATAATAAATTTTTAATAATATGAAAAAAATAAGTTATCTAGCAGCGGTAGTCGGAATAGCTTTGTTGGCAGTTTCTTGCAACCAAACTAAAAAAGAACCTGTTGAAGCTACGGATCAAACGATCACTGAAAAGGTAGAAGATCTTACCGCGGAAAACGAAGAACCCTCTAATAAAGAAAAAGTTAGGGAGTTACTTTCTTCATTTAGCACAGGAAATGAAGCACCGTTAAAATACATTAACCCAAATAAGTATATTCAACACAATTTGGGAGCAGCTGACGGCGTTGAAGGTTTTAAGACCCTTGTGAAAAGTTTATCAGCTTCTAAACCGAGTGTTAACATTGTACGTATGTTAAGTGACGGGGATTATGTTGTTGCCCAAACGGAGTATGGGTATAAAACTCCAACTGTTGGATTTGATATCTTCCGTTTTGAAAACGGATTAATTGTAGAACATTGGGATAATTTACAAGCTGAACAACCGAAGAATCCAAGTGGACATACGTTAACAGATGGGGATACTACTATCAAAAAAACCGATGAGACCGGATTGAAAGCAAACAAAGCAGTAGCCGAAGGTTTTGTTACGGATGTATTGATGGGTAAAAATCCTTCCAACTTGGAAAATTATTTTAACGGAAATAATTACATTCAACACCACCCACTCATTGGTGACGGGTTAGACGGATTAAAAGCCGGCTTAGAGAAATTGAATAAAATGGGACTTACTTTCAAATATACTCAAATTCATAAAATCTTAGGAGAAGGAAATTTTGTATTAGTAGTTTCTGAAGGCATAATGGCCAATAAACCCACTTCTTTCTATGATTTATTCAGAATTGAAAATGGTAAAATTGCTGAACATTGGGATATTGTGGAAACCATACCTGCGAATGCTGAGCATAAAAATAAAAACGGTAAATTCTAATTGATAATTATCGATAAGATTTGTTAAAAATATTAGATATATTAAAAAATACTTTTAAAAATCTTACTAATTTGTTAAATTTAATTTATATAAAAAAACCTGCTAAAAAGCAGGTTTTCACTTTTTTAAATTTTAAATTATTTTTTAATAATTTTCTTAGAAAGAATTCCCTGATCGGTTGTAAGGTTTACGATATAAATTCCCGCAGGTAAATCTTGTAAATCCAATTCGTTATTTATTACCCTTAGATATTTTTTAATTTCTTTTCCTGCATAATTGTAAACACTTGCCGATGTTACATTTGCTGTAGTATTTATTTTTAATATATCTATTACCGGATTAGGAAATAGTTGTATCGATTCTGTTTCATTTTTTTGAGGACCTACCCACACAAATCCTTCCGGTATATTTTCATTTATATTTTTTGAAGCAAATGATACGGTATTTTTTATCTTTACTTCATATTCTAAAACAAAATTTGGAATTAATTCATTTTTCATTTTACAAATCAAAGTTTTGCCTGCATTTTCCGGGCCGGCATAAAATTTACCTTTTAGCGCATACGTGCCGACTTCTTGTTGAGTTGTTTTATCATACCAGGTATAGGTGGTATATTTTCCATCAATACTAAATTCTGAAGATAAATCTATCAATTCAAAAATACCTTTAGCTCCTCCTTGAAGCGTTGCTTGCGGGCTTAATTTTAAGTTATTAATTGTAAGAAAATTACCTTTTAAAGTGGATAACTTTAAATTGTTATTAATTCCTTTTAAGCTACTTATCTTATGAACTTTTGGAACTAGCAATTGAGCTATCTTATTGTTATTAAAATAAAAGTATTTTAAATTAAAATTTTTAGAGACATCTAAATTTGTTAATTGATTAGATTCACAATATAAAGCATCTAAATTAACATTTTTTGTTACATCTAAAGATTTTAATTGATTTCTATCACAAATTAATTCTTTCAAATTAACATTTTTTGATACATCCAAGACTGTTAATTGATTTTCAAAACAACGTAAATTTTTTAAATTAACATTTTTTGATACATCCAAGGTTGTTAATTGATTTGAATAACAAAATAAATCATTTAAATTAACATTTTTTGATACATCCAAAGTAGTTAATTGATTATAAAAACAACCTAAATATGTTAAATTAACATTTTTAGACACATCTATAGTTGTTAATTGATTCATATAACAATTTAAATATGTTAAATTAATATTTTTAGATACATCCAAAGCTTTAAGCTTATTGTAATAACATTTTAATTGTTTCAAATTAACATTTTTAGATATATCCAAGAATGTTAACGGATTAAAACTACAATTTAAATTTATTAGATTAACATTTTTAGATACATCCAAAGTTTTTAATTGATTTCCATCACAATATAATTCTGTTAGATTAACATTTTTAGATACATCCAAGGATGTTAAGTAATCCCCATCACAATCTAAATATTCTAAATTCTTAAAATATCTTCCATCAAAAACTCCATTAAAGAATTTGGCGCCTATATTTAATTTAGTTAAAACTTTAAAATTATTACTAGTTTTCCATGTAAATACTCCGGATAATTTTGTAAAAATAACCTCCGGATTACCATTAATAGCCTTAGCCATTTCTTCCCAGGTTAATCCCGCCAGTTCATAATTCCATTTTTGTTTATTTTCCGAATATTGCATAAAAAAATTCAATATTCCATATACATCCATCGCGTCGTAATTGGTGGTTGTGGATATTACAAAATGTTCTCTCAAGTAATTTTCTTGTTTAGAAATATCAACTGTTGCCAACATTGGTGTGGTTATAAAACACCACAATAAAATAAAAAGTAGATTTTTTTTCATAACATTTTTTTATTTATTATTTATGTATGCTAATATAATATATTTATTTTTATTTTAACCTTGTTTGAAAATAAATATTTTAATTTTTATTCTATAATTTATTTTCAATAAAAAAAACCTGCTGTATAGCAGGTTTTCACTCTTTTAATTTTTAAATTATTTTTTTATGATTTTCTTAGAAAGTATTCCCTGATCGGTTGTAAGATTTACAATATAAATTCCCGCAGATAAATCTTGTAAATCCAATTCATTATTTATTATCCTTAGATATCTTTTAACTTCTTTTCCTGCATAATTGTAAACACTTGCTGATGTTACCTTTGCTGTAGTATTTATTTTTAATATATCTATTACCGGATTAGGAAATAATTGTATTGATTCTGTTTCATTTTTTTGAGTATCTACCCATACAAAACCTTCCGGTATGTTTTCTTTTATATTTCTTGATGCAAAAGATACGGTATTTTTTATCTTTACTTCATATTCTAAAACAAAGTTTGGAAATAATTCATTTTTCATCTTACAGATCAAAGTTTTGCCTGCATTTTCCGGACCGGCATAAAATTTACCTTTTAGTGCATAGGCGCCGACTTCTTGTTGAGTTGTTTTATCATACCAGGTATAAGTAGTATATTTTCCATCAATAGTATATTCTGATGATATATCCAACACTTCAAAAATACCTTTAGCCCCACCTTGAAGCGTTGCTTGCGGGCTTAATTTTAAAGATTTAATTGTAAGAAAATTCCCTTTTAAAGTGGATAGCTTTAGATTGTTATGATCACCAGTTAATTCACTTATTTTATGAACTTTCGGAATAAGCAATTGAGCTATCTTATTATCACTAAAATATAAATATATTAAATTCACATTTTTAGAGACATCTAAATTTGTTAATTGATTCGAATAACAATTTAATGTTGTTAAATTAGGATTTTTAGAGACATCTAAGGTTGTTAATTGATTCAAATTACAATTTAAAATTTTTAAATTAACATTTTTAGATACTTCCAAGGTGGTTAATTGATTGGAATAACAATATAATTCTGTCAAGTTAACATTTTTAGATACATCTAAAGCTTTTAGCTTATTGGAATAACAATCTAAAAAAGTTAGTTTACTATTTTTAGATACATCTAAGGTTGTTAATTGATTGAAATTACAATTTAAACTATACAAATTTACATTTTTAGAGATATCCAAGGTTGTTAATTGATTCGAAAAACACTTTAAAACAAATAAATTAACATTTTTAGATACATCCAAGGCGGTTAGTTGATTTGAATAAATATTTAAAAGCATTAAATTAACATTTTTAGATACATCCAAGGACTTTAGCTTATTGGAATAACTATATAATTCTTTCAAATTAACGTTTTTAGATATATCCAAGGTTGTTAACTGATTGGAAGAACAATTTAAATAAATTAAATTAAGATTTTTGGATAGATCTAAGATTTTTAATTGATTCGAATTACAATATAAACCCTTCAAATTAACATTTTTAGTTACATCTATAGTCGTTAATCGATTGCCAGTACAATATAATGTTTCTAAGTTCTTAAAATAATTGCCATTGAAAACTCCATTATAATTTTTGTAGTTTAAATTTAATTGAGTTAAAACTTTTAAACTATTGATATTTTTCCAACCAAATTTTCCGGATAATTTGGTAAAAATAACCTCCGGATTACCATTAATAGCCTTAGCCATTTCTTCCCAGGTTAACCCCGCCAGTTCATAATTCCATTTTTTTTCACTTTCCGAATATTGCATAAAAAAATTTAATATTCCATATACATCCATCGCATCATAGTTGGTGGTGGTGGATGATACAAAATGTTCTCTCAAGTAATTTTCTTGTTTAGAAATATTATCTGTTGCCAACAGTGGCGCAGTTATAATACAAGACAATAAAATAAAAAGTAGATTTTTTTTCATAACATTTTTAATTATTTTAGATTAATTATGCTAATTTAGTATATTTATTTTTATTTTAACATTATTTAAAAATAAATGTTTATCCTATTAATTATTTAACCCTATATCTTCAATTAAAAAAATTTATCACTTTTGGAATAAATTAAAATTAAATAAAAATGAAACTTGCTATTGATGTTTATTACTACCCGAACCGAGCAAAAGTTGTTGGTATACTATTTAAAAACTGGGATCAACCCATTCCTAATGACTTAATTACTACTTATATTTATGAAATATCTGAATATGAATCGGGATTGTTTTATAAAAGAGAGCTTCCTTGTATTTTAGAGTTATTGAAACAAATAAATTTAAAAGATATGAGTCAGATTATAGTTGACGGCTTCGTATATTTAGATGACACCCATCGGCCGGGCTTGGGTAAATACTTATTTGATGCATTGGAAAAGAAAATTCCAATTATAGGGGTAGCTAAAAATCCTTTTTCTACCGGCAAGTCTATTGTTCAGGAAATAACAAGAGGCGAAAGTAAAAAGCCCTTATATATTAGTTCTGTCGGAATTTCACTTAATGGAGCTTCTCAATGTATTCAAAATATGCATGGTAATTATAGAATTCCCACCCTCCTTAAATTATTAGATCAAGAAACCAGAAGATAATTCAAACAATAAATTTTTACAATATAAAGTTAAATTTTTAGATAATAGTAAGACAAAAATTTTTGCACAAAAACTTCCAACAATATTTTTAATAACTTATTAGCCGTTAATTTAAAAAAATATTGAAATAGTATAAATGAATAAAATAAATACTAGAACTGAAGTCGAACTTTTTTTTTCTGTTGTTGTTTCTAGTTTGTTTACGTACGTGAAATAAAAAGAGCTACAAAAAATTTGTAACTCATTGATTTTTAAGTGACCCCGGAGAGGCTCGAACTCTCGACCCATTGATTAAGAGTCAATTGCTCTACCAACTGAGCTACGGAGTCATAAACAAGAAAAGCTTGAGAATCTCAAGCGCGAATTTTCAAAATGTGACCTGGCTGGGGCTCGAACCCAGGACCCCAACATTAAAAGTGTTGTGCTCTACCAACTGAGCTACCAGGTCTCCCTAAATGTATATTTAATCTATTCTTTGAATAGATTGTGACCTGGCTGGGGCTCGAACCCAGGACCCCAACATTAAAAGTGTTGTGCTCTACCAACTGAGCTACCAGGTCTTTATTTAGTGTTTGCTAAGCATTTTCGTTTAGCGAGTGCAAATATAATGACTTTTTTTGGGTATGCAAATATATTTGGTAAAAAAATATGATATTTGTAAAAAATCTGATCGTATGGTTATTTCTTTATTGGGTTATATGGGAAGTGGGAAATCTACTGTTGGCAAATATCTTGCGAAATCTCTCAACATAACTTTTATTGATTTAGATGAGTATATTTCAACTCAAGAAAATAAGTCTATTCAAGAAATTTTTTCAATCCATGGAGAAATTTATTTTCGTAAAAAAGAAAATTTTTATCTGAATGAATTATTGAACGGTGACAATATAGTGTTGAGTTTAGGAGGAGGTACTCCTATTTATCATCGTAACATGGATAAAATTAAAGAAAAAAGCTTCTCGTTCTATTTAAAAATGAATGCTTCGGAATTAGCAAAAAGGTTAAGTAATGAAAAAGAACACCGCCCTCTTATTGCGCATTTAGAAGAAAAATCTTTACCGGAATTTATTGCCAAGCATTTATTTGAACGTTCAACATTTTATGAGTCGGCTGCTTATAAGATAGCGGTTAACCAAAAAACTCCGGAAGAAATAAGCAATGAAATTATAGCCGTTCTAAAAAATACTAATTAAACATTTAGTGTATTTATTCATCTTCCCATTCCAGAGTATAATCGTCTAATTCTCTCCTATCCTTTTTGGTGGGCCTGCCTAATCCTTTTTGCCTGTAATAGTTTTGCGTTTGTGTTCTTGATTTCATCATTTCAATCTGCTCAGGATCTGTCAGGTCTTTTATATATAAAGGAACCAATTTTGCCCCTACCCGATTGGGAGGAATTTGTATAACTTGGATCGTATAGTCAATCTGATTTTTTCTAATTTTATACGTTTCACCAACTAATATTTCTTTTGAAGGCTTCAAGGGAGCATCATCTAAAAATACACGGTTTTTCTTGCATTCTTCGGTAGCAATTGCCCGCGTTTTATAAAAACGCACACACCATAAAAATTTATCTATTCTCATTGATTGAAAAAATTGGTCTTTAAAATTAAATTTAATCGTAAATTAGCAACTAAATTAACATATTTTATTTACATGATTAAAAAATCCCTTTTAGCCGCCTGTATATTTTCACTTTTATTTTTTGTTTCGTGTGGTAGCGATGATAATAACGCCTCAACCTTATCCGTTGATGAGCAAAATACAGCAGATGATATGGCTATTGTTAATTTTTTAAATAACTATTATTTCGATGATCTTGGGAAAGTAACCAAATTTTCTGATACGGTTACTCCAACTGATAAAGAGCCTTTGAGCAAAAATGCAATAAAATCTCCTTTAGGGTACTGGGTAGTTAAAAATCCGAAGGCAGATCAGGGTATAAACACCTCCAATATAGCTGACGGTAAAAGCAATATACTTATTCATTATTCATTAAAATATTTTGTTGCAACTGAAGGAGGTAATGGATATTCAACCTTGAATACTTCATCAAGCACAATTGATAATTCAGGGGTTGCACAAGAAGACCCTTTCTTTTATAAAAAGCCCAAAAACGATACAATTCAAAGTGAAAACTATTATGTAATTAAAGGTATTGTTGACGGTTTAAAGAATTTCAAGCCAACTAATAAATCTAAAAATGACCTTTACCACGTATTACAAGGTTTAATTATCGTGCCTTCTCGATTGGCATACGGTAGAGAATCCAATTATATAAACAGTAAAGATGCTACATTCATTTTAAATTTTGAATTGTATAAAGTTTGCCCTCAAGATCAAACGTGTAATTAAATTTATATATTTTATATATTGTTTGAATCTATCGTTCAGACAATCATATAACCCATTGCTATCAACAATTATGCTCTGTTAATTATTGATGGAAGCTAAATTTAAGTTATTTTTTTTATACATCAAATAGATTTGCTGAGCAGAATCAGTAAAATGTTCTTCTATATAATGCGGAAGGACATTGAAATCAATGACGTTTAATACGGTGCAAATCCAGATCATGAGTCTTATTACGATCATCCCTAACGTCGATATATGTTATATATTAATCAAAATTATAGGCAATAGTTATAAACAGAATATTCTTGTCGGAATTCTGATTTTACAAATAAAATCTGAAAGTTGCTCGATCGTCTCAGCAATATTAGAAGTCAAAAAATATTTTTATACCTAAGAATTTAGATAATCTAATTTAATAAATTTTAGGATTATAGTTTTCGGGAAATTTAGCCATTTCCGGTTTATAAAAGTCTTCTATTTGATCAAATATCTCTTCAATCGTTTGATCGCCAATATAAATTAATTTGGAAACACCGGTTACTTTATTTTTATAATCGGCATAGGCTAGAGCTATAGGAACATTCGCTTGCTTAGCTATATAGTAAAAACCTTTTTTCCATTGTAAGGCACGGGAGCGAGTGGCTTCCGGAGTATTTATTAAAGCCATCGAATCGGAATTTTTAATTAGTTTCGATGAATATTGAACCAAATTATTCCATTGACTTCGATCGACTCCTAAACATCCGAGTGCTTTGAAAAAGAATCCATACCAAGGTTTGGTATAAGCGTCTTTAATCATTACTTTATAAGGAATTTTTAAACACCAAAAACTGGCTAAACAATAATATAAATCCCAATTAGAGGTATGGGGAGCACAAATTAATACGCATTTTCTTAATTCATTAACAGATACTTCATTTTTAAATCTCCATCCCATAACGAACAGCATTAACCTTCCTAGTAATTTTTTCATAATTTGATTACTTATTAAAAATAATTAAAAAGTTCAGTTAATTTACATTAACTGAACTTTTCACATGTATATAATTTTCTAATTAACTTAACATTGACATTATGTAATCCATAATAACTAACACCATCTTAAAAAGAATTTGTACCATGATCTATTTATTTTTTTCTGAATTAATTAAAACACTAAACTAAAAAAGTTATATTCAGGTGCTCTACATACTGTTATAAAAACCTGAGCTTTAATTATCAGAATCTCTACTATATATGAACGCCCTAAATTTTTTGCTAAATTAAAAATTTTCTTTGAATTTAACTCAAATTAATTATAAATATCTTAATAGAATTTTATTTATATTTTTAATTACTCCTATACATTTTTCGTTGCGGATACCTATAAGTTTACGTAAGACTCACTTTCTAAAATTTTTTATCTTAAAAAAAGCTGATATACACGGTTTAATTAAAAATATTTTACTTTTGTATTTATATATCTTACTTATGACTCCCTTGGTATCGGTTATTATGGCTGCATACAATGCAGAAAAACATATATCTGCATCAATTGAATCGGTAATCAATCAAACATATGCTAATTTTGAATTGCTGGTTATTAATGATGGCTCATCCGATAGAACTCAATCAATTGTAGAACAATTTTGTAAAAGAGATTCCCGAATCAAGCTTATTAACAATGATAAAAACTTATTTGTTATAAAATCTCGTAATATCGGAATTGAAAATGCTAAAGGTAAATATTTGGCCATATTAGATGCTGATGATCTTGCATTACCCAATCGATTGGAAAAACAAGTTGAATTTCTGGAGAATAATCCGAATGTATTTTTAATAGGAAGCAGTGCTCATATAATTGATGAAAACAATACTATTTGTAATAATTTTATAGCTTTAACCGATTATCATGAATTAAAAAGAAATATCCTCAAAAACAATTTATTCTATCATTCTTCTATACTATTTAGAAACGAAAAAGTTTTTTATCGAGAAAAAATGATTTATTCGGAAGACTATGATCTCATCTTACGGTTATTTTCAGAAGGTAAAAAAATTGTAAATCTACCTGATATCTTAATATCATACAGACAAACCAACCATTCACTTTCAAAAACCAAAAACAGACTAGTGCAATGGTTGTTTATCAATAAAGCCCGTGAATTTTATAAAGAAAGGCTCAGTATTGGTAAAGACAGTTATGATGCGTTTAATCCACAATCATTTATTAATATAGAAGATATTCATTGCCCAATTAATAAAAAAGATTTGTTATATGCCATGAAAATTTGTTTTTACAGAAAAGATGCAAACCAATTAAAATTTTTAGTAAAAAAATATCGTAAGTATTATCCTATATCTTTAGATTATTTACTTTATTCTTTATCTTCCCTAAATAAAAATACTTTTAATCTCATTTGTAAAATTTATTCCAAACTTTAAACTATGGATATTTTAATTAAATCTTTTAACCGCCCCTTTTATTTGGACAGATGCTTAGCCAGTATCCAAAAATATGTAGTGGGTACTTATTCAGTTAAAGTATTAGATGATGGAACTCCTGAAAAATATCTAAATAAAATTAAATTAAAATACCCGTCCATTAAAATTATAAAATCTGAAAATTATATAGAAAAGGAAGAAGCAATTAAAGATAATTTAAAGTCAGGAAAAGATATTAATGGCTTTAAAATTCCTACTCAACTTTGGGTCAATTCAGTAAAAGAAGCTTCAGATTATTTCATTATAACGGAAGATGATGTTTGGTTTACGAGAAAAATTAATGTGAATGAAATCAATGAAGTAATGGAAAAAGAAAATATATCCTTACTCAAATTAGGTTGGTCGGGAAATAAAAATTTTGTTGATCAGTTTAAACATGATAAAATCAATTCCGATATAATTTCCATTTATCCGGATCTTTTTACTGCTCCTCCTTTCATTCTGAAATGTTTTTTTTATAATAAATATAAGTTTTTTAGTATTTTATATAAATTGGGTTTGGTATCTAACACTACTAAAACTAAATATTGGATATTAATTTCAATACTTATGGGTGTTCATAAAAAAGAATTTTGGCTTAAAACTTGGGAAAATATTAATGGAAAAGTTGATGAAAAAAAACAATTATACAATGCTACCCTGTATTTTAGAAAGCATAAACACAAAAACATGATCGCTCAATTAAATCATGAAGTTATGAAAACTACGTTTAATTCTTCTGCTACCAATTCCTATCATAATTATGGATTTGATTTTGATGTTAATCAACTTAATTATTTAATTAATGAAAAATGGTATAATGATGCATTTGATCCCATGCAAAATTTTCCTAAGGATTTCTCAGAAGATTACATCCTATCATTTTTGAAAATTGAAAATAACCAAAAAATAAAACCGGAAGAATGGAAAAAATGGTCAGAAAAATTTAAAAATCAATATAGGATTCAGGGGTGTGTTGTTGATGATTAAAAATATCATTTATTAAATTAATCAAATCAAAGAGCAAAAAAAATAAGCAGTGATTTACTGCTTACTTTTTTTAATATCATAAATTAATCTAAGAAGTCATTACTCCTCTTCATCATCTTCGTATTTTTCGATTTCAGCATCGCAAAAATCGAATGCTTGTTGAATCAATGAATTTACTTCATTAGCAACCTCTTCCTCTTCTCCTTCCAAATCATCAAACCATTCAACCTCCTCTTCTTCTACATTTAATATAAATCTAGGATACTCTGTATGCACAACAAATAAATCTTCAGGAAAATCTGAATTGTCTGCCATTAAAAACTTAGGTAATTTCATATTGTCTTTATTTAAATTTTTATTCGTCTAATAATTCTTTTAACTTAATTAATTCTGCCTTCACTAACTCTAAACGAGCAATGATTTCAACTTTTTTGGATAAATTTTTTTGTGATTGTAAAACAACTTTTGCTCCTTCTAAGGTATATCCTTTTTCTTTTACTAAATGAAAAATTATTTTAAAATTTTCAATATCTTTTGGGGTAAAAAAACGGTCACCTTTTTTATTCTTTTTGGGTGAAATACTATCAAATTCTTTTTCCCAAAACCTTATAAGTGAAGTATTAACATTAAAAGCCTGTGCTACTTCGCCTATAGAATAATATAATTTTTCAGGAAGTTGTACGTTCATTATTCAAATCTAATGATTTTTTAATTCAACTTACTATTGTTCGTTTAAAAAATTAATCTTTTTTTAGAATTATTAGTACTACCCAAATAATCTATAAGGATGCCCTAAAAATATTTATTTATATTTGCCTAAATTTGGTGATTGTTATTTACCGATAAATACGCAATCTTAAAAGGGAATTCGGTGAAAATCCGAAACAGGCCCGCTGCTGTAATCTTCTAGTACGTTTTAAGAGATATACCACTGAGGAGTTGCTTTCTTGGGAAGGTTCTTAAAATGAAGTAAGTCAGAATACCTGCCAAATTTAACTATAGTTTTACAAGTTTACAAGCTTTCGTGGAACAAGGCTGAAACATTAAAAGCATTTCATATTCACTTTTCCTGTTTACTTTTCCGGAAACTAGTTTACTATATCTGTAATTTAAGATATTCGACTCCATGATGATGAACATCAATCATAAATATAGTGTATTTGCTTTTTTATTAAGCCTGATGAGTCCATTATCTTATTCCCAAGAAAAAAAAGACAGCATTACTGTAACAGAATTACAGGAAATACTGGCAACGGGAAAAAGAAATGATAAGGGAATAATTCCTTTCCAAGAATTGAAAGGAAAAGAATTAGAAAATCGAAACAGCTCTTCGGTAGCTGATGCCGTACGATTATTTTCAGGAATTCAACTTAAAGATTATGGAGGTGTAGGAGGAATGAAAACAGTTAACATTCGAGGAATGGGAAGCGAACACGTGGGGGTATTTTATGATGGAATAGCCATAGGAAATGCTCAAAATGGTATGGTTGACTTAGGAAAATTTTCCATGGATAATTTAGAATCAATATCAGTATACAACGGACAAAAAAGTCAAATTTTCCAACCCGCTAAAGATTTCGGCTCTGCGGGAAGTATCTATTTAACTACCAAACGTCCTGTTTTTACGGGTGAAAAAAAAACTAATATAGGTGCCACCTATCGTTCCGGATCGTTTCATTTAATTAACCCCTCCCTCCTATGGGAACAAAAATTATCCTCATTAATTTCATCTTCTCTTACTATGGAATATATTAATTCAGATGGAAAATATAAATTTCAACAAAAGAAAGGTAATTGGGATACGATCGCTGTAAGACAAAATGGTAACATAAGTGCTTTTCGAACAGAAGGAAATTTATTTGGTACCCTACCTAATGGTAAATGGAATCTGAAAGGATATTATTATGATTCAAGCAGAGGAATACCCGGTGCCGTTTTAAAAAATTCGTATAAAAGGTATCAGTTTGCTCAACAATGGGATCGTAATTTCTTTTTGCAGGGTTCTTTTGAAAAAATAATCAGCACAAAATACAGAATAGCATTAAACGCTAAATATGCTCATGATTTTACCCATTATAAAAATTTAGAAGTTTTTAATGACCCTATTTGGGGAAATAAATTTTCCAATCGTATTAATAATACTTATAAGCAAGATGAACTATATATTTCATCTTCACAACTGGTTACTTTATTTTCTTTCTGGGATATTTCTTTATCTGCAGATTACCAACATAATGGAATGAATGCCGATTTAAAAAATTTCTCTTCTCCTTCGAGAAATACAGAAATGATCGCTTTGGCTACTGCTTTTCATTGGGATAAAATTAAAATTCAAACAAGTGTTTTAGGTACATTTGTGCAAGAAATAACGAAACACATGAACAGTATGGGTACAGCTTCAGACAGAAATGAATTTACCCCAGCTGTTTTCTTAAATTACCAACCTTTACATTCTAAAGATATTAGCATTCATGGTTTTTACAAGAGAATTTTTAGAATGCCAACATTTAATGATTTATACTATACGGATTTTGGAAATTCAAACTTAAAACCTGAATATACTAATCAGTTTGATGCAGGTATTCGTATAAATAAAAACTTTACTTCCGGTAGTTGTACTCATTTTGATTTTACTATCGATGCCTATTATAATACGGTCAAAGATAAAATCATAGCTTATCCCAAAGGACAACAATTTCGTTGGACCATGTTAAATTTTGGTAAAGCACGCATAAAAGGATTAGATTTATCTTCTAAGACTTCAATATTAGTAAAAAACGTTTTAGTTTCAACCTTTATAACCTATACGTATGAAGATGCACAAAATTTATCTTCTCCTATTTTAAATTATAAAAATCAACTTCCTTATATACCTTGGCACAGTGGAACATTTACTTTAGAAGCTGCTTACAGAGATTGGAATCTAAATTATAGCTTTATGTATACGGGAGAACGGTACAATTCTCCTTCTAATAATCCTGAAAATCATGTAAAAGCTTGGTATACTCATGATATACAACTTTCAAGAGAATTATTTTTCACTCATATCAAATGCAAAGCATCTTTACAAATTAATAATATTTTTAATAAATATTACGACATAGTAGCCAATTATCCCATGCCGGGTAGAAACTATACGATCATCATTAAATTAAACATATGAAAAAACTAGAAACTATGGTAGCAAGGAAATTTTTAGTACCAATTTTAGTAATTATTACAGGGTTCATTGTTTCTTGTAGTAATGACGATTCATGGTCTGAAGATGATTCAAACATTATATCCCAACCGGATGCCAAAAAAGGGTTATATATTTTAAATGAAGGTAATTATCAACAAAACAACTCTTCTCTATCCTATTTTGATTATGATACAGCCGATTTTTTTAATAACTATTTTACTAAAATCAACCCTGATCAAGGTGGATTGGGCGATACAGGTAATGATTTAAAAATTTATAAAGATAAAATGTATGCCGTAATCAATGGTTCTAATTATGTTGAAATTATGGACGCTAAAACAGCCAAGCATATAGGAAAAATAACTATTCCAAATTGCAGATACATTACATTTAACGGCGACTATGCGTATGTGTCTTCATATGCCGGTTCTACTCCCAACGGACAAGGATATGTTGCCAAAGTTGATCTTGCTAACGGCACCATTGTAAATGAAGTTACTGTCGGACGCAATCCGGAAGAAATGACTATTGTAAATAATAAGCTTTATGTTGCTAATTCAGGAGGATATTATTCTCCGGATTATGACACAACGGTTTCTGTAATTGACATGAACAGTTTTACAAAAATTAATGATATAGAAGTCGGTAAAAACTTACATAGAATACGTAAAGATAAGAATAATCATATTTGGGTTACTTCAAGAGGCGATTATGCTAATTTAAAGCCTTTCGTTGCTGTTATTGATCCATCGACTGATCAAGTCATTAATAAACTGGATATAGCGGTTTCAGACTTCACTTTTTATAAAGAAAAACTTTATTTTTATGGATCGGAATATTCTTCAGGAAAAACTATAAATAATTATGGTATTATAAATATAGATACGCAAAAAGTGATAAGTTCCGAATTAATCAAAGAGGGTTCAAAGTCTGAAATTATGTCCCCATATGGGATAATTGTTGATCCTGAAAATGGCAGCTTTTATATTGGGGATGCTATGGATTTTGTTTCCAATGGAAAAATATATTATTTCTCAAAAAATGGCGACTTACAATGGTGGAAATCAACCGGCGTATCTCCAGGACATTTTGCTTTAGTAAGTAAATAAATTTTTTAAACTACTATAGCTTTAAAAAAAGTAAAAAGATTGTTTTTCAACAATCTTTTTACTTTTTGGTACTATATCTTAATATCCTACCTATTATATAGCATAAAAATATTGTCGGAAAACTGATGAAAAATGGGTAAATAAATAATACTATTGCTAAATGTTAAGATAAAATCTAAAAATTGGCAAGGCATCTGAAATTTAAAACAACTTATTATATTTCATAAATTTATCAAATATATCGGCGTTATTATAATACGATACTATTTTCATTTTTTAATTTCACAGTTTAATCAAAAATTGTAACTTTGGCAGCAAAACTTTACAAAAAATACTAAAAATATAATGAGCATCATCATCATTATTTTCGCAGCAGCCATTCTGAGTTTATATTCAGGTGTTTTCGGGCAAGGAAAATACTCTCAACCATTTGCAATTTTAGGATTACTTATCGCTTTGATCGTCTCTTTTTACGGAGATAGTCCTTTTTTCACACGATATGCCTCCATGTTTGCTTTTGATCAAACAGCTAAAATATTTACTCAAATATCTATTTTGACCACTTTGCTAATCGTATTCTTAGGAAAATATGCATTTCGTCTCATAGATCATCATCAGGCAGAGGTATATAGCTTAATGCTTTTTGCACTTTGTGGCGGTATAGTCCTTTTCTCCTACCAAAATTTAATTACTTTATTTCTAGGTATTGAAATTTTATCTATTCCTTTATATGTATTAGCAGGAAGCAATAAGAATGACTTACGTTCCAATGAAGCTTCCATTAAATATTTCCTATTAGGAGCATTTGCAACCGGATTTTTACTTTTCGGAATTGCATTAATATACGGTATAACCGGATCTTTTGATTTACAAACTATTCGTTTATACAGCATACAAGCGACTCACTACCCTACTATGTACATAACCGGTATAATTCTATTGTTAGTCGGGTTACTTTTTAAAATATCCATAGTTCCTTTTCATTTTTGGGCTCCGGACGTATACGAAGGATCACCTTCCCTGATCACCGCTTTTATGGCTTCTGTGGTAAAAATATCAGGTTTTGTTGCTTTATATAAATTGGTTGAAACAGCTTTTATCGGGCAACTAAACCAATGGCAATATATAATTTTCTATGCAGCAATTTTAACATTATTATCTGCCAATATTGTAGGTGTATTGCAAAAAAATGCTAAAAGAATGTTGGCATATTCCAGTATTTCGCATGCTGGTTATTTATTGCTAATTTATTTTAATACAGATGCTAATTCTATCTATACATTAGCATTCTATTTATTAGCTTATTCACTTTCAACTATAGGTGCTTTTATCAGCCTTATTTACATCGAAAGAATTTCAAATGGTATTACCGATATAAATGCTTTCAACGGATTGGCTAAGAAACAACCCATCTTAGCTTTGGTAACTACAATCTCTCTATTATCAATGGCAGGTATTCCGTTAACTTCCGGATTCATTGCTAAATTTACGTTGTTTTCACAAGCATTATATACTCAACCGATATTAGTCATTATAGCTATTATAGGATCTGCAATCAGTATTGGATACTATCTTAAGCTTATCATTGCCATGTATTTTAAACCGGGTTATAAAGAATTAAATGAAGCTAAAAAAGCTCCAATTATTTACAATGTTATAGCTGTTATATTGGTAATTTTAATAATCCTTTTGGGAGTTTATCCTGAACCTGTTTTTTCTTGTTTAGCTTTGGCTAATTAAGAAATAAACAGTTTTTAATGTTGAGCATTATAAGGTTAGATCAACAATATTATTTAAAAAAGATACGCATAATTATATCATACAAATAATTAAAGTCGCAATATAATTGCGACTTTATTATTTACTTTAATTTGCTAAAAACTAGTATTTTTATCTCTCCATTTGTAAATTACAAAGTGTTCTTTGTTTCAGATGATTTGGTTTAAAATTAAATCGTTAAAAAGATCCATTCCACTTTTTTAATTGATAGCTATTAAATCGCCGGTTCCTGTTGACTCAAACAATGGAAACTACCTAATCCCCAAATGATATCAGTGGAATCTATTCCTATTACATTTCTATTCGGAAAACATTTTTTTATGATATCCAACGCTCGTTTATCATTTTCACCATTAAAAATTGGTACAATCACTGATTTATTAGCTATGTAAAAATTTGCATAAGAAGCAGGTAAACGACATCCATCGTAATATACCGGTTCTGGCATAGGTAATTCTATAATTTGTAAAGGAGAACCATCGGAAAGTTTCATAGCTTTTAATTGTTTTAAATTTTGTTGTAATATGTGATAGTTTTCATCATTTTTATTATTTTCTACCACAGCAAGTACGGTATTTTCATTTATAAAACGTACGGTATCATCTATATGACCATCTGTATCATCGCCAACAATTCCCTCATCGATCCAAAGGACTTGATTTACTCCATAATAATTTTTCAGATATTCTTCGATTTGACTTTGATTTAAATGAGGATTTCTGTTTTTATTAAGTAGACATGACTTAGATGTTAGGACCGTTCCTCTACCGTTAAATTCAACGGAACCACCTTCCATCACTATGCCCGGATTAAAAACAGGTAATCTTTCTTCTTTGGCTATATGGAGAGGTATTTCATTATCCAAATCATAGGGAGGATATTTATCACCCCAGGCATTATAATTCCAATTTACAATGGCTTTTTTATGTTCTAATGAATGGGGATTAATTACAAACGCGGGACCATGGTCGCGACACCATGCATCATTAGTCGGATGAATATAAAAATTGATCATATCCAAATTAGCATTTGTTTTTTCTATATAATTCATGGCAAAGTCTTTCATCTCAACACTAACCACATTTATATTAACTTCTTCCCCATTAGATACTTCTGCAATAAATTGCGCATACGGAGCATAGATTTTTTCAATTTTACCCGGCCATGATAATTCTTTATGCGGCCAAGATAACCAAGTAGATTTATGAGGATAAAATTCAGCCGGAAAAAAGAATCCCAATTCTTTAGGAGTTTTATTTAAAAATTCTTGCGGAGTATATTTCATATAATCTTTGCTTGACATATTCAGTCTATGTTTTAAATTATTATTTATTTAATCCAAAATTACAGAAATAAAAAAAATTAATCTATTTTTGTAAAAATTTTTAATAATTTCTATTAAGTGATCACTTCCATAAATAAGCACAAAAAACAATTAGTTTTGTTTTTTCTAGCAGGAGCCTTAAGTGCCGTAATTGAAATTTTTTGTATGAAATTACTAAGCTTGCCTAATATGCTGCCTCATTTTTTTTCTTTTGAAAACAAGTCCAACGCCTACCCATTATCCAATCTTTTATCTACCGGAGCGGGTATTTTGAGCAATTATTTTTTTAGCATTCGCTATGTTTTTGAACGAGGTAAACATTCCAGAAGAAAGGAATTTGTATTATTTTTTAGCCTTTCTATAATTACTATGTTTATGAGCTGGGGAGCATTTGCGTTTTTTCATTTTTTCGTTAACAAACCCATTAATTTTTACTTTTATACTATAGGAGACATAGTATTTTGTAAAGCTGCCGCTATTTTCGCAGTATCTATAATCAATTATATCGCAAAAAAGAAAATAGTATTTTCTAATTAATAAAAATTTATAATCTTATAATCTAAATACAGTATAATATTTACTGTATTTAGGATTTTCATGCTTTGAGGTAAGTTTTAATACTACCTATATATATTGAAAAAAGATCGTATTTCGGATCTGATATATTTATTTTCTATTAACTATATCTATTGATTAAATTGTATTTCTAAGAAAAACCTTATCTTTTTGTATATCTAGAATTATGTTTCCTCCCATCATTAAGGCGCGTGTATCGAAAATATGTCCCCCGGGAAAACCAAATGCCATGGGAATATTGTATTTTTGAAACCGTAAAGCAATAATTTTATAGGCTTCTTGATCAAACGGTTCATCATAGAATTTATTTTCATCTTTTGAATCCATTTTCGTAAAAGCTCCTACCAGTAATCCTTTAATTTTATTAAGTACTCCCGCTCTTTTCAATGCGATCAGCATTCGATCAATATGATAATAATTCTCATACCAATCCTCCATAAATATAATTTTATCTTCCCAATGATCTAAGGATCTACTTCCTAACAGACTGTATAAAATCGATAGGTTGCCTCCCGTCAAAATTCCTTCAACTTTTCCTGTTTTATTAAAAGAAGTGCTTTCTATTTCATATTCAAGTTTTCTATTCTCTAAGGCATCAACAAGAGTTGTATAGGTTTCATCTGACTGTCCTTGCGGTAATGATTTACAAACGGTTGCATGTAAAGTAGGAATTCCTCTTCTATTAAAATGCTGATGAAAAACCGTATTATCCGAATATCCGATTAACCATTTAGGATTTTCTTTAAATTTATTCAATTTTAAAAAATCCACTAGTTGCACACCTCCGTAGCCGCCTCGAGCAAACCATATAGCCTTAGCATGAGGATGATCTAATGCCCATTGCAAATCTTCCAACCTTTCTTTTACTTTTCCCGAATAATTATATCCGAAGTAATAATGATTGAATGTATTTTTACCTATTTCATACTTCCAGCCTTGTTTTGTAATTATATCTATCGCCGGTTGAATGTCCTCTTTTTTAACTGCTCCTGCCGGTGCTACAATTAAAATAGTATCTCCTTTTTTAATAGGTTTCATAAAATTATGATATAGACTCATTACTATCCTGTTCTGTTGATTGATTTAATTTTCTTTTACTTTTTCCATCTAACAGGTATCTACAAAATGTATGCATTTTTAATTTTTTATGCTACATTGTGTCCGAAACCAATTAAGTAAAAGGATATAATCTTTTTCCGATAAATTCGCGTCTTTATGCATCCAAAGATAACTGTTGAGGGGCATGGTTTTATTTTCAATTACTCGGTATAGGGATGAATTAATATGTTCTTTCTGATAACGATTATATTTTCCATATTCTGAAAAATTAACGTATTCTTTTCCTTGATTTACATGTTCTTTAATAAACCAAGATATAGGAGCAATGGAAGAATACCATGGATAATTTACTTCATTGGAATGACAATCGTAGCAGGCTTTTTTTAAAATTTTTTGTATTTCCGGAGATGCATATGTTACCCGGTTATAGTCTATTTTTTTGTCAACCGATGGATTTTCTTTATCTATTTGAATTAATTGGAAAGACAAAAAAATGAAAATTCCATAAAGCAATATTTTCTTCATCAGTAATCAATTACCGTTTATAGTTTAAATATGGATACTGAATTTATAAAATCCAAACTTCATTAATATCCCATAAAGGTCTGACATCGATAACATTGGGATATAAATAGGTAGGTTCTGCCGGTTTGAAATTTTCCAGATCTGCCGAATCCCAAATTCCGTTATTATTCTGATCTACCAATATACGAATCAAATATTTTCCCGGTTTCATGTTTTGAAATATAAAAGTATCTTGCGATCCATAAATATTTTCCAACACTTCGTATTTTTCATTTACCAGTTGAAAGAAAAATTTTGAATCAGGCTTATTTTGTAATCTGATACTTAAATTTCCAAATTCATTCTGCTTTTTGGTTTTAATAACATATGACAACGTATCTTTATTAGTTTGATTTAAAAAATCTTTAAATGATTGATCTTTGATGGTTACCTTGTATTCCGTATCATAAGCTACAGGAAATTTAATAGCAATATTTTTAGCATTTAAAGAATCTATTTCCGCATTAAAATTTATGGGTTCATTATTTTTACTAACTTCTATTCTGTTTTTGTCAATCCGATTAATGTAATTGGATGCTTTTAACATAAAACTGGCAGTGGGAGAAACTTCTTTTTCGATGGGTGTAATTGACAACTCAGACTTTAAGGTATTATCATATAATAAATTAAGCGTATCTACTTTTTGAAGGTATTTTAAAAGTAATTTTATTCTAAATTTCTTTTCTGTTTTTTTGAATTCTGCATTGTTAAAATATACATATAAACTGTCTGCAAAGGGCTGATGTTCTATTTTATAAGAAGGAAAATCACGATCAACAGGAGTTATACTTAATTTATCGGGGTGTCCTTTAAATTTAACTTTTATTATGCCTTGACCCTCTTGTTCTGCTTTTAAAAATTTGTACGATTGCTTTACAGGAGACAATACTAATGAATAAGTTTCCGGATACAAAGGATTAATATCTTGTGCTGCAAATCCTACCATTTCTTTATCCGTGTCAGGAATTAAATTTGAATTTAGATCATTAAATGCCAATAATCTATACTTTCCTTCATGCAAATGTTTTAATTTGAAATTTCCTGCAGAATCTACTCTTGAAATGTAATAGGGTTTATTTTTTAAATTTACGGAATCTTTACCTGATTTATCTTTTTCAATCTTATACAAGGATACGATCGTCGGGTTTGCCAATTCTTTTTTTAAACTTTGCCTAACCGTACCATTAACTTGTAGACTATCAATTGTATTTCCCGTAGAAAATGTATAGGAAAAATTGTTTAATTTATTTCCTTCGTTATTATCTTGAATACTCGATCCAAAATTGATAGTATAGGTAGTATTCGAAAGTAACGGTTCATAAAAACGAACGGTTACATATTTCCTTGCCGTACCTACAGGAGAAATGGTAGGAGTGATTCCGGGGGGGGGTGAAATGATGACCTGCTGTGCTATATCTTTCAAAATCACATATTCATCAAAATTTAATACAATTTCCTTAGTATTAGGATTAACATTTGTAGCTAATGTATCCGGTTTAGAGCCTAAAAATTTAGGGGGTGTAATATCTTTAGGACCTCCGCTTGGACTCCCAACTCGTGCACATGAAATTATTAGGCTGCTTACTACAAGAATTTTAATTATTTTATACATATACAAAGTTTAGTATAGTGTTTACAAATATACTTATTGTGTCCCATTGTCAAGTATTTAATTCTTAATTTATCTTCATCGATGTAAATTTTTGTTTTATACTTGAAAATACCTGATTTTATTGACTCAATAAATCATGATAATCTGATGTATGACCGGGCACTAAAGTAAAGGGAGGAACCGGATATGATATTAACTATAACCAGTTGATTATATGCAAAGTTTATGAGATTAGTGAAGATATAAATTTATATAACTATATACTATTGCTACTCTTAATTTTTATTTTATTGAATTAAAGGGTTTTCTTTTAAAAACAAGGAAGGATATTGTTTTTTGTAATAGCTGACAATCATTTGAGATACAAGATTATAAGCAATAATTCCCTCTTTTTGCGAATTTGATTTAAGGTATATATTATTCATATAAGAAAATACATCTGATCCTAACCCTGACATTCCCAGATAATATTTTTTTTCTTTTTCTCGATCCAATTTCATTCCTTCCGAATAATTTCGTAAAAGTAAATGCACAAATGCAGAATCATTTACATAGATTTCTCGTAATAGATAATTTAATGCTTTATATTTAACACTATATTGAAAATCTTTATTGGGTGAAGATTCTCCCATATAAAAGGAATAAAAGTTTGCTTCATCTTCTCTGGCTACTCCTACCTGATGTCCCATTTCATGTGCTATGGTAAAGGGGATCGATGTATCGGGAATTCCTTTAGCAACTTGAGCTTCTCCTGTAAATGGATTATAATATCCCAGTATTCCCAATTTAATTAAAATGGGATTAAAGATTGATTTTTTAACGTTTTCATTTTGCCTCGGAATACCATAAAAAGCACTTTGTTCTTGATTAATTATTTGAATCATTTTTTCACGGTTGACCGTAAATTCTCCTTTTTTATTGTTGGAAACTTCCTCCTTTAGTTTAACACATTCATTCAACAAATGACCCGCAACAATTTTATAATCAATTAGAAATAATTTTTCTTGAGAATTTTCATATTGGGAGAAATTTCTATAGTTGTATAAAAGCCCAAACGACAACATAAACCATCCGTATAAAATGTTTAAAAGAAGTAAGATCTTGATAAAACATGCTGTTATTTTTTCTTTCTTCTTTTTAATAAAAAAAACGAATGCTTGTATCAAACATGCTAAGATAAATACGGCTAAAATTATATAAAATATATCTCCTATTGAAATTGAAATATTTCCGAATACTGAATTTAAAAAAAACTTTACTTTTATTACAAAATGATAATACCAACTATCTGTCGGATTTAAACTCAATTTTATAACTTGAAATATGAAAAATTGCAACAAAAGTGAAGATAATAAACCGCTTATACTTACTTTTATTTTCTTCTTATTTAACATATTTATTGAAATTTTATAGCTTTTATAGGAGATATTTTAGTTATTAAATAAGAAGGTAAAAGTAATACTATTCCGCTAATAACTAAAGAAACCAAAGATATAATAAAAATATAAAAGAAATTTATGTAAACCGGTACTGAACTTACATAGTAATTATCAGGATTCAATTTTATAACCTCAAAATACTTTTGAATATATAATAATGCAATAGCAATACAATTTCCCACCAACAATCCCGGAATCATTATGAAAAGAGTATAATTTATAAAAATTTTTCTAATTTGTTTATTTGATGCTCCCAACGTTTTTAACATTCCTATTGAATTGGTTCGCTCAATAATCAGAATAAGAAGCACCATGATAATATTTATGACAACTACAACCATCATAATCGACATGATTATGAAAATATTGGTATCAAAAATACGTATCCAATCATTGATTTGTGAAAATGTTGTTGTTGCCTTTTCTGCATAATTATTAAATCCGGCACATTCTTCAATTTTAGGGAAAACCTTGTCTAAATCTTCAATATCTTTTATAAAAATATCATATCCTCCTATATCATCTCCGTTCCAATGATTTAATTTTTGGATATGTTGTATATCTCCTATCAAAAAGACATCATCAATTTGTTTTATGTCTGTTCTGAAAATCCCCTTTAACGTAAATCGTCTGTAAATAGGTGTTTGATTTTCTCTTACAAAAAACATGACAAAGGTTGAATCAATATCCAGCTTCATTTCCTTGGCAATTTTTTCGGACAAAATCACCTCATTACTTATCGAATTTTTAGAATAGTTGGGAATTTCCCCTTTAATCATGAATTCTTTAAATCGTTTGCGGTCAAAATCTTCCGAAACTCCTTTTAAAATAACTCCGGCAAAACTTATATTTGTTCTAATTACGCCGCTTCGGGTAGCATATTCTTGAATATTGGAAACCTCAGGATTATTTTTTATTTTTTCAAGCAGTACATTTTTTCTATTTAGTTTAGAACTATTGAATGAATTGTTACTGTCGTAACTTCTAATGGTGATATGACCGTTGAAATCGGCCATTTTTTGTTTAATGGCTTTTTTAGATCCAAGCCCTATAGCCATAGTTAAAACAGATACTACGATACCTATTGCAATAGCCGTTTGACCGATACGAATGATGGTTTGCGAAAGATTATTTTTATTACTTTTTGATAAAGCTATTTTTTTGGATATAAACCAGGTAAAATTCAACTCGGAAATTTTTTTCAAATATAAATAATTGTTTACTATTTTAACCTTTTTTAGCCTATTTCGTTATATAATCGTGGCTTTTAAATTTATGTGTATATATATTTTCTATAAATTGAATCATTCCATATTATTTTTAGTTAGTATTTATTGTAATCATTAATGATTTAAAGGTTTAATTGTACCTTAACTAAAATACAGGTAATACATTTGATTTCTGAAACATTCCATTAGATAAAAACAATTTAACAGATTAATTCTTATGAATTTATACTATCCGACTTGAACGCCAAAAAGATGTCCAACTAAGGCTGCTAAACCCATTGAAAGAGTGCCCCAAAAAGCAATTTTGAACATTCCTTTTAGCATGCTATACCCTCCGGTCTTTGCAGATATGGCTCCAAGTATAATAAGAAAGATAATTGAAAATAAATATTGCATTAAAACCATATGAGTGAGAGGTGCAAAAATCGAAAGAAGTAAAGGTAAAATTCCACCCGATAAAAAAGAAAATAAGGATGCTAAAGCTGCTTGTAAAGGACGAGCTTTAGATATTTCATTAATTCCCAGCTCATCCCTTGCATGGGCTGCTAACGCATTATGATTCGTAAGTTGTTCAGCTACTTTAATCGATAATTCCTTATCTAAACCCCGTTTTTGATATATTTTAGCTAGTTCTTCTAATTCAACTTCAGGTGTCGCATCTAATTCTCTTTGCTCTCTGATTAAATCCGATTTTTCAATGTCCTCCTGGGAACTTACCGAAACATATTCTCCTGAAGCCATAGACATGGCTCCGGCAATTATCCCCGATACGGCAGATAAAATAATAAATTCTCTATTGGTACTAGCTGCTGCAACTCCTATTACTAAACTGGTTGTAGAAAGTATGCCGTCATTTGCTCCTAAAACTGCTGCACGCAACCAACCGATCTTATGAACATAATGTTTTTCTGAGGTATAAGATTTTTTTTCCATCATAATGAATTAATCATCAATCATTATACCTTAATTGGATTTATTCGTGTGCGAATTCTTCTAAAAATTCGTAAATCGGATGCATAATTTTATATAGATTCGTAGTATATTCTATAAAGCTATTAGTAAATAATTTTTCTTGGGCGAAGGGTTTGGTTACATAAAATCGTTTTAATTTCAAATATTCAACTGCCGGGCTTTCTATATTAAATCCTACAGGTACTCTTTTTAAAACATCGAAATCTCTGGATAAATCGCCGATTTCTTTTTTGAATTTGCTTTCAGATAGAATCGATTTAAATTCTTCAAAATTTTCTTCAATACCTTTTCGAACGTTCTTTACTTGTTTCGAAGTCAAATCATAAAATCCGCAGCTTAGAAAATTATTATTCGGTTGTATGTGTATATAAAATCCTGATCCTTTTTTTTCATTGAATACCGCTCCAAAATGAGTTTTATAAGGAGTTTTGTCTTTTGAAAATCGTATATCTCTATAAATCCTGAATATACATTTTTTAGGATTTAAATATCTAGTTTGGATATCAAATTGAGAAATTGATTGAAGCAACTCAGTCACTAATTGCTCAAAATCTTTTCGTGAATTTTCATACCAATCTTTATTTTCAGCAAACCATTCTCTATTATTATTTTTAGTTAATTCTGATAGAAAATTTATAGATTCTTTATGCAACATGCCATTTTATTTACTATATACAAATATATCAATAAACATTATATTTAATTACAAAAATATGAACATTTAGTTATCTTGTCCACTTATTCATGAAATGTTAAAATAAAAAACGCCCTGAATTGAATTAATTCAGGACGTTTTTTTTATATATACTATTTTATTCCCATTCAATAGTAGCCGGTGGTTTAGAAGAAATATCATAGGCCACGCGATTTATACCTTTAACTTCATTGATAATACGATTAGAAACCAATTCTAAAAATTCATAAGGGAATTTTGACCAAGTAGCCGTCATAAAGTCAACAGTATTGGCTGAGCGTATCACTGCTGTATATTCATAAGTCCTTTCATCCCCCATAACTCCAACCGATTTCACGGGCAAAAGAACTACAAATGCCTGACTTACTTTATCATATAAATCGTGTTTATTTAATTCCTCAATAAATATATCATCTGCTTCTTGTAAAATTTTTACTTTTTCTTCGTCAACTTCACCTATCACGCGTATTCCCAAACCGGGTCCGGGGAATGGATGACGGTATACCAATTCTTTTGGAATGCCTAATTCAATACCTACTTTTCTAACTTCATCTTTAAATAATTCTCGCAAAGGTTCTAATAATTGGAGATTAAGCTCATCAGGTAATCCGCCTACATTATGATGTGATTTAATTACTGCTGAAGGTCCTTTTATAGATTTGGATTCTATTACATCGGGATATATAGTTCCTTGAGCAAGGAAATCTATATTTTCCATTTTAAAAGCTTCTTCTTCAAAAACTCGTATAAATTCATTACCAATAATTTTTCTTTTTCTTTCCGGCTCATCTACACCTTTAAGTTTAAAGAAAAACCTTTCTTCTGCATTTACTCTTTTTATATTCATATGAAAATGCTCTCCGTACACTTTCATCACCTTGTCTCCTTCATTTTTACGCAATAAGCCCGTATCTACGAAAATACAGGTAAGTTGATTTCCTATGGCTTTATGTATTAAAACAGCTGCAACAGAAGAATCTACCCCTCCGGAAAGTCCGAGCATTACTTTTTTGCTGCCAACTTTCTCTCGGATCTTTCTGACTTCAGTTTCTATGAAATCAGAAATCTCCCAGTTTTTACTGCATTGACAAATATCAAAAACAAAATTTCTTAATATATGCTCTCCATAGTCACTGTGGGAAACCTCAGGATGAAATTGAACAGCATATATTTTTTTATTTTCATGAGCAATACATGCTATAGAATTAGTGGATGTTCCAATAAGTTCAAAACCCTCGGGTAATTTAGTAACTTCATCAAAATGACTCATCCATACTGTAGAGTTTTCAGGTAAATTAGTCAGTAACGGAGTATTCTTAACAATTTTAAAATCAGACTTCCCATACTCTCCTTTTATTCCTTCCGATACTTCGCCTCCTAAAATTTTAGCCGTAACCTGCATACCGTAGCAAATTCCCAAAACAGGTATATTTTGCTCGTATAGTTCCTTTTCAACCAGATGAGCATCCTTTGAATTAACGGACGAAGGACCTCCGGAAAGTATAATTCCTTTAGGCCGGTGTGATAATATTTCTTCTAATGGAGTATAGTAGGGTAAAATTTCAGAGTATACACCAAATTCGCGGATTCGACGTCCAATCAATTGATTATATTGGGAACCGAAATCCAAAATGATAATTCCATTTTTCATTAAGTATCGTATAAATATATTTTTAATGCCACCGATGAACTTTATTTAAATTAAAAACCTTATGATATGTATATGTACTTAAAATCAGTTTTTACTAAACTGAAATTAATGTATATATTTTTGAATCATTGGTTTAAATATTTCAAAATGAGTTCCGGCTGAATTTTAAATTAAACAGAGTTTTATTATTAAAATTCTGCAAATTTAAAAAATTTATAATAGATCTCTACATCCAGCATTTACGGCTTTATAACATATTTACTCCATATAATAAATATATGTTAAATTATGGTAAAATGTATTTAATTTATAGCACTATTGACTACAATTAATTAAAACCAAATAATTATTTAAAATAACATAAATAATTCAATATTTAGCCCTATTAAATATATTTATATGAATATATATTAATTTATATTATACAATTTAAAATTAGTAAAAGAAAATAAAATTATAGATTTTATAAAATAAAAGTATTTTTAGCTTGATTAGTATTAACAAAAATTTATAACATCTTGTTTAGTGATTGTATCTCCTCCCAAAATAATTAATCTCTCCACAACATTCCTTAATTCACGGATATTTCCGGTCCATTCAAAAGTTTTTAATAATTCAATAGCTTCTTTATCAAACTTTTTAACTTTAGAACCCTGTTCTTCTGCAATAATTCCTGAAAAATGTTCAATTAACAGAGGGATGTCTTCAATTCTGTCTTTCAATGCCGGAACTTTTAGTTCAATAACAGACAATCTATGATATAAATCTTCTCTGAATCTTCCTTGTTTAATTTCTTCTTTTAAATTTTTGTTCGTTGCAGCAATTACACGAACATCTACAGAAATTTCATTATCACTACCGACTCTGCTAACTTTTCCCTCTTGTAAAGCTCTTAAAACTTTTGCCTGAGCTGATAAACTCATATCACCTATTTCATCCAAAAACAAGGTTCCTTTGTCAGCTAATTCAAATTTACCTTGCTTATCTTTTACTGCTCCCGTAAAAGATCCTTTCATATGACCGAAAAGCTCGCTTTCAATTAATTCAGAAGGGATAGCTGCGCAATTTACTTCGACGATAGTCATTGCGGCTCGATCACTTTTTTCATGTATGGAATGAGCTACCAATTCTTTACCTGTACCATTGGGACCGGTAATTAATACCTTGGCATCTTTTGCAGCTATTTTATCAATTATTTCTTTAATTTCGTTTAGCTTTTTAGAATTTCCGATCATTTCATACTTCTTGCTTACTTTCTTCTTTAGTATTTTATTCTGAGAAAATAGCTTTTGGTTTTCAGTGATCAAATTTTTCTTATCCAATGCGTTTCTTACTGCACTTAATAACCTGCCTAAATCCGGGGGTTTGGAAATATAATCAAAAGCCCCTTTTTTAATACAATCAACTGCAATTTCAATAGTACCGTGTCCCGAAATCATAATAAAGGGCAATAAAGGTTTTTCTTTCATGACCTGACATAATAATTCCTCACCGTCCATCTTTGGCATTTTGATATCACAAATTACGAGGTCATATTCATTCTTGTCAATTAATTGCTTAGCTTCCAATCCATCTTTAGCTTCATCAATCTCAAATTTTTTATTTTCATCAAGCAGTATGTTTTTTAAAACTCTTCGTATAGTTCCCTCATCTTCAACAATTAAAATTTTTGTCATAAATTAATTTATTTGTACTTACAAAGATACTGCTTTTAGGTTAAAAATTGATTGCTATATAGTTACTCATTTAGATTTATCCTAAATAAAGTTAATGAATACTGCCAATTTCACATATCAATAATTGTATTAATTTTGCTATTTGTAAATAATGAAGATGAAAAGACAAGCGGAAGCTAATTTACCCACCGAATGGGGAGAATTCGAAATAATAGCATATTCGGAAAATGAAAACGATTGGATGCCTCATCTGGCAATGATCAGTAAAAATACGGATTTAAGTAAAACCGTAAATATTCGTATACATTCTGAATGCATTACAGGGGACTTATTTCATTCGAAACGATGTGATTGTGGAAAGCAATTAGATGCGGCCATGAAATATATTCATGAAAATGGAGGGGTTCTCCTTTATTTAAGACAAGAAGGTAGAAATATCGGAATTATCAACAAACTCAAAGCATACAATCTTCAAGATAAAGGTCTCAATACTGCTGAAGCTAATATTGAATTAGGATTTCCAGCCGATGCAAGAGATTTTAAAATTGCCGTGGAAATTTTGGAGGACTTGGGTATCCAATCTGTAAATTTATTAACTAATAATCCGGAAAAGATATCGTTTATAAAAGATAGTTCGATTAAATTAATCCATAGAATCCCTCTTGAAATTAATCCGGAAAAAGAAAATTTAGAATATTTAAAAACTAAAAAGGATTTCTTCGGTCATTTTCTGAATAATATTTCTTAAAAAAATATATTTACTTCATTAAAGGAAAATTATTTACAACGTGAGTATTTATATTATTTTTTATATTTTATACTAAATTTTAGGGAATATGGGTTTTCATTCAAATTAAAATCCAAAGATTTTAATTAAAAATATAACTAATTAAATGATTAAATTCCATTAGACTCAATAAAAAGTTTAAGTGTTCATCTATATCATTTATTAAATCTTTTAATAACAAATATATTTTTTTATAAATTTGATGAAATTATCACTATCTATTAAATAATGTCAACAAATTTAACCTCACAATGGGAAGATAAACTTCTTAATCGTTTTTTAAAATATGTTAGCTTTCATTCTACCAGCGAAGCAGGTATAGAAAAAATACCTAGTACTGAAAGACAATGGAATATAGCCAACTACATTTTCAATGAATTAAAATCCATAGGATTGGAAAATGTTTCCATTGATGAAAACGGTTATGTTATGGGTTTTATTCCTTCAAACAGTTCTCAAGAAATACCAACCGTGGGATTTATATCTCATTATGATACTTCACCTGATTTTTCAGGAGAAAACGTAAAACCTAAAATTTGGAAGAATTATGATGGTAATGATTTACTTTTAAATGAAGCCACCGGTTTTACATTAAAAGTTACTGAATTTCCTGAGCTTAAAGATCACATGGGAGAAACTTTAATAACTACCGATGGAACAACCTTACTAGGAGCTGACGATAAAGCCGGAATTGCAGAAATAGTAACCGCTGCGGAATATTTATTACAGAATCCCGAAATTAAACATGGAAGAATAGCCATTGGATTTACTCCCGATGAAGAAGTTGGAAAAGGTGCCGATTTGTTCGATGTAAAAAAATTTGGTGCTAAATGGGCGTATACTGTAGATGGCGGTGAAGTTGGCGAGCTGGAATTTGAAAATTTTAATGCCGGAGGAGCTGTCATATCAATTATCGGTAAAAGTGTTCATCCCGGATCTGCAAAAGGAAAAATGATTAACGCGGGCTTACTGGCTGTTGAATTTGCAAATGCCATGCCTTCAGATGAAACACCGGCAAACACCGATGGCTATGAAGGATTTTATCATTTGACAAAAATTACCGGTAACGTTGAAAAAGCTCAATTGCAATATATCATTCGAGATCATGACTTTAAAAAATATAAATCAAGAAAAGCCTTTATGAAGGATGTTAGTACGAAACTTAACTCCAAATACGGCGAAGGAACTTTTAAAATTGAAATTGAAGATCAATATTTCAATATGAAGGAAAAAATTGAAGATAAAATGTACATCATTGACATTGCAAAAACCGCAATGGAAAAGGTTGGAGTTACCCCTAATATTAAAGCAATCAGAGGAGGCACAGATGGTTCGAAACTTTCCTATATGGGATTGCCTTGTCCGAATATATTTGCCGGAGGTCTTAATTTTCACGGACCTTATGAATTTGTACCTTTAGAATCTATGATTAAAGCAACTCAAGTAATAATAGAGATTTCTCAAAATATAAAGTAAAAATTAAAATTCACTCCGTATGAAAAAAAAATATGCTGTTCTTTTTTACCTTTTTTCTCTACTTTTTATAAATGCTCAAACAGGTAACAAAATTATTGTTAAGCTGAAAGATAGTTCTCATGGAGAATTGAATCGCGCGAATAAAGTATCCGGCATAAATAGATTATTTTCGTCGAGTAAAGCAGAGAAAATCGTACTGAGCGAAAAAGACCATAATACCATTTACACCGTAGAATTCCCGGAACATTCTGATTTAAAAAAAATTATTGAAGAATATTATAAAACCGGAGAAATTGAATACGCCGAACCGGACTATATTTATACTACTCAAGTTCAATCTACAACTGTTCACCCAAATGATCCGTTTTATAAATATCAATGGGGATTGCATAATGACGGATCGATTTCAACCGCTATAAATAATTATCCTTCCAAAATAGGAGCGGATATAAATATGGAAAAAGCCTGGGAAATTGAAAAAGGGAGTGATTCTATAATTGTGGCAATAATTGATACAGGATTAAATATAAATCATCCGGAACTTAAAAACCGATTCTGGTCTAATATAGGTAAAAATTTTATCGAGAATCAAAACCCCAACGACTTATCTTCCACCAATGACCATGCAACCAATATTGCAGGTATTATCGCAGCAAATGCTAATGATGGTATGGGATTTGCCGGAATTGATTGGTATTGTAAGCTAATGATTCTAAAAACTTTGGATAACGACGGTTCCGGGTATACAACTGCTATTGCCAATGCAATACATTACGCCGTTGATAATGGCGCCAGAGTAATTAATTTGTCATTGGGTAGTAGAAATTATTCCCAATTAATGAGTACGGCAATTGAAAAAGCCATAAAAAATAATGTGGTCGTAGTAGCAGCTATGGGAAATGAAAATAGCATTCAGGAGAATTATCCCGCAGCCTATCCCGGTGTTATTGCGGTTGGAGCTATAAATGCTGAATCTAACCGTTCTAATCCTTTTTTTCGCACATCGAATACCGGAAGTAATTATGGAAATCATATTTCTGTTGTAGCTCCCGGAGATGTTATTTGCAGTATATATGATAATTCAATATTTAATCTAAATAATTGCTTAAGTGGCACTTCACAGGCTACTCCTCATGTTGTGGGATTAGCTTCTCTACTTTTGGCTCAAGATTCACGCAGAACTCCCGCCGATATTAAAGCTATTATTGAAAAAACAGCTGACGATCAAATGGGAAATCCTTTAGAGGATACCCCCGGTTGGGATAAATATTACGGATATGGAAGAATCAATGCTTATCGTGCTCTTTCAGAAAAAATTATTGATGAAAATAATGATTTAAATAAAAAAAGCGTAAAAATATATCCTAATCCGGCTAAATATAAATTTACTTGTGATTTTCCTTCAAATACTACACAAATTACCATTTTTACTAATTTGGGACAGATTATTCAATCTAAAACTATTAACGGATTGACTAGTGATAGCTTTTATATTTCACAACCGGGAATATATTTTATACATTTTCAATTAGATGACGGTAAAAAAATTTCCAAGAAAATAAGTATTATAAAATAAATCTTAAGAGATAATGGATTTAAAAACAACTTTCAGAAGATCACTGAAAGTTGTTTTTTTTATTCTATTGGTAAGAAAAAACGAGCCGGATTTTTTATAAATAATTTTAATGCTGAATAAAGTATTTTTCCCATTTCTTTAGTCGGGACATTAACGGATTTCATAGCAACCCATAATGATAACGAAAAGCTTACCAGAAAATTAAATAATCCTATTCCGAAAATTCCTACAAATCCTAAAATAAAGTCTCCACATGAAATATCAAAGTTAAAAAACGATAAGGCCATTGCATAATTACCTCCTGAAAATGTAATATGGCGAATATCGAAAGGTACGCCTAAAAAGTTACCGATCAGAAATGCGCTCCCCAAACAAAAACCTAAAAAAACATTTCCCGAGATACCTCCTATTTTTTTATTATACCAATTGGCCCAGCTCCTTCTTCTTTTTTCTTTGACAAAACGTTTTAGTAAAGGATGATTATAAAGCCTTTCCGGTATATTGTGATAGCGGGTATAATTTTCTGTGATTCCTGATATTAAGCCGGATATAAACAAAAATAGACCTGCAATGGAAGCAAACCAAAAAATTTTAAAATCAAGGTGAACCACTTCATCTCTAAAATCGGTTGCTTTATGCAAGTTCAATAGCTGAATTCCTGTAAAATAGGACAAAAAGTAATATAATCCTACGCCAACAACAAAAGCTGCAAAAACATTACCTATAAAAGCGATAAACTGGCTTCTGAATATTCTTGAAAATAACAATCCAAACTCTGTATAATCATTGGCAGATTTTTCATCTTGATTTAAAGCATGAGCCAATGTAGCCGCTGTCATGGCGGGTTGTTTGGTTGCTAAGGTCCAATGAATTAGGTATATAGAAACAAATCCCCAGGAATAATTTAGACTGTACAATAAGGCTTGGATAAAAGGCGTATAAGTACGCATACCTATTTGAGCTTTTATAAAACATAAAATAGCCACCAAAAAACCTCCTCCCATTGCAGAATAAAGCATTTGGATGTACTCTTTTGATGTATTGGTTATGTATTTTTTTCCCGCTTGTCTATTGTGCCATGTTACTAAAGAAGCAACTACATAAAGTGTACTTTGAAATGAGTTTGTAACACTACTTTTTGTTGAGTATATACCCAATAATTTTTTAGTAATGTTAGCCATTGCAAGGGATAAAGATTTATTATCCAGTAGATAGAGAGCATTTAAAAGTATAAGTATACGATCCAATTGTTGTCTTAAACAGGTTACTTTAATCGTAATCGGTAAAGATATACCTTTACTTTCTTTTTGATCAATGATATTATCTAAGTAAATTTTACATAATTTGATTTGATCGGATAAAGTATCTATTTTTTCTTGATTTATAATTTCATGATCTTGTAATATCTTTATAAGACTGCTGGTTAATTTTTGAAATGGGTTTTCTTCAATATTCCTTATGTAACTCATTTTAAAAACTTCTGTATCTGCAGCTCCTCCTATAACCCTGTCAATTAATATGAGAGCCCCTTCTCTGATTTGTTTAATTACATATCCCCTATTACAAATAATTACATCATCATTAAATAAAACTTCATAAAATTTTTCCCATCGGTCCAGCGGAATCAATTTCATGAAATTATGGTTTACATTAGAATAAAGAACTTCATTAGCTAATGAGAGCAGCGTTTGGTCATCAGAAATTTGAGGTAAAATTTTATTACCTATTTGTCTGAAAAATAATGATATCAGTTTATCATTAGTAAATATTCCAAAATCCGTTAAAAATTTCTGCATGTATATATTCCTGAATAAAGGAATAAGACGCCCGATAAATTTTTCTTTTATGGAATCATTAGTATGTAATAAGTTGGTAATATAGTCTATAAAATCAATAGAGTTATCAAAATTTTTCCTACCGTATTTTAGCAAACTCAGTAAAAAATTACGCTCTTCTCTATTATTTAAAATCTTAATTAATTTTTCTTCCATCTTTATCTTCCGACTAACTTTAACATCTCATTTTATATATTGTATTTTTATCTGTAAACTCTATGAACAAGTGCATATCGTCATAAATTAATTATAACGATATACAAGTAAAAATAAATATATTGAATCTATAAAGTTAATATATCTTTTCCAATAAAGCGGATATTTCTTTTAAACCTTGAATTTTTGCATGAATGGCCGGAGTATTTCCTCTTAGGTCTGCGATCGATGGATCTGCCCCACTTTCTAATAATAATTTTACTATAGAAGGCCGATTAAATGAAGCAGCATATATTAATGCAGTAGCTCCGCTATAATTAGTTTCATTAACGTTTGCACCTGCATTTATTAATTTATCAGCAATGGTATCAAACCCTTTAAAACATACTCCCATTAATGCGGTATTACCCGAAGCATCTTTTTCATCTACCCTAGAATCAAATTCCAATAAATAATCAACGATTTCCTCATGACCATAATAAGTTGCTAAAAGTAAAGGATTATAACCGCGTCTGTCTTTATAAGTTAATAGAGATAAATCTTTTTTCAAAATTTCAGTTACAAGATCTAAATTGTTATCTCTTATTGCTTGAAATAATACTTCTGGATTTCCCATATAAAAAATATTAAAGAAAATCTGCCGAATAGTATTTCGGCAGAGTAAAAGTTTATTAGTGAATATTAATTTTTAGTGTATTTTTTTAAATTCCAAGTGCTTTTCTAACACCATTTCCGTATTCAGGATCTGCTTGATCAAATAATTTCAATTGTCTCTCAATTATTTCTCTGGATACTCCTTGCATAGCATCTTTGATATTATTAAAAAGCCTCTGTTTTTCTTCTTCCGTAAATAATCTAAATAAGTCTCCGGGTTGCTTAAAATCACCATAAGTATCATTTTCTTCGAAACGATTTATATCTCCATGGATTTTATAAGGCGGTTCTTGAAACGAGCGATCTTCAACCGGTCCATTTTTAGAATTTGGCTCATAATAGGCATCCGGATTTTCGTTTAAATTTTCAAAAAAACGCATTTGTCCGTCTTTATAATAGGGATTATTCTCTGATAAGGGATGATTTGCAGGTAAAAACTCATAATGAGTTCCTAATCTATAACGGTGCGCATCAGCATAAGAGAAAATTCTGGCTTGTAAAACTTTGTCCGGTGAAAAGGATATACCGGGAACTATATTAGATGGTGAAAATGCCGCATTTTCAATGTATTGAAAATAATTGCTCGGATTTTCATTTAATTCCATAACTCCAATTTCAATTAACGGATAGTCTGAATGAGGCCATACTTTAGTTAAATCAAAAGGATTATAAGGAGTTTTTAAGGCATCTTCTTCCGGCATGATTTGAGCATATACGGTCCATCTGGGAAAGTCTCCTTTTTCGATTGCCCCAAACAATTGTTCTTGATAATATTCTCTGGTTTTACCGGTGATATCTTGTGCTTCTTGATTGGTTAAGTTTTGTATCTCTTGTTGAGTTTTGAAATGAAGTTTAAACCAAAAACGTTCTCCATTATTATTCCAAAACGAAAAAGTATGTGAACTAAATCCATGCATATGCATCGGGCTTTTAGGTATACCTCGGTCTGACATCAATATGGTAACTTGATGTAAGCTTTCCGGAGTCAATGACCAGAAGTCCCACATGGCTTCACTTGATCTTAAATTTGTTTTAGGGTGTCTTTTTTGTGTGTGTATAAAATCAGGGAATTTATAACCGTCTCTAATAAAGAATACCGGTGTATTATTTCCAACCATATCCCAATTTCCTTCTTCTGTATAAAATTTCAGTGCGAAACCTCTAACATCCCTATCTAAGTCTGATGCTCCTGATTCACCTGCAACTACAGAAAAACGTGCCAACATCCTGGTCTTTTTCCCGATTTCTGAAAAGATTTTTGCCCGTGTGTAGCGGGTAATGTCATGAGTCACCGTAAAGGTCCCGAAAGCCCCCCAACCTTTAGCGTGAACTACTCGTTCCGGTATACGTTCTCTATTTTGATTGGCTAATTTTTCAATTAGTTGATAGTCTTGTATTAAAACCGGACCTCTTATGCCTGCCGTCAATGATTTTTGATTATTAGCTATCGGATTTCCAGCAGTAGTAGTCAACTTCTCGTTGCTCATTTGAATTGCTCTTTAAGTGTTAATAAAGTTTTTTTTGAGTGTTTAATAAACCTTTACATCAAATCAATTGATTGATTTTAATATAGTATAAATATTCCTCATATTATAATATTTACATGCAATATAGCTATTACTATGCCAAATTACAAATTATTATCCAATATTATTTTTACTTTTAAAATTTAACATTATGTATATAAAAAAAAATTAACAGTATAATTAACATATTAAAATATATATAATATATATTATATCGATTTTAATTATAAAAAACAATATTATAGTAATTAATAAAAATTATATGATTTTTGTTAGTAATATAAAATTTTAACGTTTAAATAAATGAATTTTTTAATTTCCTTTAAAAAGCAAAAAAATAATTTTTAAAATCATATCCTCTTTTATACTAGATAATTCATTTTTAATATTTTATAAAGACATAAGAATAGGTAATGTGAATAATTTAGATATTAGGTTTTAAAATTAGATAAGTCAACATTCATAGATATTTTGATTGAAATCTGAAGCTTTTAATAGAATGGAAATAATTTAAAACGATTAAACAAAAAAAACGGTTTTATCAACCGTTTTCTTTATTACATTTTATTATTAATTTTTCTGTCTTTATGGGGTTTGAATTTTTTGTGCAAAAAGATTAAATATATTTTTGAAAATAGTTATTTATTCTAAAACTTTGAGTTTAGCAAATTTTAACAATAATTTTTTATCTCCCTCATTTTCAAAATTTATAAGTGCTTTAGCATTTTCGGGATCCCCTTCAATAGATACTACTGTACCTTTTCCGAAACGGTCATGCAAGACATGATCTCCTATTTTTAAATTGGCAATCGAACCACCTACCGGATTTGCTAATTTTGCATTAGATATGGGCTTTAAGTTTTGAGGTGATTTAATCGGATCTTTCGACTTCTGATAAACAGGATTGGGTCCTTTGGGATATCTAGGTGCAAAATCATCGGCAAAGATATCCGAGTTCAATCCCGAATTATTTCTTATCGAATTCGTAAAACTGATATTCAAGACTTCCAAATGCTTTTCGCTGATTTCCTCCAAAAATCTACTCGGCTCTCCATCCACTATTTTACCCCATCTGAAACGTGTAGTAGCGTATGTAAAATAGGCTTTTTCTTCAGCTCTGGTTAATGCTACATAAAATAATCTTCTTTCTTCTTCTAATTCCTGACGAGTATTTAATGACATTTGTGAAGGAAATAAATTTTCTTCTAAACCAACTATAAAAACCACCGGAAATTCCAACCCTTTGGCTAAATGGATCGTCATTAATGAAACTTTATCATCGTCTTCTTCACCTGAATCTAAATCTGACGCCAAAGCTATATTTTCCAGGAAAAAATTCAAACTAGAATCCCCTTCATCCAACTGTCTTTGTTCATCTACAAAACCTTGTAAACTGTTTAATAATTCTTGTATATTTTCTACTCGTGAAATTCCTTCAGGTGTGTCGTCTTCTTTTAATGTTTTTAGAATTCCTGAGGTAACGGCAACTTTCATGGCAACTTCATATACGTCTTCTGTCTTCAGTAAAACCTGAAAACTTTTAATCATAGTCCAAAAGTTGACTAATTTATCAATGGTTGGTTTATTTAATCCTAAAGAATTTCCTAAAAACTCAATCTGTTCCAGAATTTCATCCAAAGACTTTTGCTGTTGATCTGCTCCTACAATTAGCTTGTTTACAGTTGTATCTCCTATACCTCTGGCAGGATAATTTATAATTCTTAATAGTGCTTCCTGATCTTTTGGATTCACTAATATTCTTAAATAAGCCAAGAGATCCTTAATTTCTTTTCTTTGATAAAAAGAAAGTCCTCCAAATACTTTATAAGATATATTTTTCTTTCGTAAGGCTTCTTCTATAGCTCTTGATTGGGCATTGGTGCGATAAAGTACGGCAAAATTTTTATTTTTTTTCTGTTGAGACATTTTCAATGAAAATATCTCTGATGCTACATAATTTGCCTCATCCGCATCCGAGAGAGCTCTATAAACAGGAATTTTATCTCCTGAAGGATTTTGCGTCCATACATTTTTTTCAAGTTGATCCCTGTTTTTGGCAATCACCTCATTCGCTGCTTCCACAATAATTTGGGTGGATCGATAATTTTGTTCCAGAGGAATTATTTTGGCATCCGGATAATCTTTTTTGAAATTTAGAATATTTCTAATATTTGCTCCCCTAAATGCATATATAGATTGCGCATCATCTCCTACCACACATATATTTTCAAATCTGGATGCAAGTGCTTTTACAATTAAATATTGAGAATGATTCGTATCTTGATACTCATCCACCATAATATAGCGAAAACGGTCTTGGTATTTGGCCAAGGATTCCGGAAAACGGGTAAGCAATTCATTGGTTCGAAGCAAAAGGTCATCAAAATCCATTGCTCCCGATTTGAAACAACGATCTACATAGGCTTGATATATGTGACCAATTTTTGGTCGCATAGCGGCAGTATCTGCTTCAATTAATTCCGGATTATTAAAATATGCACGAACCGTGATTAAATTATTTTTGTAACTTGATATGCGTCCTAAAACCTGTTTGGGTTTATATATATCAGTATCAAGCTGTAGTTCATTTATTATTTTTTTTATAACATTAAGACAATCTTGTTGATCATAAATAGTAAAATTAGAAGGAAACCCTAATTTATTTGCTTCTGCACGTAAAATTCTAGCAAAAACGGAATGAAATGTTCCCATCCATAAATTTTTAGCTTCAGTTCCTTCAATTAATGCAGCTATTCTTTCTTTCATTTCTCGTGCTGCTTTATTCGTAAAGGTAAGCGCAAGAATATTAAAGGAATCTACTCCTTTATCTATTAAATGGGCAATCCTGTAAGTTAAAACCCTGGTCTTTCCTGAACCTGCACCTGCTATTATCATTAAGGGGCCTTCTGTTGTACTAACTGCCTGTTTTTGAACTTCGTTTAAATCTGCAAATAAATCTTTCATACGAAGTCAAAGTTAGGAATTATTCATTAAATTTCTATATAATGATTTTGAAGGTAAATCAAATTTCAAAGTTTTTCAATTTATAGTGTTAACAGTTTTTAATTCAAAAAAAATTCTCTGATTTTAACTAATCAGAGAATTTAAAAATGTGATTATGTTTGTTATTTATAATTTCGGTCCTGCTGCTACTAATTTTTTACCTTCTTCAGTATCCGTATATTGCTTAAAGTTTGCAATATATTTAGCTGCTAAGTCTTTAGCTTTTGTTTCCCATTCTGATACATTAGAATAGGTAGTTCTTGGGTCTAATATATCGGAAACGTTTGGCACTTTAGTAGGGAAAGTTAGATTTAAATATGGGATTTTGTTAGTAGCTGCTTTCTCAATAGATCCATCAATTATAGCATCTACAATAGCACGAGTATCTTTTAAAGATATACGTTTTCCTGTTCCGTTCCATCCGGTATTTACTAAATACGCTTTAGCTCCATGTTTTTTCATTTTAGAAACCAATGTTTTTGAATACATGGTTGGGTGTAATGAAAGAAAAGCTTCACCAAAAGCCGGTGAGAAAGATGGTAGAGGTTCTGTTATTCCTCTTTCAGTTCCTGCTAATTTGGAAGTATATCCACATAGGAAGTGATATTGTGCTTGTTCTTCATCTAAAATGGAAACCGGAGGCAATACTCCAAAAGCATCTGCTGACAAATAAATTATTTTTTTAGCATGTCCGGCTTTAGATGGAAGAACAATTTTATTGATATAGTAAATAGGATAAGAAACACGGGTGTTTTCTGTAATAGATTTATCTTTAAAATCTACTTCTCCATTTGATTTTACAACAACATTTTCTAATAAAGCATCTCTTCTGATAGCTCTCCAAATATCCGGTTCTTTTTCCTCGGAAAGGTCAATTACTTTTGCATAGCAACCTCCTTCGTAGTTAAATACTCCGTTATCATCCCATCCGTGTTCATCATCACCAATTAGATAACGCTTCGGATCAGCAGATAGAGTAGTTTTTCCTGTACCTGATAAACCAAAGTAAATGGCTACATCTCCGGCTTCTCCAACATTTGCTGAACAGTGCATAGAGGCCATTCCTTTTAAAGGTAAATAGTAATTCATCATGGAGAACATACCTTTTTTCATTTCTCCTCCATACCATGTTCCTCCAATAATTTGAACTTTTTGGGTAAGATTAAACATAACAAAGTTTTCTGAATTCAGCCCTTGTTCTTTCCAGTTTGGATTGGTAACCTTAGATCCGTTCATAATAAAGAAATCCGGTTCTCCATAGTGTTCAAGTTCGTATTGAGATGGACGTATAAACATATTGGTAACAAAATGTGCCTGCCATGCTACTTCCATAACAAATCTTACTTTCATTCTTGTATCTTTATTGGTTCCACAAAAAGTATCAACCACGTACAATTTTTTATTAGATAGTTGTTTAGCTACTAAACCTTTTAGATTATCGAAAGTTTGTGGAGTTGTTGGTACATTAATTTTACCATCCCACCATATAGTATTTTCAGTTACTGAATCTTTTACAATATATCGGTCTTTTGGCGAACGTCCGGTGAAAACTCCTGTTTTAACGGCTACGGCTCCTGAAGTAGTTAATTCTCCTTTTTCATACCCCTCATTTTTAGGATCCATTTCCGCTTGATATAGTTGTTCATAGGTTGGATTGTGAACAATTTCTTTAATACCTGAAATCCCATGTTTCTCTAGTGATTTTATTAAGTTTTCCATAATTTAAAATAAATTAATTTCTTTTTTTTGTATATACAAATCTAACAATATAAATCTACATATTTTTTTCTCTTATATATGATATAACTCACTAGTCGAAAAAATGTAATTATTAAAAAATTAAAATTTATGGCAAATTATCAGAATATTAAAATAACAGATCCCAGCTTAATTTGAGTATTATGTTCTAAAGTGGCTTATTTTTATCTTATTTGCTTAAATTCACATAAGCTAATCTTTTTAATGTTAATGCAGCAATTACGAAATAAATCAGACACATGATCCACATTTGCAACCACAATTCTTTTATTTCTATAAGTGAAGCTCCCGATTGGGTTATTTCCAAAAATCCTTTTACGGCTAACGTTGTCGGAAATACATAGGATACTACTTTTATCCATTCAGGAAATGCCAGTGTAGGCCAAGATACCCCGCAAAGAAATAATGAGGGGATGGAAAATATAGTGACGATCATAATGGCATCTTCTCGTTTTTTAAAAAAGTTCATCAAAAATATTCCTAAAAATGTAACGGAAAAGAGAAAGGGAATTAAAAATACAAATACCTCAAAAGGATTACCCCGTTGTGGAAATTTAAAAAGTCCCATAACCAATCCTACTTGAATTACCATCAAGATCATTGATATTAACAAATAAGCACCTGATCTACCCAACAATACCGGAATAGTACCCAACGGTTTTTTAATAAAAGGGTATAATTTCGTATATGATTTTCGTTCTCTTTGTGTTCCTCCCAAAACTCCCATAGCAGAAATTTGCAGCGTTTGTATGGCAATTAAAAATACAACCGGCATAACAAAAGTTGCATATCCCGAATCTATGTTAAATAACGGAACGGATACCGTATCAATAGGTCTTCTTGAGGCAACTGCTTGTTTTTGAGGCGTTCCACCCGCCATCAATTTATTAACTTCAATTTGAGCACTATAAGTTCCTATAGAAGCGGTTACAGAAGTTAAAAACTGTTTGTAATAAAGCATGTATGATGCATCACAATATACAGAAATGGAAGGTACTTCCCCTCTTTGTAATTTTCTGGTAAAATCTTTAGGTAAAAGAATAATACCTTTAACCTTTCCTAAATTAAAAAGATTTTCAGCTTCTAATAAGCTGGTAGCAGAATGATCTATTTTAACCTGTTGAGATGAATTTACCATTCGTGTAATGGTATGAGTCATCTGTGACTGGTCCTGGTCTACAACAGCTATGGGTATTTTAGTAACTATTTCATTAGAATAAATATATGAATATAAAAAGCCAACTATTATGGGACTAATAAGATAGGATGATTTTACGGCTGCATCTGAAAATATAAGACGAATTTCTTTTACAAATGTTTTGCCTATTACCGATATATATTCTACTAGATCTTTAAACATAATATCCTCCTTTTTTTAATAATCGATTATAGCCGGGCATGGACGCAAATCCTATCAGACAAAATATCATAAAAGCTATTATATAACCGAAGTTAAGGCTACCTATCGCAATTCCTCTGACGGCATAATCAATAATAAACCGTAAATAAGAAGTAAATGGAAATGTATAACTTAAATATTGTATCACATCCGGTAAGCCTTCCTTAGGAAAAGTATATCCGGTAAATGAAAATGCTATGGCTGAATAGGAACCGCCTAGGGTCAAGGCCGAACGCAAATCTTTATTAAAGCTGACGTAAAATAATCCAAATAACTGACAAACGATAACAAATACTATAAAATAAATATTCACAATAAGAAAATTACCTCTTAAAGGAATTCCTATTTTATAGTACAATAAACTATTCATAAAAAAACCGATTAAAGAAAACAAAAGGGTATACGGTAAAGTTTTGGCCCAAAATGAAACCCATACATTTCCTCTACTTTTTACATATAGTTCTCTGCCTTTTCGGTCTTTCAGTACTGATCCTAACACATAGATTGATACTACCATCACTATTATTTGCAAGGCCATAGGCATTAAAGCAATAGTAAGATAATAGGAATAGTTTGTGTAGGGATTAAACAGTATATGTTGTTTTGAATTTATGGGAGATGTAGCTGCTAAAGCTTGTTGTTGAGTAAGTCCTTTTTGTGTTAAACCGCTGATGTGAGCTCCGGCAGCAAAAGATCCCACCGTTGATTGAAAGGCCTTATTAATCAATCCTCCGGCTAAGAGATAGTTATTATTGTAATAACAAGCTACCTGAGTATCGATATTTCTATAAATATCATTTTCAAAATTTGCCGGAATAATTATTAAGGCAAAAGCCTTATCCGTTCGTATCATTTTCTCCCCATCTTGTTGATTCTCCACTTCAGCTACGATATCCATAGAAGATGTTGCATTCAGCATCCTTCCCAATTCTCTGGATGTATTCGATTTGTCTTGATCTAATAAAACAACGGGAAATTTTCGAGGTACTCCTTCCTGCAAAAGACTAGCATAATATAAAAACAATCCACAAGGCAAAATTACAGCCAAAAACATTAATCTTGGACTGGTCAAAAGCCTTTGAACCTCATTTAAAAATATGGAAAAAAAGCCTTTTTGCATTAATCTTTTTTCAATGATTTTTCATCAACTAATGCACTCATACCGGGTCTTAAGCCCTCCACTTTTTCCATGGGATATGCTTTAATCTCAAAGGTTTTCATATCAAAATCGCCTTGAGTTTTGGTAGCACTCCATGTAGCAAAGTCTCCTTGAGCTGCAATATAACGAACTTGTAATTTAATTTTTTTATTGTTTAACGCGGGAATTTGTGCTTCGAAAGTGGAACCTTTTTTAAAACTTGACATTAAATTCTCTTTGATGTTAAACACCACCCAAACATCATTTAAATCAACCAGATTTACAATTGGATATCCCGCACTCACAACCTCTCCTCTATTCGGAATTATTTTTAATACTTCGGCATTTGAAGGTGAAAGTACTTTAGCTTCTTTTTTATAAGCTAATACCTCTTCTATTGCTCCTTGTGCCTGATTAACTTGTGCAGATGCTGCTTCTTTATCCTCACTTCTTGACCCATTTATTGCCATTTTATAATTTGCATAGGCTGCTTTCTCTAATTCTCTGGAAGCCTTACTTTGAGTGTACGCTTCATCTCTTTTTTGCGCAGATATTACTTTATCGTTATATAAATTCTGCATTCTTTCATAAGTCTTATCTGCCAGCTCTGCTGATGCTTTAGCTTGTTGCCATTGATTGTAAGCCCCTTGTATTTGTTCTGTTCGAGTTCCTTTTTTGGCTTTTTTATCTTGTGCTTCTGCTGCAGCTTTTGCAGATTCTGCTTGTACTAATTTAGCATCTAACTCCGGTGTACTTAAGACAGCCAACAAATCACCTTCTTTTACCATGTCTCCTTCCTTGATTAGTACCTGTTCGAGTCTTCCTGCAATTTTAGGTGATACATTAATTTGAGTAGCATCTACTTGACCTTGAATGGTTACTTGAGTCGGCTTATTCATAAACCATATAGAAAGGCCTATTATGGCTACAATTATTATGATACTTATGATGGAACTTATAAGTTTACTTTTCATATAAAATGATTATTGATTCGTATATTTTATAAAATCTTGACTTAATCCGCTATATTCTAATAAAGATGCTAAATCGACCACATAATTATAACTGGCTTGTATTTTTTGCAGCTTTATACCCGATAAATTAACTTCAGCATCGACCACATCTGTTGAGGTTTGAACCCCTTCTGAAAATCCTTTTACTCTCACTCGAAGTAATTCTTCTGCTTGAACTATTTGAACATCTAAGTTTTGTATTTGTTCTTCTTGTTTTTGTATGTCTTGAAATATTTTTTCAATCAGAGTCCGAATGTCTTTTTTAGCTTTATCTTGAGAATATAACACACTTTCTTTAGTTGCTTTTGCTGATTTTATTTCATTTTTGTATTGCAGACCATTAAAAATAGTATAGGTCATTCCTACACCCAAAGACCAGGGTTTTCTATTTTTTTTCATACCTCCTATCGGGTTATTATGAATTAAAATTGAATTTCCTAAGGCTGATATGGTTGGGTAATAGGTTGATTTTTTGGATTTAATTGATTGTTCGGTTAATTCAACTTGAAGTTTAAGCTTTTGTAATTCCGGATAATTTTCAACGGCGAAATCCTGGTAATAATCTAACGGATGTAAATAAGGAACAATAAAAAATGGAGTTGTTAATTCTTCATTAACTTGATCTATACCTAAGGTATTTGCCAAGGCTACTCTTGCCAATTCAGCATCTTTTTGAGCGGCAAGATATTGTCGATTAGCTTCTGATACGGCAACATCTGCTTGAAGTTTTTCAACAGGTGCTATCAACCCTTGTTGTTCCATTTTAGTTGCATTATATAAATGTTGATTCATTCCGTCCAACACTTGTTTTCTTACTAAAACTGCATCTTCAGCTAGTTTAACTTGAAAATATCTTTCGGCTAATTCCGAAATCAGCTTATTTTTAGTACTTACTAACTCTTTATTACCTATTTCTGCCTTTAATTTTGAAGCTTCAATAGCGGCATTAATTTTTCCTCCTGTGAACAATGGCCAAGTAAATTTAAGTCCTCCTAAGGCTATATCTCTTTTGAGAAGATTTACATCCCAATTTCCTAATTCTTCAGGATCTGAAATATTTAAAGCATCTGCAACTTCTGATCTGGCACCATTTAAATTGGTTCCAATTTTTTTATCTCGGTATATACCGGCTCCAAAAATGTCTAATTGAGGAAAACGTAATCCTTTGTAAGATTTTAAGTCAAATTGATAGGCTTCTTCTTGCTTCTCGGCTGCTTTAATCAGATTATTTTCTTTATACATAATAATCTGAGATTCAGAAAATGATAGTGATTGAGAACAGAGTCTTAAAGATATGCTAAAAGCTAACACTAATGTCAAGGAATTTCTGATATATCCTATCATACTTTTATAAATATTATAATTACAAAAATATAATATTTTTTAATATAATTTATTTTTAATTGGGGTATCCATTGTAAAGTTATTAACTTTGATTTGTATATGTTTTAAAAACAACATCATAGTTATTATATATTATCTAAAAAAACAATAAAAACCTAAAAATAGTATGTCAAAATTATTTAAACCCTTACCTTTAGAGGGTAACACGCTAAAAAACAGGATCATAATGTCTCCCATGTGTCAATATTCTGCTCATGATGGTTTTGCCAATAATTGGCACTTAATACATTATGGAACCCGTGCGGTGGGAGGAGTTGCGGCAATTATTCAAGAGGCCTCTGCCGTTTCTCCTCAAGGTAGAATTACTTATAAAGATTTGGGTATCTGGAAAGACGAACATATTCTTAAATTAAGTGAAATTGTGCAATCAATTCACGATAATAACTGTTTAGCGGGTATCCAATTAGCTCATGCAGGACGAAAAGCTAGTACTCCTATTCCTTGGCTTCCCAATGAAAAACTGGATGAAGGATATAAAAAATGGGCTATTGTGGCGCCTTCTCCTGTTCCTTTCGACGGCAATTCCCAAAAACCAAGGGAACTTTCTATTGATGAAATAAATATCATTATCAATGATTTTAAAGAAGGTGCAGAAAGAGCTGTGAAAGCAGGTTATGATATTATTGAAATACACGCTGCTCATGGATATCTTATTCATGAATTTTTATCTCCTCTTAGTAATGTAAGAAAAGATGATTACGGAGGTAATTTTCAAAATAGAATTCGATTGTTGGTTAGAATTATAGAAGCAATTAAACAGATACTTCCTAAAAAAATTTCTCTATGGGTTAGAATTTCTGCCACCGATTGGATAGAAGGCGGTTGGAGTGTTGATGAATCTGTAGAATTGGCCGAAATAGTAAAAAATTTAGGTGTAGAGGTTTTAGATGTCTCATCCGGTGGTTTAACTCCCCATGCTAAAATACCCAATAAACCTAATTACCAAGTGCCTTTTGCCAATAAAATAAAAAATAATTCTGCCATAATAACCGGAACGGTTGGATTGATAACCCAAGCTGTTCAAGCAGAAGAAATACTCGAAAATAACGAAGCTGATTTAATTTTCCTGGGTAGAGAGCTGTTACGTAATCCATACTTTGCTTTAGAAGCCGCCCATATTTTAGAAATAGACACTTTATGGCCCCTACCCTATGAAAGAGCTAAATTTAGATAAGACCTTCTGTTTATGATTTCAAAAAATTCATTTTTATTACCAATTATATTATTAGATGGTATTATTTTTGAAAATAAAATTAAGCTAAAGTGAATTTAAAATTTTATATCTTTACAAGTATGAAAAAAACTGCTATATTAGTTTTTCTCCTATTTTTAGGAAGTTTCATTTCCGCTCAATCTATAACATTCAGTCAAGATCAAATAGATTATGGAATAATTAAAAAAAATTCTGACGGTAATCAAATTTTCAAATTTACCAATACAGGTGACAAACCTTTGATTATTTCCAACGTTAAATCATCATGTGATTGTTCTGTACCTTCATGGACCAGAACTCCTATTTTACCGGGTAAATCAGGTGAGATAAACGTTAAGTATAATACAAAGAATCTTGGTAAATTTTCCAAATCAATTGAGGTATTCAGTAATGATCCTAAAATTTCAAGAAAACTTTTAAAAATTAAAGGGGAAGTTCAATAGTTAAAAAAATAGTTAAATATATATCAAACATGAAAAAGTTCGTTTTAAGTTCGGCATTCCTATTGGGAGCATACATTTTCAGCAATGCTCAGGAAATTAAAATTACCAATTATGAAAATAATACGGTGGATTATGGGAATGTAAACAAAGGATCTAATGGTAAAAGAATTATAAAAATTCAAAATGTGGGAGATAAACCGTTAATTATTTCCAATATAAACACTTCTTGCGGATGTACTGTACCTCAATGGACTACAGAACCTATCGCTCCGGGAAAAAAAGGAGAAATTACGGTAACCTACAATACTTCTAATGTAGGAAGATTCAGCAGAACCATTACCATATCTTCTAATGATGAGAAAAAACCCAATTTACCGGTAAGAATAGAAGGTGTTGTTTTAGCTCCTGAAAGCAATCCTAGTACTGATAAATAATTGTAATAATTTAAAATATTTAAAGTAAGGACATTGCATAGTTCAGTGTCCTTACTTTTTAAAATTAATAGTCTTTTTATAAGTCTGTATATATGTTTTTTGTAGCTTTGTGTTTTCACACTAAATTCATTATTTACGTCTAATAACTTCTTATTTACATGAAAAAGATTGTTAATATTTTTCTTTTTTTAGTTTTTTTGATAATTGTTGCCGGATGCATAATGCCATCTTTTCTTCCAAAAAAAATAGAAATTACAACTACTAAAGAATTTAACAATCCAATCAGTGAAGTCTTTGCGGAATTTAATGATCTTGAAAATTACGCTTCTTGGGGCTTGTTAATTAATGAAGATTCTGTAAATACACGGATTAATTATTTTGCCCCTTATAAAGGTACAGGAAGCAGTTTAACTTGGAATAATGCTAAGGACCATTCCATAGGTAAAGGAGAATATAAAATTTTAAAAAGTAAAATAAATAACACCATAAAATCTCAAATAATTTTTGTTGAAAACGGTGTAGTTTGTATCGAGGATATAGATTTTCAATCAAACGGAGGAGTAACCAATGTAACCATCCACCTCACAACAGAAAATTTTACTTATTTTACTCGCATTTTTGCTTATTTATATTCTCAAAAATTGGAGGAAAGCTTAAATAAAAGTCTTGATAAACTTTCTATATTGTTGCAGAATGGGCGATCGAATAAACAACTCCACGAAGGTGATGCTGAATATATTGATTTCAAAGGGATTCAATTGTTAGCCATTAAAAATGAAACTTCCACAAATGCTGAGGATGTTTATAAAGCTATGTATAAATCTTTACATGAAATATCAAATTATTTAACAGATAGTTTAAAATATTCTTATAAAGATATTGATAATCCTATTGTTTATTATAGTACTTTTGACACATTGGCTAAAAGTACCATTTTCTATACAGGTTATCCCGTGGAATCCAATATAAACCCTCCTAATTCTGCTATGAGCTTGATAACTGTACCTGCCGGAAAAGCTATCACTACCCCTATAAATGAAAACGTTCATACCCTTTTTAAAACCCGTTACATTTTAGATAAATATGCTAAAGAAAACGGAGTTAAACTTAAAAATATTTACTGGGAAGAATATCAGGATATCCCTCAATCTGTTGATGATGATGTAAAAGGAAAAGCCTTTTATTTAATTACCGAATAAATGTAAAATCATAGTAATGAAAAGAGCTTTAATAAGTGTTTCAGACAAAACCAATATAATTGATTTTTCAATTTTTTTACAATCTCAAGGGTATGAAATTATTTCAACCGGTGGAACTTATAAGCATCTAATATCCAACGGCCTTAATGTCACCGAAGTTAGTGAATATACCGGTTTTCCTGAAATATTGGATGGAAGAGTTAAAACGTTACATCCATCTATTCATGGAGGGATACTGGCTTCCAGAACAAAAGAAGAACATTTACAATCCATTCATGATCTTAAAATAAAAACTATAGATCTGGTTATTGTGAACTTATATCCGTTTTTCGATAAACTAAATAAAGGATTATCAGAGCAGGAAATGATAGAATTTATTGATATAGGTGGACCTACTATGCTACGATCAGCTGCAAAAAATTTTCACTCTGTAACGGTTATATCTCAAATTGAAGATTATAGTTTAGTAATAGAAGAGTTAAAAAAAGATGGAGATACTTCTTTAACTACACGAAAAAAATTGGCCGGTAAAGTGTTTAACCTGACATCTTCTTATGATGCAGCCATATCCGGATATCTTTTGCAGGATGATTATCCACAGTATTTGAACACTTCTTTTGAAAAAGTTGAAAATCTAAGGTATGGAGAAAATCCGCATCAAAAAGCAGCCTTTTATATAGATAAAACCAAAAACGGAGCTATGAAGGACTTTGAACAATTACAAGGCAAAGAACTTTCATTTAATAATTTCCGAGATATGGATATGGCGTATAAGGTTGTTAATGAATTTTCAGAAATTTCCTGTTGTGCGGTAAAACATTCTACTCCCTGTGGAGTAGCTCTGGGAAATACTATAGTTGAAGCTTATCAAAAAGCATTTGAATGTGATCCAATTTCAATTTTTGGAGGGATCATCGCTTTTAATCGAACTGTTGATGAGGAAACAGCTCGTTTATTGGTAACCGTTTTTTTAGAAATAGTTATTGCTCCATCATTTACGGGTGAAGCTTTACAAGTATTATCTTCTAAAAAAAGTTTGCGCGTTATAAAAGTAAACAACCCTGTATCGGATTCAATTGAATTCGTTAAGGTCGACGGCGGTTTATTAGTTCAGGACGTGGATCATGCTGCAGCTACTGATTTTACTCAAGTAACAAATTCAGCTCCTGACAAAAAACAATTGGAAGATTTAATTTTTGCTCAAAAAATAGTTAAACATGCCAAATCCAATGCTATTGTGGTTGCTTCTGATTTCCAAGCCCTGGGTATTGGTTCGGGACAAACTAATAGAATATGGGCGGCTCAAGAAGCAATTGAACGTGCCAAAGAAAAAAGAACCGATCATTTGGTTTTGGCTTCTGATGCATTCTTTCCCTTTCGAGATGTAGTAGATACCGCCGCAAAGAATGGTATAACTGCTATTATTCAGCCCGGAGGTTCCATACGTGATAAAGAAAGCATTGAGGCTTGTAATGAATACAATATTCCTATGATATTTACGGGAATACGTCATTTTAAGCATTAGTATCATTGATTTTTATATCATGCAATTAATTTCAACCGGCCAATCCAAATAATTTTTTTATCTTTACTTGATGAAATTAATTCAGTCTATACTTTTGATTTGCTTGGTTTTATTTGCAAATCTTAATCTCTTCATATACCAAAATTGGTGTCACGGAGAAAATATTGGCTATACCATTAATTTCAAAAAATTTTCCAACGAATTAAAACATTCTGAGAAAAAGGATTATCCTTCTTTTGAAAGAGATTTTTGCTGTAAGGACGTCCTAATAAAATCGAACGAAAATAGCTTTTTTTCATTTGATTCCAATTTTCAACATTTAATTTTTACAGTTCTGGGAATTATTCCCAATGTAAATTGGAATCTATTTAATTGGGCATCTTCTCAACAAGAGGGTATAGCACAACTTTATTGTAACCCTCCTCCCCCTGTTTATCAATTATATAAATTTTATTGTCGTTATACCTACTACGGATAACGTATATTTTTTCATGGTTCAGTTTATTCTATTTTATATAAGATAGGATAAGATGCATTATTGTATATAATCAACATTCAGTAATGCCGGTTTAAAAATCAATTTTTTATAACTAAATAACAAAAAATGAAAAAATATATAAGTATGTTTTTGCTCGTTTACGGTCTATTGGCTGTAGCCCAGCATAAAACATTAAAAGGTCGTATACTAACTACTTTGGAAAATGGAGAAAATATACCCGTTCGGGGAGCTGATGTAAATTGGAAAGAACACCCGATCATGAAAACTGTTACTGACAGCTTAGGCAATTTTGAGCTGATGTACCACGACGGTCTCTATACTATTGAAGCTGCAAAGGACGGCTTTATTTCTCAAGAAATTAAAATTGATGATGTTGATCATCCCCTAGATATTTTTTTAGAACCCAAACCTTCTTCTTCAGAGAAAGTATTGGATGAGGTTGTTGTCCGACAAAGAGCCAAGGCGGTAAGTATAAAAGCCAATTCTGCTGCTCTTACCTATACAATTAATAAAACGGAATTGTTGAAAGCCGCCTGTTGTAATTTGGCTGAAAGTTTTGAAACAAATCCTACTGTGGATATTTCTACAACCAATGCAGTAACGGGTTCAAAACAGATTAAAATGTTAGGATTAGATCAAAAATATACTTCCTTAACCGTTGATAATATGCCGGAGGTAAGAGGATTGTCCACCGCCAGTGGAATAAATTTTATACCCGGCACATGGATAAACAGTATTCAACTTACCAAAGGAGGCAGCACTGTTACTAATGGCTACGAGGCTATAACCGGTCAAATAAATACTGAATTGATGAAGTATAAAGATAAAAATTTTACCACTATCAATTTTTTTGCAAATCAAAATGCTCGTTTGGAATTTAATGTTGTCAATGCATCTTCTATTTCCAATAATTGGAGTAATACCACATTAACTCATTTGAGCGGAAGGTTTGCTAAAGAAGATATGAATCATGACGGATATCTTGATAGTCCTCTTTCCAAACAACTAAATGTAATGGATATCATCCATTATGACGGTATTAAAAAAAACGGATGGGGTTCTCAAATAGGTATTCAGGCGCTTTATGATAAACAAATCGGAGGTCAAAAAAAATTCAGAGAATCAACAGACCGTTTGACTCAAAATCATTATGGACTAGGTATTGAAAATACACATTTTGAAATCTGGAATAAAACCGGATTTGTCTTTCTTACTAAACCTTATCAAAGCATAGGTTTACAAACTAAATTTATTCATCATACTATTGATAGTTATTTCGGTCAAAGGGTATATAATGGTAATGAAAATTCATTTTTTACCAATTTATTATTTGAGAGTATCATTGGTAACACGAATCACAAATATACCTTAGGTGCAAGTTATCTTCATGATGCTTTCAATGAGGATTTTGAAAATTCCAATTATAAAAGAACTGAAAATGTACCCGGGATTTTTGCCGAATATACTACTACTGCAATTAAAAATGTAACTTTAGTATTGGGCGCCAGAACTGATTTTCACAATTTGGCGGGAAACCAAGTGTTACCAAGAATTAATATTAAATATTCTTTCTTGCCTAAAACAACCCTTCGATTAGCTGCGGGAAAAGGCATGAGAACAGCCAATATATTTTCTGAAAATATGCAGTATTTTGCTTCGTCTCGTAAGGTACATATTCAATCAAACCATGGCGATATTTATGGTTTAAAACATGAAATTGCATGGAACTATGGAGGTAGTATAATTCAGGATTTTAAAATTGGAGCTATCAAGAATACGTTTACGATCGATTTTTACCGAACGGATTTTAAAAAACAAGTTCTTATAGACTTGGATCGATCGTCTCAAGCGCTTTGGTTTTATAATTTAGATGGAAAATCTTTTTCAAATACTTTTCAGGCAGTATGGGATATTATTCCTATTTCCAATCTGGAATTGCATTTTGCTTATAAATGGTATGATATTAAAGCCGATTATTTGGATGGCAGGCGACAAGTTCCCTTTACTTCTAAAAACAGAGGCTTATTTTCTATATCATATTCTACTCTAGAAACTGAAAACAAAAGTAAATGGGCATTGGACTTTACATTGCAATATATAGGAAAACAAAGACTTCCGGACACCTCTAAAAATCCGATAGAATATCAGCGAAAATCGTTTTCGCCTAATTATACTTTAATGAATGCTCAACTATCCAGATATTTTACAGATAAGTTTAGATCTTATCTAGGAGTGGAAAATTTGGGAGGCTATAAACAAAAAAATCCTATTATAAATCCGGAAAACCCTTTTGGTTCTTATTTCGATACTTCTTTAATTTATGCTCCTATTGTATCTTCAATGTTTTATTTGGGATTTGATTTTAAATTATAAAAATTATTTACATTGACCTGTAAACAAAAAACGACTGAATTCTATTCAGTCGTTTTTTATTTTACTTATTAATTAGTAAACCCATAATTAATAACTTCTTCTAAAGTTATTTCTTGGTTTTTCATCTCTTGGTCTAGCTTCTGAGACATTAATAACTTTACCGTCAAATTCTTTTTGATTTAATTCCTGAATTGCCGTTTTAGCTTCTGCATCTGCCATTTCAACAAATCCAAAACCTCTGGATCTTCCGGTTTCACGATCTTGTATTATTTTTGCTGATTCAACTTCTCCGTACTCTGAAAATAAGTCATGTAAATCTTCGTTGGTCAACCTGTAATTCAGGTTTGAAATAAAAATGTTCATATAAAAATTTTAAAAAATTGGTAAAAAATTAATTGAGAAGAAATCAGACTAAAAACTAGCTATTCAAATTAAAAAGTAGAAGGAAGTATAATAACAATCTCAACGTGCTAATTTACACAATTTTATCAATAAACTCTAATTTTATTTTTTATTTTTTATAAGAATAAAAAAATGCTTTTCATACTTAGTTTTTACACTTATCTTAAATTTTAAGAGTATTTTATTATAAAATTTAAATGCAAAATATTTTTATTTTATCTAATTTAGAAGTAAATCTGCGATATGTTGCGAACGGGTGTATTTTTAAATTTCTAAAATTTCTTTTGATTAATGAAATTTTAACTTTAATTGAAATTATATTTTCGAATAATCATTGATTTCAAGTAAAAAAATAGCTTATAATATTTCAATCATTTTTTTTGCCATATAATAACCAATTATACAACCTATAAAATCCGCCACCATATCAGAATATTCAAAGGTTCTTCCCAATTTCATATATTCTTGTAAAAATTCAATCAAAATTCCATAGAGAGTACCTATTCCTATTATTAGCAATTGATTTTTTTTAGGAAATGAAATTTTAGCTAAAAAAGCTAATCCTAAAAATGTTAGGGTATGGATTAACTTATCACTGAAATGAGGAAAATAGTTTAATAAATTTTTATTTCCTTGGGGGGCTCGTAATAATAACCATGTCAATATCCCAAAATATAAGAAAAGTATAATACGTACTTTTTTATACTGTTTAAGTAAGCAGTTTTTTATAGTCTTCAGCATTCAATAGTTGATCTAGTAAAGTATTATTTTGTATTTGAACTTTTATAATCCAACCTTTTCCATAAGGATCGGTGTTTACTAATGTCGGCAAATTTTCAAGCTCAAGATTCATTTCAAGCACTTTTCCATCAAGAGGCATTAAAAGGTCTGATACGGTCTTTATAGCTTCCACAGTTCCAAAAATTTCATCTAACTTTAGTTGATTACCGATGCTATTTACATCTATATAAATAATATCTCCCAATTGTTGTTGTGCGTAATCAGTTATACCGATAAGTGCTGTGTTACCTTCAATTTTTATCCAAATATGTTTAGAACTATAAAGTAAATCCGATGGAGTCTTCATATCAATATTTTATCTTTACCTATATAATTAATTTCCAAAAGTAAATGTAGCACTTAATCCCGCTCTTATCGTTGAAAGCGGATATGCAGTTGAAACCTTGTATTTAGTAATCATTTGCTCATAGAAGAATTTAAGATTAAAATTCTTAGTAAAGTTATAATCTGTTGAAAATTTCAATGAAACTAAATTTTGTCCACCCGTTACTTGAGAATCTAACTCTACCAATCGTCTAATGGTGGTTTTGTTATCTCTAATTGAAACGTCTCCTCTAATATTTAAATCGCCCGTTACCGGTTTAGTAGCTCCTCGATAACGCAATTTTAACTTAACATCTTTTACAATATATCCCAGACCGAAAACTACTTCATTGCCATAATCTTCTTGTAGGGTGTAATTTGTTAATCCTAAAGAATAGATTCTATCTTTATTGTAAGCTATTCTAATTTGGATATTATTTCTCATAGTGACATCTACTCCTGCAAGTGGACTGAACCCTTCAGACATGACTACTGTTCCGTAGGTGTAATAGTTGTATCTGTTCCCGTTTAAATCTCGTTCAGGTGCTGTCGAATCGTTTTGTGCTAAATAATAATCGGGATTGGTTTGTACCCCATTAACGGTATAGTTTGAAATATAACTATGATTAATTCTAAATTCTTTGAACCAATAATTAATAAATGGAATGTTTTTTAATCCTCCATAGGTAATTTTCCAGTTTGGAACCGGCATACTGCGTTTATAACCTAACTTTTGACTTCCTGCACTTCTTCCTGAAAATGCAGATACAAATGAAGGTAATAAAACTTCTGAATTGGTTAACCCATAACCATCTACATATCCGTCATTATTGGTATCGATTAAAGGTTGCCCTTGTTTTGCAGCCACTCTTTGTGATAAAATCATTGAGTTGCTAATCATTTTATTATATACATAATCTCCTGATTTGAATGCAGTCGCAAAAGATATAATTGAAGAACTGAACATTGCAGATCGATTGACGAATGTATTAGCAATTTGTCCTGTCAATGGATCTATAGAATTAAACCCTGAATGAGATAATGTCTTTTGATGATTACGCATGATATTTAAATCAATTTGTAAATGGTTAATCGGTTCTAATTGAAGGGTAGCTGACAATTGCGAATTATTTGTTTTCACATATGGACTGGTCATATATTCATTTAACGAAACCCAACCTTCTGTTACTGCTTTATTCCTTAAATCGAATTGAGAACCAAATAAAAATCCGAATGTAGGACCACTTGTTGAACCGGCATATCTACCAACTCCAAAAAAACTTGGTTCAGGCAAGAATCCCGGCAAAATTGTTCCTTTATTTTCGTTTACCTGAATTTGACCTCTTTTAAAACTACTTGCAATCATCCATAAATAATCCGTAGCCTTATACTTATTTTTAATAGTATATTTTTTAAAGGATTTAGGTTTTTTTAAGGCAAAATTTGTTTCATAAGCCCTATTTAAAGAATCTATTTCTCTTTGTCTCTTACGTTTTTTTTCTTCAAATTTTTTATAGTTTGAAAAATAATTATAGAATTTACTGAAATCAACATTTCCTATGACTGTTATAGTTTGAGCATTTTGTGCAGTATTTCCCAAACTTCTTTTTCTTGGATCGGCATTTGCAGGATCGTATGAAGTTTGGAAATTAGAACCGGCCTGCCAATCGTATTGACCTGTATATCCAACTTCTATAGACGTGAAATCTAAATAAGGAAGTAAATGTATAGGTACTCTATAATTTAATTGGAATCTTTGATTAAAATTGATAGGTCTTCCTGCAGTAAACAATCCATTCCAGATCATTCCGTCATCCGGTACTCCGTTTCCTATATCATCTAATATGGTTCTTGTTCCTGAAGAGAAATCTAATTTAAGCGAACGTGTTAGATTAAATCCTATATTGTATTGCCAACCGAACAAGAAATTATTGGCAAAAATAGGAGTATAACTGTTAGGATTATTATTGAGATAAGCATTGATATCTCTGTATTGGAATTCATTATAGGTTCTCGCAATATCAGCTTTAAAAGATAAACGAGAAGGAACCGGATTAAAGTTAACTTCTTTTAACCATTTTAAATATTTAGCAAATCGGCTGGTATCTTGCACCGCTCTCATTTTTTTAAATGGTTGATAATAAACACCTTTAGGCGAGAAGTTATAATCAATATAGGCTTGTAAATTTTGGTATATGTTATAAGTTGTATATATATCTCTAAAATAATCCGTGGAATAAGAAAAAGAAGCCGATAAGTTTTCTACATCATAAAATCTAGGTGTTTTACCGGTGGTTCTGTCTTTTCTTAAATTCGAAATAGAAATATTTTTTTGTGAGGAATAGCTTCTCACCACTTTTTTAAGTTCATTTTTTCTTGGATCATTTTTTAACTTCACATCATTATCCAACGGATTATATTTTGGATCTATAAATGTTTCAGACATACTAATGCTAACCGGTATTTTCATTCCCCATTTATCCGGAAGAACTCTATCTACATTTACGGCAGCACTTACCATATATTGTTTGGTTTCGTCTTGGCTTCTTTCACTCGGTTTACTATCGATTGCTCCAAAACCAACCGATTGATACGTTCCGGATGCGGATACTTGAGCAAAATCAGCCAAATTAAAATTAATACTTGCATTGGCTGCATATCCTCCTTCGTTATCAATATCAGATAAACGAAGTTCATCCAGCCATAAAACTACATGCTTGTCTATGCTGGAAGTATTTCGTACCCCCATCATTATGGAATTAACATTTCCTATGGAAGGTCTACCTTTAACATAGATGATTTTATCATCACTACCAGTTACATAACTACGATATCGAACAGTACTATTATATAAGTTATTCTTATCTTTTTCATTTTTTGCAGCTACTAAATCTTTTAATTTTAATTCAATCGTATTTTCAATCGGCCATATATCAATAGCAGACGTAGCAGTATTCGGAGTGTATTTTAATGGGAATTCATATTCATAGTAATTATCTGACAAATCACTACCGATACGGATGAAAAACTTAGCTTCTTTATCTACAATATTACTTGAGGCATCTTGCATATTTTCAGCGTGTACAAACATTTTTAATGTTTTGTAACGTCTCATGTCTAATGCAATATTTTTATAAATACCTCTAGGTTCTGAATTTTTTAAATCTTTTATTTCTAACTTTAATGAGGATTCATTTTGCATTTGCGTTCCGGTAGTATTACCTAAAATTTCTCTGCTTATTCCCGGAGGCAATACATATGGTGGTCGCGATGTAGAATTTTCTTCTAAGTTAACAGCGCTGATGATGACATTTGATACCGGTAATAGGGTTGCATTTCCTTCGTCTGTATCTTGTTTGCTTTCTCCACTAACTGAGGAAATATTTTTTTCGTATTTTCTCCAATCACTTCTAACTAAATCTAGAGTTGCAAAACGTAACGTTGCAGTATTGGAAAATCCTTTCATTAACATACGTATATATCGTACGTTGTTTAAAATTTCAGCGGAACCAAATTCATATGCACTCACGGGAATTCGAACCAAATACCAAGTTGTATTTCCTTTTTTTCCGTTGGGTAGTGATACTTCAACCTCTTTTTTATCAACAACCAATGGATTTTGATTATTTCTTAAATCGGAATCTAGTAAAGAAAGACGATATTGTGTATAATTTTCTGTTTCATCTAAGTTAAAATCTTTATTCAAGTCTTCTGTATCCGGAGATGCTGAAGAAGCGTCCATAGAATTTGAAGGTGAGTTGCCTTCTAAATTCCTGTAATATTTATATCTTCCTATGATTGAATTTTTTTCATTAGATGAATCCCAGGCGCCATGTAAATAAAATACGTAATCATCTGCAGACGGGTCAACTTCACCCGTTATAGGATTTACATAATTGGCGTTACTGCCTATATCGTATCCTTTATTTTTATAGTAATCTGCTTCTTCAAAACTTGTTAATCCGTCATATCCAACGTCTTGTTTTCTCCTGGCTTCTCCTTCTGTATCAAAAGCATATACTAACGGATAATTTTTAGGTTGTTTCCCAATATTAGTGGTTGTCATTTGACTTATATCGTCAGTGATACCATTTTCATATTGCATAAAGCCGTCCTTTAACACATCTTCAGACACATTTCCTAACTGAAGAATTAGTTCAGGCTTATTTCCTAACGGATTAGATCCCGGTGTTTTACTGTCAGCATACGGGTCCATCATCCAAAATTCAAGATATTCTATATTCGCTTCAGCAAAATTTGTTACCGATATGGGTCTCATTAAACCTCCCCATCGTTCTGATTCAGGATCTTCATTACGTGTATTAAAATTATACGGCCCTCTTTCTTTGGGATAAAAAGATACATCAAACGTATTCATGTATAATTGTTCTCCGGCAATGTAATCTCTATCCGTGAATATTTCTTGATATTTAACTCTTCGTTGTAAGTGTAAGGATAATGCATTATTATCTATACCCGCCGGTTGACCTCCACCAATTCCAAAAAATCTAGGGTCAATATTATACCAACTAATCAATGCCCTTCCATCGCCATTTCTTATATCATTCATATAAGTATTACCAAATCCACCTTTTTCGGGTTTACTTGCGATTCCCCAATAGCCGGGTTCTTTAAGACTTATTTTTGATGCAGTTGTTTCAAAATCATCAATGTAAGAGTTATCATTTATTGTTTTATTTTCACCCGGTAATAAAGCTGCTCCTTCTACTTTAAAACTTACATTGGATTCTGCTTCCGTTTTAATTCCCGGAATCCAGTTGGTAAGCTTTGTTAAAAAAGGAAATTCTTTATTCAGCATCATATTAAATCCGATCATTGAATTATTAACCGGTTCAGAACCAAATTGTACTTTTTGCGTTAACGGTCTTTCTTTATAATTAAGAAAGGTCGCTCCCACTATAAATTCATCACTGAATTTATGTTCCACATTTAATCCCATGAACCTTTTTTTCTGCATATTGAATGCAAATTGATTCTCCAGGCTTATATTGATTGGAACACCTGAATTTTTGTAGGTTTCATTAATAATGGTTACCATTCCCATTTGGTAGTCCACTACATAATCAATTCCTTCATTTAATGTTTGACCATTTGCCGTAACTTTAACTGACCCTCTCGGAACGTTAAATGCTCCCAGGGATATGCCGTTACCTATACTTCCTTTGAATCTACCTTCAATGGTGTATCGATTAGCTAGAGGATCTGATGTGACTATATTACCTCCTTTTAGATTTTTGTATAAATTTTCAAATATAAATTTTTCGTCTACTGGTTTACTTTTTAAGAATTCCCCGAATGGTTCTACTTTAGTAAATATCAATTTACCTTTCTCTGAGTTTATGGTAATTCCTTCTACAAAGTCAAATATACCATCTCCTTTACCTGTACCGGTAGCATCGTTATTTTGATTTAACCTGTCCCAATTTAATAATTGCAATAACTGTAAATTTCTTACATTGGGATCCGGTAAATAATTGATTTTCCCTTGAGAGGCGTCTTGGTACATAACATTAACCATAAAACCATCAGGAGAAATTTGAGATGCATCCATTGAATAGATGTTTTTCATCATTAAATCCCACATAGGTGATTCGGGAGAGACGATTTGATTAGGTTTTAGCAATTTTAAGATCAATACTCCGGTAACTTCATTGGAAAATTCCCCAACTTTATATATTTTGCCCGGATTTTTAGAATCTGTATATTGAAATGCTACCGCTAAAAGTTGATCATTATTTAGTTTTTGATTTAATGATATATATCCTAATTGTGGATTATAAGTATATTCTGATTCAGAAAGTTTTTTTACTCTTTTATGAACAACAAATTCTTTTCCACTTTCATAATTCTTCATAGTTGCTGAAGAACTTGAGGTGGGTACAACCGGTAAAGAAACACCATTCACGCTATTGTATGCTGTGGAAGCGTCCCTGATTCCAGATAAATTTGAAATGGTACTATATAAATTTAAATTTGAATTATCGGGAAGTTGTCCCGTGGTACTTTCTCCTAAGTCTCTTAATGCTATAACGGGATGCTGCTCTTGAAGGTTTGAGTTTCCTAAATCGATTCTCCACACTTCCATCTTAGTGATATTAATGGTTGAACCAATTACCGGATAATTCTCCAGAGCTTTATCGTAATTGTTTCTGAAATAGTGCGTTAAGAAATAATGTTGATTTTCATCGTAATCAATTGCTTTAATTTTAAATGTATTAATTACTCCTCCTCCTTGAACTGTTATATTTCGTGCTTCGGATTGTTGTTCTGAAAATACGGTAGTCAAAAATGTTCTCCCGAATTGAAATTCCCCTTTGATTCCAAAAAGTGATTCAGCGCCTGTAATTAAACTGGTGCTTAGGGGCATATTTACATTACCAAATTCGATTTTCTTAATTATATTATCCTCTCCACCGCTTGTCCCATTGGGTAAGTTCGCCCCACTTCCCGAGCCCGGAATCCATGCTAAATTTAATTTATTTTCGAAGTTGAAACCTGCCTGAGTATCATAGTTTACCCCTAAATGTACATTATTACCAACATTTCCTATAAGACTCATTTGTATTCTTTGCCTTAAATCGATGGTAAAGTTCTTTCTGTTTTGTGGTAAAATTTGCGGATTGTCTATTTTTTGATGCAATATTCCTAAATCAAAGGATGCAAATCCTGAAGGTTTTAGTTCAATTTTATTACCTCCGAATATTTGCTCAAATAATTTGGATTTAACCGTAATTCCCGGAATAAAACCTTTTTTTTCTACTTCTCTTCCTTCTTTTTTCGCTCTTCCTATTTCATCTTGTAAACGTGAACGTTCTTTGTAATATTCATCAAACTTTTGTTGCATTACATATTTAGTATAGTCCTCGGCTGTCATAGTTATCGGAGTACCGACAACTACACCTCCCAGCTTGGGATATAATATGTAATTTCCACTTTTATAATCATAATACGCCTCATATTTTACAGGGTCATCCAATTGCAAAACTTGTTCATCATCATTTTCTTGAGCAAATAAAACACTACCACTTAAACAAAATATGGTTGCCAATAGCAAATAGTCACGAATATACCTTAACACTTTCAACGTTTATAGTTTTTTTAAAGTATCCTTGATAAGCTCTTCTACTTCGATATCCGGATTATCCTTTAAAATTTTATCAATTATTTTTTCGGTAATTTTTTTAGAAATACCTAACACCTCCAATGCACTTAACGCTTCAGATTTGTTTTTATTGCCTAAATTATAATCTAATATTTCAGACGTTTCAAATATAGAAATTTTATCCCGCAAATCAACTATTATTCTTTGAGCGGTTTTAGCACCTATTCCTTTAATTTTTTGAAGTGTCAGGTTGTTGCCGCCGGAAATAGCCGAGGTTATTTCCGATACAGACATTGAGGACAACATCATAATGGAAGAAGCCGGACCTACTCCATTAACACTTATTAAAAGATTAAATAAGGATCGCTCGGTTTTAGTTGAAAAACCATATAACGAATGGGAATCTTCCCGTATAATTTCTTGAATATATACTAGGGCTTTTTTTTCGTTTTGAATGTCTTTATAGGTTTGTAAACTTATAGTGGCAAAATACCCCACTCCATTGCAATCTATAACTACACTGGAAGGGGATATTTCAAAAATAATTCCTGACAAATGGGTTATCATTTTTGTTTATTTTACGGAAATACTAATTATTTTCTTTCTTGAGCAGCAAGGGCAGCTAGGGTTGCCAGATTTACTATATCTTCTACCTTAGAATTTTCTGTAATTATTTGAATAGATTTATCTAATCCTAATAGAACCGGACCAATAGATTTTATAGACCCAATACCTTTTGCTAAACTCGAACTTAAATTAGCTGAGGTTATGTCAGGGAATATTAAAATATTTGCCGATTTACCTCCTAATTTGCTAAAAGGAAATTCACTGATTAATTGATCATTTAATGCATATTCGGGCTGAATTTCTCCGTCAATCAGCAAATCAGGATTTGTTTGGTTAAGTTTCTTAACTACTGCATCAGCACTTTTAGATGCTACTGAATTTCCAGCAAAATTTTCATTAGATACCATAGCTATTCTAGGTTCAATACCCATTTTCTTTACGAAATCGGCTGTAATTTGAACTATTAAATCTAAGTCATTACTGCAAGGATTTCTGCTTAATGAAGTGTCCGAAATAAATATCGGTCCATTTTTAGAAAGAAGAACCATGGCAGATGCTACTTTTATATTTGATGATTCAGAATAATCTACCACTTTTATAATTTGATTTAAAGCTTCTGTATAATCTTTAGTAAATCCGGTTAAAAATGAATCTGCCTCACCCATTTCAACAGCAATGGCTCCTAAATATTCGCTGTTATTTAATAATTGAGCAGTTTGTTGTTGAGAGGTTATTCCTTTTCCATTTTTTTGCTTTAGATCATAAAGATACTCTACATATTTGTCAAATTTATGAGTAGACGAAACCGTATCAATATCCAATATTTCTGCCTCAATTTCTAAATTATAGTATCGCTTTGTTTTTTCAATAAGATCTTTTTTACCTAACAAAATTGGTTGAGCGATCTTTTCCTCAGCTATGATTTGCGCAGCTTTTAATACATTGTACTCTTCAGCATTGTCGAAAATTATTCTTTTTGGATTACTTTTAGCCTTTGCCTTAAATTGTCTTATAATTTTTTCATCGTTACTTCCCATTCGATCTAACAATTCTTCTTCATACGCATTCCAATCAGTAATAATGTGTTGTGCTACCCCGCTATCAATTGCAGCCTTAGCCACTGCCATTGAAACTTTAGTTATTAATCGCTTATCAAATGGCTTAGGGATGATATAATCTCTTCCAAACTTCATATTTTTAACATTGTAGGCTTGTATCACCTGCTCAGGGACGTTTTGTTTAGCTAAATCAGCTAAGGCTTTTACTGCAGCTAATTGCATTTCTTGATTTATGTCAGTTGCTCTAACATCTAATGCTCCTCTGAAAATATATGGGAAACCTAAAACATTGTTTACCTGATTAGGATAATCACTTCTACCGGTAGCCATAATAACATCTTTTCTAGTTTCAACCGCCAAATTATAATCAATTTCGGGAGTTGGATTAGCCATGGCAAAAACAATCGGATTTTCATTCATAGACAAAAGCATTTCAGGAGAAACCAAGTTTCCTTTAGATAATCCAATAAATACATCGCTGTTTTTCATAGCATCTTCCAAAGTTCTATCCGGAGTATCTACAGCAAACTCAAGCTTTTCTTCATTCAATCCGGTTCGTCCTTTATAAATCACCCCTTTACTGTCGCACATTAATATATTTTGTGGGCTGGCTCCTAATGCTTTATATAATCGGGTACAAGAAATGGCCGCTGCACCCGCGCCACTGACTACAATTTTTACCTCTGCTATATTTTTTTTGGAAATTTCCAATGCATTTAATAAGGCAGCGGCTGATATAATTGCTGTTCCATGTTGATCATCATGCATTACCGGAATATTTAATTCCGCTTTTAATCGTTTTTCGATTTCAAAAGCTTCAGGAGCTTTTATATCTTCTAAATTAATACCTCCAAAGGTTGGAGCTAACGATTTAACTATTTCAATAAATTTGTCCGGATCTTTTTCATTTACTTCAATATCAAAAACATTGATTCCGGCAAAAATTTTAAATAATAAACCTTTACCTTCCATAACAGGTTTAGAGGCATCTGCACCAATATCTCCCAATCCTAACACGGCGGTTCCGTTGGAAATTACTGCTACCAAATTTCCTTTTGAGGTGTATTTGTAACTATCTGCACTATTTTTTTGTATTTCTAAACAGGGTTCCGCCACTCCCGGAGAATAGGCTAATGATAAATCTGTTTGAGTTGAATGTGGTTTGGTAGGTATAACTTCTATTTTACCTTCTGGTTTGGAACTATGATATTCTAAAGCAGCTTCTCTTAAATTTTTTTCTCGTGACATTGTTTTAATAATATTTTGACATACAAAAGTAAATATTTTTATTTTATAACATAGATACTATTTTTCACCTAGAGTTTATATGATAAAAATATATAGGGTTAATAATTTATTAACTTATAGACAATCACTTAATTAGTATATTTTTAAATTAAATGTTACATATCCATGAATTTATATTTTTTTAAAATATATAATCCTATTAATTATATCGTAATAATATAGTTACTTAGCTTTTCCAATGGTTTTTATATTTTATTTTTCAGATATTTATTTTTAACGGGCTTACCCTTACGAAATGCGCCTAAATATATATATTATAGGTAATATTTGTTTAATTTTGTAAGCTAATAAATTATTTATGAATAGTACTCTACAAAGTAAATTAGATAAATTAAAGGAGAACGGTTATAATTTATCTATGAATCAAGTAATTATGGATGGGTTTACTGCTTGGAAAAATATTATTTTTTATGGAGTATTTAGTGTTTTGTTTACCTATATTTTTACTAACTTGATTAATAATTTATTGGGTCGCTATCTAGGAACTAATATAATTGATCTGGAATTTATTAAAGCGATTAATAAATTAAATAATCCTCAAGCGTTCAACAAAATTATCCCATTAGTTCAAAACTATATATCTAATCCTTTAATAATTGTAAAAAATTTATTGTCTTCAGTTATTGGCATTCTTTTATATCCCTTAACTGCAGGCGTTGTTTATTGTGCTTATCAAACAGATAGAAACGAAAAAGCAAGTTTTAAAGAGTTTATAAGTGGCTATCAAGGTACTAAGTTTTTTAAACTTATTGGATTAGCTTTCATTGTACTAATTTTACATTTCATTAGTACTTTCTTTTTGTTTATTCCTTCTCTTTATTTTACACCTGCTTTTATTTTAGCCGGAGCTTTAATAATTATTGATGATGTCCCCTTAATTCAAGCTATTACTTATAGTTTTAGAATCGTAAATAAGAAATTTGGAAAAATATTTTTATTATTAGTAATTTCATGTTTGGTTAGTAAAGTTTTAGGAATCTTTTTGTGTGTTGTAGGTATAATTTTCACGTATTCTTTTTCTCAAGCCATGGTTTATTCTTTGTATAAAAATACTGTTGGCTCAATAGATGTTGATGATGAAATAAATGAAAATTAATCAATCTATTATAAAAAAACATTTTGAGTCCTATTGGGATTCAATTAAAAAATTACGAGTAAAATATAACATCGTAATACGAAAATTCAGGAATCAAAATCCTCAAGCATTTATTTACTTAGCAAGTACATTAATTGGAATAATTGGAGGAATAAGTGCGGTAATTTTAAAAAATTTAGTTAGTTTAACTGAAGAACTGATTTATCATAATAAAAATTTTAATTTCAATTATTGGACTATTTTTTTCCCTACCATCGGTATTATTTTGACCGTTATTTTTATTAAATATTGGGTTAAAATGGATATAAGTCATGGAGTTGAAAAAGTCTTATTTGCCATATCCAAGAAACGTAGTATAATAGATAAAAAAAATACATACAGTTCGATTATAGCCAGTTGTTTAACCATCGGTTTTGGAGGATCTGTAGGTACCGAAGCTCCCATTGTATATACAGGAGCAGCCATTGGCTCTAATATAGCCCAGGAATTTAAACTTAACTTAAAATTAAGAACTTTATTCATTGCTTGTGGATGTTCAGCAGCCATTGCTGGTATTTTTAAGGCTCCGATAGCTGCCATTATTTTTTCGCTTGAAGTTATTATGATCGATTTAAGTATGTGGTCATTAATACCTATTTTAATTTCTTCAACCACAGGGGCTTTAATTTCTTATTTTTTATTAGGTGATAATATATCGTTTTATTTTGCGATTTTTGAGCCATTCGATAAATCGAAAATTCCTTACTATATAATTTTAGGTGTCATTTGTGGTTTTTTTTCATTGTATTTTATAAAAATCGGTCGTTTAATTGAGAAGAAATTTTCAACCAGTAAAAGCATCTATTTAAAAGCTATTTTGGGCGGTTTAGCAGTAGGTATCCTTATCTTTATTTTTCCTCCGCTTTTTGGTGAAGGGTATATCGGGCTGCAACATTTAATGAGTTCTCACCCGGAAAGTATAGCAAAAAATTCTTTCTTTTATATATTGAGAGAAAATGATTATTTTCTTATTCTTTTTTTAGTAGGCATTTTGTTTATAAAAGTGGTTGCCAGTAGCTTTACTACTTCGTCCGGGGGTATTGGCGGGGTATTCGCTCCTGCTCTTTTTACCGGCGGAATTTTAGGTTTTGTTTTTACAAAAATTATTAATCTTACTAGCTTTACCAAGCTTTCTGAACATAATTTTACTTTAGTGGGAATGGCGGGTGTAATGGCAGGTATCATGCATGCTCCCATGACCTCGATTTTCCTTATTGCTGAAATTACAGGCGGATATAGTTTATTATTTCCTTTAATTATTACTTCTACCATTGCTTATCTTGTGAAATATCATTTTGATAAACATTCTGTGTATACCTATAATTTAAAAAGAAATAATGAGATGATTACTCATAATAAAGACAAAGAGGCTATTCGTAGAATGAATATTAAAAATCTTATAGAAAAGAATTTCGTTAAAATTTCTTTATCTTTATCTTTTTCTGAGTTTATAAATGAGGTAATTCCTTCTTCAAGTAAAAAGTTTTTTATCGTTGAAGATTCTGATCAGAAATTTAAAGGATATATCATTTTGGATGATCTTATTAATATTTTGCTCCATAAGGAACGTTATGAAAGTTTACATATTGTTGATCTTATAACCCAGCCGTCTGAGTGTATTTCTTTACTTGATGATAATGAAACTATTTTTAGAGTTTTCGATAAGTCAAATTCATTGTATTTACCGGTTGTTGAAAATGATCAATTTATCGGAATGCTTTCTAAATCTAGATTATTGGATAAATACCGAAAATTAATCGTAGATTTTTCAGAAGATTAAGTTATTTATTTAATAATACATTACCGGAATTAAAAACTATTGGAATAATAGATTTCTTATGTCGCTAAGTATTAAGTGTAATGCCGGTAATGTTTACTAAAAAATTATGTTTATTTGTGTTTACTTATTTAATTCCAAGAAAACATCGGAAAGACACTGTATAATACTTTGAGCTGTCATAGCTTCTTGAGAAAATTTCTCTGAGGCATAATCCCCTGCTTTACCATGAATGTAAACCCCTAAAATAGCTGCCAATTTCGAGTCATAACCTTGTGCCAATAGTCCGGCGATAATACCTGTTAAAACGTCTCCACTTCCCCCTTTTGCCATTCCGGCATTACCTGTAGCATTGTAATAACAAAGACCATCCGGTAATAAAATTGCTGTGTTATGTCCTTTAATGACTATAACAATTTCATGCTCTTTTGCTTTTTTCCTGGCAAGTTCGCATTGCTCTAAAGTAGAGTTAGTTTTACCAAACAATCGCTCAAATTCTTTAGGGTGTGGAGTGATAATAGAATTTTTAGGAACTAAATTTAATAAATCTTTGCTTTCTGAAATTATATTGAGTGCGTCAGCATCCAAAACCATCGGATTTTTTTCATTTTGCAGCATTTTTTCAAATGCCATTTTTGTTAAAACCTCTGTACCTAGCCCCGGACCTATACCTATGGTATAATTTTTAAATGGAATTTGTATATCTTCTATGTATTTATCTCCGCATGAGAAAAACATAGCTTCGGGAGCAACGGTTTGAAGTACTAAACTTCCGTATTCCGGAGCTCCGGTAAATACTAATCCGGTACCCACGCGTAAGGCTGACAATGTAGAAAAGGTAATAGATCCCATTCTTCCATAGCTCCCACCTATTATAATGGCTTTTCCGAAAGTTCCTTTATTACTGAACGGACTTCTTCTTTTATAATTTTTTTCAAAAAAATCATTTTCTATAAGGTAATTATCGGTTTGTTCATTTTCAATGAATTTTTTATCCAAACCTATATCCAGTACATGTATTTTACCGGCATATTGTGCTGCTTCAGGATGTAAAAAAGATCTTTTATAAAATTCAAAAGTCAAGGTTTCATCTGCCCTAAACACCGTTTGGTTTTCTTCGGGAAGTGAATCTGTAAATAATCCTGAAGGTATATCAATTGAAATTTTTATAGCATTGATTTCATTTAATTTTGAAACTATTTTTTCAGCTTCTCCTTTCAATTTGTTATTTAATCCTATACCAAATAAAGCATCAATAATAATCGCTTTTTCTTCATTAACTTCAAAATCGTCTCCTTCAATAAAATCTACTGATTTTGGAAATTTATCAAAATTGATCTGAGTATCTTCTGTAAAGTCAGAAGAGGATTGTATAATAAAAGCTTCAACATTATAATTTTCATTATTCAACAATCTAGCTAAAGCTAAACCATCTCCTCCATTATTTCCTTTTCCACAAAAAATGTAATAGGTATATTCGTTCGAGTATCTGCTTTTTAGCCAATCAAAACAAGCTAAAGCTGATTTTTCCATTAAATCTAAGGATGTTGTCATTTCACTTTCGATGAATTGACTTGCACATTCTTTTATTTGCGTTGATGTTAATATCTTCATAAGTATTGTTAGTTTCTAGTTATTATAAATCTCCAAAGTTTATTCTTCCAAATTTCTCCTGCATAGTCTATTCCTACTCGTACGGTGGTAATAAAATTTGGTTTAATTTGAGAATCTTCAACCCAAATTTTTTTAGAAGAAGCTAAATCTTCTCCATAAAAATCTTTATTTAACTGTAATAATTTGCCAACTCGTCCCGGACCGGAACATTCCTCAACGCCTCTTATTAATACTGCTTGAGGTTCGTTCTTTTTACCCGTAACAAAGTTTAGCATCCAATATATTCCATATATCAGATAAACATATACTTTTCCTCCTTCATGGTACATAATCTCTGTTCTTTTGGTTCTACCTTTACTTGCATGACAGGCTAAATCTTCTTCTCCTCCGTATGCTTCTGTTTCCGTAATAGTATATTTTACTATTTCTCCGGAATCATAAGCTCTTACGATTTTTTTCCCTAATAATTCCTGCGCTACAAAAAATGCTTCTTTTTGAAAAAATTTAGTATCGATTCTCATTTTATCTTCACATCGGTAAAAATAAGTACTTTTTTTGAATTATAAGTTATTAAAATAAAATTTGATTAATAAAAATAACATTTTATTTTATTTATCTAAAATCACCTGATAAAATCAATTTTTTTTTATTTATATATCAAACATTTATCAAATTATTTATAATTTTAAAAAAAATACTTAAAATATATTTTATTTTATAAAGAAATATAATATATATAGAATTTATTTTTTACCCTATATGAAGTTGAAATTCGATTTTATTTTCTTTTAAGCTTTCAAAAATGAAAATAAAGTTTCGCTACCTATACTAATTCTGCCGCTTTATTGTCAATACTGTTATTTTTGCTTAATTGTCTTAAGTTATCTAATGTTACTAATGCTATCTGTGTTAATGCTTCTTCTGTGAAAAATGCCTGATGCGCCGTTACTAAAACGTTAGGGAACGAAAGTAATAATTGTATTTTGTCATCTTCAATGATGGTTTCAGATAAATCCCTAAAGAATAATTTATCTTCTTGTTCATAAACATCAATTCCTAATGCACCAATTTTTTTAGATTTTAATCCGTCAATAATATCTTGTGTATTAATTAGACCTCCTCTACTGGTATTAATTAAATACACGCCGTTTTTCATTAAGCTTATCGTATGTTTGTTTATTATGTGATGTGTTTCAGGTGTTAAAGGGCAATGTAAAGAAATTATATCGGATTGTTTTAGTAATTCTTCTAAGGTAACGTATTGAAATCCTTCTTTTTTTAGTTCTTCATTGGGATAGACATCGTAAGCTAAAACGTTTGTACCTAAGGCTTTTATTGTTTTACAAAATACTTTACCAATATTACCTGTTCCTATAACACCCACCGTTTTTTTATAGATGTTAGTACCCAGTAATCCATTAAGGGAAAAATTTTGCTCTCTAACTCTATTGTATGCCTTATGTGTTTTTCTGTTTAAGGTTAAAAGCATCGCCAAGGTATGCTCTGCTACTGCTTGAGGAGAATATGCAGGAACTCTGCATACTTTTATTTCATATTTTTTAGCAGCTTCTAAATCTACATTGTTGAATCCTGCATTTCTTAATGCTATATATTTAATTCCTCTTTTTTTTAGTTTTTTAATTACCCCTTCGTTTAATTTATCATTTACAAAAACGCAAATGGCATCGGTTCCTTCTTCAATTATATTGACTGTATGTTCATCCAAATTGGGTTCAAAATATTCTAAATCAAAATTAAAATTTTTGTTACATTCATTAAAGAATTTTATATCATAGGGCTGTGTTGAAAAAAATGATACCTTCATATTTAAATTTTTATCATTAAACTTAATTTTTATATAATTACAAATATTGTACAAAATTATATATAAATTTTTTCCGATATAAAGTTTATTTTTTTAAAGATAAAATATAAACAGGCGGTATAATAGGTAATAAATTTATATTCAATAAGTTAATCTAAATAACAAATTTACATATTGGTTATATTAAATAAAAAAAGAACCGTAAATAAATACGGTTCTTTATGAATTATTTTAGGAAATGTTTATATTATAAGGTTATTGTCCTTCTTCCATTTTTCTTTTTAATTCTTGTAATTCGTCTAAATCACCTAAAGTAGATTTTTCAACAGTTTGATTTTGTGATTTAACTTGTTTTTCAGTTTCTTCTCTATTTTCTTCTTCACGGAAAGTTCCGGTATGAGAAACTACAATTCTTTTGAATTCTTTATTAAATTCAATTACTTTGAATTCAGTTTCATCACCTTTTTTAATTTTGGAACCGTCTTCTTTTTCTAATAATCTAGATGGACAGAAACCCTCTACTTCAGCGTCTTCAAATTGAACAGTAGCTCCTTTGTCGAACAGCTGAACTACTTTACCTGTGTGTACAGTTCCTTCAGCATATTTAACTTCGTATTTTTCCCAAGGGTTTTCTGTTAATTGTTTGTGACCTAAGCTCAATCTTCTAGCATCAGTATCTAATTCTAAAACTACTACATCTAATACGTCACCAACTGAACAGAATTCGGAAGGATGTTTAATTTTCTTAGTCCAAGATAGATCTGAAATGTAAATTAACCCGTCTACTCCTGCTTCTAATTCAACAAATACTCCAAAATTGGTAAAGTTTCTTACTGTTCCTTTGTGTTTAGAACCAATTGGATATTTTGCTGTTATATCAGTCCATGGATCCGGAGTTAATTGTTTCATACCTAAAGACATTTTTCTTTCTTCTTTATCTAAGGTAAGAATAACACATTCTACTTCATCCCCGATTTTAACAAAATCTTGAGCTGATCTTAAATGAGTAGACCAAGACATTTCAGAAACATGTATTAATCCTTCTACTCCCGGTGCAACTTCTACAAAAGCTCCATAGTCTGCTAAAACAACTACTTTACCTTTGATTTTATCTCCTACTTGTAAGTTTGGATCTAATGCATCCCAAGGGTGTGGTTCTAATTGTTTCATTCCTAATTGGATTCTAGATTTTTGATCATCAAAATCAAGAATAACCACATTAACTTTTTGATCTAATTGAACTACTTCAGATGGATGATTTATTCTGCTCCAAGATAGGTCTGTAATGTGGATTAATCCGTCCACACCCCCTAAATCAATAAATACTCCGTAAGAAGTTATATTTTTAACAACTCCTTCTAATACCTGACCTTTTTCAAGTTGTCCGATAATTTCTTTTTTCTGATCTTCAATATCTGCTTCGATCAATGCTTTGTGAGAAACAACTACATTTTTAAATTCGTGGTTAATTTTAACGATTTTAAATTCCATAGTTTTTCCTACGTATTGATCGTAATCGCGGATTGGTTTTACATCAATTTGTGAACCCGGTAAGAAAGCTTCGATGCCAAATACATCTACAATCATTCCTCCTTTAGTTCTTGATTTTACATAACCTTCAACGATTTCGCCGGTCTCATGAAGCTCATTAACTCTATCCCATGCTTTAAGCATTCTTGCTTTTCTATGAGAAAGTTGTAATTGACCGGTTTTATCTTCTCTTTGAGCAACCATAACTTCAACCTCATCTCCAACTTTAAGATTTGGATTGTAACGGAACTCATTCAAAGAGATAACTCCTTCTGATTTAAAGTTTATATCAACGATTGCTTCTTTGTCAGTAATACGAACAACTTTACCTTTGAAAACTTGATTTTCGTCAAGTTCTCTCAAAGAAGTATCATACATTTTTTCTAACTCAGACTTTTCTTTTCTATCCTCAGCATTTAATCCGGATTCAAATGAATCCCAGTCAAATTGCTCAGGAGCAACATTTGCATTTTTAAGAGTTTCTTGCTCTTCTACTAAATTTTTAGTCTCTTCGGACATATTTTTATAAACATTGTATTCCTTTGCTTTTCAATGTAAGATAAAGGCGAAATTGATGCTTAGGAAGTGGTTATACTTGATGTTATTACGATTTTCTTACTTTCGCCAAATCGAGGCGCAAATATACTAAAAAAATTTTAATTAAACTTAATTTTTATCTTCTTTTTTGCTGATTTACTTTAAGTTAATCAATATTTATTAAAAATTAGTCCCTTTTAGCTCATAGAAATATAAATAATTAAAAAAATAGTTTATTATACCTTTATTTAATTTATTAACCACCTATATTTCAGATGACTACTATATAAAAAACTAATTTTCTTTACAAAAATACTAAGTAAAAAATACTAACCATTAAAATAAAAATCAAATGATAACTCCAAATAAGTTTTTGTAAACTCATGAATTCGAGTATCCTGAACACAAAGCCATATAAATTTATATTCCCGGTTCAATTATTAAATTAAATTATAATACAATTTATACTAGATATACTATAATGATCTTTTGGTTTTTAAAATTAAAATAAGTTAAAATAAGACTTATCTATTATAAATAAAAATCTTACTAATTCTAGGAATAATGTTATTAATAGGTAAAAAAATTGTATTAAATTTGAGGTATGGATTGGTTTGCAGAATGGTTTAATACTCCTTATTATCATATATTATATAAAAATCGTGATGATCAGGAAGCTCAAGGATTTATAACAAATTTATTAAAATATCTTGCCTTACGTAAGGAAAGTAAAATTTTAGATTTGGCTTGTGGTAAAGGTAGGCATAGTATTTTTTTAAATAAATTGGGATACGATGTTATCGGCGTTGACCTTGCACCGGAAAGCATTGCTTATGCAAAGAGTTTTGAAAATGAACATCTTAAATTCTTTGTTGCAGATATGAGAAGAAGTAATTTCCCGAACCATTTTAATGCCATTTTCAATTTATTTACCAGTTTTGGCTATTTTAGTGATGATGAAGATAATTTAAAAGTTTTTCAATCTGTTTTTGAACAATTGTTAAGTAAAGGAATATTTGTGATGGATTTTATGAATGTTTCCTTAGCAATGGATACGCTTGTTAAACATGAGGACAAAGAAGTAGACGGTATTTTATTTCATCTGCAAAGGAAAATTGAAGATGGTTTTATTATAAAAGATATTAAATTTCAAGATAAAGGTAAAAATTTTCATTTTCAAGAAAGAGTAAGAACTTTTAAACTGAATTATTTTGAAAGTCTGGCCAAAAAAGTAGGATTTACTTTAAAAAATGTATTCGGTGATTATCAACTTCTCCCATTTGATGAAAAAAATTCCCCCCGTCTAATTTTAATTTTTGAAAAATAAATGGATTATTTCGTATTAATTTCTGCTGTAATCATCGGAGCAGGAATAGCTTATTTTTTCCAAAATAATTCAAAATTTAATAAACAACTTTTAATGTTTAGTGCGGGATTGCTTTTAGCAATAACTGTATTAGACATGTTTCCTTCCTTGTATATAGATGGAGGAATAAATGCAGGTGTATGGATTATTATCGGGGTTTCCATACAATTAATCTTAGAAGGATTATCTAAGGGAATCGAACACGGTCACTTACACAGCTCAGAACATCATGCGGACAGCGTTATTCCGATTAGTGTAATGCTGGGTTTGTTTATTCATTCATTTTTAGAAGGAACTCCATTGGAAGTTCATCATATACATAATCATGGTGCTCATGATCATTCCATGCATTCTTCAAATATCTTATGGGCGCTAAGCATCCATAAAGTTTCGGAATCCATTGTTTTATCTACCTTTTTATTTTCTTTACCTATTAAAAGGATATATTCTTTCTCTATTCTCGTTTTGTTTGCCGTTTCAGCTCCTATTGGGGCTTTCTTTGGTTCATTCTTAGATCCTCATATTTATCCTAAATTGTTGGGTATCGTAGCCGGAATTTTTTTACATATTTCTTCTGTGATTATATTTGAAAGTAATGAGAAGCATTCCTTAAATTGGCAAAAATTACTTTTAGTATTTAGTGGAATGTTCGTAGGTTTTTTAATTTCTGTAGTTTAAATATGCGGTTTTACCTATAAAAAAATTCCCCTAAAATGTTAGGGGAATAGATCTTTATATAAAAATATGATTAGTTGACGGGTATATCTTTATTTACATTTTTACTTCCGATTAATGCATAATAAAGGATATAAGCAAATTCTATGATAATTAACCAATAACTGGATAAAAAGCCAAATAAATCAGCAAAATAATTTTGTATGAGGGGCAAAATTCCTCCTCCACATACCATCATCATAAAAATTCCGGATGCTGCTGATGTGTATTTTCCTAATCCTTCTACCGCTAAATTAAATATACCTCCCCACATTACGGAAGTACACAAACCACACAATACAAAAAATACGATGGTAATAGGTAATTCTGCAAAACCTATAGATATATCCGATTTAAATACTGGCATACTTACCGTAGAAGAAATAGGACTAATAATTGCTAAAATTATGAATATTAAACCTAGAAGTGAGGTAAAGGCCAACATAGCCTTACTGGAAATTCGAGCTCCTAATGATGCTCCTATTAATCGACCAATGAGCATTAAAAACCAATAGGTTCCTACCACCGTTCCAGCCACAGTTGTATCAATACCTAAACCTCCTTTGTCTGGTGCAGAAGTCATAAATAAATTGGCGGTATTGGGAATTCCTACTTCAATACCTACATATATAAATATGGCTACTACTCCTAAACAAAAATGTCTAAATGAAAATGCGCTATATTTTCCTTCAATTTTTTCTTTTTTATCTAAAAAAGGTTCCGGTATATTTACTAACAACAACACGATAAAGGCAAGGACAAATATCCCCATAGCCAAGAAAAGAGCGGGATTCGCTTCTTTTATGGTTGCTCGAGATGCATTTCCGATTAAATATCCTACCAACACAGGTACAATAGTTGCTCCCATTGAATTTATTGAACCGCCTAATTGTAGCAAAATATTCCCTTTTTTACCACCTCCTCCTAACGTATTTAACATAGGATTTACAACGGTATTTAACATACACATAGAGAAACCGGAAACAAAAGCTCCGATTAAATAGGCAACAAAACTTTCCATTCCTCCGGATAAGTATTGAATTCCAACGCCTAAAAATCCAACCACAATGGCTACTAAGGCTGTTTTTTTATATCCTATTTTTTGTAACAGCATACCCGCCGGAATACCCATAAATGCATAGGCTATAAAGTTTGCAGCATTACCTAGTTGAGACATAAAGTTGGATGCCCCAAATTGATTTTTGACAATTATTCCCATCGGATTTTGTAAGCCTGTTACAAATGAAATCATAAAAAACAGGGCAAACATCATTGCTATAGGTAATGCGTAATTTTTTTCTTTATTAGTCATATTTAGTATTATTTTTTAATTATTATTATAGGTTAAAAAGAGTATTTAAGACCAAACTCAACTGTAAAAGGACGGATGTAAGTTCCTGAAAGAATAGTTCCTTCCTTCTTTTTAGCTTCTTCGGAAGTTAAGATCAAATCAGAATCCCCCATATCTCCTTTAGCTCCCCTTTGATTGAATAAATTTATCACAGTTGATGAGAAACTTAAGTTTTTGGTAATAGCATATTGTAAACCGGCAAAAGTTTCCCAACGACTTGCAAAATATATTGTATTCGGTCTATTGGCATATTGTTTACTAAAATATCTTGCACTCGCCCAAATCCTTAAATCTTTCCAAACATAACTCGGATCAATCTCTAATAAAACTTTAGAAATACCCGTTACATATTTGTCTGTGAAATCATATTTAGCTGCTGCACCGTCTTTAAATTTAACTTCTCCGACAAAATTTTTATATTTTGGACTTTGTAAAGTGATCAAAAAGTGTAATTCAAAGTTTTTTATGGGTTTTGATATGATATCTGTAGTCCATCCTATAGTTTCAATATCATAATTTGTAGTTTCTCTTTTCACTTCTCCCGGATTATTGGGATTGGAAAAATTTACTGTTGAACGATATTCATTACGAGTGATATAGGTTGCCTTAGAAACTATACTTGCTAACGGATGATTGAAATATACTCCAAACCCTGCAGTTGGTATTTTAGATTTTTTGATTTTAGGATCAACTCCAATGTTATAATATTCTAGGTGTCCGGCTTGTTCATTGTAATTAACCTCACCTAGTAAACCAAATTTAGTGGTCATTTTATATACTGCATTTAACATGTAGGATTGATTAACCCAATCTTTATTTATATCAGTTTTAGGTCCTGTTAATGTTTGCAATCCTAAATTTCTGTCCTGGTAATCTCCCCGTAATGCTTGATACTCAATACGTCCACCCAAATTTAATTCTAATTTATCGGCCAATAACCACTTATCTAATATATATAATGCTAATTTATTTTCATTCCCATTATGATATTCTAGTCCTTGATTTAAATTAAAATCTCCATTGGCATTTGCCGTACCTCCTACTTGAATTAATTTTCTTGGATTCGGTGCCACCTCTTGAAAATACATAGCAGATTCTGTAGCATATTTATCCACTTTATAATGCCATTCGTTTAAACCAACTTTCAAATCGTGGTTTCCTATCTTTTTACCTAATTCAACAGTACCGGTTATAGATTTAACAGGAGTTTTTCTTGTTGCTAATATTAATACCCCTTGTGCGTTATTTCCCATATAAGCTTCTCCCGTATCAGCATATACATACTCTCCCGGTTTTGCTTCGGAAACTCCTGCCATAATAGGTATGTAAATTCCCACTTTGGATGAATGGTAACGAACCATGTAATTTAAATAAAATCCATTATCAAATTTGTTATTACCTAGTAAATCAACTGTATGGGATTCTGTTCCGAAATCGTCTAATATATCTTTTTCTACCAAATTTCCGGTAAAAGCATCCATTAATGTTATTTTTCCGGATCTTTCATGATACGATTTCCGCCCAATTTTAAATCCCGATATTTCACTTACATCCCCATCTTTTCCATACATAAAAGGGCTGTAATTATACGTTAGATTTTTAACATTAACATATTTATATAATACTGAAACTGAGCCTTCTCCTCCTCTGTATTTATAATCTTGAGTTAAGGCCATTTTATACATTTGAGTTTTATCGGCATAATATTTATCTATAATTGATGGTTTAAAAGTTCCCGGGTCAAAGCTCAGATAAGCACCGGCTGAATATTTAAGTCCCTTAGTATTTATAGGTCCGCTCACATTTGCACTTCCTCTCATTAATCCAAAATGATTGGATTCTAAATTAACTATACCTTGAAGCTTATCTGTGCCTAGATTATCAAACGTATTTAAGGAAAAACCTACATCTCCAATATTGATAAAGGTTTGTCCTAAGTCAAACAAACCCGTACGATTAAGCGTAACATCGGATCTCCATGCTTTAGTAGGTAGTTCCGGCCAATAGTGGAATACTACCGGAAGACCATTCTCAAGAATAGTAGTACCTCCTACTGAAGCGGGTAGACCGATATTTACATCTCTGGGACCGGTACTATTTGCTGCATTTAACATGACATTCCTATCATTTTTCTGTTCTATGTCTACTTTTATCGTATCATTTTTCGTTTGATTTTGACTATATATTTCATTGGTACTAATCAGTAATAAAAGTACTGACAATGAATATATACTATTTTTATTTCTCATCTTTTATAAATTTTATTTCAGTGGTTACGTGCTCTGTTCTTTTTTATATACACAGAGTTTTATGTTCTTTGAAATTGATGAATTATAACAGTATCAAACACTAAAAATTTTTTAAGCCGACTAAATGATAGTTTTTCATGAAAACCATATATTACAAATAAATTAAAGTATTTATACTATTATGTAAATGCGTATAAAACATCTTATTCAATTATTTAGAATGCAGTAAATCTTAGTTGTTCTTTAACTTCTTACTTGATTTATTTTTATTTGCCTAATACCTTTTTTCCTTTTTCCACATAACTCATATCTCCAAAAGATTCAATCGTAAACTTTCCGTCTTTGTAGATTACCTTTGAAACTGCTGCATTTCCCATATGTGTTCCTGTTATTTTTTTACCGCTACTGTCTAAATCTGAAAGAAAAACGCTAATTGCCATTCCATGAGCGACTAATAATATGTTTCCTCCTCCTGATAAAGCCTCTTTTTCAGCTATTTCACGAATGGCTTTCTGGCCTCTCGCTTTAACATCTTCATAATTTTCTCCTATTCCTAAGGTTTCTAACGTTTTAAATGTGTTCATGGCTCTTTTTAATATTTCAGGATTTTTTGCCATATCGGCAAAAAGTTCTTTTGATGATTTATAGTGTAAATAGAGAGCCGCATCCCCCCACATTTTCGAGTTTAAATCACCTTCGTAGCTACCAAAATTGGTTTCCCTTAGTTGAGGTACTTCTGTTATTGCTAATTTTTCTTGACCTTTAGTATCTAAGACTATACGAGCTGTTTGCCTGGCCCTTCCTAAGTCACTGGAATAAGCTGATTTAAATTTAACATCTTTAATTCCTTCCCCTAGAAACTTAGCCACTTCCACTCCTTCGGGTGTTAAAGGGGTATCTGCCCAACCTTGCACTCTATCCATGGTATTCAATATAGTCTTACCATGGCGAGTCACATATAAGATTACCGTCTTATCTTGTTTCGTTGATTTTTTATTTTGCCCATAAACTTGTGGGTTAATTGATACGGTCAATAGCATGAAAACTATCAACTTAACATTTAATAGTACAGAGTTTTTCATTTATTTACATTTTATTTATTTAATTATTAAAATTCAACACCACCGGATAATGATCTGAATAGAGATCAGTAAATTCATCTTTAATTACATCACATTTTATAAGATCATTTTTCATATTTCCGCTAACATAGAGATAATCATATCTTACCGGAGATTTAGATTGATCATAAAATAATTTAGTTGGCGCGGTCGCTTCAAATTCAGGATGGAATAAACGAAGTGCATCTATAAATCCAAAATCAAGTATTTTTTGCTGGATAGTATAATCTAACTCGTTGTCTTTACCCAAATTCAAATTATACGGTCTTTTCTTTCTGTCTTCCCGTATAAAATTTCTGAGTTTATTATCTTTATATGCACTTTTATCCAATGGAGAAACTGAATTTAAATCCCCCATAAACAACCATTTATCACTAGATGGTTTGGATTGGATGGTAGCTAAAATTTGATCCACTTCATAACCTCTTTTCTCAGATGAAAATGGGTGAAAATGAGTAACTATAAAATGAAATCCTTCAATTTCAGCTTCTATATATCCATGAATATTATTATCTAATACCCGATGAACATTTACAATCGGGTATTTTGAAGTTATAGCCACCGGAAAAGTTACAGAGCCATCGGTAGAAGGTTCTCTGACAATAACACAATAAGGGTGACCATAACTTTCTGCTAATTTTCTTAAATTTTTTGGATTTGCTCCTTCAGGGGCAAACTCATAAATTCCTGCAGTAAATCCATTCATTTCCTGCAGGGCCAAAATATCCGGATCTTGTTTACGAATCCATTCAGCAAATTTGAATTTATCTTTAGTTGAGTCCTGTTTCATTCCCCAGTAAACATTGTAGCTAATCAACTTCATTATTTTCTTTTTGATATTGCCTTGTGCATGAATAGGGCTTAAAGGAATTAGAAGGAATAAAAAGAATACTAACCTATATTTAAAATAAATCCAATACTTGCTCATTTTTTATTTTTTAAAATTTAAACTTAGTTTTAAATTCCAGGGTAAAAGGTCGGATGTAAGTTCCTGCTACCGGTTTATTATAATAAGGAGTAGGATCTACAGCTGTATTAGTTCCAGAAATAGAGCCTTGTGCACCACTTTGGTTTAATAAGTTAACCGCACTTACTCCAAAACTCAGGTTACTGTTATATTTAAAATCTATACCCGCAAACGTTTCCCATCTTCCTGCAAAAAATAATGAATTCGTATAATTTGCATATTCTTTACTGAAATATCGCGCACTTCCCCAAAATTTAAATTTCTTCCAATTATAGCTTGGGTCTAATTCTATTATGGTTTTTGATACGCTTCTTGCTATATTCCCATCGTAATCATATTTTACATCATACGCTTCAAATTTGTAATTTTTGTATTCGGGATTTTGTAGGGTAAGTAACATATGAAATTGAAAATTTTTAAATGGTGTAACCAAAGCATCGGTTGTCCATCCTATGGTTTTAACATCATAGCTAATAGTTTTTTTCATATAATCGGTTGGATCTTTTGGATTGGTAAAAGTGGAATTATTCGTAAAATTACTTCTCTGAATGTAGGTAACTTTAGATACTACTCTTACCAAAGCATGGTTAAAGTATATTCCGAATGAAGCTCCGGGTATTTTTGACTTTTTAATTCCCGGGTCGTCTGCACCAGCATAACTACTTAACTTTCCACCTAATTCCCCATAGGTTGCCTCTCCTTGAAGTCCAAATGAAGGGATGATTTTCCATAGTGCATTGACTGTAAAAGTTTTATTAATCCAATCTTTTTTAACTTTTGTTTTATTTCCGGATACCCAATTTGTTCCGGCTAATTTTCTGTCTTCCCCTTTATACCATTCTCCATTAATGTTTTGCCATTCCAATCTCACACCTCCACCCACTTGTATTTTATCAGAAGGCGTCCATTTTTCAGTACCATATACAGCCATCTTATTTTCTCCACCGGTATAATATTGCATAGCGCCATTATGATTATATCCTCCAAATTCGTCTGAACCTTTTCTTGGTGTCCAAGTCCCGGTAAGTGGATCGTAATTTTCTTGAATTAACAGTGATGGATTTGGAGCCACTTCATGATAATAGGAATAAGAGGCCGTATTATAATTGTTGATATGGTAATACCATTCATTAAATCCGATATTCCAATTGTGTTTAGACGTTTTTTTGCTTAATTCCACGCGGCTCATATAAGTATTGAATGGAGCTCGGGGGGTGAAAAGCATTAAAACCGATTGTACTTTTCCATTATAAATGTTATCGGAACCTACATAGCGGAAACGTGTTTTACCTTCAACCGGGTTACTTATGGATGAATAGTACGGATTAAAATATCCGGATTCAGCATATTGATATCTAAAAATATAATCCAGCTTCATCCCATTTGTAAGACTATTTTTTCCGATGATATCGAAAATATGATTTTCACCTCCACTTCCTTTCATTATATCTCGAGTAGTATATTCTCCTGAAAGCGGATCTATATAATGCACCAATCCGGATTTTTCCAGATAGGAATCTCTGCCTAATTTGAATCCTTCTACTGCATCTACTTTTCCGTTGGAACGATAGTAATAAGGATTTTGTTTAGTTGTTATCGCTTGTGAACTGATAAATTTATATTGTACTCCAATTTCTCCTTTTCCGTCATTGTATTTTTTATTTATAAATACTTTATAAATTTGAGTTTTATCTAAAAATTGCGAAAAGGCAGATGTAAATGTTCCGGGATCCATGTTAGCATAAGCACTAACCGAATAATAAAATCCGTTTTTCATCGGTCCACTTACATTAAAGCTTCCTCTTAATAATCCGTAAGAATTGGTGACAAATTCACCTTTACCTTGTAATTTATCTGTTCCTTTATTGGTATAAGTATTTACTGATACTCCCACATCCCCTACGCTTATAGCGGTCTTTGCAACATCTAATACGTCCATCTTTTCAAAACTGGAATCTGACCTCCAGGCCCTCACGGGCATTTGTACGACGTAGTCCATCACAACCGGTAACCCATTTTCTAAAATAGTAGTTCCTCCCACACTTGCCGGTAAACCAATGTTTACATTTCTTGGCCCGTTATCGGCTGAGGCATTTAACATCACGGAAGTGTTCTGATCTTTTTTTACATCTGTTTTAGTTTTTAAACTATCAGATTTATTCTCTTGTGCCTGTATCAAATTCATAGTAGAAACAATCATAATAGCACTAAGAGACTTAACTGCTCTTCTCATACTTAATTAATCTTTTTGTGGTTTTAGTTTAATTATGACTTTATATTTTATATCATTATAATTTGTTTTTTTTATTTATAGCATATTATTAACCTAAATTTATATTTATTTTTTTATACCGTATTTTGCGGTCCTAGAATCTTTGATAACACCTTTCCAATCTAAACCAAAACCAAAATTATAGACATTCCCTTCGCTGTCTTGATGACATTCCATGTCAAAAGGAATATCTTCTTTCTGTTTTTCAACCGTGTTCATATTTGCAGGCATTTGAAGGGGTAATAATCCGGAGGGTTCGTATTTCCCGGAAATAATATCCATTATGGCTTGTTCTCCAATTCCAAATCTTGCTATTATTCCATCAACTCTAGATTCAAATTCATTAAAAATCATAGGGCGACTGATATTTACTACTACTATGACCGGTTTATTTCCCATTTGACTTTTTGTAGTTAATATGGTAGATAGATCGGATGAATTGGAAACGGTAACCGTTTTATCTTTGTAACTTCGATCTTTAATTGAAGGATCTATTACGGGATCTCCTGCTGCTATACTGTGCTCACGCGCATTTAAAGCCGTATAGCTGTTATATTGTAAGGAAATGGGAACATATCCATTTCCTCCATTATTTCTATCGGCTATATCATATCCCCCGCCATCGTTGTTAGTTTGAGGACTTGAAACAAAGACTATGGAAAAATCTGCTTTTTCAGGATCTTCTGTAACATGATAATATTTCTTAACTAACTCTATATTAACCGAATAATCTAATTTTGGTTCAGACCATTTTCCCCACCAATCTTTTATGGAAGGTTGATAGTTTTTTGGTATATATACCGTTTTTTTATCTTTTATAGGTAGTATTCGTTTTTTATTTTTAAGCAATACCACTGATTTTATTTGTGCTTCATAACCCGCTTGCATAAATTCAGGATTTCCAACTGTTTTAACACTTTGCTCAACGTTTAAATACGGATTTTCAAACAATCCCAGCCTGAAAATATTTTTTAATAATCGTATTCCTGATTGCTCAAAACGATTTCTCATATATTTATTCCCGTATTCCTTTACTCCCATTTTGTAGGCTTCTAATATGGGTTGCATAATATTGTTGCCTCCAAATTGATCCATTCCGGCCATTAAGGCAATATAATGTCTTTGAGCTATGGTTTTATTTTCCACTCCCCAAGGCTTACCTTTAAATTCATCCGGAGTTTTACCCTCATTGGCTGTTATCAGCCAATCTGTACATAACACCCCATCATACCCAAACTTATCTCTAAGTAAATCGGTAATGATATATTTATTGAAGCCATTTGCATAATTACTTCCGTCTTTTGATTGATTATATGAAATGGTGTAATAAGGCATAACTGCTGAAGCTTTGGAAGTTTTTCCATTGAGATTAAAAGCTCCGTTAACAAAAGGGCTCATGTGTGTATCAAAATTATTCCCTGGATATACTGCATATTTTCCAAACGCCCAATGTGCATCTCTACCGCCCTCTTCCGGTCCTCCACCCGGCCAATGTTTAACCATTGTATTAACACTTTTATATCCCCATCCGTCTGCAATTTCATCTTTACCAAAAGAAGTTTGGAAACCATCTATATAGGCCCTGGCCATATCTGTAGTTAGTTCCGGGCTTTCTCCAAATGTCATGTAGATTCTATACCATCGGGGTTCTGTTCCTAAATCTATTTGAGGAGATAAAGCTGTAGTTATTCCTAAAGCCCTATATTCTTGTGCTGCTATATTACCAAATTTTTGTACAAGTGACGGATCAAATGTTGCTCCTAAGCCTAACCCATCCGGCCAAAGTGATATGGCGCCTCCTGCTCCTGCATTAAATTCAGATTTTATATTTCCGGTAACTTGGTCAGAATGTCGGGGATCTGAACTTGTATTTCCCGGAATTCCTAATCCCAACCCCTCCACGTATGCTTGCATTTGATTATTCCATCGTGCTGCAACTTCAGGGCTTTGAACCGAAGTTATTAATATATGTCTTAAATTATCCTTTTGCAGAAATTTTTTCTGTGCGTCTGATAGTTCCCAAGGTTGTGCTCCACTGGCAGAAGAGATTTTTCCATTATAGGTTCCAGATGCAAATCCACTATCGTTTGAAGGTATAGCTTGATGATTACTATAAAGCATTAATCCTGCGATCTGTTCCAAGGACATTTTTTGAACTAAATCTTTAGCCCTTTCATCTGCGGATAATCTCCAATCTTCATATTTATCAAGTTTTCCGTTTCTATTAAGGTCTTTGAATTTCAAACCGTCAACAGTTATAATTTTTACACCTGATAATGGGGAATACCCTAAATTGACTCCATTTCCATTATCGATTAAAATAAATTCTTTTTGCTGCGCTTTTGAAAAAAAAAGAGACAAGATTGTTAAAGTAGTAAAAATCTTTCTTCTCATATATGTAGTTTTTAATTTATTTTTTATAAAAATTACTATAAACATGTAAGTTTTACGTGTTTATACAAATATAAATTAAATATCCTATGATAATATAAATTATCAAAGATATGTAAGCTAACCTTAAATCATTATACATTTAAATATATCATTATCATATAATTAACAATATTCTAATTGATTAATATCATATTTAGAAATGATTAATTTTATCTAATTTTAAGGTTAAAATGGTGTTTTTGATACTTGGAAACCTTACCATTTCATTGACTTATTTGAAGTAAATGTTAATTTTTTAACAAAATTTTAATTTCTCCATATTTTATTGGCAGAACAGGGTATCTATAAATTTAATATGCATAAATTTAAATTTATTTTATTTTTTATACCTAATCGTATGATTTAAATCAACATTTGATAAATATTTACAGTTTCAATGATATCTTTTATTAATTTTAGTCTGTAAAGAGATAGTTAAGCTATTTCAAACATTAGTATATATACTTATTAGTTGTAATAAATTGAGCATCTTAACCATTACTAATAAGATAATTTAACCAACATTTATAGAATATTTATTTTTACTATAAATATTTTTATTTTGTACTTTTGAAACATAACTAAAATTAAAAACAAAAAATATGATTCTTCTAGCAGATTCAGGTGCTACTAAAGCCGATTGGATAGCCATTGATAATAATGGCAATCGTCTATTCTCAACACAAACTAAAGGTTTAAGTCCCGAAGCCATAAATAAAGAGGAAATGATCAAAAGATTAAATGAACGTTTTGACATTTACCAAAATAAACCCGCTGTAAAAAAAATATTTTTTTATGGGGCAGGATGTGGAACTGATAATATGAAAGATATTGTAAGAAATGCATTAACAGAATCTTTCCCTAATGCTGAAGAAATTGTGGTTGAAGAAGATACCTATGGAGCCGTTTATGCAACCACGCCTCCGGGAACTCAAGCCATAGTATGTATCTTAGGTACCGGATCCAATTGCAGTTATTATGACGGAGAACTTTTACATCAAAAAGTTTTATCTCTAGGATATCTTTTAATGGATGATTGCAGCGGTAATAAATTAGGAGCAGATTTGATTCGTGCCTATAATTTTAAAACACTTCCTCATGAATTATCAATAAAATTGTCGAAAGAGTATAATATGGATATAGATTTTATAAAAGAAAATCTATATAAAAAACCTAATCCCAATGCTTATCTTGCCACATTTGCTAAATTTATTATTCAAAACAAAGATCATGAATTTATCCAGCAAATCATTGATAAACAAATTCAAACCTTTATCGATTTATATATAAAACAATACGATAATTGTACTCAAGTCCCAATCAATTTTAATGGTTCTATCGGTTTTTATTTAAAAGATGAATTAGAGAAAAAATTATCTGAAAATGGAATGAAATTAGGTATAGCTTTACGAAGACCTATTGATGGTCTAATTGACTATATCTGTACTCATAGACTTACTTAAAATTTGAATTTTAATTGGTTTAAAAGGAATGAGTATGTCATTCCTTTTTTCTTTTTGGATAGCTAGATTTTAAAATTAATTTTATTTTTGTTTAGTATTAAACTATAAAAATGTCTAAAACAATTATAATTACAGGAACCTCATCCGGCGTGGGATTGGCTTTGGGAAATTATTTATTTAAGAAGGGTTACAATGTATACGGTTTGAGTCGTTCAGTACCTAAAAATGCTAAATTTACTACTATTCCAACTGATATAACTAATGAAAAAGAAGTTGATGATGCATTAGATCAAATTCTTGCTAAAAATTCAACCATTGATCTGTTAATCAATAATGCAGGTAAAGGTATGGTTGGGCCTGTTGAAAACGCTAAAAAAAATGAAATTATAGATTTATTCACCCTAAATATTGTGGCACCCTCTTATCTGACTTCAAAGGTTTTACCAATTATGCGTAAAAGTAATAAAGGTAAAATTTTTAATATATCATCGATTGGAAGTGAAATGGGTCTACCATTCAGAGGTTTTTATTCGGGTTCAAAATCTGCTTTAGACATGATTACAGAATCGTTGCGTTATGAATTAAAAAATTCGGGTATTGAGGTATGTACAGTAAATTTAGGGGACATACGAACAGATATAGCAGCTCATAGGATTAAAAGTGATATTTCGGTTGACTATGCTAAAGTTTTTGATAAAGTATATGATCATATGAATGCGGATGTTTCAAATGGTTTAGACCCCGAGACTATTGCTCCCTTTATAGAAAAATTATTTACTCAAAAAAATAAATTAAAACCCCATTATTATTTTGGAACAGCTATCCAAAAATTATCTATTTGGGTTAAAACCATAATTCCACAATTGTGGTTTGAAAAAATTATAGCTAAATATTCAGGTTTGTAACAAAAAAAACCTCTTTAAAAGAGGTTTTTTGTACTTAATTTATAATTATTTAGCTGAGGCACGTAGCATCCATGCCATAGATTCGTGCTGTTCCATAACTCCGGTTAAAAAATCACTGGTTCCATCATCTTTATTTTTGTCAGCAGTTGGTATAAATCCTGCCCGGATCAAACGGATGATCGTTTCATGATCCTGACATAATTCTACTAATATAGTCTTTTCGTCATCTACTTCTTCTCCGTCATGTTCTAGTAAGTCAACTACTGCACTGAATTGTTTAAATGATCCCAGCGCATAATGACCTAATTTCCTTATCCTTTCTGCCACTTCGTCAATAATTTCTGCAATTTCTTTATATTGCTCTTCTAATAATAAATGTATAGATCTGAAATGTGGACCTTCTACATTCCAATGAAATTTTCTGGTTTTCGTATAAAGAAAATATTCATTGGCTAACAATCTGTTTAGTGCATCGGACACTAATTGTTTATTTTCTTCACTAAGCCCTATGTTGGCTTCTATGTGCCTTACTTTTTCAGACACAGGTTTTTTGGTTTTTGTTTTCAAAATAAATTTATGTTTTATAGGTTTTACATACTCTATAATAATAAATAAATGATTATTGTAACCTTTTCAATCTAAACAATAATTGTTGAATGGCTTCTTGATAATCATCAAAAATGGACAATGCATAGTCATCGACAAATAATTCTCTACCGTCTTGTAGTAATAGGTAAAAATTCTCACAATGTTTAATAATATCTTTAGGCGTAGGAGTTTCTTTGATAGTTACTTCAATATCTCCAAATTGAGCATAAGCTGTTTCAACCAAGCGGTCAATTACATCTAATACTGAATCAATAGCCTGATCTAAAGCAATATGTGTTGCATAACTTCCTTTGCCGGTTACTTGCCAATGATATAGTTTTAAACTGCTGTTATATGAAAAAATTTCACCAAAAAATTTACCTAATTTTTTGTTTTTTGAAGAGTCGTTGTAAGTGCTTTTCACTACGTTTTGTTCTTTGATCATAATTTTAAATTTTTAGTTTTCTATTTATTAATATTTGATTTGTATTTATAAAATGCAAATATCAGACCTAAAGCGTTTAACTCTATATTATTTTAAAAACCTATGATAAAGCTGTAATTTGTTTTTTATAGTGAACCGTAAACTTTTGATTTTACGAATAAAAAAAAGATCGTCTGATGAGACGATCTTTTTTTTATTTAGACATATATAAAATTATCTCATTTTTTTATAGGCATTTATCAGCCCATTAGTTGAAGAATCATGTGTAGTTATTTCTTGATCTCCTGATAATTCAGGCAGCACTTTGTTGGCCAATTGTTTGCCTAATTCTACGCCCCATTGATCGAAACTGAAAATATTCCAGATAACTCCTTGTACAAATATTTTTTGCTCATATATAGCAATTAATTTTCCTAGTAATTTAGGTGTAAGAATTTTATATAAAAAGGAATTGGTTGGACGATTTCCTTCAAATATTTTATATGGTTTTAATTTATTAATTTCCTCTTCATTTTTCCCCTGATCTTTTAATTCTTTATAAACTACTTCTTCCGTTTTACCAAAAGCTAAAGCTTCTGTTTGTGCGAAAAAGTTGGATATAAGTTTTTCATGATGATCTGAGACTTTATTTAGTGTTTGGGCACCTGCAAAAAAATCACAAGGAATAAGTTTTGTTCCTTGATGTATCAATTGATAAAATGCATGTTGTCCATTTGTACCCGGTTCTCCGAAAATTATTGGTCCGGTCTGATAATCAACTTTTTTACCGCTCCGGTCTATATATTTTCCATTGGATTCCATATCTCCTTGTTGAAAATAGGCTGCAAACCGATGTAAATATTGTTCATAGGGAAGTAAAGCAACATCTTCAGCGCCAAAAAAGTTATTATACCAAATACCTAATAAAGCTAAAATTACCGGTATGTTTTTATTTAGTTCCGTATTTCTAAAATGTATATCAACTTCATTTCCTCCTTCTAACAATTCGGTAAAATTGTCATATCCGACAGCTAAACATATGCTCAGTCCAATAGCTGACCAAATAGAATATCTTCCACCTACCCAATCCCAAAATTCAAACATATTGTCTTGGTTGATTCCAAATTTTGTAACGGCTTCTTGATTGGTTGATAGGGCAACAAAATGTTTAGCTACTTCAGATTCTAATTTTGCTGATTTTAAGAACCAATCTTTTGCTGTTTGAGCATTGGTCATAGTTTCTTGAGTAGTAAATGTTTTAGATGCCACAATAAACATTGTTGTTTCCGGATTTAACGGTTTCAATGTTTCTACTATGTGAGTTCCATCAATATTGGATACAAAATGTAAATTGAGTCTGGTTTTATAATATTTTAGCCCTTCTACAACCATTAAAGGTCCTAAGTCAGAACCACCAATACCAATATTAACCACATCAGTAATTGCTTTTCCTGTATACCCTTTCCATTCGCCTGAAATTACTAATTCAGAAAATTTTTGCATTTGCGAAAGGACTTTGTTTATCTTAGGCATTACATCTTCCCCGTCAACTATAACCGGTGTATTTTTTCGATTTCTTAATGCTGTATGTAAAACTGCTCTATTTTCTGTCTCATTAATTTTATCGCCACTAAATTGTTTTTCAATTGCTTCTTTAACTTGGGTTTCCTCAGCCAGTTGGATTAATAATTTCAATGTTTTTTCTTCAATTCTGTTTTTAGAATAATCAAAAAGAATATCATTAAATTGTATTGAGAATTTATTAAATCTTTGAGGATCTTCTTTAAACCATTGACGAAGGTGTTTATCTTTTATTTGGTCGTAATGTTCTTTTAATAATTGCCATGCACGGGTTTCTGTTGGATTAATCTTAGATAATGCCATAATACATTTATTTATTAGTAAATACTAGCAAATTTACTTATTTATCACATGTAATCAACAAAAAAACCTCTGAAATAAATCAGAGGTTTTTTATATTATTTTTTTTAATTTATAAAATTAAAAACTGAATTTTTTAGTAACTCCTACGTGAATAGATTTTCCAAACGTTAAGTCAAAATCTTTGCTTTTGTTATAATTTTTATAATCCAAGGCTACGTTTTCTTTTGTATCGCTCCATTCAACTCCTCCAAAAGAAACATTTAAACCAAAATTATTTTTAAAGTTTATAAATAAAGCAGGGGCAAAATCGATGTAATATCCATATCCTCTAACTCTATTTTCAACTAACATATCTGCCTCATTGTAGATAGAATTACCTGGAGTTTTTTTGCTGTCAGAACGGTATTGTTGATACCCGGCTCCTAAATCTGCGTATACACCAAAAATTTCACTAAAAGGTTTATAATAACGAACAAAACCGCCAATTCTACTTTCGTATGCTTTATCTTGAATACTGTAGTTTGGAAGCTTTTCATAAGTATGTTTATCATAAGATAAGCTGGTTTTGGCTCCTACAAACCAATTATCAGCTACTTCATAAGCTATTACAGGTGTAAAAGTAACATTATTGGTTTTTTCTTCATTATAACCATTAACTCTTTTAAGGCTAAAATCTGTACCCAAAAGGATAGAATTCTTTTGAGCTTGAGCAGACAACACACTAAAAAGGGTAAGGGTTGCTATTATAATTTTTTTCATGCTTTTTCTTTTTAATTAGTTATATAACTTTCGTTAAATAATTTTATCCTATAATTAAATTATAGTGAAAAGTTTTTAGAAATACCAATATTGAAAGCATTTCCAAACGTTACATCAACCCCGTTAGATTTATTTTTTGTTCCTTTTTCTTTTAAATGGTTGTATTCAACTCCACCAATGCTAAAATTCAATCCAAAATTATTTTTGAAATTAATGAATAGTGCAGGGTTAAATCCTATGTAAAATCCATCTGCTTTATTTTCATATTTTGCGAAAGCATCATGTCCTTTGGTTTTTTGCTCTTGCCAACCTGCACCCAAATCAGCATACACTGCAAAAGTTTCACTTAATGGTTGTGAATAACGTATAAAACCTCCGATTTTTGAAGTTTTAGTATCTCCATCAAGTAAATTAGATTCTTGAAGTGCTTTACTATCTAAATCCGCTTTTGTAAAAGCTACTTTTGCTCCAATAGTTAAATGATCAGTAAATTGATATCCTAAATAAGGAGCCCATTCGTAAGTGTCCAATTTTTGTTTTCCTGAATTTCCTCCAAATTTGTTTTCGGTGTGGTTGTAACCTACATTACCTCCTAATAAAATACTGTTTTTTTGTGCATTCATAGTTGATAATCCAAAAACTACTGCTGCAAACAACACTAACTTTTTCATAATTTTCTTTTTTGTAAAATAATTTAATTCAAAATTTATTTAATTCTAATTCTTCCACTTAAAAACGTAGTAGAACCTAAATTTAGCTAATTTCGTGTTAAAACTATACTAAATACCGTGCCAAAGTTAACATTATGTTAAAAAAAACATCATATTTACTATTAATTTATATTGGATCAATATACAAATAAATTAACTTTGCATAATTATTCAGTTATATTTTTATAAACAATATCTAAATTTAGCATGCAAATATAATTAAATACTCTCTTATAAAGTAATTTGATACTTAATTTATTTTTTTACATGCAAATTTTGCGTTTTCTATTAAATTAATATTAATTTTTTAAGAAAAAATATTTGTAAATAAAAATTTAAAATGATTTTTTTAACAAATATTGCTGCATTTTTAATTGGTTATATACCAAATACAATTTTTAACATTTTTTTTATTTGTTTTAATTTATAATTGGAAAAATAAAATGTGTCATTTTAGAAAAACAAATTGTACATAAAACGCAAAAAAAGCCTTAAAAATAAAAGGCTTTTTTTGTATAATATATTTTGCTTTAATAATAAAATGATAATTTATTCTTGTTTACAAGTTTAAATAAGGATTGCATCTGCTTTTTTTCATCAAAAGTAACATATGCTAAAAAGTCTTCGCAATGATTATAGCCTGATATCTTTTTAGTATTATATATAAAATTGAATCCAAATAAGTTAACAACCCCACTTAATTATGCAGATCATATCTATCAATTATCTCATATAATAAAATTTACTTTAATATACACATTTAACTTTAATACAATTAAAACAAATGACTGATTATTAATTACTTAAATCCATAGTCAGTTATTTTTTTTAAATATATTATGACTTTGAATAATTTATTATTCTGCTTTTTTTACCATTTTAAAGCAATATTCATACATTAATATACTGTTTTTTCATGTTTTGACTAATTAATAGACTAACCAACTTTTCTTTATTATATAAAACAAATAAAAAAAGAGTTATGATAATACATACTCTTTTTTAGTTTTAAATATTAAATAAACCCTTTTAAATTATGCCTCTATAGGATTCAAGGATTTTTAGAATGTTTATCAATAAAGATGAGGTATTAAGCATTTTTAATGGTAGTAAGTAGAAATTTTATTTTTCTAGCCAATATTTTCAAAATCATTTAAACCCTTTACTAGATTGAATTTTCCTAATTTTTTAATTTATCAAAAATGTACAATTTGTTTTTTCCTCTTATATATACATTAAAAAAACCTCAGAATTTTAATTCTGAGGTTTTCCAATTATACTGTGTATTATTTCTATTTTTATTTCACTTCTTCGAAATCTACATCTTCAACATTATCTCCCCCTTGATTAGGATTACTTGATGATCCTTCTCCTCCGCCTTGAGCTCCCGGATTTGCTCCTTCAGCTGTTTGACCGGATTTATATAAATCTTCTGAAGCGGAAGCCCATACAGCATTAATTTTTTCCATTGCCGTTTCAATTGCCGGAATGTCTTTGCTTTCATGTGCTTTTTTCAAGTCTGCCAACGCATCTTCAATCGGTTGTTTTTTCTCTGCTGGTAATTTTTCTCCAAATTCTTTTAATTGTTTTTCTGTTTGGAAAATCATTGCATCCGCAGAATTTAATTTCTCAACTTCTTCTTTTCTCTTTTTATCTGCTTCAGCGTTAGCTTCTGCTTCTTTCTTCATTTTTTCAATTTCTGCTTCACTTAATCCGGAAGATGCTTGAATTTTTATGGATTGTTCTTTTCCGGTTCCTTTATCTTTAGCCGATACGCTTAAAATACCGTTAGCATCAATATCGAAGGTTACTTCAATTTGTGGAACTCCTCTTGGTGCCGGTGGTATATCCACTAAATCGAATTTTCCGATTTCTTTATTATCGTTGAACATAGGTCGTTCTCCTTGCCCTACTCTAATAGTAACTGCCGGTTGATTATCTGCTGCAGTTGAAAACGTTTCAGATTTTTTAGTTGGAATGGTGGTATTGGCATCAATTAATTTGGTAAATACACCTCCGTAAGTTTCAATTCCTAAAGAAAGCGGAGTAACATCTAATAATAAAACATCTTTTACATCTCCCGTTAATACACCTCCTTGAATTGCAGCTCCAATAGCAACCACTTCATCAGGGTTTACTCCTTTGGAAGGTTTTTTACCGAAAAATTTTTCAACTTCTTCTTGGATCACCGGTATACGTGTTGAACCTCCGACTAATAATACTTCATCAATATCTGAAGTTTTTAATCCTGCATCTTCTAACGCTTTTTTACAAGGTTCCATAGATCTTTTAACAAGATCGGCTGCTAATTGTTCAAATTTTGCTCTTGTTAACGTTTTTACCAAGTGTTTTGGACCGGAAGCTGTAGCGGTAATATAAGGTAAATTTATCTCTGTTTGAGTAGATGAAGATAATTCTACTTTCGCTTTTTCAGCGGCTTCTTTCAATCTTTGTAATGCAATTGGATCTGCTTTTAAATCTACACCTTCTGCAGATTTGAATTCTTCTGCCAACCAATTAATGATTACATCATCAAAATCATCCCCTCCTAAGTGTGTATCTCCATTAGTTGACAATACTTCAAATACTCCGTCTCCTAAGTCAAGAATAGAAATATCAAAAGTACCTCCACCTAAGTCATATACTGCTACTTTTTGGTCTTTATGAGCTTTATCTAATCCGTAAGCCAAGGCTGCCGCGGTAGGCTCATTTATAATTCTTTCCACTTTTAAACCGGCAATTTCACCTGCTTCTTTCGTTGCTTGTCTTTGCGCATCATTAAAATAAGCAGGAACTGTAATTACTGCTCGATCTACAGTTTCTCCTAAGAAATCTTCTGCTGTTTTCTTCATTTTTTGAAGAATCATAGCAGAAATTTCTTGCGGAGTATATAATCTTCCGTTAATATCTACTCTTGGAGTATCGGAATCACCTTTTACTACTTTATAAGGAACTCTTGAAATTTCACCTGCATCTGATGAAAATCTAGTACCCATAAATCTTTTTATGGAATATACGGTATTGTGTGGATTGGTTACTGCTTGTCTTTTAGCAGGGTCCCCCACTTTAATTTCTCCATCTTCCATAAAAGCAACTACGGATGGAGTAGTTCTTTTTCCTTCAGCATTAGTAATAACGGTAGGATCGCTACCTTCCATTACAGCTACACAAGAATTCGTTGTTCCTAAATCAATTCCTATAATTTTACTCATGTTTATATTTTTTCTTTAATTACTTATGGTTATTAATTATACTAAATACTACTATTACTTATATAATTGTTTATGCAATTTCAATGATTATGCCATGAAGCATTATATAAACATTTGTCATAATTAATTTTTTTCAAGCTGACATATTGTCTAAGCATTTTTACTTCACCTTACAATTTCATCTATAATGGTAATTGAAAAGGTAGAACTTTAATGCTCTACCTTACCCACTTAATCTATTTAATCTATAAATTGGCTTATTCTTTATCTCTTAGATAAATGTTTTACTGCATTTAGTAAAACATTAGCACCGGAACTCATCCATTCCGGTTTAATTTCTTCCTTTTCGTTATGACTTATTCCATTAATACAAGGTATAAAAATCATGGAAGTCGGGGCTATTTTAGAAATATTACACGAGTCATGCCCGGCTCCTGAAACCATCGTTCTATGGGGATAGTTTAGATTTTTAGTTACTTGGCGTACCACTTCAATGCAGGTATCATCAAAAGGTAAGGGAGGAAAGGATAATATAGGACGGATGTTATAGGTTAGATTTAATTTCTCGGCTATTTGATGTATTTTTTCGGACAATTGTTGATCCATCCTTTGTAATCCCTTTTCTGAAGGATGTCTAAATTCAACTGAAAACCAAGCTTTATCGGAAATAACATTTCTGGAATTTGGGGTAATTTTTATCATTCCAACGGTTGCCCTGCCCTCCGGTTTTTCATTTTTTCCTATCGTATTGACTTCAAGAACTGCCTCGGCAAGCCCAAGTAAGGCATCTTGACGTACTTCCATAGGAGTTGTTCCGGCATGAGAGGCCATCCCTGTGAATTCTACATCGTACCATTTTTGACCTAAAGCGCCGGTCACGATTCCTATTACTTCATTATGGTTTTCTAATATCGGCCCTTGCTCAATATGCAGTTCCAGCGAAGCATGGATTTTATAATTTGAAAAATTATCTTTTCCATCATATCCGATTCTTTCTAATTCTTGTTTAATAGTATTACCTTCACTATCTCTACACGACCAACCATCTTGTAAAGTAGTTAAACCTGAAAAAACGGCCGAACCTATCATGGCAGGAGCGAATCGTGAACCTTCTTCATTGGTCCAGCTTACAACATCTATGGGGCGATCAGTCTTTATATTATGGTCATTCAATGAGTAAACAACTTCCAGGGCTGCTAATACCCCATAGATCCCGTCGTATTTACCTCCTAAGGGCTGACTATCTATGTGAGAACCTATAAGGACAGGATTCAAACGGTTATTTTCACCGGATCGTCTGGCAAAAATGTTTCCCATTGCATCTATTTTTATTGAACACCCGGCTTTCTTCGCCAGAGATACAAACAAATCACGAGCTTGTTTATCTAAATCTGTGAGCGTTAAACGATGTACCCCTCCATTTGGCGTACCTCCTATGGTAGCGAAATCGGCTAACCACGTTTGTAGTCTCTTAGAATTTATATGTAAATTATCATTCATTGGAAATATCTGTTTTCCCTTTTTCAAGTTTATAATGAAAATCACAAAAACCGTCTCCGTTCATTATGGTATGGGGACGAGTTAATTTTACATTTGGAGCATATCCTTCAATAAATTTAGCATCTCTGTTGCAGGAAAGTAAAAATCCAATTTCGCCCAAACCCATTTCATGATACATTTCTGCATATCGACATCTTTTCACGTTATAATCATATTGGTTCTCATTATTAACAACCACTTCTGTTTCTAGTGCATCATCTTTTTCCCATAAATATTGGAGAGCTACAAAACTTTGTACTGAGGTTGGCTCATCTTCTTTTTGGGCAAAATCTTTTCCGGCCTGAATGGCTGCATTAGCTACGGCTTCTTCAATAATCGATTTTGCCTGTTCAAGTCCATACTCTCTCTTTAAAATATCGTATATAGGTTTTATTATTTCTGCTTCAATTTTTCGTCTTTGTAAAATACCTATTTCTTCTTTTTGATTCTTCATACTTGTATTTACTTATGTTTATTTTAAATAGTATAATCGATGGGAGCAACATTTCCAATGAATTTTAGTAATCTTTCATCCTTGGATTTTTTCATTTGTTGAGGTTCTTCATTGTATAAAATTTTTCCTGATTCCATAAAAACAATTCTATCTGATACCTCAAATGCGAATTTCATTTCATGAGTAACAATTATCATAGTCATGCCTTCAGTAGATAATTCTTTTATAACTTTCAATACTTCTTGAACTAATTCGGGATCTAAAGCGGATGTTGGTTCATCAAATAACATAATATCGGGCTCTATAGCCAATGCTCTTGCTATGGCTACCCGCTGTTGCTGCCCTCCTGATAATTGGTGAGGGTATTTATTGGCATGAACCAACATACCTACTTTATCTAACATTGCCAATGCATACATACGCAGCAGCTGTTTATCATTGTTTTTTTTATGATATAAAGGAGCCAACATTACATTTTCTAATACCGTTTTGTGTGGAAAAAGATTATACGATTGAAAAACCATACCTATCCTCATTTCCTGAAGTTTCATTTTTGATTTATGAAATTTACTTTTATTTTTAGCTATAAGAGAAACTTCTCCCATTTCAATATCTCCTTCATCTATTGTTTCTAAACCGTTTATGGATCTTATTAAGGTACTTTTTCCGGATCCTGATGGACCTATAATACTAATTACTTTTCCCCAAGGAACGCTTAAACATATATTCTTTAATACTAAAGTAGTTCCAAATGTTTTTGTTATATTTTTTAATTCTAAAGCGGTTGACCCCTTCTTCGTATTTTTTATGTTCGAATATTCTCTTATTTTTTCAAAATCAACTTGTATTGAACTATCAATGTCTGTGCTTTTTTTATGGACATCAAATTTTGCTTCAAATTTGTTAATAATCCATGTTACCAAAGTAACTATTAGTATATAATAGATAGCAACTGCTAACAGGGTTTCCATAACCAGAAAGTTACGTGTATACAATTGCTGTCCAACCATCAATATTTCGGTCAAGGAAATCACCGATACCAGTGAGGTTAACTTAACTATGGTTACGTATTGATTAGCGAGTGACGGTAAGGCTATCCTAAATGTTTGAGGGGCAACAATCAATCTCATGATTCCCCAGTAGGATAACCCCAGTGCTTTTCCCGCCTCATATTGTCCTTTGGGTATCGCTTGTAATGCTCCTCTATGTATTTCCGCTATATAGGCTGTTTCACTTAAAACTAAAGCTATTAAACCGGATATGAAGGGATTGGATAGTATTATCGAGCTTTGAGGCCAAATTTGAGGTAGATTATATATAAATATTAATAATACCAATAAAGGTAAACTCCTGAAAAACCAAATATAACCTTTGGAAATAGTTCTTATAAATGAATGAGAACTCTGTCCCATTAATGCTACTAAAAAGCCTAAAACTACTCCTATACACCAAGTTAATGTACTTAACTCGAATACAGTTAAACAAGCTTTCCAAAAATCTGTGTTAATAAATTGATTTTTAAAATATTTCCAATTTAAAATTGTATTCTTTTTTTGAGATGAAATCGATTCTTCTTCTATCTGATATTTATGTACTAATTCTTGACTTGGATAAGCCAAATTATATTTATCCAATAACTGTTGATATTCTCCCGATTTTCTTAGTTCTTGGATAACTTGTGCGATTTTATTTTTTAAGGCTATGTTTTCATTTTTAAATGCTAAACCTATTAATACGGGATCTATCATTTCGTGTGTAGAAATTACCAATTTATCTCCTAATCTGTCAATTAACATTTTAGCTACTGCCGCATCTTCATATTGTACATCCACGCCTTTGGATAATAGCGCCTGTGAAGCCTCGGGAGCACTGGGGTATTCTTTAACTTCAATTGCTTGTTTATTATTCTTAAAACAGAAATTCTTGGTAACATCATTTAATTTAGGAATCCATGCCGCCCCTTTCATGGAAGAAATTTTCTTTCCGCATAAGTCTTGTAAAGATAACGGTCGGTAGGATTCGTCTTTTCTAACAACTAATACACCTCCGGTTTGCAGATAGGGTAAAAATGAAACTTGTTGAGCTCGTTGCGGATTAATATACAATGCAGATGCTATAAGATCATAATGTCCTGCATTTAAGCCCATAATTATATTTTCTATTCTGGTATCTTTAAAGACTACTTTAAGATTTAATTTTTCCCCTATTAATCTCATTAAATCAGGGTCAAAACCACTGGGAATTCCTTCTAAATAGGCATAGGGAGCATAAGTTAGATCAATACCAACCGCTAATTCGCCTTTTTTTAGAGTTTGTGATTGATAAATCGTTGTACTAAATAGAAAGATTAGCACGTATACATATTTAGAAAACAAAGTGTAAAATCGAAGATCTATTTTAAATAATTGATTATTCACAAGCAATATTATTTTATTCAATATAAAAAAAAACAACAAAATTTAATTCCTATTAAACTGATAGGCAAACTTACTTATTATTTGAATTATAATAAACTTATTTTTTTATCTTTTTATAAAATCTAAATAATTAAATTTTTATTCAACTTCTGCTTTTTGCAGTATTTAAAATTTTATAAAAGACAATTGGTTAATCAAATATAATTATCATATAATAATTTAAAAACACAATTATATCACATAATCACAATATTATATATACTTTTAATTTTAATTCAGAATATAAAATTAAATATTTTTTCCTATATTTGATAAATTTATAAATATTATGATTATGAAAAATTTTACTTTTTTTTTACTATTATTTTCATCTGCTTTCTTGGTTTCTTGTAATGAGGAATCATTAACTTCTGACATTTATCCTGAGAATAAATCCTCAGAAAATGAAAAATTTTGTGTAGATGTCTTTCTACCCGGAGATAATTTTCAGACCCCAGAATTGGATAAAGAAGTTTCCGGTTATGGTGTAACCACCATTATAAAAAAATGGAATCCCGGAGATACTATTAAAATCAAATTTTTAAATGGTTCATCGTATTTGCAAGATAAAGTCAGAACATATGCAAGTGAATGGCTTCATTTCGCTAATTTAACATTCAAATATGTTACTGCGGATCAATATGCCGATATTAAAATCAATTTTGATAACAGTGGAAAATCATGGTCTTATGTGGGCACCGATTCAAAATACATTTCTCAACAAAGTCCTTCTTTGAACTTTGGTTGGTTTACGGATTTTACTCCTGAAAATGAATTATCTAAAACAATTCTTCATGAATTCGGTCATGTTCTTGGATTACATCATGAACATCAAAACCCTAATTCAAATATAAAATGGAATAAACCGGTAGTATATGCTTATTTTGAAGGTGCACCTAATTATTGGAATAAGGACAAAGTGGATTTTGAAATTTTTTATAAATACAGCAAGGCATTAACTAATTATTCGGCATTTGATAAACATTCTATCATGCTTATTTCATTTCCTTCTTCATTCACTTTAAATCATTGGCATAGTCAACCCAATTATAAATTATCTTCTACTGACAAGAAATTTATTGCTAAGCAATATCCAAAAAGTAAATAAATGTTAAAATCACTTTATATAACTCTAATTATTTTATATAAAGTAATATTATTAAACATTTATTCTGGATTTATAAAACCTTAAAAAATCTTAAATATGAAAAAATTTACGTATTTATTTTTATTAATTGTAAGTCTATTTGTATATATAGTTTCCTGTACTGAAGATTCATTAAATTCTGATATTGTACCGGACAAAAGTACAGTTCAAAAAGAACATTTTTGTTTAGATGCTTATTTACCAAATGACATTATTCAACCCCAAGATTCAACTCAAGACGTTATTGCTAATGGAGTAATTAATAAATTTAATAAATGGAATACAGGACAAACTATAAAAATTAAATTTTTAAACGGAAACTCTTATTTACAGAATAAAGTAAAACAATTTGCCGGTGAATGGTTGAAATATGCTAATTTAAACTTTGAATATGTTCCTGCTTATCAATATGCTGATATAAAAATAAATTTTGATAATAGTGGTCAGTCTTGGTCTTATATTGGAACTGATGCTAGATCTATTACTCAACGTATTCCTACCATGAATTTCGGGTGGTTTACAGATTCAACTCCTGATTACGAGTTTTCAAGGACAATAATTCACGAATTCGGACATGCACTTGGTTTACAACATGAGCATCAAAGCCCCGCTGCTAATATTCAGTGGAATAGACAGAAAGTATATGAATATTATGCCGGAGAACCTAATTATTGGAACCAAGCGTATGTTGATAGTAATGTTTTAAATAAATATAATTCAACTACAACTAATTATTCTTCTTTTGACAGTCAATCAATCATGCTTTATTCTATTCCTGCATCTTTAACTTTAAATGGGTGGTCAAGCGGTTGGAATACCGTACTTAGCGAAATGGATAAAAGATTTATATCTGAACAATATCCCGGCAGGTATACATATGTGGAAACAAAAAATTTCTACAGATATAATATAAACGGACAGCATTTTTATACATCAAATTATAATGAATTAGGAAATAAACATTTTGAGGGGATATTAGGAAAAATTTATGCTAATCAAGTGGAAGGATCTTATCCTATATACAGATATTATAATTTTTTAAACGGTGATCGTTTATCTACACTTGATTGGAACGAATTAAAAAACGGTGGACAAGGAGGATGGATTTTTGAAGGTATATCCGGTTATGCATTCAATACTCAAAAACCTAATACAATTCCGGTTTATCGTTTTTACAAATCATATAAAAAGAAATCGGATCATTTGCTCACCACCAACAAAAATGAACTTAAAATCTGGATATCCGAAGATGGTTCGTTAGTTTTAGGTAAAGGTAAAAGTTATATTCCCATTAATGTCTATAGATATGAAGGCATAGCATTTTATATTTTAAGATAATAGTAACAGATACTATTGTTCGTTAAAAAAAAGAGAGCTAAATTTTTTTTAGCTCTCTTTTACAATGTTTTTTTATATATTTTACCTAAAATTCATTCGTAAAATGAAGTTTTACCGATGGAAATTTTTCTTGAGTCATGGTTATACTAAATGCAGAATCAGCTAAGAAGACTAATTGCCCAAACTTATCTTTAGCTAAGAATTTTTGTTTCACCCTCTTAAATTCTAAAAATTCCGATGATTTTTCATCCTCTGTTTCCACCCAACATGCTTTATGTATATGAATTGGTTCATAACTGCATTTTGCTGAATACTCATGTTCTAAACGATATTGTATTACTTCAAATTGCAGCGCACCCACTGTTCCTATGATTTTCCTGTTATTCATTTCCAATGTGAATAATTGCGCAACTCCTTCATCCATTAATTGATCAATACCTTTTGCCAACTGCTTGGTTTTCATAGGGTCTTCATTATTTATATAACGGAAATGTTCCGGTGAAAACGATGGAATTCCCTTGAAATTTAATTTTTCTCCTTCTGTTAAGGTGTCCCCGATCCTGAAATTACCGGTATCGTGCAAACCAACAATATCTCCGGGAAAACTTTCTTCAACAACCTCTTTTTTATCGGCAAAAAAAGCTGCAGGACTGCTAAATTTCATGGTTTTATTTTGACGTACATGCAGATAATTGGTATTTCGTTTAAAAGTTCCGGATACAATTTTTACAAAAGCTAAACGATCCCGATGTTTAGGATCCATATTGGCATGAATTTTAAATACAAATCCCGTAAAACTCGTTTCTTCCGGTTTAACTAATCGTATATCGCTCATTTTAGGTAGCGGATTGGGTGCAATTTCAACGAATGCATCTAATAATTCCTGAACTCCAAAATTATTTAATGCGGAACCGAAAAATACCGGCTGTAAGGTTCCGTTCAAATATTCTTCTTTTGAAAATTTTGGGTAAACCGAGTGTATTAATTCTTGTTCATTCCTTAGATTTTCTGCTGCTTGGTCGCCAATAAGTTCATTTACTATTGGATCATTAATATCTTTAATCTCAATACTCTCCCCTACTTTTTGTTTTTTTTCTTCGGTGAAGAATTTAAAATTATTCTCCCACATATTAAAGATTCCTTGAAAATCTAATCCCATACCGATGGGCCAAGATAATGGTGTAACCCTTAATTGTAACTTTTGTTCAACTTCATCTAATAAATCAAAGGCATCTTTACCCTCGCGATCGAGTTTATTGATAAATACCAACATAGGAATATTCCTCATTCTACAAACTTGAACCAATTTTTCGGTTTGTTCTTCAACTCCTTTGGCTACATCTATAACTACAATTACTGAATCTACGGCAGTTAGTGTTCTATAGGTATCTTCGGCAAAATCTTTATGCCCGGGTGTATCTAATATGTTTATTTTTTTTCCTTTATATTCAAAGGCTAATACGGAAGTAGCAACCGAAATACCTCTTTGTCTTTCAATCTCCATAAAATCTGAGGTTGCCCCTTTTTTGATTTTATTGCTTTTTACAGCTCCTGCTTCTTGAATCGCTCCACCAAATAAAAGTAATTTTTCTGTTAAGGTTGTTTTACCAGCATCCGGATGGGATATAATTCCAAAAGTTTTCCTTCTTTTAATTTCTTTTTCTAGAGTGGTTCCCATATTTTATTAAATGTTTGCAAATATAAACTATTTAAAATTTCTAATTTTAATGTAACTGATTAGTTTTTCGTAGAATTTCTGTAATAAATAAGATAAAAAATTAATAAAAATTCTATTCAATTTTTTTAGAAGAATATTAGAGTCAATTTATAAATGTTTTTATTTTAAATAGCTTTATACTGAATTCTAAAAAAATATTGATATCATTTTAAATGAAAATAAGATTTTTTGATTTTGGATTTCACAAATTAATTTAGGACAAGGAGTTTGTTTTGAGTAAATTACATTATTTCATTAATCAAAATAAATTAGTAATGAATATTATTTACTGATATTTTTAAATGAATTACTTTTGTAATTCTTTATCAGGCAAATTTATGACGATTAATTTAAAACATGCTGTAATTTCCAAATTAACATTACAATTTTCCGGTAATAAACTACGTGAAGAAAAAAATATTTATGCCGGTGATTTATTTCATTTAAATGAAAAAGAGGAAGAGGCTATGCAACCCTATTTTCTTTCTCCTTTTAAAAAAAATTTGGAATACTATGAATTTACTCATTATACCCAAGACATAAATTTTAATATTTTATATTCTTTATGTAAAGATGTTTTTGAAGATGCCATCGATTTTGTAAGTTTTTCAGACAAAGTTTTGGATCATCTTTACGAAAGATCCAATCACCCACAAATTAAAAAAGGCGAAATTTTTATCGCTTTATTCAATGATATTGATATTGGACAGGAATCTAAAATTTCCGGCATCGGGATATTCAAACTTGAAAATAAGAACAAATTTCTTCGATTTAAACATTCTGACATTGTTGAATGCGCCATACAGAAAGGTTTTCGATTAGATTCATCCATTGATAAGAGTTGTTTAATACTTAATACACATAAAGAAAGTGGTTATAAAATATTGGTACATGATGATGCTCATGTAGAATCCGAATATTGGAAAAAGTCATTTCTGGAAGTAGATTATATTAAAGATGATTCGTATCAAACTAAAAATTACATTAATTTATTATCTGATTTTTCACAACAAGTAATTTTTGAGGAAAAAGGAAAGAAAATTCAAACTGAATTTATCAGTAATTGTCTTCAAGTATTTAATGAAAATGAAACGATAACTGAAGAAATTTTAGAGAAGGAATTATTGGATAATTATGATATGGTTGATGAATTCAAATCATATAAAAAAGATTATTCAGAAAATTCAGGGGTTCAATTTTCGGAAATTTTTGATGTTTCCACCAATGCATTAGCTAGGGAAAAAAGAAAAATTAAAACTGATATCAAATTAGATACATATATTCAAATTAAATTAGACATTAACAGACCTGAAGCTTCCGAAGATTTTCTTGAGCAAGGGTATGATGAAGAAAAGAAAATGTTTTATTACAAAGTATTTTACAATTCAGAGTTATAAGAGAATTATTATAATTTTATATATTTACTTACTAATCTATTTAAATTATCTTAAATGCCTATTGTAGATTTTATTATACCTGATTATTTTACGAGAATAGTTACTTGGAAAGTCAGTGAAACTAATGAGGAATTGTTACGGATATTAAAATTAGATAACATAAGACAAGGTAAATATGATTCGTTAACCCCTAAAAGAAAACGAGAATATTTGGGATTACGAGCTTGTTTAATGGCTTTAGGTTTAGATAGTACCGTGAAATACACTAAAGAAGGTAAACCCTATGTTGAAGGAACTTACAATATTTCCGTATCTCATTCACACGGAGTAGTCTGTGTTGGTGCTTCGTCTTTTAATATTGGAGTAGATATTGAATTGGAAAGGGATGAAAAAATTAATACTATAAAATATAAATTTATTCGAAAAGATGAATTTGAATTCATACCGAAAGGTGAGGAAAAGGACTATTATCATATTTTATGGGGATTAAAAGAAGCCCTGTATAAAATACACCATGGAAACTTATGGTCTTTTTTAAATCACTATAGAGTAGAACCCTTTCAATTGAAAAGTGATAAACCTATTGTATGTTGGATTATTGATGAAAAAGCGAGTGTTAAATATTATGCCTACTATAAGAAAATAAATAATTATTACATGACCTATGTTCTTAATTATGAATAATTTTTTTTCTAATTTTGCTGAACTATTTTATAACTAAATATTATATTTTTGAAAAAAGCATTAATTATACAAAATAAATTTATCGGAGATGTTTTAGTGGCCAGTGTACTTGCTAAAAATTTAAAAAAAATATTTCCCAACATCGAAGTTCATTTTTTTTGTTACCACAATGCTATTTATATCCTTCAAAACAATCCTTATATCGACAAAATAATTGAGTTTGATGATATTGAGTTAAAAAAGCTTTCTGTTTTATGGAAGTATACAAAATATATTAAAAATGAAAAATATGATATACTTTTAGATCCTTACGCTAAATTACAAAGCCGTTTTATAACTTTGTTTTCTAAAGCTAAGAGGAAAATTAGTTATGATAAACCTTTTTTTAAATATTTTTATACGGATGTTTTTGTAGAAGAAAAGTTTCCTAAATTTATCCATTGTACTTCTATTGAAAATAGATGCCTTTTACTTTCTCCTTTTGTAGATGATATTACAAAAATTGATTTTCAAACCGAAATATTTTTAAATGATCAAGAAATTAATAATGCTAAAAAATTAATGATCAGTTCCGGAGTCAGTTTTATTAAACCGGTCCTAATGGTTGGTATATTGGGAAGCAGTTTAAAAAAATCTTGGCCTCTATCGTATATGGCGGAGTTAATCAATTACTTGTTAAAATATTATGATATAGATATTTTATTTAATTATATTCCTAGTCAGCAAAAAGAAGCGGATGATCTTTTAAAAGAAATTGAACATAAAGAAAAAATATTTACTTCCATTCTTGGAAATAATATTCGAGAATTTGCTTCCATATTATCTAATTGCAATGCACTGATAGCCAATGAGGGAGGAGCTGTTAATATTGCAAAGGCTATACAAAAGCCCACGTTTTCAATTTTTTCCCCGCACAAGTTCAGAAAAGATTGGGGATGCTATGAAAATTTATTTATTCATAAGAGTTTTCATCTTATGGATATATATCCTGAAATTTATACGGAATATCCTCTTAAAGAAATCTTACGTAAGCCTGAACCTTTTTATAAACTAATGAAACCGAAAATGTTACTTGGCAAAATTGATCATTTTTTACAAAATATTTTAGGAATTGAGAAAACAAATTCCAATTTACCTCAAGAAATTAAAGACAATAAACCAAAAATCACCGCTTTATGTATCACCTATAATGAAGAAGATAATGTAGATCGTTTCATGAAAGACATTTCTTTTGCCGATGAGATAATTGTAGTGGATTCATTTAGCACAGATAAAACTAAGGAACGTTTCAAAAAATATCCTAATGTAATTTTCATTGAAAGAGTATTTGATAATTTCACTAATCAAAAGAATTTTGCAATTGAACGCGCAACTCATGAATGGATCGTCTTTTTTGATTTAGACGAACATATCCCCACTCCTTTAATAAATGAAATTTTAAATACTGTAAATTCCCTTAACCCTAAAGACGCTTATTGGATAAAAAGAAATTTTTACTTTAAAGATAAACTTCTGAAACATAGCGGATGGAAGAATGATAAAGTAATACGTTTATTTAAAAAAGATAAATCCTTATATAAAAGCAGTAAACTTGTTCATGAAGAAATAGAATGTAAAACCGAACCGGGATATTTAAAAAACAGATTGGACCATTATTCTTTTAATTCTGAAAAAAAATATTTGGATAAGTTAGATAAATATTCCCGACTAAAGGCAAAAGAATTATTTGAAAAGGGTAAAAAATCTAATTTTTTACATCACCATATTAAACCTATATATCGTTTTCTCCATCATTATATTATTCAATTTGGTTTTTTAGATGGAAAAGAGGGATATATTATTTCTAAAATGTATTCTCAATATGTTTCCGACAGATATAAATATTTAGATCAACTTTGGAAAGCTAAAAAGAATAAAAATTAAATTCAAAAATTTGTATTTTTTTATAATTTACAAATGAAATATTCAATAAAATTGTTTATTACATCCTATGGGACAAGAAATTGAAAGGAAATATTTAATTACAGGAGAATTTAAATCGAAGGCTATTAAAAGTTTACAAATTAAACAAGGATATCTATCTTCAATACCTGAAAGAACTGTACGTGTTAGAATCCAAGACAATCAAGGTTTTTTAACCATTAAAGGTTCAAATAAAAAAAATAGTATAAGCAGATTTGAGTGGGAAAAGGAAATCACAAAAGAAGAGGCTAATGAACTTATACAATTATGTGAAGTAGGTATTATAGATAAAATAAGATATATTGTTCCCTTTGGAGATAAAATAATTGAAGTAGATGAGTTTTATGGTGAGAACGAAGGACTAATCCTTGCAGAAATTGAATTAGATGATGAAAATGAAAATATTGAGAAACCGAATTGGTTAGGGAAAGAAGTCACAGCTGATCCCAGATATTACAATTCAATGCTTATGAAAAATCCTTATAAAAATTGGGATAATAAATAATTTTTATTTTAAAATAATCTTACAATTAAATCTATTAAATCTATTAACCTAAATTTTAAATTATTAAATAATTTACCAATCACCATAGAAATAGCTAATATAATACAAGAATATTTAAAGTGTTTTTATTTAATAATTTAATTGTTACTCTTAATATAATTATTTAATTAAAAACTTAAATAAAAATTATATTCAGAAATAGTATATTGAATCATAGAAACATAATAAATATATTATACTGATTTATAAAGAATGGCAATTAATAATTGTCTTTTACATTTTCAACTCACCCGAATTTATATTATATTAAGTATTTATAATGATATAATGGCATAAATTTTGTCTAATATATCTAATATATCTAACCAAAACATTATCAAATTTGTATTATATTCAAATGTTGTGGGAGGAAATAGTCATTCTGTTATTGCTGGTGAAAGGGAAATACTTTCCAATTTAATCAATGAAATGTTGCAGCAAAGTTTGATGCAATTTTACTAAATATTGATTGGGATAATTTATTTGATCCATCACGAACCTCTAGATATCAATTACCTCACGAGATTAATTTGCAAGCATCAGTGGTATAATGATTAGTTTTTTATCTTGTAATCATTTAATTACAGCCTATATTATTAGTTTAATAATTAATCGCCATCAAACTGAATGGTCGGCTCAGTTCGAAAATGAGGAAGTTCTAGAAGATGCTATTTCTTTTATACAAAATGTAGCTTGGAAATCAATATGTAATTATATTGCCTTACATATATGATGAAAGTGCTGGTATTATTTACTTATCAGGTAGAAAAACATTAAGATTAACAGTACATGAAAAACGAGATTAAAAGGATAAACCTGCTATTTATACATTAGGACCTAGTGGTGGTAATCAGTTTTCTCAACATGTTTTGTTGGGTTGTCTTCAATCCAAAGATATTATTTTTGAAAGCTTTGCAGAATTTACTATACGTAATAATGTTGTTCCTGTTCAGCTTAAGTCAGGTGAGTCATATCTTTTATTTGATTGGTTAGTTGGTTCACAACAGCCATTATGTATGGTTGAGCTGGGATTCATACCAATTGAAGAGTTAATAAATGAAGCTTTAAGCATAGGGTAAATAATGTGCATAATTGAATAAACATAATTAAATGATTAAATCAATTTCATATAATTTCATATAAAAGGAGTGAATGTTATGCATCTACCATCGAAAGATATTATTGTGTTGGCCGTGGGACAGGCATTAACTACAACTGTTGTTTCGATGCTAACAACAGTCTCAAGCCTTTCCGGTTCATATTTATCACCCAGCCCTTCACTTAATACACTACCAGTAACTGCTACAGTTATTGGTACTTTATTGATGATATATCCTGCCTCATGGTTGATGGGGATACTTGGTCGTAAAGGTGGTTTTATGTTTAAAGCCGGTGTAGGAATCTTAGGTGGAATAATATGCTGTATAGCCTTGTTGTTGAATCATTTTTATGTACTCGTCCTAGGAGCTTTGTTATTAGGTATTTTTAGTGCTTTTGGTCAATATTATCGGTTTGCAGCAATTGATGCCGCTAAAAACTCAAAGGAGCATGCTTCTGCAATATCTGTTGTAATGGGGGCCGGGGTGATAGGTGGTATTGCCGGTCCTTTTCTCAGTAGTCACTTTTCCGAGTTATTTTCACCGGTACCCTATGCTGGTTCTTTTGTAGCTATCATTACTGTTTGTGTTTGTTTAGCCTTATCACAGTTATTCCTTTCCAGTGATTTAGGACGTACGGTTAGCCCTACTCCAGATGCAATTAAAACATCAGATCACAAACATAAGTTATTAAGCTCGAATTTTATTCAGATTAGTATTATTTGTACTATTGCTTTTGCTGTAATGACTCTAACCATGAATGCCGCACCATTATCATTGCATAAATCTTGCTTTGCTTTAACGACTGCATCTATTGTCTTGCAGGTACATTTTATTATGATGTATTTGCCGTCCTTTTTTAATCCTAGCTTAGTGAAAATTATTGGACTTAAGGGGCTAATTACCATCGGAGTTTTAAGTAGTGCATTAGGTTGCCTATTAACTTTATTACCTAACCAAACTCTTGAAATTTATATGATTGAACTCGGCTTATCCGGTATAGGATGGAATTTTATGTTCAATGGTGGAACACTTCTATTGACAAAAACATACAGTCCAGCCATGAAAACAAAAGCTCAAGGATTAAACTCCTTATTTGTATATACAGGTAATATCGTTGCTTCATTTTCAGCCGGCGCTTTAATGTACCTATCTGGCTGGCAACTAGTTAATTTAATTTGTATTCCATTATTAGGTATATCCATATTCATCTTATGGATAACAAGAGTTAGTAACATTACTTAACTAGTATTCACTTTAAGCTTACTTTTAGTGAGCTGCTTAAATAAGTTACATTTTCAATTTTTTTGTTTATAAGATAAAATAAGTCGAGTATCAGCAAAATGAAGGTAATATCTATTCTTCTGAATAAAGTTCCTCGGAAATAGTTTTAATATCTTGATATAAGAGACATCCGACGTTTTTTTTACTTGCTGTTAATAATATATACGGCTTTACCCTCGGCTGCTCGATGATAACGACCATCAGATATTAATCAGTTTTTAGAAGGTTTATAGTGTTGTCTTAATAAACTGACAGCAATATCAAAATGGTATACGGCTCAAGTAATTGGCAAGGAGTTTTAACTTTTTGTCCAAAATAACCAATATTCAGTTGCCCAAGTCCTACATCAATGCGTTTAAATACTGATACATGAGTGCTTGGAGAAGTTTTGGCAGGCTTTTGCTTCGGTTTTAAACCAATAGGGGTTACCGGCACTATTGAATGTGCAAGGCTAATCTTCTTAAGAAAGTGAATTTTTGTTGTAGTTAGTTTTAAGCTCTGTTATTTTTAATAGGGCTTTTTTTATTTAAAACAAAAAATTAATTCTGATATTTTCACAATACTCATCATACATTTATAATTTTTTAATGATATTTTAAACCTTATATTTAAAATATTTAATTTACTTGTGCAACTCAATGGCACAAATATTGTTTTACTATAAATGTTCATAAGGCAGTGAATTTTCGTAGTAGTTAGTTTTAAACCCCATTAATTATGGGGTTTTTTATTTATATATTTAAAATATTGATAATATTTATTTTACAAATCACCTTATGATATATTTATTACTATTTTCATAGTAGTAAACATTAAATTTTAAAATTTATAAATTACTTCCGCAATTCAATGGCACAAATATTGCCTTACTTAAAATGTTCATAAGGCAGTGAATTTTCGTAGTAGTTAGTTTTAAGCCCTGTTATTATTAATAGGGCTTTTTTATTATCTTAATTAAAATTTTATCTTATACAATTATATCATCTCCAAAATTTTATAACATTTAATTATTCTAAAATAAATATTATATACAAATAACAATTTCATAAAATTATGGCATGAATTTTGTTTTAAAATAAATGTTCATAAGGCAGTGAATTTTCATAGTAGTTAGTTTTAAGTCTCACTTTAAGTAGTGAGACTTTTTTTATTTCGTGCATTTTATCAATATATTATTTTAATTATATAATAATATTATTAAAATTATAATATATTACAAATATATGATTAAATATTATGGCATGAAATTTGTTTTTAAATAATTATTCATAAGGCAGTGAATTTTCATAGTAGTTAGTTTTAAGTCTCACTTTAAGTAGTGAGACTTTTTTTATTTCGTGCATTTTATCAATATATTATTTTAATTATATAATAATATTATTAAAATTATAATATATTACAAATATATGATTAAATATTATGGCATGAAATTTGTTTTTAAATAATTATTCATAAGGCAGTGAATTTTCATAGTAGTTAGTTTTAAGTCTCACTTTAAGTAGTGAGACTTTTTTTTATTTAAAGTAATCAATAAGATATATTATTTCATAACGTATAAAATTTTACCATATTTATAATATATAAATAAATTAAATATAACTATTATGGCATAGAATTTGTCTATAAACAAATGTTCATAAGGCAGTGAATTTTCATAGTAGTTAGTTTTAAGTCTCACTTTAAGTAGTGAGACTTTTTTATTTAACATAATTTAAAAGATTATTATTTCATATAATATTAAATATATTATCGTATTAAATTAAATATAATTTTTATGTCATAAAATTTGTTTTTATACAATTATTCATAAGGCAGTAAATTTTCATAGTAGTTAGTTTTAAGTTCTACTTTCAATAGTGGAACTTTATTTATTTATAACTAATTCATTATATATTATTTCAATTAAAAAATTTTTATTAAAATATTATTGTATTTAAATAAATATAAAACCTTAATTATGGCATGAATTTTGTTTTAATATAAATGTTCATAAGGCAGTGAATTTTCATAGTAGTTAGTTTTAAGTCCCACTATCATTAGTGGGACTTTATTTATTTAGTACTTTATTTAAAAAATATTATTTCAATTACAAATTTATTATCAACAGATTATTACAATTAAATAAATTAAGCACAAATATTATGGCATGAATTTTGTTTTAATATAAATGTTCATAAGGCAGTGAATTTTCATAGTAGTTAGTTTTAAGTCCCATTATCATTAATGGGACTTTCTTTATTTAGTACTTTAATTAAACTATATTATTTCAATCACAAATTTATTATCAGTAAATTATTACAATTAAATAAACAAAATACATATATTATGGCATGAATTTTGTTTTAATATAAATATTCATAAGGCAGTGAATTTTCATAGTAGTTAGTTTTAAGCCCCGTATTACGGGGCTTTTTTATTAACAGAAAAATTATTTTTAACTAAATTCATTATCGAATTAATCAGCTAAAAAAATACATTTGAATGATAAGTTTGATTTGAGATAAGTTTTTTTTTAAATCCCGTTCTTTTTAAATTGATAAGAACTTTATTAATATAAACTTTATTAATATATTAAAAACGGAATATTACTATTTTTCCAATATATGCTTCATATTATTCTTTTAAATAAATATTTGTTGAAATAATTTAAAATGGAAGATTTTATAACATATTAGATCAAAAAACGTTAATTCATATTTATTTTTAAAAAGAAAAATAATTTATTCACTATATATTATCTTAAAAATTATATAAACACATATAATTTATAATAATTTAACTATTTGAAATTTTATGGCATGGAATTTGTCTTACTATAAATGTTCATAAGGCAGTGAATTTTCATAGTAGTTAGTTTTAACCCCGTTCTATAACGGGGTTTTTTATTATGTTTAAATAAAACAATAAAATCAATAGTATATATACTTATACTAGTATTTAATTTAAAAATAACTCTAATAATATTATTGTTATATTTTTTCTATAATATTACCTCCACTTTGTATAAAATATCTTTTAATATTTTCAAAATTTGATACATCAATAGCTTTTGTAGCATTTTCAATAATAGTGGATGTAAATCCTAATTCCAGAGCATCTTTGGCTGTAAAGTATACACAATAATCAGCCGCTAATCCACAGACAAAAATTTCTTTCACCCCTCTCCCCTTTAAAAAATCTCCTAAACCCGTACATTTTAATTTTCCATTATCATAAAAACCACTATAGCTGTCAATAATAGTATTCATTCCTTTTCTGAAGATCGCTTCTATTTTATTTTGATTCAGTTCCGAAGATATTTCGGCTCCAACAGTGCCTTGAACGCAATGATCCGGCCATAGAACCTGCTCTATACCATTTAAATCTATTTTGTCATACACGTTTTTATTACTATGTTGCGAAGCAAAACTTTTATGTCCTTTGGGATGCCAATCTTGAGTAGCAACGACCAAATCAAATTTTTCCTGAATGGAATTAATAACGGGGATTATTTTATTACCCCCTTGTACGGCTAAGCTTCCTCCTTGAAGAAAATCGTTTTGAATATCAACTACTATTAATGCTTTCATTTTAACCCTATATTGTTTTTGATCTGATAAATATAATCTTTTTATTTTTATCTTATTTTCGATAAAAACAAAAGGTTTTATTAATTAAATGGCTTATTAATAATAGTTTTAATCATAAAAATTGTAACTTTGACAAATACCTTTTTAGAAAACATATTTTAATTATGATAATTAAGCATTTTACAGACAACGATTTATATAAATTTTCAGTAATGCATGCCATTCAAAAATTATATCCATGGGCATATGTTAGATATGACTTTATAAATCGAGGAAAAGATGATTTTCCAAAAGGTTTTGCAGAAAGACTGAAAGAAGAAATAAATAAAATGATTAGTTTGAAATTAACTAATGATGAAAAAAATTTTATTTTAAAAAGATGCTATTTTTTAGATCCGTTTTTTGTAGATTTTTTAGAAGGGTACAGATACAATCCTGATGAAGTTCATATTTCCCAAGTAGGCGGTAAATTAAACTTGTATGTTGAAGGATATTGGTATAGAACTGTCTTATGGGAAGTTCCGCTTATGGCTATGATATCGGAATTGTATTTTGAAATGATCGGCACAAAGCCAAAAGATATTGAAATTAAAGCTAAAGAAAAAGCAATTGGACTTAAAAATTTAAAAGCCGATTATTCTGAGTTTGGTACTCGTAGAAGGTATTCTTTCGACGTTCAAGATAAAGTTGTAGGAGTATTAAAGGAAAATTCCGATAAATATTTTAAAGGGACCAGCAATGTATATCTTGCCATGAAATATAATACAACTCCAATCGGCACTATGCCTCATGAATGGTTTATGTACCATGGAGCTTTATTCGGTTATCGCTCAGCTAACATTAAAGCTCTGGAAGCTTGGGTGGATGTTTTCCAGGGAAGTCTGGGTATTACCTTAACGGATACCTATACAACACAATCATTTTTTAAATCTTTTAATTTAAAATTGGCAAAATTATTTGACGGAGTTCGTTGTGACAGTGGAGATCCACTAGAGTTTACAGAAAAAACTATTGATTTTTATAAAAAAAATAGAATCGATCCTTCTTCAAAAACTATAGTATTTAGTGATTCATTAAATTTAAATGAGGTTAAAAAAATAAAAGAACATGTCAAAGACAGAATCCATGACACTTATGGCATCGGGACATACTTGTCTAATGATGTGGGTGTTAAGCCTCTTAATATGGTAATTAAATTAACTCATGTAAAAGAAAAACCTTCTGATGATTATTTAAATGCTGTAAAGTTATCTGATGTTTTAGGTAAAAATACAGGAGATGAAAATGAAATCAATTTCAGCAAATTATCCTTAGGTTTAAATGAAAATATTTGATTGTAATTTCTATCTAATTACAACTCATATATTATTCAATTTTATTTTTTATAGCGTATAAATATTATCACTAGTTTACATATGAGAAATTGTTTCTCATATGCCTCAATAATGACTAATGTATCTATTCCTAACTTAGGATTTATCGAATACGCCCGACAAATAAATAAAAAATAATCCTACCACGATCACAGTCATACCAATTATAGATGATATCCACTCTTTTTTGGTTTTTCTTTCTTCGTTAAAATAAACTCCCGCAATTACCGAAACAATAATGGATGCTTGACCAACCGGATAGGCTACTGATAATCCTAATTTCATTTGAGAAATCAATATAGCTAAATTACCTATAGCCCACACCACCCCTACAACACTATTTTTCAAAGAATTAAGACTATAGGGATTTACTTTGAAATATAAAAATGCTATAATATTTATACCAATTAGTTGGCCAACAGATTGAGGCAAAAGACTCGACCAACTATCAATATTATAGTATTTTAAAATACCAACATACAATGTAAAACCTAAGGAAGATAATAAATTAACTGAAATTCCTTTACTCCAATTTATTTTTTTAGCATCATCATTTTCGATTACTTCCTTATATGAAGTAAAAATAATTCCTACAATAATTAACGCTAAAGCACTAAAACCAAATATTTTTGAATTAAGAGTCGACCAATCTCCTAAAAATACACCTAAAATAGAAGTTCCAATGATCTGAGTTCCATTGGATATGGGCATTGACTTTGAAACTCCCAAATATTTCAATCCCATAAATTGACCTACCGAACCAATTGTCCAAAATAATCCCGATACTATTCCAATTCCTATAATATGAAGATTTAAAGCAGGATGTTTAATGGCATATATAATGCAAGCAAATATAAAACTCCCTATTGCAATACCAAATGATTGTTCTATAACCTTTCCACCTATAAGGGTAGCTATAACGGGAACAAAACCCCAAGATAAAATAGGAATACAGGCTATTAAAAAGTCTGTAATATTCATATTTTAAAGATATAGTGTGAAATCACTTAGGCATTTTGCCCTAATATTGACAATGCTCCATCTACTGTATAAGTTGAACCCGTAACGTAAGAACTAGCATCGGAAGCTAAAAATAAGGCTACATTAGCAACTTCTTCCGGTGTACCGCCTCTTTTCATAGGGATAATATCTTCTTTTTCTTTTAATAACTTCGCTTCATCCGTAAATTGTTTGTTGATAGGAGTAAGTATCATTCCAGGAGCAATATTGTTAACCGTTAATTCTCTTGATGCCAATTCAATAGCTAAAGTTCTGGCCAAATTCCTCATTCCGGCTTTAGCTGTATTATAATCAGCATCTCCCGGTCTGCAAATATATTCATGTATAGAAGTCACATTAATAATTCTTGATCCTTTATATGAATTATTTTTTTTCTTAAGTTTTAAAAATTCTTTGATACAATAGAACGGTCCATATAAATTGGTTTTTATAGTTCTATCCCAATCTTCCAAATTCATATCCTCCACGTATGTATTTTTACCATTTATTCCCGCATTGTTAACTAAAATGTCTATATCGTTAAAATCTTGATTAACCAAATTGAAAAAACTTTGCGTTTCATTATAATCTGAAACATTCACCTGATATGCTTTAACTTTTACGTTCAATCCTGATAATTCTTGCACCAAATTTTCCGCTCTTTCCTTTCCCGAATGGTAAGTTATAATAACATTAGCGCCTTCATGCGCAAATTTTTCCGCAATCGATTTACCAATACCTGAACTTGAACCTGTAACTAATGCTGTTTTATTTTGTAAAATTCCCATGTCTTATTGTTTAAATTATTTTATTTATATATTGATGACTTTATTTGTTTTATTATTTTATTATATGATCCATTTATCATATTACTATTTTACATTATTAACTAAGTCAAGTAATAAATGAAATTTTTAAATTCTTTGTTTTCCCTTTTTGTTCCTTAAATAAGTTCTATTTATTTATAGTTTAAATAGCACTTATTTAGATTTCTTTGCCAAAAATTATGTAGTAGTAAGTAATTGTTGTAGAGTAGTTAAGTTATAAGATATAAAAACAAAATTTTTACGTCTTAATTTCAAAAAACTCAAAAAAAGAAGCTATAAAATATATGTTTTTTAATGTTATATCAAATATTGTACTTAACTGAAAAAAACAGAAATAAATATTCATTATATAAAACAGGATATTATATTATAAAGCATTTATACTTTATTTATATTTCAAAATTTTAAAAATAAAAATAATTTTATATAAATATTTTTTAATAATTTTAAATAATTATTTTAATACTAAAAAACAAAATGAAATTTTATTTAGTTATAGGTACTTATACTGATGGAGAAAGCAACGGTATCTATATATATGATTTTGATTCAGAAACCGGAAATACTTCATTTATTGATAATGTTTCGGTTAATAATCCATCCTATTTGGTTATAAACCATAAAAAAAATCATATATATTCAGTTAGTGAAAATGATGATAAAGAAAGTTCCATAGTAAATTCCTTTTTATTTGATAAAGCTTCCGGAAAAATTTCCTTTCAAAACTCACAGGCAGCCTATGGCGCTGCACCTTGTTATATTACTATTGAATATCAAGATAAATACATAGTTACGGCTAATTATATAGGAGGAAGTATTTCTGTTTTTAAAACTGAACCTGACGGAAGTTTAAGTCCCATGATTCAACAGGTTAATTTTTCGGGGAGCAGCGTACACGATGTACGGCAAAATCAATCGCATCTTCATTGCGTGGTGTTCTCTCCCGATTATAAATATCTTTTTGCTACGGATTTAGGAAGTGATAGAATTTATAAGTTCAATGTAAATTATTCTACAGAAAAGAATTTTCTTACGTTTTTTGATCCGGCTTATATAAATGTTGCACCCGGTTCAGGTCCTCGACACCTCGTATTTCATCAAAATAAAAAATTTGCTTATCTAATTAATGAATTGGGTGGAACTGTAGTTGTTTTTAAATATGAGGATGGAAATTTAAAAGAAATTCAGACGACTGTTTCCGATGAATACAAGGCCGAAGGAAGTGCAGATATTCATATACATCCTAATGGCAAGTTTTTATATTCTTCCAATAGATTAAAAAAGGATGGAATATCAATTTTCAGTATCGATCAGAATACTGGTAAATTAACTCCCATTGATTATGAAAGAACTAATATCAATCCCAGAAATTTCGTTATATCTCCTAATGGTAAATTTTTGATAGTAGCTAATCAAGATAGTGATACCATTCAAATATTTTCCGTTGACCAAAATACAGGATTTTTACAAGACACCAATCAAAATATAAAAATTGATATGCCGGTCTGTTTAAAATTTATTTCTCCATAAATAATTTTATATTTTATAGCATCAACAATACAATAAAAAATAAACTTTTCATAACCTCTATATATTAATAAATGAGTATTTTTGTATAAAATTTTAACAAACAAATTTTATAATATTATGAGTCTAATAGCACAAATTCATGCAAGACAAATCTTGGATTCCAGAGGAAATCCAACAGTTGAAGTTGATGTAATCACCGAATACGGTACTTTGGGTAGAGCAGCTGTTCCATCTGGAGCATCAACCGGTGAATATGAAGCTGTTGAATTAAGAGATGGAGGAAAAGAATATTTAGGTAAAGGAGTTTTAAAAGCTGTTGAAAATGTAAATGATGTTATTGCACCTGAATTAGTTGGAGTTGATGTCTTTGAACAAGCTTTAATAGATAAAACAATGATTGACCTGGATGGTACACCTAATAAAGGTAAATTAGGTGCTAATGCTATTTTAGGCGTATCTTTAGCTGTTGCTCAAGCTGCTGCTAAAGAATTAGGATTACCATTATATCGATACGTTGGAGGTGTAAACGGTAAAGTTCTACCTGTTCCAATGATGAATATTATCAACGCAGGTGCGCATTCTGATGCTCCTATTGCGTTTCAAGAATTTATGATTATGCCGGTTGCTGCAGATTGTTATTCTACTGCTATTCGCATGGGAACTGAAATTTTCCACTCTCTTAAAAAAGTTTTACATGACAGAGGTTTAAGTACTGCTGTAGGTGATGAAGGTGGTTTTGCTCCTAACTTTAAAAATATTGAAGATGCATTAGATACCATTTTAGATGCTACCAAAAAAGCAGGATACACTCCGGGGCAAGATGTTATGCTAGCTCTAGATTGTGCTTCATCTGAATTCTTCAAAGACAATAAATATGATTATTCTATTTTTGAAGGTCAAGGAGGTAAAGTAAGAACCAGTGAAGAGCAGGCTTCTTATTTAGCTGAATTAACTGAAAAATATCCAATTATTTCTATTGAAGACGGTATGGATCAAAACGATTGGGAAGGTTGGAAAATACTTACCGAAAAAATCGGTAAAAGAGTTCAATTAGTAGGTGATGATTTATTTGTTACCAATGTTAAAAGACTTGAAGACGGTATTAAACAAGGAGTAGGAAACTCAATCTTAATTAAAGTTAATCAAATCGGAACTCTTACAGAAACTATTGATGCTGTACAAATGGCTCAAAATGCCGGATATACTGCAGTAATGTCTCACCGTTCCGGTGAAACAGAAGATAATACGATTGCAGATCTTGCCGTTGCATTAAACTGTGGTCAAATTAAAACAGGTTCTGCTTCTAGATCAGATCGTATGGCTAAATACAACCAATTACTAAGAATTGAAGAAAACTTAGGAGAAGTTGCTGTTTATCCTCAATTCAAAGCTTTTAAAGTTAAAAGATAATTTATTTTATAAATAAAGATAAACGGAAAGATTAGTTAATTCTTTCCGTTTTTTTATTGCATAAATTCTCGACTAAATTATCTCCATTAAAAATTATTGACTTATATGGGAAGAATAAGAATTTTTTGGGATTTCCTCCCATATTTGATAAGTACACTTATCCATACTTCCAAAAAATTATAAAAATAGACGATATTTATTTTAACTTTTTCTTCTAATTTACTGTTTTTGAATGTTTTTTTTCAATATTTCTTTTATAATTTTTTTTCTACTAATTTTAATTTCATATATTCAAAGAATAAAACAACTAATAAAATAAGAAAGAAAATAAAATATGTCAGACACAGTAAAATTATCCTATGAAGGCAAAGAATATGAATATCCCATTGTTGAGAGTGTTATTGGCGACAGAGGCATAAATATATCCAAATTACGAGATGAAACCGGACTAATTACTTTAGATGTCGGCTTCAAAAATACAGGTTCAACTAAAAGTAAAATTACATATCTTGATGGAGATTTAGGTCAATTATATTATCGAGGATATCCCATTGAACAAATTGCTAAAAAATCAACCTTCACCGAGGTTATGTATTTATTGTTAGAAGGGGAGCTACCTACTCAAGAACAATTAAACAGATTTGAAGCGGACATAAAAAAGAATAGTTTGGTAAGTGAAGAAATGAAACAAATTTTAAAAGCATTTCCTCGCTCTGCTCATCCAATGGGTGTTTTATCTACCCTTACCAGTTCCTTAACTGCTTTCAATCCTCATGCTGTTAATGTTAAATCTGAAAGAGATCTATATAACGCATATACCTTATTATTGGGTAAATTTCCTGTATTATGCGCTTGGACATACCGATTAAAATTGGGTTTACCTTTGAATTATTCTAACAACAGACTGGATTATCCTCACAACTTTTATCAAATGATGTTCAGAATGCCAACTGAGGATCTAGAAATTGATGAAGTAGTTGTTGATGCCATCAACAAATTGCTTATACTTCATGCTGATCATGAGCAAAATTGCTCTGCGTCGACTGTCCGAATGGTAGGTTCAGCTCAGACCGGATTATTTGCCTCAATATCTGCAGGAGTTTCAGCCCTTTGGGGACCTTTGCACGGAGGAGCTAATCAAGCAGTCATCGAAATGCTCGAAATGATTAAAAATGACGGAGGTGATCTTCAAAAATGGATTGATAAAGCAAAATCAAAAGATGATAGTTTCCGTCTTATGGGATTTGGACATCGGGTATACAGAAATTTTGATCCTAGAGCTAAGGTAATAAAAAAGGTGGCTGACGATGTATTCAATAGATTAGGTGTTGAAGATGAAACCCTTGAAATTGCTAAGAAATTAGAAGAGGTAGCTTTAAATGATCCTTATTTTATTGAGAAAAAGCTTTATCCTAATGTCGATTTTTATTCCGGAATTATCTATAGAGCTTTAGGCATTCCAACAGAAATGTTTACAATTATGTTTGCTTTAGGCAGATTGCCCGGATGGATTGCTCAATGGAAAGAAATGAGAATGAATAATGAGCCTATTAACAGACCAAGACAAATCTATATCGGTAGTCCTAAAAGAGATTATATCGATATAGATAAAAGATAAAATATCAATTCATTGTAGAAAAAGTTTTAGTAATTAGCTAAAACTTTTTTTATTTTCATTAAATTTATCTTATTAATTACTTGAATAAGACTAAATTATGAAAGAAAAGTTACTGCATTATATTTGGCAATTTAAAAAATTTAACACTTTAGATCTGTATACTAATGATGGCAAAAAAGTTGAAATAATTCAAGCGGGAACTTATAATACGAATGAAGGCCCGGATTTTATTTTTGCTAAGTTAAAAATAGATGATATTGAATGGAACGGTAGTGTTGAAATTCATGTAAAATCATCGGATTGGTTTAAGCATAAACATGATCTCAATAATTATTACAAAAATATAATTCTTCACGTTGTATACGAAATTGATGATAATAAAGATAAAATCCAAAATTTATCTTTTCCTATTCTCGAATTAAAATCCTATATTTCCAATGAGATTTATAATAATTATGAATTTTTGGATCATCAAACATTCAAATTTATCCCTTGCGAAAATTTAATTGACAACTCATTAATTTGTGATATTTTTTCTTTCTCAGAAAATTTATACTTGGACAAATTAAAAAATAAATGTGAACGTATCTATGAAATTTTGAAAAGAAAAAAGAATGATTGGGAAGCCACCCTAACTACTGTTTTAGGGTATACATTAGGTCTCAAAATAAATGCTTATGCATTTGAATATATATTTTTATATTTAGAGTATGGGATTATCAGAAAAATTTCAAAAAATCTTTTTCAAACCGAATCTTTATTATTTGGAACAACTCATAAACTGGAAAATAGCGTTGATACGTATCCTCAAGATTTATATAAAGAATTTAAATTCTTGCAATCAAAATTTAATCTACCGGAAAAAATTACTGATGTAAAATATTTGAGATTAAGGCCTTCAAATTTTCCTACCATTAGATTATCCCAACTTGCAAACATTATCTCTACTTATCAAAATTTATTTTCTTATATCATAGGTATCAAATCTGTAAATCAGTATTATCGGCTATTAGATGATGTCAAAGCATCCGGCTATTGGAATGATCATTATGTTTTTGATAAAAAAACATCGTCAATTTCTGAAAAAAGATTAACTAACTCACTAAAAGATTTGCTAATATTAAATGCATTTCTTCCCATAAAATATGCTTATTCTTTAAGTATAGGAAAACCTATGGAAGAAGAAATTTTTGAAATACTTTCTGAAGTTAAAGCTGAAAATAACTCGATTATAAAAAGTTATAATCAATTAGGTATTAAAATTAATTCTGCTTTAGACTCTCAAGCATTTTTATATTTATATGAAAATAAGTGTTTAAAAAAAAAATGTTTAAGCTGTAAAATAGGATATAAGATTTTAAAGTAAATAAGTAATTGTTTCTATGATTATTTTAACCAATTAAGTTATATCTTAAATTTTAATTATAATACAATCACTATTACTTAAAATAAAAACATTTAAAAATTATGGTTGATTAAAAGTGCTTATTCTTTGTGTTTATTAACAATTAAGTAGATTAAATATGCGATAGGAATTAGCATTAATAATAAATAAATGGGTCTAAAATTAGTAAAAGGATAATAGGGATACTCACTAACAAACAAGAGCCCGCAAAGAATACCAAAAAGTGCTCCTCCTAAATGAGCATCATGTCCAATATTACCCAATTGAGTCTTCATTCCATATAAAGAATAGGTTAAATAAACAACACCAAAAATCCATCCCGGAATAGAAAATGGTAAAGGAAAAATTCCTATTGAAATTTCTGAATTTATAATAATTGTAGCAAATAAAATCCCGGATACACCGCCCGAAGCTCCTATTGCACTATATTGTGGATTATTTTTATGCATCCATAATGCCAATAAATTACCGCTTATAATGGATCCGAAGTATGTTATAAGAAAAAACAGATTTCCATAATTTAGTAAAAAGACTGAAAAAAAATAAAAGGCATACATATTGAAAAACAAATGAGCAATATCTCCGTGTAAAAATGCTGAAGTAATCATCCTTTCCCATTGTTTTCCTTTTAAAATAGCATCGATATTAAACTTATAACGGTTAAAAAAATTCTGATCTTTAAATCCTTTAAAACTAAGTACACTGGTAATTATAATAATACCTATTACAATAATATTTGAATTTTCCATTTTATAAATTAAATCTATTAATATTTACCTCTGACATTAATTCTTTTCCATTTTCCATATAATCAAATAACTCTTCAGCCATAATAGGGGCTAACATAACTCCCCTGCTACCCAAACCATTAAATATAAACATATTTTTATGTTCAGAATGCTCTCCTAATAAGGGTCGACGATCAACAACTGTAGGTCGTATTCCTGCAAATTTTTTAATAATTTTATAATCAATAGTTAAAAACTTATTCAAATTATTAATTAGTTCGCTCTGTCCTTCTTCAGATATTTCATCATTTACTTCACGATAATGATAAGTAGCTCCTATATAATAATAGTCTTTTTCCATAGGCATAATAAAAACCTTAGCTTTTACGATATCAGAAAGGCCTAATCCATCGGCATGAATTACCATGGTTTCGCCTTTGACACCTTCCATAGGAAGATAGCTAAAAAAAGGGTTATACTTTAAAGCATATCCATCACAAAATACGACTTTTTTAGCTTTAATTCCTTTATATTCATAATGATTTATCTCATTTGTTAATTGATTAAAATCAAATATATCGTCAATTATCCTATTTTCATTAAGTAAAAATTTTCTAAATTCCCTTAAAAGTTCTCTAACAAATATCTTTCCAGCCTTATAAACTCTTCCCATTCCAAATTTTGCTATAATATTTGGATTGATCGAATCATAAATTTCAGTATCTAAAAAAGGTTTTAAATTTTCATTCCTTACAGACTTTTTTTTCCAAGTTTTAACTTCGTCCTCATTCGCAAAAATTCTGTATAAATTTGAATTATAAACTAGTTTTACCTGTAATAAATCTTCAAATTCTGTAAATTCTTTACGTAATTTATCAATTTCAATTTCTGCGTTCCAAACGGGCGTAAATCGTTTTAATACCACGGGATTATACATTCCCGATGAAACAAATGAAGCCGAGTTGGAAACTATATCTATTATTTTAAATGATTTGTTTTCTTTATATAATTTATGAGCCAAACAGGAACCTGCCAATCCTTGACCTATAATAAGATAATCTAACATACTTTTTATATTATCGGAAGTAGTGTATTTTTTGTAAAGATAAAAAAAAAGTCCTGAATCAATTTGTGTGATTCAGGACTGTATTTTATTAAAATTCATATAATTAATAATTCCACATATTGTTTTCTTTCTGTAGAATTTCATTTTTAATTCTATTACTTTCTTCAAGCTGAGATTTTGCATCTCCGGGTATATAATTTGATATCAACCCGTCACCATATTCAGATTGCGATTTATAAATAATTGAACTGAATCGTCTTGCGTTAAGAACATCATCATAGGTAATTGCTGAAGATCCGTTTTTAGGATTATACACTGTACAACTGGATAAAACTTCTCTAGCTCCCGGATAAAATATCCAAAATAAGTCGATCAACTCTTCATCTCCTTGATAGCCAAGCATAGCGGCTTCTGAAAGCCCCATGACTTGAGGATCCGGTCCCATAGGTGCAATTCCCAACAAACGATATTTCATTTGACCTAATCGTTTATCTATATACCACATTCCTTTAATCTTAATTAATTTCACGCTACGTGTATCCGTTTTAAAATGATCTACTCCTTCAACCAAATCTTGAGCAGTAATTTCTTCCCCGGAAGCTCTTTTATCTTGAAGCCACTCGGATTCTCTTATTGCTTGGATTTTATTTTGAAGATTTTCGGGTGAAATTCTTGATGTAAAGTTATCATCATCATATACTTCAGTTATGTTTCCTGAATCAATACCCTTAAAAAGAGCATCGTATAGGGAGATATAAGTTGCTGAAACATCCTCATAAGAATAGTAATAAGGTTGATTTAATTTTTCATTTAAATCTATAATCTCCCATACTACTTTAGACCATAAAATATCTTTATCTTCAATATACCCATAGGGTAAGACAGTCGGAGCAGTAGAAATTGTATCCGTTCCATTTACAATATCATACCTCTCTTCTCTCATTTCTCTTAATTCAACAGGGGACTTTGCATTTAAGATATTTTGTGCAAATGCTCCTGAACTTATTAAGACTGTTAAGCTAAGTAATAAAGATTTCATGTTAAAAATAGTATTATTAATTTCTTTTTTATTGAACATTTATAAGAATAGGTGAAATACTTTGTTGAGATATTCCGGATGCTGTAGCAGAAATATCAAATATTAATACTTGATCACCTGATTTTAATCCTTTTAAATAATCTGCAGCCGGTCTTAATGAATTTCCGGAATAAGGTCTCGCTGCTGCTCCCGGTCTCTTCAATTTAAATCCGGTAACATTAAAGGTAACAGGGAACTCAAAATCCGGTATAGCTGCTGATACAGTTTGATTAGATACGGAGCTAGGCGGCATACTTACTACATTCGCACCTCGTATGGTACCTTGCGCTTTAGGTACATTCTTAATTCTAAATGCAACAGTTGTAGAAACAGTTTTTCCAGAAGAAGTTTTTCCTGAAATGGTAAAGTTGGTAGTTGTTCCTGAACCTGCTTTATATATCCAACCTTTTCCTGATCTTGAAAGACTACCGTTTGAAGTACTCATACTGATAGTAGATGCATCAACTCCGGTAACCGATCCGCTCATAGGGTTATCTACACCTCTATAAACTACATTCATTTTATCTGCTACTACAGTTCCTCCGGTTGGTAAATCTTTAACAACATCTTGAACAACTTCGTATGTTTCGTCAAACGATTCTGTTTTAATACCATTTGCTGTTTGGTATGAGATATTACCTGATAAACGTTGTTTTCCTACTCCGGAAGCAACCATATTAACTATAGCTTTTCCTTCTGATAAAGGAATATTTCGTCCGTTCAGAGTTATAGATCCTTTTAATGAGTTATCATATGCACCGAAACCAATTGTAACATTAAATTTCTCTCCTGCTCTAACGAATTTAGGTGCAGAAACGATTGGAACAAAGGCTTTCAATTCGATTTCATCTTGCAGTTTGTTAGCTAATAAATCTCTAACTCTGTTTCCTTCTTCAGTTCTAATATTTGATTGTAATCTTGTTAAGTTAGTTAGAGCTGAAATCATAGGTTGATCATAAAATTGATTAACAATCCACGGTTTATTTTGTTTATCTGTAAAATCAAATAATTGATCAATCCTTTTCTTTGCATTCTCATTCGCTCCTTGCAAAATAAATTGGGTAAATGTTTTAACCTTTGCAATCATATCTTGCACATCTTTTGTAGCTGTGTTATCATTTGCAAAGAACACTTTATTAACTACATCTGTATTTTGAAGCGAGTTATAATTAGTTTCTTCACCTGCTGAAGGAGGAGTATATTCTGCAGCTGTCGCTAAACGATTTTTTACTTCTTCAATCGCATCTACAGCTGTCTGCGCTTGTTTTTTAACTTCATCTGATTTTTTTGCTATCTCTACATACCCTTCATTTCCATCGGCTTTTTTAGCATCGATTTGTTCATAAAAGGTTTTATTGTTTTCATCCGTTAATTTTGTGGATAATTGTAAAGATTCATTTATACCTTCGAAAGAACGTAAAACCTCTCTGTCTACATTCATTGCCAACATAGCAATAAACACTAAATACATTAGGTTTATCATCTTCTGGCGTGGTGTCTGTTTTCCTGCTGCCATTTTTACTTATTTAATTTTTAAATTTAAAATTATTAAGCTTTCATGGCATTAAGCATACCACCATATACCTTATTTAAGTTGTTTAGATTTGCTGTTAATTCAGCTAATTGTTTTTGGAATGTATGAGAATACTCTCCTGCTTTGGATAAATCATCCACAAATTTTTGGTTCGCTTCTGCATATTTTTTTCCATTATCTAATTGCAATTGGTATAAAGCATTTAAATTTTCTAAATGTGAGGAAGCTATACTTAATTGGTTTTTATATTTTTCTGTTACAGAGCTAGCTTCTACTGTTTTGTTAATTCCTTCAACTGCTTGTCCAAAGTTTTCTATACCCCCTCGTAATCTTTCCAATAATCCTGCATCTAATTTAGCTTGAGAAAGCATTTGATCTAATTTAGTTGACAAAGATATTTCTGCTTCTTGTATGGATGAGTCCTTTATTTGAGATTTTGATTTTTTCTGTGCTGATGAACCGTCTAATAATTCCGGATATGCTTTTTCCCATTCATATTCAGCCGGAGGTGGATCAAACGCAAATACCACAAATATAAAAGCTTCTACAATTAAACCTATTGCCAATATGGTACTACCGGTTATAGGACCTAATCCCCAGTGATTAATTTTAAATAAAGCACCAATGATAACTACTGCTGCACCTAAAGAGTACACCATATTTAACACTTTATCCTTTGATTTTGTTTGATTTGCCATTTTTCTAAATTTTCTAAATTATTATCTATATATTATTTAATTATCAGTACTAATTATCTTACCGGAGCATGTTTTTTAACAACCGGGAATCTACCCTTAGCCCCTTCCGGTATGGTTTGAACTCGTCTAAAACCAATAAAACTTCTGGCTGAATCTTTATGTTCCCAATCTCTTTCACTCACCATAAGCATGTAACCTATGTCTTTCCATGATCCTCCTTTTATAACTTTTCGAGGGTCTTCAATTCTATTTCCTAAATAAGGATTTAAGGTGGATGATATTATATAAGAACTATTATTATATGCGGAAACAGTCCATTCAGAAACATTACCGGCCATATCATATAATCCAAACCCGTTTTTACGGAAAGATTTAACTGGGGCTGTGTATAAATAACCATTTTCATTTTCCATGTAATCCCCTCTTTTAGGTTTAAAATTGGCTAAATAGCAACCTCTATCATCTATTAGATAAGGTCCTCCCCATGGATAAGGAGCATTTTCTAAACCTCCTCGTGCAGCATATTCCCATTCAACTTCTGAAGGTAATCTATACGGAAATACTTTATCTATTTTTCTTTTTCTGCTTTGGTTATAATCGTTTTTAGATTTTGTACTATAAGCACAAAAAGCTCTTGCTTGATCCCATGTTACCCCTACTACAGGATATTTAGAATAAGCTTTATGCCAAAAATACTGTTCAAATAAAGGCTCATTAAAAGAATAATTAAAATCTCTCAGCCATACAGTCGTATCCGGATAAATAGCTATTTCTTCTCTTCTAAGAAAATCTTTACCTCTACCTTTATTTTTAACTGCCTCCAGTTGATCAATCCATGTGAATTGGTAAATTAATTTTCTAGCATCTATAACTCTTTCATTGTTGAATCTTTCTTCCGGCGGGTAATATAATGATTCTAATACTTCTGCATAAGCAACATCAGGGTATCTGGAAGTATTCCATTCTAAAGGCACCGACCAATCTAACTTTTTAGATTCGTCATATCCTTCTCTCCCCCCCTGTTCTTCCAACATTTGCTGATATGCAGTCTGTTCTTTTTCTGATTTTTTGTTTAAATAAGAATATCTTCCTATTCCTTCTCCTCCTTCTTCACCTCCTCTTTCTGCTAATAGGGAACGAACAATGGAATCTTTAACATAGTTTACAAATACTCTATATTCAGCATTGGTTACTTCAGTATCATCCATATAAAATGCTGATACGGTAACAGTAGTTAAAGGGGCTTTTGTGTTTGTGCCGGTGAAATCCATGTCAGATTGCCCTAAAACAAAAGCTCCACCCGGAATAGGAACCATACCATACGGTTTTTTGTTATTCCATTGCTGACTCTTTTGCGTAACTACAATCTCTCCTTGTGATCCCGGTTTTCCTGCTCTTCCTTTTTTGGATGAATTACAAGAAATTATTGTTGACGTTGCCAATAAGAGTAATAATACTTTTCTCATTATAACCAAAGTTTCTTTTAAAAATTGTAAAACTACTATTTTTTTATTTTATTTAAAAATTTTTTTGTTCTTCTATTAAAATCAGCGTTAATTTTATCTGTGGCCGTTTATAAAAACTTTTTGAAAGTTTTCCAATATCGCTCGGGAACATTTCCTTCTAAAGCTTCTTTGTAATCATTTAATGAACACGGAACTAAGAAAGGAAGATTTTCATTGTCCTCAAAATCGATAGCCAACCACCATCTATCGACATATTTATCTTTTAAAAAGACCAACTCTTTATCTTCATGTAAAACAGTATATTTTATGTATTCATCATTTTCATAATATTCTTGCTGATTTTTACCTTCTATCAGATACCACAAAATTTGAGAAACTAATTTTTCATTCATTTTATTGTATGAATATCCTAAAAAATTATAGATCCCTATTATTTTTACCTGTTTAGATAAACCTATATACCTTGATAAACCACAAATTTCACGATTGGTGAATCCGTTTACCGTACTTCCGGTTGAGAGAGTACCATCATAAGACTCTACAGAGTCCAAATTGATCCCTACAAAATCAGAGCTTCTGAATATAGGCTCTGAATCTTTTATATTTGTTGTTATATTTCCTAAACGTATGCCTTCAAAATCTAAGGTGTTAAATTTTTTTAATGTTGATTGAGGTACGTAGTAACTTTGATATCCTATATTAGTAAAATTGAAAAGTAAATTAAAATCTTCAACTATCATCTTGGAAAGATAATTTTTATCCGTTAGCTTTCCTTCTGTATTTCCAATTTCAATTTTCGTATCAACTGCGGTATAATTTAAAGGCTTTTTTAGTATAGAAAGTGCTTTATAGGCGGTATAATTCAGTCCCATATTTCCACCTAAGATAATGGGTTGTACCTTCATTTCCAATAATTCTTCTAATACTTTTTTGAGAGCAAAATCTGTATCCTCCCATTCATTTCCAGGAATTATATCTCCCAAATCATACAACTTTAAATTCCAATCATTCCATACTAATTGATAGAATTCTTCACGGATCAACCTTAAATTGGAAAACTCTTTTTTATGGCCGGTACCTCTTAAATCGGGACAACCAATTATTACAACACTATTCTCTTCAAGTTTTTTATCCCAGTAAAATTGTATCTTGCTTCCTACTGAATCCGGTTGTGCATATATCAAAGATTCATCTACCGGATGCAAAAAATCTCGCAATGCTTCCACTTATTTCTTTTTTGATTTGGTTTTGGATTTAGGCTTGGTTTTACTACCTGATTCCGAGATTAATTTTTTGACATCTTCAAGAGTTATTTTATCGGCTTCCGTGTCTTTAGGGATTTTATAATTTTCTTTTCCTTGTTTAATATAAGGCCCCCATCTTCCATTTAAAATTTCAATAATTGGATCTTCTGATTCAAATGCTTTAATAAATTTATTTCTGTCTGCTTCCCTTTTCGCTTCTATTAATTCGATAGCTCTTTCTAAAGTAATGGTTGAAATTTCATCTCCTTCTTTAGGTTTTAAGGAAAAAAACTTGCTGTTATGTTTAACATAAGGACCAAATCTTCCCGTATTTACTTCAACTTTTTTATCTTCATAATCTCCTAAATACTTAGGCAATTCAAATAATTTAAGCGATTCTTCTAAAGTGATTGAATTTATGTGTTGCCCTTTCATTAAACCGGCGAATTTAGGCTTTTCTTCATCTTCGGTTTCACCCATTTGAATCATTGGACCGAATCTGCCTATGCGAGCATAAATATTTTTACCGCTTATAGGATCTTGACCTAATAATCTTTCTCCTGTAGCTCTTTCTGCCGTTTCTTTTACTTCTTCTACATGGGGGTGAAAATCATCATAAAAACCTGTCAGCATTTCTTTCCAGTTTTCATTTCCTCCGGCTATATTGTCAAAGTCTTCTTCAACCTTTGCTGTGAAGCCATAATCTAATATGGTTGGAAAATGTTCCGTCAAAAATTCATTTACAACTAATCCTATATCTGTCGGCATTAATTTCCTTCGATCCGCTCCATAATTTTCAATTTCAACACTTTCTTTTATAGTATCATCTTTTAAAAGAATTTTCTTAACCTCCCTTTGTTTGGGATCTAAATCTCTGATTTCCACATATTGTCTTTTTTGAATTGTAGAAATAGTAGGAGCATATGTGGAAGGACGCCCGATACCTAATTCTTCTAATTTCCTTACTAAAGAGGCTTCATTATATCTAGCTGCCGGCCTACTGAATTTTTCTTCGCCAATAATTTGAGATAGTTGTACTTCTTCTCCTTTTTCTACGACAGGTAAGAGTCCTTCATTATTGTCTTCATCGGCTGAATCTTCTTCTTTTTGAATTTGGTATACTTTTAAAAATCCATCAAAGACAATAACTTCTCCTTTTGTTACGAACTTCTCTTTTAATTCCGGATTTGATATATCGACAATTGTTCTTTCTAATTTAGCATCGGCCATTTGTGAAGCCAAAGTTCTTCTCCAAATTAAATGATATAGTTTCTTTTGTGAATCATCTGCCCCTGCTTCTTGTACGGATAAATTGGTTGGACGAATAGCTTCGTGAGCTTCTTGAGCCGACTTATTTTTTGTGGTATATTGACGTGTATTTAAATATTCTTTTCCATATTGTCCAATAATTACATCTTTTGCAGAATTCAAAGCTTCTTCTGATAAATTGACGCTATCGGTTCTCATGTAGGTAATGTACCCCGATTCGTAGAGCTGTTGAGCTAACATCATTGTTCTACTAACTGAAAATCCTAATTTGGCAGCTTCTTGTTGTAAAGTAGATGTAGTGAAAGGGGCTGATGGACTTCTTTTACTTGGACGAGTCTCAACATTGGATATGGTAAATGTTTTCCCTTGGGCTCTTTGTATAAAATCTAATGCCTTAGAATAGTCTTGAAAATCAGTATTTAATTTACTTTTTAATAAATTATGAGATTTATTGTAAAAATCTGCTTCAACTTTATACGTAGGAACCGGAATAAATTTTTCAATTTCCTTTTCTCTTTCACAGATCAAACGTACAGCCACAGATTGTACTCTTCCTGCAGATAATCCGGCTTTTATTTTAGACCAAAGAATAGGTGACATTTCAAATCCTACCAATCGGTCCAACACTCTTCGGGCCTGTTGTGCATTAACCAGATTAATATCTATATTTCTGGGGTTTTGAATGGCTTTTTGTATGGCATTTTTGGTTATTTCATGAAAAACAATTCTTTTAGTATTTTCTGATTTAAGTTGTAATTCATTAAATAAATGCCAAGCAATGGCTTCCCCTTCACGATCTTCATCGGAAGCCAACCATACAGTATCAGCTTTTTTTGCTAATGATTTTAGTTTTTTAACGACTTCTTTTTTATCTGAGGAGACTTGATATATGGGCTCTAGAGTTTTCATATCTATACCCATGTCTTTTTTTGCCAAATCAGTTATATGACCATAACTAGATTCAACTTCAAAGTCATTTCCTAAAAATTTTTTTATTGTTTTGGCCTTTGCGGGCGATTCAACAATTACCAAATTCATGCTAAGATTTTTTTGCGAAATTAGAAATTTTTTATCAATATTATAGTTCAACTTTGATTTTTTATTTTCTAATAAACAAATTTATCCAGATATAAATAATTAATATTCATAGCATTGTATTTTTCTTACAGTACCGTAACGGTAAAATTCATTCCCTTTATTTTATTTCATCTTTTCAAGTTTATTTAATGTTTTTTTAGGATAAATTTTATATTACTTGCACTTATTTTTAGTTGGTATTTTTAAAGTAACAATTAGTAGTGATAGATTCTAATATTGAAAAAATATAATTATGTTACATGTTATCTATTTTCTAAAATCAATTAGAATCATTACATCGATAAAATTGCATTTACAATTTAGATTATATAGTATAATTACGATATAAAAAATACCTTTAAGTAATTAACTTAAAGGTATTTTGATTAATGATATATTTATTATTAAAATTTAACTAAATTATCTTATATCTTTAATATCCAAAAAGAGTTGTATTTAAAGCTTGTAAAGCTTCTTTTTTACTTTTGCTGTCAATTACTACTGATATATTATGCTCACTTCCTCCATAAGATATCATATGCAGAGGAATATTTTTAAGAGCTTCCAAAATTTTAACAGCATAACCTGATTCATTTTTTGCAATATTTCCAACTATGGCAATAATGGTTTGATCTTTTTCATATTCTACATTGGCTATTTCTCTTAATTCCTTTAATATATATTCTAAATTAGAAGGATTGTCAATGGTTAATGATACAGCAACCTCTGAAGTGGTAATCATATCTATAGAGGTTTTATATTTATCGAAAATTTCAAAAATTGTCTTTAAAAATCCATACGCCAATAGCATTCTACCACTTTTTATGGTTATGGCGTAAATACCATCCTTTGCTGCTACGGCACGAATTCCTTCCGGAGTATTAATATTACCTATTAAAGTACCTTTAGCTTCAGGTTGCATTGTATTTTTCAAAGCTACGGGTATTCCTCTTTTCTGTGCAGGAAGAATACAGGTTGGATGTAAAATCTTTGCTCCGAAATAGGCTAATTCTGCAGCTTCATCAAAACTTAATTCATTTATGGGATGAGTTTTATTAACAAATCTAGGATCGTTATTATGCATCCCGTCGATATCGGTCCATATTTGTATTTCTTCAGCATCAATTACGGCGCCAATTATACAAGCTGTATAATCACTTCCCCCTCTTTGCAAATTGTCTATGTCTCCTTGAGCATTTTTACAAATATATCCTTGAGTAATAAAAAAATCTATATCAGGATACTTTTTAATTTCTTCTTTAATACGTTCTTCTATATAAGGAAAATCCGGTTCACCGTCTTTGTTTATTCTCATAAATTCTAACGCCGGAAGCAATATCGTTTTTTCTCCGATTTCACTCATGTAAAAATGGAACATATGAGTACTCAAAAGTTCACCTTGAGCCAAAATTATTTTTTCTTCTTTGGAAGTAAATATAGGAAAATCCAGGAATGAAGTTATATAATTGAAATAATCATCCAAAAGTTCGTTCCCTTTCTTGGCAATGGTTTCATTCTTGTACAGATCTTTTATTTCCTTTCTGTATTTATCTTCTAGAGATTGTATTAATTCTTTCGCCTTAGAAGTATTTTTTTCATAAAGAGCTTGAGATATTTCTACTAAGGCATTAGTTGTTCCACTCATAGCAGACAAAACAACAATCTTCGGTTTTTGACCTTTAGTTAATTCAGCTAAATTTTTTATACGTTCTGCACTTCCTACGCTGGTGCCTCCAAATTTTAATACTAACATTTTTATCCTATTATAGAAGAGATACAAAAATACATATTTTATGGTTTATCAACTATTTTTATATTAAAAACATTAGTAATTTTTTATCATGAATTTAAAACAAATAATAGGTTTTTAAACTAGATTTCAATTTCAGTCCTAATTAAATTAATTCATTTAAAATCTATCTTATTTTCATAGCCGAAATACTAATTTTTAAATCAAAAAATGATTTTTTTAAATAAAAAAAGAAGCTTAATTGATAAGCTTCTTGCACAAATTTATATAAGTTAAAAAACTTAATCTATTCTTTTTTAGATGCATCTCTAATTTTTCGTTTCGCATCTGTGGTTAAATCCTCTACCTTATCTCCTATTTTATCACCCCAATCTTCTGCCTTATTGGATATTTTACTAAAAAAATTAGATACTGAATCTTTAAAATGTTCGTATTTCCCTTTAAAGAATTTTTCCCAATCAACATGTAAATCTTCTTTATCCATATATTCTTTTATTACATTTAAAGATTTCACCGCTTGATCTTCACTGAGACCTACTTCTTTTTGAAGTTTTTCAATAATATTTTCCATACACTATGTTTTTTTATTGTTTTAGTAAAATAAAAAATCAAAAATTAGACCTAATAAATGATTTGCTTATAAATATTTTATATGTAATACATGTAAAATTTCAGGCTGTTAAATTATATTTTACATTCAGTTTAAATAGAAACTAATCTTTCTTTACCCTGTAATTTTTTTAATGTAAAATTTCACTCTATTTTATTCAATTCCAATATCTTTCAAAGTTATTTTTAAGAAATGAAATATTGAAGGAACTTAAGATTTAAAAGTTAGATTCATAAAGAAATCCCTAACTTTGTATTATGAAATTCCTAGTTTTTGATACTGAAACCACAGGTCTTCCTGCCAATGCAAATGCACCTGTTTCCGATTCAGACAATTGGCCTAGAATGGTTCAAATTGCCTGGCAGTTACATGATGAAAATGGTGATTTAATTGAAAACTATGACTATATAATTAAACCCGAAGGATACGACATACCTTTCAATGCTCAAAAAATTCACGGTATAAGTACCGAAAAAGCATTAGCGGAAGGTCATGATCTTAAAACCGTATTGGATCAATTTAATGCGGTGCTTGCAGATAATCCGATTTTAGTCGGACAAAATATAGCATTCGACATCCCGATTGTTGGAGCTGAATTTTATCGAAAATCAATTGAAAACCATATTGCGGATCTTCCGTTAATAGATACAGCCCGTGAGGGAACTAATTTTTGTGCTTTGCCCGGAGGTATGGGAGGTGGATTTAAATTTCCTAAACTTTCCGAATTATATGAAAAATTATTTGGGCATGGTTTTGATGAGGCACACAATGCTGCGGCAGACGTTAATGCTACTGCTCAGGCATTTTGGGAGTTGGTTAGACGAAACCAAATAAGTGCAAATAAGCTGAATTTTACAGAAGAAGAATTAAGTGCTTTTATTGAAACTCATCCTGAACCTTTTCAACCTTTTGATATTGTTATTCGTGAACAGGTCAAAGATTTTAATAAGCAACTAAAAGGGAAATCAGAAAGTACTAAAAAATCTGTAGATGAAATAAATTATTCATCTTTTTTCCACTTTCACAATCATTCGGTTTATTCAATACTTACTTCTACCAGTAAACATTCTGATTTAATAAAAAAAACCTTAGAATATAACATGCCCGCTTTAGGTGTAACGGATACGGGCAACTTGATGGGTGCATTTGCTTTTCTCAATGAAATAAAAAAAGCTAATGGATCTATTAAAGATCATAATACTAAAATTTTAGAAGGCAATGGTTCTGAACCTTTAAAAAATGAGATTTTACCAATTATCGGTTGTGAACTGTATATATCTGAAACATATTTACAAAATAAGTTTACAAAAGATAATCCGGATCGTAGATATACTCAGATATTACTTGCTAAAAATCATGAAGGATTTAAAAATCTTTCTAAATTATCAACATTAGGATATAAACTAGGTTTATATGCAGGCTATCCCAGAATTGGAAAAGAACTTATTGAACAATATAAAGAAAATTTAATTGCAACTACCGGAAGTTTATCTTCAGAAATTCCCAGTCTAATTTTAAATGTGGGAGAAAAGCAGGCAGAAGAGGCCTTTATCTATTGGCATGGATTATTTGGTGATGATTTTTATGTAGAGTTATTAAGACACCATTTAGATGAAGAGGAACACCTCAACAAAGTTTTAATAAAATTTGCCAAAAAATACGGAGTCAAAGTTTTAGCTCAAAACGATACATTTTATATTAGTAAAAAAGAAGCAGAAACCCAGGATATCCTTTTATGTATAAAAGACGGAGAAAAACAATCTACCCCTAAGGGCAGAGGTTTTGGAAGAAGATACGGTCTTCCTAATGATGAATATAATTTTAAATCTCAAACAGAAATGGCTCAATTGTTTGCAGATATACCGGAAGCAATTGAAAATTTTGAAGACTTTATCAAAAAATTTGAACCTTATCAATTAACCCGAGATGTTTTACTTCCTAAATTTGATATACCTGATGAATTTAAAGACCCTCAAGATGAAGTGGACGGAGGAAAGCGAGGAGAAAATGCCTACTTAGCATATCTTACCTGGGAAGGTGCTAAAAAAAGATATGGCGACCAATTATCCGAAGATACTAAAGATCGTTTACAATTTGAGTTGGAAACCATAGCCAAAACGGGATATCCCGGATATTTTCTCATTGTACAGGATTTCACCTCACAAGCGCGTAAAATGGGCGTATCTGTTGGTCCGGGTCGAGGTTCTGCAGCCGGATCAGCCGTTGCTTATTGCATAGGGATTACTAATATAGATCCTATTAAATACGATTTACTTTTTGAGCGTTTCTTAAATCCGGATCGGGTATCCTTACCCGACATAGACATCGATTTTGACGATAGAGGACGTGAAAAAATCATTCAATGGGTGGTAGATAAATACGGAGAAAATCAGGTTGCTCAAATAATTACTTACGGTACATTAGCCGGACGTTCCGCAATAAGGGATGCAGGAAGAGTGCTTGAATTGCCCTTAAGCGATACAGACCGCTTATCAAAAAACCTACCCTCTACCTTAAATTTAACCAAGCTAAAAAATAAAACAGAAAGTGAGTTAATTAAAGATTTCGGTAAAGAGGAGTCTGTTCCTGTACTTCAACTCAAACAAAAATTTAATCAATATGACCTGGAAGGGCGGGTAATACAAAATGCTTACCAACTGGAAGGTAGCTTACGGAACACGGGAGTTCATGCGTGTGGAGTAATTATTACTCCGGAAGATATTACTAATTTAATACCGGTTGCCGTTGCTAAAGATTCCTCTTTGTTGGTATCCCAATTTGATAACTCCGTGGTAGAAAGTGCCGGATTGTTAAAAATGGATTTTCTAGGTTTACGTACTTTGACGATTATTGCCGATACCATTGAAATTATTAGAAAAAGGACGGGTGAAGTTTTAAATCCTGATGATTTTCCTTTGGATGATGATAAAACCTATGAGATATTCAAAAATGGAAATACAGTAGGGATCTTCCAATACGAGTCCCCCGGAATGCAAAAGCACCTCAAAGCATTGCAACCCGATAAGTTTGAAGACTTGATTGCCATGAATGCCTTGTATCGTCCCGGACCTTTACAATATATTCCCAACTTTATCAATCGTAAACATGGAAAGGAAGAAATTTCTTACGATTTAGAGGATATGGAAGAGTATCTTGCGGATACTTACGGAATTACTGTTTATCAAGAACAAGTAATGCTACTTTCTCAAAAATTAGCCGGATTTAGCAAAGGTGATGCGGACGTGCTAAGAAAAGCTATGGGTAAGAAGCAAATACAAGTCTTAAATAAAATGGAAGCTCGTTTTCTTGAGGGAGCTATCGAAAGAGGTCATCCTGAAGATAAATTAAAAAAAATATGGGAAGACTGGAAAGCTTTTGCACAGTATGCTTTTAACAAATCTCACTCCACTTGTTATGCATTTATTGCCTTTCAAACCGCTTATTTAAAAGCTCATTTTCCTGCAGAATTTATGGCCGCATTGCTCAGCAATAACCTTAACAATCTTACCACTTTGAGTTTCTTTATGGAAGAATGTAAAAATATGGGATTGGAAGTGCTTGGACCTGATGTTAATGAAAGTGATTATGAATTCACCGTAAATGAAAAAGGTGCTATCCGTTTTGGAATGGGAGCTATTAAGGGAATCGGTGAAAATGCTGTTGAAGCTGTAGTAAGTGAAAGACAAACTAAGGGAAAATATAAAAATCTGTTTGAATTTTTTGAAAGGACAGATTTAAAAAATATAAATAAAAAAGTTCTGGAAAATTTAGTATTGGCAGGGGCTTTTGATGGATTAGCCAATAATAATCGTGCTCAATTTTTTAAAGAAGAAAATGGTACCAGCACTATTGAAAAGCTGGTAAGATACGGGATTGCCTATCAGGATAATAAGAATTCTGCTCAAAATTCTTTATTTGGAGACTTGGGGGATGAAGGATTTGATGTTATGAAACCGGTAATTCCTGAAACGGAAGAATGGAGTACCATGTATAAATTGGGTAGAGAAAAAGAAGTAGTAGGTATCTATATATCTGCTCATCCAATGGATAATTACAAATACGAAATTGCGTTGATTAAACCTATTGATATTTCCGAAATTAATGAAAATAAAGAAAATTATATTAATAAGGAAGTGTATATTGCCGGTATGATCTCTCGTTTTGAGCATAAGGAAATAAACGACGGCAGAACAAGAATCGCCTATTTTGATTTGGAAGATAAAACAGGTACTATTTCTCTTAAGCTTAAAAAGAATTATCTGGATTTGCAAAAATATCTTATTCCTAATTTATTTGTTTTAGTAAAAATCACGGTAGGTATGATTAAAGATAACGGCTTTGTATATATAAACGTGCTGAATATCGAAGAACTTAGCGATGTAATCGGAAAACATGCCAAAAAATTAACCATTAAGATAAACTTGGAAAATTTAGATGAAAATACCATTACTACTTTAAATAAAGTATGTGATGAAAATGCAGGTTCAAAAGATATACACTTTGAAATTATCGATAAAAAGAACAATGTGTATTTAGAATCTCAATCAATGAACCGAAGAGTAAATATAAATAAACAAATTTTAGATGTATTAAGAAACGATCTGTATTTAGATTTCAGGTTGAATTAATAAAAATTCCGACTTTAAAATAGAGTCGGAATTTTATTTTAGGTTTTATTATTGTAGATAAACCTTCAAATCTTTAAAATATCCTTCAGTGCCTACATCAACAAAGAGTCCGATAGCCCCTGTCGCATTTCCTCCTAATTTTAAATCATTTACGATGAGTGAGGGTTGTTTATTATCATTTATATACAATTGAGCTTTTTGCCCTTGAACTTCAATTCTTAACTGTATCCATTCGTTTAGTGCCATATCTGCATAGGACTCGTATTTATTTTGAGATTGATTTCTCAATCGTTGATACTTATAATTCGGATAAGAAAAATATTGTATGGTCCTGTTTCTGTGTTCCTGATTCTCGGATCTTCCGTTTAAAGGGCGAACATATATACTTTCAAACTTAGAGTTTGAATCATTTATATGAAAGGCTATACCAATAAAACCTCGGGCAAAATTCGGAGCATCATCCAAAATTCGACTTAACACTTTTACTTCTATGATCCCATTGGCAAAATTTACATTATTGATCCGTACATAAGTAGGTTCATCAAATTTCTTGATTGATGGATCCTTAATGACTCTTACTACTTTATCGCCATCCATTTTTTCAAATGTCATAAATGTATTTATCGCTTTCAAATGAGTCTCCGTTAAATCTATAACTTTTTGTGCTTTTATTTCAGAAATGTTTATAATCACAACAAAAAGTAGAAAATATGCATTTTTTATAATATTTATTTTCATCGATTTTCAAATTACTTGATTTATAATATGTTTTATTACATGATAAAATTTAATCTATATACTTAAAAGTTGAATTCCATTTATTATATAAAATACCTTGAGCTACATATAATTGTCCCATATACTCTAATGCTCGTGAAGATTCTAGTTTACCTGCATCATAGGTATTCCAACCTAAAGATTTAATTATTGTAGAAATTGTATTTTTAACCTCTTCATTATTTCCGGCAATAAATGCGGTACCGTTTTCTTTCAGTGAAGGTTGATACATTAGATGCGCACCTATGGTATTCATTCCTTTAACAACATGCGATAATGGCAAAAGCTTTTGTACACTTTCTGACAGAGATTCTTCCGGAGATGAAATTAATTTTATTACTCCATTAGTCGGAGCTTCCGATGAAAATGCATTTGTAATATCCCAAAGTATTTTACCTTCAAAATTTTTAATTCCAATATCCTTTATGGTTTCTATAAGCGCAAATCCGGGAATTGAAAGAAGTATAATTTCACTTAATGCTACAGCCTCTTGGTAGGAAACAATGGATAGGGTTTTATTAACTTGTTTTAGTTTTTCTATATTTTCACTTCCTTTTTCGAAATTTCTTGAACCAACTACCACATTATACTTTTCATTAATTAATCCGTTAATTAACGCTTGTGCAACATTTCCTGTTCCTAGTATTGATATTTTCATTTTTATATATATTTAAATAAGTTTATGATTCGAATTTAGCCCAAACAACTTATGTTCACAAACAGGATCGTAACGAACCGCTAAAGTTAGAATTATTGATTACCAGCTAATTATATGTTTAATTTTAACATTTGTTTAACTATAAATTATTACTTTATTATTTATAGTTGTACTCTATTGGAGAGTAATATGTATATTTGATAGAAAAATGAAAGCTCATAAACTCGATTTAAAATATCCCATCTGTCCTATAAGAAATATATTAAGCCGATTTAGCGATAAATGGTCTTTATTATTATTAGCTGTTTTGTATACCGGCAAAACGATGCGTTATGGAGAAATAAAAAATGAACTTCCTGATATTTCTCAAAAGATGCTTACCAACACCCTTAAAAATTTGGAAAAATATAACTTAATTAAAAGAAAAGCCTATGCTGAAATCCCGCCTAGGGTTGAATATAGTCTTACGGAAACAGGTATAAGTTTAATGCCATCCATTCAGATGATGATCACTTGGGCTGAAAATCATTTTGAAGAAGTTTTAAAAAATAATAAAAATTACTAATTCTAAAAGATCATTATTAGTTTTTACTTTTTAAAAATCGAATATGCAATAAACTTAAACTCATAATTAATATGGCAGATACTCCTCCAATCGAGGTGGCAATTAATCTGTCCATAGCTATTTCATTACCCGATGACCCATTAATTGCAAACATTAATACGGTTGTAATGGTTAAAAAGGTTGACAAAATTGCATATCTGTGGTTAGCAAATACATAGCAAACATATAAAGAAATCAGAATTTCCAATGCCATGATATATCTTGATGGAAACCACCATATTAAAAAAGTAGCTATGACAATACCCAGAAGTGTTCCCATCAACCTTATACTTGCCTTTTTCAGGGTATCAATAAAATCAGGTTTCAAAATAACTAAGGCAGTCATAACAGCCCAGTAATAATATTTGATATCGAAAATAGTAATGAAGAAAAAGCAAACTAATATGGTTAATGCGGTATAGATGATGGTCATATGAAAGCGTATTTTTTTATCAATATCTTCATATATGTTTTTAAAAATGATCAGAAGCTCCTCAGGGTTACTGATATTTCTTTCAAATGATGATTTCTCAATGAGAAAAATAATACAAATTGATTGAAATAAACCTCCTGCAAGAATTAAAACACCTCTATGCAGAGCGGCATAGATATCTCCCACATAATAGCCTCCTACAAAAAATGCAATAGACCATTGTAAAACAATCCACCAAGCATTTTGATCGATAGTTCCCACACAGGTTGCTAAACAGGCTAATAATACACAACAGACTATATACCAAAAATAGAAATGTCCTATTAATGAACCCAATGCAGCACATATACTCATTCCTAGAACGGCTATGATCATGGGCGCAAAAGGATATTTTAATATTTTTTTATTTGCTCCATATCCCGCCGTCACAGCACCTCCTGCAGCTATACTTGCAAAAATGATATTATTGAAGATAAATCCGAAACAATAGATTATTAATATACCCGGTAAGGAATATAGCGCTATAATTAAGTCTTTTTTGTAATCTTTCAACATTTAAAATTAAAATTTTAAATTTTTTAAAATAAGTTGTTTCCGATTGTTATGATCTATTTTATTTAATATTTTATTTAAACTTTCTAAAATATTTAATTAGTAACTGAACCCAATGTACTCTTCTTTAAATAATTTTTTTTCTAATTAAATAAGCATGAAAAAAACTCGGTATATCATGCATCCAATGAGGTAATAGTATAAGTATAAGTAAAACATCAACATAGGAAATATATCCCACAATTATAGTCAGATATAAAAAGAATCCACCGTAATTAAAACCCAGTATTGATATAAGTGCTAAAAATAACGTTATTCCCCAAAATTTTGAAGAATACGCATGGGTACTTGCTTCTTTTCTGAATCGCAAGAAACTAATTAGCGCACTTATTCCTTCTAATATTACTAAACCTACAATAAATATCAAATTGGCTTCTATGATCCCGGGTCGAACTATTCCTGTTGAAGTTGCAAGAGACAGCCAAAATATAATATCTATAAAACTATCCATTCTTCTTAAATTTTCAGTTGCTACCTGATACTTTCTTGCAATAATTCCATCCAATATATCGGAAGTCAACCCCAGGCATAGTATTAAAACAAGCATAGGAACACATCTTTCTCCATAGTGATAAGATAAAATAATGCTTAGGGGAGCTAGTAAGAGTCTGAATATCATAAGAATTTTAGGGACAGTACGCATATGTCTAATATTAATCTTATGTAAACTCAAAAATAATGCAAATGCTAACTTTATTGATTTTGGATCTTTTTATTTTTAGATTTTAAATAACCGTTAAAACAGATGGCAGCAATCATGACAGCTGTTGAAATATAAAATACTGGACTCATTTTTTCCGAATCTTTCCAAATTAAAAAGGCTATTAAAATAGCATATACAGGCTCTAAGTTTATGGAAAGCATAAGTGTAAAAGGCGTAATGTGTTTCATCAGCTTCATGGTCATAACTAAAGGAAAACTGGTTAAAAGTCCGCCCAACACTAAAAGCCATAGGATATCCCAAGCTTTTATGGTAGCTATGGCTTCCCAATCATTGAACAAAAACATAAAAACCGTCAAGGTTACAAAAGCTCCTGCCATTTCAAAGAAAGTTATTATTTCGGGACTTTCTTTTGAATGCATTATTCCGTTTACTACTGAAAACAAGGCCGACAAGAATGCACATCCGATACCGAGTAGTATACCTTTCCAATAACTCATTTCTGTATTAAAGATAAAAAGTATACAAATTATAATAACTAAGCTTAAAATTATTTCAGAAATTTTGATTTTTCGTTTGAAAAAAAAGGGCTCTAAAAAAGCCACAAATAAAGTACCTGTTGATAGGGTTGAAGTGGCAATAGAAATGTTGGATATTTTAATGGATCCATAAAACAATGACCAATGAGTACCTACAATTACTCCACACCCCAAAAGTTGGAACATCAGCTTTTTGGAAATTTTAAAATTTTTTCCTTTTGAAAAATATAAATAACAAAATAAAATAAAAGCTGCAACCAAGGTCCTACCCCATACCAGAGGTATAGCATTAAGAGAGATAAGCTTACCTATTACACCGGTAAATCCCCAAATAAATACGATAATATGCAATTGAACTATTGCCGGTAATTTCATGAATAATTAATTTGTTAAATAGTGGATGCAAATTTAATCATCTTTGTTTAAATTCTAAAAAAAAGAGTCATTTAATAAATAATTTGTAATTTTTATATATAAATATTCTAAAAAATTACATTATTCGCATTTCACCATCCATCATTTTACCCATAAATTGATCGTATTAGGGGAAAGAATAATCGGATATTTTATTTAGTTGTTGAAGTTAAATTGGCATTAAAATTTATATTATCCATAAAGCAAGAATAAAAAAAGGATATATAGTGTAAGTAAACATCCTTTATACTAAACGATTACTATTTAATTATATTTCGTAATCGATAGCTACTCTTTGTTCAACCACTGTTTTTATAAACTCCACCACTTTAAGATGTTCCGGATGATTTGCATATAGAGTTAAATCTTCAAAATTTTTAAATCGGGAATCTAACAGTATATCAAAATTTGACTGTGGAGCAATCTCCATATTGGTATTTACTTGGATATATTGTAACTCCTTAATTCGATCTTTTAAGGCTTCTAAATCATTTTTTATTTTTAAAGCATTATTTTTTTTATCGCTTTCTTTAAGCTTCCACATTACAATATGATGTATCATTTTTATTATTTTTTAAATTATTTTGAATTTTTAATATAGATTTTAATTTATTCAATCCAATAGTAATTGCCAAAATTCAACATCTATCAATTGATTAAATTTTTTTCCTGATTCTTTAAAATTTCCTATCAGATTAAATCCTGTTTTCCGATGCAATTTTCTACTGGGCTCATTCGGTAAAGATATTACTCCTATAATGGAATGTATATCTATCTTTTTTGATTCTTCAATCAGGGCTGTAAGCAATTCATTACCTATTCCTTGATGGGTTTGATTATAATCCAGGTAAATACTGTTTTCTAATGTTATATCATAAGCCGAACGTTCTCGCCAAGTATTCAAATATGCATATCCTAGTATGATTCCTTCTTTTTCATATACTATATAAGGATAACCTTTTGCCGATATTTTTTGAATTCTGTTTTCTATCTCCCGAGCACTAACTTTTTTTTCTTCAAAGGTAATGACCGTATTTTCTATATAATAATTATAAATTTCAGCTATTCTTAATGCATCGGATAGTTGAACATTTCTTATCATAATTTATTATTATTTTCTTTGTTCAAATTAATAATAATTTTTCAAAAAATTACATTTATTTACACCATCCTTCCCGATCAAGACTACGATATTGTATAGCTTCTCCAATATGGTGAGCTTGGATAACTTCAGATTTATCTAAATCTGCTATCGTTCTGCCCACTCTTAAGATTCGATCATAGGCTCGGGCAGATAAACCCAATTTTTCAATGGCAGACTTTAGTAAATTTTTAGAGATGTCATCCAACAAACAAAATTCATCTAATTGTTTAGGACCTATTTGAGCATTATAATGGATTCCTTCCGCTGTTTTATATCTTTGAGTTTGAATTTTCCTTGCTTCTACCACTCTTGCCCTTATTTCTGAACTTGACTCTCCTTTCCTTTTATCCGATAAATCATCAAAAGGAACGGGTGAAACTTCCACATGAATATCGATTCGATCGAGTAACGGCCCGGATATTTTATTCATATATCTTTGCATTTCTTGTATAGTGCTCGTATTTTTAGGATCATTTGGAAAATATCCGGAAGGAGAAGGATTCATGGAAGCAATCAACATAAAACTGGCCGGATAGGTGATCGTAAATTTTGCTCTTGAGATAGTTACAATCCTGTCTTCTAAAGGTTGTCTCATGACTTCCAATACTTGCCGATTAAATTCAGGCAGTTCATCCAGAAAAAGTACGCCGTTATGAGAAAGAGAAATTTCTCCGGGTTGCGGATAGCTTCCTCCTCCAACTAAAGCTACTCCCGATATGGTATGGTGAGGATTGCGGTAAGGCCTTACTGTCATTAAAGAAGATTCTGATCCTAATTTTCCGGCAACGGAATGTATTTTGGTTGTCTCTAGTGCTTCCGATAAGGTCAATGGAGGTAAGATGGAAGGAATTCTTTTTGCCAACATGGTTTTTCCACTTCCCGGCGGACCGATTAAAAGTACATTGTGACCTCCGGCAGCAGCAATTTCCAAAGCTCTTTTTACATTTTCCTGACCTTTGACTTCTGAAAAATCAAATTGAAATTTATTATTATTCTCAAAAAACTCTTCTCTTGTATTTACTATGGTTGGATTTAATTGAATGTTTTTATCAAAAAAATTAATGACTTCTTTAATATTATCAACTCCATAAACTTCGAGATCATTGACTATAGCGGCTTCTTTAGCGTTTTGTTTAGGAAGAAAAAAGCCTTTAAAACCATCTTCTCTTGCTTGTATTGCAATAGGTAAAACCCCTTTTATGGGTTGTAAAGAACCATCTAAAGATAATTCGCCCATAATTAAATATTGATCGAGATGATCTCCTTTTATTTGCTCGGATGCCGCCAATATTCCCATAGCAATAGTTAAATCATAAGCTGATCCTTCTTTCCTTAGATCTGCAGGTGCCATGTTTACTGTGATTTTTTTACCCGGCATTTTATATCCACAGTTTTTTAAGGCTGCCGAAATTCGATGTGCGCTTTCTTTTATTGCCATATCCGGCATACCTACTAACTGATACCCTACTCCTTTATCTACATTTACTTCAACGGTTATTAATTGAGCATTGACTCCATAGACAGAACTTCCATATGTTTTAATTAGCATAAAAAATAGTTTTATCCGTATAAAGATAAAACTATTTTAGTTTATTTTAGATAATGTATAATAATGAATATCTGTTTTATACTTAAAATAATACTTACATTATTTTTTAATACGTTTAAAGACGATAAAAAAATAGAAGGTATTATTTAGATGCGGCATCGACTAATTGCATATACCAATTTCTAAGAATTTTTTGTTGTTCGGTATCTAATTTTTTTAAAACCCTTTTGTAATTTTCATCTATATCATTGGCTTTAAGTTGCAATTCTAAAATTTTACTATCATTACCTGCTTGGGTAGCTTCTGCTATTTGCTCAAAATATAATTTAGTTTTCTGAACAAAGTTGTCCACCTCTTTATTTTCAAATTTCGGTACTTTTTTAATTGGAGATAAACTTATCGTATCTAATGACGTAGATTGTACCACCGGAGTACTATTTTTAGATTGGGTCGTATTTGGGGCCTTCTCAGATTTTTTAGAATTGATACATGAACTTATGCTTAAAGCAATACCTAAAAAAAATACGATATAAGATATTTTCATTTTCTTATTTTTAAATACTAATCAAAAGTACAATTAAATTATTCATTTTAATAGTGTTTTTAAGTTTCTATTAATAAAGCCTTAAATTATGAATAATAGTATGCTTTTATTTACTAACACAAAACCATATATTTAGCAATAATATCTTACATTTGCACCTGAATTTTAATATCATATATGCAATCAATTAGAAATATAGCAATTATTGCTCATGTCGATCATGGAAAAACAACATTAGTAGATAAAATTATTCAGTCTTGTAATGTTGTTGAAAAAAATGACGGGGATTTGATTCTGGATAATAATGATCTGGAACGTGAACGAGGAATAACCATTTTATCCAAGAATGTATCGGTTAACTATAAAGGTGTCAAAATTAATATCATTGACACTCCCGGACACGCGGATTTTGGTGGAGAGGTTGAACGTGTTCTTAAAATGGCTGACGGTGTATTATTGCTTGTGGATGCGTTTGAGGGACCAATGCCTCAAACTCGCTTTGTTCTTAGTAAAGCGATTGAATTGGGATTGAAGCCCATCGTAGTAATCAATAAAGTTGATAAAGAAAACTGCCAACCGGAACATGTACATGATCAGGTATTTGAATTGATGTTTAATTTAGACGCTACTGAAGAACAATTGGATTTTGAAACGGTATACGGTTCTTCTAAACAAGGTTGGATGTCCGGAGATTATAAACAACCTACTGATAACATTACATATTTATTAGATAAAATTATTGAATTAATACCGGAAGCACCTTATGTAGAAGGAACGCCTCAAATGCAAATTACCTCTCTTGATTTCTCAAGTTTTGTTGGAAAAATTGCCATAGGTCGTGTGTATCGTGGAGATTTAATTTCCGGAAAAGATTATACTCTTTGCCAGGAAGACGGTAAAAATAAAAAAATACGCATAAAAGAATTACAAGTTTTTGAAGGTTTAGGAAGAAAACCTGTTGAATCTGTTAGAAGCGGTGATTTATGTGCTGTAATCGGTATCGATGATTTTGAAATCGGTGATACCATTGCTGACTTGAACGAACCGGAAGCTTTGCCTCGTATTGCGGTTGATGAGCCTACGATGAGTATGTTGTTTACTATCAATACTTCACCGTTTTTCGGTAAAGAAGGAAAATACGTTACATCAAGACACCTTAGAGATCGATTAATGAAGGAAACTGAAATCAACTTAGCCCTTCGTGTGGAAGAAACTGATTCCGAAGATAAGTTCAATGTTTTTGGTAGAGGTATTCTTCACTTATCTGTCCTTATCGAAACTATGAGACGTGAAGGATATGAATTGCAAGTTGGTAGACCAAAAGTAACTATTAAAGAGATTGACGGTGTTAAGCATGAGCCCTATGAGCATTTAGTAATTGATGTTCCCGATGCTGTATCCGGCAAAGCTATAGAATTGGTTACTCAAAGAAAAGGAGAATTAAAAGTGATGGAACCTAAAGGTGATTTACAACATTTAGAATTTGATATTTCTTCTCGAGGTCTTATCGGATTACGTAACCTTCTTCTAACAGCAACTTCCGGAGAAGCTATTATTAATCATCGTTTTAAAGATTTTGAACCTGTAAAAGACATTATTCCACAAAGACAAAACGGATCTATGATTTCATCTGAAACGGGACAGGCTTTGGCTTATGCAATCGACCGACTTCAGGATAGAGGTAAATTTTTTGTTGAACCGGGAGATCAAATATATAAAGGTCAAGTAGTCGGAGAACATAGCCGTGATAATGATTTGGAAGTTAATCTTATTAAAGGTAAAAAGTTAACTAACGTGAGAGCTTCCGGATCTGACCAAGCTGCTAAAATTTTCCCTAAAGTTGAATTTTCATTAGAAGAAGCTATGGAATATATTAAAGATGATGAATATCTTGAAATAACTCCTAAGAGCTTACGTATGCGTAAAATTTAATATACTTTTAAATAGCATTTATATAAATAAAAATATCCTGAATATTTCAGGATATTTTTATTTTCATCATTTAATTGGATTAATCCAATAATGCATTCATTTTTTCTGCTAGCTTTTCTTTTGGCTGAACCCCTACTACTTTGTCAACAACTTGTCCGTTTTTAAAGAATAAAAGTGTAGGAATATTTCTGATTCCATATTCTACTGAAACTTCTTGATTGGCATCAATATCAATTTTAGCAACTTTTACTTTTCCTTTAAATTCTTCAGACAATTCATCAACTATAGGTTTTAAACTTCTGCATGGTCCACACCATTCAGCCCAAAAATCAACCAAAACCGGTTCTTTCGAACTTAATACCTCATCTTTGAATGTTTGATCACTAATTTCTAAACTCATATTTGTATTATTTATATCTATATCTTCACTAATTTTTAAAGCAAAATTAATTTAAAAATTTCATTTTGCACTAGTAAAGAAATTGCATTTTTAATGATTTATGTGAATAAAAAATTAATATATATTAATTCTTGAAAATAAAATGAGCGCAAATTATTTTTTTACCTCAAACTTTAGCCTTAACATTATAGTAACAAGTTTAAACGTTTTATTAACAATTTTTACTTAAATCTATTAAATAATTTTGTATTTAAGAAAAATGATGTATATTTGCATCAATAATTAGTTGTTCTTTAATAAAGTTTTTTAGTGTTAATGAACCCTTTCATAGTTTCTATTGAAAGGGTTTTACATATAATAATGTTACATTAATGTTAAAATTTTTTTTTCTTATACCAATCCCCTGCTATATTTTAACAAGTTATTAATCTTAATATTTCATTTATAACATATATAAATATTATCTTTTTTATATTTATACAATTATTTTAGCTTAATGAATAAAATCCAAAATAAAAAAGTAATATATAAAGATTTACTTCATGCTGATTATCTTAAAACTTGGAAGTTGCAAGAAAAATTACTCCAATATATTGTTTCAATCAAATTAAAAAACAAAAAATCAATAACTAACGAAATAAATCTTACTCCCAATTATTTTTTATTTGTTTCTCATCCGCATATATTTACCTTAGGTAAAAATGGTAATTTAGACCATCTTCTTATCAGCAATATCAAACTTCAAGAAATTAATGCTCAGTTCATTAAAACCAATCGAGGCGGAGATATTACGTATCATGGTCCCGGACAAATTGTTGGATATCCTATATTTGATCTTGATAATTTTTTCAATGACATCCATAAATACATGCGCTTGTTGGAAGAAGTAATTATAAAAACCATAAATTTTTATGGAATTAAAGGAGAAAGATCTAACGGGGAAACAGGCGTATGGATTGATGTAAATAAACCTATGGCCAGAAAAATATGTGCTATTGGCGTAAAGGCCTCTCAATGGGTCACTATGCACGGTTTTGCCCTTAATCTATCCCCCAACCTTTCCTATTTTGACTATATCGTTCCTTGCGGTATACAAAACAAATATGTTACTTCTTTAGAAAAAGAATTAGGTATATCCGTAAACCCGGATGAGGTGAAAAAAGTTATTAAAAAATACTTTTCCGAAATATTTGATCTTGAATGGATTTAATATTTATATTCTATAATTTTTAATTATAATTACTATTTCATCTTCCATAAATTAAATTCTTCACCAATTTAATTCTTCATCTTAAAATTCGATATAGTAAAAAAAGATAAAAATTTTTATTATTAATTTTTACATTGTGCTTTATATCTTTAAGAATTTGTTAATATAATTTTTAGATTTTAAATATTTAAAAACTAAAAAAATTTAATTTCTACTTTATTTAACACTTTTTGTGATTTATTTAACTCTAATATTTTTTTTTGATTTATTTATTTAACAACATAAAAATCATGTTTTTTTGAATATTTAATCCATTTACATTTTATTATCACTTATATAGCACATTTGCAATATTTTTTATATTTTTGTTTGGAAAAATATCAAAAATATGGGTACTGAATCGGATAACCTGCATAATGCAGAAGGAAATGAAAAAAAGGTTGAATCAACTCAAAATTTAGAATCAACATATAATAAAAATTCTTCTAAGGAAGATTCTATTGATGAGCTAAATTCTGAAAACAACAAGGAGGATCAATCCGTTGAAGAAACAACCATTCCTGAAAAAGATTATGAATCTTTTTCATTAGAAAAACTCATTGATGAGCTTAAATATCTTCACAATCATTATCCAGTTCAATTAATTGGAGAAAATATTAATTCCATAAGGGATATATTTTTAAAAAAATTTGATGAACATGAAACGGAACGAAAACAAAAGTTCCTTAATGAAGGTGGAGACGAGCTAAGTTATCAACCCGATCAATTCTTAAAAAACAAATTCAATTCAGCCTACCACGACTATAAAACAAAACTAAACTCATATTATAAAGAACAAGAACAAAACGAGCAAAATAATCTCAATAAAAGACTTCAGATAATTGAAGAATTAAAAGAGCTGTATACAACCCCTATGGAATCGATCAGTTCTTTTTTTAAAAAATTCAGAGATATAAAAGAAAGATGGCATAATGCAGGTAAAATTCCTAAATCAAGAGCCGGTGATGTTTTCAGAACCTATTTTCATCATTTAGATAATACACATGAATTCATCAAATTAAATAAGGAACTTGAAGAATTGGACTATGCTCATAATTTGGAACAAAGAAGGGCTATTATTAGCAGAGCCGAAGAATTGACAACTGAGCCTAGTGTGCAAAAAGCATTAAATGAACTGCAATATTTGCACAAGCTATGGAAAGAACAAGCAGAACCTGTGGCGGAAGAGTTTAGAGAAAGTACTTGGCAAGAATTTAAAGCTATAACCCAAAAAATTCACGAACGCAAATCTGAATTATTTGAAAAAATTAAAGAAGAACAACAAGCGAATTTGGAGAAAAAACAAGCCATTATTTCTCAACTTGAAACTATAGCATCCGCTGAAAATCCCGATCATTCCTTCTGGCAAAATAATGTTAAGAAAATAGAAAATTTAAGAGAAGCTTTCTTTACTACAGGAAGAATTCCTAAAGAAACCAGTAGTGACACTTGGAGTAAATTTAAAAGTTTGCTTCATGAAATCAACAATAAGAAAAATACATTTTATAAAGATTTAAAAAAGATCCAACAAGAAAATCTTAAAAAGAAAAACGACTTATTGGAAATCGCTAAAGCAAATAAAGACAGCGAAGATTGGGAAGTTGCTTTAAATCTTTATAAAAAGATTCAGAATGAATGGAAAAATATTGGTCATGTTCCAAGAAAATATTCTGATAAACTTTGGGATGAATTTAGAGAAAATTGCAATTATTTCTTTAACCGATATAAATTAAGAAATAATAAAGTTAATGAAGAATGGATCGAAAATTTAAAAAGAAAGCAAAGTCTTTTGGAAGAAATATCCTCCATTTCTGCTACTGATAAAGAAGATGCCCTTGCTAAAATCAATGATTACAGCATTCAATGGAATTCTATAGGAAAAGTTCCCAGAGAGAATATGAACATCAATAAAGAATTTAATTCAGCTATTAAAAATCTTATTAAAAAATTCGATATTGATAAAAACATCATTGATGAAATTCAATTAAATATTAAAGTAGAAAATTATAAGCAATCTAAAGATGATAAAAAGCTGGATGAAGATCTACGAAAAATGAGAAAGCAAATCCAAGATTTGGGACATGAAATTGTTCAATTGGAGAATAATTTATCATACTTTTCAAATGCCAATCAAGACAATCCTCTATTACAGAATACATTAAACAATATTGAATCTAAAAAAACTAAATTGGATGAATTAAAACAAACTTATTCAAAACTGGTTAATTTAAATTTGTCTGAAAGCGATTCAAATTATGAAGATGGTGAAGATATTTCTGAAGAAACTGAGGAAGAATAATCTATTTCACCGCTTATAAAAAGTATTTATGGGTAATACTGTCGATGAAATCTACATGCGGCGTTGTATAGATCTTGCTCAAAATGGTTTGGGAACCACTTATCCTAATCCTTTAGTAGGTTCTGTTATAGTTTACAACAATACAATAATTGGAGAAGGCTGGCATAGAAAATCCGGTGAAGCTCATGCTGAAATTAATGCCATTTCTTCGGTTAAAGATCAAAGTTTACTTAAAGAAAGTACCATTTATGTTTCCTTAGAGCCTTGCGCTCATTACGGAAAAACTCCTCCTTGCGCTTTAAAAATAAAGGATTTAATGTTTAAAAAAGTGGTGATCGGTACTCAGGATCCAACGAGTAAAGTTAACGGTAAAGGAATTGAAATAATTCGCAATTCAGGTATAGAAGTAGTTACCGGTGTTATGGAAAAAGAATGTAAAAGATTAAATAAAAGATTTTTTACTTATCATTTGAAAAAACGACCGTATATTATTTTAAAATGGGCAGAAACTTTAAATAAGAAAATAGATAACGGCAGAGATAGAAACCATCCGTTCTGGATCAGCAATCCGTTTTCAATACAAAAAACACATGTGTTAAGAAATGAAGAACAATCTATATTAGTCGGAAAAAATACTGCTTTAATAGACAATCCTAGTTTAACTACCCGATCTGTTTATGGTAATAACCCAATAAGATTACTCATCGATAAAAATTTAGAAATTCCCCTCAGTCATTCTATTTTCGATGACCAAGCTGAGACTTTTATCTTTACGGAAAAAAAATCTCAATCAACTACTCATTTAAACTATTTTCAATTAGATTTTGACAAGGATTTAGTTCCCCAAATTATAAATGTTTTATACGACAAAAATATTCAATCGGTAATCATCGAAGGCGGTAAACAAACCTTACAACATTTTATTGATAAAGGAATGTGGGATGAAGCAATGATCATCACGTCTCCAAATATATTAAAAAATGGTACCAATGCCCCTATTCTTTTCGGAGATATTAGTTATCAAGAATTAGTGGGAGACAACCTTATTTCATATCTTAAGAATCCATCAACGTTATATTAATCAATTATTTACAAATCATTATCTTAAATTTACATGGATGATAAATTTATTTATAAAACTGTTGATACTGATATAACGGATGCTCTTTTAAAAATTAAAGGAAGTAAATTTTACGGGCTAATATTTAATGTCAATAATGAACAAGAAGTAAAAGATTATCTAAAATTTAGTGAAACACTATATCCCAATGCAACGCATTATTGTTATGCTTTTCGAATGGGCATTTCGGGAGAGCTATACAGAGCCAATGATGATGGAGAACCTTCGGGTACTGCCGGATTACCAATCTATAATCAATTGCTTTCTTCAGGACTAACCAATGTACTTTTAATTATAGTACGATATTTTGGAGGAACTAAACTTGGGGTTGGGGGATTGATAAAAGCTTATAAAGAAAGTGCTCAATATACTATTGAATGCGCAAAAATCATTTCTAAGGAATTAAGTGAGAACTATGAGCTCTTATTTGATTATGCGTATCAATCTTCTGTTATGACTCTTTTAAAAAAATTATCGATTGAAATAGTATCAAGCACTTTTTCCGATAAATGTTATCTTGTAGTTGAAGTTCCCATGAAAAATAAAGAATTATTTTTTGAAAAATTCGATTCTTATTTGGCTCAAAATTTTATTGCCATAAAAAAAATTTTATAGCTCACTTATCGTACTGAGCAACAAATTTTCTACCGATTTATTAATCCAAAATAACACTAATTTTCCTTCTTTAAAAGCCATAAAAAATCATCTTGTTTTTTTGATTTCAAAGACCAAAAATATACCTATTTCTTTAGAAAAATGATGGATATTAAAATAAATAATTTGTTCAACAACATTTCAATTCTATTTTTGCCTATTTGATGAATAAATTGTTTTTCACAACTATTGGCTCATATTCTGCAATCCCTTTATTGGCCTTATATAGATCGAATTTATACAATCCAAATTATTATTAATAATCAATATTTTTAAACAGTTGTTTTTTATCCAATTTATCCTATCTTATTCTTATTTTTACGCTTTATTTCATCCAAGATAGAATATATATTTACTTACTAATAAATTTCTAAAAATACAACAGGTAATCCTCTTTTTTTTTCTAAAATAAATTAACAATTTTGTGATCTAAAAGGTGGGTAAAATTTTATCCTTTATTTTTTATACAAATTTAAAAAAATGTTAAATTCTGCGATTTCAATATGGGAAGCCTGTCTACAATATATCAAAGATAATATCTCTGAGAAATCCTATTTTACATGGTTCCAACCTATCAAGGCCGTAAAGCTTCAAGATAAAATATTAACCATACAGGTACCCAGTAAGTTTTACTATGAATATCTTGAAGAAAATTACATAAAGATAATAAAAAGTGCCTTAACCAAAAATTTGGGAAAAGATGCCAAATTGGTTTATTCCATTATGATGGAAAAAAACCAACAATCTGAAAATTCCTATACCGTTAACATTCCAAGTTCCCAAAAAGCACAAATAAAGGTTCAGGAAGTGGAAGCTCCCCTATTTATTGAAAGAGGAGTTAAAAATCCATTTATTATTCCCGGATTACAAAAATTAAAGATTGATAGTCAACTCAATACAAATTATACATTTGATAATTTTATTGAAGGAGATTCTAATCGTCTTGCCCGTTCTGCGGGAAAACAAATTGCTAAAAGACCCGGCGGTACTTCTTTTAATCCTTTATTTATTTATAGTAGTGTAGGTTTAGGAAAAACCCATTTGGCTCATGCTATCGGCTTAGAAGTTAAAAGAATTCAATCTGAAAAAACCGTCTTGTATGTTTCCATGGAAAAATTTTGTCAACAATTCCAGGAAGCTACTAAATCAAACAATAGAAATGATTTTATTCATTTTTATCAAATGATTGATGTGTTGATCGTCGATGATATTCATTTCATATCGGGTAAAAAAGGTACACAAGAAGTATTTTTCCATATTTTTAATCATTTACATCAAAACGGAAAACAGATTATATTAACCTCGGATAAATCGCCGGTAGACATTCAAGATGTTGAGCAACGATTAATCTCTCGATTCAAATGGGGACTTTCAACTGAAATACAATCCCCTGATTATACTACGAGGTTAGCAATTCTCCAACAAAAAATGGAATTTGATGGTATTGCGCTTTCTGATGAAGTTTTAGGATATATTGCTAAAAATATAAAAACCAATATTAGAGAACTGGAAGGATCTCTAAATTCCATAATTGCTCAGGCAACTTTCAATAAAAAGGAAATAACCTTAGATCTTGTTGAAAAAACACTATCAAATCTTATTACTAATTCAAAAAAAGATATTACCATAGATTATATTCAAAACTTGGTTTGCGATTATTTTAAAGTATCAATTGATGCTTTACAATCAAAAACCAGAAAAAGAGATATTGTTCAGGCGAGACAATTAGCTATGTATTTCGCTAAAAAATATACCAATGCCTCTCTTTCTTCTATTGGTATTCAAATTGGTAAAAGAGATCACGCAACTGTATTACATGCTTGTAAAACGGTTGACAACTTATTTGAAACAGATAAGTTATTCAAATCTTATGTTGACGATTTAAATAAAAAATTGACTTCTGATATATGAAAATATTAATGGTTTGTTTAGGTAATGTTTGTCGTTCCCCTATGGCAGAAGGAATTTTACGTTCAAAACTTCCTGATAGTTTTACTGTAGATAGTGCCGGGATAACCGATTATCATGTAAATGAAAAACCTGATAAACGTGCAATTCAGGTTTGTAAAAAAAACAATATTGATATTTCTCAGCTAAGAGGCAGAAAATTTATTACTTCTGATTTCGACGAGTTTGATGCCATATATGTTATGGATCATGCCAACTACAGTGATATAATCTTCAAAGCAAAAAAAGAAGCAGATAAGAAAAAGGTTAAGCTAATTATGTCTGAATCTCCTACTGCTGTTAAACAAAGTGTTCCAGACCCTTATTACGGTGATATAGAAGATTTTGAAAATGTTTTCAACCTATTGAATGAAGCTTGTACTTGTATTGCTGAAAAACTTTCAAAGGATTAATGGATAAGTTACTTACCCATTAATCGCTTCTACTGCTTCAATTTCATTAGGTAACATTTGTTTTAAAAGTTCCTCAATTCCATTTTTTAAAGTAAATGTTGAGGATGGACAACCATTGCATGCGCCTTGTAAAAGCATTTTAGCTACCTTCGTTTCTTCATCGAAAGAAATAAGTTCTATATTACCTCCATCTCCGGCAATTGCAGGTAACACATATTCATCCAAAATATTTTTAATTTTAATTTCAATTTCTGAAAATTCTCTTTCCGTATGATCTGTAGTTTTATAGGTGGAAAAATTTTTTATATTGCTGATCTCTTTTTCTTCTCTTAAATATTCAGAAATAGTATACCTTAGTTCCATAGAGATATCTTCCCATTGATAATCATCTGCTTTAGTTATGGACACGAAATTATCCGATATAAACACTTCTTTTACATAAGGAAAATTAAATAAATATTGTGCTAAAGGGACTTCTTTAGCTTCGCTCTCATTTTTTAATTCAATTATTCCTTCAACTAAAATTTTGTTGGTAACAAATTTCATTACAGAGGCATTAGGCGTCATTTCTACATACACAGATATGGGAGTATTTCGCGGCTGTAAAACAACTGAAGGATTCGCCAGTAATTCGTCTTCAATTAGTTCTTTTACTTCATCTAAGACCATATCCCATTCTACCATATCATTTTTTTGAACAGCAATAAAATTTGCTGTAATAAAAATATGAGTAACAAATGGCAATTGAAGTAATTCTTGTGCTATAGGAATATCAACTGCTTTTTTTATATCCGATATTTCATAACTGCCTTCTACTAATGTTGAGGGGGCAACGAATTTAATTATATTTTTATTGGGAGTTTTTTCAATTTTTAATTTCATGTCATTTAGTTTAATTCTTCAAAATTACATAACTTGCTAGTATCTATAAACAGATTCTTATAATATTATTTAAAAATATGGCGCTACTTAAAAAAGTATTAGATAAATTTCCCTCAATTGAAAATGATTGTTATTTATCAGAAACATGCGTAATCATCGGAAATGTGACTATAGGAAGCCAAAGTTCTGTTTGGTTTAATGCTGTAATCCGTGGTGATGTTAATTTTATAAAAATTGGCAGCAGAGTTAATATTCAAGACAATGCAGTCATTCATTGTACCTATATGAAACATCCTACCCTTATTGGAAATAACGTATCTATAGGTCATAATGCAATTGTCCATGGATGTTCCATTCACGATGATGTTCTGGTTGGTATGGGAGCTATAGTCATGGATGAGGTAACCGTAGAAAGTAATGCAATTATTGCTGCCGGAGCTGTAGTCACTCAAGGTACGTTTATATCACGTGGTGAAATTTGGGCAGGAATTCCGGCAAAAAAAATAGGTATGGTTTCAGAAGATTTAATGAAAAATAAAATACACCAGACGGCTTCCAATTATATTAAATACAGCAAATGGTATAGTAATGAAGAAGATGATGATGACAACGGCATTTAAGGATTCGATGCAAGAAATTTATTAACTTGATTACACTTTTTGTTAATAGTAAAGATTTAGATAAAGATAATTTTATTTTATGATTTATAATATATTTTTAGTTGGATTAGGTGGATCTTTAGGTTCAATCATTCGTTATCTATTATCTCTTTATATCCAAAAATATTATGGAGGAATATTTCCTTTAGCTACCTTTCTTATAAATTGTAGCGGATGTATTGTCATCGGATTATTTTTGGGTTTATCTGAACGATTTAATTTTATAAACAATGAAATAAAATTACTATTAATAACCGGTTTTTGTGGTGGATATACTACTTTTTCAACTTTTTCAGCTGAAAATTTGCAATTATATCAAAATCATCAATTCTTCACTTTAGCTTTATATATAGGTATCAGCATCTTTGTAGGAATTTTGGGTGTTTGGATAGGAAATTTTATTTCTAAAATTTGAATACCATTAAATTTTAGAATAAAAGTCGAACTATGATTATTGTTTCTAAGAATGTTAAGAAATCGGATCTTTAAGCTCAGATCTACTATTCAATTAAATTTCTCTCCTCAAAAAGAAGGATAGGAAGAGTGTGTAATGAAAGAAAAAAAAGCATAGAGTTTAATTTGAAAATTTATAAATGACTTCCTTCTCTTCGTTTTGTATTTGAAATTCAAGATATTTAAAGCTGTCTCTAGGAATTACCCTAATCCATCGTTTGTAATTTAGAAACCATTCATTACGTATGCTTTTAATGCCTTTAGTTAGATATGCCGCAACAAATGGATGTGTATGCAAATACAATTTGCCTTTATTAGAAACTATGGCATTTAAAATTTGTTGTTGAATTTTATCAACTAATACAATAGGAGATTCTACTTTTCCATTAATATTAGGATTTTCCTCTGTTGTATTCAACTGTTTTTGAGGGCGTACTCTTTGTCTGGTGATTTGAACTATTCCAAATTTACTTGGAGGTAAGATTTTATGTTTTGCTTTATCATCTTTCATTACCTTTTTTAGATACTCATAAAGATCTTTTTTGTGCTGAGATGAAGTTAGATCAATAAAATCTATAACGATGATTCCTCCGATATCCCGTAAACGCAATTGACGAGCAATTTCTGCTGCAGCTAATTTGTTGATATGTAAGGCTGCATCTTCTTGAGATTTTTGATTGGCTGTAACGTTCCCTGAATTAACATCTATAACATGCATGGCTTCAGTATGTTCAATTATCAAATACGCGCCTTTCGATTGATAAATATTAACATGCTTACCAAACAATTGTTTTATTTGCTTATCTATATTGTAATATTCAAAGATGGGAATATGGGAATCGTAATATTTAACTAACTTAGATTTTTCGGGAGCAATAATATTGAGGTATTCTTTCATCTCTCCGGCCAATTCCTCATTATCACAAACGATACTAACAAAATCTTCATTTAAATTATCCCTAAGAATTGATGAAGCTTTATCTAACTCTCCCAAAATTTTGGCAGGTGCTTTGCTTTTTTTTATATTACGAAAGCACACATTGTTCCATTTATTTAAAAGATTAGTTAATTCCGATTGTAATTCTTGAGCGGATTTACCTTCTGCTACCGTTCTAATAATAAGTCCGAAACCATTAGGGCGTATTTGTTCTCCGATTTGTTTCAACCTGTCTTTTTCTTCAGCAGTAGAGACATTTCTTGAAACTGATGTCTTGGATGCAAAAGGAATCAATACAAGATACCTTCCAGCTAAAGAAATTTCGGAAGATAATCGAGGACCTTTGGTTGAAATAGGCTCTTTGGTAATTTGTACGAGTATATCCTGATTAGGAGTTAGAACATCTTGTATAACTCCATCCTTGTTTATATCTTCTTCAAAAGGGAACGAAGTTAATTTGGGTGAATTTATTTTACCGGAAGATACTCCTTTACAGTATTTTAATGAAGATTTAATTTGTGGACCTAAATCAAGATAATGTAAAAAAGCATCTTTTTCGTATCCGATGTTTACGAAACAAGCATTAAGACTTGGGGCAAGTTTTTTTACTTTGCCCATAATAATATCTCCAACCGTAAAATTATTTCCTATTTCTTCTTCATGAAGTTCTTGAATCCTTCCTCCTTCTAATATTATAATTCTAACCTTTGAATGTTCGTATGATACTATTAATTCTTTACTCATCTTTTACATTAATTATCCACCCTTATACACATTCATTTTTGAACAAAAACATTCTTTACCTATTGTTTTTGAGTTTAAACTTTGGTAAAGAATGTACAAATATCTTAAGTAAAAAAACCTTAGTTTTATGTTAGAAGAAAATTATTTATTTTTCTTTTTATGACGGTTTAATCTTCTTCTTTTTTTACGTTTATGGGTCGCTACCTTATGACGTTTTCTTTTTTTTCCGCTTGGCATAGTGTTCTTTTATTTATTAATTATTACTAATTTTTGACTTTAACATTTGTTTTTACGTCTTCAACAAAAGACTTAGCTGGTTTAAAAGCAGGTACATTGTGAGCCGGAATCTTAATAGTTGTATTTTTAGAAATGTTTCTTCCTGTTTTAGCTGCTCTTTTTTTAATTAAAAAAGTTCCAAAACCTCTTAAATAAACATTATCACCCTTAGCCATAGCAGTTTTAATCTCATCCATAAAAACTTCCACGACTTTTTGAGTTTCAACTTTTTCAAGACCCAGTTTACTTGAAATCGAATTTACGATATCTGCTTTTGTCATACTTTTAATATTATATTATTATACTTCTAATTAAATTTTGAGTTTGCAAATATAATATTATTTTTGGAAAGTAAAACTTATAAACATTTAAAAGTGTGAATTTTATTAGTCTTTTACAGAAATGGTATAAAATTAATAAACGCTTACTGCCATGGAGGGAAACTCTTTCTCCTTATAACATTTGGATTTCGGAAATTATTTTTCAGCAAACTCGTATTAATCAAGGATATGAATATTATTTAAATTTTATTCAACGGTTTCCTAATGTTAAAGTTCTGGCAAATGCCTCCGAAGATGAAGTATTAAATTCCTGGCAGGGATTGGGGTATTATTCTAGAGCGCACAATTTACACTTTACCGCAAAATACATTGTAAATGAATTAAATGGTATTTTCCCTAATTCTTATCATGAAATAATTAAACTTAAAGGAATCGGAAAATATACAGCAGCTGCCATAGCTTCAATATCTTTTAATGAAAAAGTACCCGCGCTGGACGGTAATGCATTTCGGGTATATTCCAGAGTTTTTGGCTCAGAAAAAGATATAAGTAAAAGTAGCACTTTTACCTACTTTTTTGATTTAATTAAACCTTTAATGCCAGAAAATCCGGGAGATTTCAATCAAGCGATCATGGACTTCGGTTCGATGGTCTGCACACCGTTACATCCAAAATGCGATCAATGTATTATTCAGGAGGAATGTTTGGCCTATACTAATAATTTACAAAACGTTCTTCCTATTAAATCTTCCTCGGTTAAAATTAAAGAAGAAAGTATACATTATGCTTATCTTTTTTGTAAAGACTTAACATTAATAAAAAAAAGAAATAACAATTCGATTTGGAAAGGGTTATATGAATTCCCCTTATTTGACCAAAATTTTAAAAATTACCAAATTATCCATAACCATCAGATCAAACATAAGCTTAGTCATAGATTGTTAACTATTACCATTTCAGAAATTGAAATTGATGAAAATGATTTTTATCAAGTCGCCCATAAAATAAATGCTATAATTTTGAATAAAAACAACTTAAAAAGCTACGCTTTTCCAAAACCCATGGAAAATTTTTTATTTTATAATTAAATTTTTTATTATTTTTGCTCATCAATGCGATCAATTTATATATAAAAATGAGTACATCTATTAATAAAGTAATTTTAGTTGGGAATTTAGGTACTGACGTAAAATCTTATAGGTTTAGTGATGGAAATATTGTTGTTAACTTTCCGGTTGCCACATCTGAAAGTTATATGAATAAAGAAACCGGAGAAAAAGTAGATGTAACTGATTGGCATAATATAACTGCAAGAAATAAACTGGCAGAACTTTGTGAAAAATTTTTGAAAAAAGGAAGTAAAGTTTACATTGAAGGAAAACTTAAAACCCGTAAATTTGATGATAACGGTATTACTAAACATATTACCGAAGTTATTGCAGATAATATTTTATTTTTATCCAACTTATTGGGTAAACAACCTGAAAATGAAGACATAATTCAGCATGATTTTTAAACTTCAAAAATACTTATAATAAAATTTCAATTTATATGGACGAGCCCGGGCCCACGAGTATTTCATTAATTTATATCCTCTTATTTTATATTTTTTTCTTCTCCTGTTGTTTTAAGAGAAAAACTTTCTTTAAGTTATTTAGTAAAATTCTACAGGTATGTGCATTGACTGCTTTTGCATATACTTTATCCCCTCAAAAATATTTTTATTACAAGATAAAATATTTATATAAAAAGTTTCTATTTATTGGTAATAGATGGGATAATATACGTATTGTATCTAAAAATTCGTTATATATATTATTTAATTAAATACTAAATTTATTTATTTAGATGAATAAATCATTAAAAAAATTATATATTTTATATTTTATTATTCTATTTTCTTTTTTATTACTTAGTTGTAAGAAAGAAGAATATTTACCTAAGCCAATCGGCCAGGTAAGATTAGAATACCCTGCACCCAATTACATACTTTTTAAAAAAGAAAAATGTCCTTTTGAATTTCAGTATTCGAACCTCACTAAAGTAGAGGATAAACACAAAAATTGTTGGTACAATTTTAGTTATCCATTCATGAAAGCAACTCTATATTTAACTTATTCTGAGGTAAACGGAAATTTAAATTCGCTATTAAAAGAAGCTCAGAGACTTGTATATGAACATACCATAAAAGCCAATTCTATAAAAACCAAATCATTTTCTTATCCGGAAAAAAAGGTATTTGGGAATCTTTATCGATTGGGAGGCGAATCTGCTTCAAATATTCAATTTTATGTAACAGACAGTATTAAACATTTCCTTTCAGGAAATTTATATTTTAAAGTTCAGCCTCGGCCTGATTCTTTACAACCTGCTGTTGAATATATTGAAAAAGATATTATTAAAATGATTGAAACAACTACCTGGGAATAAACTTAATTTTTTTATATTAAAATGTTAGAAATAGGAATTCTTTTATTATTAACTCTTTTAAATGCCTTTTTCGCTATATCTGAGATTGCCTTAGTATCTGTAAAGAGGCAAAAAATTGAAAACAAAGTTAAAAAAGGAAATAAAAAGGCTCAAATAGTACTCAATCTTTTAGAAAAACCGGAAGATTTTTTATCTTCTATTCAAGTGGGTATAACTTTGATCGGTATTGTATCGGGTGCTTATGGAGGCGCTACCTTAGTAAAATACGTTACTCCATTTTTTGAGCATTTCTCATTGACAGCAACCCATGCTAATGAACTGTCTTATATGGTAATTATAGCATTGATTACTTATGTGTCCATAGTTTTGGGAGAGTTAATTCCTAAGACTTTCGGCATGAGAAATCCTGAAAAAATAGCTTTGACTGTTGCTCCAATTATCAAAGTTTTTTCAATGGCTTTGTATCCGTTTGTTAAAATCCTTTCATTTTCAACCCATATATTTAACAAGATATTTAAAATTTCAAATGTGGAAGGTGAAAAAATTTCTGAGGACGAACTAATTTATATGCTTAAGACAGCAAGTTTACAAGGGGTTTTAGAAAAAGAGGAAAGTGAATTGCATCAGAATGTTTTTGCTTTTTCAGAACAAAAAGCAAAAAGTTTAATGACATACCGCAAAAGAGTTGAATGGATTAATCTAAAAGATAGTTTCGAAGAAATTGAAAAGCAAATTAAAGACAGCAATTTTACCAAATTTCCAGTTTGTGACGGTAATTTAGATGAAGCTAATGCCTATTTGGCAATAAAAGAATTTTATGAAAATATAAATACACCAAATTTTGATATCAAATCCATTTTAAAAACTCCGATCTTCATTCATGAAAATATGCATTCTGTTGATATTTTACAGGAATTCCGTAAAAATAAACAGCATATGGGTTTTGTTGTAGATGAATATGGTACTTTTCAAGGTATTATCACTTTGCAAGACCTTATTGAAGGTATTGTAGGTGACATGCCTGAGAGCGATGAAGAGGAGACAGAAATTGTGCAACGTGAAGATGGTTCATATTTAGTTAACGGTAATATAGGAATTAGAGATTTAAATTCTTTTTTTGATGATACCATTATAGAATTAGACGATGATGAATATGTTACATTAGCCGGATTTATTATTTATCACATGGAGTATATTCCTGAAGTTGCCGAAAAATTCAATTATAACGGATTTTCATTTGAAATTGTAGATAAAGATGCAAATAGAATAGATAAAGTATTAATGGAAAAACTTAATTCTACGGAGGAAAACGAGGAGAGTTCCGCTGAAGATGAAATTACTGATTAATACTATTTTTTATGATTTACTTTATTTATAGTTTGCTCTTTATTGGATTTATTATTATTTCATTTATGCTTTATCGGTTTTTACTAAAAACTACCGATATAATGAAGTATATGTTTTTCATTATTTTATACATAGTCGGTATATTACTATTTTTTCAGGCAGCAGAAATGATTATTATCTATTGGTATGATCCCATACCTTCTAAGTATTTAAATTTTATGTTCTTAACCTATCTTTTTGCTACAATTATAGGATTTATAAGTATTTCAATTATTACCATTAAAAAGTTAAAAAAGAAATAAGTTATTCATTTGATTTATAGACTTTAACATAAAAATTTTCATCAACATAAAATTTATTGGTTAAATTCTTAGGTTTGACGGATTTCCAATTTTCTGTAGGTTTAATTTCACCTATAGACGTGTTTATTTCCATTGAAAAGCCTTTAACAACGTTTGACCATTTATAAAATAAGGTATTATCTTTTATATAATAATTTAATACGGGTATATCTACAGTTCTTAAATATTGGTCAAAAATTTTAGAAAAATTAATTCCTGATTTTTCTGATATGTAATTTTCTATTTGGCTCGAAGTAACAGTTTGATGATAAAAATTTTGGTTTAAACCTCTGAGTATATTTCTGAATAGTTCATCATTTCCGATAATTTGTCTTATGGTATGTATCATATTGGCTCCTTTATCATACATATCTGTACTTCCTTTTTTATTTTTAGAATACGTTCCTATAATGGGAATATCATTTTTAATATTCTTTCTTTGTCCTATTATATACCTATTTGCTTTTTCCTTTCCATAAAAATATTCAACAAATAACGTTTCCGAATAGGTAGTGAATGCTTCATGTATCCACATGTCTGCAATATCCGCATTAGAAATATTGTTGCCAAACCATTCGTGTCCGGATTCGTGAACTATAATAAAATCCCATTCTAATCCTATACCCGTGCCGCTTCTGTCTTGACCTAAATAGCCATTTTTATAATTATTGCCATAAGCAATTGCACTTTGATGTTCCATGCCCAAATAAGGCGCTTCAACAATCTTATAACCATCCTCATAAAAAGGATACGGACCGAACCAATATTCAAATGCTTCAAGCATCTTTTTTACTTGTGAAAACTGGAATTTTGCTTTATTTAAATTTTCAGGCATAACCCAATAACTTAATTCTAAATTTCCTTTTTCTCCCTTATATTCATTTTTAAAATTTACGTAATCTCCTATATAGGGAATTATATTGTATGAATTTATGGGATTAATCACCTGCCATTTAAAATAATTTTTTTGTGATTCATTCCAGTTATCTTTAAGTTTCCCATTGCCTATACCTTTTAAATGGTTATTGGTAACAATAGTTAAGGTCATTCCTTCATCCGGCTCATCTCCCAAATAGCCCTTGCATGGAAACCACACACTAGCTCCAATGCCTTCACAAGCAACGGTCATCCAATCTTTACCATTTCTATCTTTAGAAAATATCCAACCTCCATCCCAGGGAGCATTTTCTGCAACTTTAGGCTTTCCGCTAAAATAAATAATAAGTTCCTGATCGACATTTTCTTTTTCTGCATCGCTACTTAAGTCTAAATAGTAATAATTTCCTTTTTTTATATAGGGTACACGGTTATTTTTTACAGTCAAAATACTATCAATATTCATTGGATTTTGAAGGTCTATTTGAATTATTTCAGATCCTTTATTTTGGAATTTAATTTTGTTTGAACCTTTTAGAAATTTTGCTTTAAAGTCCGGTTCAATGATTAGGTCATAATGTTTTACATCCCAATGATCTATATACTTATTTTTATTACTTTCTATCGAATCTTTAAATATAAATAAGGCTCTTTCTTGAGCAACAAAAATTAGAGGGAAGAATAAAAATATAACGTATTGAAATTTAAGAGATTTCATAAAGAATACTTTAACGATGGATCTATTTGCTAAACTAATTATATAAAAGAACGTATAGGATGTAAGTATCTTGTACTTTGCTTTAATTATTGTAAAAATAATTTTAGAACAATGGAAAGCTTATAATACCTATTGGTTTAAAAAATTTTAGACAATAATGAACAATACTTTAATTTAAACGTATTTCACATTTGAAGTCAAATTACTTATTAGGTAGTTAAATTCATTTAGTAAATCCTGACAAACTATTTTGATGAAATTTGATTAAGCATTGTACATTAAATAAAAAAGTCATTAAAAACAAGCTATTTGACTCGTTTAAAATGACTTACTTTAGTGACCGCGGAAGGAGTCGAACCCTCAACCTTCAGAGCCGTAATCTGACGCTCTATCCAATTGAGCTACGCGGCCATTTATTTTGCGTGCAAAGCTAATAAAATTTTTTTTTCTATTAAAATCTTTTTGAATTTTTCAATGAATTTTCATTATTCTTTCAAGTCTTTTTATTTAATAATACTTTTTTTAAAACTCTGGATATAGGGGTTTCTAAATACTTATAGCTTAGTAATGAAAAAATGCAAGCTAATGAAGCAATAAGTAAAGGTATGAGAAGTATTTCCTTTCCTAAAAAATTATAGATACTATTTATGGCAGCAACTCCAATATGATAGTGAATTAAATATAAAGAATATGAGGCAACGCCCAATCTACAAACCCATTTATTATTTAAAAAAGAAAGATATTTTGGAAAATAAACGAAAATTAAAAACAATAACAAAATGGAAAGGTAAATAAACAATAGCTTTATATCTTTCCCCCAAATTGTTAAAATAACTATCAATATAATCATTATGCTTAAGTTCTTATATTCTTTTTTATTGTTGTATAATTTATATAAAAAAAGCCCCACAAGAAACCATAAACATTCATGAAAAAAAATAAATCCTCTACTGACAAATTTATAGTATTTAATTTTTTCCGGGGATATAAAATTTTTCAAAATTTCATGTCCCATTTCACTTGAAAATAAAAGAAAAATCGGTATGCCTATTATACAAGTCAATATATAATTTCTTATCATTTTTTTAGGCGACAGAAAATATAAAAATCCTATTAAAAAATAAAAATTCACCTCAACCCATAAGCTCCAATATGCATTATCTATATAGTAATATTTGGTATAACCGACGAATATATCTACGAAATTTGGATCTATAAATGTATTAGCTATGTAATAATTAATTATATTTTTAGAACTGTAATATCCTTCGCCTTTGTATATATAACTAAAAAATAAGAAAGTACATGTTGAACAAATAAACATCCCCGGAGCTAACCGAATATATCTTTTTTTTAAGAATTGTAGATAATTTTTAGAATTTTCCAATGAGATAGAAATAACAAAACCGGATATAATGAAAAAGATTTGAACCCCTAAATATCCTTGATAAGCTAAAAATTTAACTATTTCATTTTTTGAAAAATTATAATAATGTCCTAAAACAACCATTCCTATAGCTAACACTCTAAGTCCATCTAATATAGGCACTCTTGAATTTTTCATAATTTAATTTACTTATGGCAGTTAGATTTTAATTATTTTTTACCAACCTTAAAATTTCTTCAGGTCTTTTTACTATGTATTCGGCTCCATATTTTTTAAGTTCTTCTTCATATCTAAATCCCCATAGAACCCCTATACTTGTTATGCCTGCATTTACAGCTGTTTGCATATCTGTTCCGGTATCTCCAACATAAATTATTTCTTCTTTATTTGTTATACCTAATTCATTCATAATATCGTAAACAATCTGTGGATTCGGCTTCATGGGAACGTTAGTTCTTTGTCCAAAAACAGATGAAAATTTTATTTCACTAAAATATTTTTTTACTAATGCTTGAGCACCTTCCATAAATTTATTGGATGCTACTGCCAGTTTTATATTCATGGAACTCAGTGATTTTAACATTTCAATTACTCCGTCATAGGGTGCTGTCTTTATATCTGAATGCTTAGTATAGTATTTAATGAATTCATCTTTAATTTTTTCAATTACCTCGAGATCACTTTTTAATTCGGATGGCAAAGCTCTTTCAATCAATTGAGTCATTCCATTACCAACAAAATTTTTGTATGAATCTAAAGCATGTACCGGTAAATGATTTTTTTCTAAAATATAATTACATGAATCAGCTAAATCATTTAGCGTGTTAAGTAAAGTTCCGTCTAAATCAAAAATAGCCAACTTAGTCATAATTTTATTTTTTTTTATTTTACAAATATAGTTTTAAACATATAGTTAAAATCTTCCTTTAAAGACCAATTTTTCACATAATCTTTATTTATATTAATTTTATCCTTCCAAATGATCGTATCATTGTATAATTGTGGATTTTCAACTTTAGATAAAATTTCCTCTTCATTTCTGTATTTTAGTTGAGCCGGACCTGTAATCCCAGGCTTTACGGAAAGAATAATTTTATCTTCCCCTTCTAATTTGTCCGCATAACCCGGAACATCGGGCCTGGGACCCACCCAAGACATATCACCCATAAGAATATTTAAAATTTGGGGTAATTCATCCAATTTATATTTTCTTAAAAATTTACCTAATTGGGTGATTTGCATTTTATCTGTAGTGACCGTTGATGTATATACCCCTTTCATCGTTCTAAATTTGAACAAATTGAAATGTTTACCATTTTTACCTATTCTATTTTGAGTAAAGATTCCAATCATACCTGTGTCAAATGTAACCGCAATAAATATAATTATCATGGGGACAAGAAAAATAATAAAGCATATTAATGCTAATAAATAATCTGCTATAATTTTATTTTTCTTCATACTATTTATTATACAAAATTATAAAAGAAAAAGGATTTCTTACGAAATCCTTTTCCTATTAAGCACCTTTTAAAATAAACATTGAATAAATATTCTAATAACTATTAAAAAACTTTTTCACCGTGTTGTGATATATCTAAACCTAATTCTTCTTTATCAGGGTCAACTCTTAATGGAATAATTTTATTTACAATAAATAATAATAACAACGTTCCAAAAAAAACAAATATGGAAACGGCAATCATTGCTATAAAGTGATTAACAAACAATGTGGTCTCTCCAAAAAACAATCCGTTTGAAGGAATATCTTCATTTATAGACTTATCCGCGAAAACTCCGGTTAAGAGCATTCCTACCATACCTCCCACTCCATGACAAGGAAAAACGTCTAAGGTATCATCTACACCGTTAGTATGGAAAAATTTAACCATGTAAAAACTAATCACGCTGGCAATTAATCCGATAAACAATGAATGTCCTAAAGAAACAAATCCTGCACCCGGGGTTATAGCTACTAAACCCACTACAGCTCCTACACAAACTCCTACTGAAGATAATTTTTTTCCATTTATTTTTTCTAAAAATCCCCAGGTTAGAGCACTTAAAGCAGAGGCTGCCGTTGTATTTGCAAAAGCTAGTACACCTAACTCATTAGCTGCAAACGATGATCCCGCATTAAATCCAAACCAACCAATCCAAAGCAAACTGGCCCCTAAAATTACATAAGGTATTTGTGCAGATGCTAGAGTTGTATCTCTTCTTTTTTTCAAAAAAATGGCTCCTGCTAAGGCCGCCCAACCGGAACTCATATGAACCACCGTGCCTCCGGCAAAATCCAATATTCCTGCCTTTGCCAATATTCCTTCCGGATGCCATGTAGCATGTGCCAGGGGGGAGTAAATAAAAATTGAAAACATAACTATAAATAATAAATAACCCCAGAATTTTATACGCTCTGCAACACCTCCCGAAATTAATGCCGGAGTTATAATGGCAAATTTTAATTGAAAGAGGGCAAATAAAAGTATGGGGATCGTAGGCGCTCCTACCCAGGCAGAAGTTGTTCCAATTCCTTGCATAAACATATGAGGTAATGGATTTCCTATGATACCCCCTATATCCGGTCCGAATGCCAATCCAAACTCAAAGATAAACCATAAAACGGTTATTGTCACCATAGCTATAAAGCTCTGAAATATAGTGCTTATTATATTTTTACTGTTAACCATTCCTCCATAAAAAAAACCTACTCCGGGAGTCATTAAAAAAACAAGCACTGAAGCTACTAACATCCAAGCTACATCAGCAGAATTAAAATTTATGCCTTCTGCAACTGCTTTTGAAGACTCTGCTGAAAATAATGTATTTGAAAAAAGGCTTACTAAACCTACAAATATTAAAATTAGAATTAAAATATATTTACGCATACCCAATATTTTATACAGCAAAAATATAATTTTTTAATTAAAAACAAAATAAACATATGTTTTTTAATGGGTATAAATTATAAATCTTAATAAATTATAAGATAAACCCCTATTTTTAATGCCACAATTTATTTTTATTGCATTTATATATTATATTGGATAAAAATTTAATCTAAACATTTGATTATTTAAATCGTTTAATATATTTATCTCTTATTCAAAGAACTATTCGTATATTTTATTTAAAAAATTTTTTACCCTATAAATTCATACAATTTAAAAAACTATAAAATTATATCAATAAACAGCTGCAACCACTAAAATTAAATTTATTTTATATAATTTTTTTTAAAAATTTTTATAATATTTGCGATTCATTCAATAATATTTTAAAAATAAAACCCAAAAGTTCTTTTCAAACTAGACTTGCAAAATTCTTTTAAAAATGTATTTAGTATTAAACATTTCTCCCGCAAACACCAATTCTATAAAAATTATTACATATAAACTACCATATAATTATATATTAAAAATATTTAGATAAATATTAATATATTTTATTTCTATATATTAAAAAATAATATATATTTATCTGAAATTAAAAACTATATTAATGAAAGTTATAAACAACTGATTTTAAATGAATTACTAATTTTTTAATAACAATTTTTATGAAAAAAATTCTTTTAACACTTAGCACTATTTTAGCGCTATATTCATGTAATAATGAAGACTTACATGATGGATCATCACCTTCTCATTCTTTGAATGATAAGAAAATTATCAATCAGTCCGGCTCTATACAAGGAGTTACCTATTCATTTGATAATGTAGAAGTAAACCCTAATTTAGTAACCTTGAATACAGAAAATAGTTCTATTCTTAGTACTAAAGAGGAGTTATCAAGAGGATTTATTAGTTTACAAAACATATCTGAAAAAATCGGTAAAGAATTAATCCCGGGTAATACCGTTTATTTAATTACCCAAGATTCGACGTATATAAGAAATATCACCTCAATTAATCAGAAAAATGATATATATAATTTAGAAACAACGGATGCCAATATAGGCGATGTTTTTGAAAACGGTACGTTAAGCTTATCTTTAAATATTGATGATACTAATAAGAATAGTTCTTTACTTGCACTTAAAAATGCATACGATAAAGAATACGTTTTTCATCCTTTGATTTTTAATAAAGAATTTCGTGTAAAAGGGCTAATTTTTAATCCGGACAGTAAATTAACCCCTTCTATAGCTGTAAAATTAGGTTTTGATAAATCACGCGTTATACCTAGCGTAATTGAAATGTATTATAACAGCCATACAGAATATAATCCAACTTTAACTTTAGATAAAGACTTTAAAGGTAAATTTTCTCATGATTTTATCGATAATGTTCCACAAATCCTGATCGATTATTTAAAAAAATATAGTGTAACTATTAAAATTCCTACCGGCAAATATTTAGGAGACGTTCCGGTTAAAATTAGTGTAAACCAAATTAATTTTCCAACTGAAATTGAAGCAAACGTTTATAGAGGATCTAGCGTGAGCTTTAAAGCAGAAGGTAATGTAAAATTAGGAGTTAAATTCACACTTAATAATAATCCGGATTATATTTATGAAAATGGAATTCAAAAAATATACGGATTTAATAACAATTTATACGGAGAAGTTTTAACCGATATGAAATTCATCATCATACCTCAAGTTCAAGTTTTCCAATCTAAATTAATTGATGTTAAAGGTAAAATAACTGTAGGACTTAAAACTTCTAATATCGGTAACGGAACTTCTTCAGATGACTCTAAAAGTTTTTCACAAGGAACCGTTTATACCTCTGCGGCATTCACTTTTTCAAGTTTAGGTTTACCTGCCTATAGCACCGATATTTTCAAAAAATCTATAAATATATGGAAAAAAGGAGACTATGTTAATTCTGTTTCTTTTTCAAATTTTAAAGCGGGTAAAGCAACCATTGTACCATGTAGCGGTTTGACCTCTTTTGGATATGATGTTTTGTTAGATTATAAATACAGCTTACCAGGAAAAACTATTTCCGGTGATTTAGAAATAACTTATGATGTATATGCTGATAATGGTACTCTTCTTGAGTCTAATAAAACAGTTAAAGTGCTGCCATATAATGTAACTTCTAACTCATTTAAATTCAATATGTGTATTCCTTTCAGAAAAATCAATTTCTTCAATATATCTAAAATTAGTTATGTTAAAAATATAACTATTAAAGATGCTAACGGATATATAGCAAATGGAATATTAGACCCATTGACCGGAAGCCCGGTTACTGAAATTGCTTTTGTAAGGTAATTTTTCTTAGTAATATATTAGTAAAGGTAGACGCTCATTGTCTACCTTTTTTTATAAATATAATATTTCCTCAAAAAAATCAAAACGTATAATATTAAAAAATTATCAATATTTAAATTTTTCTTAAGAAATATAAGTTATCATGAAGAATTTTTAAAAAGAATAGCAAATAAATACGGTAAACATTTTAAAGGACTTACAGATTATTACTAAATTTGCACGATAAAATTGTTATTATGCAACTTTCAGAACAAGAACTAATTCGAAGAGAAAAATTACAAAAACTTAAGGATGCGGGTATCGATCCATATCCCGCTGCAGAATATAAAGTTACGCATACTGCCCAAGAAATAAAAGATCAATTTAAAGAAGGAGAGAAGGTTGTGATTGCCGGAAGACTTATGTCTAATCGTATTCAGGGAAAAGCGGGTTTTTCTGAGCTGCAAGATACCAGCGGGCGTATTCAGCTGTATTTTAACAGAGATGTAATTTGTCCCGACGATGATAAATTTAAATATAACGATTTTTATAAAAAATTGCTCGATTTAGGTGATTTTATAGGAGTTGAAGGAGAATTATTTGTTACTAAAATGGGCGAAAAAACCGTAATGGTTAACGATTTTAAACTTCTTTCAAAGGTATTGCGACCGCTTCCTCTACCTAAAGTTGATGAAGAAGGAAAAGTCCATGATGCATTTAATGATCCTGAATTAAGATATAGAATGAGATATGTTGACTTAGTAGTCAATCCCCATATTAAAGATATTTTTATTAAACGGACTCGTCTGTTTAATGCTATGAGATCCTTTTTTAATGATAAAGGATATTTTGAGGTTGAAACCCCTATACTTCAATCCATTCCCGGTGGAGCTGCGGCTCGACCGTTTATAACCCATCATAACGCCTTAAATATTCCATTATATTTACGAATTGCAAATGAGTTATATTTAAAACGTCTTATTGTTGCCGGTTTTGAAGGTGTTTACGAATTCTCTAAAAACTTCAGAAATGAAGGAATGGACAGAACGCATAATCCTGAATTTACTGCAATGGAAATTTACGTTGCTTATAAGGATTATAATTGGATGATGAAGTTTACTGAACAATTATTGGAACATTGCGCCATAGCAGTTAATGGAACAACCCGAGCAACATTTGGCGAGCATGAAATTGATTTTAAAGCTCCATATGCCCGAATTTCCATGACTGACGCCATTAAAAAATTTACGGGTTTTGATATAACAGGAAAATCTGAGGAGGAATTGAGAAATGCAGCAAAAGAAATGGGTGTTGAGGTGGATGAAACTATGGGTAAAGGAAAAATCATAGATGAAATATTTGGAGAAAAATGTGAAGGTAATTTTATACAACCAACCTTTATTACTGATTATCCCAAAGAAATGTCTCCATTAACCAAACAACACCGCGATAATCCTGAATTAACCGAACGTTTTGAATTAATGGTTTGCGGAAAAGAAATCGCCAATTCTTATTCAGAATTAAATGATCCCATAGATCAAAGAGAACGTTTTGAAGAACAATTAAAATTGTCTGAAAAAGGAGATGATGAAGCAATGTTTATTGATCAAGATTTTTTACGTGCATTGGAATTCGGTATGCCTCCGACTGCAGGTTTAGGTATAGGAATGGATCGATTAATTATGTTCCTTACTAATAATCCGTCTATACAAGAAGTATTATTTTTCCCGCAAATGAAACCCGAACAAAAAGTTTCTTCCATCGAACATTCTGAGGAAGAAAAAATTATTATCAAATTATTACAAAATAATAATTCTTCTATGGAATTAAATGAATTAAAATCTTTGGCCGGACTAAGTGGAAAAAAATGGGACAAAGCCATGAAATCGCTTTCTAAACATTCATTGATTACTGTTACTGTTACTAATGAAAATAAAACAGTTGAATTAATTTCATAAAAATATTTTGAAATAACATTTATAAGGCTATCTTTTTAGATAGCCTTTTTAAATTAAAATATATTGAATTTAGAACCCATACATTCTATTACAAGTCAATTTGAAAAAATGAACTAAAAAAAATGTTTTTATTTACCACTAAATCTATAGGAATTAGATGATATTAAATTCATATTTATTATCTTTGTTTAAAATCAAAATAAATAAATGATTATGGAAACGATATTTAAAAATAAAAGTCAAGAATTACTTAGCTGTATAGAAAATCTAAAATTAAGTAACTCTGATTATGAGCAAGTTGCATCAGAATTATTTAAATATAATTTTAATGATTACGATGCAGCTTTTTCTATTAATAAAGTAAATGTTCCGGAAGGCAGTTATGTTCGATTACCTATTTATGCTAATAAATGCTGTGCGATTTTAATGCTTTGGGGGGTAAATAATAAAACGGCCATTCATGACCATTTAAACTACGACGGATTAATAAAAGTTTTAAAAGGAAATCTTACAGAAGTTAGTTACTTGGAAGATAAAAATTTCATAGTATACGAAGGGGAAGGCGTAGCTCCTGAAGGTGCTATTTTTCCTGAAGATTTAGGGGGTATTCATTCGGTAGTTAATAATTCTTCGGAAATATCTGTTAGTTTACATATCTATCATACTCCTCAAACTTCTTTAAAAGGTGTTAGAATTTTTGATTATGAAAATAGAAAAATAGCCATCTTAAATGATAAGGCTACATCTTGTTCATGGAATTTACCTGAAGATAATTACGAGAAAATCACTCAATTATAACTAGTATAATCTAGTATAATTTTAAAATATTTAAATTCTAACTCAATATGAGTTAGAATTTTTTAATTAGATATTAATTCATATCCGTCAATTTTAAAGCCCAACCAAGAATTCAATCTCTACCTTTTCAGATATTAAATCCAAACTTATATTTTCTAATTTTTTTGAACTTTACAACTTATAAAGTTTAACAATAAAAAAAGCTATTTCATTTAAATGAAATAGCCTTTTAATCTTGTTAATTGTAAAAATTATTGTAAAAGTTTTTGAAGATTTAAAGCATCTGCATTTTGAGGATCCACAGATAATGTTTTGTTCAAATAAGTTTCTGCTTTATCTTTATTTCCTTCATGATATTCTTTGTAAGCGAAAAATGTATAGGCAATAGCTAAATATGCTTTTTCATTGGCTGAATATTCTTTCTTCGGTTCAACCATATCAATATATTTTTGGAAGGCTTGAGCTGTAAGACCGCTTTTATCACTCGAATCATACGCGTATAATGCCATACCTTTTCCGGCATAAGCTACTTCCCAGGTAGGAATTAGAGAAATCAATTGATCCCATGAAGCAACAGAGCCTAAGTAATCTTTAGCTTCGTATTGTTCTAAAGCTAAATTATACCATGAAGTTGTATCGTTGGCATCAGCCGCAACCGATTTTTTCAAAGCCTCGATTTTGGAATTAGTTATAGATGCTTCTGTTTTAGCTCCCGGTTGTAAGGATAAAAGAATTGATTGGTAATCGTAAGTTTTATCTCCTTGACCGATGGCTTTGGTTAGATTTAATATCGCGGTTTTAGTTAATTCCTCTTTTTCTTGACCGCTCGCAGTTTTAATTAATGAGGATTGTATTTTTCCTAAAACTCCATAATCCGAACCTTCTCTTTTTGATTCTGGAATGGTTTGTAAATATTGATTTATATTTTTATAGGCTTCGGAAAAATCAGAATTTTCAATTAAATCCAATGCTTTTAACTTAAATTTTAACGGATCGGATATATCATTCCAATTTTTAGTCAGTAAATCTAAAGACTTTGCATAATCTTTAATAAAATAGGAAACTTTAGCTAATTCAAATTGTGTTTCGGCATCGTTGTTCCCTGACAAAGAAATATATTTTTGTAAGTTTTTAAAAGCTTCATTATAATTACCGCTTCTCACATTAAAGTCTGACAAATATTTGTATGTTAATGGATAATTAGGATTAGCTGCTATGGCCTTGTCAAAATTTTCTGAAGCTAATTTTCCTTGTCCGTTGGTTCGCCCCCATATGTTTCCTATTAATGCATAAGGTATGGATTTATCTTCGGCAATTCCTAAGGCTTTGGTATAATTGGAAACCGCCTTACCCGGATCTTTTTTTTCAAAATAGGCATTTCCTAAAACTATATAGTATTCGGACTTATCTTTATTCTTAACCAAGTCTAATAACTTTTGGCCATATTCGATACTTTTATCATAATCTGTACTTTCCGGCTTATTAGTAAATAATTGATAGGCATTTGATATTTGAAATAATACATCCGCATTTTTGTACTTAGATCCTTTGGCGATGGATTCAAATTCTGCATTTGCTTCCGATTTTTTTCCTTGATATAATTTTATTGTCGCCAATCCGATTTTGTTTAAATCAGATTTTGGATCTAAAGCCAAACCTTTATTAAAATATTGTGAAGCCATTTCTAGATCAGGTTTAGAAATTGATAAATAATATGCCCCTAAATAATAATAATTGTCTGCTGATGGTGATTGAGCTGCTAATTTTTCAAAAGTATTTTTAGCCTTGCTATATTGATCATTTCCTAAATACTTAATACCTTCTTGAATACTTTGTGCATTCATAAATCCTGATAACATCAAAGCAGAGATTACAAATGTTGCACCTATTTCTTTTTTCGCGTAATTCATTCTAAATTTTTATTTATTTTTCTTTTTATTTTATTTTTAACTATTATTTGTATTCTAATAGTATTAAAATTATTTATTTTTTAAAATTTATCTTCCATGAAGTTCAATCCTTCTTTCATACAAATAATAGGGTTGAAGTCCTGCCCTTTTAACAATAAGCTGTCCTCTCTGAGAGCCACAAAATCTTGAAAAACTGCTCCCTATTTTAAAACTGTTTTCAGCATTTAATAGAAAAACTCTTTTGGTGAAAGGGTATATACCTTCACGCAAATTAGGCACCGTCGGATTTATTAAATTACCATCCGCTCTTCTTATAGGCAATATTCTCACTTTTGAAAGGAACTCCTTAACTTCATTACTATTTTCTTCACTTAATACATCCAAACCAATAATTCCTATATGAGAGCTATTTTTACTAATAAATTGGATCACCTCTTTTCCATTTGAAAATGAGTTAATTTTTTGATTTTTAGTAAGTTTAAACCCTAATTTTTTTTTTAAATTATTAAAATTACTTGAATTTCCTCCATCAAATACAAATTTACTATCATTTGAAATAATATTTGATTTTAAAGAAGTTTGGTCAATTTCTTTAATGGAACTTTCTTTTGACACAACAAAAATGGTTGCATCACATGCTATTTGTGTTGAAATATAAGTAACGTTGGTATGATTATATAAAATCCCGGCTTCTTCTGAAGATAAATCCCTGGTAGTCATTGCTAAGGAAACCTTACCGTTCAAAAGATCAGCGATCACTAAATCTTCAACTTCCGGCTTGAATAAAATTTTTGTTTCGGGATAAGAGGATTGAAAAACTTCAACTAAAGCAGAGCCTAAATTCATAAGTGACGGATCAATAGCTAAAGTTATATTCCCTTGCCTATACGCTTGTTTCTTTTTTATATCTTCTTGGCACGAAATACATATAATTAAAAAAGCTAAAAATACTATGGGTCTGATTATTAATCTATTGTTCATTTTGTCTAATATATTTAGTCGCTCGGTAAGCTCTAAAAAATCCGTAAACTATTAATAATCCCCCTAAAATCCAAGAATATTCAGGTTCTAATTCAATAAAAAACTTTTTATAAACAATAATTAATATTCCTATTATAAAATACCCAATTCCAATAAATATGGAAAGTGATTTATAACTTAGCTTCATACTTCTTTTTTTGAAGAATTCTAAATAACAAATATAAAAATATTTATTTACTTATTTTTGCAGTTACTATTCTTATAATCTTTTTAAAAAATAAATTTTATGGATTATGTTATCAATACATTTTCAGACTTAGAAGATGTTGCTAAAGAAATAATTTCAAATTCAAAATATAAAATTTTTACACTTAAGGGAAATCTAGGTGCCGGAAAAACCACTTTAGTAAAATATTTATGCAAAACACTTGAATGCCCCGATACCATAACCAGTCCAACTTTTTCATTAGTAAATGAATACCTGTGTCCTGCAGGTAGAATTTATCACTTTGATTTATATCGAATTAAATATATGGAAGAATTAATAAATATTGGTTTTTATGAATACATAGATTCCGATAATTATTGTTTTATAGAATGGCCGGATATATGTGAAAATGAATTACCTGAACATCATAAAATTTTATTAAATTTGATGGATCAAACCAGGCACTTAACATTTAACTAATATGGGTATTTATACACCTTTTTCCGAAGAAGAGCTGATTCCCCTGGAGGAACGAATTGAAGTGATAAAAAAAGGAGGAAAATGCAGTATTGGTATTCCTAAAGAAGATCATTTGATTGAAAGCAGGATTGCTCTCACTCCCGATGCTGTTTCTGTTCTAAGCTCTAATGGTATTGATATCATAATGGAAAGTGGAGCCGGTTTAGGGGCTCATTATTCCGATGCTTTATATTCCGAGGCAGGGGCAACAATTTCATACGACCCTAAAGAGGTTCTGTCTCAACCCATCATTTTAAAAGTTGAACCTTTATCCATAGATCAAATAAAGCACTTGCAGCCAAATTCCTATTTGATTTCTGCTGTACAAATAAATACTCAATGCAAAGAATATTTCGAAGAACTTTCTAAAAAAAAGATTACGGCTTTAGGATTTGAATATATACGAGACAGCCATAATGAATTATCCATTGTACGACTTATTGGTGAAATAGCCGGTGTTTCCAGCATACTTATTGCCGCTGAATTACTGTCTTCAACTCATGGGGGAAATGGTCTTTTACTAGGAGGAATAACCGGTGTTAGACCATCCAACGTAGTAATTATAGGAGCAGGAAATGTGGGAGAAAGCGCCGCACGTTCGGCTTTAGGGTTAGGAGCCACCGTAAAAGTGTTTGACAATTCTATTACTCGACTTAGAAGATTTCAAGAATTACTGGGACGACGGTTATATACATCTACGATAGACCCGAAAGAGCTCAGCAAAGCGTTAATTCGCTGCGATGTTGCCATTGGTTGCTTAAAGGGAGAACTTAGGGCTCCGATTATTGTACCTGAAAATACTGTTAAAAGAATGAAACCGGGATCTGTTGTCATTGATATAAGCATTGATAACGGAGGAGTTTTTGAAACCTCAGAAATAAATGCTAAAAATGAAGCTTTTATTAAACATGAAGTCCTACATTATTGTGTTCCCAACATCACTTCTAAATTTGCAAGAACCGCTTCAAAAGCTTTAAGTAATTTCTTTTTAAGTTATTTTCTTAATCTGAACAATCAAGGAGGATTTGAAGCTATGTTTAGAAAAAACCGTGGAATTTGTCAGGGCATTTATATGTACAAAGGCAGAATTACTAATAGACAGATAGCTTCTTGGTACAACCTGCCGTATCAAGACATTCATTTACTAATTATTTAAGCATGTCATTTTCTAAAAGATTAAGACTCTATCTTACGGGTTTTTTTATGGGTCTTGTATTTATATTATTTGTATTTGGTAATAAGGTATTTTCTTGGTCATATTTGCCCAATGACAGGGTTTTAGCTGAAATACAAACCAAACCTTTAAAATTTTCAAATCAAAGTCTGGAAAGTCTTAAACTAAAAAAAATATCTCTCAATTTTATAAAAGATACAGTTCTTAGTAAAGGTAAAATAAATTTTAAGATGAGTAATGCTCAAGCATTGCCTTGTCCTCATTATGTCCTTCATTATGAAAGCTTAAAAGTTACATTTACTAAATGCAAAGACACGGTAGTCATAAACACGATTGATTAATCCTATTAAGGATTTTTTAACATAAAATTCCGTTTGTACAATTTTTTCCTATATTTACAATCTAAATGTAAAACAGAATATATGAGATGGTTTACTAGACAGAAAAAAAACATCAGTACTGACATTAGCGAAAAGAGGGAGGTTCCTGAAGGATTATACTATAAAACTCCATCCGGGAAAATTATTGAAACTGATCAATTAACAGCTAATTTCTATGTAAGTCCGGAAGATGATTTTCATGTTAGAATTGGTAGTTCCCAATATTTCCAAATTTTATTTGATAATGGTAAATTTAAAGAACTTGACGTAAAAGTTCACAGCAAAGATTCATTAAATTTCGTCGATTCCAAACCGTATAAAGATCGATTAAAGGAAGCACAATCTAAAACTAATTTAACTGAAGCCATAAGAAATGCGGTAGGTAAAGTAAATGGAAAAGAAATATATATTTCTTGTATGGACTTTAGTTTCATCGGAGGGTCTGTGGGATCAGCGGTTGGAGAAAAAATTAGAAGAGCCATCGATTACTGTATTAAAAATAAATTACCATATGTAATTATAAGTCAATCCGGAGGTGCTAGAATGCAAGAAGCAGGGCTATCTTTGATGCAATTGGCAAAGGTTGAAGCTAAATTAGCTCAATTAAGTGATGCCGGACTTCCTTATATATCTGTACTAACAGATCCAACCTTTGGAGGAATAACCGCTTCATATGGTTCTACCGGTGATATTATAATTGCTGAACCCGGCGCATTAATCGGATTTGCAGGACCAAGAGTAATTAAAGAAACTATCGGAAAAGATTTGCCTCCAGGTTTCCAATCTTCTGAATTTCTATTAGAAAAAGGCTTTATAGACATTATCGCACACAGAAAAGATTTAAAAAATACCATTTCACATTGTGTTGACATGTTAATGAATAAAGAAGTTAAATAAAATATAAAAAACAAAGAAAAAGCTAATAATTATTAGCTTTTCTTTTTTTAATCCATTACCTAAAAATTTATAATCTCCTCAAATAAATGACCCTTAATTATATTTGGATTGCCTTTATTATCTTATCTTTTTTTGTAGGAATTCTTAAGTTCCTGTTTTTAGGAGATACGGTAATCTTTAAACATATGGTTGACGGGTTGTTTAGTACTACCAAAGTTGCAGTAATGGATATAGCTTTGCCTTTGGCAGGAATGATGACTTTCTGGTTAGGAATAATGAAAATTGGTGAAAATGCAGGTGCTATACGTTTTCTCTCTAAACTGGTATCTCCTTTTTTTTCCAAATTATTTCCTTCCATTCCCAAAGGTCATCCTGCAATAGGAAATATGATGATGAATTTTAGTGCCAATCTTCTTGGGCTGGATAATGCCGCCACTCCTTTAGGATTAAAAGCAATGGACAGTTTGCAAACACTGAATACTAAAAAAGATATTGCAACGGATGCACAGATTATGTTTTTAGTTTTGCATACCTCGGGACTAACATTAATCCCGACTTCCATTATGCTCTACCGCTATTTAAATGGTGCACAAGATCCTACCGATATATTCGTACCGTGTATTGTTGGAACTTTTTGCACTACTTTATTTGGTATAATTATAGTAGGAATTAAACAACGCTTAAACCTATTTAGTCGCCAAATATTGATCGGTCTACTAGGGGCTCTAGTACTGATTTTTGGGCTTTCCTATTTCATAAAATATTCCACAGATTCTCGGACAAAATATGCTGTCGAGTATGTATCTCATATCACCCCTCAAACTGTATCGGTTGAAAATGTAACTGTAGAAGATTTTATTAAATTATATCCTGATTCATTTCAGAAAGAGATTAACGTAAAAGATAAAAAAATTACTCCTGAGTTGATCTGTAAAACTAACCAAGAATATATAAATTTTGAGCGTGGTACAGCCTCTCGAGTGATTAGCAACGTACTTTTATTACTAATTCCCGTTGTATTTATTACAGGCGCTTTTATAAAAAAAATAAATGTTTTTGATAGTTTTATTGATGGTGCTAAAGAAGGTTTCGGAGTATCTGTAAAAATAATTCCTTATTTAGTTGCCATGTTGGCTGCTATCAGTTTATTGAGAACCAGCGGGATAATGGATTATCTAATTAATTCTATTTCTTATTGCTTATCCTCGTTACATATCAATACCGATTTTTTACCTGCACTACCTACTGCTTTAATGAAGCCCCTTAGTGGGAGTGGTAGCCGTGCATTAATGATTGAGGCCATGCAAAATTATGGTGCTGATTCTTTTGTAGGAAGACTTACCTGTATATTTCAGGGAAGTGCAGATACTACTTTCTATATAGTTGCTCTTTATTTTGGAAGTGTCGGTATTAAAAGAATTAGATATTCTCTTACTGCAGGTTTGCTGACCGATTTATTAGGCGTAATCACAGCCATTTTTATTACCTATTTTTTCTTTGGGTAGACATTAACTATAAATATGTTAATTTTTTTAACACATCATCGAACTCCTATAACAATATTTTTCTTAATTAAATATTAATATCTTTGCACCTGTTAATATTTAATTTTTCTTTGTTCCTATGAATGATTTTAGTTGGGGCCAATTAGTTAATCCGGAGTTTTATATAAAGTTAGGCGGTATTTATTTAGTTTTATTTATAGTTTTTGCTGAAACGGGTCTCTTTGCCGGATTTTTCCTTCCCGGAGATAGTTTATTATTCCTCTCAGGTATATACAGTAAGGAATTAATAAGAGAAATTTTTTATATTGAATCAGATTTTTTAAGTGTTTTTTTATTATCATGCTTAATTTCAATTGCCGGTATAATTGGTAACGAAATAGGTTATTGGTTTGGAAAAAAAAGCGGATCTTATCTTTATAATAAAAAAGATACCTTTTTATTCAAAAAAAAATATCTTTTCCAAGCAAAAGAATTTTATGAAAAACATGGGGGAAGAGCAATTATTCTTGCTCGGTTTTTACCTATTTTAAGAACATTTGCACCCATAATTGCCGGAATTGTTCAGATGAATAAGGGTAAATACTTATTGTATAATGTTTTAGGATCAACGGCTTGGTCTTTTTCCTTATTATTTTCGGGACATTATCTTTACCAAATATTCCTTAAGGAATTTAATTTCGATTTGAAACGTCATATTGAAACTATTGTATTAGTAATGGTAATAGTAACCACCGCCCCTGTAGTAGTTAAGTTATTTTTCCAAAAAAATAATGATATTTCAGAAAATTGATGTTAAAAACTAATAGATATATATAATTTATAAAATTATATATATCTACCGGCTGCTTTTAATTGCAATAAATTACTGACTGTTTAATTTTACTTAATTCAATAATTTTTATACTTTTTGAAAAGTTTAATATTAAATTTATAGTATAATCGGAAGGACCTCTCCTTTCATTTGACAAATTAATAGATTTTTTGTACATTGAATATTGTTCTTTACTAGTTGTTATAGTATAGATAACGATATTAAATTAAATTTTATTATTGTAAATGAATGTTAAATTTTTGGTCTCAATTAGTTTTCTTAGATTTAAAATTGCATATCTCATTCTTCCTAATGCCGTATTAATCCCGACATTTGTTTCTTCTGCAATTTCTTTGAAGCTTAAACCTTTATAAAAGCGTAATTCTAAAACTTCTTTTTGATCTTGAGACAGCTCATTTATAAGTCTTTTAAGATCCAGGTTAATTTGCTCATTTATTATTAAATCCTCTATGGATAGTTCGGATACTTTTACAAAATCAAATATATTATAATCCTCATTCTGTCCACTGGATTCGTTAATTATTTTCGTTTTATTCGAAACCCTAAAATGATCGATAATTAAATTATGTGAAATTCTCAAAACCCATGGTAGAAACTTCCCTTCTTCGTTATATTTTTTCTCCTTAAGAGTTAATATAACTTTTATAAAAACATCTTGAAATAGATCTTCAGCTAACTCCGGGTTATTAACCTTTCGATTGATATAATTATATATCTTTAACTTATGCCTATTCAACAATGTTTTAAGAGCATTTTCATTTCCATTAATATAAGAATGAACTAATTCACAGTCAGTTCTTTTTATCATCACTTATGATATTTGTTAGTTAATAGAGTAAAATTTTATTCTATATATCTAATAATTTCAATTTTCAACCAAGACAACTTCTTAGGGAACAAATGTATATATAAAATTTTAAAAAAACCTAAAAAATGTTAATGAAATTATAATATTTTATTCATGCAACATAAAATTGATTTATTTTTTTCTTATTTATATTGCAAAATCCTACTATTACTATCAAAACTTAAATATCATGAAGTAAAATCAAAACTTTTTCATTAAGCAATATAATTTTTAAAATATAGAACAAATTTATATATTGCAACTTGAAATCTAAATATTAATATGAATAAGATAAAATACCAATTAGAATTTGCTATGAAATGTTCCACTACTCTTTTGTTTGAATATATTGGAACTTCTTCAGGTATGAGTGAGTGGTTAGCAGATGACGTAATTGAAAGAGGAGATAAATTTACTTTTGTATGGGGAGATCAAGAAGAATCAGCTAACTTAATACGATATAAAGAAGAGTCTTTTGTGCGTTTTAGATGGGAAGAAGATGAAGGAACCAAATATTTTTGGGAACTTGCCATACATGTTGATGATGTAACCAGTGACGTAGCTCTTGTAATTACTGATTTTGCCGAAGAAAGCGACTTAGAACACTCTAAATTATATTGGGAAAATTTAATTGAAGACCTAAAAAAGATTATAGGTTCTTAAATAATAATTAATCCCCGTATTAGGGCCAACAAAAAAACTACTAACACAAAAAAATACTAATTATTTAGTATGAAAATTATTTTCAATCAAAAATGTATTGAAGAAAATCAATTAGTAATCAATTACACTGAAAACAATTATTTTTCCGGGGATTTTGTAAATGGTTTCTGTTGGCTATTTCAAAATAAACTCCTTTATTGGGAAAATGTATATTTCCAATTGATGGCATCCATGAGAAAAATGAGGATAGATATACCTCTAGCTTTTACTCCTGAATTATTTGAAAATCAAATTAAAATACTCTCTGAAAAATTAAACACCACAGAAGGTAGAGTAAAAATAACAATCTATAGAAATATCCAAAATCATCCCCCTTCATTTATAATACAAATTGTACCCCATAAAAATTTCTTTGTAACTACTGAAAATGAAGTTGATGTTTATAAAGAAGTTCTTATATATCCCAATTTATTGTCTGATTTATTAATTTATCAGCCTCTTAATAGCATAGCAGAACAATATGCAAGAGAAAATGAGTTACAGGACGTTATTTTACTGAATAGTGAAAAAAGAATAGCTAGATCTGTATTAGGTAATATATTTTTAATTCAAGATAATATGATAGTTTCCCCTCCCACTACGGAAGGTGCCATCCAATCTGTTTTAAAGAAAAATTACATCCTTTTTCTACGAGAAAAAACAAATTACATCTTTAAAGAAGCACCAATATCTCCTTTCGAAGCTCAATCTGCAGATGAATTTTTTATACTTAGTGATGAAAATGGATTACTGCCCGTTACCCGGTTGAGAAAAAAAGTTTTTAAAAAAGATCAAACTCGTTTATTGACAAAAAAGTTTATCGGTTATTCTTTCGAATAGTTGGTAACTCAAAACATCTGTTTTTGTTTAAAAAAAAAAGGTCGCATAAGCGACCTCAAACTAAAACCACAAAAAAATGAGAAAGCGATTACATTTAAGTAATCATGTCTTGAAAGATCATTAAAAATCTTTTTAAAGATATCTCTTACTTTCTTGATGCAAAAATAATCTAATTATGGTTCTATAAAGGGTTTTATCAATAAAATTATTTTATAGTGTAAATAGTACGTTTTTTATTACCCCTCAATTTTAGATAGATAAACACGCTAAAGTGTAAAATAAAATTTAGGCTTGCACTATAAAAATAGTGGGTTCTTTGTGAAAATTTGGTTTTTTAGCTTTCCAATCTTTGCAATATAAAGTTTTAATAGATTCGTTGGGAAGAGTAACATTCGTTGCAATACATAAAGAAGTTTTTGGATTTAAGTATTTAATCAAGTCATCAAATAACGCTTGATTTCGATACGGAGTTTCCATAAATATTTGCGCTGATCCTTGATTTCTGCTAATCTTTTCAAGATTTACTATTGTCTTTTTCCTTTCATTAGAATCTATGGGAAGATAACCGTTAAAAGCAAAATTTTGACCATTTAAGCCACTGGCTATTAAGGCTAATATGATGGAAGAAGGACCTGTAATAGGAACTACTCGAATATCGTGTCTGTGACACCAAGAAACTAAAATATTACCCGGATCTGCTATGCAAGGTAATCCCGCTTCTGAAATTAATCCAACATCCTCCCCGTTTTTCAAAGGCTGTGAAAGATATTCCAATTCCTCTTCCGTGGTTCTTTTATCTAATATTGAAATACTTAATTCGCTTTGAGTTGTATCCGGACATAAAAATTTAATAAATTTTCTGGCCGATTTCTGATTTTCAGCAACAAAAAATTTTAACGTATGTAATAATTCGATTTCTCTCGGAGAAAATATATCTTTGGGTGAGGTTTCACCTAAATAGGCAGGAAGTAAATATAATACAGCCATAATTATTTTTTACTAAACTTTTTTCTTCTTACAAATATAAAAGAACCTCCTACGATACTGACTAAAACGATAGGAACGCCTAAATTTAACCATTGCCAATACGTTTTTTCCTGAACAATTAGAGGCTTATTCAACATTCTCATTTGTACCGTCCTGTTTCTTAAAAGCATTAAACCGTGATCATCTAATAAATAGTCCAGGGCGTTTATTAAAAATTCTTCATTTCCATAAGTAATACCTGTTGAATAATCAAAACCTAAAGGCAAAGGTTGACCTTTTATCACCTGATTTCTTGCTATGTCACCATCGGATATAACGATCATCTTATTATTGTTTGACCGGTCCACAAAATTTTTAATTCCACTAGACTCTATCCTATCCTTGTATGCAGAGGTAAATTTCCCTTCAAGCAAAACTGCCAATATTTTAGGCCCTTTATTGTATTCGTTCCAATTTACATTTTCTCTTTCAAATAACTTTGCTTCTTCAAGTGATATATAAGAGGGTACTCCTTGAAGCGAAGTATAGGAAGAAGTTTGATAGAGAATTGTTTTTTTAACTCCGGGAGTATCTAAGGTATCTATTGAAGTAGGAAACTGAAAGGATACTGGATTAATATTTTTGGTTATCGGATGATTATTCAAGGAAAATCCCATAGGAAAATATACCCAAGGTACTCTTGCATTTTGTGCATTTCCTTGTATTTCTCCAACCTGTAAATTTATATAAGTAGGATTTTTTATATCCTTAACAATTCCGGAATTTATCCTTACTCCGTAAGAAAATAATAAATCAGTTAAATTAAGATCATACGGATAAGCCAATATTTTACTGGACTTAAGCAAAGTATCCATTTCGGCATTAACTTGATCAATTGCCCATAGTGTTTTACCTCCACTCATGATATATTGGTCAATCGTTAATTTTTCTTTATCAGTAAAAGCCTTTCTTGGTTTGGCAATCAGTATGGCGTCAAATTTCTTAAGTATTGGTAAATCCTGAAGTGACAAGGTCTGACTATCTTTAGGAAAAATAGGTCCGAAATTATAACTTTGATGAATCCTGTTAGCCAGGCTGAACATTTCCAATCGATTCAGTTCTTTTTGATTTACTAAAATGCCTACACTTTTCAAACGTTTATTGGATAACTTATCAATAGCACTGATAAAACCGTATTCCAGATTTTCGATAGATTTAGCCATTTGCTCATCTCCTGTTATTCCTGCCTGAGAAATTATTAACGGTACTGTTTGCCCATTGCCTTTATATTTTATAGTTGCATAAGGAAATAAAATTAGTTGAGATGATGCTCCATCTTTTTCAACCCGCAAAGCCGAAGGAGCCATTCCCATAGCTTCTAATGTCTCTTGTGATAATTTTTCCTTTATTGGATCTATTAATTGAAAATTAATATTGGAATTTAACCTTTTAAATTCATCCAGCAGACTGAGAGTTTCAGACTGCAGTTGTTTAAAATCTGCAGGAAAATCTCCTTCTAAATATACATCAATCTGCATCGGCTCATCAATTTTTTTTAATACTTGACGAGTACTTTCAGTTAACGTATATCGTTTATCCGAAGTTAAGTCAAACCTTTTATAAAAAAAACCACTAGCCAATATAAGACCTGCAATAAGTAGGAATACTAAGCTAATATTTATCTTTTTTAAATATATCATTACTTTTTGCTGTTGATTATTCGAATCGATAATAAAAGAAATCCAACTATTACAAAGATAAAATAACCTATATCTCTTGTATCTACGATCCCTTTGGTAAAACTGGTATAATGTTGAAAAAATCCTATTTTTTGCAGGGTATAATCTAAATTTCCTAACAGATTATACGATGCCAAATTTTCAAATCCATAAAAACAAATAAAACAAAAAAAGACACCTGTGACAAACGCTAATACCTGATTTTTTACTAAGGAAGAACAAAAAATACCAATTGAAGCAAAGGTCATGGACAAAAAGAGTAATCCGATATACCCGCTAACAATGATTCCTGAATCTATATTTCCTTTCGGTAAACTTAAATTATTAATCGTATAAACAAAGGTAAAAGTAGGAAGTAAAGAAAATAAGACTAGAATTAAAATTGCCCAATATTTTCCTAAAACAATAGATGAAACAGACAATGGTTGAGAAAATAACCAGACCAAAGTACCGTTTTGCTCTTCTTCCGCAATGCTTTTCATTGTCAAGGCAGGTAATAGGAACATCAATACCCAGGGAGCAAGTATAAAAAAGTTATTTAATGTAGCCAATCCTACATTGAAAACATTAAAATCATTATCGAAAAACCATAAAAATAAAGAACAGATTAACAAGAAAGCAGCCGAAACAATATATGCGCCTAATGTTCCAAAATATGCCCAAAGTTCTTTTTTAAAAATTGAAAACATACGATTCTTACTTTTTCTTTTTTCTGTTAACTAATTTTACAACCAACATAATTACAAGAACTAGAACAATAAAACTGATCAATAAGCTTAGCCACATTCCCATAAAATATTGTTTGAAAATAACTATAAATATTACGGCAAATAAAATAATAGTAGCAACTTCATTCATCATACGGAGCTTAATAGAAGTTGTATTGAATTTTCCGGCCTTTATTCTCCTAATACACCTCCAACTCCAGTAATGATATAGAGCCAACGCTCCAACAAATACCAGCTTAATATGGAACCAAGGTTCTCTTAAAATGTAAAAAGTAATATCCCCGCGAGTATTAATCATCATTAATGTTCCGGTAATAAGCATTATAATTCCTGCCGGAACCGTTATGATATCCCATAAACGAGAAATCATATATATGTATTGCTTTCTAAGAATCTCACGCTCAAGCTCCGGTTTTTCATTGGTATCTATAAAATAAACAAATAAACGTATTAAGTAAAAAATCCCCGCAAAATAGCTTACCATAAAAATAATGTGAATCGCTTTTAAGGCAAAATAACTGGGAATATCAGGAATATGCATTATACAATCAATTTTGAATGCGAATTTAATAAATTTAATATTATCAATACTTTAATATATAACCCTGTGAACAGGTTATATATACACACCATATATATTTAAGCTAAAATTATAGTTCTTTGAATATTTGAATAATTGATATAATTTTTGTTAATAAAGAAATAAGTAAATATTGCTTAACCATTCTATCAATTTCATAAATAAAATTGCAATAAAATTAGTATTATACTGAATAAATGTAAAATTTTAGGCATTTTTTTTGAAAATAACTTTAAACATATGTATTTAGATAGCATACATTAGTATCAAAAAATTGTGTTATTATTTCAATTAATTAATCATTTATATAATTCTGTTTATGAAAAATGCTTTACATCCTAAGAAAAATGTTGCCGTATGGGTAGGAATCATTTCAGGAATCATTTCAGGTTTTATCAAATTCGGTTGGGAAGTTCCATTTCCTCCCCGTACTCCTGAAAGAGATATGACCAATCCACCACAACACCTCCTGGAACAACTGGGAATGTCTCATGACCTCTCCCATCTCATGTATTATTTTAATGATAATCCACGACCGATCATGAGCTTTATTATTCATTTTTCCTTCTCAATTATCTGTGCAATAATCTATTGCTTAGTTGCGGAATATTATCCTAAAATTAAATTATGGCAGGGAACTGCCTATGGAATACTTATTTTCATAATGTTCCATATTATTATAATGCCAATACTGGGAACAGTACCTGCCCCGTGGAATCAGCCTTTTGCAGAACATTTCTCTGAATTTTTCGGACATGCGTTCTGGACCTGGATAATTGAAATTACGCGTAGAGATTTACGAAACCGAATTACGAAACAACCGGATTCTGAAATCCCTCTTACCTCTCCTTTCAGGTAAAAATTTTATATTTCAATATACATGTAAAAAGGAGCATATTTTTATGCTCTTTTTTTTGCCTTATTTACCTAAAAAAAAATCAAAACATTTCTATACCTTTGTTTTAAAAATAAGACATAAAGAAATGAAACCCGGAATTCCTAAAGGCACCAGAGATTTTACCGCTAAAGAATTACAAAAGAGAAGATACATAATTACTAAGTTACAATCCAATTTTGAAAAATTTTGCTTTCAACCGTTGGAAACTCCTTCTTTTGAAAATTTAGATACATTAACCGGTAAATATGGAGAAGAAGGAGATCGTTTAATTTTTAAAATATTAAACAGCGGTGATTTTCTAGCTGAAGCGAAAAAAAAGAATCCGGATATGTCTCAATGGAGTTCCAAAAATATAATCGGTTCCATTTCGGAAAAAGCTTTGCGGTATGATCTTACCGTACCTTTTGCGCGTTACGTCGCTATGAATCACGGGCAACTTCCCCTACCTTTCAAACGATATCAAATTCAACCGGTGTGGAGAGCAGATCGACCTCAAAAAGGACGATATCGTGAATTTTATCAATGCGATGCCGATATCGTTGGTTCAGCCAGTTTATGGCATGAAGTAAATCTTACTTTATTATACGATTCGGCTTTTTCGGATTTACATATCCCTATTGAAATTCATGTAAACAACCGAAAGTTATTGGCAGCTATTGCTCAATATGCATCTATCGAAAATCAATTAATCGATTTTACCGTTGCTTTGGATAAATTGGACAAAATTGGTTTAGATAAAGTTTTAGAAGAAATGTCAACTAAAGGTATTGGACAAGATTCTTTACAAAAACTTATTCCGATTATTGAACTTTCAGGAACTTTTGAAGAAAAAATTTCGCAACTAAAAGATATACTCACAGATATTGAAATAGGGCAAGAAGGTATTCAAGAGATGGAATTTATTTACAATCGGGTAAAAGAAATTGGTCTTACCTCTGCGGAATTGGTTTTCAACTTGACCCTAGCGCGAGGTTTGGATTATTATACCGGAACTATTTATGAAGTGAAAGCTAAAAATATCTCCATGGGATCAATTGGCGGAGGTGGACGATATGACAACCTCACCGAAATATTCGGCGTTAAAAACATGCCGGGAGTAGGTATTTCTTTCGGATTAGACCGAATATATTTGGTTATGGAAGAACTTAATCTTTTCCCTGAGGCTACATTACATCAAAAACAAATTCTCTTTTTCAATTTCGGTGAAAATGAATGTCTTCAAGCATTGAAACTAATTAAAGAACTTAGAAGTAAAAACATTGCTTGTGATTTATATCCTGAAAAATCTAAACTTCAAAAACAATTCAGCTACGCAGAAAAAAAGGAAATATCTTTTGTAGCCTTTTATGGAGAAGATGAAATTAATACGAATACAGTAACACTTAAAAATATAAAAACGGGCGATCAGAAAAATTTATCTATTGATGAAATTGAAGAATTTTTATCTTAATTTTAATTAATTTTACCTCAAATGATTTACGAAATTACAGTTATGTAGCTAGTAATTAAACACATAAAAGCTTTTAAAACTGGCATATTTTTTGATTGGTTTTATTTGTTAATTAATTTAATAAAACCAAAATAATAATGAACAAGTTTTTAACCTTAGCATTTCTAGTAATGCTGTCTACTTCTGCCTTTGCTCAATCCGGAAGAAAAGAAATGAATAAAGAATACGGCAGACAATATAAAGAGATAGGCAAAAATCAAAATTTATCCGGATACGAAAAAGCACAAAAAAAACGTGAACTTTCACTTCAACAAAAACAAGATAATTTAAATTACTCTAACTCTCATGATCATGTATACGATCGCCATTCAGAGCTTGCCGACAAAAGTTTAGAAAAAAAAATTCATTCCATTACTAAGAATAAGAAAGCCACTGTGGGAGTGGCCGTAATTTTCGACGGAAAAGATACCTTAACAGTTAATAACGATATGGAGTATCCGGCGATGAGCGTTTTTAAATTTCATCAAGCACTTGCTTTGTTGGACTACATGAACAATAATTTACTTTCTTTGGAATCTAATTTATATCTGAAAAAATCAGACATAAAAAAAGATACTTACAGCCCTTTAGCAAAAGAGTACCCGGAAGGTAATTTTACTATTCCAATTGGCGATTTGTTAAATTATACGGTTTCCAAAAGTGACAACAATGCTTCTGATGCTTTATATTATTATATGAGTGGTACTAAAATGACAGATCTATATTTACGTACACTAGGAAGTAAAAATTTTTCCATTCAAGCAACTGAAGAGGAAATGAACAAAGATTTTAATAACCAATATATAAATTGGACGACTCCGTTAGAAGCTGCCCGTTTATTGGATATTTTTATAAATAAAGATATCTTTTGTAAAAACTATAAAGATTTCTTATTCCAAGCAATGACAGAATCTGAAACAGGTTCGGATAAGTTAAAAGCTCTTTTACCTAAAAAAGTTTTAATTGGACATAAATCCGGCAGTTCTTCCCGAAATTTGGAAGGCTTAAAAGCCGCCGATAATGACATCGGTTTTGTTTATTTACCCAATGGGAAACAATATTCTATTGCAGTATTTATTAAAGATTCCAAAGAAGACGACAAAACCAATGCTCGAATAATTGCCGATATTTCTCAGGTAGTATATAACTTTTATAAAAATAAATAATTTTTCATTTTGAAATGTTACATATATCAAACCGGAATGATTTTAAAAATCATTCCGGTTTTTTAAAACTAACAATAACTAGATATTACGCTATTTCCTTTCTAATTTCATCCAAAAATTCCAATTCGGAACGTGGAATTAATTTTTTAGCTATATCCAATAGATTATATATATCTGTACGCACCTCTTCTTCTAATTTTTCTTCTTTAAAAAACAACGATTTTTGTGAAATATGAATAATGGAGTAAAGCAAAGCTCCCAACTGCACATAATTTTCAAACGCAACTTCCGATCCAAGATCCTCTGTTGCCCGAGAAGATTGTAAATAATGACGCGCTTTATCAAGCCAAAAATCTTTAGTATTTGTCATTCTTATTTGTTATTATACTGTCAAAATTAGCTCATTATTGATATGGTATTTTACAAGTACTTACTTGTATAATACAATTATTGAGATGTATTTCACAAATACATTATTTTTAGCCGTATTTTTAGTATTTTTGTATACATAAATAAATAGTAACACAGAATGAAATTAGATATTGCTCCTCAAAAAACACATCATGGTAGAAATATCAAACGATTGCGCGAAATGTTAGGAATAAAACAAGAGGCGATCGCTATTGAATTGGATATTACCCAACAAGCCGTTTCTGAACTTGAGCAAAAAGAATTTATCGATGATTCTACACTAAAAAAAGTAGCCAAAACTCTTAATGTTCCGATTGATGCTATTAAAAACATGAATGATGAAGCAACTTTTAATTATATCAACACTTTTAATGATAAAGTAGAAAGTTCATTTTTAAATAATCCAATAAATTGTACTTTCAATCCTATTGATAAAATTGTAGAGCTCTATAACGAAAAGGAGGCTTTATATGAGCGCATGCTGAAAGAAAAAGATGAATTATTGGAAAAGTTATTGAATAAATAAAGGATTTCAATTTAGATAATAGTTAAAAGAGGTTTTAATGTTAAAATCTCTTTTTTTATTTAATTTTTAATTTTTGATATTAAAATAATATGATTGTTAATTTATTTAAATAATGAGTTACTATTTTAAATAATTTAAATAAATTCTTTAATTTTTAAATGATTCTTGTTTAATTCCATTTCTCTATCTAAATAAACACGCAAGAGATTATAAATTTTTTCACCTAATATATAGAGAGAAGTAGATGCTTCTTCTGGAAATTCTTGTGTCCCTGAAAAATTTTCTTTTGCAAAAAATATTGCATTCTTAATAAACATAGGATGGATATTTGAATCAAATCCCCCTTTAATTTTTTTATGCAAAAAATTTTTCCATTTATCAATACTTTCAATTGGTTTGGTCTTATAAAAGTGATAATAAAGCCAAACTTCAAAACAAGGATTACTAACAACCATATTAAAATTTTTGTTTTGATTACAATAATTCTTTAAAGATTTTATACTCTTTATTTCCCAAGAATCTTTATCAATTACAAACCAAATTTCATCGAATTTACTATTTTTATCATTTTTAATAATTTCTTCACATTTATATTTGAGTTTTTCAGGCGAAGAATCACAGTCAGGTTTAATTATTTGTATTATTAATTTACGAGATAATTCATTAAAATATGTAAAATAATCGCTCTCTCTCTTATCGCCTTCACAAAATATATTTATAACGGTAGCATCCTTGTAGGGTTCAACTTCTTTTGGTTTGTAACCTATTTTTTGGGGGTTCAACATAAGCAGTTTTATTAAGTAGTTGTTTAAGATCTCCTAAAAATGGTATAGCACCATATCTTCCTTGTAAATATCCAGATTGAATATCTTTAGTTTGATGTTTTGAAAAATAACTTAATGGATAAAATTCGGTAGCTCCTTCATAATTTTTTTCTGCAAACCATATTTCATCTTTTCTAAATAAGCTTAAATCTAATAAATTAGATTCATGAGTAGTAAAAATAAGCTGTCCTTTAATTTTTTTCTCTTCAGTGAATAAGTTTAAAATTTTTTTTATCATTAATGGATGCAAACTTCTTTCAATCTCATCAATAATTATTATACTATCTGTATTTATTTTAGTCAGAAATATAGGTAACATATCAATAAGACGATTGGTACCATCAGATAATTCATCCAATTTAAATATTTTTTTAACTCCTTGCCCGTTTTTTTGAATTGCACTTATTTCATATTTATAGAATTTACTATTCTGAATATCTTTATAATAAAATACATTAAGATTACTACTGTTAAATATTGTTTTAAAAGGACCATTTTTATCTATTACAAATGATTTATATTGGTACTTAGTTAAAACTTGTTCTAAAAAAGCAGGATCTATTTCTGTTTTTTTTAAATTTAAATTTTCAATATCTAAATTCAATAGCTTTATTGTAGACTGAATTAAATGAACATAAGTATTTTTTCCAAATATAAATTTATAAAACATATTAACTTTATCCTCCGGAAAACTATTCGGAAATAAGATAACTAAGTTTTCTTTAAACCAATTTTGAATGTTTAATATAATATTAAAATCTTTATTTTTACCTTTATAATAGTTTCCTATATAATAAACAAAATTTTCATCATCACTAACCATATCATTAATAAAGTCTACAACATCATCATTATAATTTAATATCCTAACCCCTGATTTATCTCGACTAAATATATTAATATATGAATCTTTTTTCTTAACATATAAAGATTCATTAGTGAAAATTTCTCTTAAGAAACTAAACGTATAAAAATAAATATTACGTTTATATATAAACTCAATTGCTACTTCTGAGGATTCTGATTCTAAACTCTCATTATATCTAAAGTGTTGATCATAGTAAAATTTGGGAATTTTACCATTTATTACAACTTCTTTTATAAGTGAAAAAATTTTAATTAAATTGGATTTACCACTGGCATTTGCACCATATATCGCTGAAAATGTAAGTAAATTAAGATTATTTTTTTTTACTTTATGATGTTTTAATTCGGTAATTTTTGAAGAAGTGAGTAAATTAAATTCTGTCTCTTCTTTAAAAGATAATAGATTTTTTATAATTACCCGTACTAACATCTTATTTTATAATTTTTTCACAAAATTACATTATATTATAAGATATACAAGATTTATTTTATTTATTTTATTTATTTAAAATTTAAATAGATGATTAAAAATAAAATAATTGTATAAAATAAAAATCACAAAAAAAAACACTCTCAAATATTGAAAGTGTTTTTTTATCTAATGTTATAACTATTTTAACTGTGAATTGCTCTTTTTTCGGTAGCTTCTAAGGCAGCCTCTTTTATGGCTTCAGCATACGTAGGATGTGCATGGCTCATTCTAGCTATATCTTCAGCAGATGCTCGATATTCTAATAAAGTCACGGCATCCGCAATTAAATCGGCAGCACGAGCGGCTATCATATGAATTCCCAATACTTCATCGGTTGCCTCATCAGCCAATATTTTTACAAATCCGTCCGTATCGCCACTGGCTCGAGCCCTTCCTAAAGCACGAATGGGAAATTGTCCTATTTTGTAACTACGCCCCTCCTCTAATAATTGATCTTCAGTTTTTCCTACTCCTGCAACTTCCGGCCAGGTATATACCACAGCGGGTATAAGATTATAATCTATATGAGGTTTTTGTCCTGCTAACTGTTCGGCAACTAAAACTCCTTCTTCTTCCGCCTTATGTGCCAACATAGGTCCACGAACCACATCTCCTATAGCATATATATTTGGAATATTCGTTTGCAAATGTTCATTTACTTTTATTCTTCCTTGATCATCCAATTCAATACCTGCCTTTTCCAATCCAAGATTTTCAGTATAGGGTTTTCTTCCGACAGCGACTAAACAATAATCACCCTCAAACCTGATTTCCTTACCGTTCTTTTCCACTGCTTGAACAAATATTTTATCTCCCTTACGTTCTATCTTGGTAACTTGAGTGGATAAAGAAAATTTCATTCCTTGTTTTTTTAACACTTTAAGTAATTCCTTAGATAAACCGCCATCCATAGTAGGAATTAATCGGTCTAAAAATTCTATGACGGTCACTTCTGCTCCCAACCTTTTGTATACAGATCCTAGTTCTAATCCGATAACTCCTCCCCCGATAACCAATAAATGCTTAGGAATTTCTTTTAGATTTAATGCCTCTGTTGAAGTGATCAAACGTTCTTTATCTGCGGGAGCAAACGGAAGGTTTGCAGGTTTAGAACCGGTGGCTATAATGAAATATCGAGCTTCCAGGTTTTTTATATTTCCTTTCTCATCTTTAACTTCCAATTGATTGGAAGACTTAAAAGTACCCATACCATGAAAAACCGTAATCTTATTTTTATCCATTAAATAATCGATTCCCTTACTTGTTTGTTCAACGACTTCATTTTTCCGTTGAATCATTCTGCTAAAATCAATCGTTGGCTTAGTAATTTCAATTCCGAAGTCTTTAAATTGGTGTAAAGCTTTATCATAAAGCTCGGAAGCATCTAACAAGGATTTGGAAGGAATACATCCCACATGTAAACAGGTGCCTCCTAAATGGAAATATTTTTCCACCAATGCGGTTTTAAATCCTAATTGTGCACAACGAATGGCTGAGACATACCCCCCGGGCCCCGATCCAATGATTACTATATCGAAATTACTCATGATTTATTTTTCTACTAGGTTGGAATTCAAAGATAAAAAATATACGTTCAATTTATACATCTCACCTAAACAATTTTATAAATTTAAAATTACTTAGCCTATATCTTTACATAATGTATTAAATATAGTTAAACAGTAAAAGGTCTTAATCGAAATTATTTCCATTTCCAATCTAACATTCTTTTATACGGGATCGATTTTAATTCTGCTAAATCAGTAAGAGTTTTAGTAAGTGAGTCTATAGCTTCAATTTGAGATTTAGGAATAATAATATTTCTTCCTCTGTCTAATTTTATAAAAAAATGCGAGGGAATTTCATAGATTAGTTCTATATTGGAAATAGGAATTTTTCCTTCATTTTCACCGTTGGAAAGGATTATATCATCCGTTGAAAAAGTAAGTCCAATGGTTTCTAATTGCGTTTTATTAAAATTTCGATAAACAAAACGTTTATAAAATCTTTTATATATCCAACGAGAATAAATCGGATAAATAAATATAAAACCAATTCCAAATACTCCAAAATAAGCGGCTAATGCATAGTTTTTTAAAAAAACAAAAATTACAGCAAGTACAAAAAAGGCGGAAGTCCATAAAAGTAGCCCTTTTTTCCTTTGTTGTTTTACTATTTCATTCATCGAAGCACTAAAAAGCTGATGAGTAAGATAATCATCTGCTGAAATTTTATAAGTATATGTATAATCTTTCATAATTGTAAATGTATGAAATCCGTCGAATTTATGTTAGTGATTTAATAAGTAAGAATAAGATACGTATAAATAAATATTCCTATCTCCCTATATTATAAAATTAATTTATAATTGTAACTAGTAAAGATAGGAATAAGTGTATATGCTCCGTTAGTAACGGAAGCATATTTTTGTTATATTTTCTTCAAAAGAGATTTTAATTCAACATTCTCTCCTAAAATAGTTCGTAAGGAATCTACTGAAACTCTTTCCTGTTTCATAGTATCTCTGTTTCTTATAGTAACAGTATGATCGGAAAGTGTGTCATGATCTACGGTAATACAGTAAGGAGTACCGATAGCATCTTGTCTTCTATATCGTTTACCAATGGCATCTTTATCTTCATACATTACATTATAATCAAATTTCAAATCATTGAAAATCTTTTCTGCATATTCCGGCAATCCATCTTTTTTAAGTAATGGAAATATAGCAACTTTATTAGGCGCTAAAGCAGGAGGCAAACTTAAAACAACTCTTGATGAGCCATCTTCCAATGTTTCGTCTTTTAAACATTTAGATAAAAGAGCTAAAAACATTCGGTCTAATCCAATAGATGTTTCCACTACATAAGGAACATAACTTTTATTTTGTTCCGGATCGAAATATTGAAGTTTTTTACCGGAATATTTTTCATGTGCCGATAAATCAAAATCAGTTCTGGAATGGATACCTTCCAATTCTTTAAATCCGAATGGAAAATTAAATTCAATATCAGTGGCAGCGTTTGCATAATGGGCTAACTTTTCATGATCATGAAATCTATAGTTATCTTTACCCAATCCTAAAGCTAAATGCCAATTTAAACGTTTTTCTTTCCATTCTTTAAAATGAGACAGTTCTGTGCCCGGAGGAACAAAAAATTGCATTTCCATCTGTTCAAACTCTCTCATCCTAAAAATGAATTGTCTTGCCACAATTTCATTTCTAAACGCTTTACCAATTTGTGCAATTCCAAAAGGTAATTTTTTTCTTCCTGTCTTTTGAACATTTAGGTAATTTACAAAAATTCCTTGTGCCGTTTCAGGTCTTAAATATAAATCGGTAGCAGAATCAGCAGTAGAGCCTAATTTTGTCCCAAACATTAAATTAAACTGACGAACTTCTGTCCAATTTTTAGAACCTGTTTCGGGATCACCAATTTCCAGTTCTTCGATTAAAGCTTTAGTATCTGCTAAATTAGTTTCCAAAGATTTAGCTAATCTTTGTAAGATATCTGCTTTTTGCTTTCTATATTCTAAAACTTTAGGATTAGTAGTCTCAAACTGTTCCAAATCAAAAGCTTCTCCAAATCGTTTTCTTGCCTTTTCAATTTCTTTTTTTGCTTTATCTTCAAACTTCTCCGCAAAATCTTCCACTAAAACATCCGCACGAAATCTCTTTTTACTGTCTTTATTGTCAATTAACGGATCATTAAACGCATCTACATGCCCTGAAGCCTTCCAAATTGTAGGATGCATAAATATAGCAGAATCCAATCCCAAAATATTTTCATTCAACTGCACCATTGCTTTCCACCAATATTGTTTAATATTATTTTTTAATTCAACACCATTTTGACCGTAATCGTAAATGGCTGATAATCCGTCATAAACTTCACTGGAAGGAAAAACAAACCCATATTCCTTGGCATGGGCAACTACCTTTTTTAAAACATCTTCTTGAGATTTCATATATATACTTGGTTAGATATTTATATTCAACGTTCAAATTTACTATAAAAAATGAGATATTACCCTATAACTATTATATACCTCTATCAAGGAAAACAAAATCTTTCTAATAATTCAACCGAATCTTTCGTTGATATTAAAAATAAATTTGCGTTTGCAAATTATCTTCATATATTTGCACTTCGAAAATAAATGAAGAACAAAAAAGAGATGTTATTATGTTAATTATTCCAGTAAAAGATGGAGAGTCTATTGATAAAGCTCTAAAAAAATATAAAAGAAAATACGATAAAACCGGTGTTGTTAAAGAATTAAGAAAAAGACAACAGTTTATTAAGCCTTCTGTTACTAAAAGACAACAGGTAATTAGAGCAGCTTACAAACAAAGATTGCAAAGTCAAGAAGAAGCATAAGAAACTTTTTCTATAAAATATTAGCCTATTTTTCGAAATTATTTTTAATTTTGAAAAGTAGGCTTTTTATATGTTACAAAAATTTCTTGAATACCTTACCTTAGAGAAACATTACTCTTCTCTTACCATACAAAGTTATGAAAGAGATTTGCTGGATCTTCAAAGCTTTCTTTTAGAATCTGAAAGCATTGCTGATGCAGAACATGCTACTGCCAAACAACTAAGGAATTTCATTATTCATCTATCCAATAAAAATCTATCGGAAAATTCCATCAATAGAAAAATTTCTTCTATAAGAAGCTTTTTTAAATTTTTGCTTAAAATTGGTTATTTGGATACAAGTCCAACCCTACACTTAAAAAATCTTAAACAAAAGAAGAAAGTTTTACTTCCTTATACTGAAGATGAAATTTATTCCATCGAAACTTATATAAATTCTTGTGAGGCAGGAAAAGATAATTCGGATTCCTTTGAAACTCTTAGAAACCATCTCATATTTGAGATATTTTATCAAACAGGTATCAGAAGAATGGAACTTCTACAACTTAAAACTTCAACAATCGATTTAAAAAATCAGACGATTAGAGTTACAGGAAAAAGAAATAAAGAAAGATTAATTCCTATAACTCAAAAATTATCAGAGCAAATAAATGCATTTCTAGCCTATAAAATCAATTTTGGTATACCTTATGAATATTTATTTACCAATAAAAACGGTAAAATTTTAAGTGAAAAGTATGTATATAACCTAATTCATAGATATGTTAGCATGGTAACTACTAAGGATAAAAAAAGTCCGCATATGCTTCGTCATACCTTTGCAAGTCATCTCTTACACAACGGAGCCGAAATCAATTCCATAAAAGAATTACTGGGTCACAGTAGTTTAGCAGCTACACAGGTTTATACTCATAATACTATAGAAGATTTAAAAAAAGTATTCAACCGGTCCCATCCTTTTGGGCTTAAAAATAAAAAAGATGAAAATTAACGTACAAGCAGTAAATTTTAATGCACAAGACACCCTATTGGCATTTTTAAATAAAAAAGTTTTAAAATTAGATCAATATTACGACAAAATAATCAATGCTAATATATTCCTAAAATTGGAAAACGTTGGAAATAAAGAAAATAAGACTACGGAAATCGTTTTAGAAGTTCCCGGTGATGAATTAGTAGCTAAAAAAACGTCCCCTACATTTGAAGAAAGTATTGACTTAGCCTGTGAAGCCGCTAAAAAGATGATACTCAAAAGGAAAGAAAAAATGTAGGTAAAAAATCATATTTTTTTTTCATAAAAATTTGGAAATATTAAAAATTTATCTACCTTTGCAATCCGTTAGACGAAGATAATGATCTTAGAAAAATAACGAAATATTTTCTTTGAAATAAAAAATTTAATGCCGGTATAGCTCAGTTGGCCAGAGCACGTGATTTGTAATCTCGGGGTCGTGGGTTCGAATCCCTCTACCGGCTCGTTTTTGAAGGGGAGATACTCAAGCGGCCAACGAGGACAGACTGTAAATCTGTTGGTTTTTACCTTCGGAGGTTCGAATCCTCCTCTCCCCACAAAAAAATTAAAAAAAAATTTTGTAATTCAAAAAAAATTTCTACCTTTGCAACCGAATTACAAAGGTAATCAAAAAATAAGCGGAAGTAGCTCAGTTGGTAGAGCGTCAGCCTTCCAAGCTGAATGTCGCGAGTTCGACCCTCGTCTTCCGCTCAATTTTTTAACAGCCGATGTAGCTCAGGGGTAGAGCGCTTCCTTGGTAAGGACGAGGTCACGGGTTCAATTCCCGTCATTGGCTCTCAATTATCCAAACATACAATCACAAATTTTATTAATAAGCCTAAACTTTCTTAAAGACATATTTACAAAACAGTTGTTTATAAAAAAGTATTTATTTTTTATAAGCTATTGTTATTTAAAAAAAATTGAGTATATTTGCACTCATTTTTGGAAATATAAACAAACATATTTATCATGGCAAAAGAAACTTTTCAGCGTACCAAACCACATCTTAATATAGGTACAATCGGTCACGTAGACCACGGAAAAACGACTTTAACAGCTGCTATTACAAAAGTATTAGCAGAAAAAGGGTTAGCAGAAAAAAGAGATTTCTCTCAAATTGATGCAGCTCCTGAAGAAAAAGAAAGAGGGATCACAATCAATACTGCACACGTAGAATATCAAACAGAAAACCGTCACTATGCACACGTTGACTGTCCGGGGCATGCTGACTATGTAAAAAACATGGTTACCGGTGCTGCTCAAATGGACGGAGCTATTTTAGTAGTTGCTGCAACTGATGGACCTATGCCTCAAACAAGAGAGCACATCTTGTTATGTCGTCAGGTTAACGTACCTAAAATCGTTGTATTCATGAACAAAGTGGATATGGTTGACGATCCTGAATTATTAGACTTAGTTGAAATGGAAGTAAGAGAATTATTATCTTCTTACGATTATGACGGAGATAACACTCCTGTTATCCAAGGTTCTGCTTTAGGTGCACTTAACGGAGATCCAAAATGGGTTGCTACTGTTGATGAATTAATGGCAGCAGTTGATAACTGGATTGATTTACCGGTTCGTGATCAAGATAAACCATTCTTAATGCCAATCGAAGACGTTTTCTCTATTACAGGTCGTGGAACTGTAGCTACAGGACGTATTGAAGCCGGAGTTATTAACTCAGGTGAAGCTGTAGATATCGTTGGTATGGGAGATGAAAAATTAACATCTACTGTAACCGGAGTTGAAATGTTTAGAAAAATATTAGATAGAGGTGAAGCCGGAGATAATGTTGGATTATTATTAAGAGGTATTGAAAAAACTGATATCCGTCGTGGTATGGTTATCGCTAAACCGGGTTCAATCACTCCTCACAAAAAATTCAAAGCAGAGGTTTATATCTTAACTAAAGAAGAAGGTGGACGTCACACTCCATTCCACAATAACTACCGTCCTCAATTCTACGTTAGAACTACTGACGTAACCGGTACAATTACTTTACCGGAAGGAACTGAAATGGTAATGCCTGGTGATAACTTAACTATTACAGTTGAATTACACCAACCAATCGCACTTAACAACGGTTTAAGATTCGCTATCCGTGAAGGTGGTAGAACTGTTGGTGCAGGTCAGGTAACTGAGATTTTAGATTAATTTAAATAAAATCATAACAAAAGAAAGAACTTAAAGTTCTTTCTTTTTTAAGCGGGTGTAGCTCAGCTGGTAGAGCAGTGGTCTCCAAAACCAAAGGTCGTGAGTTCGAATCTTTCCGCCCGCGCAAAATAATAATAAATGAACGGACTCATTAAGTATTTAAAGGGCGCAATAGAAGAATTTAAAGATCACGTCGAGTGGCCTAAATGGTCCGATCTGCAATCCTCAACAACTGTTGTAGCGATTACATCGATCATTTTGGCTATGTTCTGCTTTGGTGTAGATTGGATTTTTGCTAAAGCGCTTCAGAATATTTATTCTATATTAATAGGATTAAAATCTTAATATTAGGAAGCGATGGATGAAATGAAATGGTATGTACTGAAAACGATCAGTGGGCAAGAATCTAAGGTGAAAATGTATATTGAAAATGAAGTTTTAAGATACGAACATCTTAAAAAAAATCTTGGCCAAGTAGTGGTACCTATGGAAAAAGTAGTACAAATTAGAAACGGAAAAAAAATTCGCAAAGAAAAAGTCTATTATCCCGGATATGTTATGGTTGAAGCTAATTTAATTGGCGAATTACCACACACTATAAAGAATATACCCGGCGTAATTAGTTTTTTAAGTGCTACTAAAGGAGGAGATCCACTTCCAATGAGACGAAGCGAAGTGAGTAGAATGTTCGGTAAAATGGATGAATTATCAGAATCTGAAGATACCGTAAACATTCCTTTTGTATTTGGTGAAACCGTGAAAGTTATTGATGGACCATTTAATGGTTTTAATGGAACCATCGAAAAAATAAATGAAGAGAAAAGAAAATTAGATGTGATGGTGTTGATTTTCGGAAGAAAAACCCCCATTGAATTAAGTTTCTCTCAAGTAGAAAAAATATAGGCTGCTTCCACAGATATAAATAAAACATTTTTAAGTAAAAATTAAAATGGCAAAAAAAATTTTTAAAATGGTAAAACTCCAGGTGAAAGGAGGTCAAGCAAATCCTTCACCACCAGTAGGACCTGCATTAGGTGCTGCCGGGGTTAACATTATGGAGTTTTGTAAACAATTTAATGCCCGAACACAAGAAAAGCAAGGACAAGTATTACCGGTTATCATTACTGTATATGAGGATAAATCTTTTGACTTTGTAGTTAAAACTCCTCCTGTAACCGTTCAACTTTTAGCAGCTTCTAAAGCTAAAAAAGGTTCCGGCGAACCAAACAGAGATAAGGTAGCATCCGTTACTTGGAGCCAAGTACAACAAATTGCTGAAGATAAAATGGTAGATTTAAATTGCTTTACTATAGAATCAGCAGTTAGCATGGTTGCAGGTACAGCAAGATCTATGGGTATTAGAGTAACTGGGCAAAATCCCTTTAATAATTAATTGTAGGAATCATGGCAGTTTTAACGAAAAAACAAAAAGCAGTAGTTGCTAAAGTAGATAAATCAAAACTTTATACATTAGAGGAAGCTTCCAATTTAGTTAAAGAAGTTAATTATACTAAATTTGATGCATCCGTTGATATAGCTGTACGTTTAGGAGTAGATCCACGTAAGGCTAATCAAATGGTGCGTGGAGTTGTATCTTTACCTCATGGTACAGGTAAAGAAACTCGCGTTTTAGCTTTAGTTACTCCCGATAAGGAAGAAGAAGCTAAAAACGCAGGTGCTGATTATGTAGGTTTGGATGATTATCTACAAAAAATAAAAGATGGATGGACAGATGTTGATGTAATTGTTACTCAACCTCAAGTAATGGGTAAATTAGGTCCTTTAGGAAGAGTTTTAGGTCCACGTGGATTAATGCCCAATCCTAAAACCGGAACAGTTACCACTGAAATAGGAAAAGCAATTTCAGAAGTGAAAGCAGGTAAAATAGATTTTAAAGTAGATAAATACGGAATTGTACATGCTGCAATAGGTAAAGTATCTTTCGATGCAAAAAATATTCAAGAGAATGCACAAGAAATTATTTCTACTTTAATAAAATTAAAACCTCAGGCAGCAAAAGGAGTTTATGTGAAAAGTATATACCTTTCCTCTACTATGAGTCCGGGTATTGCTATTGATCCTAAAGGTATTAACTAATTTTAATTTTACCAAAACATGACAAAACAAGAAAAAACAGAGGTAATTAAAGAATTACAGGAAGTACTTGAAAGTACAAATGTATTATATATAGCTGATACTGATGGATTAAATGCACAACAGACTTCAGAACTAAGAAGAGCTTGTTTCAAAGGTGAAATTTCAATGAAAGTTGTTAAAAACACCCTTCTTAGAAAAGCAATGGAAAATGTAGAAGATAAAGATTTTTCAGGTGTTTTTGAAAGTCTAAAAGGAAACTCTACTATTTTCATTTCAGAAAAAGGAAATGCTCCGGCTAAATTAATACAAAATTTCAGAAAGAAAACTGAAAAACCATTACTAAAAGCTGCTTGGATTGATTCTGCAGTATTTGTAGGAGATGCTCAATTAGAAACATTGGCAAATCTTAAATCCAGAGAAGAGCTTATTGGAGAAATTATTGGATTACTTCAATCTCCAATTAAAAATGTTGTTTCTGCCCTTAAATCCGGTGGAAATACCATTGCCGGTTTGGTTAAAACCTTATCTGAAAAAGAAGAATAATTTCACACTCATAATAAATAGTTGTTAAACAAAAATTAAAACAAAATTAAAAATGGCAGATTTAAAACAATTAGCTGAAACTCTAGTAAATTTAACAGTAAAAGAAGTTAATGAATTAGCTGAAATATTAAAAGAAGAATACGGTATTGAACCTGCTGCTGCTGCTGTAGCTATGGCTGCACCTGTTGCTGGTGCTGATGCTGGTGCTGCTGAAGAAAAAACAGAATTCGATGTTATTCTTAAAGCTGCAGGAGCTAACAAATTAGCTGTTGTTAAATTAGTTAAAGATCTTACAGGTAAAGGTCTAAAAGAAGCTAAAGATGCTGTAGATGGAGCTCCTACTCCAATTAAAGAAGGAGTAGCTAAAGACGAAGCAGAAAGTCTTAAAAAACAGCTTGAAGAAGCTGGAGCTGAAGTTGAATTGAAATAATTCATTCTACCTAAAAATAAAGGTTTAGGCCTCCAATTTAACATTGGTAAGGTCTAAGCCTATTTGTGTTTTAAAGATTTTAATATATCATATGAGTAAATCATTGGCGTCAAAAACTCAAAACCCTAAGAGATTTAGTTTCTCTCACTCTAAAGGACAAATTGAATTTCCTGATTTCCTGGATATACAGGTTAAATCATTTCAGGATTTTTTTCAATTAGAAACCCGTCCTGATCAAAGAAAAAACGAAGGACTTTTTAAAACGTTTACTGAAAATTTTCCTATTTCCGATACTAGGAATCAGTTCGTTTTAGAATTTTTAGATTATTTTGTTGATCCTCCAAAATACTCTATTGAAGAATGCATTGAAAGAGGATTAACTTATAGTGTACCACTTAAAGCACGTCTGAAATTATATTGTACCGACCCCGAACATGAAGATTTTGAAACAGTAGTTCAAGATGTATATTTAGGGCCTATTCCTTATATGACACCAAGCGGTTCGTTTATTATAAACGGTGCTGAAAGAGTTATGGTATCCCAATTACATCGTTCACCTGGTGTATTTTTTGGACAATCTTATCATGCCAACGGTGCTAAATTATATTCTTCCAGAATTATTCCATTTAAAGGATCTTGGATGGAATTTGCTACCGATATCAATGGCGTGATGTATGCTTACATTGACAGAAAGAAAAAACTTCCGATGACAACCTTGCTTCGTGCAATCGGTTATCAAAGTGATAAAGATATATTAGAAATATTTGATCTTGCAGAAGAAGTAAAAGTTAATAAATCCAACCTAAAAAAGATGTTAGGAAGGACTCTAGCTGCAAGGGTTTTAAATACTTGGTTCGAGGACTTTGTTGATGAAGACACCGGTGAGGTGGTTTCTATTGAAAGAAATGAAATTATCCTTGACCGTGAAACTGTTTTAGAAAAGGAACATCTTGATTTAATCATAGATTCCGGAATTAAAACTATTTTAGTTCATAAAGAAAACAGTAATGAATTCTCAATAATTCACAACACATTACAAAAAGACTCTACCAATTCCGAAAAAGAAGCTGTAGAATATATCTATCGTCAATTACGTAATGCTGAACCACCTGATGAAGAAACGGCTAGAGGAATTATCGATAAATTATTCTTCTCTGATGCTCGATATTCTTTAGGTGAAGTAGGTCGTTATCGTATTAATAAAAAGTTAGGATTAAATATATCAGAAGATATTCAAGTTTTAACAAAAGACGATATTATCGCAATTGTTAAATATTTAATTGAATTAATCAACTCAAAAGCTGAAGTTGATGATATCGATCACTTATCTAACCGTCGTGTTAAAACTGTTGGTGAACAATTAGCCGGTCAATTTGGTGTAGGTTTAGCTCGTATGGCTCGAACCATTAAAGAAAGAATGAACGTTCGTGATAACGAAGTGTTCACTCCTATTGACTTGATCAATGCTAAAACCTTAACTTCAGTTATCAACTCTTTCTTTGGAACTAATCAGTTATCTCAATTCATGGATCAAACCAATCCACTATCTGAGGTTACCCATAAAAGACGTATGTCTGCATTAGGTCCTGGTGGTTTATCAAGAGAAAGAGCCGGATTTGAAGTGCGAGACGTTCACTACACTCACTACGGTAGAATTTGTCCTATCGAAACTCCGGAAGGACCTAACATCGGTTTGATATCTTCTTTAGGCTGTTACGCTAGAATCAATGACTTAGGATTTATGGAAACCCCATACAGAAAGGTTGTTGATGGTAAAGTAGATTTAGAATCCGAGCCTCAATATTTAACTGCGGAAGAGGAAGAAGGAAAAATTATTGCTCAAGCAAACATCAATATGGACAGCGACGGTAAAATTCTTGATGAGAGAATCGTTGCCAGAGAGGAAGCTGATTATCCGGTTGTTGAGCCTGATAAGGTGGATCTGATGGATGTTGCACCTAATCAAATTACAGGTATTTCCGCTTCATTAATTCCTTTCCTTGAGCACGATGATGCGAACCGTGCTTTGATGGGTTCAAACATGATGCGTCAAGCAGTACCCTTATTGAAACCTCAAGCTCCAATTGTAGGAACCGGTTTAGAATTTCAAGTTGCTAAAGATTCGCGTATCTTAATTAATGCAGAAGGTGAAGGAGTAGTAGAATATGTGGATGCTAACATTATTACTATTAAATACGACAGAACCGAAGAAGAAGAATTAGTTAGCTTTGATTCTGCAAGTAAAACATATAAATTAACGAAATTCAGAAAAACCAATCAAAGTACTTCTATAACGCTTAAACCAATCGTTAAAGCAGGTGATAGAGTTTCTAAAGGTCAAGTTTTAACTGAAGGTTATGCTACCGAAGATGGAGAACTTGCTTTAGGTAGAAACCTTCTAGTAGCTTTCATGCCTTGGAAAGGATATAACTTTGAGGATGCGATTGTTATTAATCAAAGAGCAGTTAGCGAAGACTGGTTTACTTCTATTCACGTAGACGAATATTCTTTAGAAGTTCGTGATACCAAATTAGGTATGGAAGAACTTACTCCGGATATTCCAAACGTAAGTGAAGAAGCTACTAAAGACCTTGATGAAAACGGGATGATCCGTATTGGAGCAGAAGTTAAACCCGGAGATATTTTAGTAGGAAAAATTACTCCTAAAGGAGAATCTGACCCAACTTCAGAAGAAAAATTACTTCGAGCCATATTCGGGGATAAAGCCGGAGATGTAAAAGATGCTTCTCTAAAAGCAGAACCTTCTTTAAAAGGTGTGGTAATTAATAAAAAATTATTTACACGTAACATTAAAGACAAACGTAAAAGAGGAGACGAAAAATTAAAAATTGAACAATTAGAAGCTGAATTTAAAGTAAAGCTTAATGATTTAAAAAATCAACTATTAGAGAAATTATATGTCCTTCTAAATGGTAAAACTTCTCAAGGAATCTATAATGATTTAAATGAAGAAGTAATACCAAAAGGAGTTAAATTCACTCAAAAGCTTTTATCTAGTATTGATGACTATTTTAATTTAGCTGGAGAAAATTGGACCTTAGATGATAACAAAAACAATTCTATTAAAGAATTGCTTCACAACTATAAAATAAAACATAACGATTTACTAGGTTCTCTAAATAGAGAAAGACATACTATTTCTGTTGGAGATGAATTACCGGCCGGTATCGTTAAATTGGCAAAAGTTTATATTGCTAAAAAACGTAAACTAAATGTTGGAGATAAAATGGCAGGTCGTCACGGTAACAAAGGTATTGTTGCTAGAATAGTACGTGATGAAGATATGCCATTCCTAGAAGACGGAACACCGGTAGATATTGTCCTTAACCCATTAGGGGTACCTTCCCGTATGAACATTGGACAGATTTACGAAACAATCTTAGGATGGTGCGGTAAAAAATTAGGTAAAAAATTCGCAACTCCTATCTTCGATGGAGCTACTTCCGAGCAAATCGATGAACTTACAAAAGAAGCAGGAGTACCACAATGGGGAACTACTTATTTATATGATGGAGGAACCGGAGAACGTTTTGAGCAAAAAGCAACTGTGGGAGTTATCTATATGTTGAAATTAGGACATATGGTTGATGACAAAATGCACGCACGTTCAATCGGACCATACTCATTAATTACTCAACAACCATTAGGAGGTAAAGCTCAATTTGGAGGTCAGAGATTCGGAGAAATGGAGGTTTGGGCTTTAGAAGCTTTCGGAGCATCAAACATTCTAAGAGAAATTATAACAATTAAATCTGATGATGTAATAGGTAGAGCTAAAGCCTATGAATCAATTGTTAAAGGTGAACCAATGCCTGAACCGGGTATACCTGAATCATTTAATGTATTCTTACATGAATTACAAGGTTTAGGGTTGGATGTAAGATTGGAAGAATAAATATTTCTTTCTTAACTCTTAATAAATTTAAATTTTTTTCAATTTAATTGATTACAAAATAATGGCAGTTAAACAAAGAACTAGCAAATTTAGTAAAATTATAATCGGATTAGCTTCTCCGGAAAGTATATTACAACAATCTAGAGGAGAGGTTTTAAAACCTGAAACAATCAATTATCGGACTCATAAACCTGAACGAGACGGTTTGTTTTGTGAAAGAATATTCGGTCCGGTAAAGGACTACGAATGTGCTTGTGGGAAATATAAAAGAATACGTTACAAAGGAATTGTTTGTGATCGATGTGGAGTTGAAGTAACGGAAAAAAAAGTTAGACGTGAAAGAATCGGACATATCAACTTGGTAGTGCCTGTGGCACATATCTGGTATTTCCGTTCTTTACCCAATAAAATTGGATATTTATTAGGTATTCCATCCAAAAAACTGGATATGATTATCTACAACGAACGTTTTGTAGTAATTCAAGCCGGAATAGCTAAAAAATTAAATGGTGAAGAATTAGAACATCTTGAATTTTTAACGGAAGAAGAATATTTAGATATATTAGAAACTCTTCCTATTGAAAATCAATATTTAGATGATTCTGATCCGAATAAATTTGTTGCCAAAATGGGAGCAGAATGTTTGGAAGAACTTTTAAAGAGAACAGATTTAGATGCTTTATCTTATGAATTAAGACATAAAGCCAATAATGAATCTTCCAAACAAAGAAGAACAGAAGCGTTAAAACGATTACAAGTAGTTGAATCTTTCAGAGATGCTAATTCCAATGGTCGCATTAACAGACCGGAATGGATGATCATGAGAGTGATACCTGTAATTCCACCGGACTTACGTCCGTTAGTTCCCTTAGATGGAGGGCGTTTTGCTACTTCTGACTTAAATGATTTATATCGTAGGGTTATTATCAGAAACAATCGTTTAAAACGATTAATTGAAATTAAAGCCCCTGAAGTTATTTTACGTAATGAGAAGCGTATGCTTCAGGAAGCTGTTGATTCTTTATTTGATAATACCAGAAAATCATCTGCGGTTAAATCTGAATCTAACAGACCTTTAAAATCTCTGTCTGATTCCTTAAAAGGAAAACAAGGACGTTTCCGTCAAAACTTATTAGGTAAACGTGTGGATTATTCTGCTCGTTCGGTAATTGTTGTAGGTCCTTCCCTTCAACTTCATGAGTGCGGACTTCCTAAAGATATGGCTGCAGAGCTTTATAAACCTTTTATCATTCGTAAATTAATTGAAAGAGGAATTGTAAAAACTGTAAAATCTGCCAAGAGAATTATTGAAAGAAAAGAGCCGGTAGTTTACGATATCCTGGAAAATGTAATGAAAGGACATCCGGTATTGTTGAACCGTGCCCCTACTCTTCACCGTTTAGGTATTCAAGCATTTCAACCTAGAATGATTGAAGGAAAAGCTATTCGTCTTCACCCGTTAGTTTGTACTGCGTTTAATGCAGACTTTGACGGTGACCAAATGGCAGTGCATTTACCTTTAGGACCTGAAGCTATTTTGGAAGCTCAATTATTGATGTTAGCTTCTCAAAACATTTTAAATCCGGCTAACGGATCTCCTATTCAAGTACCTTCACAAGATATGGTTTTAGGATTATATTATATGACTAAACCATTAACACCTACGGACGAAATTAAAGTTAAAGGACACGGATCTATTTTCTATTCTTCAGAAGAGGTAGACATTGCTTATAATGAGAAAGCAGTAGATTTAAATGCTATCATTAAAGTAAAAGCAACAGTTGTAGAAGGTGAAGAATTAGTTGAAAAAATGATTGAAACTACTGTAGGGCGCGTGTTATTTAACAAAATCGTACCTAAAAAAGTAGGTTTCATCAATGAAGTATTGACTAAAAAATCATTACGTAACATTATCGGTACCATATTACAAAGAACCGATTTCCCTACCACAGCTAAGTTTTTGGATGATATGAAAACTTTAGGATATGCTACTGCATTTAAAGGTGGATTATCATTTAGCTTAGGTGATATTAAAACTCCTGAAGAAAAGAAAATCATGATTCAGGAAGCGAATGAACAAGTGGATGGGATCAGAGCTAACTATAATATGGGATTAATTACCAATAATGAAAGATATAATCAGGTAATTGATGTTTGGACTAATACTAATGCACGATTAACAGATTTAATCATGCAACGAATGAAAACCGACAAAGGTGGATTCAACTCTGTATATATGATGCTTGACTCCGGTGCACGGGGATCTAAAGAACAGATTCGTCAGTTAGCAGGTATGCGTGGATTGATGGCAAAACCTCAAAAAGCGGGATCTTCCGGAGGTGAAATTATTGAAAACCCTATTATCTCTAATTTCCGTGAAGGACTTTCCATCCTTGAGTACTTTATTTCTACTCACGGGGCTCGTAAGGGTCTTGCAGATACTGCATTAAAAACCGCTGACGCAGGTTATTTGACTCGTCGTTTAGTGGATGTGGCACAAGATGTTATTATTAATGAACAAGATTGTGGAACTTTAAGAGGTATCGAAATTTCTCCGTTGAAGAAAAATGACGAAATTGTTGAACCATTATCTGAAAGAATTTTAGGACGTGTATCTCTTCATGATGTATACCATCCTGATACAGATGAGCTATTAATTGAAGCAGATCAAATGATAACTTCCGAAATAGCTAAATTAATTCAACAATCCGGAATTGAATCAGTAGAAGTTCGTTCGCCTTTAACTTGTGAATCTAAAAAAGGTATTTGTGCTAAATGTTATGGTGTAAACCTTTCAACCAATAAATTAATCAACAAAGGAGAAGCGGTTGGAGTTATTGCAGCTCAATCTATCGGTGAACCGGGTACACAGCTTACCTTAAGAACCTTCCACGTGGGAGGTACTGCAGGAAACGTTGCAGAAGTTAGCAGCATTGTTGCTAAAAGAGACGGAAAAGTTGAGTTTGATGATATTAGAACTGTTGAAAGTGAAGACGAAAACGGAAATAAAGTTTCAATCGTTGTTTCTCGTTCCACAGAATTTAAATTATTAAATGCGGAAGGAAACATTCAAATGCTTACCAACATCCCGTATGGTTCTACTTTATTAGTTGAATCAGGTGATGAAGTTAAGAAAGGAGATATCATTTGTAAATGGGATCCGTATAATGCAATTATACTTTCTGAAACTGCCGGTAAGATCGAATACGAACAAATTGAGCAAGGTTCCACTTATCAACTAGAAATAGACGAACAAACCGGATTTGAAGAAAAAGTAATTTCAGAATCTAGAAATAAAAAATTAATTCCTACCTTAAAAATATTAGATACTAAAGGGAATGAGTTAAAATCAATTAACTTACCGGTTGGTGCACACCTTATCGTAAATGATGGTGAAAAAATTAAGGCAGGAAGAATCTTAGTAAAGATACCAAGAAGATCAGCTAAAGCAGGGGATATTACAGGTGGTTTACCACGTGTTACCGAGCTGTTTGAAGCACGAAATCCTTCCAATCCGGCTGTTGTTTCAGAAATTGACGGTGTAGTTAGTTACGGTAAAATTAAGAGAGGTAATCGAGAAATAGTTATTGAGTCTAAAACCGGTGAAATTAAAAGATATTTGGTTAAATTATCTAATCAGATTCTTGTACAGGAAAATGACTTCGTACATGCTGGAGATGCCTTATCTGACGGTGCTATAACTCCTAACGATATTCTTAACATCAAAGGGCCTACTGCCGTTCAGGAATATTTGGTAAATGAAATTCAAGAAGTATACCGATTACAAGGGGTAAAAATCGATGATAAACATTTCGAAATTATTGTTCGTCAAATGATGACTAAAGTAGAAATTGTTGATTGCGGTGATACTAAATTCTTAGAAGGTAATCTTGAACATAAGATTGACTTTATTGAGGAAAATGATCGTATTTTCGGAATGAAAGTTATTACTGATCCTGGAGACAGTTTGGAATTAAAAGCCGGACAAATCATTACTTCAAGAGAACTTCGTGATGAAAATTCTAAATTGAAACGTGAAGATAAGAAATTGGTTGAAGCCAGAGAAGCGCTTCCGGCTACTGCCAGTCCTGTATTACAAGGTATTACAAGAGCCTCTTTACAAACTAAATCATTTATCTCTGCAGCATCTTTCCAAGAAACAACTAAAGTTTTAAATGAAGCTGCTGTTGCCGGTAAAGTTGATTATCTAAACGGATTGAAAGAAAATGTAATTGTAGGACACAGAATCCCTGCCGGTACCGGTTTAACTGAATATCAACACGTAGTTGTAGGTTCGAATAAGGAATTTGAGGAAATGATAACCGAAAAAATTTAACCAAAAACTAATTCGAAATGGAAAATCAAAATCAGAATCAACAAGACTTAAATATTGAATTGACGGATGAGGTAGCTTCCGGGGTATTTTCAAATTTGGCATTAATAAATCATTCTCCGACTGAGTTCGTAGTAGATTTTATACAAATAATGCCGGGGGTCCCTAAGGCTAAAGTTAAATCAAGAATTATTTTAACTCCTGAACATGCGAAACGATTATTAACAGCTTTAACTGATAATATTCAAAAATTCGAACAACAATTTGGTGCAGTTAAAGATGATACCTACCATTTAAATTTTGGTCCTAAAGGTCAAGCTTAAATAATCTAAAAGTCAACAAATTATTTATAATAATAATGAAGCCGAGGGTTTACCTCGGCTTTTTTTGTTAATGGTTTAATAGTTTACATCATAAAAGGCCGATATTTTTATAATATAGACAACTAAATAAAGGAATTAATTTGTGAATTATGTAATTATTTAACAATTATTTTACGATAATTAAAAAATATATTATATATTTGAAACGATAAATTAATGTATTAGATATGAGAGTAAACCGAATTTTCTTAGGATTTTCGTTTATCTTCTTGGGTTCGGCTTTTGCCTGGGCTCAGATGAAAACGATTAGCGGGAAAGTTCTTGGGAGTGACGGTCAGCCACAAGCTGATGTTTCTGTTACGATACAAGGATCTACCAAAAAAACGTATACTGACGACTCAGGAAATTTTTCAATTGATGCTGAACCCGGACAAACCATCGAAATTTTATCATTTGATGACGAAACTGCAAGTTTTATTGTTAATGATCAAAGTTTCTATGATGTGGTTCTACAGCCTCTAGTTACAGAAAACAAAGAACCTGCTGAAAAAAAGGAAACAGTAATTGAAGGAGTCGTGGTAACTGCTTTAGGTATCACAAGAGAAAAAAAGTCGTTGGGTTATGCGACTCAATCAGTAAATGGCGACGATCTTTCCGTTACCAGGGAAAGTAATCCAATTAATTCACTTTCGGGAAAAGTTTCGGGATTGCAAATCGTTAATAATAGTGGAACCATGGGAGGTTCAACACAAATCAGATTAAGAGGAATGAGGTCTCTATCTCAATCCAATAAACCTCTTATTGTTGTAGACGGTATTCCTTTAATAGATCAAAATATCAATGATAAAAACACTGAACGAGGAGCCGGTGGTATTGATTATGGAGATTCATTCGGTGATATTAATCCCGACGATATAGCAAATATTTCCGTGCTTAAAGGAGCTACTGCCGCGGCATTATACGGATCCAGAGCCATGAATGGAGCTATAATGATTACTACAAAAAAAGCAAAAAGAGGTAAAACTGAGATTGTATTTAATTCAGGTGTTGTATTTGACAAAGTTTACAAAATGCCTCATCAGCAAAAATTATATGGTGGTGGCGGAAGCAAAACATTTGCAACAAAAAATATTAATGGTGTGGATTATCTGGTGGTTGACTATAGAACCGATGAATCTTGGGGTCCAAAATACGATCCGAATGTTAAAGTCTTACATTGGAATGCATTCGATCCTGAATTTTCAAATGATTATTTAGTTGCAAAACCGTGGATATATCCTAAAAATGATTATAAGAAATTTTTCAAAACCGGTGTAACATATAATAATGGTATTTCTTTTAGCAGAAGTGTTGAAAATACTAATATCAGATTGGGATATAATAATACTAAATCATCCGGAATAACTCCAAATTCAGACTTAACTAAAAATTCATTATCCATGAATCTGAATTCAAAATTATCTGATGATTTAAAAATAAATGCTTCTGCAGCTTATACTTCTACAAGAGGTTTCAACAGACCTGAAGTGGGATATGACAATAACAACATTATTCAAAAAATGTTTCATTTTGGTCAAACCTCATTAGACTATAATGATCTACAAAAATATGAGTTAGCAGACGGTACACAAAGAACTTGGAACAGAGAATCTTGGGATAATCCAAAACCTGCTTATTCAGATAATCCTTATTGGACTATAAACAAAAATACCAATAAAGACAATAGAGATCGTTTATATGGTACCGCCGGTTTAATTTATAATTTAACAAAAGATATGTATGTAAATGGAAAGGTAATGCTTGATACCTATACTCTTCATACAGAAAACAGGACTGCTGTTGGATCACATGCTCTTTCTCAATTTAAAATTTCAGAGAGAAAATATACTGATCTAAATTATGAAGCAACTTTACATTATGACAAAAATATAGGGAACTTTTCACTTAACTCTTTTGCCGGAACTAACCGAAGGGAATATACATATAGAAGAATGAATGGAAAAACTAAAGGAGGGCTAATTATAAGAGACTGGTATAATCTAAATAATTCATTAGAGCCGTCTTTAGTTATGAATGAAAAAGAGAAGAAAAGAGTAAACAGTTTGTTTTATTCATTTAGTTTAGGATATGACAATTTTGTATTCTTAGAAACTACCGGTAGAAATGACTGGTCTTCTTCATTACCTTCTAAAAACAATTCTTTTTTCTATCCATCAGTAGCAACCAGTTTTGTAGTTACTAGATATCTTACCAGCAATTGGTTGGAATTTTTAAAAATTAGAGGGGGATATTCTGAAGTTAGAAATGATACTGATCCTTATCAACTCATCAATACATTTTACAATATAGATGAGGATGAGGATCCGAATTATGGCAGCTTGTATTTAAAAGATCCTTGGTTTTGGTTAACAACTGTTGCTAAAACAGATAAATTAAAACCCGAAAAATTGGAATCTTTTGAATTAGGGGTTGAGTTTCAAATGTTCCAAAGAAGATTAAATGGGGATATTTCATTATATCAAACTACCACCAAAGACTTAATAACTAAAGTACCTTTAGACGGTTCTGCCGGTTTCAAATATGCAATGATGAATGCCGGAAAATTAGTTAATAAAGGAATAGAAGTTTCATTGAATATAGTTCCAATTAGACAAGAGAATTTTAGATGGGATTTTAATTATAATTTTTCAAAATCTGATAATGAAATCAAATCTTTGAGTGAGGATTTAAGTTCACTAACCATAGCTAAAGCTCCATTTAATGCTTTTGTCGTTGCACTACCCGGGTATAGATACGGACAAATTTACGGGACAGACTTTGTTTATAAAGATGGAAAAAAAGTAGTGGGTAGTAATGGGTTATATCTGAAAACCGATAAAAACGTACCCTTAGGATCAATACTTCCCGATTTTAACATGAGCTTTAGAAATTCCTTCACTTACAAAAATTGGAATTTAGGATTTCAAATTGATTGGCAAAAAGGCGGTAAATATTTTTCAACTACTCATATGTGGGGTATGAGCTCCGGAATATTACCTGAAACTGCTGCAAATGGAATTAGAGAAAACGGTATTATCGTAGACGGCGTTAAAGAAAATGGAAAACCTAATGATATTAGAGTTTCGGCAACAGAATATTCTAAGCATTTTTTTAGTGGACCTAGTGCACAAAATGTATTCGACGCGGATTACATCAAACTGCGCGAATTGTCAATAGCTTATTCTCTTCCCTCTCAATATTTAGGAGATTTTATTAATTCCATAACATTTTCTGCCTTTGCAAGAAATTTATTTGTATGGGGATTAGATTGGAAATCTATGGATCCTGAGGTCGCTAATTATGGTAGTGGAAATGCTTCAGGAATTGAAGGAGGATCTATGCCTACTACCAGATCATTTGGAGTTAATGTGCAAGTTAAGTTCTAAATTAAAATATTCAATATGAAAAAAATAACCATTTATATAGCTTCTCTAATTTTTCTATCTACCATTGTATCTTGCGACAATGATTTTGAAAACATCAATACCAATCCCAATAATCCGGAGAAAGTTCCCGGTTATACTACTTTTAGATACGGTAGCCGATATTTTATTGATAACACTCGAGATGAATGGGGGTCCGGAAGAATGGTTCTTCCTTGGATACAGTATTGGTGTCAGGTAAATTATACGGAAGAAGATCGATATCAGTATAGAGACGGAGCTAATCAAAACTTATGGAAAGATTATTATCGCGCTGCAGAAAATCTTAAAACCTCCATTGAATTAGTAGAAGCCGATCCGATAAGCAATGTGCAATTTGGTGCTATAAACAATCAAATAGCTGTCGCAAGAATAATGTTAAGTTATTTATTTATGCAACTTACAGATACTTACGGAAATGTTCCTTATTGGTCTTACGGGGGACAATCTAATCCGGATTTTCAGGCTTTACAGGTTGAAAAATATAAAACTCCAAAATTTGCTTCACAAATAACCATATATAAAGACATTTTAAAAGAATTAAAAGAAGCTTCCAGCCAACTTGATCCTTCTGAAAAAGTCACTACAGGAGATCACATGTATGAAGGTAATGCGGTAAAATGGAAAAAATTTGCCAATTCATTACGTCTAAGATTAGCTAATCGTTTAAAAAGCGTTTTACCTGAAGCCTTAGCCGAAGCTAATGATGCGATTTCAATGGGTGTATTTACATCTAATGATGATAACGCAGTATTTGCGTATGGAAATACTACATCAGATGCTAATCCAATGTGGATGGCTTATTTTGTTAAAAATAGAACTGATTTTGCAGTAACCAATACTTTTATTGAATTATTAAAAGGAAAAACAGGTAATTTTTCTGCTGATCCAAGACTTTATAAATTCTCCTCTCCTAAAAAAGCAAGTATCGACGATGTAAAAAATAATACGTATATATCATCCACTAATTTAGATGATTATGAGGGGATGCCTTATGGTGTTAAAAGCGAAATGGCATCTGAAGTGTTCACCTCCAGCACTATTTCTTTCCCTAGTTATGACGTTTTACATATTAACAGAGGTGAAGTACTTATGGAATACGCTGAAGTTGAATTTATATTATCCGAATTAAATAATTGGGATCAAGCACATTATGAAAGAGGTGTAAAAGCTTCGTTTGATAAGTGGAATGTATCTGCTGCAGAACAAACAGCCTTTTTAAGCACTTTGCCGCCGGCAAATGAAGAAAATGTACTAACACAGAAATATATTGCACTTTATATGCAACCTCATGAGGCATGGGCAGAATATAGAAGAACAGGGTTTCCTAAAACTTTATTATTACCTAATCAATCGCATACTCTTCCGGCGTATAATAAAACTCCCGAAGGAACTACGTATACTTTTATGCCTTTAGTCAATAATATGACTGATCTACCGACTCGTATTCCTTATCCTTCTCATCTTTCTACACAGAATTCAAAAAATTATTATGAAGCTGTTAAAGGATTGGGAGGACCTGATGATATGAAAACAAAATTAGTTTGGGATGTAAATTGATACTTAGTTAAAATTTCATATATAAATAACGCTCTGTTTAATTATAAACAGAGCGTTGTTTATTTATAAAGCGATTTTTTAAATTTAATATTCTACCAGTAATTGAATATCCTGTGTATACTTTTTTAACTCATCTAGACCTCCTAAAAAGGAAAGTCCCAATATAAAGCTGAATTGAGAGACTACTGCATCACAATTTTGTACCAATTTAGCACATGCAGAAGCTGTTCCTCCTGTTGCTAGAACGTCATCATGAATTAGAATTCTTTGTCCCGGCTTAATGTGTCCTTTTTTAACTTCAATAATTGCTGAACCATATTCTAAATCATATTCTTGGGAGATTATCGGAGGAGGCAATTTCCCTGCTTTACGTACCAATATAAACGGCAAACCAAGCTCCCTGGCAATTTGAACTCCGAATAAATACCCCCTACTCTCAATACCACAAACTGCATCAATTTTACCTCTACTTAAATCAGCAAAAGCTTTTACAATTTTGGAACACAAATCTGCATTTAAAAATATGGGAGAAATATCTTTATATTGAATGCCTTCTTTTGGAAAATCTTGAACTCTATCAATATGTAAATCTATTTCTTGGCTTAAACTTAATTCTTTCATTCAATTCATTTTTAATTTTACTTAAAATATCTTATTTCCAAGTATCTTCTTTTATTTCTTTAGTTTCTGTATTTATTATTAACCAATTATCTTTAACTTTTTTTAGTATAAAATTTTGAGTTAAAGTTTTTATTTTTCCATTAATGTCTTTGATCTGATATTGTACATTAACAGTTTGTTTATCATCATTCTTTTCTTCTAATTGTGCGTTTATTAAGTTAGTAGCAGCAATAGTTCCAAATCCATTGGTAGTAGACGAAAATTGATCTAAAGAAGTCCATTTAGGATTCTGTGCTAAATTATAAGCCTCGGAATATTGTTTATCACCAATTAATTGTATAAATTTTTTAACATTGTCCAACGCAACTTGTTTATTTATTTCATCCTCTATAGGAGTGGATGCATCTCTTGTTTTGGATAAATCTATAGGAATACCCGACAGTTTACCGTATAGATATTTATCTTCGGCATTAATCTTTATTTCAACATCTAAGGAGGATGTCGCCAATTTTTTGTTATCAAACATAAAAAAAGGAATTTTAATACCTTTATTTAATGAGGGATCTCCCACTGCCGAAGAATTAATTTCTCTTTGGATTACATATACTATGGTACCATTGTTTATAAATGATATGGATAAAGTCAATGGTAAATCAGCATAAAAAATTTCTGATCCTGAATCATCAATTAATTCGGGGTATAAATAAAATCCATCATTGATGGTTTCATCTTTGCTAATAGGAGAATAACGAATATTGATCCGTGTTGCTTTTTCTATTTGTTTAAGTTTTTGCTCAGCTTCTGTTAATGGCTTTAAATCATTATCGAATACAGAAGGATCTACTGAGTTCATGGATGTGCTGGACCAAGGAATCTTGTTTTTCTTTGCTATATCCTCTGCTATATCAAAAATTTGTTCGGCATTTTTACCATTAAGTAAAGTATAGAGTTGTTCCCATCTCTTATTTTCATCAGATCCTTCTGTTTTAAACTTATAAATCAGTTTAACCGCTTCTTGAATTTTATCCTGTTGTAGGATAGTCAATTTGGACGATATAGATTTTACACTTTTAGTAAAGGTTTCCTTTGATGTCCCGTCAATTACCTTATATTCTTTTTCACAAGAAGAACATAAGAAAATAAAGGTTAACCCTATCAAAAATATTTTTCTCATAAAAGTATGTTTGTCACAGGTAAAAATACATTAATTATTTTTAACGATATACCCCGATATTTTTAATGATGAAAGATTTTTATAAGTAATTAGTGCTTTGGTTTCATAATCTATGATATTCAATCCGGCATATTTGGCAATGGCGTGTCCACCGGCAATATCCCAAAAATTAATGGGACTTAATCGTGCATATTCGTTTGCTTTTCCTTCAGCTACCAGGCCAATTTTAATGGCGCTGCCCATCTGTAAAACAACAATTTCTGAATGTTGTAATTTTAAGTTTTTTATATATTCTTCATCCACATGACTATAGTGGGAACGACTTGTTAAAACGGTATATTTTTTTAAATCGGGTTTTAAAGGTAATGTAACGGATTGTTTCAGTAGTTTGTCCGTAAGATCATCTTCATTCAGTAACGCATATAAATCTTCATACTTTCCATTCCATTTATAGCTACCTAATCCTTCCGCTGCAAAATAAAACAATCCCATAGAGGGAGCAGCTAAAACTCCGAGCAAAGAAGTTTCGGGAGTCAATAAGCCAATTGAAATACAATATTCTCCGGTTTTATTCACATATTCTTTAGTTCCGTCAATTGGATCTACACACCAATATTTTTCCCAACTTCCCATTACCTTTTCCGATTCGTGCTCGGTTTCTTCACTTAAAATAGGAATTGATGTTTGTTTTAAATAAGTGGTAATAATTTCATTTGACTTAAGATCACCCGTTGTTACGGGTGATTGGTCTTTTTTTAAGGAAACTGAAAAGCCATCCTCATATATCTTATGGACTTCTTGAGAAGCTTCTATAGCAGCTTTTAGCGCTATATTAATTAGTTTTTTCATTAGTATGAATCATTTGTATTACCTTTTTGAGATAAGGCTTTTGCCGAAGAAGTTCCAATTCTTTTTACTCCCATTTCAATCATTTTCACTGCTTCATCATAAGTTCTAACTCCACCAGCTGCTTTTACCGGCAAGGGTTGAGAATATTTAAGCATAATTTCCATTGCATGGAACGTCGCTCCATTGGGTTTTCCCTCTTCTGCTTGGTAAAAACCGGTGGAAGATTTCACAAAAATGTTACCAAAATCATTCTTTTCAAAGTTTTCTTGAGCCCAGGTGGAAAAATAAGAGCAAATGGATTGGATTTGTTCGTCAGTTAATGCCGCAATCTCAATAATCCATTTAACCACTTTAGATGCTTTTAAACCTAATGACGTTCCGGTAATAAATTCTTGTTTAATTAAATCGATATATCCCTTTTTAAAAGCCTCATAGTTGATTACATAATCCAACTCATCCACTCCATCTTCAATAGCTTTCTGTGCCTCTGCAATTTTTTCAGTTAATGAATAGGTACCTTCATGAAACCCAATGACGGTTCCTACTTTTACCTCAGAATTAACTTTTTGAATCATTTCTTTCACTTTTTTAATGTATTCGGGACGAATCATTACTAAATAAAAATGATTTTCAATTGCTTCTTCAGTAAGTTTTTTAACTTCTTCCCAAGTTTGTTCTTCGGTTAATCCACTTTGAGAAGGTAGCTTAAGGTAAGTTGAATCTAAATACTTTGTTATATCCATTTATCTTATAATTTTTAATTGTGTTTTTAGGGTATAATTTGTCGTGAAATACTTTGTTCTAAAGAAATAATGGTTTCAGTCCTTTCTATTCCCTTGATATTTTGTATCTCATTTCTTAAAACCGACATGAGATGATCATTATCTTTACATAATATTTTGATGAAAATAGCATAATTTCCTGTTGTAAAATGTGCTTCGATAATTTCAGGAATTTGCATCATGCTTTTAATGGCTTCTTTGTACTGGGCCGATTTTTCAAGAAAAATACCCACATAAGCGGTAGTTTTATATCCTAATAATTTATAATTCAAAGGGGTAACCGGATCTTCTATGATTTTTGCTGCTTCCAGTTTTTTAATTCGTTGATGAATTGCTGTGGATGAAACTCCTACCTGTTTTGCTATTGTTGAAACCGGTATTTTCGAATTCTCCATTAATGCTTTTAAAATGATTTTATCGATACCGTCTAATTCTACTGTATGTATATCTGATATTCTCATTTTTCGGTAAAATTACAAATACTAAATTAATATTATACAATTTTATATTTTATCTTTTATATTTTTAACAATTTCTACAAGATTTAAATTATTTTTACTTTTTGCCCTTGTATTTAAAAATAAGTACCTTTGGGATTAATAATTTTAAATAGCTGTACATGCAGGACAATATGCTTAATCATCCCGGATTAATTACCATATTCGCGGTTTCGATTATTATTATGCTACTTCTTGACTTAGGAATTCTCAATAAAAAATCTCATGCTGTTTCTAATAAGGAAGCTGCGATATGGTCGGTGGTTTGGATATCATTAGCCATGATTTTCAGTGGGATTATTTATTTTGTTTTTAAAGGGGCTGATGGATCAAAATTCGCCCTTGAAAAATTCTCTCAATTTCAATCTGCTTATTGGATAGAAAAAGCACTATCCGTTGACAATCTTTTTGTATTTATAATGGTTTTTGGATTTTTTAAAATTCCAAAAGAATATCAACATAAAATTTTATTTTGGGGTATTATTGGTGCCTTGGCTTTCCGCGCCGTATTTATTTTCTTAGGTGTAGAAATGATTAATAAAACCTATCTTCCTCCTTTTTCCATCGGAAATTTTCATTTTATTTTAGACCAACAAAGTGCGGAACATGCCGATTATAGTCAAATGCTGTTTTTCAGGCCTAATATAATTTTAACTATTTTTGGATTCTTCCTTATATATGCCGGTATCCATTCTTGGACATCTAAAGATGATGACAACTCCGACAAAAAAAATCTAAATGAGAGTTTCGGTGCTCGTTTTGTAAAACGATTTTTTAAAGTATCTGATGAATTAGACGGAAGTAAATTTTTTACAGTTAAAAATGGGATTAAAATGGCAACCCCTTTATTTACTGCTCTAGTTATCATTGAATTTACTGATTTAATTTTTGCCGTGGACTCCATACCTGCTATCTTCGCTATTGCACCTAATGATCCGTTTATATTATATACCTCTAATATATTTGCCATTTTAGGTTTGCGATCTCTTTACTTTTTACTGGCTAATTTTATGTATATGTTCAGTAAATTAAAATATGGATTGGCTGTGATCTTAAGTTTTATAGGAGTTAAAATGTTGGTAGCTCCTTTTATACATATTTCATCCATAGTTTCTTTAGGAGTTGTGGCAGGAGTACTTATAATTTCAGTATTGCTTTCATTAACTTTTCCTGAAAAAAAAGAAAAAAATGTTTAATAATTTAAAATAAAAATTAGAATTTACAATGAATAAACCTATTTCGGAATTTATTGAAAAATATTTTTTACATTTCAATTCTGCAACCTTAGTAGATGCTGCTAAAGGTTATGTAGCTCATCTTAAAGATGGGGGTAAGATGATGATTACTATGGGAGGTGCCATGAGTACCGCTGAATTAGGAAAAATTTTGGCTGAGATGATTCGCCAAGATAAGGTATCCATTATTTCTTGTACGGGAGCTAATTTAGAGGAAGACATCATGAATTTGGTGGCTCATTCCCACTACAAGAGAATTCCTGAATATCGCGACCTGACTCCTCAACAAGAATGGGAATTACTTGAAAATCATTTAAATCGTGTTACAGATACGTGTATTCCGGAAGAAGAAGCTTTTCGACGTATCCAACAACATATTGAAAAAATATGGAAAGATGCAGACGATAAAGGAGAAAGATATTTTCCTCATGAATATATGTATCAAATGCTTCGTTCGGGAGTATTGGAACAATATTACGAAATAGACCCTAAAGACAGTTGGATGTTGGCCGCTGCTGAAAAAAATTTACCTATTGTAGTTCCGGGTTGGGAAGACAGTACTATGGGTAATATTTTTGCTGCTAATGTGATTAAAGGAAATTTGAAAGCTTCAACCATGAAAAGCGGTATTGAATATATGATATATTTAACCGAATGGTACCGAAACAATTCGGAAGGTAAAGGTGTAGGATTTTTCCAAATAGCCGGAGGAATATCCGGAGATTTTCCTATTTGTGTAGTTCCTATGATGTATCAAGATTTAGAGTGGGAAGATGTTCCGTTTTGGAGCTATTTCTGTCAGATATCGGACTCAACCACCAGCTATGGCTCATATTCGGGGGCTGTTCCCAATGAAAAAATAACCTGGGGAAAGTTAGATATTGATACTCCTAAATTTATTATTGAGAGTGATGCAACTATTGTAGCTCCGTTAGTCTTTGCTTATATTCTAGAAATGTAGTAAGATAAAATTATTAATTTATACTATAAAAAAGTTCGGAATTTTAGATCCGAACTTTTTTTTTATACTATCTTAAAAGATTACGATACCACTCCCAAAGAACTATTCCGGCACAAACGCTTACATTTAAAGAGTGTTTTGTTCCAGATTGAGGGATCTCAATAAAAATATCAATTAAATGGAGAATTGAATCACTGATCCCTTCAACTTCATTTCCGAAAATTAAGACATACTTTTGCTCCTTGTTTATTGGATAATCTTGTAATAAAATGCTTCCTTTCACTTGTTCAACTCCTACAATAATATACCCTTCGTTTTTTAAGTTAATTATTAATTCACTTATATTTTCCTGATGCTCCCATTCAACGCTTTCCGTAGCTCCCAAGGCTGTTTTTTGGATTTCACGATGAGGAGGGCACGGCGTAATTCCGCATAAATAAATTTTCTCTATAGCAAAAGCATCTGAGGTTCTGAAAACCGATCCTACATTATGCATGGAACGAACTTGATCCAGCAATACTATCACGGGAATTTTCTCACTTTCTTTATAATCTTCAAGGGATTTTCTGTTTAACGATTCTAATTTTAATTTCTCTACTCTTTCCTGTTGCTGCATATTTTCAGTAATGTTGATTGATTTTTAGAAGTTTCATATATTTTTTACCTTTTCTTTACTACCGGTAAAATTTCATTTTTCGATAATGCGTATTTTTTCATTTCACTTTCGGGTAAAGTTTCATAATACTTTACTTGCTCTACTTGAAACCCTGCGTTTTCTAAACGTTCAAAATAATCCAACCCATACCATCTCACATGATCATATTGTCCGAAATGTTTTTTTCTTTCTTCTTTGTCTGTGATGGAGAAATCTTCGTATGTTTTGTTAGATCCATATCTCATAGGCACTTGAAAAATTCCCCATCCTCCAGGTTTCATCACCCTGTATAATTCTGACATTGCTTTACGATCATCTTCTATATGTTCCAAAACATGATTGCAAAAAATCACATCAAATTCATTATCTTTAAAAGGCAGGTTCAAAATATCCGCTTTAACATCTACAATAGGAGAATAAAGATCAGCGGTTATATACTTTAAATTTTTTAATTTTTTAAACCTTTTTAGAAAGCATTGCTCCGGAGCAATACTTAAAACTTTTAAATTAGCTGAAAAAAAATCAGTATCTTTTAGCAAATACAACCACATTAACCTATGTCTTTCAAGAGATAATGTCCCCGGTGCTAAAGCATTATTTCTAGGTTTACCGTAACCATACGGCAAAAATTTTCGGTATTTTTTACCGTCTATTGGGTCTACAAATTGATCTCCTTTGTAAAACCACGCAAAAAAAGGAGCAAAGAAATAGCTGAATTTAATAAGAATCGGTCTGGGTATTAAATTCAAAAAAAACTTAAATACTTGCTTCATTAACTAAATTAATTCTGCGCGGGTTGGTATAAAAATTCATCTTCTTCATTGGAAGTAATGCCTAAAGCATCATATATGTATTTATAGGTTGAAAGCAGTTTTGGCTCTCCATTTACTACTGCAACATCGTGTTCAAAATGACAAGAGGGTTTGTTATCCCGCGTGGTGACTGTCCATCCGTCGTTATGGAATTTAACTTTATATGTACCTAAATTGACCATCGGTTCAATTGCTATTACTAACCCTTCTTCTATTTTTGGACCATTGCCTTTTCTTCCATAATTGGGAACTTGCGGATCTTCATGCATTTCTTTACCTAAACCATGACCTACTAATTCGCGTACTACTCCATATCCTGCATTTTCACAAATTAACTGTATCGCAAAACTTATGTCCCCTATTCTATTTCCTGCTTTGCATTTTTTTATTCCTGCATATAAACTTTGTTTGGTAATTCGCATCATTTTATCAACTTCAGGATCAATGCTTCCTACAGAAAATGTATACGCTTGATCTCCGTAAAATCCATTTTTTAATGCTCCACAATCAATGGAAATTATATCTCCATCTTCGAGCGGTTTATTATTAGGTATACCGTGAACCACTTGTTCATTAGGAGACATACATAAAGTATTAGGAAAGTCATACAATCCTAAAAAACCGGGAATAGCACCGTGATCTCGTATATATTCTTCAGCAATTTTATCTAAATGTAAGGTAGTCACTCCGGGTTTAACTTCTTTAGCCAGTGCTCCCAAAGTTTTAGAAACCAATTGAGCGCTTTCGTACATCAATTCAATTTCTTCTTTTGTTTTTAATTGTATCATAATTTAAAAATTCTTGAAAAAAAACCTCTCTTATTTTTATGTTTTCTTTTTGAATAAGCCAATACTTGTCTTCCCTCTACGCCAAATTCTATCTTTTCTTTTATAATTTCATAAACTTCTCCCCATCCGGGAAATCCACCTAAATTCCTGTCATCAATGAAATAATCGGCATTTATTTTTCTACTTTGGGTCTCTCTATCAAATATTTCCCCTTCAAAACTTGAATTCACTGCATAAAATTCAATTCCGTTTTTATAACAAAATTCTACGGCTTCTTCTAATCTCTTACCATGTCTATAAGTCCAAAGGATTAAACGAAAACCTCTGCTCTGAAGTCTTTTCATTGTTTCAAAAGCAAAAATCATCGGTTTACCAATTTCCGGATATTTATCTTCTACAATTGTCCCATCAAAATCAATAGCTATTATCTTATTATTCATATAATTATACTACAAGTTAGTTCTGTTTATTCTTTTAAGTTTAGTGTTCAAATTAATGTTCTAAATTGTCATTAATTTTCCAAATTTACAAGTTTTTAATCAATAAATTTTATGTTATCCTCTTGGATATTAGCCTGAAATAATTTAAGAAATCATTTATATCAAATTCGGTTATAATTTTTATAATTTTTGGTATAATATTAGATGAGAAAATTTTTAGTTCTGAAATATTAATTAAAAAAATAAAGGTCTATGAAATTAAAACTTTTAGTTATGACTGCTTTTTGCATCTTACTTTCCAGCTGTGCATTAACTACTTCCTATGATTTTGACAAAACGGTTGATTTTTCAAATTATAAATCTTTTACCATTTATCAGCAGGGTATCGATAAATTAAAATTGAATGATATTGACAAAAGTCGTATCATCTGTGCTTTAGAGAATCAATTAAAAAGCAAGGGATTAACCGAAAGTGCCAACGGAGATTTGATCGTAAATGTTCTTGCTTCATCAAAAAAAGTTATTAACGTTGATAATGATCCATATTGGAACGGCCCGTGGGGATGGGGATATTATTGGGCTCCTTCCAGCACAGTTTATGAAACTCGTGAAGGAAAACTAACGTTTCATTTAGTGGATTCTAAAAAAAATATTCTAGTTTGGGAGGGTATGGTTGACGGTTTTGATGTTGGTAATATCAAAAATAAAGATGAACAAATAAATAAAGCCATTCAAAAAATATTTAATTATTATCCGCCTAAAAAGAAAAATAACTCATATTATTAAAAAAAATAAATACATCTAAAGCCTCAAAATTTAAATTTTGAGGTTTTAATTTATCTAATCTAAACTTTTTTTTTACTAATAATTTATGTTTTTTGATATCTATTATCTAGATATTAACGTCCATTGCTAAACGAGATCATCCTCTTAATTTGTTGCAAAAAAATTTTTACTCTAAATTTATTAATGAGACTTTTCAGTAATTTAATCCATATAACTTTTGTATGAAATTAAGTATCCAAATAAATTTCCCAAAAAATCTTTACTTTTTTAAATTTTTAAATATTTAACCTATCTGCCAAAGTGACATAATGAATAAAAAAAGGGTTTATCTAAGTCAATAGGGATATGAAAACCTCTCACTATAAGTAAGAACGCTACTCTTTTTGCCACAAAATTTAGTACAATATTGATACTATTATGGTAACAATTGTAAGACTTCTTTCAAAATATCGACTCATTATTTGTTCATAATTTCTTTAAAAAAAATATACTTCTGAGGATTTACTATGTGTTTCATTTACTATTTATTTTAATAATAAATGAGATAATTTTAAACAAGCTAAATCATTATTTTTTTATGAACATTTGTAAAAACTTTTCAATATTTAAACAAGAATTAAAAGATATTTATACTTTTGCACTTGATATCATTTCCCTTATTTAAAAATTCAAAAAAGCCGGAATGAATTTTAACACATTTTTTCGTAAAAAAAATATTTCTGATTTACAGGATACAACCCAAAAATCTGAATTAAGCAGAGTATTAACTGTAAAGGATTTAACTTTTTTTGGAATTGCTGCGATTATAGGCGCCGGCATTTTCAGTACCATCGGTAGAGCTTCTTATGAAGGAGGACCCGCCATTTCATTACTCTTTATCTTAGTGGCTGTTGCTTGTATTTTTACCGCATTATGTTATGCGCAATTTGCTTCTATGATTCCGGTGAGCGGTAGCGCTTATACTTATGCTTATGTTTCTTTAGGTGAAATATTTGCTTGGACTATCGGGTGGGCTTTAATACTTGAATATGCTGTATCAAACATGGTGATCGCAATCTCTTGGTCGGGATATTTTGTGTCTATGTTGCAAGGTTTTGGCTTTCATTGGCCTGATTGGCTTTCCATTGATTATTGGAATGCTCACAGAGCTTATCTTGAATATCTTGCACATCCTCAAAGTCTATCTCAAAATGATCTTAGATTATCGGAAATATATCAATCTGCTCCGGAAATTGCCAACATAAAAATAATATTTAATTTACCGGCGGGATTAATTACTTTATTAGTTACCACCCTGGCGTACGTAGGAATTAAAGAATCTACCCGTGTAAGTAATGCTTTAGTTTGGATTAAATTATCTGTAATCATAGGTATTATTTTAATTGGTGTATTTTATATAAAACCGGATAATTGGTCGCCTTTCTTTCCTAATGGTTTAGGAGGAGTTATGGGAGGAGTGGCTGCCGTATTTTTTTCTTTTATCGGGTTTGATTCTATATCAACTACAGCTGAAGAAGCTAAAAATCCACAAAGGGATTTGCCACGCGCCATGCTATACTGTATTATAATTTGTACCGTTTTATATGCTTCAATAGCATTAATATTGACCGGTATGGTTAATTATAAAGAATTACGTGTTGATGACCCGTTGGCGTATGTTTTCAATAAAATAGGAATAAATTTTATAGCCGGAATCATTTCCGTGAGTGCAGTAATTGCCATGACAGGAGCTATTCTTGTTTACCAGATCGGACAACCGAGAATATGGATGACCATGAGTCGAGACGGTTTATTGTGGAAGCCTTTTGGTACTATTCATAAAAAATATCATACCCCCGGATTTGCAACTATTATTGCGGGTTTCTTTGTGGGAATACCTGCTATGTTCCTGGATATGCAGTTGGTTGTGGATTTGACAAGTGTGGGAACTTTTTTCGCTTTTATTTTAGTTTGTTCCGGAGTTTTATATTTAGATAACAAAGGTCTTTCTCATCAAGCTAAATTTAAATTAATTTATATCAACGGTCAATATTTAATTCCTTTGTCTTTTTGTTTGGCTATCATTTTGTTCTTAACCCAAACCAATTATAAGGAAATCCTTGCCGATAAACCTTTATTAGCTATTTTTTGGATTATCTGGTTCGGTTTATCTTTAGGTGCATTCAAATATAAATTTTCGCTAATACCTATTCTCGGTATTTTGTTTAATTTATATTTAATGACGGAATTAGGATGGTCTAATTGGGGAATGTTTATATTATGGCTATTGATCGGATTATCAATTTACTTCTTATATGGAAGGAAAAACAGTAAACTCGAAAAATTAATTCAAACTTCTCATAATCATTAATTATTTTAAATTATTTATACTATTGTAATTTTATCTTCAAATAATTTTGTATTAAATAAATTACATAAATCTTAAATATTTTCATTTTCATAAAATTTTGCGTCTTTCCAATATAAATTTTGGATACAAACAATTAAAATATGCTAAAAGATATTTTTGTTTCAATTAACTATATATAATTATCCATCAATACTTTAGAAAATAAAGTTTCTTTTAATTTCAATATTTATTTTATTTCTTTCATATGAATCTAAAAATAATCATGACGAAAAAAAATAAACTTATTATCTTTGCAAACGCTAATTAGCTTGAAAGTAAATTTTTTCTTGCTCAATAAATATAATTAAGTATTATGAATCAGAACTTAATAAATTTTTTTCCAAAAGAAAATGAAATTCCTGAACATTTTCGACTTCAAAACGAAATCTCTCAGAAAAGAGTATTGATCGATGGAGAATTTATTGAATGGGAAGGTCCATTTCAAGAAGTTTATTCTCCTATTTATACCCGTTCAAACTCTACAGATGAGTTAGTACAAACTAAATTAGGGAGCTATCCAATCTGTACTTCTAAAGAAGCTGAAAAAGCCTTACAGGCTGCTTTAAAAGCTTTTAACGGAGGAAGAGGAGAATGGCCGTCTATGTCTGTTTCTCAAAGAATCTCTGCGATGGAAAATTTCATCGTTAAAATGGTTGAGCAAAGAGAAAAAGTAGTAAAATTACTAGTTTGGGAAATTTGTAAAAGCTATAAAGACTCCGAAAAAGAATTCGATAGAACGGTTGATGCAATAAAATGTTCTATTGAGGCTCTGAAAGAATTAGATATAAATTCATCTCGTACAAAAACAGATGAAGGGGTGGTTGCTCAGGTTAAAAAATCTCCTTATGGAGTTGTCCTTTGTATGGGCCCTTACAATTATCCGTTAAATGAGACTTTTGCGACTTTGATACCTGCTTTATTAATGGGTAACACCGTATTGTTCAAACCACCGCGTCGTGGTACATTATTGTTTGAACCTTTATTAAATGCATTTAAAGAATGTTTTCCTGCAGGGGTTATCAATACTTTATACGGTAGAGGTAAAGATGTTATTCCTACTTTAATGCAATCAGGTAAAATTAATGTATTAGCATTTATCGGATCCAGTAAAGTAGTAAATGGAATGATTAAAGAACATCCTAATGCAAACAGTCTTCATTCCGTATTAGGATTAGACGCCAAAAATGCGGCTATTATCGACAAAACTGCTGATATCGATTTAGCGGTTAAAGAAGCTATTTTGGGTACTTTTTCTTTCAACGGACAAAGATGTACGGCTTTAAAAATACTATTTGTACATTCTTCAATTGCTGATAAATTCAATAAAAAATTCACTGAGGAAATATCTAAATTGAAAGTGGGAATGCCATGGGAAGATAATGTAACCATTACTCCGCTAGCAGAACCGGACAAACCTCAATATGTTCAAAAATGTATTGATGAAGCTTTAGAAAACAACGGTGAAATTATTAATAAAGAAAATGGAGGAGGACAAATTTTAAATTCATTAGTTAGCCCAACCGTAATTTATCCGGCTAATGAGAAAATGAATCTATTATATAATAATGAGCAATTTGCTCCTATCATTCCGATAGTTCCTTTTGACGATCTTGAATCTCCGATTAGCTATATTACCAATTCAACTAAAGGACAACAAGCAGCCATCTTCAGTAATGATGAAGATACTGTATCTTATCTTGTTGATGCTCTATGTTGTCAAGTAGGTAGAATCAATATTAATGCTCAATGTCAACGTGGACCTGATACGCTTCCTTTTAACGGTAGAAAAAATTCAGCTTTAGGTACTCTCTCAACCATTGACGCATTATATGCCCTATCTATCGACTCTGTTGTAGCTACCAAGGATACTAAATCAAATGACAATTTGATTGACTCTGTTATAAAGAGTGGTAAATCTTCAAGATTAAGCTAATTTGAGGTTTTTTATCTTATAATATCAATTATTTTATAAAATGGAACCATCTATCTTCGTATAGATGGTTTTATTTTTTTTAAATATGCTAAGCTTTATTAAAAAGGAAAATTCATACATTCAAAAATTTATATCATTAATCGATCATTTCCTCTTACCTCTTATTTATCTTTTCAAATGCGGGACTCCGTTTTAGTTAACAATATTTTTTATTCTGTTAGATTTATAATAAGTTTAGTAAAAGTTTTCAATAGTGAAGTTAAACTGCATACATCAGATAAATATATGACAAAGTGTACTTTGGTTTAGAATTTGTACCGATACATTATACACGAAATTTCCACGAATATAAAAAATTTGACTTACACTATATGGCATATATTGATTATTATAAAGTTTTAGGATTAAGTAAAAATGCTTCTCAGGATGATATCAAAAAGGCATACCGAAAATTAGCCCGAAAGTACCATCCGGATTTAAATCCTAATGATAAAGAAGCTAATGTAAAATTTCAGCAGATTAATGAAGCTAATGAAGTTTTGGGCGATCCCGAAAAACGTAAGAAGTATGATCAATACGGCGAAAATTGGAAACATGCAGAACAATTTGAACAAGCACGTCAACAACAAGGAGGCGGTGGCGGTCAATACTATTATGACAATTCCGGTAACCCTTTTGAAGGTTTTTCCCAAGGTTTTGGTACGGAAGGTTTTTCTGATTTTTTTAGTGATCTTTTTGGTGGAAGAACCGGTAGAACTCATCGAAGAAGTTCTCAATTTAAAGGGCAAGATTATACCACAGAATTACGTCTTTCCTTGCGAGACGCAGCAACCACACATAAACAGACTCTTAACGTCAACGGTAAACAAATACGTATTACCATTCCTGCAGGTATTTCTAATGGTCAGCAAATAAAATTGAAAGGTCAAGGGGGCCCGGGTGCAAACGGAGGGCCTAACGGAGATTTATATATTACTTTTAATCTTTTGGAAGATCCTAAATTTAAAAGGTTACATAATGATTTAACCACTACTGCAGAAGTAGATCTTTATACAGCTGTTTTAGGGGGAGAAATAACCGTTGATACTCTGGATGGTAAAGTTAAACTCAAAGTGAGTCCGGGTACACAAAATGGAACTAAAGTGCGATTGAAAGGTAAAGGATTTCCTGTGTATAAAAAAGAGGGAGAACATGGAGATTTATTCGTGATTTACCAAGTAAAAATACCTACTCATCTTTCTGAAAAGCAAAAAAATTTATTTAAACAATTAGCAGAATCATAAAATTATCTGATACATGAAAAATGATTTGATAACTATAGAAGAATATTCCATACATTATAATGTAGATGTATCATTTATTGAGGATTTAGAAAATTTGGGTATTATCCATACCGTTCAAAAGGAGGAAATAAAATACATTCCTTTTGATATTCTTTCCGATTTGGAATCTTATTCCAGAATGTTTTATGACATGGATATAAACCTTGCAGGAATTGATGCTGTAAAAAATTTACTTTTTAAAATACGTAAACTACAACTTGAGATGACCGAACTTAAAAACAGGCTTAAATTTTATGAATAAATAAAAATATTCTGTTATTTAAAAATTTAATTTAGCTTTATTAATATAATAGCCATACATTTTTAAAATGTATGGCTATTAACATATATGTACAAACTTTATAAAAAATTCTTAAAAATTACTCCTCCTTGTATCCATCTACCCGGCATAGGTACCAAATTTGATTCGGTATATTTAGTATTGAGTATATTGGTCATTTGGATGTATAACTGTAAATGATTGGTTTGATACATAAGACGATCATCCAATAAATGGTAATCATCTAAGTTTACTCTGTCATTGTATCTATAAATTATTTGATTGGATATATTCTTGAGGAGTTTATGCTCTACTTTAACAACCAACTGATGTCTTAAATTATCTAATGAATATCTAGAGTACGCTCGGTCAGAATATTTTAAATTTTTATCCAAATAGGTATAACCTAAATTGATTGATTTTATGAAGAGTGCCGTAAAAGAATAATTAAAATCAACTTCTACACCATCCGTATTTATTCTTGAAATATTTTCGGGTTTCCATTTACCTTCTTCACTATCTTTTGTCCAATCTATACTTTTTCTTGATTCCCTTCTAAAAAAGCTGATGGTAGTTTTTATGTTTTTATGATTAAATCGATATCCCAATTCATAAGACAAAGCATTCTCCGGTTTTAAATTAGTATTTCCTTCTGTGACCGGATCTGTATAATTAAGATCTGTATACGTAGGAACTCTATAGGTTTTTCCTAAATTAGCAAATAATTTATTTTGTTGGTTTATACTGTATCCAATATCAATTCCCGGATACCAAAAATTCCCAAAATCCGAATAGTCGGAAAAGCTAATTCCCGGAGTAATATCCAATCTGTTTTTAAAAAACATAAATCGATGTTCCAAAAATGCAAAATAAACTGTCCGATGATTTTTTCCTAAATTATTGGAAGATAAATATTCCTTTCTAAAGTCCAATCCAACACCGGTGATTCCTAAAGAAGATGAATAGTTTGTATTGGCTTCGATTCCTGCATTATTACCTATATGAAGGTTTCTATATTTTGAGGGATTATGTCTTTCGAAAATATATTCGTCTTGAGACCTTCTCCAATATGCATTGGATTCCCATTTGAATTTACCTGATTTTTGATTCCAACCAATGCTAACCAAAGAAGTTTGAATTGCTTCATACTGATCTTTTGCTAAAGGGGAGGAATAAAATCCGTTAGCTCCAAATTTTTTATCAATAAATCCTCCTTGTAAACGAAGTTCTCCCCCGTTTAATTTATACTGATTCTGATACCATACATTTTTAACTTGATAGTCTGTATTGTAACGATATCCATCAGATTGTGAAGTTTCTGCTTGAATAAAGTGAGAAAACTTTTTTCCTGAAACATTTAATGAAGCACCTAAAGATGTCGTATTAAAATCACCTAAAGATCCTGAAATTGTTAAATCATTCTTGGTAGACGGACGAGTAACAATATTAATAGCACCGGCATATGCATTTTGTCCAAAACGACGAGCTGCAGGACCTTTAACTATTTCAATTCGTTCAATGGAAGCTAAATCTACCGGAAGATTCATGGTATTATGTCCGGTTTGGCTATCATTCATGCGTATTCCATTGATAAGAATTAATACTTGTTCAAAAGAACTTCCTCTTATACTAACATCGGCTTGTACTCCATGCGCTCCCCTTTGTCTTATATCTATTCCTGAATAATAAGAAAGAACTTCTTCAATACTGGAGGCAGGCATAGCTTTGATTTGTTCTTTCGTAATTATCTGAACATTTTGTGAAGTTTTGTTAAAAGGTAAGGAAAGTGTTTTCCCTTGAATTACAACTCCTTCAAGTTCTTTACTCTCCTGCGCAACCAGTACTAAACATACAAACAAGGCAATAATTGAATAAAATAGTTTCATAATCTATAGTTCACAGCAAATTTTCGCAGTAATTAGTTAAAATTTATTTTTATACTAGTTAGTTTATACAAAAGTAGTAACTTTCCGGATGATTAAACTATACCAGTTTTATTATTATGACTAGTCCGGATTTACTACCTTATTATAGCTTGATACATATCGACCGAAACGCTAAAGTTTCTGTATATCTTCAAATTACCACTCAGATCATCAATGCTATTCAAAGAGGTTATTTAAGTATCGGTACGAAACTTCCCGGAACGCGTATTTTAAGTAATCTTATTCAAGTAAATCGCAACACAATCGTTAAAGTATATGATGAATTGCATGCACAAGGATGGATTGAAGTACATCCCAATAAGGGCAGTTTTATCATTCAAAAAGACAATGTGACTAATAAAAAAATTAAATCCATATCTAAAGATTCTCTGACTCATTATCCTTCTAAAACGGGATTTTCATATAGAACTTCCAATTTATTGGATAACCCTTTTGAATCTTCAACTTGCTCATGGATGTTAAACGATGGTGGACCCGATACTCGACTTTTACAAATGAATACCTTGTCGAGCCTCTATTCATCGAACCTTAAAAGAAAAAGACATTTTACTAAAGGAAATAATGAAGTTCCTGAAAAAAGTGAATATCTAAAAAAAAACTTATCTAATTTTTTAAATCTATCTCGGGGATTACATATTTCACCAAAAAATCTTCTTATCACGCGAAGCATCGAAATGGGAGGTTATATAGCAGCAGAATTACTTATTACCCCAAAGGATATTGTATTGGTCGGAGAACCTAGTTATTTTCTGATCAATATGATTCTGCAAAAAGTTGGTGCAGATATAATAACCATCCCGGTTGATGAAGAAGGCATTTCTCCGGATGCTGTTAAAAAAATTTGTCAAAAAAGAAAGATTCGTATGTTATATATAACTCCACACCATCATTATCCAACAACGGTTTCTTTAAGTGTAAAACGTCGTATGGAATTATTGGAATTATCTCAACAGTATGGATTCATTATTTTAGAGGATGATTATGATTATGATTTTCATTACGAAAACAATCGGATTCTGCCTCTTGCCAGTGCAGATACCTCGGGAATGGTCGTTTATATCGGTTCGTTTGGAAGATCTTTAGCCCCGGGATTCCGTAAAGGCTTTGTGATCGCTCCTGAGAATTTAATTTTAGAAATGCAAAAATTATCAAACATGCTTGACAGGCAAGGAGATATTTTTATGGAATATGCTTTGGGCGAACTTATTGAAGAAGGCGAATTTAACAGACACCTGAGACGAACCTCTGCTATTTATAAAGAAAGAAGAAATTTTCTGGCATCTTTATTAAACACTCATTTGAAGGATTATTTAAATTTTTCTTTGCCAACCGGTGGATTGGCTTTTTGGACACAATGGAATTCATCGGTAAATTTGATGAAATTACGAGAGTATTGTCTAAAGGAAGATTTGCTCATTCCTAAGTCCTTGCTTTATCAAACGCACAATTTATCTGCTATGAGATTGGGATTTGGAAGTTTTACCCCAGAAGAAATGGAGGAAATCATCTATAAAATCAAATCAGCTTTATCACGTTTAGAAAAAAAATAGATCCATTATCCACAATTAATCAATCATTTATTAAAATATTTATAAAAATTATATTAGATCGTAACGACATTTTTCAACGTTACTACTTTTCGTTTTGAAATTTTAAAACCGACAGTCTATAAGTAAAATTTGAAGTTTTTAAGTTGATTTTTGAATCAATTAGATAATAGTACAATTACTCAGTTACTCAGCTTGGCTCTTAAATGGGTGTAATATAGAAACACTAGAAACCCAATGAATGTTAATACAACACCCGGCAAAGCACTATATTCATAGGGATAATTTTTACTGATAGGAATACCTCCTAAATAAGCGCCTAAAGCATTTCCTATGTTAAAAGCTACCTGTGCCATTGCTGAACCTAACATTTCTCCTCCTCTTGAGTTATGCAACAATAAAATTTGTTGAGGAGCTGATACGGCAAAAAGACACCCCGTGCAAAGGAACATAAGTAGTAACGAAAGGATTTGAGATTTGCTGAAAAAAAAGAAAAATAATAAGGATAGCATTGCCAACCCTTGGGTAACTGTAGCTACCTTTTGCGGAGAATATTTATCCGATAATTTTCCACTCAACAGATTTCCAACTACCATTCCCAAACCTGCAAACATCATTACTCCTGTCATAGATTCTTCTGAAAAGCCAACCGAATGGGTCATAATTGGATTTATATAACTATACCAACAAAATATACCTCCATTTCCTACAATGGTTGTTACGACAATCAGCCACGGATTCAAGTTCTTCAAAAAATGAAATTGATCTTTAAATCTAGTATAGGTAAGCGGTTTCAATTCAGGAACAAATTTTTTAATGGATATGAAAATTATGATTCCTAATAAAGCTATAAGAAAGTATGTAATTTTCCACGAAAAATGATGGCTTATGAATGTACCCAAGGGAACCCCTAAGAGGTTAGCAATCGTCATTCCTGAAATCATTCCCGAAACAGCAGAAGTTCCTTTTCCCTTAGATGCCAGTTTACTGGCAACAATGGAACCGACACCAAAATAAGCGCCGTGTGGAAGACCTGAAATAAATCTGAACAATACATTAAATTCATAATACGAAGTCAAAGAAAAAAATAAATTACCTAATATGAAGATTAAAATAAGAATCAACAATATTCTTTTTAAGGGAAGTTTACCGGATATTAAAACCAGTAAGGGGGCTCCAATAGCTACCCCGAGAGCATATGCCGATATAAAATGCCCTGCTTTTGGTATGCTTATAGACATATCTCTTGCAATATCCGGAAGTATGCCCATCATGCCAAATTCAGACATTCCTAATCCTAAAGTACCTAAAGCTAACGCTATGGTAGATTTTTTCATAATTTTTAACCGCCTGTTTACTAAACAAAATTATAGGAAATTATTCCTTATTCCGCAGTTTCCGGCAAAAAAATATTTATCGTATATTTGATTAAATTATAATACAGGAATCATGAATATAACAGATATTTCAGGAACAACTACTCTTTCCAACGGTGTAAAAATGCCTTATTTGGGTTTAGGCGTGTATAAAGCTGACGGAGGACAAGAAGTAATCACTGCTATACATGATGCCTTAGATGCAGGATATCGTCATATTGATACGGCTGCTTATTATTATAATGAAGAAGGAGTTGGAAAAGCCATACAATCTGCTTCAATTCCTCGTGAAGAAATTTTTGTAACTACCAAAATATGGTTCAGCAGACAAAGATATGAGGACACTTTTAAAGCATTTGATGAATCTATGGAAAAACTTGGTCTTGATTATCTTGATCTATATTTAATCCATTGGCCTCATCCGGATTTCTATTTGGAAGCATGGAAAGCAATGGAAGAATTATATAAGGCGGGTAGAATACGTGCAATAGGTTTATGTAATTCTTTGCAGCATCATATCCAAAAAATCATAGATTTGGGACAAACCGTTCCTATGGTTAATCAAATGGAATTCCACCCCAATTTAGTGCAACAGGATTTATTGGATTTTTGCAAAAAAAATCAAATTCAATACGAAGCTTGGTCTCCTTTAAAAAGAGGGGCTTTGTTTAACGATCCTTTACTTTTAGAATTAGCTCATAAGTATAATAAAAATGTAGCACAAATTATTATTCGATGGGATTTGCAAAAAGGGGTAGTAACTATTCCAAAAAGTACAAAAAAAGAAAGAATTATTTCCAATGCTGATGTTTTCGATTTTCATTTAAGCGATGAAGATGTAAAAAAAATAGATTCTTTAGATTCCAATGATCGAACCGGCGCTCATCCCGATCATTTTTTAGAATATTTTGCTAAAAAGGGAATCAAATAATCCATCTATCAATAACTCTTTTTTTAAAAAACGATTCATTTAAACTCAAAAAAATATATCATTTTTTTTGGAATTTAATTAAAAATATTGAAATATTTATTAATTCTTTTTTATAAATACTATTTCTTATAACCTTGAATTTGCTTTATAGACAAAAAGTATATACTTAATGTAAGAGTAAACTTTCCTAAGTTAAATTTCAACTAATTACAGCTAAAAAATATTTACATAATATTGTAAAAATTTTTTAGACGTTATCGTAATTAAAAACCAATTCCTAAATGAAAATTGCATACTGTATAGGTAACATTCATAATTCCGGAGGAATAGAACGTGTGATTTCAATTAAAGCCAATTATTTGGTTGACAAAGGCTATGAAGTTCATATTGTCGTTATTTACCCATCTTCTCAAAAGCCTTTTTTCAACTTTGATTCCCGTATTAAATTTCATTATTTGAATTTGGATTTTGAAAAAGATAGGGGATTGAAAAAACATATTAATTTTAAAAAAAATAAAAAAATTTTTCTTCAAACTATCGGAAATCTTTTTCAGGAGGTTAAGCCCGATATAGCTATATCCACTTTTTGTAAGTACTCGAAATATATTTTTGAGTTAAATGATGGAAGTAAAAAAATTATTGAACGACATTTCGCTAAATACAAACGTGCGCAATATTATTCAAAATTGGATAATTATTTTCTAGGAAGAATCATAACGTATTTATACCGTAAAACAGATTATGATATTGGTAAGAATTTTGACCGATTTATAGTTTTAACGAATGAAGATAGAGAATCCTGGGGAAATAATCTTCCCAACCTTGAGGTAATTGAAAATCCACTTACTATATTACCTAAAAATCATGCATCTCTTGAAAATAAAATAGTAATTAGCTTAGGCCGATTAAACCAGCAAAAACAGTTTGATCATCTTATTGAAATATGGAACACTATTGTTCAAAAACATCCGGATTGGAAATTGTTACTATATGGTAATGGTGAGAAAAAAAGAGAGCTTGAAGAAATGATTGATCGATTAAATTTAAATTCTAACATTGAATTACATCCGGCGACTTCGGATATAAGCTCTGTTTTGCTAAATAGTTCCATTTATGCTATGACTTCAAAATATGAAGGATTTCCATTGACATTAATTGAATCTATGGTTCATGGAGTCCCTCCTGTTTCCTATACCTGCAAATGCGGACCTAAAGAAATTATCCATGATGAAGTAGACGGATTATTAGTTCCTTTTAATGATAAAGAAATTTTTGCTCAAAAGCTCTCCTACTTAATAGAAAATGAAACTATTAGAAAACAAATGGGAAAAGCGGCTTCTGAAAATATTCTGCGTTATTCACAGGATATAATCATGCAAAAATGGATGAATTTGTTTCAGCGTTTAGTAGAAAGTTAAAGTCGGGGTGCAGACTTTATCTTTTTATTATAAAATTCTACTTTTGTTTTAAAATACTTTGATTTACGGATTTTACCCGTATCTGTAATAATGAGGCAACTATAATCCGGATAGTGGTTAATGAGTTTGCGTCCGGCTTTTACTCCGAGTACCATTATTGAGGTACTGAATCCATTGGCCGTTTCGGCATTCGGACCTATCACACTGACACTTTTAATTCCTTTTACGGGATATCCCGTGCGAGGATCGATAATATGAGAATATTTTTTACCTTCTAATTCGACATATTTTTCATAAGAACCGGATGTTGTGACGCATTCATCTTTAAGTGTAAAAAAACCTGTAATATCCGAAGGCTCAAAGGGATTAATTATTCCAATGTTCCAATATTCTCCATTAATTTTATGCCCCCAAACACTTATATCTCCTGATGCGTTAATTATCCCCGCTTTTACATTATTTTTTACCATTAGTTCTTTTGCTTTATCAGCTGCGTATCCTTTTCCTATGGATCCAAATCCGATTTTCATTCCGGGAAGCTTTAAAAAGAGAGTAGAGTGTAAAGTATCTATAATGATATTTTTATAGCCTATTTTTTTTATGGATTCTTTAATTTGCTCCTCTGAGGGCACTTTTTTCATAGAACCGTCAAATTTCCAAATTTTATCCATAGCTGCAAAACTTATATCAAATGCTCCTTCTGTAATCTCTGAGATTTTAATAGCTCTTCGAGTAAGTTCCAATACTTCTCTATCTACTTTTACGGGCTGTATACCTGCATTTTGGTTAACCTTTGAAACTTGTGAATCAGGCTTCCAATCCGATATTAAATTTTCAATCCGTACTATTTCATCGATAGCCTTATCTATATATTTTTCTGCTTGTAGGGAATCTTCTGCTAGTATTGAAAAGTCAAATTTACAACCCATTAATGTTGCTGTGCGGTTTCGTTGTACTTGCGAATTAATGTTTATGTAAGATAATACAAATAATGCTGCCAATAGTACATATTTCCCTCTCATATATTTACTATTTTTCTTGAAATTCATTAATAACAATCGGTTACAATTAGTCCTTTTCTTTTGTAATCATTACATTTTTTTAGGCTATCTACAAAAACTACCTCATCCAAGACTTTTTCTACCTCCAGTTGCATTTGCAAAGCTCCACAAATCATGATTACTCCTCCCTCTTCCAATAAATTAACAAAAAAATCTCTGTCATTTTGAATTAAATCCATCACATATTTATTTTCTGTATCTGATGAATACGAAAAATTATATTGTTCTAAATATCCTTTATTCATTTGTTCCTTCAAAAAACAAATATATTGATCTACTATTTCACATCGCTGTCTGAATCCGCAATACAAATAAGTTTTAACTTTGGTTAAGTTTTGATCGATCATTCCTAAAAAGGGACCTATTCCTGTTCCATTGGCAATCATAACTACTTTATTTGCTTTTTCGGGAAAATGAAAAGAAGTGTTAGTTAAAATTTTCCCGTATATGGTATCTCCTTTTTTCCGATTTATTAAATATTCTGACGCCAAGCCGCTCGGATAATATTTTATTGATAACTGTATGTTATGATTGACTTTAGCTATGGAATAATATCTTTCCTTTTGATCTTTACAGGGATAAACGGCCAGAATATCGCCTGAAGTAAATTTTTGTTTACCGGGATTTATTTGTACTATAAAAGTTTCTTTAGAATCATTAGGTATGTAAACCTCCTCTATCTTCATTTTTATACGATTTTTGGGTTTACTTGTATAAAATTTGGCATCAGCATATAGTTTGATACCCGTTTTATTATTCCATTCTTTTATCCATGTTGTAAACTCATCTATTGATTGGTCGTTTACTGTGTGTAAATCTACTATCGATTCGCTCCATGCCTCTTTTTTGATTTGTTCGTCTACAGTTTTAGCAAACAAACAGTAATCTTCATAGGACTTTGATCCAAACCCTACTACACTGAACTTAACGTTTTGGTTTTGTGGATTTTCTTTTAGAAGTGTTCCGAATTTACGCGCATTTGAAGGAGCATCTCCCAGTCCATAGGTTGAAGTTAAAATTAGTATATATTCCGCTTTTGGATATATTTGGTACTTATTAAGCTCTGTTAAATAGGATCGATAATTTTGCGAAACCATTTGTTGATGAATTGAATGAGCCAGGTTGAACGTACTTCCATTTTCTGATCCTACCAATAGTATAATTTGGCTATCTTCAGGGAGGTATTTATTTTTAAAATTACGTTTTCCTCTTTTCAAAGTTATGGTAAATCCTGAAACTATAAAAAACAATATATATACACCGGCTATAAAAAGAATGACAGCCCAAACTACATGAGTTCTGCCGGTATGAAGGTCTAAACTTAGAGTTGCTAACTTTTTTGAAATCGGATCATTAACTTGAGAGACAACTTCACCTGTTAAAGGACTGACGGTTAATTCTTTATCTTTTAATTTTAAAATAAAATATTCGTCGGGATCATCGGAAAACGGAAATTCTATTTTACGAACTTCTGAAAGTTTAATTCGTGAAAAAAGAGGGATATCTATATATAATAGTTTCTTTGTTGTAGTTTGATCTTGAACGGAATGATAGATAATTTTTTCACCCTCTTTGGAAAAAAAATGAAACCTTTCTAAACATAGATAACTTCCGGTTAATGAAATTATACCAATAGGTATAAGCAGTAAACGTCCAAACAAAGTATGGTAATATTGAGAAAAAGATGCTTTTTTTATTTTTGAAAAAAAGTTGCTGAATTTTTTCTGTCTTTTTATTATAAGTATGCTTCCTGAAGTTGCTATTAAAAAAAGTAAAAATGAATTGATACCCACAAGTATGCGTCCTGTTTCATGCATAAACAGGGATCTATGTAATGAGGTAACCCACAAGATAAAAGAATTGTTTTTTTGAGGTTTTCCTATGATAGTTCCCGTTTTAGGATTTATATATCCTACTACCTCCTCCCCATTCGTATCGGTACCTTGTAATTTTACAAACGATTTTTCATTAATTTCCAATTCAGAAATTTCTTGAACAGTAGATTGTAATGCTGAAAGAGTCTGCGCAATACTAATACGATTTAGATCATGAATGCAATATGGTGACATATTTTCTTCAATGGTATAAAAAGCAAGTATGGATCCCGTTATGGAAGCCATACTCAAAAATATGAAAGAAACTAATGCTAAAGTTAAGTGAGCATATCTCCAAATGGAAAGCGTCATTGAATTATTGAATCTTACTTAGTCTCACATAATTTATATATCCCGTTCCGGATATTTTACCCGTAAAGGCTTGAGAATTTAAAGGGATTTCCAGATCTTTTACATAATAATTTTGATCTTCAACAGCAGTTTCAAATCGGAGTTTATATCCCTTATAAATTTTAGAATCTTCAATTTCCAACGTGGTTATGCTACGGTCTCCGCCGGTTACGGATGCTCCGGTTTTAGCATCTATAGTTTTCTTTTTTGAATTGTATTTATGCCATTCTTTTAAGGTATTATACCATCTTTTATCTTCTCCCATTATGTATAATGTCTTTTCATATTGACCTTGCGGAGAAATTAATGATACTACTATGTAGGCACCTTCTCCTATATAATTATTCATTTGAAGTAAACATTTATATTTATGAGTCTGTGCATGGCCAATAAAAGGCAATAACATTAGAAGTAAACTGTAAGCTGCTATTTTAATATTCATCTTCATAATAGATTATTTTAAGAAATCAACGGATACTTTATTTTGAGTTAAGATTTTGTTTTCTTTTGCTAAATCATAGGCTGTTTCTCCAAACTCTGTTTTTAGGTCTTTTTTTGCACCTAAAGATAGCAGATATTTCAAAATAGTATCGTCTTTAGCAATCATTGCGGCTCTTTGTAAAGGAGTTATACCCTCGTTATTAGCTGTATTAACGTCTACTTTCAATCCTGAAATTTTTTTAATCAAATTGATATCATTTTTACCGACTGCTAAATGATAGAGGGTATTGCCTTCTTCTTGTTTTGTATTAAAATCAACTCCTTTATCTTTTAGTAATTCTAAATTTGCATCAAAATTTTTATTTCTAGGATGATAAGATTGGATAAGATAATAAACCAAACTGTTTCCTTTTTTATCTTTCTGATTTATATTAGCTCCATTAGCAAGTAACAAAGCAATCATTTCCGGGGTACTTGATTTTACTGCTAACATTAGAGCACTTTCTCCCTTATTGTTAACTTCATTGATATTTTTAACTAAAGGTAAAAATACTTGTGTATTTTTAATATCTTTTCCTGAAGCACTTTTTATAAATGCTGTATTTCCTTCTTTATCTTTTTTTTGTGGATCAACCTTTTTAGAAATAAAATAGTTGATAATTTCTACCTGATCAGGTTTTGTTGCGACTATATGAAGTACGGTTTGTTGATCGTCATTAACGACTAAAGGATTTAATTTTATATCTTCTACCAAATATTTAAAAACATCTAAGGTATTGGCTGTTCTCCGTGTAGCTTCTGCTGCCAGTAAAAGAGCATTGTTGGTGCTTTTTATCCCTCTTGTTTTCAATTTTTTTAATAATTCTATATCGCCTTTTCTGGCCGCATAATCAAATGCTGTGCTTCCTTTATCGTCTGTATCCGATAAAGAAAGACCTTTGGATTGTAAATAATCGGTAAGGTGAAGATCAGAATCATAGGGAATAGCTAAAAGCAAAATGGTTGCCCCGTTTTTATATTTTTGCTTAGGATTTAATCCGGCATCAAAAAACAAGCGATAGATTTCAACATTGGTTTGACCTGCATTTGCTGCAAATACTAAAGGAGTGAGTCCGTGGGAATCTTCTAAATTGATATTGCTCTTTTTATCGATTAAAAATTTTATTAATTCTGTGTTTCCTTTTAAAGCTGCCCAATGTAAATAAATTCTGTTATCATGAGTTAATTTATTTATGTCATTTCCTTTCTGTTTTAACAGGTATTTAATGGTTTCTAAAGGGGCTTCATTTAGTATGGCAACTGTAACAGCGTCAAATTTGTTATCATTAAACTCATTCGGACTATTACCTTTTTTAATTTCTGTTTCAACTGCTTGTAAATCGGGTTTATTTTTCCAAAAGTTATTATCTAACAAGGTATTATTTATTTGAGCATTCATCCAAATGGATGCCATGCAAAGGAGAGTTACGAAACTTCTTTTCATTTTTTTTATATTTTAAATGAGAGCACTATAATAGTAATTTTTTTTCAATAATACTTATATAGACTAAATAAAAACAAAATAGTTTAAAGCAGTTGAATAAATCAACTGCTTTTATTAAAAAATTATCTGAGTAAAATTAATTAATTTTTCAAGAAAGTGACCGCTCTAATATGCTCCTTATCATTGGAAAGTTCAAATCCTTTATTGGCTGTTGCCGTTACCGGATCTATGGCATATATGGCTGAATTTCCGCTAACCGGATTTAATGGTAAATATATTTTACCTTTATATGCTAACGGCCATCCGTTACTTGACACTTGGGTATAGTCCGGAATTCCTTCTACCCATTTAAAAGATTTAGATTCCATTTTAACGACTGCAAAACGTGTTGCTTTGGAACCGTTTCCGGAACTTGTTGTTTCATTGTAAAATTCAAGTAAATAGTAATCTTTAGTAATCGGAAAAACTTTTCTGAATTTATATCCTCCTGAAGCAGTTTCAATATCAAAATAATAATTTGAATCGAATGTTTGAGAACCTTTATTAATTTTTAAAGCACCGGCTTTTTTAGCAGTGGTATTCCCGGATCCGGCACCTGAAAATACGTATACGTTTCCTGATCCATCCGGCCAAATTTGAGAATATACAGCACCTTTCCATTGGCCTCCTGAAAAGCTTAGACGCGAATCGTTAATGACTGATTTAATAGTCATGTTATAATCCATCAAGGCTACATAAACATTATCTGAATTTGTATATTTAAATGCAGCAGCTATTTCGTTATTTCCTCTGTCTGCAATTCCTGTAATGGTTGGTTTTTTGTCATCAATCAAATGCGAACTTAAATCGATAGGTTTATCTATCATGGAAATATTATCTCCATTTCTTTCATACAGGAAGCTGTTGTCTTTATTGGATATGGCATAAATATATTTTCCAAAATTTCCTGTAACTGAAAATCTACCAATAATTATCGGACTTCCTTGCAATTCTTTCATTTTATCATCTGTGTCATATTTAAATGCTCTACATCCTGATTTTCCTTGCCCTAAATCTGATCCGTTGGGATAAATAAATCCAACCAATGTGCTTGCATTGTTTACTACGATCTGTGTAAATGAACTGGTTGTTTTCACTGAATTAGAATTTCCTGAAATACTATCTCTACCGCTGTCTAAATGATTGACAGTCAAAAAATAAGTTCCTGTACCTAATTTTCCACTCCCGGGAGCAGCAGCTATTACAAACTTATCTGCTTTAGTAGGAATGGGTTGTGTGGCTACCGTATTATCATCATCGCTACTACATGATATAGTCATGCATCCGGCCAAAAAGCTTACTAATACTTTTTGGATAAAATTTGTTTTTTTCATACTATATTTTATTTAAGAGTTTATTGAAATTTATTGTTTTTTTAATAGGGATAATCCCGTAATGCCATCTGCTTCAACCACTAATCCTGCTTTAGCTGAAGTAGTTTTAGGATCGATCACGTATACGGTAGGCTGCTCATTGGATGTGGTAACCGGCAGATATATTTTACCGTCATAACTTAATGGCCATCCCGTTGCCGTAATTTGTTCTTTAGATGGGAAACCATCTCTTAGCCAATTAAAATTTTTGGTGTTCATTTTTAGAATTGCATATTGAGAGGCAGGGCTTATAATGCTATAGTCCAATTCGTTATAAAATTCTAACAGAAAATAGTCTTCTGTTATATGAAATACTTTACGAAATCGATAGCCCCCTGATGCTTGTTCAATATTAAAATAGTAATCTTTATCGAAGGCAGTACTTCCTTTTTTTATACATAACGCACCCGCTGGTTTTGTGGTAGCGCTTTCGTATGAACCTGAAAATACATAGGTATTTCCGTTATCATCTTTTCCTATTTGAGAATACATGGCAGATCGCCATCTTCCCGCAGAGTAACTAATTCTATCATCCGAATAAATTCGTTTAACATTTAAATTTGCGTCTAAAGCTAACACATGCACTTTATCGGGATCATTGGGACTAACGGCTGAGGTAAGAAATTCTCCATTTTCGGTATCAACAATTCCGCTAATCGTTGGATTATAACCGTTTCCAACTATATTATCGGTATGTAATGTTTTTTGGGTTATAGACATATTTGTTCCTTCTTGTTCTATAAAACTGAAGATGGCTCCTGTCGTTCCGTCTGCTAAAGCCTGTGACCCTCGTGCAGAAATCATATAATTTCCGAAATTTCCAACGGTATTATAACTGTTTACTTGAAATCCCATATCCTGATCTCCTTTTAATTTTTGAATTTTGCCGTTTGGAGCCAAAATGAAACAATATCCAACGTATGCCCCTCCTTGTCCGTATACCAGCCCTACTAATGATTTATAGTGGTTATTTATAAAATGTGTAAATACTCTTCCTATTTCCACGCCATTTCCCGATAGCGTGGTTCTGCCTATATCCAGATTATCGGAAGTTAACATATAGCTGGAACTGCCCATAGTTGCAGCTATAACAAATTTTTGTGTAGCAGAATCTGTTCCCGGATTTTCTGATAGGTTATCATTGTCATCGCTTCCGCATCCCACTATGAAAACTGATAGTGCTGCTATTAAAAGGAATTTTCTTTTAAATGATCTATTTCTCATATTATTGATTTATTTACTTTTTATGTGATTTTGAAAATGAATATCTTAGCTTGATATAGTAAGCCCTACCGGGCTTTTGTAAACTGTAGTTGTCATAAAGAAATTCATTGGTGATATTTTTAAGTTCCAATGAAACACTCAATGAACTTTTGTATAAAGTGTAATTTATAATTAGATCATGTGATAGTTGTCGGGGTAAAGTGTATTTCGATTTTTTATTTCCCAAACTCTCCCAATTAAGATAAAATTTTTCAATAAAGTTGAATGTGTAACCAATACTTAAATTGTTTCTTCTTTTTACCCGATCGTTAATAAAATATGCTGCATCAATTGCTCCGAAAAAATAAGGAACATTGGGTATTCTGTCATTATAGGTAATATCTTTCCTGTTTCCACTGACGGAAGAATATCGCTCTTTATTCCTTAAATTTTGGTAGGTTACATTTCCTCCTAACGAAAATTTATTTCTGTAATAGAATTTTATTTCAGCATCTATTCCAATATTTTTTACTTTTCCGTGGTTGACATAAGTTGCTGTACCATAATGTTGTTCAATAATTCTTCGGATATAATCTTTAGTATCTCTTATATAACCACTGACATCAAAGTAGATAACATTATTATTTTTAAATTGTTTATTTAAAAGGATTCCTAGATTGTAATTCATGGAATTTTCAGCTTTTAAAACTGAATTTCCCAATTCTAATACTTCATCTCCAAAGAGTTCATTATCTGTGGGCAGACGGTATGCCTTTTCTAATGATCCCTTAAACTGAAAATCTTTCAAAAAATAAGTGACGGCTAAGCCATACCCGTTGGTGTTAAATTTTTCCGTGTTTTCAATATATTTTGTACTATTGGTCAGAGTAGAAATATTTTTAGGACCTTTCACTTTTTGATAGTAATATTTACCAAAAACATTCGCATTCCATATATTTTTATAATTAAAACTATAAGAACCTCCTAAAATATTTTTCAAATTGGTTCTTCTCATAGTATCGCGCACGGAACCGATTTCCACTATAGAAACCCGATCGGATTTCTTTCTTTTGTAGCCGGATAGAACATCATTTACAGCAAAGGAATGCATATCATTCCATCGATACGTTAAATTTGCTGTTGAGGAATAGTTATCATTATAAAATTTTGAAAGAGAATAAATGCCTTCACCTCTAGTTTTTTTGGGTACATAATCTCCTAACCAATTGTATTGTCTGGCTGCCGTGTCCGTATTTTTATTATAATTTCTATTATAATTTGCTGTGATTTTAACATTTAATTTATTGATCAAAAAATTATTTTTTCCGTAAACTAAAGAAGGCATAACAGTTGTACCCATTCGTTTTTTCATTCCGTAAACAATTTCCATTAAATTGGCATTTTGTATATCGGAAAATTCTTGTCCTAATGTAATCCCTATTAGAAATTTATCTGCCCATCGTTTCTTAATAAAGCCTAATTTTAAAATACCTGTTTCATTGTGATATTTTCCATGAAATCTTTTGACCCAAAATTTTTCGGATGAAAAGACATTTGTTTTCAAATCCAATATAGAAGTCTTTACTTTGTAATTATTATCTGAATAATTTTGAAAAGCATTGAGTAGAATCGTAAATCCTGATTTTGAGGTATGCCCCATATTTAAATCGGTTCGGTAGGTATTGAATGAACCGGAAGAATACGATAAATCCATATAGGTTTTAGTACTTTGCGCCGTCACAATGTTGATCACTCCACCAATTGCATCAGTACCAAATTCAATAGGTACCACTCCTTTATATATCTCAATTCGATCCGCTATATTTACCGGAATATTGTTTAATTGAAAAGCAGAACCGAAACCCTGCATAGGAACACCATCCATGAATAATTTAACATGTTTTCCCGTAAAACCATTTAATGAAATTGACAGATCCGAACCTACCCCTCCGGCTTCTCTTATTTTAACTCCGGGTGCTTTTTCAAGCATATGAGCTAAATCTAATGAGCTATTATAAAATGATTTAGCATCTAAAACAGTTACATTATACGGGGTTTCTTTAGTTTTTTGTAAGGCCGATTTTCCGATAATTACAACGTTATCAATATCGGTATAGGTTATAGGTTTAAGTTTAATCGATATATTCTTCTTTTCTCCTTTTTTTAAATAAACAGGAATACGTTGGGTGTCAAATTTAGGATTTGAAAACGTTAACCCATAGTTTCCCTCCGGAAGAATTATCTTATAATATCCTTTTTGATCGGTTTTAGTTATATAATCTATATTATCTACCTGAACAGAACAATTTTCCAACACTTGGTTTTGGTTATTAAAGGTAACTATTCCTTCTACTACTGCCATTTGAGAGTATAAACAGGTTGAAAATGAGCATATAATTAGAATATTGATAATTACTTTCATGGAGCAGTAAGTTTAAGACCACAACAATTTTTTATTTCTTATTTTTGTTTAGACTAAATAAATATTATTTGCGAAAGTATAATTAAATAATCATATAATAATATCATATTTGGTATAAAAAATAATATAAACAGTATTATGAATATTTATTCGGAAATAAATCAAGATCTTTTATTGACTATTGAATTGGAAGACAGATTAAATATTAATTCACCTATAATTACTAAGACAAACCATTTTAAAACACATTTTGCCAGTGGTATTCAAAAAAGTATATATACCGGTGGTTTATGTATTCTTATTCAAAAATTTACTGTAGTGCATAATTGTATTCAAACATTAAATATTGAAAAGGATTACATTCAAGTATCATTATTATTACAAGGAAAAGCAACTATTGAATCTTCTATAAATAAAACCATTTATAATATTAAGCCCGGTATTTTACAAATGACTTATCAAAATAAAAATAATATAAAAATTAAGATAGATCCTTATGAAAAGACATTTTATTCTATTAGTATTTTTATATCTAAACCTTTTATTTTTTCAATCTTAAAAGATGAAAAGTGGTTTTCGGATAGTTTTTTTTGTAAAGATATTCAACGGAATACTCATTCTGATTTCAACGAAATAGTTTTACCGATAGATTTCAATATGCTTACCGTTATAAATGAATTAATTGAAATTAAAGATACGGGAGTATTCGGTCACAGTTATTATCAAATTAAGTTAAAAGAGTTATTTTTAAAAATCTTTATAAAATTATCAATCAACAAGAATGAAATAAAGTCTATAAAAGAGGAAGATTTTAAAAAAATTGAACTAGCTAATGCCTATTTAACTACCCATTACGAAGAACCGCCTACAATTAACCAGCTATCTAAAATCATTCATTTAAATGAACTAAAATTAAAAACGGGATTTAAACAGGCTTATAGTTGTACCATTCATTATTATATTATACAATTACGCATGAAAAAGGCACTTCAAATGTTGAATAACCATTACCCAATAAACGAAATTGCATTGGCAACAGGTTATAAAAGCGCTTCTCATTTTATAACCTCCTTCAAAAAAATGTTTGGAAAAACACCTAAACAATATATACTAAATGAGTCACTTTAGACTTTAAATAAATCGATCGTTTCTTATTTGAAAAGCTTTTTCGTTCTATCCCCATCTTATAAAATCTTTAAATGATTTTTAACCATCAGATATTTTTTTAATGTCTGAACGTATATTTAACTGAGCTTTTCTATTCCTTATTAGATATTTATTTTTTTACACTAAATTTGCCATTTAAAGTTTACATTGATATGTTACAGGTTGCATATATTAAAGATAATAAAGAAAAGGTCTTAGCCGGATTAAAAAAAAGAAATTTCGGCAAATTAGAACTTATCGATGAAATTATTTCACTGGATGAATCCAGAAAAAAGATACAATTTGATTTGGATTCCCAGCTTTCAGAAATGAATAAAATTTCAAAAGATATTGGAATTCTTATGAAAGAAGGTAAAGAAGATGAAGCCGAAAATGCTAAATCACAAACTCTTTCTTTAAAAGAATCCACTAAAAAGTTGCAACAAAATTTATCTGATACAGAGGAAAAGTTAAAATTAGCTTTATATGAGGTACCCAATATTCCAAACGATTTAGTTCCTGTAGGAACAAATGAAGAGGATAATCTTGAGGTTTTTAAGCATACTGCAAATGAAAATATCATAAATGATGCTTTACCTCATTGGGAACTTACTAAAAAATACGATTTAATAGATTTTGAATTAGGAGTAAAAATAACCGGTGCCGGTTTTCCCGTTTATAAAGGAAAAGGAGCTCGATTGCAACGCTCTTTGGTTCAATATTTTTTAGATAAAAATGCTGAAGCCGGTTATATGGAAATTGTTCCGCCATTTGTAGTAAATGAAGCTTCCGGATACGGCACGGGACAACTTCCTGACAAAGAAGGTCAAATGTATTATATTAATGAAGACAAATTATATTTGATTCCTACCTCAGAAGTTCCGGTAACCAATATATACAGGGATGTATTGCTAAACGAAAATCAACTACCAATTAAATTAACTGCTTATTCTCCTTGTTTTAGAAGAGAAGCCGGTTCTTATGGTAAAGATGTTAGAGGGCTTAATAGATTACATCAATTTGAAAAAGTTGAAATTGTTCGAATCGAAAAATCAGAAAATTCTTATGAGGCATTGGATGAAATGGTTGAACATGTAAAATCTTTATTGGAGTCACTACAACTCACTTACCGAATACTACAACTATGTGGCGGGGATTTAGGCTTTACCTCAGCAATTACTTATGATTTTGAAGTTTGGTCGGCTGCTCAAGAAAGATGGTTGGAAGTTAGCTCAGTATCAAATTTTGAAACCTTTCAAGCAAACCGATTAAAATTACGATATAAATCAGAAGGAAAAAATCAGCTTTGCCATACACTTAATGGTTCTTCTCTTGCATTACCTAGAGTTTTAGCTGCTCTACTTGAAAATCACCAATCGGAAGAAGGAATTAAAATTCCGAAGGTATTAGTTCCTTATACCGGTTTCGACTTAATTAATTAAATATTTTTTCCATGACAATTTCTGAAATACAACAAGGACTTATAAATGAATTTAATTTATTTGATTCTTGGGAACAACGGTATGAATATGTTATAGAATTAGGTAAATCACTGCCCAAAATGCCTGAAAAAGATAAAACTAAAGATAAATTAATCAAAGGATGTCAGTCACAGGTTTGGTTAACTACTCGTTCGGAAAATGGTAAATTATTTTTTGAAGCAGATTCTGATGCCATTTTACCGAGAGGAATAGCAGCCATGTTAGTACGCATCTATTCAGGGCAACCCATTGAAGACATTTTAAAATCGGATGAAAATTTTATTGAAGAAATAGGTCTTCAAGAATTTTTAACTCCTACTCGAGCTAATGGGTTATTGGCAATGATTAAACAAATTAAATATTACGCAATTGCTTACTCTGCAAAAAAATAATTAGTAAAAAAAGTGAGTAAGATCAAAGAAAAAATTTTAGTCTTTCGTTTTTCTGCAATGGGAGATGTCGCAATGACTGTACCCGTTATAAGAGAATTTATCGAGCAAAATAAAAATGTTGAGTTGCTGATAGTTACCCGCCATTTTTTTGCTCCCTTTTTTCAATCAATTCCTAATATAACTTTTATAGGGGTAGATATCGAAAACTATAATGGAATTTTTGGTTTAAAAAAACTTGCCGATGAATTAAAGGTTTACGAACCTACTATGGTAGCTGATTTACACAATGTATTAAGAACCAAAATTTTAAAATTATTTTTATCTAAACATGTAAAAAAAATTGCTACCCTTGATAAAAATCGAAAAGAAAAAAAATTATTAACTCGAAGAAAAAATAAAAAACTTTTTCCACTTCGCCCCGTATCCGAATATTACGCCGATGTTTTCAGAAGATTGGGATTTGATTTACAATTATCTCATAAATTATCATCAAACCCCATAAAGAAGAAAAATTCTATAGGCATTGCACCTTTTGCAAATTACAAGGAAAAAATGCTACCTTTAGATAAAATGAAAGATATTTGCATACATCTTGCAAAAGATGATTATCAAATATATTTATTTGGAGGCGGAAAGGAAGAAACTGAAATTCTTGATTCTTGGCAGAAAATGCATCCAAATATTCATTCTTTATCAGGGCAAATTACCTTAAAGGAACAAATGAATTTAATTAGCCAATTGCCTTTAATGATAACTATGGATTCTGCCAATATGCACATATCATCTTTAGTGGGAACCAAAGTTATTTCCATTTGGGGAGCTACTCACCCTTTTGCAGGTTTTTTAGGTTATGGTCAACAATTAAATGATGTGATACAAATAAATGATCTTCCTTGCCGACCTTGCTCGATTTTTGGAAATAAACCTTGTTATAGAAATGATTGGGCATGTACAAGAAATTTGGAATGTTCCAATATCTTAAATAAAATAAAAAGTCAAACTATTTTATAATTAGTATTTTTTTACTGTCTATATACATAAAATTATTTCATAATAACAACAACTCTAATAACTTAGATTAACAACTTATAGTATATCAAAGATTGATAACGTTCGAAAAATTAACATATTAACAATATAAAATACTACAAAAACCTATAGTCAATTTATTTTATATAAAATTATTTCTTAATTTTTATACAAATTTTCTTTTCTTTTTAAACATAAAAGAATTTGATTGTTCAAAAAATTTGTACTTTTGCCGTAATAATTTTAAGTACAATGAAGGAAGTTCAATTTAGACAAGCAATTTGTGAAGCTATGAGCGAAGAAATGAGAAGAGACCCTTCCATTTATCTGATTGGCGAAGAAGTTGCTAATTATAATGGAGCTTATAAAGCTTCCAAAGGAATGGTAGACGAATTCGGTGCCAAAAGAGTCATTGATTCCCCTATTGCAGAAAGTGGTTTTACCGGAATTAGTGTTGGCGCAGCCATGAATGGATGCCGTCCTATTGTAGAATTTATGACATTTAATTTTTCCTTGGTTGCTATCGACCAAATCATAAATAATGCAGCTAAAATTTATCAAATGACCGGTGGTCAATGGAATGTACCAATCGTATTTCGTGGTCCAACCGCTTCAGCCGGACAGTTAGGAGCTACTCACTCTCAAGCGTTTGAAAGTTGGTTTGCGAATTGTCCCGGATTAAAGGTTATCGTACCTTCCAATCCTTATGATGCCAAAGGATTATTGAAATCCGCTATTAGAGATAATGACCCTGTTATTTTCATGGAATCTGAGCAAATGTATGGCGACAAAATGGAGATTCCTGAAGATGAATATCTTATCCCTATAGGTGTTGCAGACATCAAGAAACCAGGATCCGATGTAACTATAGTCTCTTTTGGTAAAATAATGAAAGTTGCTTTACAAGCTGCTGCTGAACTTGAAAAAGAAGGCATAAACGCAGAAGTTATAGATTTAAGAACTGTTAGACCTTTGGATTATGACACCGTTATAAATTCCGTTAAGAAAACCAATCGTTTGGTATTATTAATTGAAGAATGGCCTTTTGCATCTGTTGCAAGTGAAATTGCTTATATGGTACAACAAAAAGCTTTTGATTATTTGGATGCACCTATAAAAAGAATTACAACTGCTGATACTTCAGCCCCTTACTCTTCTTCTTTATTTTCTAAATGGTATCCGAATGTGAACCAAGTAATAACCGCTGTTAAAAATACTTTATATAAAAAGTAATCGTAGTTATTTTCTTTAATAATATAAACTAAAAAATATTTTTCAGGTTTCAATTTTAATTAATAAATTAATTTTGAAACCTGAATTTTAAATTAATATCAGCTTTATTAAAGCTTATGGAACAAAAATGTACTTTTTGCGGAAGAAAAAAATCTGAAGTTCAACTATTAATTGCCGGACTTCACGGACATATATGCAATGATTGTATTGAACAAGCACATAACATTGTTATACAGGAAGAAAATTTTAAAGACGACAGCAATTTTGAATTGCAAGTAAAAAAACCTAAAGAAATAAAAGAATTTTTAGATCAATACGTAATAGGTCAAGAAAACGCAAAAAAAACGTTATCTGTTGCCGTTTACAATCATTATAAAAGGTTAGCACATTCTTTAGAAGTTGACAGGGAGGTTGAAATTGAAAAATCCAACATATTGATGGTTGGTGAAACAGGAACCGGAAAAACTCTAATTGCCAAATCAATTGCTAAACTTTTGGATGTTCCTTTTACTATAGTTGATGCAACTGTTTTAACAGAAGCCGGATATGTGGGTGAAGATGTTGAAAGTATATTAAGTCGATTATTACAAGCTGCTGATTATAACGTTGAAAAGGCTGAACAAGGTATAGTCTTTATAGATGAAATAGATAAAATTAGTCGAAAAAGCGATAATCCAAGTATAACCCGCGACGTTTCCGGGGAAGGAGTGCAACAAGCTTTATTAAAACTTTTAGAAGGAAGTATTATTAATGTTCCTCCTCAAGGCGGCAGAAAACACCCCGATCAAAAATACATTCAAGTAAATACACAAAATATTTTATTTATTGCAGGGGGAGCTTTTTCAGGTATTGATAAAATTATTTCAAACAGACTAAATAAAAACACGATAGGTTTCAGCAAAACGGATGAAAAAACACTTGAAGAAGAACACATTTTATCTCAGGTAAATGCTACCGATTTAAAAACTTTCGGACTTATTCCCGAACTATTAGGAAGATTCCCTGTAATAACTAATTTAGAGCCATTGGATGATGAGGCTATGTTACAAATTCTTACTAAACCTAAAAATGCAATAATCAAACAATATCAGGCACTATTTAAATTAGATGGAATCAATCTTTCCATTACCGATGACGTATTAAAAGAAATTGTAAAAGAAACCAGAATTTTAGGTTTAGGGGCAAGAGGGTTGCGAAGTATCTCTGAAAACCTATTTTCTAAAATTAGTTATGATATTGACAATTATAACGGAAATTTACTTATAGATATGGATAAATTTGTTGCGTTAACGAAACACAAATCAATAAAATAAAAAAAAAAGACTTGCGAATAATATTTTTATTTATATTTGCACTACTAGTATATATTATATTTAATAAATAAATTTAACTAATAAATGCTTAATAAATGAAAATGAAATTTATACCCTTGCTTTTTGTACTGGGTTGTATTGCAAGCAATTCACAAATAACCACCACTAACGGTGCTAAGTTCTTTGTGAGTCCAGGTACGACTTTATTTAGTACTGGAGATATAACCATAGACAATAGTTCTGATGTATTTACTAATAAAGGTAATGTTAAAATATCAGAAGGTACTCTAAAAAATAATGGAGATCCAAATAAGTTTGTTATAACTTATGACGATGAAAAAAACTATGGTCAATTAATAATCGTAAACAATAAAAGTACTGTTGGAGGTGTTACTATTCAAAAACATCTATATGATTATGGTTCCGGTGAGGTTCTTTTCGGTATACCTTTTATCAAATATACCTATGATAATTTCTCAGGTGATTTAACTAATAATCAACTAAAACCAGAGCTTGTTTGTGGGCTATTTTATATTAATAATAATTGTAAAAATAGCTCTAGATGGAATCGTCACCCTTTATTTACATGGAGAGAAGATCGATTTAGATACGATCCATTTCAAAAAGATGAAAATTTTGTTCCCGGAAAATATTATTCTTTTAGAAAAGAATTGTATAATACCGGATCAAATTTTGATGGTGTAATTTCATTTCAAGGAACTCCTTATGTTGCGGGCACTAAACCTACTGACGGAGGTACAGCTTCTGCAGCAGACTTATCTGTACCTATAAGTAGTAGAGTTGCTACAGGCTATAATATTGGAAATAATGCTAAAAATCCTTATGGATTATATTACTGGACTTATTTGGATGACCCGTTTGCTTCTACTATTAAATTTACTAAAACTACTACTGATGAAGTGTTAAATTCAAACCGATACTGGGATAGGATGTTGCGTATGGTAAATCCTTATACTTCCAATATTGACATAACTATATTACTTAAAGATCAAATTCCAAACATAATAGGAGGCGCAAGTGATGGACCAATCACTAATAAAATTGTGGATGGAACTACCCGATATGAAGGAAAAACACAAATGTTTACATTTGATAGTAATGGACAAATAATTGGTGATGATATAAGAATTATCCCTCCAATGACTAATTTTTTCATCAAAGCGAAAAGTGACTACGTAAAAGTTGATTTATATAAAGATAGTAAACCTCAAACATTTGAACAATCCAAATATGAATTCAATAAGGGAAAAGTATGGGGTACACGATCAAAATCTAATTCACAAGATCTATATCAATTAAATCTTGAATTAGTTTCCGGTAAAACTTTCTATGGTAACACATATCTTGCAGCCGGTCCAAATTTGATCACCGGAGAATTAAATGAATTTGAAGCTAAAATCAAATCCAATACAGAAAATGATAATGATGTGTCTACCAATATCTATACCATACCGGAATCTATAAATGGTGGAAAATACCCCGGCTATGAAGATACTGAATTATATATTAATGTAATTAACTCGGATAATTCTTCTAAAGTTGCTGTTCCAGTAGGTGTAACTGTTAATACTCTGGATAAAGGAAAAGAATTTACCTTTAAATCAGAACTTAAGTATAACATGAACCCTATAAAAGAAGAAGGAAAAAATAACTTTGATAATCCTAATGCAAAATTTTATTTTCATGATAAACAATTAAAAGTTATTAAAGAAATTGATTCTAATTTTACCTATTCTGTAACTCTTAATGAATCAACTAACGACAGATTTGAAATTTTCTGGAAAGAGCCTGGAACTTTAGGAAATGAAGACATTACTACTTTAAATAGTTTAACAACTATTTATAAGACCGGAAATGAATATAAAATTCACTTTGATCAAAATTGGAAAAAAGCAGAAGTAACTATATTTAACGTTTTAGGTCAGTTAATTTCCACAGAAACAAATATCGATACCCAAAATGATTATTTGCTACCTATTCATACTACATCGTCATCTTTGTACGTTATAGTAGTGACTAATAAAATTACTGGTGAGAAAGTAACTAAAAAAATAGTTAAATAATAAAGTAAAATTGAAATGAAAAAATTATTTTCCATAATATTCATAGCTTTAGTTTATAATCAATCTTTTGCTTACAATATTTTGCAAGTTGTAGTTGAAACGGAAGAAGTACCTCCAATTCCAAACGCCGAAGGTGAAGTAGTAGCCTATGGTGGTGGGATAGGTATAATGGAACCAAACTCAACTCCAATTAATTTTATAGTGCCTTTTTTATTAATAAGTGCTATTTTTATAATGTTTTATATCTTTAAAAAGAAAAGAATTAAATCTGTATAAAGATTTAAATTTCATAAATTAGCCTTGTTAAATAAATAACAAGGCTTTTTTTATGAAAAAAATTTCAATTACATTCTTATTAGTTCTAATAAGCTTAATAGCTCAAGCTCAATTTACATTTAAAGGTACTATTGCCAATTATTCTAATAAAAGAATATTAGTAAAAATAGATAGAGCATTTGATGATATTTTAATAGGAAACATAACTACAAATTCAAATGGATCTTTTTCAATTCCTGTTAAAGATAACTATTCCGGTATAATTGAAATTTCATTACTGGATGCCAAGAAGAATTACATATTCATCTCTGATAATACCGATATAGATTTTAGCGCATCAATTACTACAAATGATGAATTTATTATAAATATACCGGGTAATCAAATTAATGAACGTTATCAAAATTATTTAAACTATGACATTAAAAAAAATTCTATTCTTCCTCAATTACAAAATATAAATTTTTATTATAATTCTAAAGATGATTTTTATTTACCCTTAAATAATGAAATTCAAAGAATATCTGAAATGAATGAACCTGATATTTCAGAATTTCCATTTTTATCCTATTATTTAAAAACTTCAGATCTAATTAAAAATACTGAAATAGGAAACGGCGATGCTATTTCTAATAAAAATTTAATTTTAGATCATTTTAAAAATGCCGGACAAGAATTTGAAACTTCCGGTGTTGGTAAATCTCTTTTATATAATTATTTTAAACTGTCTGCAATAGGAGCCACTTCTCAAAAAGATTGGGAAAATAAAATTGATAAAGCTATAGAAGTTTTGTTGGATGAAGTTGGTGAAGAAACAAGCAGGGGACAAGAGATATTATCCGCAACTATCAATTTTCTAAATGGATATGGTTTAGTAAATCTTACTGATAAATATATGAAAAGAGCTGAATCACTAACATGCGAAATAAGTGCGGAACTTAAAAAAACAATTCAAGACAATAATTCTATAAAGGAAGGAAAAATAATTCCAAACATAAAATTTACGCAAAAATTAAACGATAAGTATACGTATTTATATGACATTAAAACTAAATATAAACTAATTATGGTATGGGCCTCGTGGTGTAGTCATTGCCAACAAGAAATGCCATATGTTAAACAGTTTTACGAAAATTTTAAAAAATCGGGTGGTGAAATTATAGCCCTTTCTGTTGATTATAACAAAGAGGATTGGCAAAATGCTATTAAAGAAACTTCATGGTTAAACGATTCAGATTTAATATACTGGGATAGTAAATTTGTAAAAGAACTAAATATAACCGGTACCCCTACTCTAATTTTAGTAGATCAAAAAAATAAAATTTTAAAAATTACTTCTAAAATATCTGATATCAATAATTTAATTAAATAAGATACCCAAATATATACTTTCTCATAAGAAGGGAAATATTCCCTTCTTATGTGTTTTCTTTAAATAGTAAATTTCAATTAATTTATATCTCTATTGCTAGTTATAGTAAGATCAGTTTCTTAATTTTGTAATATGAGTGCATTATATCTTCAATCTTCTATTGAATATGTTAAAGGTATAGGAACTGAAAAAGCGAACTTATTAAAAAAACAGCTTAATATACACTCATGCGAGGATTTACTTAATTATTTTCCTTTTAAATATGTGGATAAAAGTAAAATTTATAAAGTAAATCAATTAGGCTCTTCTTCTGCTGAAATTCAATTAAGAGGTAAAATAATATCTTTAAAAGAAACTACTTTTAACAAGAAAAGTAGATTAACAGGTATATTTGAAGATAGTACCGGAAAATTAGAACTTATTTGGTTCAATGTAACGAATTGGTTAGTAAAAAGCATTCCTTTACATGAAGAAGTTTTATTATTTGGTAAAGTAAATTCTTTTAATGGAAAATTAACCCTTGCGCATCCGGAAATCGAAAAAATGAATGATGCAAAATTAGCTCCTATAGTTTTAGAACCAATTTATTCAAACTCGGAAAAATTACAAAAAAGAGGGATCAATCAACGTTTTTTTAAAAAATCAATTAGGGAAATTTTAGTCGCTATTGATGATCAAATAGAGGAAAACTTATCGCAAGAAATTTTAGTAAATTATAAGTTAATTTCTCGTAAAAAAGCTTATCAACAAATTCATTTTCCAAATTCTTACGTTGAATTACAACAGGCCGAATACAGGTTGAAATTTGAAGAAATGTTTTTTTTTCAACTTGGTTTTGGATTACAAAAAATTTATAGACAACGTATAAATTTAGGAAATCCTTTTTCTAATGTCGGACATCATTTTAATGAATTTTATAATTTTCATCTTCCGTTTCAATTAACAAATGCCCAAAAAAAAGTAATTAAAGAAATTCGTAAAGACCTTAGCCGAAATATTCAAATGAATAGGTTATTGCAAGGTGATGTAGGAAGTGGAAAGACGATGGTCGCTCTCTTATCCATGCTTTTAGCTATTGATAATGGATTTCAAGCTTGTATGATTGTTCCCACTGAAATTTTAGCCGCTCAACATTATAAAAGCATTTGTAAATTGGTTGATGAAATGAATATTTCTGTCCATCTACTAACGGGATCAACTTCGACTTCGGAAAGAAAACTAATTCATCAAGAATTACTGTCGGGAAAAATAAATATATTGGTAGGTACACATGCTTTACTTGAAGAAAAGGTACAATTTAAAAATTTAGGTTTAGCTATAATTGATGAACAACATCGATTTGGGGTTGAACAACGCTCTCGATTATGGGGGAAAAATGCGATACCTCCGCATATATTAGTGATGACAGCTACTCCTATACCGAGAACACTGGCCATGAGTTATTATAGTGATCTGGATGTATCTATAATTGATGAATTACCAAGTGGAAGGAAAGAAATTAAAACCTATCATAGAACAGATTCAAACAGGCTATCAGTTTTTGGCTTTTTGAAAAATGAAATTAAAAAAGGCAGACAAGTTTATATTGTATATCCCCTTATAGAAGAAAGTGAAACTCTAGATTATAAGGATCTTATGGATGGATATGAAAGTATAGTCAGAGATTTTCCAATGCCTGATTATCAAATAAGCATCGTACACGGGAAAATGAAAGCAGCGGATAAAGAATATGAAATGCAACGATTTGTCAATAATCAGACGCAAATTATGATTGCCACTACTGTTATTGAGGTGGGAGTAAATGTTCCGAATGCAAGTGTTATGGTTATTGAAAGTGCAGAGAAATTCGGATTATCTCAATTGCATCAATTAAGAGGAAGAGTGGGTAGAGGTGCTGAACAATCCTATTGTATTTTGATGACCAAATCAGAGCTATCGAATGATGCACAGAAAAGGATTAAAACAATGTGTGAAACAAACAACGGATTTAGAATATCTGAAGTGGATTTGGAATTAAGAGGACCCGGTAATATTTTAGGAACTCAGCAAAGCGGTACCATTGATTTTAAAAAAACAGATTTGATTCATGATAAGGTAATAGTATCATTATCTAAATCATGTGTTGATCATTTATTACAAGATGATCCTGATCTTACAAAGGAAAAAAATCAAGCTATAAGAAAATTCTTCTTAAAATATCATAAGAATAAAATCAAATGGTCAAAAATTAGTTAATACCAATGGATATTTAGATAAGGCTATTTTTGTCAGAATAATTCAAGCGCAAAAATATAAAAATAAATAAAGAAAATCCTAATAGTGAACTACCACCATAACTAAAGAAAGGTAATGGGATTCCTACGGTTGGAAACAATCCTATGACCATTCCTATATTAATTAAAAAATGCATAAATAATATGGAAGCTAATGAATATCCCATAACTCTGGAGAATGCGCTTTTCTGTGTTTCTGCCAAATAATATATTCTTGCTATTAAACAAGTATAAAGCCCGATCAATAGGGTACATCCTACAAATCCCCATTCTTCGCCCACTGTACAAAATATATAGTCAGTCTGTTGCTCCGGTACAAATTTACCTGCTGTAACACTACCTTGTTTATATCCTTTACCCCAGAAACCTCCCGATCCTATGGCTGTTTTAGAATAAAGCAAATTATATCCTGCGGTATCTCTGTATTTTTTTTCTCCTTCGTATAGTACTAATATTCTTTCTTTTTGATGCTTTGGTAAATGCTCGAATATAAACGGTGAGGATATGCTTATAACACTTGATATTAGTACAAATACTATGATAAATAAAATATTAAAGTGTTGATTCCATTTAATTTTCTTTCTAAGCAAGAATAATAATAGAAATAGTAAAAGTGTTAATATTAAAATAACGATCCATGATGGAACCCAAATGGAAGTCAGAAATAAAATCGCAAAATAAAAACCAATGATGAACAACCATCCTGTCATTCCTTCTCTATATAAAGCGATAAAATAAGCAGTAAACACTAAAATGGATCCTACATCGGGTTGCAGCAAAATTAATACTATGGGAATAAATATAATTAGAAATGCTATTCCTAATGATTGATTATTTTTAATATTAAAATTAGGAGAATCTACGTAATTAGCTAACATTAATGCTGTGGAAATTTTAGCTAATTCTACCGGTTGTAAACTGAAACCTCCAATTCGATACCAGGCTTTAGCTCCATTAACATAGCTTCCAAACAGTAAAACACCGGTAAGTAAACATAAGCCAAATAAGTAAAATAAGCCCGCAAAATTCTCAAAAAATTTAGGACGAACAAGAAAGGTTGAAGTTCCTACTGTTAAAGATATTAACAGCCAGATGAATTGTTTAGTACCACTGGAACTATCAACGCTGTATATATTTGCGATACCAAATAAGGCTATAAGCAAATATAAAAATAACATTAAACCATCTACTCCCCTAAAAATTTTATTCATTTTTTAATCACCAATAAAATTATCTAATTTTTTTGCTGCTTCTCCCTGATTAATTATATTTTGTATTAATCGTTGCTTTTCTTTTAAGGATAGTTTTTTATTCGAATTAATCTTATTTATACTATCTTTTAAAGCTTGAGGTAAATTATTTGGAACATATTTTCCTGTTCTTTTTAAATAATCGTTCCATTGTCTCAAATATTCATTACTGAAATCAGATTTTATGATGCTTTCCTCCATTGATTTTCTTTCAATGGTTCCGGTAAGATATTTTTCTGCAAGTAGAGAGGCCATGGGTCCGGCATAAGTTGCTCCAGAACCTCCATTTTCAACGACTACAGCAATTGCTATTTTTGGTTTATCTACGGGAGCTATTAAGACAAATATGGAATGATCTTTTCCATGAGGATTTTGCGAGGTACCTGTTTTTCCTTCCTGACTAAATGTATTGGTAAAAATCCTATGACCTGTACCCGATAAAACTACCATACTCATTCCCTTATTAACAATATCAAAATATTTTTTCTCGACTTTTACTTGTTTGGGTACAGTAAATTGAGGATCTGTTATCGGTTTTCCATCAATAGCTTTTACAATATGAGGGGTGTAAAAAAATCCTCTGTTGGCAATAACAGCCGTATAATTTGCGATTTGTAATGGAGTTGCCAAAACTTCACCTTGCCCTATTGAATTCGAAATTATAGTATAGATATTCCATTTATCCTTTCCGTAACGTCTATTATAATAATTAGCATCCGGAATGTTTCCTCTACTTCCCACTGCTAAATCATTATGCATAAATTCACCGACGGCAAAACTTTTAACTATATCACTCCATTCATCAATACTTTTTTCAATGTTACCCGGATACTTGTTAAGTATTCTTACGTAAGCCTCTGCAAAGAAATTATTACATGATTTTTGAATAGCTTTATCCATAGCAATAGGAGTGTAAAAATATCCACAGTGGCAACCTATCTTCCTGTTTCCATAATGAAAACCATGCTTACATATAAAGGTTGTTTTTTCATCTATTACTCCCATTTGTAAAGCAGCTAAACCATTTATCAATTTAAAAGTAGATCCTGGAGGATATGCTGCTTGAGCTGCTCGATCAAACATTGGCTTATTCATTGAATCCATTTGAAGAGAATATATATGTTTATTCTTATCTCTTCCTACAAATACTGAAGGATCAATAACGGGAGCTGAGGCCATAACCAATATTTCTCCATTATTGGGATCTAAAGCTACTATACCGCCTCTTTTATTAACTAACAATTTTTCTGCCAGATTTTGTAAATCATAGTCAATTGAGAGTGTTATATCTTTACCACTATGCATTTGCTGGTCATACTCTCCATCCTTATATGAGCCTATACTTCTTAATCTTCTGTCTTTTTGTATATACTTAATTCCTTTTATTCCTCGTAAATATTTTTCATACGATTTTTCTACTCCTGTCATACCAGCTAAATTACCGGGCATGTAATAAGATGAATCTGATTTTATATATTTTTCATTAACTTCATTAATATAACCCAATATGTTTCCTGCAGAATGGACCAAGTAATTTCTTTCAGGAGTTCTAACAATTGAAAATGCATTATATTTAAAAAGTTTTTCTTGTATTCTGGCTAAATCTTCACTTGTCAGACCTTTCATAAAGGTCATAGGAACCAGGTTATTATAAATTTTCTTATTAGATTTAATACTTTTGATTTTTTTTATGAAATCAGCTTTCGAAATATTAACTAATTTGCAAAAACCTAAGGTATCAAAATTTTTTTCCATCTGTGATTGGGTAAAAGTCAACTCATAGGAAGGAGTATTTCCTACTAATATTTTACCATTTCTGTCCATTATATATCCCCGTAATGGAATTTGATATTCTGCTTTTATTGAAGTATTTGCTGCGTTAAGCTTATATTTTTCTGTAAATAATTGTAGGTAGGATATACGCGCGATAAACAGTAACGCTAAGAAAATCAACACCCCTATTATAATCTGAAATTTTTTCACTATCCGATCTTATTTTTAAAGAAAGCGTAAATTATAATGATAAATAAAAATGAAAATACTGATGTTATAAGAGCGTCTTCTATTACATCTAATATCATAGATATTTTAAAACTTTCTAAAATAAAAAGACTTAAATGATGAATTAATATAATTATTATTATATACGATAGTAATTGAAGGAAATTTAAATCTGAAAAGTTTAATATTTTCATTTCTCGATCTAAATCTAAGATATATCGAAGTACTGTATTTCTTATATAAGAAATTAATACGGATGAGAAAGCATTAACGCCTCCGGTGTCCATAAAACAATCAATTCCAAATCCCAAAAGGAATGAAAAAATTAAAAAAAGATAATTAAAAGATTTATCATATGGATAAAAAATGATCCAAATAATATATATGATAGGATTATATTTATGGAAAAAATAGATATTATTAAATACAAAAACTTGCAATAATAGTAAGATGGGAATTAAGATGAGATTTATTAATGTGTATCTGTTAAGCATTATTAATTTATAGAATCTTTCAAACTTTTAATTTCTTCTCTATCCAGTTTATCCACTACATATACTTTTTGTATATTTCCCATATCTTGAAATAATTCAACTGAAATATTCCAATTACCGGTCTCCTCATCTATGGATTTACTGCTCACTCTTCCAATTAATATACCTTCAGGATATATTTTAGATTTTCCATCCGTTTCAATAGTATCTCCTATCTTTACACCTACATATTTAGGTATATCTGATAAATGCATGATTCTGGGATCTTCTCCCTGCCATAATAATGTACCGTAATATTTACTTGATTTTAATCTGGCATTTATCCTGGTATTCCTATTAAGAATGGAAATAACTTTGGAATAATTTTTCGTACAATTAATAATCATTCCTACAACGCCGGTTGAGGTAACAACGCCCATTTCCGGACTAACACCTTGATCTATCCCTCGATCTATAATTAAATAATTATTTGACCTTGTAATTGAGTTTGATATTATATCAGCAGTGGTATAATAATATTTTTGCTTATATTTTGTAGAATCTAACATAGCAAAAAACTCAGGCTTAATTTTTCCGGTTTTCCCTAGAAATTTATTTCTATATTCTTTATTCTCTTCTATTAGACGTTCATTTTCCTTTTTGAGATTTATATAGTACGTTAAATAAGATATTTTAGAATCTACATAACCGGTGAATGAAATTATTTTTTCTTCTAGTATCGAATTATGATAAACATTTCTGTTAAACGTAAAAAAAAGAGCTAATATCTGCAAAAATAGAAATAGCAGGAATCTACTATTTTTTGATAGAAAATTTATCAATACAGACATTAATAAGTTTTATCTTAAGAATAATTTATTATTTGATTAAAAAATTCTCAAATTTTTCAATATTTTTTAGTGCAATTCCAGTACCTCTCACAACTGCTCTCAATGGATCGTCAGCTATGAAAACAGGTAACCCTGTTTTCCTTCCTATTCTTTGATCGAGACCTCTAAGTAAAGCCCCTCCTCCTGCTAAATATATACCGGTATTATAGATATCTGCAGATAATTCCGGAGGTGTTCTTGATAAAGTTTCCATGATAGCATCTTCGATTCTTAAAATTGATTTATCTAGAGCTCTGGCCATTTCTTTATAATTAACCATAATTTCTTTAGGTTTACCGGTAATTAAATCTCTACCTTGAACTGGTAGATCTTCAGGGGGATTATCCAGTTCTTCAAGTCCTGAACCTACCTCCATTTTAATGTGTTCTGCTGTTTTTTCTCCGATAAACAAATTATGATGAGTTCTTAAATAATATAAGATATCATTATTAAATACGTCTCCTGCAATTTTAATAGAGTTATCACAAACAATTCCTCCCAAAGCTATAACTGCTATTTCAGTAGTTCCTCCCCCTATGTCTATAATCATATTACCTTTAGGCTGTGTTACATCAATTCCAACTCCGATAGCTGCAGCCATAGGCTCATAAATTAATTTTACATCCTTAGCATTTACTTTAGCTGCAGAATCTTTTACTGCTCTTTTTTCAACCTCTGTAATACCTGAAGGTATACAAATGACCATCCTCAATGAAGGATTAAAAATTTTTCCTTTTATTCCCGGAATTTGTTTTATAAATTCCCTGATCATATGCTCGGACGCGCCAAAATCAGCTATTACACCATCTTTTAAAGGTCTAATAGTTTTTATATCATCATGCGTTTTCCCCTGCATTTGCTTAGCTATCTCTCCGACTGCAATAGGCTTCATGGTTCTTCTATCTATTGCTACTATAGAAGGGCTGTCTACTACTACTTTATTATTATGAATGATTAGGGTATTTGCTGTACCCAAATCAATTGCTATTTCTTGTGTAAGAAAATCAAATAATCCCATTTAACTTTTAAATAATTGTACTATTTGGTTGAATAAATTCTCGAAAAAATTATAAAAATACTTTTCTCAAACTTTTAAGTTTTGCAAAGATATAACATCTTTATTGAAAATGATATATTAGTTAGAATATTTTTATTCAAGACTTTTTATCCGTTATTTAATTTCTACATCATACGGCATTAAGTACATTATTCCTTGATTACTTTCTATATTTTTTATTTTTTGATATAATTTATAATGATCCTTACCTAATTCATATTTAATAAGGTTTTCTATTATACCCGATTGATTCAAATCATTGTCATCAGAGGTAAACATATTTACTATAAGATCCCAATTGGTTTTTTCTTCCGGATAGGAAACTAAATTATAAGATGTTACCCCTGCTTTCTTTGCAGCATATTCAATAGCCTCATTGAAACCGCCGATTTCATCTACCAAACCGTTTTCTAATGCATCCCTTCCGCTCCATATTCTACCTTGTCCTACCGAATCTACTTGAGCATAGGTCATATGTCTACCCTTCATTACTTCATTAACAAATTTTTTATATGTTATAGTAATCCCCTTATTCATTATTTCTTTGAATCCTTTAGATGTTCCCCGGGTAATTGAATAATAATTAGAGTTTAAATTTGTCGAAACATAGTCTGAAGTAATACCAATAGTATTGGCTAATTTTTTAACATCCGGAATCATGCCTAAAACGCCTATGGATCCTGTTAGCGTATTATCTTGGGCATAAATTTTATCAGCAGCCATTGAAATATAATAGCCTCCGGAGGCTGCTAAATCACTAAATGATACTATTAAAGGTTTTTTATTTTTTAGCTCATATAATTCATACAAAATTTCAGCAGAAGCATTCGCGCTTCCACCCGGTGAATTTACTCGTAAAACTACTGCTTTAATATCATCATCATTTTTTATTTCATTAATAAGATTGATAAACGTTTTGGAGTAAACCTCTGTGTCTCCTTTACCTGTATATATTTGTCCTGATGCATATAATATGGCTATTTTATCATTAATAAATGAAACATCTTCTGTAAATTCTTTATATTGTTCCAAAGATATTTTATTAATGGAATCTTCATCTGACAAACCTAATCTCTTCTTAATTAAATTATCATATTGGGATTCATAGATCAACCTATCTACTAATCTATTTTTATATGCTAATTCTGGAATAAAACCATATAAACTATCTACTGATTTATTTAAACTCTCGTTAGTAATTTTTCTTGAAGAGATTATATCAGATGATATTTTATTCCAAAAATTCTGTAACAAATTTTTTAACTGATATCTATTTTCTTCTGAAAGATTATCTCTAAGATACGGTTCAACGGCTGATTTATATTTACCGTGTCTTATAACTTCAAAATTTACTCCAAACTTTTGTCCTAAATTTTTATAAAATAAAACTTCTGCAGATAAACCTGCCAACTCTATACTTGCATTTGGATTAATGTATAGAGAATCGGCCACAGAAGATAAATAATATGATCTTTGATCACATTCATTACTATATGAGTATATAAACTTTTTACTTTCTTTAAAATTTAGCAAGGCTTGACGAATTTCTGCTATTTGTGAGTATCCTGCATTTATATTGGATAATTTAAGACTTATTCCTTCTATTTTATCATCTGTTTTAGCATGATTTATTACATCTAAAATATCTTTTAAATAAACATGCTTAACATTATTTATTAATGAAATTGGTACTTCTCGATCATTTGAGGATTCCAAAATGGAATTGTTTAGATTTATTTCTAAAATTGATTTATCTTTAACAACAAATTTAGATGGAATAAATGCTATAATATTTATTAAAATCAAGCTAAATACAACTATACTGGTTAACAACACAATACCAACAATGGTTGCCAATACTTGAATGATAAATTTTTTCATTTCTTTCTATTAACAAATAATTAATTAGTAGATGAATAAGGTTACTTTGTTACTAGGCAGCAATTTAGGAAATAAAAAAAATAATATAACATCAGCTATAAATTTAATAGATTCTAAAATTGGTTTAATTTTGAAAAAAACCAAAATAATCGAATCTGAACCTGAAGATTATTATTCGTCAAATAATTATCTAAATATTGGAATTATCGTTAGTACCGATTTGTCCCCTATTAAACTTTTAAAATCTATTAAAGAAATTGAAAGATCATTAGGTAGAATTAATGACAGTTATTTTAGCGGAAAATATGAGGATAGAACTATAGATATTGATATAATATATTTTAATTCTATAACATTTTACTCTGCTTCTTTAAATATACCTCATATTAGTCATATTTCAAAAAGAAATTTTTCAAAAAAAATTTTATATGAACTGCTTTAATATATTTTTTTATTTAAAAAATTTTGATAATTTTACAACCTTCAATCATTTTGTATAGGAGAAGACTTAATATACTTACTAATTAATTATAGTTATGAATAAAAAATGTATTCTATTTTTACTAGCAGTTATTTGTACATGCTTAAATGTACAAGCTCAAAATGTAGATAGTAGTAATTTCACTGATGATTATGTAAAGTTTACTAATGATCAAAAGCAATTTAATGACTGGTCTGTATCTATATATGGAGGTGTTCCGTGGTTAATTACATCTGACTTTACCTCTGTAGATAACGGGGCATCTAGCAAATGGAGAGTTGGATATGATTTTCAAGCTTCAATAAATAAACAAATTTCACATGTCTTTGGATTAAGTTTATTAGGTCAGTTTGGTGAAACCAAGCAGGGGTATGGTTCAAATAAAGTAGACGCTAAAACTAATTATTTCGCATTAAGCGTTTTAGGAGATTTAAACGTTTCTTCTTTATTTAGAAGAATTGACAACAGATCTCCTTACAGATGGGCCCTACATGCATATGCCGGTTTAGGAACAATACAATATAAAGCTAAAACTAAATTTTTAGAAAAAGGTTCAACCGTTTATGAAACTATGGCTGATGAAGATATGGGCCTTAAGTCTATTTTTGCTCAGGTGGGTACCGGATTAACATATAAAATTAACAAAAGATGGGATGCATCAGTGAGAGCTATATACATTATTACTGGTGATGAACTATTTGATGGTTCCGGTAATAACGGTCATTACGCTGATTTGCATAAAGGAAGTAAATCCGATAACTTCCTAACAACATCTTTGGGAGTAACGTATAAAATAGGAAAACATAATGAATATTTAGGTTGGGTTGATCCATTACGTGAAATGTTTACAAAAATCAATGATGTAGCAAGTCAACAACAATTAGAAGTTTGTGTTTTTGGGGATAAAGATGATGACGGTGTTTGTGATGATTGGGATAGAGAATTAGACACTCCTAAAGGTGCTCGTGTTGATGGTTCCGGTAGAGCTTTAGACGTAGATATGGACGGTATTATTGACTTATATGATAAATGCCCTACTTTCCCTGGTCCTGCATCAAACGATGGATGTCCTGAACCGCAAAAACTTGCTGAGGATGCTATTAATCCACTTATTGCAACTATGGGAGGTATCCAGTTTAATCTTGATTCAGACAAAATTCTTTTAGAATCGCAACCTATTTTAGATCAAGTAGCTGATATTATAATTAAATACGGTCAAGGTACAAGATTTTTAGTTGAAGGACATACTGATGCTAGAGGAACAGATGCTTACAATCTTAATCTATCAAAAAGAAGGGTAACTTCTGTGATTAAATATTTAGTTTCTAAAGGTGTGCCTCCTTATCAATTAACAGGTAAAGGTATGGGATTCACTAACCCTAAATATCCTGAATGTAAACCTGCTTCTAAATGTCCTGAATGGAAAAATAAAGAAAACAGAAGAGTGGTTTTCAAATTACTTGATTCTGAATAAAAAAACTAATGATATAAAAAAGCCTCTTATATATTAAGAGGCTTTTTTTATTTAAAAGTATTTAAACCCTAACCCTACTACTTTCTAAGTTATATTTTTGTTTCCATTTACTATTTATATAATATAATTAGTTGTTTTTAAGTATCTAAAATAATTTTAAAAGCTTTAAAACCAACTTATAAAGCATGATTTTATTAATTTATAAGTGAAACATTTAAATAAAAATATTAGATTAAATATTCAGTTTTGACCTGCATAGAGTATTTTATTTTAATATAATTTAATTTATTATTAATGTAAAAGACCTTTTAATCTATTTTATTCAAATACTGCCATATTTAAACGTTTATAAATAATAATATAGTTTCAATTAATTATTTTATCTATTATATATAAGTCTTTAATGAATAGATACTAATATGTTGATCTATAATTAATCGATTTGTAAATCTATGTAAGTAAAAGGGATAAGTATAAAATAAAAAAGCAGGTTTAAAAACCTGCTTTTTTTTAAATTGAATTTATTTTTTATTCTTTTGTTTCATCTGATTTATTCTCAGATTCAACTTCACTAGTTTCATTAACTACAGCTTCAGATGTTGATTCTGCAGAATCCGCCTTTTTAGTTGAACGACGACTTCTTCTAGTTACTTTTTTATTAGATTCTCCTGAATTATAGGTTTCATTAAAATCCACTAATTCAATAAGAGCTGTATCTGCACCATCTCCTAGCCTAAAACCAGTTTTAATTATTCTACAATATCCACCATTTCTAGAAGAAATTTTGGTTGCTACTGTTCTAAATAATTCAGTAACCGCCTCTTTACTCTGAAGATAACTAAAAACCGTTCTTCTATTATGAGTAGTGTCTTCTTTAGATTTAGTTAATAATGGTTCTATATACGTTCTTAATGCTTTAGCTTTAGCAACAGTTGTGTTAATTCTTTTATGAAGAATAAGGGAAGTAGCCATATTGGAAAGCATAGCTTTACGATGTGATGCAGTTCTCCCTAAATGATTAAACTTTTTTCCGTGTCTCATGATTTCTTATTATTCTGCTTCTAATTTATACTTTGAAACATCCAAACCAAAAGTCAGATTCTTAGAATAAACTAAATCTTCCAATTCGGTCAGAGATTTTTTACCAAAATTCCTAAACTTCATTAAATCTGATTTTGTAAAGGAAACTAATTCTCCCAAAGTTTCAACTTCTGCAGCCTTAAGACAATTAAGAGCTCTAACAGATAAATCCATATCAACTAGTTTAGTTTTTAATAACTGTCTCATATGAAGAGCTTCTTCGTCATAAGTGTCTGCGGATGAAACAACATCTGCTTCTAATGTTATTCTCTCATCAGAAAATAACATAAAATGATGAATTAATATTTTAGCTGCTTCTGTTAAAGCTTCTTGAGGAGTTATTGAACCATCTGTTTGAATATCTAAAATAAGCTTTTCATAATCAGTTCTCTGTTCTACACGATAATCTTCAATGCTATAACTAACATTTCTAATTGGAGTATAAATAGAGTCAATTGCTATAGTTCCTATTGGAGCGTGATTAGATTTATTTTGTTCTGCAGGTACGTACCCTCTTCCTTTATCTATATTAAAAGTTATATTAAATTTAACTGATTTATCCATATGACAAATCACTAAATCAGGATTTAAAACTTGATAAGAAGAAATAAATTTACCTAAATCTCCGGCTGTCAATTCTGATTTTCCGGATATTTGAGCTGTTACAATTTCATTTCCACCTTTATTGATTTGATTTTTAAATCTAACTTTTTTAAGATTCAATATGATTTCAGTCACATCTTCTATTACACCCGGAATAGTTGAAAATTCATGTTCAACTCCTTCAATTCTTATTGATGTAATAGCATACCCTTCCAACGAAGATAATAAAACTCTTCTTAAAGCATTTCCAACGGTTAATCCAAATCCAGGCTCTAAGGGTCTGAATTCAAATTGACCTTTAAAATCATCTGATTCAACTAAAATTACCTTATCAGGTTTTATAAAGTTTAAAATTGCCATATAAATCTTAGCTAATTTTTTGTTTTATTTAGAATATAATTCGACTATCAATTGTTCTTTGATATCTTCAGGAATTTGAATTCTTTCAGGAACTACTTTAAAATCTCCTGATAGTTTTTCATCATTCCATACTAACCATTCATAAGTTTTATGAGAATTATTAGCTAAAGCATCTTTAATTACTTGTAATGATTTAGATTTTTCTCTAACTCCAATCACATCACCCGGTTTTAAAAGATAAGAAGGTATATTTACAATCTCTCCATTAACTGTGATATGTTTGTGTGATACTAATTGACGAGATCCTGCTCTAGTATTAGACAAACCGAATCTATAAACTACGTTATCTAGTCTTGATTCACATAATTGTAATAATACTTCACCGGTAATCCCTTTACTTCTTTGTGCCTTGTCAAACAAATTTGAAAATTGTCTTTCTAATATACCATAAGTATATTTTGCTTTTTGTTTTTCAGCCAACTGAACTGCATATTCAGATTTTTTAGCACCTCTTCTCTTGTTCGGACCGTGTTGTCCTGGAGGGTATTTTCTTCTTTCAAAATACTTATCTTCCCCATAAATAGCTTGTCCGAATTTTCTAGCTATTTTCGTTTTTGGACCAATATATCTTGCCATTATAAAATTTGAATGATATTAATAGTATTAAACTCTTCTTCTTTTTGGTGGTCTACATCCATTATGTGGTATAGGAGTTACATCAATGATTTCACTAACTTCAATACCAGCATTATGAATAGTTCGAATAGCGGATTCTCTTCCAGCTCCCGGACCTTTCACAAAAACTTTTACCCTTCTTAATCCTAATTCATACGCAACTTGCGCACAATTTTCAGCTGCCATTTGTGCTGCATAAGGGGTATTTTTTTTAGAGCCTTTAAAACCCATTTTTCCAGCAGATGCCCATGATATTACTTCTCCGTTTTTATTTGTTAAAGAGATAATAATATTATTAAATGAGGCTTGGATATGAGCTTCTCCTACTGCTTCAATTTTAACTTTTCTTTTTTTAGCTGTTTTTGATGCTGTTTTTGCCATGTTTCTATTTATTATTTAGTGGCTTTTTTCTTATTAGCTACAGTTTTTCTTTTACCTTTTCTTGTACGAGAATTATTTTTGGTTCTTTGACCTCTAAGTGGTAAACCTAGACGATGTCTGATACCTCTCTGACATCCAATATCCATTAAACGTTTAATATTTAATTGAATTTCAGAACGTAATTCTCCTTCTACTTTAACGTTTTCGGAAATGAATTTTCTGATAGCATTAACTTCATCGTCATTCCATTCAGAAACTTTTTTATCCTCACTAATTCCTGCATCTTTTAAAACTTTAGCTGCAGTACTTTTACCAACACCGTAAATATAGGTAAGGCCTATAACTCCTCTTTTATTTTTTGGTAAATCTACACCGGAAATTCTAGCCATAGTATTAACCTTGTCTTTGTTTAAATTTAGGATTTTTTTTGTTTATAATGTATAGACGACCTTTACGTCTTACAACAATATCATCTGAACTTCTTTTTTTAAGTGATGCTCTAATTTTCATTTTTCTTTCTATTTTAATATCTGAAAGTTATTCTTCCTTTTGATAAATCATAGGGTGACATTTCCAACCGTACTTTATCTCCAGGTAATAGTTTAATATAATGCATCCTCATTTTACCAGAAATATGTGCGGTTAAAATGTGGCCATTTTCTAATTCTACTCTGAACATTGCATTAGACAATGCTTCAATAATAGTTCCGTCTTGTTCTATATGTTTTTGTTTTGCCATATATTAATTCGGATTTCTACTTAATCTTGACTGCATTAAACCATCATAATGGTGGTTTAATAAATAAGTATTAATTTGTTGTACAGTATCTAATAATACACCTACCATAATTAATAAAGAAGTTCCACCAAAAAATAAAGCAAATTTATCGGTTGCGGTGAGACCGATAATTTTAACTATTGCAGGAAGAACTGCTATAAGAGCTAAATAAATAGCTCCAGGTAGTGTAATTTTAGATAAAACATCATCTAAATAATCAGCTGTTTCTTTACCTGGTTTTACACGTGGAATTAATCCTCCATTTCTTTTTAAATCATCAGCCATTTGATTTATAGGAATTGTAATAGCTGTGTAGAAAAAGGTAAAGACTATTATTAACAGGGCAAATAATAAATTATATTGCCAACTAAATACTTGACTAAATCCTGCCCAAAAAGTATTAGTAGTTGTTTCAGAACGAACCAATAAACCCGGTATGAACATTAGTGCTTGTGCAAAAATGATAGGCATTACACCGGCTGCATTAACTTTTAATGGTATATATTGCCTAGCCGCATTTGTTATGGAACGTAATGATCCAGATTTTGTTCTACTCACGTATTGTACAGGAACTTTTCTTACGGCTACAGTCAACATAATACATAATATGATAACTAACAACCAAGCAATTACTTCTACAAACATCATGATAAGTCCTTTTCCGGTATCTCCCATTTGTACACCAACTTCTTGAACAAATGCAGTTGGAAAACCTGCTAAAATACCAACCATAATTAAAATAGATATCCCATTACCGATTCCTTTGTCAGTTATCTTTTCCCCCATCCACATAGCAAAAATTGTGCCTGAAATTAAGATTATAATACTAGGCACCCAAAATAAGAAAATATTATTGGGATCTACTAAATAGGCTGTTCTAAATTGCTCAATAGGTAGAAAGACTTGTGTAATAGATGTCAAATAGGCAGGAGCTTGTATTAAACATATTAAAATTGTCAACCACCTAGTAATCTGATTAACCGTCTTACGACCGCTTTCTCCCTCTTTTTGTAGTTTTTGTATATAAGGTATAGCTAATCCCATTAATTGCACCACAATAGAAGCAGATATATACGGCATAATACCTAAAGCAAAAATTGATGCTTTACTGAATGCACCTCCCGTAAATGAAGATAATAACCCTAACAGACCGGTAGCCTGTTGGTTTCCACCATTGTTTTTGTAGATTTCAAGAATATTATCTACTTCTACCATATTGATAGCAGGAAGAGAAACATGCGTACCAAATCTGTATACCAATACTAGAACAAAAGTGAAAATAAGTTTATCTCTTAACTCTTTTATACTCCAGATATTCTTTAATGTCTGTATAAATCCTTTCATGCTATTTTATAAGATGTTAGCTTTCCCTCCGGCTTTTTCTATAGCCTCTTTTGCTGATTTAGTATATTTATCAACAGTTATATTAACGGTTGATTTTAATTCTCCTCTACCAAGAATTTTAACTAAATCATTTTTAGAAATTAATCCATTTTGGATTAAAGTTTCTTTGGTGATTTCAGTAGAAATTTTATTACTATCAATTAAACCTTGAATTGTGTCTAAATTAATACCCACATATTCTTTTCTATTGATATTCTTAAAGCCAAATTTAGGAATCCTTCTTTGTAAAGGCATTTGACCTCCTTCAAATCCTACTTTATCTTTATGTCCTGAACGAGATTTATCTCCTTTGTGACCTTTAGTAGAAGTACCTCCTTTACCACTTCCTTGACCTCTACCTAGTCTCTTGCTATTATGTGTTGAACCTTGTGCAGGTTTTAAAGTATGTAAATTCATATCTTATTATTCTTCAACAGTTACTAAATGTTTTACTACTGCAACCATACCTAATATTTGTGGGGTTGCTTCATGTTCAACGGTCTTATTCAATTTAGTTAAACCTAATGCTTCTAAAGTAAGCTTTTGATTTTTCGGTCTTTTAATTGAACTTCTTTTTAAAGTTATTTTTATCGTTGCCATGTTCTTATCCTTTAAATACTTTAGAAAGTGAAACTCCTCTTTGTTGTGCAATGGTTTCAGCACTTCTTAAATTTAATAGTGCTTTTACTGTTGCTTTTACTACGTTATGTGGATTTGAAGATCCTTTAGATTTTGAAAGTACATCTTTAACTCCTGCAGATTCCAATACGGCACGAACTGCTCCCCCAGCAATCAAACCTGTACCATGAGATGCTGGACGTATAAATACATCAGCACCGCCATATTTTGCAGATTGTTCATGTGGAAGTGAACCGTTTAATATCGGTACTCTAACTAAATTTTTCTTAGCATCTTCTACAGCTTTTGAAATAGCGCTAGCTACTTCTTTTGATTTACCTAAACCAAATCCTACAACTCCTTTTTCATCACCTACAACCACAATAGCTGAAAATCCGAATGCTCTACCACCTTTGGTTACTTTTGTTACTCTTTGTACACCTACTAAACGATCTACAAGTTCTAACCCACCTGGTTTTACTCTTTCAATATTATTTATTCCTAACATAATTTTTTAATGTATTAAAATTTTAAACCTCCTTCTCTAGCACCATCAGCTAAGGCTTTCACTCTTCCGTGATATATGAAGCCATTTCTATCAAAAACTACAGTTTCAATACCGGCTACTTTAGCATTTTCAGCTAATTTCTTACCTACTAAAGCAGAAATTTCAGTTTTAGTTCCTTTTTCTCCGGCAATTTCTTTTTGACGCGAAGATGCGTAAGCTAAAGTTTTGCCAGAATTATCATCTATAAGTTGAGCGTAAATTTCTTTATTACTTCTAAAAACTGACAAACGAGGTTTTTCAGCTGTACCGAATATATTTTTACGTACTCTCCTTTTAACTCTTATTCTTTTTTCTCTTTTAGTTAATGCCATAACTTAATTTTTTATGCAGATTTACCTGCTTTTCTTCTGATTTGTTCTCCTACAAATTTAACTCCTTTACCTTTATAAGGTTCAGGTTTACGAAGTGATCTTATTTTTGCACAAACCATCCCTAATAAATGTTTATCATACGAAGATAAAGTAATTATTGGATTTTTACCTTTTTCAGTTAAAGTTTCCACTTTTACTTCCTGAGGTAACTCTATAACTACTAAATGCGAAAATCCTAAAGCCAATTCTAATTTTTGGCCTTGATTAGATGCTCTATAACCTACCCCCGCTAATTCCAATTTTTTGGTGAATCCTTCAGATACACCAACTATCATGTTATTAATAAGGGCTCTGTATAATCCATGCAAAGATTTATGTTCTTTACTGTCGGATGGACGTTGAACTGCTAATTCAGAATTTTCAATATTTATAGTTATTCCTCCGGTAAGTTCTTGTTTTAACTCGCCGTTTTTTCCTTTAACTGTAACTACATTATCTTTATAATCAATGGTAGTACCTGTTGGAATATTTATTATTGCTTTTCCTATTCTTGACATTTCTTCAATTTTTTAATAAACATAACAAATTACCTCTCCACCAACATTTTCTTGTCTAGCTTTCTTATCTGTCATTACTCCTTTTGAAGTTGAGATAATAGCGATACCTAATCCATTTAAAACTCTTGGAAGTTCTTTACAACCGGAATATTTTCTTAAGCCCGGTTTAGATGCTCTTTGAATTTTTTTGATAGCCGGAAGATTAGTTGCTTTATCGTATTTTAAAGCAATTTTAATAACTCCTTGTACACTACCTTCTTCAAATTTGTAGTTAAGGATATATCCTTGATCAAAGAGAATTTTAGTAATCTCTTTTTTAATTTTTGATGCAGGAATTTCAACAACTTTGTGTCCTGCTCTCATGGCATTTCTTACTCTTGTTAAGTAATCTGCAATTGGGTCTGTAACCATATTTATTTAATTTTAGAGTATAGAATTTAAATTCTACTTTTAAAATCTGTTATTTTTTAATTTTTACCAACTAGCTTTTTTAACTCCCGGTATTAATCCTTCGTTAGCCATTTCTCTAAAAGTTACTCTGGAAATTCCAAAAACTCTCATATATCCTCTTGGTCTTCCTGTAAGCTTACATCTATTGTGTAATCTTACCGGAGAAGAGTTTTTAGGAAGCTTTTGAAGTGCTTCGTAGTCTCCGGCTTCTTTTAAAGCTTTTCTTTTAGCGGCATATTTAGCTGAAAGTGCTTCTCTTTTGCGCTCACGCGCTTTCATTGATTCTTTAGCCATACTATTAATTAATTCTTTTTAAATGGTAATCCAAAGTGGGTTAATAATGCTTTTGCTTCCTTATCGGTTTTTGCATTAGTTACAAAGGTAATATCCATACCTTGAATTTTCTTCACTTTATCAATATTTATTTCTGGAAATATGATTTGTTCAGTAATTCCTAATGTATAGTTACCTCTACCGTCAAAACCATCTGATTTTATTCCATTAAAATCTCTAACACGAGGTAAAGCAGCAGTAATTAATCTATCTAAAAACTCATACATTCTATCACCACGTAAGGTAACCATTGCGCCGATAGGCATTCCTTTTCTTAGTTTGAAACCGGCTTCATCTTTTTTAGATAGACATGGTATTGCTTTTTGTCCTGCAATTAAAGAAATTTCTTCAACTGCATAATCAACAATTTTTTTATCTGCTGTTGCTGCCCCTAATCCTTGGCTTATCACAATCTTTTCTAGTTTTGGAACTTGCATCACAGATGTATAACCAAATTCCTCTTTTAAAGCAGAGATGATTTTATCTTTATATAATTGTTTCGGTCTTGCTATGTATTGCATAATCTTTCAAATTTAATTAAATCACTTCTCCTGATTTGGTTGCAACTCTAACTTTTTTCTCACCATCCATTTTATAACTTACTCTTGTTGGTTTTCCGGATTTTGGATCCAATAGAGCTAAGTTAGAAATATGTATAGAAGCTTCTTTTTCAATAATACTTCCTTGAGGATTTTCTGCTGAAGGTTTTCTATGTTTTTTAACTATATTAACTCCTTCAACTATCGCTCTGTTTTTTTCAGGATAAATTACTAAAACTTGTCCTTGCTTTCCTCTGTATGATCCGGCAAGAACTTGAACTTTATCTCCTTTTTTTATTTTAACTTTTGCCATTTTTTTTAATTTACCTTATAATACCTCAGGAGCTAATGATATAATTTTCATATACTCTTTATCACGTAATTCTCTGGCTACCGGTCCAAAAACACGAGTTCCTCTCATTTCTCCTGCTGCATTTAACAATACACATGCATTATCTTCAAAACTAATATAAGAACCATCTTTCCTTCTTACAGGTTTTTTAGTTCTAACCACTACTGCTTTGGATACTTGACCTTTTTTAGCGTTTCCTGATGGAGTAGCATCTTTAATAGTAACAACTATTTTATCACCTACAGATGCATATCTTCTTTTTGAACCTCCTAACACTCTGATAACTAAAGCCTCTTTTGCTCCAGTATTATCTGCAACTTTTAATCTTGATTCTGTTTGTAGCATCTCTAAATTATTTAGCTCTTTCTAATATTTCTACTAATCTCCATCTTTTACTCTTACTCAATGGACGAGTTTCCATAATGCGAACGGTATCTCCTTCATTGCATTCGTTTTTCTCATCGTGAGCAGTATATTTTTTAGTTTTTAAAACGAATTTCCCATACATGGGATGTTTCATTCTGCTTGTCTCACTAACAACGATAGTTTTATCCATCTTATTGCTAGATACTACTCCGATTCTTTCTTTTCTTAAATTTCTTTCCATAATTGAAATTAAATTCTTTTTCGGATTTTAAATTACTTTAAGGCTGTTAACAACCTTGCTATTGTTTTTCTCATCTCTCTTAATTGAATCGGATTTCCAATTGGAGACACTTTATGTGATAATCTTAGTTTAGCATACTCAGCTTTTGTTTCAGCTAATTTTGCTTTAACTTCTTCTTGACTTAAATTTCTTATATCAACTGCTTTCATCGATTTTATTATTTATGATTGCACAAAATCGTTAGCAACAACAAATTTAGTTTTCACCGGTAATTTTTGAGCTGCAAGTCGTAATGCTTCTTTTGCAACATCATAAGGAACTCCCCCTATTTCAAATAAAATTCTTCCCGGTGATACTCTTGCTACCCAATATTCCACAGCACCTTTTCCTTTCCCCATACGAACCTCAGCAGGTTTTTTGGTAATAGGCTTATCCGGGAATATTTTAATCCATAATTGTCCTTCTCTTTTCATATATCGAGTGGCAGCAATACGTGCAGCTTCTATCTGTCTTGCAGTAATAAATACTGAATCTAACGCTTTAATTCCAAAAGTACCGTATGCTAATTTACTTCCTCTGTAAGAAAGACCTTTCATACGTCCTTTTTGCTGTTTACGGAATTTTGTTCTTTTTGGTTGTAACATAATTACCTAAGATATTTTTTTATCTTCTTTCTTTAACTTTTCTTTTCTGAGTCTTTTTCTGAAGACCTACTAACGGAGATAACTCTCTTTTACCATACACTTCGCCTTTCATAATCCATACTTTTACCCCTAAGCGACCATAAGTTGTATGAGCTTCAGCAATATAATAATCGATATCAGCACGGAAAGTTGACAAAGGAATTCTTCCTTCTTTAAAAGATTCTGATCTTGCCATTTCAGCACCGTTTAAACGTCCGGAAATCATAATTTTAATTCCTTCAGCGTTCATTCTCATTGTAGATGCGATAGCCATTTTAACAGCTCTTCTATATGAGATACGGCTTTCAATTTGACGAGCTACACTTTCTGCAACTAATTTTGCATCCAGTTCAGGTCTTTTAATTTCAAAAATATTTATTTGAATTTCCTTTTTAGTAATCTTTTTTAACTCTTCTTTTAATTTATCTACTTCCTGACCACCTTTTCCTATGATAATTCCAGGTCTTGCTGTGGTGATGGTAATAGTAACTAATTTCAAAGTTCTTTCGATGTAAATTCTGGAAACACCTGCTTTGGATAATCTTGCTTCTAAATATCTTCTGATTTTATAATCTTCTGCTATTTTATCTCCAAAGTTTTTTCCACCATACCAATTAGAATCCCATCCTCGAATGATTCCTAATCTATTACCTATTGGATTTGTTTTCTGTCCCATACTTAATTTACTTCGTTTTTGTTTCCTAGAATAATTGTTACATGATTAGATCTTTTTCTAATCCTATATCCTCTCCCTTGAGGAGCAGGACGTAATCTTTTTAACATAGATCCACCGTCAACAAAAATTTCTTTTACATAAAGTTTAGCTTCTTCGATGTCTTTACCTTCATTTTTAACTTGCCAATTAGCTATGGCACTTAATAAAAGTTTTTCTAATCTGATTGAAGCTTCTTTTTTTGAATATTTTAATATGTATAATGCTTTATCAACATCAACGCCTCTAATGATATCTGCTACTAATCTCATCTTTCTAGGCGAGGTAGGACAATTATTCAAGCGAGCAATTGCTAAATTTTTCTTAGCTTCTTTACGTGCTGTTGCACTATTTTGTTTTCTGTTACCCATTGCTTATTATCTGTTACCTTTATTTTTATTTCCTGCATGACCTCTAAACACACGAGTAGGTGAAAATTCTCCTAGCTTATGTCCAACCATATTTTCAGTTACATATACCGGTACAAATTGTTTTCCGTTATGTACTGCAAACGTTTGACCAACGAAATCCGGAGATATCATTGATGCTCTAGACCATGTTTTAATCACGACTTTTTTTCCTGACTCTATATTTGCTTGAACTTTCTTGTTTAATTTATAGTGAATATAAGGTCCTTTTTTTAACGAACGTGCCATACTAGATTATTTTCTTTTTTGTAAAATATAACGATTCGATTCTTTCTTCTTTGAACGAGTCTTGTATCCTTTTGCAGGCATACCTTTTCTAGATCTTGGATGTCCTCCGGTTGATCTACCTTCACCACCTCCCATTGGGTGATCTACAGGGTTCATTGCTACCGGCCTTGTTCTTGGTCTTCTTCCTAACCATCTGCTTCTACCTGCTTTACCAGATACGATTAGCTGATGATCTGAATTGGAAACTGAACCAATTGTTGCCATACATTCAACTAAAATCATACGAGTTTCTCCGGAAGGCATTTTAAGAACGGCATATTTACCGTCTCTGGCTATAAGTTGTGCGCTGGTTCCGGCACTTCTTGCCATTTTCGCTCCTTGTCCGGGACGTAACTCAATACATGAAATAACAGTACCTAAAGGTATGCTTTTTAATTTCATTGCGTTTCCAATTTCAGGAGCAACACTCTCTCCTGAAACGACTTTTTGTCCTACCTTAATACCGTGAGGAGACACAATGTAGCGTTTTTCACCGTCTGCATAAACCAATAATGCGATAAATGCAGTTCTGTTTGGATCATATTCTACTGATTTTACAGTAGCCGGAATGCCAAACTTATTTCTCTTGAAATCGATCTCTCTGTATCGTTTCTTGTGTCCACCTCCGGTATAACGCATGGTCATTTTTCCGGAATTATTTCTACCTCCTGATTTAGAAATTCCTCTTAGTAAGGATTTTTCCGGTTTTGAAGTAGTGATTTCTTCAAAATTGTTAACAATTCTGAATCTTTGTCCGGGGGTGATAGGTTTTAATTTTCTTACCGACATGATTCTTTATAAATTATATATTTCCAAATACATCAATGGTTTGACCTTCTTTTATGTCAACCATTGCTTTTTTCAATTTATTAGTTTTTCCAACTTGAAGACCTGTTTTTGTATATTTTGATTTAACAACAGGTGCAGAAATTAATGTTCTTACTGCAACTACATTAACTCCGTAAGCTTGTTCTACAGCATATTTAATCTCTGACTTATTCGCTTTAGTATTTACTAAAAAAGTATAACGATTTCTTTTTTCAGCGATTTCGTTAGCTTTTTCTGATATAATAGGTTTTATGAGTACAGACATAATTCTATTTTCTTAAATTTTCTTGTATTTTTTCTACTGAGCTTTCAAACAAAACCACTTCATTCGCTTTTAAGATATCATAACTACTTATCTCGTTATATCCTAATACTTTAGCGTCTTGTAAATTTCGTGATGACAAGTATACATTTTTATTAGACTGCCCTAAAATAAACAAAGCTTTTTTGTTAGCTAGTCCTAAATCTTGTAAAACTTTAGTAAAATCTTTTGTTTTAGGTGCTTCAAAATTTAAGTCTTCAACTACTTTTAAGTTGTTTTCTTTTAATTTTTGACTAAAAACTGATTTTTTTGCTATTCTTTTTAATGATTTATTTAATTTGAACCTGTAATCTCTTGGTCTAGGTCCAAATACTCTTGCTCCACCTCTGAACAAAGGGTTGTTGATATCCCCTTTTCGGGAACCTCCTGTTCCTTTTTGACGGTGAAGTTTACGAGTTGATCCACTTAATTCGGATCTTTCTTTAGATTTATGGGTTCCTTGTCTCTGTGATGCCAAATATTGCTTTACTTCTAAGTAAACAGCATGTGTATTCGGTTCAACTCCAAATATTGTTTCGTCTAAAGTAACCTTTCTTCCGGTTTCTTTTCCGCTTCTATCTAGTACTACTAATTCCATCTTCTTACAATTACATATGAATTTTTAGGACCCGGAACTGCACCTTTTACAATTAAAAGATTTTTTTCATTGTCCACTTTTATAACCTGTAAATTTTGCACTGTCACTTGATTTCCACCCATTCTTCCAGCCATTCTCATTCCTTTAAATACTCTGGATGGATCTGATCCTGCTCCAATAGAACCCGGAGCTCTTAATCTGTTATGCTGACCGTGTGTTGCTTGCATAACCCCTCCAAAGCCGTGTCTTTTAACCACCCCTTGGAATCCTTTACCTTTTGAAGTTCCGGTAACGTCAACATATTCTCCTTCTGAAAATAAATCAACTTTTACTTCTTCTCCAATTTTCAATCCGTCAAACCCATGACGAAACTCCACCATTTTTCTTTTTGGTGTTGAACCTGCTTTTTTGAAGTGACCTAAAAGGGCTTTGCCGACATTTTTTTCACTTCTGTCATCGAAACCTAGTTGAACCGCATAATAGCCGTCCTTTTCTTCGGTTCTGACCTGTAAAACTGTACATGGACCCGCTTCTATAACAGTACAAGGAATGTTTTTACCTTCCTCGTCAAACAAGCTGGTCATGCCAATTTTTTTTCCAATAATACCTGACATTTGTTCTATTTATATATTTTTTCGGACTGCAAAATTAAAAAATTTTTTTCACAATTTAACATTCTGATTCAAAATTTTTTATAATTAGTTTTTATTTTGATTTTAATAGATTTAACTTGATTAAAATTTTAATTTAAAATTTATCATTATTCGATCCAATTTTTTTAAATCTATTATGATCAAATTACTTATATTCTTATCTTTTTACTATTTGTTATACTTCACTTCATAATTCAGTTTTTTTATCAAATAATCTTTAGCATATCTAAAGTTATATTTCCGGTTTTTTATATAAAAAAACTATTTCTTCTTGATCAATAACAATTCTCCCATACATTTTCTTTTTTTTCCTCCGTATATATAATAAATTAAAGTGTCTTTGGATTATTCTTCTTCTATTAATCGAAATTACTCAAATTACTATTAGAGTTTTTTTATTCTTGATCGCATTCTGACGAACTATTGTAGAGCCTATTCTGTGTTTAGTTTAAATTTTTGTATATTTTTTTTCATACTAATATGAGGTAAATCACATAAAATAATTTTATATTTGTAATAATATTTGTTCTTTATGATAAATCATATATAACAATGGATATCAATCAATTACAAAATAAAATCATCGATATCACCATTTGGAAAAAAGGCGAACAACGAGCACCACATAAGCCTTTATTGCTACTGTATGCTTTATCAAAATATAAACAAGGTCATGCACGTTTATTTCATTATAAAACTGAAATTGAGGCACAGTTGCTTGATTTATTGAAGTGTTTTGGTCCCAAGCGTACGCATTACTATCCTAATATGCCATTTTGGCGATTGAAAAATGATGGATTCTGGCAATTAACCAATATTGAAAATTGCATCAATATCAATAATCCAAGTAAAGAGCCGACGGGTAAACAGCTAGCTTTATCACAAGTTTATGGGGGATTTGATGAACCATCCTATCAATATCTTAAAAAAAATCCATCTACTATCGATCTCATAGCAGAACAGATTTTAAGTCAACATTTTCCTGAAAGTGTGCATGAAAGTTTAATTAATCGACTTGATTTTGGTTTAACCGATTTTAATCGTCAACGTGATTCCTATGTTTAGTTAGTCTTACAAGCTTAAAAATTTGTGGTTTTGATTTAATGCATGAATCAGTATCAAGTGCAATTGAAGCCGCCCTTATATCAAGTAGAATTAATGGGCATCAAATGGTCAAGAGACTAATTTGGAATTTTGAAGGGAAGGATATTTATCGACCAAGATTTAAGGAAGATTATTTGCATGACCGATTTGTTGAATGGCATGTGGGAGAAGTGTTTAGGATATAGCGAAAAATACTAATTCTACTAGAAATTAATTATTTAAAGATATGATTATGAACAGAATAATAATGAAAAATTGGATTATTGAAGCTTTAAATCACTTAGGTGGAAAAGCACGACCAAGGGATGTTAGCAAATATATTTGGGAACATTATGAAACTGAATTAAAAGAATTCCGGTGATAGCCTTTATACTTGGCAATATGATATTCGTTGGGCTGCCCAATCATTAAGAAATGAAGGTGTATTAAACCGGTAAATAATCGACGAGATTTGCCATGGGAATTAGCTTAAATTATAGTCAGTTTTTTTTATCCCTTAGCATCAATTTTCAAATTTTATGATACTATTCATTATTTTGAAGTGTGCAAGGATAGCGAATATACTTATTATTTCCGTTTAATAAAAGCTGAATTCATCTGTAAAAATAACAAATTTATAAGGGATTTGATTAATCATCCTATAAGTGTATTATATGCCTTTTTCCTATGCTTATTTAATAAGTCCTCTGTTCGGCCTATATTCGGCCAAAAAAACTCCTCTTGCCTTCGATTCTTCTATCGTCTCACTTGTTTGAATTGATCTTGTCCTATCTGGAACATCGAAATTACATCCTATCATACTTAGTAGGGATACACTTGTTAAAACTATTTGTATTTTTTTATTCATACCATTATTCTGATCTGTATAAAAAATCTATTTCTTCTTGATCAATTGCAACTCTCCCATACATTTTCTTTTTTTTCCTCCGTATATATAATAAATTAAAGTGTCTTTGGATAATTCTTCTTCTGTTAATGTAAAAATAAGATATTTCCCCTTAACACCCATATTACCATTGGAAGTATCTCCATTCATGCATCTTTCCCATGTTCGGGAGAGACCTATACTATCTATGGCTTCTATGTATAACTCGTTTCCTCCTTGTTTTTTGATATTTCCAAGAGTATCATATACCCAGGGGATTTCTACCCATGCTTTTTTTATTATCTTTCTATTTGGCCTATATTCAGCCAAAAAAACTCCATTAGCCTTCGATTCCTCTATTGTCTCACTTATCTGGGTAGATAATGTTCTATCAGGAACATCGATATTGCACCCTACCATACTTAGTAGGAATACACTCGTTAAAATTTTTCGTATTTTTTTATTCATACCATTCTTCGGATCCGTATAAAAAATCTATTTCTTCTTTATCAATAGCAATTCTCCCATACATTTTCTTTTTTTTCCTCCGTATATATAATAAATTAAAGTGTCTTTGGATAATTCTTCTTCTGTTAATCTATAAGTAAGATATCTCGCCCCATCAACCATATTTCCATTGGAAGTATCTCCTTGTTCGCATTCTGACCAACTATCGCTAAGACCTATACTGTCTTTGGCTTCTATGTATAACTCATGTCCTTTTTGTTTTTTGATATTTCCAAGGGTATCATATACCCAGTGGATTTCTACCCATGCTTTCTTTATTAGTTCTCTGTTCGATCTATATTCAGCCAAAAAAACTCCATTGGCTTTCGATTCTTCTATTGTCCCACTTATCTGGGTAAATAATGTTCTGTCGGCAACATCGATATTGCATCCTATCATACTTAGTAGGGATACACTTGTTAAAACTATTTGTATTTTTTTATTCATACCATTCTTCGGATCCGTATAAAAAAAAACTATTTCTTCTTTATCAACAGCAACTCTCCCATACATTTTCTCTTTTTTCCTCCGTATATATAATAAATTAAAGTGTCTTTGGACAATTCTTCTTCTGTTAATCTAAAGGTAAGATATTTCGCCCCAACAATCATAGTACCATTGGAAGTATCTCCATTCATACATCTTTCCCATGTTCGGGAGAGACCTATACTGTCTTCGACTTCTATATATAACTCATGTCCTCTTTGTTTTTTGATATTTCCAAGGGTATCATATACCCAGTGGATTTCTACCCATGCTTTCTTTACTAGTTCTCTGTTCGACCTATATTCAGCCAAAAAAACTCCATTGGCCTTCGATTCCTCTATTGTCTCACTTATTTGTGTAATCTTTGTTCTATCGGGTACATCGAAACCGCACCCTATCATACTTAATAGAGATACACTTGTTAAAACTATTTGTATTTTTTTATTCATACCATTTTTTTAATCTTTATAAAGACATTTAAAGGTTGGTTATAAAAAAACTATTTCTTCTTTATCAACAGTAACTCTCCCATACATTTTCTCTTTTTTCCTCCGTATATATAATAAATTAAAGTGTCTTTAGATAATTCTTCTTCTGTTAATCTATAGGTAAGATAATCCATATTCCTACGCATAGTACCATTGGAAGTATCTCCGTGTTCGCATTCTGACCGATTATCGCTAAGACCTATACTATCTTTTGCATTTATATATAGTATTTGTCCTTCATATTTTACTGTATTTCCAAGAGTATCATATACCCAAGGGATTTCTGCCCATGCTTTTTTTATTAGTTCTCTGTTCGGCCTATATTCGGACAAAAAAACTCCTCTTGCCTTCGATTCTTCTATCGTCTCACTTATCTGAATTACTCTTGTTTTATCTTCAGCATCTATACCACATCCTATTATAATTATTAGGAAAAAACTACTAAAAACTATTTGTATTTTTTTATTCATACCATTCTTCGGATCTGTATAAAAAATCTATTTCTTCTTTATCAATAGCAATTCTCCCATACATTTTCTCTTTTTTCCTCCATATATATAATAAATTAAAGTGTCTTTGGATAATTCTTCTTCTGTTAATTCATAGGTAAGATATTTCCCCTTAACACCCATATTACCATTGGAAGTATCTCCTTGATCGCATTCTGACCAACTATCGCTAAGACCTATACTATCTATGGCTTCTATGTATAACTCATTTCCTCCTTGTTTTTTGATATTTCCAAGAGTATCATATACCCAGGGGATTTCTACCCATGCTTTTTTTATTAGTTCTCTATTCGGCCTATATTCGGCAAAAAAAACTCCATTAGCCTTCGATTCCTCTATTGTCTCACTTATCTGAGTAAATAATGTCCTGTCAGGTATATCGATATTGCATCCTAGCATACTTAGTAGGGATACACTTGTTAAAACTATTTGTATTTTTTTATTCATACCATTCTTCGGATCCGTATAAAAAAACTATTTCTTCTTGATCAATTGCAACTCTCCCATACATTTTCTTTTTTTTCCTCCGTATATATAATAAATTAAAGTGTCTTTGGATAATTCTTCTTCTGTTAATCTATAGGTAAGATATCTCGGACCAGCAATCATATTACCATTGGAAGTATCTCCTTGATCGCATTCTAACAAGCTATCGCTAAGACCTATACTATCTTTTGCATTTATATATAGTATATGTCCTTCATATTTTACTGTATTTCCAAGAGTATCATATACCCATGGGATTTCTGCCCATGCTTTTTTTATTATTTCTCTGTTCGGCCTATATTCGGCCAAAAAAACTCCTTTGGCCTTCGATTCTTCTATCGTCTCACTTATCTGAATTACTCTTGTCCTATCAGGAACATCGATATTGCACCCTACCATACCTAATAGGAATACACATGCTAAAATATTTCGTGTTTTTTTATTCATACCATTATTCTGATCCGTATAAAAAAAACTATTTCTTCTTGATCAATAACAATTCTCCCATACATTTTCTCTTTTTTCCTCCGTATATATAATAAATTAAAGTGTCTTTATATAATTCTTCTTCTGTTATTCTAAAGGTAAGATAATCCATATTCCTGCGCATAGAACCATTGGAAGTATCACCATTCATGCATCTTTCCCATGTTCGGGAGAGACCTATACTGTCTTTTGCATTTATATAGAGTATTTGTCCTTCGTATGTCACTGTATTTCCAAGAGTATCATATACCCAAGGGATTTCTACCCATGCTTTTTTTATTATTTCTCTGTTCGGTCTATATTCAGCCAAAAAAACTCCTCTTGCCTTCGATTCTTCTATCGTCTCACTTATCTGAATTACTCTTGTTTTATCTTCAGCATCTATACCACATCCTATTATAATTATTAGGAAAAAACTACTAAAAACTATTTGTATTTTTTTATTCATACCATTCTTCGGATCTGTATAAAAAATCTATTTCTTCTTTATCAATAGCAATTCTCCCATACATTTTCTCTTTTTTCCTCCGTATATATAATAAATTAAAGTGTCTTTGGATAATTCTTCTTCTGTTAATTCATAGGTAAGATATTTCCCCTTAACACCCACATTACCATTGGAAGTATCTCCTTGTTCGCATTCTGACCAACTATCGCTAAGACCTATACTGTCTTTGGCTTCTATGTATAACTCATGTCCTCTTTGTTTTTTGATATTTCCAAGGGTATCATATACCCAGTGGATTTCTGCCCATGCTTTTTTTATTAGTTCTCTATTTGGCCTATATTCGGCCAAAAAAACTCCATTAGCCTTCGATTCCTCTATTGTCTCACTTATTTGTGTAATCTTTGTTCTATCGGGTACATCGAAATCGCACCCTATCATACTTAATAGAGATACACTTGTTAAAACTATTTGTATTTTTTTATTCATACCATTATTCTGATCTGTATAAAAAATCTATTTCTTCTTGATCAATTGCAACTCTCCCATACATTTTCTCTTTTTTCCTCCGTATATATAATAAATTAAAGTGTCTTTGGATAATTCTTCTTCTGTTAATCTAAAAATAAGATATCTCTCCCCATTACCAATATTACCATTGGAAGTATCTCCATTCATGCATCTTTCCCATGTTCGTGAGAGACCTATACTGTCTTTTGAATTTATATATAGTATTTGTCCTTCGTATTTCACTGTATTTCCATGAGTATCATATACCCAGGGGATTTCTACCCATGCTTTTTTTATTATTTCTCTGTTCGGTCTATATTCGGCAAAAAAAACTCCTCTTTTTTTAGATTCTTCTATTGTCTCACTTGTTTGAATTGATCTTGTCCTATCTGGAACATCGAAATTACATCCTATCATACTTAGTAGGGATACACCTATTAAAACTATTTGTATTTTTTTATTCATACCATTTTTCGGATCTGTATAAAAAATCTATTTCTTCTTTATCAACAGCAACTCTCCCATACATTTTCTCTTTTTTCCTCCGTATATATAATAAATTAAAGTGTCTTTGGATAATTCTTCTTCTGTTAATCTATAGGTAAGATAATCCATATTCCTACGCATAGTACCATTGGATGTATCACCTTGATCGCATTCTGACCAATTATCGCTAAGACCTATACTATCTTTTGCATTTATATATAGTATTTGTCCTTCGTATTTTACTGTATTTCCAAGAGTATCATATACCCAAGGGATTTCTGCCCATGCTTTTTTTATTAGTTCTCTATTTGGCCTATATTCGGCAAAAAAAACTCCTCTTGCCTTTGATTCTTCTATTGTCTCACTTATCTGAATTACTCTTGTTTTATCTTCAGCATCTATACCACATCCTATTATAATTATTAGGAAAAAACTACTAAAAGCTATTTGTATCTTTTTATTCATACCATTATTCTGATCCGTATAAAAAAAACTATTTCTTCTTTATCAATAACAATTCTCCCATACATTTTCTCTTTTTTCCTCCGTATATATAATAAATTAAAGTGTCTTTGGATAATTCTTCTTCTGTTAAATCAAAAAATAAATACTCGGCTCCCATACTAATATTATTATTGGAAGTATCTCCATTCATACATCTTTCCCATGTTCGGGAGAGACCTATACTGTCTTTGGCTTCTATGTATAACTCGTTTCCTCTTTGTCTTTTGATATTTCCAAGAGTATCATATACCCAAGGAATTTCCGCCCATGCTTTTTTAATTATTTCTCTATTCGGCTTATATTCGGCCAAAAAAACTCCTTTGGCCTTCGATTCCTCTATTGTCTCACTTATCTGGGTAAATAATGTTCTATCGGGTACATCGATATTGCATCCTAGCACCATACCTAATAGGAATACACATGCTAAAATTTTTCGTATTTTTTTATTCATACCATTTTTTTAATCTTTATAAAGACATTTAAAGGGTGGTTATAAAAAAACTATTTCTTCTTTATCAATTGCAATTCTCCCATACATTTTCTCTTTTTTCCTCCGTATATATAATAAATTAAAGTGTCTTTGGATAATTCTTCTTCTGTTAATTCAAAAATTAAATAGTCGGCTCCCATACTAAAGTTACCATTGGAAGTATCACCATTCATGCATCTTTCCCATGTTCGGGAGAGACCTATACTATCTATGGCTTCTATGTATAACTCGTTTCCTCCTTGTTTTTTGATATTTCCAAGAGTATCATATACCCAGGGGATTTCTACCCATGCTTTTTTTATTATCTTTCTATTTGGCCTATATTCAGCCAAAAAAACTCCATTAGCCTTCGATTCTTCTATTGTCTCACTTATCTGGGTAGATAATGTTCTATCAGGAACATCGATATTGCACCCTACCATACTTAGTAGGAATACACTTGTTAAAATTTTTCGTATTTTTTTATTCATACCATTTTTTAGGGTTATAATGATAATATATGTTGTAAAATCCATTATTAGGAATAAAAGTTCCCAATCCCCCTCCATAGATTCCTATGGAGTTTAATGCATCTTTAACTACATGAAAACAGTTGGATAATATAAAATGATATCTGGATGTGGCACTTTGATATGCAACATTCAATGCTTGGGCTACTTCTCTATAGCTTAGTTTTTTTATAGTCATCATTTTATTGTACATACCTGAAATTTTTTTATCATTCATCATAGATTTAAAGGAAGAAAAATATTTATCAAATTTCTTTGACTCACCCCCAATTATTTCATTTCCATCCAATTGATTACGTCCTTCTTTGGATATAAAGCGATAAGATTCTTCTCCGGAATCTTTTAATTTTCCTCCTATTGCTGAATGACCGTATCCATTAACAGATTTTGTATTTTCAAATATATACAGCTCTCCTCGCTTAGGATCCAGCATTTTATGTGCCACATGATTCAATCCGCTTACTATTAATCCTGTAGCCGCACCTTGCCAGAAATTTCCGTCAGACAATACCGCACCAAAACCTCCGCTTAAAGTTCCAAAAAATAGGGTTCCGCCTATTGTATTTTCATCCATTCCTGCAAGCATACCTCCAATTCCTACTGTTGAAGATACCAGACTACTTATACCTCCGCTGCTGATCCCTTGTTGTATATCTCCCCCGCTTATTCCCTGTATGATTCCTTGTGTCAATCCATTCATAACCCCCTCTATTCCTGAGGCTAATATATCAACCTGTAAATTTGTCAAGGTTTGCGTAGAAGTACATATTCCGGTTCGTATTACACCCGCCAAGCTTCCTACACCATAAGCAGCAACTCCACCGGCACTGCCCAAGGCTAAACCTTTTAAAAAGCCCCCCCATAGAAAAGAGTCGGTGCATAATGCATAAGTGGTATAAGTTACGGTTCCTATAGCAGCTCCTAATACTGCCGCACCTAACCAGGCTGATCCTGCTAGAGTAAATAATTCTCCGCTCGGATCGGTATATTTTAAAGGATTATTCAATACATATCCATAGCGATTGTAATTCTGTGAATTGTAAGGATCTTGGATATTATTATCGGGTGATAAAAATTGTTTTAAAACCGGATCGTACATACGTCCGTTCATATGAATCAACCCTACTTGGCTAAAATGTTCATGACCGGTATATCCGCGGTCCATAAATATAAGTTTAGGATTTTTAGTTTCTATATTTCCTTGTCTATCGGTTACTTGAATAAGTTTCCCCCAAGGATCATACAATCTTTTTTCAATAATACCTCCTTTTTCATTTGTTATAGCCAGTATGGAACCTTGATAATCTCTATGAAAATAAACTAAAGATTCATCCGTTTTCTGATAATTCCCTTTTTTGAAATTAGTGATATTGGCAGCCGGTGCTTCGTAGGGATTCCCCCCTATATAGGTTATAATCGTGGTTGAATTCTTATCGGTAACAATTTCTACATCTTGGGCATTTGAATAATATTTTTTTTGTACTTCCTTTGAATTTAATTGAAAGGATGCCGAACTGCGGTTACCATGGATATTGTAGATAAATTTTAAGTCATGAATATTCTTAAATTCCTTATTAGAGCCATAAGATAATTTTTCTACTGCTCTAATTGATGATGGTTTTTTAAATGCGTTGTATCTGATTTGTTGAAGTGGGGCAGTTTCGTAATAATTTCTACCCTTTGAATTAAGATATATATCGGATTTTTTATAATGTGCCAATGTTTGATATTGATATTCTCCTACATGCGAATTATCGGTAATTCTCCCATCGTTTGCATAGCGAAGTGTATGAATTCCATTGGCATCGTACCAGGTAACTAATCGCTCAAATCGGTCATAATCAAACTCTTCATTCCAATTGGAGTAATTATTGATTCGAGTATTTAAGTTCCCGTTTCTCCAATTAAATTCATATTCAATATCAAGGAGATGAGACCGTCTTGATGAATGCCTCATTCTTGTTATATATCCAGCCTTATCAATAGTATTATGAATATTTATACCATTACCCAACTTAATCGAAAGAGCTTGCATTCTTTCATTGACTCCTGTTATTTGCCAAACAGGTACATATTTTCCATTTTCTAAACGATCTATTTTTTCCAACATTCCGTTGTTTTCATTATAGCCGTAAGCAACTATGACAGAAGAATATAAATTACCATAGTAAACTATTTTTTCTTCTTTTACTATTTTTCCATAAAAATCATATTTATATTTATTTAAATATGTCACATCCTGCGTAATTTCTTCTGTTCCTACCAATAGGTTATTGTTGTTGTAAGTATAATTATACGTAAAACGTTGATTGTTATAATATCCGTATTCTTTTTTCAATAAACCTGTGTTGGAATATTCATAATTAACATTTAGATAATTACCTATATCATCCATTTTTTTAGAGAGTAGTCTTCCGGTGGGTGAATAAGTATAAGTAGTAGTTCCTTCCGGAGTGGATTCTTTCAACAATTCTCCATAATTATTATATTCTTGAGTATAAGGTTTGGTGCTGACCGAAGGATCCTTAAAAGATATTCTTCTACCCCATCCGTCATATAAATAAGTCAGAGTGTGGTCACCATATTTAGCTGTTTTTTGATTTCCGTTGGCAAAGTAGGTATAGTGAATTATTTCACCATTATCGTTAAGCATACGTATATTTCCACTTGCATCTCGAGTTAATGTTTGTTTTTTAACTTCATCATCAGTAGTAACGGACAATCCTTTATAAGTAGTCGTTATGGTTTTACCTGTAAAAAGTTTTTGTTTTACAGGTCGACTGAATTCGTCGTATTCTATCGTATTCCATCTTAAGGGTTCTTGCCCTTCAATGTATGGTTCACTTTCTTTAATTTTTCTTCCTAATTCATCATATACGGTTTGTTTGGATATATACATTTCAGGTTGATCTCCTTTGATCGTGGATTTTATTTCATTTCCAAATATATCTTTATGTATCCGGGAATATTCATGGGTATCTTCATTGAAAGTGGTAATTTTTATTCCTCCTCCTTCTGTTCTTTCATATAGGGTAATATTGAATAGTGGATCAATTGTAGAACCTATTATTCTTACATCTTCAACTTTCCCCCAATTATCATATCGAGATTCTGTAAGTACACCCTGTGGACTGGTATGACTCAATACCTGCCCCAAATTATTATAAGTGAAATATTCGGTTAGATTATTTATATCTGTTTTTTTAACAACAAATCTTCCGGTAGAATCATATTCTTCTTTAGTTGTTCGAGGAGAAACTCCCGGAGCAGATACTGTTTTTTCTATCAAATTGCCAAAAACATCATACTTCATATCCTCGGTTATATAATCGGTACGGTGCCCTTTTTTCATTACCTTGGAAACTAAGTTACCTGAGTAGGAATATTTCTCTTCCGAAGTATATTCATCTCCATATGCTGATATTTGGCTATTGGTTTGAATTAATCTTCCTACATAATATCTGGTATCATAGGCATACGGAAAATCATCGTACGTATAATTTATAGTTTTTATTTCTACTCCATTATCGATGGTTTTTTGTTTTATATTATAAAATCCATCATAACTATATTTTGTTTTAGTTTCAATACCTGTTAAGTAATCTTTTTCATATTGTTTATCAAGTAATTTTGTCCACTTTTTATCACTTGATCTCATGATTGAATATTTAAAATCTTTTTTACTTATTAAATAGTCTTCTTTCCGCTCATTCATAATCAAATTAAGATTATTTCCTCGAGTTATCCAGTTGGATAGCGGGAGACCACGATATTGAGGTGAATATTGAGTAACATTCCAGTTAATTGAAGAAATATTTTGAGATTTCCAACTTGATTCTGCAACTTTTTTAAAACCTAGTAATCCCAATCCTTGAGCATGAGATACTAACCCGAAATATTTGTACTCTTTTTCTCGTTTTTTTCCTCCGGCTGTTATAGAGAGCTTTTTGACAACATCCAAATTAGATGCTTGTGAAATTTCTTTAAAGGGATATTTTTCTGTTAAAGAAGAATGATAAACTCCTTCTATATTTCCTAATCCGTTATTTTTTGAATTAGGTTCCAAAGGAGCATATTCAATTTGAGTAACAATATTTCCATCAGATTCTGAAATGCCTGTCAATAATATATCTTTTCTCAAATCTTTATTAAAAGCGCCTTTCCAAATTTCATTTCCTTGTACAAAAACTAAATTCCCTGTTTTTTGATTATTACTATAATCCGCAAGAAGCAAGGTAATTGGATCACTATATCCGTATTTAGACCATATGCCGGTATCAATGGGTGAGGCAAACATCGGTTTTTGTTCTCCTCCCAAATTCTCATAGTATTGCAAACTTGCTTTTCCGTTTCTCGATCCGTCCCATCCGTTTCCATATGATTCATATATTGAAATTATAAAATCCGATTTACCGTCTTTATTGAGATCTGCTACCCTATAGGTTTTATATCTTCTTCTTTTGGTGTGACTTTTACCTTTCCATAAGGGAAGATATTCTGCTAAATTTTGATAAAAGACTTTTTCAAAATCGTTTCCTTTGGATAAATATAAATACCAGTTAGAAGATCCTTCCTTTTCAGGAATCAAAAGGTCTGTTTTTCCGTCTCCGTTGAAATCGCCAAAAAGAACGGGTTTTATACCATCATATTCCGGTATATTACCACTTACTATAATTTTCAACTCTTTGTCTTTGGTTAGTGTCGAAATACTAAAATCGCCAACTTTTCCATAACCGGCTTTTTTATTAAAACTGATAATATCTGATTTTCCGTCTCCATCAAAATCAATCACATAATTGTTTGTATACATTAAAAAATCAGCTTTATTTAAAACTCGATAACTTTCCTTATCAGGCAATAAGGGATTCATATCAACATAATACGGTAAAATATATTCTTTACTTGGGCTGCTTATACAATGGAGGTTCGGCCTTCTTGAATGTAGATAGTCTCCATTTTTCCGGTAATCTGTACCGTCTACATCACGTAATCTTTTTATACTTTTATCAACACTCCCCAAAACTATAATCTCAGATATTCCGTCTCCATTAAAATCGCCCTCGATGAAATCATAATATACTTTATTGGTATAAGTAAATTTTTTACTCGGATCACCGGCACATTCATCTGCATGGAAACCTCCGTGCGGATACTTAATTTTTCTAATGTAGTTTTGTTCAAATTTATTTTGTTCCTTATTAAAGTTAGATACAGTCAAAATTAATTCATTATCCGTATGATTTTTGAAATCTGAAGGTGCCAAATAACTCAAATCGTTATTCTTATAAGTTACTATAGATTGAAAATTATTCATTTTACCCCGAGTTAAGGTTGAAATTGGATAATTTAAAAGCTTTTCTGTATTTATCTGAATTACACTACCGCTTTCTTTTCCAAGATTTTGAAATAAATCTTTATACAACTTTCCTCCGGCTATTACATCTACTTGGCCGTTTCCACTGAAATCTCCGATCATTTTTATATACTTTAAATCCCATAAAGCATCGGATTTATCTTTTATATATGAATCAAATGTATTATTTGTTGTATTATAAGAAAAATTAATTGGATTGGACGGTTCTCCATTTCCATTAAATTCTTGTACTGAAACCACTCGTTGGTAATTGCCTGTGATTGCCTTATGATTAATTTGATATTTTCTAAATAATTGATTACCTGCAGTTACCTCTATTTTATCCAATATACGGTTATTGACCATTTTTATTCCATGTACATAAGCAAACTCCGGACGCTCTCTTTTTTTATAATAAAATTGAATAGTGTTACTGTATCCGGTATCTTTCTTTTCATTTTTTCCCCATACTATTTTATTAATATAGGTTGTATTTTGATTCTTGTCATAAAAGTATTCGATATAATTACCTTGTAAATCAACCCATTTTTTTATAAGCCATTCGGTTACACCTCGGGAATCGTCTGATGAACCGTATAAAGCCATGGTCCCATCCGGAAAAAGTACTTTAAAATATTTTGGCCTTTTCCCATCTATTCCCGGCATTGATACCATACCCACAGACACAATATAAAGATTCGAATAAATTTCAGTTTGATATACTGTATTTTCTTTTCCGTAGTCTCCTTCTCTAATAACTAAACGTTGTCCATCTAAGGAATACTTATCATTTTCATTAAAATTAACTCCATCCACAAATCCATCAATATCTATTCGGGTAGAAACTAATGAAATAGAAGAAATTCCGGCTATATTCCACCCATACCCGGCTACTCCATTATCTGAAGAGCTGTTGTAAGTTAAAGCTATTTGGGGAGCAACATTTTTTATTCCGGGCGGTAAAGCTATGGGAACTTTATAATTAGTTGACCCGAAAGTGGAAACATTTAATTCTCCTTTAGAATCCGCAAAGTGGGCTAATGGTCCGTTTTCCGGAGGGTACAATTCGTTGCGATCTTCTTCGATGAAATCACCTATTACACGAAGCAAAGGTTTATTAGGGTTCTCGAGATCTTCCTTATCCATTTTATTTTTAATTCCATTTACGTTTTTATCTAAATCATTATCTTCAGATAAAAGCGATTGGGCTGTAATCGGTACTGTCATAGAGAGAAAGACTGACATACCTAAGGTATATATAAATTTCATTTTTATGTAATTAGTTTGAGGGTTGTGGCTTATTTTTTAATAATGGAGTGATTAATTATTCTTCCATCTGAACAATATATTTTAATATAATATACTCCTGAAGGCCTTTGATTCATTGAAAGAACTGCTTTTTGATCCGAAGCCCTAAATTTAACTTCTTCTATCAGTTTAGCATTATAAGCAGACAATTCTATCTTAACTAGTAAGTTAGCTATTTGAGTATCCCACTTGATGATTAATTCAGTTTCCACCGGATTAGGATATATCTCTAATCCATTTGTGGCAGTATACATTATAGGTTCTTCAAGAATGGGCATGACATCCTCAGGATCCAGCCGTTTGGGAATGGGCTTATGATCACCATCATATTGTAATATTCTTAACTCTTGATTTCCGGAAATATCATAACCAAAGTGAAGACTCTGGGCAGTTAAAGAGATTATTCCTATTAACAAACAGAATAGAAAGAAGAAAAAATATTTCATAGTAATGAATTTAAAATAGTTATTATCTATCAAAGGTATAAAATAAAATTAATTTAATACCATGTAATTATATTTTTATTTAAAAAAATAAGGGATTGCTATAAAATAAAGCAATCCCTCGGGGTTATTTTTGGTTTTTTGTATCTATTTTAACTCTTTAATTCCGAAATTTTTAAAAGCAAAAGCAAATTTATCTGCAGTTTCTTCAATAAGTAAATCAACAGGTTTTCCGGCTCCATGTCCGGCCCTGGTTTCAATTCTTATTAAAACCGGATTTTTGCAATTTTGTTTTTCTTGCAATTCTGCAGCAAATTTATAGGAATGAGAAGGAACTACTCGGTCATCATGATCTCCGGTAGTAAGTAATGTTGCAGGATAGCAAATTCCTTTTTTAACATTATGTACCGGAGAATAGGATTTAAGATAAGTAAACATTTCTTTATTATCTTCTGCTGTTCCATAATCATACGCCCACCCGGCTCCGGCGGTAAACGTATGATATCGTAACATATCAAGAACACCCACAGCGGGTAAGGCAACTTTGGCTAAATTTGGTCGCATGGTCATTACTGCTCCTACTAACAATCCTCCATTGGATCCTCCCGATAAGGCTAAGTATTCTGAAGAGGTATATTTGTTGGATATTAAATATTCACCGGCGGCTATAAAATCTTCAAATACATTTTTTTTCTTTAATTGAGTTCCTGCGTCATGCCACTTTCTACCGTATTCCCCTCCTCCTCGAAGGTTAGCAACTGCATAGACTCCTCCATTTTGTAACCACACGGCAGTCGCTACAGAAAATACGGGAAGCAGACTAATTTCGAATCCTCCATATCCATATAAAAGGGTTGGATTTTTCCCATTGAACTGTGTCCCTTTTTTATAAGTAATTGTCATCGGAATTTTCGTTCCGTCTGATGAAGTATAAAAAATTTGTTTACTCTCAAATTGATGCGGATCAAAGTTTATCTCAGGTTTTTTGTACAGCTCTGATTTTCCGTTTTCCGTATCTAACTTAAAAACGGTTGATGGATATATGTAGCTTGTAAAGGAATAATATATTTCTTTTTGATGAGATTTTCCTGTAAAGCCTGTTGCCTGACCTAATCCGGGTAATGGTAAGGTTCGTATTAAGTTACCATTTAAATCGAATTGCTTCACTTCAGAATGTACATCAACAATATAGTTAGCAAAAAAATATTTATTAGCACCGGTCACATGTAAGACTGATTCAGACTCCGGTATGATCGTTTCCCATTTCGGCTCTTTCTGCCCTAATTGTGTTACATTCAATCTAACCAATTTTTTATTGGGTGCCTGTTCATTGGTTTCAATATATAACCAATCTCCATCGGTAGTGATTACTTCGTAATTATTGGTAAAACCGGTTACGATGGGTTGTATTTTATTTTTATTTTGGGTGTCCAGAATATATAGTTCATTACCCGATGTTGAATTTGCTGCCGTGATTATTATATATCGTTGATCTTCGGAAACCTTTGCATTGATATATCTTCTTGGTGTTTCTTCTCCCCCGAAAATTATCGGGTCTTTGGATTGAGATTCCTTTAAGGAATGAAAATACAAGATATGATGTTCTGTTTTCCCTGATAATTGACTTCCTTCTTTCGGCTTTTGATAACTCGAATAATAAAATCCTTCATTGGATTTCCAAGCTATGTTTGAAAATTTAACGTGAGTTAATGTATCTCCAATCTGTTTTTTAGTTTGGGTTTCTATTACTACTACTTTCCTCCAATCTGAACCACCTTCCGATATTTGATAAGCGGCCAGGCTTCCGTCTTTACTGAAAGAAATATCACCTAAAGAAGATGTACCGTCTTTAGAAAAGGTGTTGGGATCTAAAAATACCTCTTCTTTTCCTCCGGAAGTTAATTTTCTATAAAGCACCGACTGAGGCTGCAATCCATTATTTTTATAATAATAGATATAATTTCCTTCCTCAAAAGGTGCTGAAATTCTTTCATAATTCCACAGCTTTTTAAGCTGGTCTTTTAGTTGATTTCTAAACGGTATGTTATGTAAATATTCAAATGTCAACTCATTTTGAGTTTTTATCCATTGTTTAGTTTTGGGAGATTGATCATCTTCCAACCATCTATAAGGAGCCGGAACTTTTTCTCCAAAATATTCGTCAACTACCGATTCTTTTTCTGTATTAGGATATTTCATGTGTTGTGCATTTACGGTTAAGCATGAGACTAAACTTAACGTAATTATTTTTGGTTTTATCATAAAAACTAATTAATAATTATAAAATTAAAAAAAACCTTTAATTAACAAATTAAAGGTTAGATAAAATTATGGATGTTAAAAATATTAAAAGCTGTAATTATATTCGGTCAAATTTTTGAATTCATTAAGTCTATTTTCATATTCCATGGAAGATAACTCTTGTAATTTCTCTGTACCGAATTTTTCAACCGTGAAAGAAGCTAATGCACTTCCCACGATAATGGCTTTTTTCATGTTTTCATAGGATAAATCTGCCGTTTGGGTTATGTAACCTGCAAATCCTCCGGCAAAAGTATCTCCGGCACCCGTTGGATCAAAAACATCTTCTAAAGGCAGAGCGGGAGCAAAAAATATTTTATTTTCATTAAACAATAAGGCACCATGTTCACCTTTTTTTATAATCACTACCTTAGGACCCATGCTTTGAATTTTTTTTGCTGCTTTAACTAAGCTGAATTCCCCCGATAATTGTCGGGCTTCTGCATCGTTTACTGTTAATACATCTACTTTAGAAATAATTTGAAGCAATGAATCCCAAGCGGTATTCATCCAGAAGTCCATAGTATCTAAGATTACCAATTTTGGTTTATCAGTCATTTGTTCTAAAACGGATAATTGTATGGCGGGATGTAAATTTCCTAACATTACAATTTCAGAATTTTTTTGAGAATCGGGTATTTTTGGCTCAAAATTTTCCAACACATTTAATTCGGTGATTAATGTGTCTCGATTATTCATATCTATATGATATTTTCCTGACCAAAAAAAAGTTTTTCCGTCTTCTATTTTTTTTACTCCTTCAATACCTATGGAATTTTTATGAAATACCTCTATATATTCAGGTTTAAAATCACCGCCAATTACAGAAACAAGGTTAACTTCTGCTTCCAGCTTGGAAGCAGCCAAACCTATATAAGTGGCAGCTCCGCCTAAAATTTTATCAGTTTTCCCAAATGGGGTTTCTATGGCATCGTATGCTACGGTACCCACTGCTAGTAATTTCATTTATTTTAATTAAAATTGTGTGTCTACAAAGATAAACCTATTGTAAAAGATAAGAAAAGTTTTACCGAAAAATATATCCTGTTTTATAAAATATTTTTTACTTAAATGCCTATTCTTCAATAGTTATTAAATATATGTTTAAATTAATTCAGGTTGATTTTTATTTTCGATAACTAATTCTATTCTCCTTACGGCTATTTATTTTTTGACTTAAATCCGTAGGATAAGCCTATCCCAAATGTTTGTCTTGTTTGAACTCTTTCTATTTGATCGTGATCATAAATTAAGTCAAAGGTTAGTTTCGTGGATATATGGTTATTGACTTTCATATCTATAACACTTCCAAAATTCACATCAACCCTTTCGGTGTGAGATAAGTAATTGGTAAATAAAGACAAAGCATTATCCCAAACAACATTTTTCATGATTTCAACTTTATATTTAGCGGTAACCATTGCCCCAAGTTCCATAAACATACAGTCTCCGTCATGTTTTAATCCGTAATTATCTTTTTTCTGCAATTTTCTGTCCAGAACAAATGTATTTTTAGAGGTTATGGGTAATAATGATAATTGAAAATTTCCATCCGGTTTATATTCAAAACCAACCCCCAACGTTAAATAGCCCGGAGACATAAAAGAGGAAATTCTGTCTTTGGAAGTGTAATCCGGATGGGCAGAATAATCATATCCGTTAAACATTTGTGTTTTAAAAGACATATCTATACTTGCATACCAATTCTTAGATATGCTCCGTCCATACATCGATTCAAGTAACAAGATATCATCTGTTTTTCTCATCTTATCGTTTTTGTTGTTAACTTGACCATAACCGATAGTTATTGTATTTTTAAAAATATTTTTTCCTTTTTTGTAATCTAAGGAATATTTTATTCTTGCTGATCCTCCAAAAGAATTTGTTCCTCCGGCTATCCAATGTGAAAATGAACTTTGATTTACTATAAGTGAATGGTCTCCACTAATTTTCCAATTTTTAGTTTTCTTGGGAACGGTTACCGTATCTGTAACAGGATTTTCTGTACCTAATTGTTGAGCATAAATAAATTGTGAAAGGATGGATACAAATAAAAATAATAAAATTTTCTTCATCATTCTTGATCGATTTATTGGTTTTAAAAAAAGTTAAATATAGCAAGTATTCAATTTACGCATTAGTTTACATTTTATTTCGTTATTTATCAATTAAAGGATTGAATTGATATTGTTTTTCTTGTGTTATGTAAGTTTCTTGTTTAATGAAATAAATAATATACGAATATATTCGTATATTATCTAAATTCAAAATTAAATATGCGTATTGTTGATAACCTTACTAATTATTTATTAAAAAATGAGAATTTTTAAGTATTTATTGGTCGCAAAATACTTCATAGAAATATAAATGGAGAGTGTTTTATAGTGAGGTAAAATCAAAATGAACATGAATGCAAAAAAAATAAAAATAACTATAAGAGCTATATCATATATAGCTATTGTTATTATTCAGCTATATATGATGTAACTAATTTATACTAACTAAAAGATAAATTTTATTTTTTGCTTTTATAAAGAACCGGATTTAATTCATCATCATTGTACATCTTCATTTGTTTATATACTTTCATATACTTTTTCCCGGCTAAGTAGTCTTCTAAAAGTTCTTCTATTGCAGTAGACAGATCCACATACTGTTGTTGTAAAACGTCTAATTTTTTCTGACAGCTTTCTTTGTGTTCTTGCCCTGCATCCGGACGTTCAACCTCAGCTTTCATATGATAAATCTTTAAAGATAAAATCGATAAACGATCTATCGCCCAAGCCGGACTTTCCGTATTTATTTTTGCATCGGGAAGAATTTGAACGTCCTTATATTTATTTAAAAACCAGCTGTCCAAATTTTCTACCCGATCAGTCCTTTCTTGATTAGATTTGTCAATCCACCTTTTTAATCGTAAGGCTTCAATCGGATCAATATTTTCATCTCTAATTAGGTCTTCCAAATGCCATTGAACGGTATCAATCCAATTTTTTAAATACAATAAATGTTCAAGGCTATCTTGAGGATATGGATTGTTAATTTTCTGGTTTACATCATCTTTTACATGATAATCCTGAATACTTTGATTAAATATTTTCCAGGCTTTTTCTGTAAATTTCATGTTGTTATTTATTATTTTACTAATAATTAATTCGTGATTAGTTTTCTTCTTTGGAATTGGTTGATGATTGAGAATCTTTTTTCTTTTCATCATCTGACTTAGTAGCATCTTTAAACTCCTTCAAACCTGTTCCTAAACCTCTCATCAATTCAGGAATTTTTTTCCCACCAAACAATAATAATACTACAATCAATATTATTACTATAGACATAGGATGTTCAAATAATCTCATAATTTTTTTGATTTGTTTCAAAGTTAATGAATTTTTGAAAATTCTTAACTTCAATAATACATTTTCTATAAATAACTTACATACCGGATAACCAGTTGGATGGATTTTGAGGAACAGTACCTTTCCATACCTGGAACCCTAAAAGGGTGGTATTCGTATCGTCTGTGTAAATTTTACCTAACGCTTGACCTGTTTTTACTTTGTCTCCTACGGAAACAATAACGGTTGAAAGGTTTGAATATAAGGTAAAATAATTTCCATGACTGATCAATACAGCTTTCCCTCCTCCGGGAACTATCAAAATTCTGCTTACCGATCCGTTAAATACGGATTTAGCCAAACTACCCGGTGCAGCAGCTATCTCAACGCCTTGATGCTCTACATAAATATTCGGTACTACCGGATGTGGCGTTCTACCAAATCCGGAAACCACTGTTCCTGCAACCGGCCAAGGAAGTGAGTTTTTATTGGCTTCAAAATTTCTAGACAGTGTTTCTGAAGCACTCGTATTTATGTTAGGAATATCTAAGGACTTCTTCTTTGCAACTGCTTTTTCTTCTGCAATTTTTGCATCTTGTGCTTTTTGGGATGCTAATTTTTCGGCTGCCGCCTTTTCTGCAGCTGCCTTTTCTGCAGCTTTTCTAGCGTCGTCCGCCCTTTTTGCTGCTGCTTTATCATTAGCCTCTTTTTCAGCTGCTAATTTAGCGGCTAAGGCTTGTTCTGCTGCTTTTTTAGCTGCAGCCGCTTTTTGCGCAGCCATTTTTTCTGCCGCCATATGAGCCTCCATTGCTTTTTTAGCTCGTTCTTCTTCTATTGTTTTTTTTCGTAATCTTTCTGCTTCTTCTGCCTTTCTTCTTTCTTCAGCCTCTTTCGCCTTAACGACTCTAAGCTCTTCTGCAATAATTGCTTGAACCTGTCTTTCCAAAGCCTTTCTTTGTGATTGCTTTTGCTTTATTTTTTCAGCTAAATCACCTTGCTCCTTCATATATCGCTCAACTAAAATTTCTTTTTCTTTCTTTTCTGTGTTTAGTTGATTAATTTGGGCTTGTTGTTGAGCCAAAACCACTAATTTTTCTTTTTTTGCGGCTTCTCTTAATTCGATGGTATGTAAAATTTGCTGTTGTTTTTCATTAATTTCAGCAACTTTTTCATCTTGGAATTCCGAATATTTCTGTAAATATTTTATGCGTCGAAAAGCTTGGGATATGTTTTCTGACGATAAAATGAATAAAATCTTATTTTGAACGGATTTATTTTTATAGGATCGTATCAATACATCTGCATAATCTTCTCTCAGCTTTTTTAATTCTCTTCGTAATTTATTAACTGCTAATTGATTTAAATATATTTCTTCATCTAATACTCTGGCTTCTTTCCGTGTGGTGTTGATCAATTTTGCCCGTACGCTGATTTTTTTATTAAGATTCGCAATATATGTAATAGATGTTTTCGATTCATTTTTACTTGAAATCAAAGCCTTGTTTAGTTCGGCAATCTCTTGTTTTAACTGAGCACTCTGTTTTTGAAGGTCTTCTTTCTTATAGGGTAACTGACTATAGATAAATATAGTTAGTAAAAGAAAGAAAAATGTATATATTTTTTTATTAATAGCCATTAATTAATTTTTCTTTGCGAATATCCCTTTGGAATTTCAAAAGGCGTTTCCATATTAACGAACTCAAATTTATTATAATTCAATGTAATTTTAATCTCTTTTTCTCCTTTTATGAAAATTTTAATATTTCTTGGCAAAATTTTATTCTCAATATTTATATAATCATCATAATCTATCTGTAAATACGTATTTTTTGATGGATCATCCATACGTATCTGTTTCAAATTAAAATTGGAATCGAAGGTAAGTCTTCTTGAAAAATTTCTTGCATCTTTACCGCTGCCTACTTTCATAGTTTTTTTGGAAGTAAGTATATAATAATTATTCTCAATTGAAAAATTAAAATCGTTGATATCTAAAGGAAAAAATAATTTACCTATCAATAAATCTTCAATATTTTTATAGGTTAAAAAATCAACTTTTAAAAGATTATTTAAATAATCAAAATTTGAATCAACATATGTTTTTCCTAATCTTTCGTACATCTTAAATCCTTCCGGATAAATGGAAGCTCTTGCTAAAGGAAGAATTAAAGATGCGTTAGCCCAAATTTGATTTCCTTTATCGATATATAGGGTTAAGGCTACCGAAGGATATGAATTTCCCGATTCTATATCTGCATTGGCTTTTATCTTTAAAGTAGTAAAATCGACAGGTTGAGCAATAGTTTTAATTAAATTTTCAACACTTGCATTTTCATACTTAATTTCTTTTTCATTGATGGATATTTCTTTTTGGGTTTTACATGAAAATATCAATGCAGAAGCCAAGAATAGAATCAGTAATTTTTTCATATCTTTTATTTAGTTTCCAATACACTAAAGTCACCTAAGCTTAATGATCGAGAGACCCCAATATACTTAGCCGAATTACCAATCATTGAATTGGTAAGATTTCCATGACTGATTTGAGTGTTTTCTTGTATCAACGAATTTTCTATATTACTTTTATTAATTTTAGTTCCATTGCCTAAAGAAACATTGGGACCTATTTTTGAGTTAATTATTTCTACATTTTCACCGATGAAACACGGTGGAATAATTAAACTGTTTTCAATTTTAGCACTTTCAGGATATAAAGCTAATTCATCTTTTTCATAATTTAAAATTTTAGAATTAGTTTCTACCGTTACATCCTTGTTTCCACAATCCATCCAGTCATCTACTTTTCCGAGTGTAAATTTAGCACCTTTATCTCTTAGAATATCTAAAGCATTGGTCAGCTGATATTCATTAGCAACTTTAATATCGTTATCAATCAGATAATTTATTTCATTCATTAATTTATCTGCATCCTTGAAATAATAAATACCAATAATTGCTAAATCGGAGACAAACTCTTTGGGTTTTTCAACGATTCCTTTTATAATACCGTATTCATCTAATTTCACCACTCCAAAAGCACTCGGATCTTCCACTTTTTTAACCCATATTACTCCATCTGAATTTTTATCTAATTGAAAATCTGCTTTAAATAAAGTATCCGCAAATGCAATTATAATGGGGCCTTTCATACTTTCTTTCGCACAATGAATGGCATGTGCCGTTCCTAAGGGACATAATTGATGATAGATAGTACCTTTAGCTCCTAATTTTTCAGCAATATCTATCAATTGATTTTCCGTTTCTTGTCCAAAATCGCCTATTATAAATGCTATTTCTTCTATTTTATCATCCACTACTTTAGCGATGTCTTCAACTAATCTTTGAACGATGGGTTTTCCTGCAATAGGTATCAATGGTTTTGGAATAGTCAATGTATGCGGCCTTAACCTTGACCCTTTACCGGCCATTGGAACAATAATTCTCATAATTTATCTAATTAAAATGTTCTTAAAAAGTTTTTTTAGTATTACTAATTTTATTTGATTCCTGAACTTCCATATCCCCCTGCACCTCTCACCGTTTCACTCAATTCTTCCACTTCTTCCCAAACTATTGTTTCATGTTTTGCTATCACTAATTGCGCTATCCTCTCTCCATCATTTATAATAAAATCTTCTTTAGAAAGATTTACTAAAATTACCCCTAATTCACCTCTATAGTCAGCATCTATAGTTCCCGGAGAATTAGGACAACCAATTCCGTGTTTAATGGCTAATCCACTTCTTGGACGGATTTGCCCTTCATATCCGGGAGGTATTTCAATGTATAGTCCTGTAGGTATTATTTTTCTTTCCAAAGGCTTTAATAATACAGAAGCTTCCAAGTTTGCTCTTAGATCCATTCCTGCGGAAAAGGCAGTTTTGTATTCGGGCAGCTCATGCTTTGATTTATTTATAATTTTAATTTTCATTATAATTATCCCTATTTTTATTACTTTACAAAATAATAATAAAATTCACAAATTACAAAAAATAACTTAAATTATCTAATTACTTATTTAAAGGATAGCCATTTTAAATTTATACATAAATAGGAATGTAATATAATAATATACATTTAGCAAAGATATCCTCTTACATACTATATAAAAACACTAACTTTACAACTTTATAATAATTATAATTTTCTTATAATGAAAGAAATGTTTATTAAAGACCTTACTTCTCGTTATAATTATAAGGGAGAGAAAATAATGCTTGGAAAAGCTATGTTAGATGGCCAAATAGTACCGGAAGTTGAAATATCAGTTCCTTTAAAAATGATAAACCGACACGGTTTAATTGCGGGTGCTACGGGCACCGGAAAAACCAAAACTCTTCAGGTATTGGCCGAGCAACTTTCTCTTAAAGGTGTTCCAACCTTATTAATGGATATTAAAGGGGATTTAAGCGGTATTGCAAAAGCCGGTGATCCTAATAACCCAAAAATACTGGAACGTTATAAAAAATTAGGTTTATCTTACCATACGCAAGGTTTCCCAGTGGAATTACTAACTATTTCACAAGAAAAGGGAGTCAAACTCAGAGCTACGATTACTGAATTTGGTCCTATATTATTAAGTAAAATCCTTGAACTTAATGATGTTCAAACCAGTATCATGTCAATACTTTTTAAATATTGTGATGATAAAAAACTTCCCTTACTTGATCTTGACGATTTACGAAAAGTTTTACAATTTGTCTCCGACAATGATCAAGGTAAATCGGAATTAGCTCAAAATTACGGTTCAATTGCTCCCAGCTCTTTAGGTTCAATTTTAAGAAAGATTGTTTCTTTAGAACAACAAGGCGCCGGTCGTTTTTTTGGAGAACCCAGCTTTAATACAGACGATTTATTGGAAGTTAGAAACGGGTTGGGAGTTGTGAGTATTATTCGTTTAACAGATATTCAAAATCAACCCCAATTTTTTTCAACTTTTATGTTGAGCTTATTGTCTGAAATATATCAGACCTTTCCTGAGGTAGGTGATCTTGACAAACCTAAACTTGCCATTTTTATAGACGAGGCCCATCTTATATTTAATGAGGCTTCTAAAGCTTTACTTAATCAGATTGAAACTATGGTTAAGCTTATACGTTCCAAAGGTATTGGATTATATTTCTGCACCCAGGTTCCGGGAGATGTTCCCGATGGCGTTTTAAGTCAGTTAGGATTAAAGATACAACATGCTTTGCGAGGCTTTACCGCAAAGGACAAAAAAGAGATAAACAAAGCGGTAGAAAATTATCCGACTTCTACGTATTATAAAGCCAATGATCTGATACAACAATTAGGTATAGGAGAAGCATTTGTAACTTCATTAGATGAAAAAGGAATCCCTACTCCTTTGGCAGATACATTCATGATCTCACCGAGTTCTCGTATGGATGTACTTACTTCCGATGAAATTGATGAGATTGTAAATAATTCAGACTTGGTTAAAAAATATGCGGAAAATATTAATAAAGAAAGTGCTTATGAAATTCTTAGTGAAAGAATGAATGCCGTTTCTGATGATAAAAATTCTACAACTACAGAAACTCAAACGAACAAAAAAGGAAATACAACTACTCAAAAATCCGAACCCTCTTTATTTGAAAAAATAATGAATTCACCATTTGTTAGAGATATCGGAAGAACATTTGTACGAGAAGGGTCAAAAATGTTTTTCGGAGCTTTAGGGATAAAAAAAAATACAAGAAGAAAAAATTAATTTTTGACGAGTATAGATATTTTTATATGGACTATGCAATTTTAGATGTGGAAACCAGCGGTGGTAAATTTAATGAAGAAAGTTTAATTGAAATCGCCATATATAGATTCGATGGAGAAAAAATTACAGATTCTTTTAGCTCTTTAGTCAACCCTGAAAAGGAAATACATTTTTATGTTCAAAAGCTCACGGGCATTACGCAAAAAATGGTAAAAACTTCACCCAAATTTTATGAATTGGCAAAGCGAATTGTTGAAATCACGGATGATGCCATTCTTGTTGGACATAATATTAGTTTCGATTATCGTGTAATACGCAGTGAATTCTCTCGTTTAGGATATGATTATCAACGCCCCACCCTGGATACTATCACATTAAGCCGAAATCTAATTCCGGGTATGACCTCCTATTCTTTAGGTAAACTTTGTGATTCGCTGGGAATTCCTGTAAGCGATAGACACAGAGCTCATGGAGATGCTCGCGCTACCGTTAAATTATTTCAGCTTTTATTAGCTAAAGATTTACATAAAAATATTATTGGATCATCCATAAAGCATAGCAACTACCAATCTTTAAATAAAAAAATACTTTCTTTTTTAGAAAAGCTTCCCCTTGAAACCGGAGTTTTTTATTTTCATGATGAAAATGACAAAATTATATACATCGATAAAGGTTTAGATATTTCTACTAAAGCCAGACAGATTTTAACTTCAAAAAGTAAAAGGTCAAGAATTTTACAAGTTAAAACCAAAGAAATCAGTTTTGAGCTTACCGGAAATGAAATTATTGCGAACATAAAGGCTTTAAATGAAATTAAAATTAATCGCCCCCTTTATAAGCCTACTAAAGAAAATTATACTACTATATTCGGTATTTTCTTTACGCCACCCACTTTAAGCATTGATTTAATCAATTTTAAAAATAAAAAATATGCTTTATTCGCTTTTGAAACCTTAGATAAAGCCGAAGATGCATTACTTTCTTTACAAAAAAAAATAGACAGTGGTGTAAATATACTTTCAGAAATAAATTTTCAAGAAGATACGTATATTTTATTAACAGATAAGGGAAGAACATTAGGTGAAAAATCTTTTTTGTTTTTTGAAAACGGTCATTTTAAAGGATACGGTTTTTATTCTCTGCACACACAAATAAAAAATGTAGAACAAATAAAAAAAATTATGGTACCATCCACCATAAATGCTGAAATTTTACTTCAAATACGTAATAAATTTTTCATTTTAAATAAGTTACAAAAATTTGTTATTTCAGAACCCAACCTTTTCAGTTAAATTCAATTTAAACATTTTTTTTAAAAAAAGTTTATCATTCTATTTTTCTATAAGGTGTGTATTACGAATTAATTAATTATTTTATAATATAATCAGTTCTTATTATGAGAAAAAGAAATTTATTACCAATAGATTCTTATTTTTGTAATTATATATACTAAAAAAAGATGAAAGGGATACTTTTGGTCAATCTGGGATCACCAAAAACTCCATCAGAACAAGATGTTCGAGTTTATTTGCGTGAGTTCCTAATGGACAAACGGGTAATTGATGCGCCGTGGTTAATTCGTAAATTCATTGTGGAATGCATGATCTTACCTAAAAGACCTAAAGAATCTGCTCATGCCTATCAAAATATTTGGTGGAAGGAAGGCTCTCCTTTAGTTGTAATTTCAAAAAGAATTACTCAACTATTGCAAAAAAAGTTAAAATATCCCATTGCATTAGCGATGAGATATCAAGAACCTTCCATTCAAAATGGTCTGCTCGAATTAAAAAATCAAGGAGTTTCAGAAGTTTTGGTTATTCCATTATACCCTCAATATGCAATGAGCACAACTGAAACTGTAGTAGAAAAGACTAAAGAAATTCAAAAAAAGTATTACCCGGATATATCAATGAGCTTTCTACCTCCTTTTTATAATGATGAAGAATATTTAGAGGTTTTAAGCAATTCTATAAAAAAACAGCTGCCCGAATCCTACGATTTGATTTTATTCAGTTATCACGGTCTTCCAGAACGTCATATTTACAAAACCGATCCGACTAAGCAGTGCCGAATTGACGATACTTGTTGTTTCGAAAAAGGATTGGCATCTCATCCCTACTGCTACCGACATCAATGCTATTACGTTACCGAAAAAGTTCGCCAAAAATTAGGTTTAGATACATCTAAAATCAGGCAAACCTTTCAATCCAGATTAGGCAGAGATCCCTGGCTAAAACCTTATACTGATAAAACTTTGGAATCTCTTCCTTCTGAAGGGGTATCTAAAATAGCGGTTGTGGCACCTGCTTTTGTATCCGATTGTCTTGAAACTTTGGAAGAACTTGCGATAACGGATAAAAAATTATTTATGGATTGCGGTGGCAAAGAATTTCATTATATAAAATGCCTGAATGAAGATGAGAATTGGATTAATTGGTTACAAGAAAAAATTAACAGTTTTTTATATCAATCTTAATCAATGGTTTATCCAATAGAAAATTTAAATTATAAAATTCTTTACTACTTTTGTTTTAATATTCAATTGTTTTGAAAAGGTTAATTAAGAATATATTACTTCAGATATCCAAAGTATCTTTTCCCGTTCTATATGGTATCTCAACATTTTTATATTTTATCATTTATTATATCATTGGTTATAGAAAAAAAATTGTCAGAAATAATCTCTTAATTGCTTTTCCTGATAAAACCAAGGAAGAAAGATTGAAAATTCAAAAACAGTTTTACAGAAATTTTATGGATTTTATGATTGAACTGATTAAAACATTTTCGATGAAGGAGGAAGATTATGATGAGAGAATCAAATTTGTAAATTTGGAAGTTTCGCAACAATGCCATAAAGAAAAAAAAGATATCATTATGCTTATCGGACATATGTTCAATTGGGAGTGGTTAACAGGAATTTCCATGGATTTAAGTCAGAAGCATTCATATGCTGTATATAAAAAAGTGGCAAATAATTTTTTTGATCAGGAAGTACATGAATCGCGCGCCAGGTTTGGAACTGTTCCTCTTTCGGTTAAAGAGGTGGTAAGATCCATGATTAAATTGCCTAATGACGGTTCTCATGTATTTTTGTTTGTTGCAGATCAAAGCCCTTTTAAAAGTAGAATTCATTATGAATTAAATTTTTTTAATCGAATAACTCCCGCTTTTAATGGATATGATAAAATTGCTCGAAAAAAAGATTATGCGATTGTGTATGTTGATATGGTTAAGGTGAAAAGAGGAAAATATGAAGCTCATTTGAAACGTATTCTTCCTGATGGCGACCAATTCAGGGAAAACGAAATTGTCGAAAAATTTTACTCTGAATTAGAACAAAATATAAAATCCAATCCAAGTCTTTGGCTTTGGTCTCATAAAAGATGGAAATACACAAGCGGAATAGATTATCAACTTTAGCAATTGCTATACTTAACTATAATGGAATTGGCTGGTTTGAGAAATTTTTACAAAAGGTAATCGATTACAGTCCGGGCTCATCTATATATGTAATTGATAATGCCTCAACGGATGATTCTATATATTACTTGCAAAAAAATTTTCCGTCGGTAAAAATCATACAAAACAATAAAAATTATGGTTATGCGGGTGGATATAATGAAGGTTTAAAATTTATTTCGGAAGATATTTATTGTTTATTAAATTCTGATGTGCAAGTTACTGAAAACTGGACAGTACCCATTTTAAAATTATTTCAAGACAATTCGAATATTTCAGCTATTCAGCCTAAAATTAGAAGTTACAAGGAAAAAGATCATTTTGAATTTGCAGGAGCTGCAGGTGGTTTTATAGATAATTTAGGTTATCTGTTTTGTCGTGGAAGAGTTTTTTTCAATCTCGAAAAAGATACGGGACAATATAATGATAACTGCGAAATATTTTGGGCAACCGGAGCTTGTTTATTTATAAGAAGGGAGGATTTTTGGGAAAATGAAGGATTCGATTCCGATTTTTTTGCTCATATGGAAGAGATTGATCTTTGCTGGAGATTAAAAAATAAAGGTAAAATTATTTATTATTGTTCTGAGTCTACGGTATATCATGTGGGTGGTGGCACTTTGGATGTTTACAATCCTGAAAAGACTTATCTTAATTTCAGGAATAATCTTTTGATGCTTATTAAGAATTTACCGTCCGATCAAGTGGTATGGATTATTTTATTCCGGTTGTTATTAGATGGATTGGCAGGAATTAGATTTCTTTTTTCAAATGGTTGGAAACATTGTTGGGCTATCGTTCGGGCTCATTTTGCTGTTTATCGAATGTTGCCTAAATTTTTAAAAAAACGTAAAGCCGGAATCAAAAATTATTATAACAAAAAATACATTATATTTCAATACTTTGTTGAAAAAAGGAATACGTACACGCGCTTAAAATAAATTCTTATTAATTTATTTAGCTATCTACTTTTTTATAACTTTACAAACTGTATATTTTTATAAAACTATGGAATTAGCAAGAATACAACAACTTGAAAATTTAGCCAAAGAATTTGGCACTCCTCTTTATGTTTATGATGCCGATATAATTAAAAATCAATATAACAGGCTAGTTAAAGCATTTAAAAGCGTTAAAAAAGTCAAGTTAAATTATGCGTGTAAAGCTAATACCAATCTTAATATTTTAAAATTCATTAAAAGTATTGGTTCCGGATTGGACACTGTATCCATACAAGAAGTTCAGTTGGGTTTAAGAGCCGGATTCGAACCAAAAGAAATTATTTACACTCCCAACGGGGTTTCTTTTCAAGAGATTAAACAAGCCGTTCAGTTAGGCGTTCGTATCAATATTGATAATCTTTCGATTTTAGAAACTTTTGGTCATGAAATAAAAAATTATCCTGTTTGCATTCGAATTAATCCTCACATTATGGCAGGTGGAAACACTAAAATTTCAACCGGCCATATTGATTCGAAATTTGGAATTTCTATTCATCAGCTTCCTCATGTTTTGCGAATCGTAAATAATACGGGAATCAAAGTGGAAGGAGTACACATGCACACAGGTTCCGATATACTTGATGTGGAAGTTTTTCTTAAAGGAGCTGAAATACTTTTTAATGTTGCTAAGGAATTTCATGATCTAGATTATATTGATTTCGGAAGCGGATTTAAAGTTGCTTATAAGGAAGGAGATCATGAAACCGATATTAATTATTTGGGTAAAAAATTGGGAGAGCGTTTAAATGAGTTTCAAAAAACATATCCTCATGAATTGACCCTTATGTTTGAGCCGGGTAAATTTTTAGTTAGTCAATCCGGATTTTTTATTGTTTCAGTAAATGTAATCAAGCAAACTACTTCAACTGTTTTTGCTGAAGTTGACAGCGGTTTTAATCATTTGATACGCCCTATGTTTTATAATGCTCACCATACCATTACTAATCTTTCCAATCCTGAAGGAAGACACCGATTTTATACTGTGGTAGGCTATATTTGTGAAACCGATACTTTTGGAACGAATCGAAAGATAAGCGAAATACACGAAGGTGATTTGCTTTGTTTCCAAAATGCAGGGGCTTATTGTTTCTCCATGTCCTCCAATTATAACTCAAGATTGAAACCTGCTGAGGTTTTATTAATAAACGGTAAACCTCACTTAATCAGACGAAGAGAAAATTTAGACGATTTATTAACTACTACGGAGGAAATTTCTATTTAAAAAATTTGGAAAAAGAAAAAAGGTTTGTATATTTGCAACCGTTAAAAATAACCTACCTATAAGGTAGCCGGAGAGATGGCAGAGTGGTCGATTGCGGCGGTCTTGAAAACCGTTGACTGTAACAGGTCCGGGGGTTCGAATCCCTCTCTCTCCGCTAATAAACCCGCTTAAATAGCGGGTTTTCTTGTTTTTACGCGGTTTATAGCTCTTTTTTACGTTTTTTTACCTGTGCCATATTCTGTCATATTCTGCCATTTTTTTGTTACACTTTTTTAAATTTGTAACAAAAATTTTGTAACAACTTGTAATATAAAATAGATTAACTCATATTAGTTACAAAAAAGGGCATTTACAGAGTTATATTTTCCTTTTAAATCGCTAACTACTAATTCTATCCATTTATTTACACTATTAAAGTCAGTCATAAATCCTTAAATATATTAAGCTTGATGCTAGATTTTCAACCAAAAGTATATTATTATCTAAATTTTACGGATTTATTTTACAATAAAATATATTTTTAAATAAATTATTTTAATGCATAAGATTATTCCATCATAAAACAATCGTTACATTAATTTTAAATGAAATTAAAAATATTTACTATTGATATGTTTATTCTTGATTTTTCTTATTTATTTTATTATTCAACAGTAGTCTTTTACATGTAAAACCTATTACAATAACTAATATATATATAATTATTCCATAATTTGAAAATACATATTGTATATGTTCCCCTCGTTGTGAATTAACCTGTTTTACTTTAGTTTCTTTTATTTGGTTTACTTTTTTCGACATATGCATAATCTGCCTCATAAATTTGATCAGCGGAGTTATTAGGATCATTGGGTTGATAACTTTCTTTGAATTTATTTTTTTTCTTTTCAAATAATCCGTTAGCCCGGTAGCAGCAGCAAAGGCATCGTAATTAATTCCTGCTTTTTTACCTCCAATATATTTATAAACACGTTTATTATACTCAGGATCAGTTGAGATTTCTTTCCTAAATCTTTTTAAATCATAACCTTTTTGCGGACCATTTAAATAAATGTATAAATCGAATATTATATTTATCATTCATTTTATTTTCTTTGAATTGATAATTATTTAATTTAAAAAATCTCAATACATTTATATCTAAACATATTTAATTCAAATTTTAAAATATAAAAATATTGAGATTTAAAATCAAATACCTTTTTATAAATTTAGATTTGGAAATATCACAATAAAAATTTTCTTATTAATTGATTGATTTCTTATTTTTCCAATGTAAATATCTAACGGTGTGACCAACAATAATAGCTTCCTTGTTGTGCACAATTTCGGCATTGGTACCCGTCTTTTTTTATTTTAATACATTGACCGTACTGGCAATTTCTTTCTTGTGATATCTTTTCTGAATTTGTAAATGAAGTTAGAAAGCTCACAGCTGTTAAAGTAAAAGATGTAATAATTAATAATTTTTTCATGATTATAGTTATTTAAGGACTTCAAACTCAAAAGTCAATTTTTTTAATAAAAATAAGCTGTGAGTTTGTAGTCTCTTAATTGTAATCTGAAAGAACCTAAAATAAATGAACAAGTATTTTTCCTCCATTGGATATTTGCCATCGTTTCTACTTATTATCATATATATTTAAATTTGGTAGAATTCAGATAACAAAATAAAAAGCTAACAGCTTAATCTTAATCTATAAACTTCCTCAAAATTACAAATAAAATAAAATGTGTAATTATAATTATTTTTAATTAACTGAATAAATAATTAATTATTATTATCAAGTGAAATTTATTAAATAATGAATATAAATATTGATCTAATATATATTAATATTATTAATATCACACATTATCGCACGATTCCTAGTGAACATCTATGGAAACATCAGATGTGATTAAAAACTACTCTTAAAATTGTTGAAATTGCAAACTTAGAATCAAAAGTAAAAGTAACATAAAGCTAATTATCTAATTTAAGAATTATATTTATTTTCTTTTAAATCAGAATTTCTTTCTAAATTTTAATTTTTTTATTGAGTTTAAATACATAAAACTATTACAATAATTCAGTAACCTTTTACTAAAAATATTATTTTAGTTAATCAAACGGAAACTTAAAAAACTATACTGTTTTACATGGTTTCAAACGATTTATTCTCTTGACTGAGAATTAATTCCGTTGGTTTGAGCTGTTTCTATAGCCCAAGCAATTGCATTTGCGGTAAAAATTGAATTATATATAGTATGAATAGGCCCTCCTATATTAACATTCCCATAATTAGGCTTGGGTATTGGATAATAAGGATATGTATAATCGTTAATTGTAACTTTATCTATTAACATAGGATATTTATAAGAACTTGCATCATTTCCATTCATTTTATTGGGATAATTAGTTAGTGACGAATTAAATCCTCCATCTCCAACAAAGATTAAATTATATTTTTTATGTTTAAATGCAGAAATTCTTCCATCTTCAGTTCCTGAAAATATTTCAAGATCTTCTATAGGCAATGATTCTAAAACTACTGTTTGACTAGCATCATCACCCCATTTTTTTCCTCGTATGTCTCCAAAAGGACCATTTAAAACAGAACTATCTGCGTCTGTAAAATCCCATACAATACCATTTCCTTTTTGATCAGTATACAATGAGCCTTTGATCGCCAAATCAGGATATAAAGCTTTAAAAAAACGTTCTACACGACTTTGATCTTCTATAAAAAGAAGCACAATCCCTTTTCTTTTAAGATACTCTACATAAATTGGAGCTGATTTAAGCGTGATTTCAGATGTTTGCCCGGTAATAAGTATATCCGGTGGATTATCCCCCAGCAACAAATTTTCTAACTCTGTTTCTTTGGGAGAATCTAATATATTTTTATTATCAATCCATCCTTTAAATTTAACTATACTGTTTGGTGAAGGACCAAAATTTTCGGAACTATTTACCATTAAAGATAAATTACCACCATATGGACCGGTTGACAAAGCATTATATACTCCCGCACCGGTAGCATATAATTTCACATAATCATAATAATAAGTCATGGGTACCGATGCTGAACAACTGGTTGATAATTCACTGTTAGAATATATAGTTAACTCTTTGGGTGAATAACCTTCCGGAATTCCATATCCTTTCAGCTTTACCGTTTGAGTTATTATATTATTATTGTTCTGCTGATCTCCTTCTAATGTTAAATTTTCAGTCTTAAAACCAATACCATCAACAATATTTGTATATAAAGATAATGGAGCTCCAATGTTAATCGGATTAAAACCTATGGTTACTTCAATATAATTATTAGGCGATAATTGAGATCCACTTGTATAAGATCCCTTAACGGATATAGAAGAACAATCTAAATTATATGCCGATTTCATTACCCGCTGTTTTACAATGACATTAAATTTACATGAATTAACTTCATTTATTTCCTGAGTTGTTAAAGTAAATTCATCTCCTGAATTATTTTCAGGGGTAAAATCTATAGGAGTACCATATCCCGGAATTTCAATTGTGTAAGTCCCTGTTGAAAGAAATTCTCCTGATTTAGAAAAAAAATACCTGTTATCCGGAGAAGAAACAGCACTAATTGTATAGGGCCCCGGTTTAGTAACATGCACCGTTACAGCGATTTTATTTTCCGCGGTAAGAGCTTCATCGTTAACATAATTTCCTAATACTTTAATAGTGGAACAATCTATGCTGAAATCAGCATTTAACTTATTACCGCAAATACTTATCCATCTCGCTTCGATCTTATTCCAGTAATTAAAGCAGTTTTCAGTTGTATTAAATATCAACAAACCATTTTTGCTAACAGCGGTTTCAATAGAATCTCTTTGTTTCTGACTTAGTCTTGGTATTAAAATTCCCTTGTTATTTTTAGGGGAAGAGATATCTAACATGGTTTGGGGATCCGGAAATTCATTTCCGATTCCTACTTGCGCATTAAGTGTGTAAATAAATAATAAGAAAATAATCAAATAGTTAGGCTTGCTCATAATCAAATTTTAGTAGTTATAGTATTATTATTAATTGTATTTTTTAAAATTATAAAATTTTTCACAATTAATTAGCCTTTTATACCTAAAATTTTGAAGATTTCTTAAATTTCTTATATAAAAATTATAAATTATTAATTAGGTTCGTAAAAATTTTAACCCTTTACTTCTTGATAGCTAAAACGTTAAATGTTTAAATAAGAACCATAAAATAATTTATGTAATTAAAATTTATAAAGAACAAAAATGTTTAATTAATAATCAATAGACAATTTATCGGTTATTTAAAATCGATGAATTTTTTTAAATCTACTCTATATAATATACCTATTAGATTTAGTCGGAAATTTTTTAAAACTTACCATCTATTGATTTCAATTTGCAGAATATATTATGTTTTTTTAAGCATTATATGATTTAATATAAAAAATTCCAATTCTAATTTAGTATACATCAAGCTAAACCCGGATAATCTGCTACTAAATTTAAAATAGGTTTTATTTTTTATACCAAGAAAAAAGATATTTTTAAATAGATGGAAGAACAATAATTTATTTTTCCATTAAGAAATTACAAATTTTATCAAATGTAAAGGTAAAACATTCATCAACTTCATCTGAGATTTCTTTTCCACAAGGAAATGGGTCTTCGTGAATATATGTGTATGGATAATCCATTAATTCAATTTTTACCGGAATATCTCTTGCCGTTCCTTGCAATGTATTCATAATTTCGTAGGAAGGGATCACTTCATCTTTAGCCAAAGTAATTACATAAAATTGATCGCTGATTTTTCTAAATGTTTCTTCCCTTTCTTTAATTAGGTTTTTATAACAAAGCATACTCCTGAAATTAGGCCCCTCCGGTTCAGTATACATATAGTGTCGAAGAATCTCGTCTCTTTTCATATGACTTTCCATATGTTCAACAATAAAGGAATATAACCCAACTCCGGCTTCACTATCCAAAATAAATTTGGAAACGGGTGTTAATCGGTTAAATACGGCACCTCCACAAAAAATGGCACATTTGGTATCTGAGAAATAACCGTTTCTGTTACTCATTTTTAAAACTTCAGCTAAAAAAGCACCAATGGAATAGGCAAAAAAGTCAATTTTAGCATCTTTATCAATTGCCGGATGTAGATCTTCTTTAATATCTTCAACAAAATCAATAACATCGTAATAGGATTGTAAACCCGACCAAATAAACCTTTGAGGTTTATTATTTATACGTGTACTTATTGCTACATTTGAAAGGCTGGAACATATAAGTATGGGAATTCTTTTTTTTCGTTCCTCACTTACCCGATACATTTCTCTGGAATTACTCCACAACAAGGGAGCCCTATTCATATGAAATGCCATTGGAAATAAAACAATAGCTTTTCCGGTTTTTTCTGCTAAATAGGTTGCCCAGGGTAAATACTTACTCCAATACTTTTCATTAAACCCATGAAATAGAATAATTATTTCTTTTGCCTTTTTTTCTTTTTTAGGCATTATTATATGATAACGAAAATCAATATTCTCGGATATATCTGCATCTTTTTTATTAAGCATCTTTTGTATGACATCCGGATCATGATCGTTAATTGGATTACTTAAGAACTCATAATCATCATTATTACCTAAACCACCTGGAAGTATAAATCGATAATTTGATTTAAATGAAAAGTTTCTAATAACCAAATTCTCGTCTATTTCAATTTCATCCGCTGTATAATTTTCAATTTTCTTTAAATAATTAAACAAGTCTAAATATTTCATTTATATGTTAAAATTTGTAGTTAGGTATTGACTCACAAATAATTATACTATTATTAGGTATTTTAGGCTACAATTATAATAATTTTTCTGAATATATATAGGATATAAACCCATATTTTTTCGCAATAATAAAGATAATTTAATCTTATTATTAAAAAAAATATTCGCAGATGATTCAATATTTTCTTAAAAACAAAAAATACATTATAAATATAAATTTAGCCAATTAGTTAAATTATAATCATTTTTTTTAAATTAATTTTACAAATAATTAGCAATGGCATAAAATTTGATGTTAAATTACCCTTAATAATATGTTAATATATGCGTTCTTTTAATAAAACTCAGCTAAATAAATTAAAAAATAACTTATTAGAAGACTATATTTGCAAAAATTTTAATAATTAAATATTTTAAAATGTTTATAAATTCTAAAGGATGTTATATACCTACTAAGAGAGTTACTAATAGTTATTTTGCAAAACTTAATGATTTATCCGAAGATTGGTATTTTAAGAGGACCGGGATTTTGACCCGAGCCAGAGCTTCAGAAGAAGAAACTATAGACTACATGAGCATTAAAGCCGTTGAAGATGCTGTTAAAAATTTGCCTTACGACATTAGTGAAGTAGATTTAATTGTATTTGCTTCTTATACACCCAATGATACGGTGGGTACTACAGCTCATATTATTCAAAAAGAGTTTAACATCAACAATGCCAAAGCTTTTTATGTATCTTCTGCATGTTCTTCTGCCATCAATGGTATGGAAATTATTAATTCTTTTTTTAAAAGCAAAATATCTTCAAAAGCATTATTAATAAGTGCTGATAGAAACTCCAGCTATTCAGATGATAAAGACATTCAATCCGGACATTTATGGGGGGATGCTGCCGTTGCTCTATTTTTTTCCTCAGAACCTATGCGTCCAAATGAAGCTGAAGTTTTAGATATTAATACACTTGGTCTTGGTAATATAGGCTATGGACCTAAAGCGGTTACTATGGAGCCTAAAAATGGTTTACATATGCCTTATGGTAAAGATGTATTTACTCAAGCGTGTATATATTTAACAAAGCTAACAGATGCTATAATCAAGAAAAATGGTTATACGATATCTGATCTAACTTATTTTATCGGTCATCAAGCAAATAAAAGAATTTTAAATAATGTATGTCATGAATTAGGGTTAGCTGAAAATAAATCGCTTACAAATGTGGAAGAATTAGGCAATACAGGGTGTGCAAGTGCCCCTTTGGTTTTTGCTCAGAATTATGATATTTTTAAAGAAGGTGATCTTGTATGTCTTTCCGTTTTTGGAGGCGGCTATTCTTGCGGTACATGCTTAATTAAATTTAATTAAAAAACTAACTGATATTAATTTTTAAGTTCTTACCATTTCAAATTTCATTGCTATAAGAATCATAAAATTTTAATATCTTGTTTATTCAGAATGTATTACAATACATTCTTAAAATTTTATTTTGCTAATTTTTAACTATACAAAATGTAAACTATTGTATAGTCGGGTATTGTTTTTTATAATTTTAAAGTGTTGTTCTTTATTAATAAACAGTTCTATGAATTCTAGTAAGAAATAATTTTAAAACACATATCTATATTAAACATATAATGTAGTTTATAAATCCGTTTTAGAAACTTTTAGTAATCATGCTAAAAGATTTACAAAACTTATAGAGATCTTTTTATAGATTTTAAATAATTATCTTTTGTTAACTACTTCATAAGTAAGATTAACTAATCATATGTATACTTTTATAAAAGACAGTTAACATTTATATGTGTATTTTCAATTAAATAGTATACTAATATTGATAAATTTTAAACAAGATCTTTATTGGACGATAATGCAAATATTTATTTTTAATAAAATTCTATGAAGCTAGTATAAATATTAATTTTTACCGTTTGGATTTTTCAAATGCCTCACAAATTACTTGATGAATTAAAGGCATATACTCAGCCATATGAAAAATGGCATGTAAATCATCCAATTCCAACACCTTTAAAGACTCACCAAATACTTTTTTATAACATTCCGGATAAAGAACTTCATCATTTTTAGAGATAATAAGATGTATATTTTTGTTTAAAATATTTTCAGAAGTAGCCGAAAATATTTTTTCTTTCATTTCGGGAGGAATCCGTTTTTGATCTTTAATTTGTTCCGAAGAGAAAACAGGATTAGTCATAACATAATGAATATCTTTAAAGAAATTTACCAAATTCCAAGCAAGATTTGCCCCCATACTGTCTGCCATAATAATTTTATCTCCTTTATCTTCCTCGAAAATTTTTGCTTTTTCTTCTAAAAATTTGGGAATGTCCATAAATTCATCCCATTCCCAATATATAAGACTAAATTCTTTACTATTGCGATAAAAATTTTGTAAGCAATTGAATTTTTTTCCTGAAGTTTGATATCCGTGAAGAAAATATATTTTTTTCATTTGTAATTTTAGCTTGCCTAGTAGCTATTTAGATAATTATATTTATATAGGCCTATGCAATATCAATTGCGAACTTAATAATCTTATAAACCTCTCTGTTAGTTCATTATAAATTTCATTAAGCTTTTACCCTATTTTAAAATTGACATCTGTAAACCTAATCAAATTTATTAAATTTGTCAATAATATAAAATTAAAAATTATATTATTACATTTATCGTAACTGAAACAGAAATAATTTAAAAAGAACTCATTGTATAAGAAGTTATTTAGTCAGACATTAATATATGGATTAAGCAATGTTTTAGTCCGGGTATTTCCATTTATCCTTACTCCAATGTTAGTGCGAGCTTTCGGTCCGTCTAAATATTCAATATATGCTGATTTTTATTCAGCCGCGGGTATACTTTCTGTTTTACTTACCCATGGAATGGAAACTACTTTCTTTCGTTTTTTTCAAAAATTTAAAGACCACGAAAAAAGACAAAATGCAGTTTATTTTACTTCATTTACATCTGTTTGCATTGTTTCTCTCTTATTCTTAGTGTTTGGCATACTTGCCAGACACCCCTTAGCCTCAGCATTTAAACACCCTGATGAGGTAATTTTTTTAGTATGGTTTCTATTTATTCTTGCTGCTGATGCTATTTCAGCTGTTCCTTTTGCAAAACTCAGGATTCAAAACAGATCATTATATTTTGCTTCTTTAAAAATACTGAATTCAGTAACCATGTTCTTTTCCACAATTATATTAATATTTTGGATTCCTAAACAAATTGAAAATGGTGGAATTGGCGCTGTTTTTTTTAGTAAGATTTACAATTTTGATTATGGAATAGGTTATGCTTTTGCTGCAAACTTATTTGCAAGTATTATTACATTCTTTGCTTTAATTCCCACGATGCTTGATGGTAAATATGCTTTTGAATTTTCTTTATGGAAAAAGATGTTAAAATATGCATGGCCAATTACCATTGCCGGTCTAGCCGGAATTATTAATGAAACCATGGATCGACAATTTATTAAATATATCCTTCCGGAAGGCATTGCCGAAGTTCAAATGGGTATTTACAGCGCTGTATACAAAATTGCTACTTTTATAACGTTGTTTAAGACTGCTTACCTGTTGGGTGTTGAGCCTTTCTTTTTTTCTCACGCTGACGACAAAAATTCAGGAAAAACGTATGCTACTTTAATGAAGTATTATGCTATATTTAGTGCCTTTATTTTATTATTCTTAGTAGCCAACTTAGATTGGATCGGTCGTCTTTATATTAGAAACACCGACTATTGGAGCGGCTTCCAGGTTGTACCAGTTCTATTAATAGGGTCTACGTTTCTGGGAATATATCTCAATTTATCCATTTGGTATAAATTATCTGACAATACTCATTATGGTGCAATTATATCGGGAATTGGCGCGTTTATAACTGTTGCTTTAAATTTTATTGGATTGAAATATACGGATCTTGGCTATTGGGCGTGCGCAATTGCAACTTTTGTTTCATACTTAACCATGATGCTTATATCCTATTTTTGGGGACAAAAAGAGTATCCCATACCCTACAATTACCGAAAACTGATTTTTTATATAGGTGGAAGTTCATTGTTAAGCTTTATTGCCTATTATTGCAGCAATCGCATGGCAGTAAGAATTGGGGTTGGTAATATTTTATTTTTTATTTTCTTATACCTGACTTTAAAAATTGAATATAGGGATGTAAAAATTTTTAAGAAAAAACTCGTACAACTGAAAAAACGCAAAAAGAACTAATTTTCAGAAGTTTTTACTACATTCAGTTTTTTCTCATAATAGAAATCATCGTTTTCAAATATTCATCTTTCTATATCCCTACTATCTCTTACATATAACCAAGAACAACGTTGATTGTTAATCATACTTTTTTAAAAGACAAAAAATTTTAAAGTAAAAAATTCAATTTTATTATTTTATATCATTATGAATAATAAATAAATTTTTATGAAATAAATTTATAATTTCTAATTATTGTTTAACCCTTTATTTAACGTACTTTAACCATAGAATATTTAAATAAATATATTCATTTATTCTATTAATTATAATAATTAAATATATAAATAAATATTTATAATAGCATATTAAAATAAATTTACTATATTTGCATTAATATTTATTTTATCTTATAATTATAATTTTGAGCATTCACAGATAGATATTCTTTCTATGCTGTGAAAACAAATAAAGCGGTCATTGTATGGCCGCTTTAAATTTTTAAAAAGTTTAATGCTGTGCTCAATTGTAATAAATCATATGCATTATAATAAGATCTAATCAAAATTAAATTTCTTACCAAGTCATCATTGGTAACAGTTAAACGATTTCTTTGTATAAGTGGCCTTACTTGATCATCAATATTTGGAAATTCTAAGGTAATTAATACTAAATATCTTTTTCTTATTTTAAGAATCCATTTAGCAATAGGAATTATATCATTATTAAATTTACTCGAAATCATTTATTTTGAATTACTTTTTATTTACTACCTTTATTATATAACAAATAAATATAGCATGGTACTATCAAGACAAAGTTTATTTCGCAAAATAGATAATTCGCCATTGATTGTATTCCGTATACTATTTGGATTTTTGCTATTGACGGAAACTTGGGGGGCAATTTTAACAGGTTGGGTAAATATCAATTTAATTACTCCTAAAGTCTTTTTCCCGTTTATTGGTTTTACTTGGCTCCACCCTCTACCGGGATATGGTATGTATCTTTATTTTATTTGTTTAGGTATATTGGGACTTTTGGTTATGATAGGTTATAGATATCGTTTAAGTCTTTCATGCTTTACTATATTGTGGACGGCTCAATATTTAATGCAAAAAACTGCCTATAATAATCATTATTATTTTTTAATTCTAATATGTATTATTATGCTCTTTTTACCTGCGAATGCTTATTATTCTTTGGACTCAAGAAGAAATAAAAATATAAGGTCATTGACCATGCCTCAATGGTGCTCATTCGTTTTATTATTTCAAATATCCATTTTATATTTTTTTGCGTGTATTGCCAAACTTTATCCTGATTGGTTAGATGGAACCTTTACGCGTTTATTATATTCCAATAAAACAAATATCCCTTTGATCGGCCAATTTTTTACCCAAAAATGGTTTTATATTTCTATAGCTTATCTTGGAATTTTATTTGACGGATTGGTTGTTCCTTTAATGCTTTGGAAAAAAACCCGAACGTTAGCCTTAATTGCCTGTTTAATTTTTCATCTTGCTAATTCGTTTATTCTAAACGTAGGAATTTTCCCCTATTTTGCCTTAAGCTTTACCGTTTTTTTCTATCCTCCGGAAACCATCCGTAAAATATTTTTCAAAAAGCGTCCAAATCTTTCTTTCGAAGAAAATAAATATAATTACTCTAATAAAAAAACAGTGTATTTTCTCTTAGTAATTTATTTCACCATTCAATTGATTTTGCCAATACGCCATTATTTCATTAAAGGAAATGTATTTTGGACTGAAGAGGGGCATCGGTTAAGTTGGAGAATGATGCTGAGACAACGTAATGGGTCAACACATTTTACTGTTATTGATAAAAAAACTAAAAAAATTCTACCGTTTCGTATGCAGGATATATTTACTGATAAACAAATACTTAGAATCAATTGTTACCCTGACTTTATATGGCAAGCAGCTCAATATGTAAAAGAGGATTTCAAATTGCGTCATATAGATGTAGAAATTTATGCCGATACTCAAGTATCCGTGAATGCTCATCCCTATAAGAGGTTTATTGACCCAAAAATTGATTTAGCAGATGTAAGCTGGGATTATTTTAAGCATTCCGATTGGATTCTTTTATACGATGATTACAGAAAATAGATTTTTTATTAAATTTAACAGTCTAGTGCTAAATAAAATTGAAGCTTACTATTTGTATTGTTTAATATTGTAAAAATAAATTAAATCATATCATTACTTTTTTTGAGATACTATAATCCCAAAAACACCCGTTATTATGAGGAGAATACCAACTAACATCATGGAGGAAAAGGGTTCTGAAAACACTACTACTCCTATAATAACAGCGGTAATGGGCTCAAATGCGCCTAAAACTGAGGTAAGAGTAGATCCTATTCTTCTAACTGCCTCAACTAAAGTTATAATTGATACTATAGTGGGAATTAAAGCTAATAATGTTATATTTAGAACACATGAAGTATCTTTTACCGGAAACCATTGAAAAGAACCGGTCAATAAACAGAATATAAGAAGATAAACCACGCCAATAACTTGAATATAAAAGGTATATCTAAGCACCGGCATATCTTTTACCGTTGATTTAACGGATAATACCAGGAAAAATGCATAAAATATTGCTGCTGAAAGAGCAAACACAATTCCTTTGAAATTGATGTGACCAATTCCTTCTCCCAAAGATAAAAGTGCAACACCAACTACAGCCAATAGTATTGAAATAAAACCTTTAACGGAAATTTTTTCACGAAAAAAGATTCCCATAATGATGGTAACAAAAACAGGATATAAAAAATGGACGGTAGTGGTAACTCCTCCTCCTAAATACGTATAGGATAGAAAGAAAAAGAGTGAACAAGTATTACAAAGTAAACTTAGAACTGTTAATGCTTTAAATTCTTTCAAGGAAACTGAAAAATGTACTTTTTTTATTTTCATCAGTATTGCGACAGCAATACATGCTAATAAAAATCGATAAAACAAAACAGTATCAAAATTCAATCCTTTTTTCATTAAAGGAATGCTAAATAAAGGAATTAATCCATAGGTCATGGATGAAATAATTGCGCTCAATGATCCTTTAAAAAAGGATCCTTTTCCATATTTCCCAACCAGTGCTTTTGACTTTCTTGGTAAGCGTAATAATATATACCTTGCTGCCCTCATTTTTAGTGCAAAATTTGCTGCAAATGTATTTCTTATATTTCACAAAAAAAACTAGATTATTCAAAAAATAATCTAGTTTACATATGTTTTAATTTTTTTAGACTATCAAATGCCGATTAAATAATTATTCGACTAATGGACAAAGCATTGGATCGTTTTTAGCATCAAAATTATCTGTTAAAGATAATATGAAAGTATAATTTTTATTTCTCTCATCATCCCAATTTGAAGTTAATCCTATAATATATTTATTATCATTTAAAGTTTGAAAAGAAATGATATTATTATATTTAAATTTCCTATAACTATCAAACCATAAAAAATTTCCATTTTCATCAATTCTAAATAAACATAAAACATCTCTACCCACGGAAGTTGCAAATTCATAAATTCTGCCCCCAAAGATATATCCACCATTTTCCGCTTCGATAATTCCATAAGCAATTTCATTAATTGGCTTATCTTTACCTATATCAAACCCATACAGTTTACTGTATAAAATTGCACCTTTTTCATTTACTTTTGTTATTCTTATATCAGAATGTATTACATATTTTTCCGTAGTCGCTATTATATAATTTCCTAATTTATCTTGAATAAAATTGCCTAATTTATAATCAGAATTTGCAAAAATATTACTCACTAATTTTTTTTTCCAAGTTATTTTACCTTCATCATTAAACTTAACCAGATTCCATTTTTTTTCACCTATTTCATTAATGTCATAGGCTAATACAATATATTGGTAATCTATTGTGTTTATAACATCCACCATCTTTTGGTTATTAAATTGGGACATTGATATTTTCCATTGCTCTTCTCCATTTTCATTTAATTTATATATCCAATTATTTTCTTTATTATATTTTCCTAATAGAATATAACCTCCTTTATTAGCTGATATTAATTTTGAAGATTTTCCTACATTTTTCTTCCATAATATATCACCAGAATTATTAATTTTAACTAACTGATGTTGATTATTACCTAAATTTTTTGTTAATATTAAGAAGCCCGAATTTCCTTCTGCTATGTATTTTCCAATTATACTATCTTTTATTCCATCGGTTAAAATTTTTGACCATATAGTTTTCCCGTTTTGATCTAATTCTGCACTCCATAATCGATTCTTGTAATTAATTTCTTCACCTTTTTCCTCATTTACTTCCAATATTGGACAAAAGAAACCTGTTAAAACAAAACTTCCATTTTTAGTTTTTATTAGTGAGGATATTTCAAAATTTTCAAAAGAATTTTTTTCTACTAATGTTGGAAATTGCGCCGATAAATTAGTTATAAATAAAATACTTATTATTATAATTATATTTTTCATTTTATATTTTCAAATTAAATTATCTACCTTTTTAATACTTTTTGTATATAATGACTGTTTTCGGTTTCAATTTTGATAACATATATACCCGGAGCATACATTGACATATTTATTTTATCTTGCATCTCTCTTCTTTCTATTAGTATTTTCCCCGTAATATCTGTTATAATTATTTTTTTAACTATTTGATTATCGGGTGTTTTTATATATAAATAGGTTTCAACCGGGTTGGGGTATAAATATATTGATTCATTTTTTTTATCCTGATCCTCAATTCCCAGATAAGTCTGATTATCTTTTATTTTAATAACAAAACCATTATTTTTATTCAATCCACTATATCCTCCGAAAATTAAATATTCATTATTTCCCAAATTGGAAATTTGATAATTTCCACATTTTATATTTATATCTTGCTGCCATAGGATATTCCCTTTCTTATTAATTTTAATAAGTTCATTACTTAATAATACAAAAAAGTTATTATCTTCAGTTTCAATTAATTTGCAGTATTGTTTACTAATCTCATCATAGTGACTTTTAAATATAATTTCCCCTTCATCATTTAGTTCAACTATCTGAAGTTTATTATTCTCGTTAAAATATGAAAATAAAAATTTTTTGTTTTTATTAGTGATATAACTAATTTCATTTAAATCCAAAATTTCTTTTTTAATGAGTATATCACCTTCTTTATTTAATTTTAATAAATAATTTTTACAAGACCTGTTATGATCACAGAATTTTGCTATAAAGATATATTCATTATCTATGGTTTCTCTCATGGATAGAGCTTCTATAAATTTTAATTCATTTTTCCACTTTAATTGCCCTAATTTATCAATTTTAAAAAGTACACTATTATCACCAATATTATAATAATCAGAATAGTCTATTACATTTATTATATAACCATCTTCAACAGGTTGAAGAAAATTTATCTCTATTAAGCATTTATCCAACCCACATGAATTATTTTCCCAATTAATCGGCCTGACTACTTTTGAAGAGATTTCAGTACCATTACAATCTGCATCCATCATCCATACACCACTTCTATCATTTTCCTCTATATCCGAATAGTGATTTCTATCCAGTCCAAAAATTGTATAACCATCCTGTTTTGCTATTATTTTATAAACATATCTATTTCCTCCATAGATATCCTTACCTAAATAGGTTTCTTTTAGATTTTTCCCTAGAGAATCCGTTAAAATTAATTTTGAATGTGAATAAACCTTGTTATCCAAAAAATTTTCCTCTTTAAAAGTAGCTAATGCAAATCCACCATTAGATAGCTTGTTAAAATCCTCGACTAAAGAACCAATTTCTTTATCCCAAAGTACCTCTGCACTTTGCGCATTACTTTCTTGCAAGGTAAGAACGCTTGCCCATAGAACTAGTAAAATTTTTTTCATAAATCACTTTTATTTTTTAGTGCATAAAAGTAGTAATCTTGGATAAAATACTCTACGGGATTTTAATATTTATTTTAAAAAAGTATTATCCGACTATAAACAAATGGAAACTATGTTGTTTAGAGTAATAAATTTATTTTTTATATTTCATAAAAAAACTAGATTATTTTTCAAATAATCTAGTTTTATAATTAATAAAATTTTAAATCACTTTTTTTAATCTTTAATCTTCTGCCGGACACAACAACGGATTAAAGTTAGAATTTAAAATATCTGTAATTTTAAAAATTTTTGATTCTGAAAAATAATCCATTGGATTAAACTCTGAGTAGACAGAAACCATATAGGTATTTTTACCCATTGGAATTAAAGAATCAATAAAAGTAGCCTTATTAAGATGAAAAGATTCATACCATTGTAAATTTCCATTCTCATCAATTTTAAATATACTGCTATCAAAATAAGTTGTTGTATTAAATGTTTCCCTACAGCTAAAAAGATATCCTCCTTCTTCCGATTCAATAATTTTTCCTAAATAGGTTGAATAAAAGTCATTACCTATTGCATAACCATATAATTTATTAAATATTACATTAAAATCTTTATCTAATTTCACTAATCTGATATCTTCTGAACTAAAATCATATTTGACTTCATGATCAGAAGTATCTTCTGTACTGGAAACTAAATAATTACCGGACCTGTCTTGATAAAAACCTAGATTTTTATTAGATTGATAAATGATATGATTAGGTATTTGTTTTTCTGATATTATTTCACCATAATCAGTAAATTCCATTATATAGAAATTTGAAACATCTGATTTATCTTTCTTTTTTACTAACGCCAAATAATTTCCGTTTACAGATTTTTGTCTGATTGAAACATATACTGCCTTATACTGATCTTTAGTTATTTCCCATTCTATTTCACCTTGTGAATTTAGCTTTGATATCCATATATCCTCTTTATTAAAAGTGTTTGAAATAAAAAAACCTCCTTTATTTGATGCCAATATATTTCGAGGCATCATAAAACCTGTTTTCTTTCTAAAATAAATAATTCCTGAATTATCAATTTTGATCAATTGACCATCCTCTGTAAAAATTGAATACCCTTTATCATTCTCTATTAAAAAAATACCTTTTTCATCTGAATTTACTTTTTCTAAATTTCTTGACCATATAACCTTGCCTTCATCATTTAATTCATTTATTATTATGGAATAAACATTTCCAAATTCAGGCTCAAAACACCATATATTTTCTAATAGCACATAATTGCCTTTCGTATTCTTTATAATAGTTTTTACTTGACTCGGACCTTCAAAAGTATTTAAGGTATTAATCTTAGGGTTTTGCGCATATACAGTTGTAAAAGATAATATGCTTAGTAGTATAATTATATTTTTCATTGTCTCTATTTTTTGGTGAATTATTAAATAAAAAATAATTTTTTACTTTTTAAGTATTTTTTGAACATATACTTTAGATTCGGTTTCTATTTTTAAAAAGTATACACCAGGCAGACACATTGAAACATCTAATTTATCCTGATATGTATTGTGTTCAAACACCTTTTTCCCACTAATATCGGTTACCAATATTTTTTTGATTTTTTCTCCTTTTGGAACATTTATATATAAATAGCTGTCAACCGGATTAGGATATAAAAATACGTTCTCTCTTTTTTCAGTAACATCATCTATTCCTAAGAATGGCTGCTGATCCTTAAGTTTTAAAATATTAAAATTATTAAAAGCTATATATTCATTATTTCCTAAATTAAATAGATTATTATAACCATAATTATTATTTACTTTTTCTTTCCATATGATTTCTCCCTTTTTATTTATTTTAACAAATTCATTTCCTCCGATAAGATAGCAATCATCATCAGTTTCCATCCAAGTGGAATCATTTTCCATAACCTTATCATAGATAATCTTAGATATCACTTTTCCATCTTCATTTAGCTCAACTACCATAAATTTATTTTCTTCATTTTTAACTGAAAATAAGAGCTTATTTTTTTTATTTGTGATGGGTTTCATTTTAAAATCACCCAACTCAACTATTTCATGTTGAGTCAAAATCTTTCCTTCCTTGTCTAACTTGACATAAAAATTTTTATTGGATGATCTATAACTTTCTTTAATATACCCTATTATACAGTATTCGTTATGAACAGTTTCTTTTAGTACCTCAAAATATTCAAAACTTAACTTTTCATCAAAATTAACTTCCCATAAAACTTGACCATTCTTATCAAGTTTGTAAACAACTTTAACAAATTGATTGTTTTCATCGTATATTTTTGCTGTAAGTAAGTAACCGTCACTAATTGTTTTAACAGATAGAATTTCAATCGTTCCATATCCACTATTATTCTTATCAAAAGATTTCTTACTCCAAATAATTTTTGTTTCTATTACACCACCATTGCAATCGGTCTGCATCATCCATAAATTATCCAATTTATTTTTTGATTTATCTGAAAATTTCTTTTCATCTATACCAAAAATAACATAACCGTCAGAATTGGGAATTATCTTATTAGCTATTCTGATTCCACCATTTAAATCAGTATCTAAGAAATTTTCCTTGATTAATTCACCGTTTGGGTTTAGAAAAAATATTTTAGATAATATCCCTAATGCTAAAGGACAATCTCCAATTAGCGCAACTCCCCTAGATCGGGTTTTGGCCATATCATTAATGCTAGGATAACAAAGATTTCCCTCATCTAATTTTTTCTCCCAAACTGCTTTTGAATTTTGCGCATTAAAATTTTGTAAAGTAAGAACACTTACCCATAAAACTAATAAAATTTTTTTCATAGATCATCTTTTAATTATTAATGGGTTAAAGATAGTAATCTTGGATAAAATATTATCTAGGATTTAAATCTTTTCAAAATTATAATTCTCTTATCATTTACTTTTCCAACCCAATAATTCACTTTTATTTTTATTTTATTATTCTTGGATTTATTTTTTATATATATTTGATAAAAAAGAATCCAATTGTATGAAATGGAAAAAAATTTCATTAGGATTAATTTTTCTCTTTATTCTGGGAGTTGTACTTAACTTTGGAATTAATAGTTGGATTAAAAACAGTTTACCTGATTTCATTTCTAAAAGAAATGATACACCATATAATTTTAATTATTCTGATGTTACTTATTCGCTACTCCAGGGAGAAATGAACATAAGTGATATCAATATTGCTCCCAAGTCCAACAAAAAGGGCATTTATACCATCAAAGTAAAGAAAATAGTAATACACGGGGTAAAATTTATACGATTTTTACTGTTCAAAGATTTAGCGGCAGATCTCATCGAAATTGACCAACCGGATATTGTTTGTAAACAATATGCGGATTCATTAAATCACAAAAATGATTTAGTAAGGTACAAACTTGGAAATTCAATTCAAATTGGAAAATTTGAAATTAACAAAGGAAATTTAGCTCTTTACGACAAGGCAGACGGAGCTAAAAAAGCTTCTTTACGAAATCTAAACCTTCATCTTTCCGGGGTATTATGGGATATGGTAGATAATGAAAAACGTATACCGCTTACTTACGATAAAGTAAAATTGGAAGTGTCAGATATATTTTATCAGCTCGATGAAATTCACCAATTACAATTAAAAAAGTTTAAGTTTACCAACGGATTTCTTGAAACCAATCAAATACTTTTATATCCGAATATATCCGAAGAGAATTTTAAAACCGGAAATTATTTTCAAAAAACCTTACTTTCTATAGAGGTCCCGACCGCAAAGGTCAAAAATTTAGATTGGGGATATGATAAAAACGGTTACTTTTATCTTAAAACCTCTAAAATTGAAGTTGATTCCACTCATATCGCAATCATTGAAAAAAATTCAAATTCAAAACCTAAAAACATTACGGAGCATATTGACCGAATAATCCCTTTTAATTTGAGTATTGATACCATCCAAATACTTAAATCGAAATTAAATTTCAATAATCATTTAACAAGCAATAATGTAAATATCGAAATTCTAAAAATAATCAACAAAGTTAATGATAAAATCACCCTGGAACGTTTAAAATTATATGATAATTTTTTAATTATAAAACAACCTTATGAAACTAAATCAGCTAAAAACAATGCAGGCAAATTTACCTATTTATTCGACGATGTTCTTGAGATAAAAAATTTCATCATAGCTAATTCACATATACAATATTTCAATCCGGCTAATAACTCATTATTGGAAATGGGAAACATTAATTATTCGATTCATGATATAAATATCAATACGATATTTACTAATACAAAAAAATATATTCCTTTCTCCTACTCAAATTTTCAATTGGAAGCAAACCATATATTTTATACGGGATTTAAATATTATAATTTCAAAATAGATAAAATGATTTTATCTGACAATAAATTTGAAGCAAAGAATTTAAACATTCTTCCAACTATATCTCCTCAAAAATTTGCAGCACAAAAAGTAAGCAAAAACCTTTATAAAATCCATATGGATCATATACTACTCCCGAGGATAAATTGGGATTTGAATAACAATAAATTCAGTTTACAAGCTTCTTCTCTGATTATAAATGAAATGAAAGCTTCTGTATTTCAAAATCCAAAAGTTAAAGTCAAATCAAAAAATATACATTTCAACACGTACGACCTGGATACAGAAATTCGTTTAGATACATTTTTAATCGGCAAATCCTCCATCAATCAATATAACGCAGCCAATACAACACTCACTACATCAGTAAAAGATTTAAAGCTTTCACTATACGATATTAAGGTAAAGGACTCATCCGATATCCATACCTTCGGTTTCCCTTTTTCTTTTTCAAAATTTAATATAACAGGCAAAAATATTTATTATGATATGGGATCTCATACGTTACAAATGAACCATCTGTTACTTACCCATACTTCCCTATATGCAAACACTATAAATATACGGCCCCAAAAAAGTCAATTGAATTTTATGAAAAAAAAGGGTATTGATGCTTATACGGTAAATCTTTCCAAAATTGCAATACCCAAAATAAATTGGGGTCCATTAGATAAACAAATCGATTTTATTGCTCCTAAAGTCATCGTTGAAAATATGCAAACCACTATCCATCAATACGACATTCCTGACAATGTTTACAAACCAGTTTACAAACCTTTTTTCAGCGAAAAACTTAGAAAATTAAAATTTAAGTTAAATATTAAAGAAATTCATTTTTATAATTCTTCCTTAACGTATGAAGAAGAATCCCTTACTAACAATATTGGAAAAATTTTCTTTACCAATATCAATGCAAAAATCAAAAATATTTCCGGTGGATATAATGTTTCTCATTTACCCGATGTAGTCATAGATTTTAAAAGTACTTTCATGAAATCCGGAAAACTATCTGCCAGTTGGAAATTTAATACATTAAATAAATCGGATAATTTTACCGTTAAAGGAAATTTATACGGACTTCCTGCCGAAAAATTGAATCCATTTATAAAACCGTATTTACATATATCGGCAAACGGAGATATCCAAAAAGTCTCATTTAATTTTAATGGCGATAATACAGTTGGAAACGGTACATTCGGTATGAATTATAAAAATTTAAAAATTACCCTATATAAAAAGGATGGTGAAAGAGAAAAAAAATTCCTTTCTTCTCTTGCAAATCTTGCCTTAATAAAAAATTCAAAAGACTCCCTAAAAATGTCGAAAATTAAAAAAGTAGAAAGAAGTAAAGACAAATCATTTTTTAATTTTCTATGGAAACTAACGCTCAGTGGACTTAAAGAAACTTTATTGATTTTTTAATAAAAAATAAGATTTACAAGAATAACATACATTAAATTAAACAATGTTTTCTTCATAAAATAAGTAATAACGAATAGCATAAAACATTCAACAAGATAAGTTACAAAAATCGTAACTTTGTTTATTCTTTGAATTACCCCATGCAGAATACATTAAAATTATCAGGATTAGAAGTTTTTACTGTTTATCCTGGAAGCAATTTTATAAACATCGGTGAAAGGACCAATGTTACCGGATCGCGTAAATTTTTAAATCTGATAAAAAATGAAAAATTCGATGAAGCTCTTTCAATTGCCCGAGATCAAGTGGAAGGAGGAGCTCAGATCATTGATATTTGCATGGATGAAGGCTTAATTGACGGCGTGAAAGCTATGACTACCTTTTTACGTTTGATTGCTTCTGAACCCGATATAGCACGAGTTCCTATCGTTATCGATTCATCAAATTGGGAAGTCATTGAAGCCGGATTAAAAAACATTCAAGGAAAAGGAATAGTTAATTCCATCAGCCTAAAAGAAGGAGAAGAAGAATTTATAAAAAAAGCCAAAATAATCAAACGATACGGCGCGGCTATGATTGTTATGGCATTTGATGAAGAAGGACAAGCCAATAATTTGGAAAAACGAAAAATTATATCCCAACGCTCCTATAATATTTTGGTTCATCAATTAAACATTAACCCTTATGATATCATCTTCGACCTAAATATTTTCCCGGTAGGTACCGGAATGAAAGAACACCGAAGAAATGCGCTTGATTTTTTTGAAGGAACTCAATGGGTGAAAGAAAATCTTCCGGGGTGTTTCGTTTCGGGAGGAGTAAGTAATGTATCCTTTTCGTTTAGAGGGAATAATAAAGTTCGGGAATCGATTAATGCAGCATTTCTATATCATGCCATCCAATACGGATTGGATATGGGAATTGTCAATCCCACCCAACTGGCCATTTATCAAGAGATTGAACCGCAATTACTAAAAAAGATTGAAGACGTCTTATTTGATAGAGATGAAGAAGCTACCGAAAGGCTTATAGAATATGCAGAAACTATTGTTGAAAATAAGGATACAAAAGAGCAAAAAATAGAAGAATGGAGGTCGTGGCCGATTGAAAAAAGATTGGAATTTGCTTTGATAAAGGGCAATGCGGACTACATTGAACAAGATGTTGAAGAAGCCCGTTTACAAGCCAATAAACCTTTGGATGTAATTGAAGGCCCTTTAATGGATGGAATGAATACGGTTGGCGAGTTATTTGGAGCGGGTAAAATGTTTCTTCCTCAAGTGGTTAAAACTGCTCGAGTAATGAAAAAGGCCGTTGCATACTTACAACCTTTCATTGAAGCAGAAAAAAACGGAGAATCTCAATCTAACGGTAAAATACTTATGGCTACCGTTAAAGGTGATGTTCATGATATCGGTAAAAATATAGTCGGAGTCGTATTGGCTTGTAATAACTATGAAATTATAGATTTAGGAGTTATGGTTCCTAAGGAAACAATTATCGAAACCGCCATCCGTGAGAAGGTGGATTTGATTGGACTTAGCGGTTTAATTACTCCTTCTTTAGATGAAATGATCCACGTGGTTGAAGAACTCGAAAGAAGAAATCTTTCATTTCCGGTCATGATTGGAGGAGCTACTACTTCAAAAATCCATACCGCCTTAAAAATTGCCCCTAAATATAGTCATACAGTTGTTCATGTCTTAGATGCCTCTAAGTCTGTTACCGTTGCATCTTCTTTACTCTCTTCACAAAGCGAGGATTTTAAGAAAAAAATATCAGAAGAATATGCCCATTTAAGAGAAGGCTATTTAAATAGAAGTACTGAAAAAGAATATCTTACGCTAGAACAAGCTCGTAAAAATAAACTAACTATTGATTGGAATCAATACATTCCCTGTAAACCCAAACAGCTAGGTGTGCAAGTTTTTTCCTCCATACACCTGGAAGATCTGACGGAATATATCGATTGGCAACCCTTTTTTAGAACTTGGCAACTGACAGGAAAATATCCCGATTTGCTTTCAGATGAAGTAACCGGTGAAGAAGCCACAAAATTATATCATGATGCGTTACAAATGATTGAAAAAGTAATTGCTGAAAAACTATTGCAACCCAAAGCCGTAATTGGATTATTTAAAGCCAATTCCAATGAACAAGACGATATTGAAATTTACTCGAATGACAATAAACTAGTTCATACATTTCGAACCTTACGGCAGCAATCTGTAAAGTCCGAAGGCAAACCGAATTTAGCCCTATCCGACTTTATTTTACCTAAAAACAAAGAAAATTTACACGACTATATAGGATGTTTCGCTGTTTCTATTTTTGGAGCAGAAGCCTTGGCCAAACATTACGAAACAAACCATGACGATTATTCGGCTATTATGATAAAAGCTGTTTCGGATAGATTTGTGGAAGCCTTGGCTGAATACATGCATCATAAGGTAAGAAAAGAAATTTGGGGATATGCTCCCGATGAAATCTTGGACAATCAATCACTATTTAAAGAAAAATATCAAGGCATACGTCCCGCTCCCGGTTATCCTGCTTGTCCGGATCATTTAGAAAAGCTCACTATTTGGGAATTGTTGGATGTTACGGATCGTATTGGAGTACAATTGACTGAGAGTCTTGCAATGTATCCGGCTTCTTCAATTTCGGGATATTATTTTGCCAATCCACAATCTAACTATTTCGGATTAGGTAAAATTACGCAAGAACAAGTTAAAGATTATGCTAAACGTAAAGAAATAAAACTTGAAGATGCACAATATTGGCTTAAACCTAATTTAGCCTAAGAATCTTACTATCTCACTTTTATTCTTGTTTTTAAAAGGAATGAATTAAATATTTATAAAAGCTAAACAAGAGACTACTTTTCTTTATAGAGAACATTACTAAGCCAATAATTCCTTATCTAATATAAAAAGAAAAGGTACATTTGCAATTATGAATATTCTATTAGTTGAAGACGATTTAAGAGTTTCGGAACTGATAAAAAAGGGTCTTAAGGAACAAGGATTTACTGTAACCTTAGCTTATGACGGTTTATCGGCAAAAAATTTGTTTCTCTGCCATGATTTTGACCTGATAATTACGGATATTATATTGCCTGAAATTAATGGAATAGCTCTTTGTAAAGAAATAAGAATGTTAAAACCGGAACTTCCCATTATCATGTTAACCGCATTGGGAACTACCGACGATATAATTGACGGTTTTGATGCCGGAGCAGACGATTATCTAGTCAAGCCTTTTGAAATGAGAGAGTTGACTGCAAGAATAAAAGCTCTGTTAAAAAGATCATCCAAAAATAAATTAGGATTTATCTTAAAATTTTGTGATCTGGAAATGAATTTGCAGACGAAAATTGTGACAAGAAGCAATAAAGAATTAAATCTTACCCTAAAAGAATTTAAACTCCTGGAATTTTTATTACAAAATCAAGGCAGAATTATTTCCAGAACGGAAATTGCCGAAAAAGTATGGAATACTCATTTTGATACGGGAACTAATTTTATAGATGTGTATATTAACTACTTACGAAAAAAAGTAGATAAAGATTTTGAAAAAAAACTTATTCATACTCGCTCCGGTATGGGATTTATATTAAAATCCGATACATGAAAATTCGTACTCAGATCACCCTATTGTTTTCTTTGATTACAGCATCCATATTGCTGATATTTGCCAGTATCATTTATATTTCAGCCAAACAAAACAGAGACAATGAATTTTATTCTTTATTAAAAAAAGAAGCCATAACCAAAGCAAATCTTTATTTTAAAGCGAAAGTACCCCCACAAACTCTTCAACAAATTTATCATAACAATTATCAAACAATTCAAGAGGTTGAAGTAGCTGTATACGATAAAGAATTTCATCTTCTCTATCATGATGCGGTAGATATTGATTTTGTGAAAGAAACTCCTGACATGATTCATGAAATTTATACCAAAGGAGAGATCAAATTTCATCAGGGCGACTGGCAAGTAATAGGGCTTATCTATTCCTATAATAACAACAAATACATAATTACTGCGGCTGCCTATGACCAATACGGATACAATGAACTCAAGTCCTTATTAAGAAATTCATGTATTATCTTTATATTTTCCATACTTTTTATCATCCTTGTCGGATTTTATTTTTCTAAAAAAGTATTCCAACCAATTAAAAATCTAACCACGGAAATGAAAAAAATATCAGCCAATCATTTAACGGTTAGATTAAAAACCAAACCTGAAAAGGATGAGCTTTCCGAATTGGCAATTACATTTAATCAAATGCTGAATCGGTTGGAAAATTCTTTTGAAACGCAAAAACATTTTGTTTCCAATATTTCCCATGAATTACGAACCCCGTTAGCAGCCATTATTGCTGAACTGGAACTTTCTTTACATCATCAAAAAACAACGGAAGAATATCAAAGGATTTTGAAAAACTCCTTATCAGATGCTAAAAAAATCACCAAATTATCTAATAATTTGCTTGATCTGGCAAAAGCCAGTTATGATCCCTCTAAAATAACATTTAAGCCAACAAGGATCGATGAAATCCTTATAGATGCCTGCAGTCAAATACAACAAGCAAATGCTGCCTATCAAACAAAATTATCTTTTGAAGATGATTTCATTCTCGATAGTGAAACAGTACTAATGGGCAACGAATATTTGTTAAAAGTAGCCTTTATTAATCTTATTGAAAACGGATGTAAGTTTTCCGAAGATCACCTGTGCCATATATCCATTTCAACTAGTAATTCAAAACTTCAACTGAAATTTTCAGACCGTGGAATTGGAATTCCAACGGAAGATATCACCAAAATTTTCACTCCTTTTTACAGAGGAAAAAATAAAAGCTTTACCTACGGAAACGGAATCGGCCTTTCTCTTACTAAAAAAATTATTGAACTGCATTCCGGAACTATCAACGTAACCAGTCAATTGCATCAAGGTACTACCCTTATCATTCTATTATAACCTTTGTATTGCATTCTTTTCTAATAAAATTCTAATTTTTTTTTAAATCTTTTTTAATATTCATTAACAATTAGTTACCTTATTTTTGTATACAAAAAAAATTAAGAATTTTTAAAAAAGGCGGAAAATATGAAAACTATAAAAATCCGAAACATCAACTTACTAATTTTAGGATTATGCTTTATAACTTTTTCATGCCATAAACAAAATACAGAAGAAGAAAGACCGGAATTTACTGTTAGTGGAAACACAATTATTTTACCGGATAATTCTAACATAAAAAATCACTTAAAAATAGAACCCGTAAAAAGTGAATGGTTAAGTCCCGACTTAACGACCGTAGGAGTCGTCAGGGCCATACCAACCGGTTATGCGGAAATAGTACCTCCGTTTGCAGGCAGAATTACCCAATCCTTTGTAAAGCTCGGACAAAAGGTAGACGTGGGTTCACCTCTTTTCGCCATCAGCTCTCCCGAATATTTCAATGCACAAAAAGATTATTTTGAAGCACAACAAGAATATTCCTTATCAAATTTAAATCTTAAAAGACAAAAAGACCTATTAGAGCACGGAGTAGGAATACAACGAGTGGTAGAAGAAGCTAAAACCGATTACGAAACCAAAAGATCCGCACTTGAAAATGCAAAAGCTGCGTTAAAAGTTTTTAATATAAATCCCGGCAGTTTAAAACTAGGGCAACCCTTAGTTGTTACCTCTCCAATCAAAGGGGAAATTATTACCAGCAAAATAGTTATCGGTCAATATATCAAAGAAGAAGCTGAACCAATAGCCACCATAGCAGAATTAAATAAAGTATGGATTGCCGGACAAATAAAAGAAAAAGACTTAGGATTCATTAATAAACTAAAAGAAGTTACCATACAGGCAGACGCTTTTCCCGATAAAAATATAACCGGCAAAATATTCCACGTCAATGAAATGGTGGATGAAGACACCCGAAGTGTTGAAGTATTGGTTGAATGCGACAATTCGGACAGAGCCCTGAAACCGGGAATGTATGTAAACGTTCATTTTAAAAATGAACCGGAAGAAACTTTAACAGTTCCTACCCGGGCAATCTATCAAGTAAACGATGATCAATTTGTATTTGTACAAGTAGATAAAAATAAATTCATCAAGAAAAAGGTTGAAACCAAAGATATTTCAAAAGACAAAACCGAAATAAAAAAGGGAATTAAAGCAGGAGAAAATATAGTGACCGAAGGAGGAATATATTTACTGGAAGCCCAATAAAACAAAAAGAAAAACATGAATAAACTTATTCAAACAACTATACACAAACGTTGGGTACTGGTTGCCCTTTTTGTTATGCTTGCTCTATTCGGGTATTATTCCTGGAAACACCTTTCCATTGAAGCCTATCCGGATATCGCGGATGTAACATCTCAAGTGGTCACCCAAGTTCCCGGATTAGCGGCGGAAGAAATAGAACAACAAATAACCATTCCGGTGGAACGGGCCCTAAACGGTCTTCCGGGAATGCATGTAATGCGCAGTAAAAGCACCTTCGGACTTTCCATTATTACCATCGTTTTTGAAGACGGTGTAGATGATTATTGGGCAAGGATGAGAATACAAGAACGATTAAATGATGTAGAATTACCTTATGAAGCAACTCCCGAATTAGACCCTTTAACTTCTCCTATAGGAGAAATTTATCGATATATAATAGAAAGTAAAACGCACGATTTACGCGAATTGACCGATCTGCAAAATTTCGTAATTATTCCACGAATTAAGCAAGTAGCAGGAGTTGCCGATGTAACAAATTTCGGAGGAATTACTACCCAGTTTCAAATTGAGCTGGATCCCAAAAAACTCGATCAGTATCAATTATCGTTAGGAGAAGTCATTAAAACCATTGAAAATAACAATGTTAATGCAGGTGGAAGTATTTTACCTCATGGAGATTTAGGATATGTTATTCGTGGAATCGGATTAGTTAAAAACCTGGAAGATATCGGTAAAATAGTAGTCAAATCGGAAAATGGAGTTCCTATTTTATTAAATGACATAGGAAAGCTTAAATACGGAAACATTGAACGAAAAGGGATTTTAGGTTATACAGATAAAAAAAGAAATTATTCTGAGAGTATTGAAGGAATCGTACTTTTATTAAAAGGACAAAATCCTTCTAAGGTTTTAGAAGGAGTTCATGAAGCGGTAAACGATTTGAATACTCAAATCTTACCGGAAGGCGTAAAAATACATCCGTTTTTAGACAGAACCGAATTGGTGAACACCACCTTGAATACTGTTTCGCACACCCTGTTTGAAGGGATGTCACTGGTTATTGTTGTACTAATAGTTTTTTTAGGAAGTTGGAGAGGTGCTTTGTTGGTTGCCGTAACCATTCCACTTTCCCTTCTCATTGCATTCATCTTGATGTACTTCACACATATTCCCGCAAATTTGCTTTCTTTGGGTGCTATAGATTTTGGAATCATTGTAGACGGTGCCATCGTTATGATGGAAACCATATTGCGGAAACGAGAAGAAGAACCTAATGAAGAATTGCAAGAAAAAACCATTGCACAAAGGGCTGCCGAGGTTGCAAAACCTATTTTATTTTCCACCATCATCATTATTACTGCTTATCTGCCTCTTTTTGCCTTCGAAAGAGTTGAAAAAAAATTATTTACTCCGATGGCATTTACAGTCAGCTATGCTTTATTTGGTGCCCTGCTCGTTGCCTTATTATTGATTCCCGGATTGGCCTATTTTATATACAAAAAACCCCAAAAACTCTATCATAATAAATGGCTGGAAAAGCTGACCGATCGCTATTTTATAAACATACAAAGGATTATGAAAGCTCCGAAAAAAATATTTCTTCCTTTAGGTATTTTACTGGGAGTTACTTTTCTACTGGCTTTTTATGTTGGAAAAGATTTTCTGCCTCCTTTGGATGAGGGATCTATATGGCTTCAAGTTCAGCTTCCTCCGGGTATTTCTGTTGAAAAGTCTAAAGAATTAAGCGACACGCTACGCGCACGTACCATGAAATATGATGAAGTAACTTATATCACGGTACAAGCCGGTAGAAATGACGACGGTACCGACCCATGGACGGCATCTCATTTTGAGGTTTCTATTGGATTAAAGCCTTACAAGGAATGGAAAAAAGGAAAAACCAAATACGACCTTATTGCTGAACTGGAAAAAGAATATTCAAAACTTCCCGGTTTTACCGTCGGGTTTTCTCAACCTATGATAGATGGGGTAATGGATAAAATATCCGGAGCTCATAGTGAGCTGGTAGTAAAAATTTACGGAGATGATTTCGGGGAAACTCGAAGAATTGCCGAGGATGTTATGAAAACTTTAAAAACTGTTAAAGGAGCAGTAGATTTAGCTATCGATCAAGAACCGCCCTTACCTCAACTTCAAATAATTGCAAACAGGGACAAAATTGCCCAATACGGTTTAAATGTAGCGGATGTTGCAGAACTTATTGAAGTAGCCATTGGCGGGAAAGCCATTTCTCAAATTTTTATAGGAAATAAAGTATACGATATCATCTGTCGTTACGATGAAAACAGCAGAAATACGCCTGATAAAATTTCAAATTTGATGCTTACCTCTGAAACAGGAGCCAAAATACCACTATCACAAGTTTGCGATATCAAGTTAAGTACCGGAGAAAGTACCATTACGAGAGAAATGAATAAAAGGCATTTAACGGTAAAACTTAATTTGCGAGATCGAGACTTAGGTAAATTCTTAGTAGAAGCACAACATAAAATAGAAAAAGAAGTAAAATATAATCACGAAAAATACCATATCAAATGGGGAGGACAATTTGAAAACCAAAACAGGGCTTATGCTCGTTTGGCCTTTATCATTCCTTTGTCTTTGGGAATTATGTTTATCTTATTATACAGTGCCTTCGGAAATTTCAGGCAAGCCGGTTTGCTAATGAGCATTGTTCCTTTGGCTTTATTTGGCGGAATGTTAGCATTAAATGTAAGGGGCATGACTTTAAATGTTTCTTCAGCAGTTGGATTTATTGCTTTATCGGGAGTAGCTATACAAAATGGCGTAATTATGATTTCGCATATTAACTTTTTACGAAAACAAGGACAAACACTTCTCCGGGCGGTACTATTGGGTGCAAAAGACCGATTCAGACCGGTACTAATGACTGCAACAGTGGCTATTTTAGGTTTGCTCCCTGCTTCTTTAGCTACGGGTATTGGTTCGGATGTACAACGTCCTTTGGCTACCGTAATTGTATATGGACTATTATTTTCAACTGTTATTACCTTGTTTGCCTTACCGGCTCTATATTATATTATAGAAAACAAATGGGGAAAAGATGAACAAACGGAAGAAATTTAAAATCTGAAATTTATGAAATTAAAGTATACGATTCTATCGATATTCATATGCCTCCTGTTTATACCGATAATAGTACCGGCTCAAGTTGTTGATACCACCTTTGCTAAAAAACAACTGAACTATATTGATTTTATTCAGCAGGTTAAGAATAACAATTTGGAATACGCAGCACAAAAATATACGGTAAATCTCGCTGAAGCAGAGGTTGAAAATGCGAAAATTATTCCTGATATTGAATGGAATATAGAAGGAAACAGCAACCAAAAACATATGGGTAACAATTTGGAAACCGGCTTAGGATGGACTATCGAGCTGGGAGGAAAACGAAAAGCCCGTATCGACTTAGCTAAAAGTCAAGTTGATTTAAATCGCTATTTGTTACAAGATTACTTACGAAATTTATATGCGGATGCTTCTTTGCAGTTTTTGGAATGTATTCAAAATAAAAACCTGTTGGATGTACAACTCAATTCTTATAAAACGTTATCCAATTTAGCTGCATCCGACAGCATTCGATATAAATTAGGAGATATTACTCTAACAGATTCTAAACAAAGTAAGTTGGAAGCTCAATTCATGCTCAATGAAGTCTTTAAAGCCGAGTCGGAATGGAAAAACTCTTTAGTTGCCTTAAATTTAGTCATGGGTAAATCTCAAAAAGATACTTTATATACAGCTAACAGCAATTTTACCGACTTTACCAGAGATTTTGATTTGGCTGATTTGATAACAACCGCACAAAATAATCGTGCCGATTTACAAGCCGCTTTACAAAATAAAGAAGTTTCACAAAAAATGCTGAAGTTAGCGAAAGCTAATCGGATAATGGATTTAGGAATTAGTGCCGGAATGCAATTTAACGGAAAAGCTACTAATGAAGAAGCGCCTTCACCATATCATACGGGGGTAACAGCCGGACTTTCCATACCTCTTCGTTTTTTAAACAATCGAAAAGGGGAAGTGCAAACAGCACATTATACCATTCAACAAGCAGATTTAGAATATAAGCAAGTGGAACTTCAAATTCAAACTGAAGTTACTCAGGCGTATCAAAATTATGTAAATACCAAAAAACAAATGCAGCAGTTTTCCAATGGTTTGCTTTCCGAGTCCAAGGCCATTCTTGAAGGTAAAATTTACTCCTATAAAAGAGGTAATACGTCTCTTCTTGAAGTCTTAGACGCACAAAGAACGTATAATGATGTACAGGAAAATTATTATCAAACCTTATATAATTTCTGTTCTGCATTAGTAAGATTGGAAAGAATTGTAGGTATTTGGGATATAAATTTTTAATTTTCAACCCGATAATCTTTTCATACCCTTGTATTTTTTACAGACCTTAGGTATTTTAAATGGCAGATTATATCTTTGCAAAAATTTTAAATAATTGGTTAAAATAGGAAACATAGAATTACCCGACTTTCCCTTTATTTTGGCACCTATGGAAGATGTTAGCGACCCACCCTTCCGTCGTTTGTGTAAAATGCATGGAGCAGATCTCATGTATTCCGAATTTATTTCCTCGGAGGGTCTGATACGAGATGCCATAAAAAGTAAGAAAAAGCTTGATATATTCGATTACGAACGTCCTATAGGAATACAAATATTTGGCGGAGATGAAGAGGCTATGTCTCTATCTTCCAAAATAGTTGAAACCGTACAACCTGATTTAGTTGACATTAATTTTGGGTGTCCGGTTAAAAAAGTTGCCTGCAAAGGAGCAGGTGCGGGAGTGCTGAAAGACATTGATTTAATGGTTCGTTTAACTCGAGCTGTTGTACGAAGTACTCATCTTCCGGTAACCGTCAAAACCCGTTTAGGATGGGATGAATCTTCCATTACTATTGATGAAATTGCTGAACGTTTGCAAGACGAAGGAATACAAGCACTGACTATTCATGCACGAACACGATCTCAAATGTATAAAGGTCACTCTGATTGGTCTCATATTGCGCGGGTTAAAAACAATCCAAGAATTAAAATTCCTATTTTTGGCAATGGTGATATCAACTCTGCTAAAAAAGCGAAAGAATATAAAGACACCTATGGAGTTGACGGTATTATGATTGGAAGAGCTGCTATTGGAAATCCTTGGATATTCAGCCAAATTAAACATTATCTGAAAAACGGAGAAGAGCTTCCACCGCCCGATTTGCAACAACGTATTGAAGCTGTTAAAAATCATGCTAATTGGTCAGTGGAATGGAAAGGCGAACGCACCGGCCTTTTAGAAATGCGTCAACATTATTCTAATTATTTTAGGGGAATTCCTAATTTTAAAATCTATAAAACTCAATTGCTTTCAGCTCTAACGTTAGAAGAATTGAACCAAATATTTGACAACCTCCTTGCTGATCAAGCAATTTAATTCCTATTTGAATTGATGGTTTACCTGATTGAGTAAATTTTTATTTTTACTAAAATCTGTTGATAAGGTTGAATTTTTAATCTGATTTATAAAAATATAGCCGTCACATTTTCCATAAATTCTTTTTCATCGATATTTTTTCTTTATCTTTATCCAGACTATTGATAAAGCTATCTACTAATGAATCAGGAAATTGTACATCTTATTGCCCTACGAATGTGTCCTCATATCGGCGATATGACGATTAAGAAATTAATAAGCCATTTCGGAAGCGCACAAAATGTTTGGTCTGCAACTTCTCAAGAATTGCTTTCTGTGTATCATATAGGTCATAAAACCATTCAACATTTAGGTAATCAATCGCTTTTAGATCAAGCTTATAAAGAGTTTGGTTATTGCATTTCTAATAATATTCAAATAGTGCATCTATGGGATGATTCCTATCCTAACTTATTAAAGGAATGTTCGGATGCTCCTGTAATACTCTATTATAAAGGTGCTATAAATTGGAAGCTACCCGCAGTAAGCATAGTAGGGACTCGTAAAATGACCTCTTACGGCGAAAATTTTACAAAAAAATTAGTAGAATGCTTTCAAAACAAAAAAATCAATATTGTCAGCGGATTGGCTTTAGGAGTGGATGGATGCGCTCATAAGAAAGCTAATGAACTTGCCATTCCCACTCTGGGAGTACTTGCTCACGGCCTATCTACTCTTTACCCGCCACAACACAAAGGATTAGCAGAAAGAATGATACAAAACGGAGGTATCCTTAGCGAATTTGCATCTAATACAAAACCCGAAAGAGCTAATTTTATACAGCGTAATCGTATCATTGCCGGGTTGTCTTCTGTAACGGTCATTGTAGAATCAGGATACGGAGGCGGTGCCATTTCCACTGTGAAATTTGCTAATTCGTATCATCGTGAGGTATTTGCTTTGCCCGGAAAAGTTACGGATACTTGCAGTCAGGGATGCAACCAGCTTATCAGAAACTTGGAAGCTCAAATACTCACCCGTCCTGAAGATGTGGTATCCTTATTTGGAGAAGCTCCTATAAAAAATTTACAACAAGAATTATGGATTGATCTCACAGATCAAGAATTAAAAATTATTGAATTGTTAAAACGTAAAGGGAAATTGCAAATTGATGCCTTATCTTTAGAATTAAATTTACCTACGTTTCAACTCATGCCGATTTTGTTACAATTAGAACTTAAAAACATCATTGAAACCCTACCCGGAAAATATTTTTCTTTACTTTGATCTCCTACTTATTTTTAAAAAATATCAGTAATAAATAGTGCCCATCCGCGAAAAATTTTAAAAAAAATCAAAAGAGAAAATAAGGTCTAATCACTTATTATCATTGTAAATGTTTTCGGAATCTTAAATTATTGAATTATTACATCCTAAACAACTACTTTGGAAAAATGATAAAAAATTTCTATTAATTTCTTTTCAAGAAATCGATTAAAAAATAATAACCATTATCCTTATCATTTATTTATATATGGTACAGTATATGTTTTAAAAATATCTGATCTATAAGTATCAATAGTTAAAAGATTATTCATTACTAATAAAAAATGTAACATGAAAACAAAATGGTTAACTGATCCCGCTCACTCCGAGATCTTTTTCAAAGTAAAGCACATGGTAATATCAACCGTAACCGGAGAATTTACCAAATTTCAAGGTTCCATAGAATCTGAAAGTGATGATTTCTCAAATGCAAAATTTGATTTTTCCATCGATGTTGATTCTATCAATACAAAAATTGCTGATCGAGATACACATTTAAAATCAGAAGATTTCTTTGACGTTTCTCATTATCCTAAACTGACTTTTACCAGCGATTCCGGTATTAAAGACAATAAAATCACAGGCATCCTTACTATCAGAGATGTAAGTAAAGAAATTACCTTAGATGCAGATTTTGGAGGAATCATCAAAGATCCATGGAATAATCAACGAGCCGGATTTGAATTTACCGGAAAATTAAATCGTAAAGATTTTGGTTTAAACTGGAGTCAAATGACTGAAGCTGGAGGTTTGGTAGTGAGCAATGAAGTTAAATTGCAAATAAATTTAGAGTTTATCGCTCAATAAATAATATAATAGTAAAAAACAGACTGAATTTAAATTCAGTCTGTTTTTTTGCTCATAAACTACTCTTGATTTTCTCATTTCGATCCTTTTTATTTATTCAATTGTATTTATCTGTTTTAATTGCAAGTGTACACACAAATAGTTTATAAGAATTTTAATTTTAAGAAACTTATAATGTTTTATGTACTTTTGTATGAAGGTAACTTGTAACATGAAAATAGAAGAACTCATTAAACATAAGATTCTGATCTTGGACGGAGCCATGGGAACCATGATTCAACGTTTTAAATTAAATGAAGAAGATTATAGAGGCGCTAGATTTAGGGATTGGAAAACAGATTTAAAGGGAAATAATGATTTGTTGTCCATTACACAACCGGATATTATTAAAAATATTCATTTGGAATATTTTGAGGCAGGAGCTGATATTATCGAAACGAATACATTTAATTCGAACCGAATTTCCATGACTGACTATGATATGCAGGATTGGGTACATGAGCTTAATTTTGCTTCTGTTCAAGTAGCTAAACAGGCCCGAGAGGAATATTGGAACAAAAATGGCACAAAACCTCTTTTTATTGCCGGTTCCATGGGCCCGACCTCAAAAACCGCTTCTATTTCTCCTGATGTTAATGACCCTGCTTACCGTGAAGTAGATTTTGATTATTTAGCGGAAATTTATAAAGAACAAGCAGTATCTCTTATTCAAGCCGGAGCCGATATTCTTTTAGTGGAAACTATCTTTGATACTTTAAATGCTAAGGCTGCTTTTTTTGGTATTGAGGAAGCTTTCGATAAAACCGGCAAAAAACTTCCCCTAATGGCTTCAGGCACAATTACTGATGCGGCGGGAAGGACATTATCCGGACAAACGACGGAAGCCTTTTTAGTTTCTTTATCACATTTACCTTTATTGTCCATTGGATTAAACTGTGCTTTGGGTGCTGAACAACTTTTTCAATATTTGGAAATATTGGCTAATAAAGCACCTTTTTACCTTAGCGCCTATCCTAATGCCGGATTACCCAATCCTTTAGGCGGATATGATGAAACGCCGGAAATGATGGCTGAAAAAGTTCAATTATATTTGGAAAATCAACTGGTGAATATTTTGGGTGGATGTTGTGGAACAACTCCTGATCATATTAAGCTTTTTAGTGAATTGGCTTCAAACTATACTCCTCGAACAATATCTTTTACCAAATAATGGGTTTTTATGAGTGTTATTTATATAGATTTATTTCCGCGCTATAATCCATAAAAAAGGAGCTAAAGCATAAAAACTTTAACCCCTTTAACTAACTATAAATATTGATAGGTAAATATATAAGTAAAATTTTATTTTACTTCAATTTGTTTAGGTGCAATTTCTGTTTGTTCTTTCTTAGGTAAAACTAATTTTAAAACTCCATCATGATAGGTAGCATGTATTTTGGCTGCATCTATATTACTGTCATCTAAAGTAAAACTACGTTTAAAGCTAGACTGGTAATATTCAGTTCTGTGAGATTTTTTATTATGCGTTTCAGCTTTTTTATCATAACTAATCGTTAGTAATCCTTTTTCTAAATTAACTTTAAAATCTTCTTTTTTCAATCCCGGAGCGTATAAATCCACTTCAAAATTGGCTTTATCTTCAGAAATATTTACAGGTGGAAATTTTACTTCTGCTCTATTCCATGCAGGAGCATTTGAGAAAAATTCATCTAATAAATTTCCAAAACTTTTGTTGTTGCTTTTAATTAAATCTGCCATAACTTTTATTTATTTTTTTAAGATTTTTATGTTTTATGATTTTCAAATTACAGACCAAATACTTAAAAAGAATTGTAATTTATTAAAACAAAACCTTTTAGATAAAAAGCAAATTTTAAAATAATGTCATTTTGTCTTATTTTTTGATTTAAATATTATTTTTTACGCCATTTTGTCATTTTGTAAATAGATTTATAGTACAGTGTTTTATTTTTTATTTCATTTAACTTCCCTGTTCGTTTTTACTATATTTGCAATCTTAATTAAAAATTTTACTATTTTTTATTACTATTTATTAAAATAACCAGTATCAATATTATTCATGGAAACTTTACACTATTTAGTTGATTTTATTCTTCATATAAATGTTCATTTAGATGAATTAATGCGCAACTACGGAAATTGGGTTTATGCTATTCTTTTTTTAATCATTTTTTGTGAAACCGGATTAGTAATTACCCCTTTCTTACCCGGTGATTCTTTATTATTTTCCGCGGGAGCTCTTGCTGCTTCCAGTGATGAATTTAGCATCTATTTATTAGCCCTATTATTTGTGGTTGGAGCTATTATTGGTGATACGGTCAATTTTGAGATAGGAAAATATTTTGGACATAAACTATTCAGTAATCCCAATTCTAAAATATTTAAGCAAAGCTATCTTCAAAAGACTCATGAATTTTATGAAAAACACGGAGGCAAAACCATTATACTTGCCCGTTTTGTTCCTATTGTTAGAACCTTTGCTCCTTTTGTTGCCGGAATGGGACGTATGAGTTATAAATACTTTATTTCCTATAATATTATAGGAGGCGTTGTATGGGTGTTTATTTTCTTATTCTTGGGATATTTTGTAGGCAACATTGGATGGGTTAAAAATAATTTACCTCTATTAATGATTTTAATTATTGTAGTATCTATTTTGCCTGCCATTTTAGAAATTTTACGTAATAAATTTATTGTTAAAAAGGATAAATAAAATGCTAATATTCATGTAAGAGTTTTTATAAAAAATTTTATTTTAATATATTTGTTAAATTATTATCTATAAATGGGTAATAATTTCGTAAAATTTTATAAAAAATCATAAACTTACATGAATATATCTCGTTTTTTTAATATACTCCCTTTTATTTTTATTACTATTACAGGCGCACTGTACCTAATCAACTACTTTTTTGGAGTTATTCCGGAAAATCTTTTTTTCGCTTGTCGTTGGTTATTTATGATTTCAATAATCATCTTTGCATTTAAAAAGAAAAATTTAACCATATGGATTTTTGTAGCGTTACTAGTTGGTGCTTGTTTAGGGTATGATTTTCCGGGAGTTAGCGGAAAATTCGATATATTAAGTAAAGTATTTCTTAAGCTGATAAAAACGATTATTGCTCCTTTGATTTTTGCGACCCTAGTTCATGGTATAGCCAGTCATTCAGATATTAAACAAGTAGGTAGAATGGGTTGGAAATCTCTGGTTTATTTTGAAATCGTTACTACCTTTGCGCTTTTTATCGGACTAGCAGCCATCAACCTCACTCAAGCAGGAGTAGGAACGAAAAAAATAAATATAGCCCATGAACAATTACCACAAGTAGCATCCCAATCTTGGGAGGATATTGTACTGCATATTTTCCCTGAAAATATAGCAAAGTCTGTCGCAGAAGGGCAAGTATTACAAATCGTCATATTTAGTATCTTATTTGGAGTAGCCCTTATAATGGTAACCAAAGAAAAGCGAATGTATTTAGTAAATTTTACAGACAGTCTTGCCGATACGATGTTTAAATTTACTAATATCATCATGTATTTTGCTCCTTTCGGTGTCTTGGGCGCTATGGCTTATACTATTGCACATATGGGACTGGATGCCTTAATCCCACTTATTAAGTTGTTATTAACTCTATATGGTGCTCTCATCGTATTTGTTCTCATCGTATTCCTTCCGATAGCTTTACTTATAAAAATGCCTATAAAACGATTCATTAAAGAAATCAAAGATGTGGCATTTTTAGCTTTTTCAACGGCTAGTTCAGAAGCTGCTCTACCCAAAGCCATGATTGCGATGGAAAGACTCGGCGTTCCTCGAAAAGTGATTGCTTTTGTAATGCCGACCGGGTATAGCTTTAATTTAGATGGAACTACTTTATATTTATCTTTAGCTATTATATTTGTAGCACAAGCAACGGGAGTTCATGTATCCTTTACTACCCAATTAATTATGATACTTACCTTAATCGTAACCAGCAAAGGTGTAGCCGGAGTGCCTCGTGCTTCTTTAGTTATCTTAATGGGTACGGCAAGTACTTTTAATCTGCAAGAATGGCCCATTTTAATGATATTAGGAATTGATACGTTAATGGATATGGCTCGTGCTACGGTAAATGTAATTGGAAATTGTTTAGCTACTGCTGTAATTGCCCGATGGGAAGGAGAGTTTGATCCTGAAGGAGCAGAAAAAAAGCTGTTGGAAGAAGAAAATGTTCAGAAAGCCTAAGTAATAAGTAAGCTATAACCTATTATTTTCATTTAAATTTATCAAAAACGTTAAATATATAAATTTAGTTTTTGACAATCAACCGATTAATGTCTCATTAACTTGTAATATATTAAATATTATTATCCATTTACAATGAATGTAGGATAAATTTTGTAAATACTGAAAAAGACATTTTCGGCATAAGGATGAGTAAATTTTTTTGAATATTAACTTATTATTTTTTATTACAGCTTTTTTAGGTTCTACTGTTTTAAGTAATTAATTTATATTCTTTTGAAGATCGAATTAAAATAAGTCACAACCTTGTAATAGTTTAGAAATTCTTGGAAATATTAAATTACATATAAGGCATAAAAGCTTTTATAACTTCGGGAGGAATATCCAATAATCGGTAATCTTTAGGAGAAACAAATATTAATTGTTGTTTTCCTTTACCCAATAAATTTCCGGCGGAATCGAAAACTTGATGTTCCAAAGTGGCAATCTTTCGATTATATTCCGAAGCTCGTATTTTTACGCTTATCCGTTCGAATTCTCGAGTTTCAGTAATGTATTTATGTTCAAAAGATCGTGTTAATATTAAATAGGTTGTATCTTTTAAATTAAAATCGGGTAATACGTAATTAAAAAATAATTCGCGCGTCTTTCCAACCCAAAGAGCATAAACTCCAAAATAAACATTTCCAACTGAGTTGGTATCTGCATAGGTTGCCATAAAGGAATGCACAAACCATTTACCTTCAAAATGACTTCCCGTGCTAACTTCCAAGGTTTTCCCGTTAATAGCTGTATGAGTTGCTTTAGATAAATTTTTTAATACAGGAATTTCGGACGCAGCATCTATCACTTCTTCAACTTTCTCTTTCACGACTCGTAGTAAGTCAGTATTTAAAACCAACCAAAACACATAGAGTATTGGAAGTATTGAGCCTATTATCATCAATACGGCCATTTGCATAAAATAACCTCCGGCAAATATTACTAATGAAAGTGCTCCAATCGAAAAAAGTTTCACTTGAGGTAAAGAATGCTGTGAATTGGGTACAAAACAACGCGCTATACCTAATGAGGCATAAGCCACAAAAAAAGTGGCATAAAATACCATAAAATATTCCAATTCAAAATTTGCCAATACAGAGAATATCGTAATTAAACCCGCCAAAATATAGGTAGGGATGGGAGAATCTGCAATTCCTTTAGGTATTATGGATAAAACAGGACTATTACTGGATTTGGAAACTTCTTTCACAAACCACCGAGTCGAAACATATCCGCTATCTAAAGTTGTTAATACTGCGAATACTATAAATAAATAATAGGAAAGCGGAACCCATTCGGGAAGTGTAGATCGAAAGTGGATCATATAATTTACAATTTGCTCATGACCGTATTTTATACCTCCCAATCCAATCGATGCCATATTCGGATTAAACCAATTACTGTTAAAAACAAAACTTGCCATTAATCCATGAAAAATAAGCAGGAAAAAAAATATAACGGATCCGAAAAAATATCCGGTACATATATTGGTTTCTTCTTTTCTCATTTGTATAGCTCGCTGCCATTGTTGTAAATCCAGCCAAGGCCCTACAAAAAAACCAACAAAAATGGCTACCATATAGCCTATGAAAATAGGTTTTTGAGTTTCACTTTTTACCCATGCTTGATAATTGTATATTTCTTTAGGTTGTAAATAAGATAATAAGGAAACAATTATGACTAATAAAACTGCTCCAATTAATAGATGCCAGTATTTAATAGATTTAATCGAAAATTCTTCACCCAGTAAACAGGAAGCAGAAATAACCAATGAAACCACAAGTAATAAAGAAAAAATTTGTAATATACTTCCCCCATCATCCCAGCCCGGCCAATAAGAAGTAAGCAAAGGAATAAACAAATATTTTACAGTAGCAAAAACGGTTAAAGTAATTGCCAATAACTGATATAAATATAAACTGAGGCGAAACGGCTTATACCATTTTTTATAAAAACGTTCTAATGATTCTTGTCCTTTATCCCGATTGGCAATTTTTTGAGTACCATAACCAAATAAAAATAATCCGATTGAGTTTAACAAAGCAAAACCCAATAGACCTGTTAAACCGAATAAATAAGTTATTTGCACGGAAAAAAACAGTCCTAATCCCCACAACCAGGATAGAGCAACCGAATTTCCCCAAAAAAAAGAATTTATGATTTTAGATTTCATTACTTTTAGTTTAAAGTATATGTTGTTTCATTAATTTATTAATGTCAAAAATAATGCTTAAGAAACTTATAAAGAACATGTTCTATGCCTTTAAATAACTCTTTCAGACTCTCAATTTGTTTTTTTGTAGCTTACAATTGCACCTACATTTAACACTACAGCAAAGATAATAATTATATATAATTGATGAGAGATATCAGCCAAGGTACTTCCTTTCATATAAACCAGCCTCATCACTTCAATAAAGTAACGTACCGGATTAAACATGGTAACGATTTGCGCCCATCTGGGCATACTGCTTATCGGAGTATAAAGTCCGCCCAATAAGAAAAATATAATTATAATAAAAAACAACACAAACATGGCCTGTTGTTGTGTAGATGAAAAATTTGAAATTATTAACCCAAATCCGGTAAATGCAATCAGGTAGAAAAAACAAAATATATAAATTATTAGAGCATGACCGGCCGGAACTAACCCGTATACCAACCAGGCTATTAGCATACCAACAGTTAGTATAAACATTCCCATAACCCAAAATGGAATCAATTTTCCTATAATAAAAATATATTTTGGAATAGGTGTAACATTGATTTGCTCAATGGTTCCTGCTTCTTTTTCTTTAACAATATTCAAGGAAGAAAGCGCTCCGCCTATAATACTGAGTAGCATAACCAAAATACCGGGTACCATAAAATTACGATAATTCATTTCTGTATTATACATATAATAAGGCTTAACAATAATTTGTCCCGAACCTTGAGACTGACTAACCAGTTCCCGATTGTAAGCTGCTAAGATTTGTCCTAAATACGAAGATCCCAATCCTGCTTTTTGTCCGTTTATGGCATTTACCGATAGCATAACATCGGTTGATTTTTCTCTTATAAAGGTATTTTCAAAATTATGGGGAATTTCTAAAATCAAGTCTGCTTCATTTTTTTCAACGATCTTCAATGCATCTGAATAAGACGATGAATAATTGGCCAATTTAAAATATCCGGATGAAATTACTTTTTGTATCAATTCTCTGGAAGCAGAACTGTGATCGTTATCTATTATGCTTAATAAGATATTTTTCTGTTCAAAAGTGGCTGCCCATGGCAATACTAATAATTGAAAAACAGGCATAAAAAATACCAATCTCAAAATAGTTTTATTCCTGAATATCTGAAGGAATTCTTTTTCTAATAAAAATTTTAATGTTCTCATAACCTGTTTTTAAACATTTTGATACTTACCACTAATAAGAAAAGAGTCATACCAATAAGTATCAGACACTCTTGCCAGATAGCAAAAAAACCAAGCCCTTTAATCATTACATCTTTAACGGCAGTAATAAACCAGGTAGCGGGTAAAATGGTTGATATTATTCTAAGCGGTAAGGGCATATTTTCGACGGGAAATATTAATCCAGAAAGCAATAATGTGGGAAGCAATAATCCCATACCCGAAATTAACATGGCAGCCTGTTGGGTTTCCGTTATGGATGAAATTAAAATCCCTAACGATAAGGTGGATAGAATGAAAATTGTACATAGAAAAAGAAGTAAAAGTAAATTTCCTTCAATTGGCACTTCCAAGATGGTAACAGATATAATTAATATAGAAAAAACGTCAATAATGGAGATCAGGAAATAAGGAACCACTTTCGCTAATACGATGCTTATGGGTTTTAGAGGAGAAACTAATAATATCTCCATAGTTCCTTGTTCTTTTTCTTTTACAATAGAAATAGATGTCATCATTGAACAAATTAACATAAGAACCAATCCCATAATTCCCGGCACAAAATTATACGCACTTTTTAATTGTGGATTATAAAGCATTTTAACCTGACTTTTAATTACATAAGAACCTGAACTCGCTTTATTCATTTGTAGTTTTTGATATTCCGCTATAATTTGTTGCAAGTAGCTAACAATAGTAGATGCTTCATTAGGATCTGATGCATCTACAATAAGTTGAACATCACTAGTTCCTTGATGATACAAGTCTTTATCAAATCCTTGAGGAATAACCACCGCCAATTTAGCTTTTCCTAGGCGAAAACGTTGTTCAACCTGTTCTAATTTGTCCAGGTAGCCTGTAAGGTCAAAATATTTACTGGCATTTATTTGTTCTATAAGTTGTATGGATTGGATGGTTTTAGAATTATCTAATACAATGAAAGAGGTATTTTTAATTTCTGTCGTAATAGCAAACCCAAATATCATAAGAAGTGCTATAGGCATAATTAAAAGCATAAGCATAGTTCTAAAATCACGGGTGATGTGAAAGATTTCTTTCTTTATAAAACTAAAAAATTGATTCATGCCCTATTCTTATTTTTTCCTTTATTTAGTTAAAATCTATTCTCTTTTTGCTCCTCTTGCCAATATTTGAAAAACTTCATCCATAGTTTCCGCATGATATTTATGACGAAGTCCCGCAGGCGTATCCAATGCTTCAATTTTACCATCGACCATAATTGAAACCCGATTACAATATTCTGCTTCATCCATATAGTGAGTCGTAACAAAAATGGTTATCCCGTTATTGGATGCCTTATAAATCATTTCCCAAAAAGTACGTCTTGCTATGGGGTCTACTCCTCCGGTGGGTTCATCCAAAAAAACAATTTCAGGAGAATGAAAGGTCGACACTGCAAAAGAAACTTTTTGTTTAATTCCTAAGGGTAAAGATTTAACCAAAACATCCCTTTCTGTTTTTAAGGAAAGTTCCTCTAAGCATTGTTCTGTTTTTACTTTAATATCTTTAGTGCTCATTCCATAAATACCACCAAACAATCGCATATTTTCTTTAATGGTTAAATCTTCATATAACGAAAATTTTTGGCTCATATATCCGATATTTTTTTTAATCTTATTCGACTCTTTGTAAATATCGTATCCTGCAACAATTCCTTCCCCTGAGGTGGGAGATAACAATCCACAAAGCATTCGTATGGCTGTTGTTTTTCCTGCACCATTTGCTCCCAAAAAACCAAAAATTTCACCTTTGGATACTTCAAAGCTTATATGATTGACTGCAATAAAATCGCCAAATTTTTTAGTTAACCCTTTCGTTACTATGGTTTTCATTTTTATTCATTAAATAAATAAAACAATCTTCGATTCCCGGTTCAATTTCTTTTACTTCAGCTCCCTCTATCGTAACCTTTTCATTTTTAAATGTCACGTGCAAATATTCTCCGAATATATAACAGCTGTTTATTTCTTTTTGTTTGCGTAATTGCTGAAGAAGTTTATAATTATTATCAGATCGCACCGAATATAATTTATACGGATATTCTTGCGTAATCTGCTTAGGAGTATTGACAGAAAGTATTTTTCCTTCTTGAATTAGCGCAATCTTATCACATAAACTTGCTTCATCCATATAAGGTGTAGAAACCATAATAGTAATTCCCTGTTGTTTAAGTCGGGTTAACATATCCCAAAATTCTTTCCTGGATACGGGATCTACTCCTGTGGTCGGCTCATCTAAAAATAAAACCGAAGGCTTATGTATTAAGGCACAACATAGGGCTAGTTTTTGTTTCATTCCTCCCGAAAGTTTACCTGCTCTTCTCTTCTTGAAGGGTTCGATTTGAACATATATATCTTTAATTAAATCATAATTTTTTTCTACCGTTGTATTGAATACTCGAGCAAAAAAATTAAGATTCTCTTCAATACTTAAATCTTGATAAAGCGAAAATTTACCGGGCATATACCCGACTCTTTCCCGTATTTGTAAAAAGTTTTTCTTTACATCAAACCCATCTACAAATGCCTCTCCTTTATCAGCCACCAACAAAGTGGTTAATATTCTAAATAGAGTGGTCTTTCCTGCTCCATCGGGACCTATTAAACCAAATAATTCTCCTTTATTAATTTCAATAGATATATCTTGTAAAGCTTCAACCGGAACTTTACCCGTATAGGTTTTTGAAATATTTTGTATGGAAATAACACTCATTATCTTTATTATATCTTCACTAGAATTTATTCTTGTTTCCTTATAGAAAATGAATATAGAACTTATCAGAAATCTACATCACCATACATACCTATTTTAATAAGCCCGTCAGTATTTGTTACTGCGATTTTTACCGCATACACTAAATTTTGACGCTCATCTTGGGTCTGAATAGTTTTTGGAGTGAACTCGGCTTTATCGGATATCCATGTAATAGTGCCCTGATAGGATTTTTGTTTATCTTCTGAAATATTTATAAATACTTTTACTTTCTGTCCTATTTTAATTTTTTCTAATTGTTCTGAAACTATATATGCTCGTAAAAATAAATTTTTGGTATCTGCAATTTTATAGAGTGCTTTACCTTGGGTAACAACTTCTTTTTCTTCTACAAATTTGTTTAAAACAGTACCCTGAATTGGATTAATAATTTTACATTTTTTTAATTGATCTTCTATTTGGGATACTTGAACTGTATTGGTGTTACTTTCCTCATTGAGACTGTTAACCGATGTTGAAAGTGAATTTTCTTGCGCATTTAAAGATTTTTTAAGAACTTCAATTTGTGAATTTGCATCATCCAGTTGTTTTTGAGTAGCTGCATTATCTGCCAATAATCTTTGAATTCTTCTTTTTTCAAATTCAGCTTTCGCAATTTGTTCTTTTATGGAAGAAACTTGGACGGATATGTCCGGTCTTTTTACCTGTATGGCTTTATTGGTGGCTAATAATTGTCTTTTCTTTAAATACAGCTGAATGCTGTCAACATATCCAACGTATTGTCCTTTGGCCAATTGATCTCCTTCCGTTAATTGAAAAGATTCCAATTTACCGTTAGCTTCCGATGAAACAATTACTTCAGTTGCTTCAAACGTTCCCGACGCATCATGCTCAAACTTATTTCGATTACAAGATAACAGGAACATAAACGTTCCCAGGGTAAATATTATTAACTGTCTCATAGTTCTAATTTCCTTGTGTATATTTATAATTATAGATACTTTGTAAATATTGCATTTCATGTATAGACTGTGTTACTCGTGCCTGATTTTCTGCATTAATATCTCCGATTAAATCATTCATATTGTAAATTCCATTTTTATACTTACTTTCTCCGGCCTTTTTAACACTATTCCTCAACCGAATAATTTCATCATCTTTTACCATCAATTGTTGATATTTATTTATTTCATTCTGAATTTGGGTAAGCTGAACATGGGTGTTAAATAAAAAGGTTTCTCTTTGAGATTGAAGTGAATTCCTGTCATTTTTTAACAATCGATATTCGTTTTTCTTTGTGTATAAGTTTCCAAAATTCCAACTTAAACGCACCCCGCCAATAGCATACGTTTTAAAATCTGAGTTCAACATATTTAAACCGGGTTTTCCATATCCTCCTTGAGCAAAAAGTGAAAATTTAGGCATATTTTTAGCTTTTATTGTACTTTCTTTAGCTTCATATACTAAATTTTGCTTATCATACATCCTTAATTCGGGACGAGAAATCTCTTGATCAAAATTGATACTTTTGTCCGGAAGTTTCAGTTCAACTCCTTGACTTATTTCTTCATGTATAAATAAAGAAAGCATTTTTATATAAGCCATTCGTAAAGTGGTAAGCTCAATTCTTTTTTGATCGGTATTTAATAATTCCACTTTAACCAAATCTAAATCAGATACCATGGCAACACCATTTTTTAGCATGGCACTAACCAGGTTATAATTGGTTTGTAAATCGGAGTTTAAAACATCCAATTGATTTAATTGCTTGTCAATCGTTAGAATTCCAAAATACAATTGATTAATTTTTTCCCTTACAGTATATAAGTTTACTTCAAGCTTTTGCTTTTCAAAATCTGAATTCGCTTGGGTATTTTTTTTTTGAGATCGCGTTGCTCCTCCATCCCATAGCAATTGTGTAACATCTAAAGTTATTTTGTATTGATCTTTGTCCATTTCGGGAATATTGTAACCCGGAATCTTTATGGGTATTTTAGTTACTTGAGTTTGATAAGAAGCCTGTCCACCGAGAGAAATTTGCGGCAAGTAATTTTTTGCCAAATTGTCCAAAGTATAGTCTTCGGCTAGAGAAATTAAATCATATTGTTTAATTAACGGATAATTTTCTCTTGCTTTTTCCTGACATTCTTCCAGATTTATTACCGATAACTGTGAAAACAATAGACAAGGAAGTAAACATACTTGTAAAAAAATATACGTTTTAGTTTTCATAATCTCATTATTATACTAGCTTTAACATTGACTTTAACCAGATTGGAACTAAAGTTTTTCGTTGTTCGATGAAATCTGTAAAACTTTTTTCATCCATTTTAGTTACATATTTTATAAAGGGTTGCCCTATTATCGGAAAAATAGACATGGAAACAAGATTTATAAAAAAATGTATAGCTGTAAAATTTAACTTTTCTTTATTTATTTGCTCATTAATCTGTTTAAACATATAAGTCTCTTGGATAAAACCTTCAGGAATTTTAACGCTATCAAAAAGATGTTGAGGATTAGCCTGTAATTCACTGAATAAAAAAAGAGGCAAATTTGAATTTTTGGACATTCCTTCTATATATCTTAAGACTCCTGCATCTATTTTCTCGGTCAAGGTTGTTTGCTTATTATTCATTATATGTTCCAGATAAGAAAACATTTCTTCTATGCTCTCCTGCATCACTATTTCAAATAAATTTTCTTTACTTCTGTAATAATAATTTAGCAGAGCCAAATTGATACCCGCCTCTTTTGCTATATCTCGGGTACGAGTTAAACCAAAACCTTTTTTTTGAAAAACGCGCTTTGCAGCTTCTTTAATTTTTTGCTCTGTTGAAACATCTCTGACCATATCCTGATTTTCATTTCCAATTTTATAATTTATTCATTGCAATCGTATTGCATTTTTTATACCACTAAATATATTTTAATGCAAATATATTTAAATTTTTGATTTAATCAAATGATTAAATTTTATTTAATGAATAGTTTTTCATAACTATAACTTCTATAATAATTCTTTTAAATGATCAGATATATATCGAAATAAAATTTAATGCATTGAAAAATTAGACAAATAATATTTCTACTAAATAAAAATAAAACAAATAATAATATGAATAAATTATCATACTCAATTATTAAATCAGCATTAAATAAAAATAAATAATTACTATTATAAATAATTTAATATAAATAATCATAATATAAGTATTTAAACTTATAAAATCTAAATTTTGTTAGTTCATAGTATTTGATGTAAATTTGCGTGTCAAATTGTACAAGGATGAAAGAATTTAGTAAAGAAGTATACCTCAAGTGGTTTGAGGATATGACTATGTGGAGAAGATTTGAGGACAAAGCTCGTTCTCTATATTTAAAAGATAAAATCAGAGGTTTTTTGCATTTATATAATGGCCAAGAGGCAATTGCAGCAGGTTTTACTCATGCAATGGATATAACCAAAGACAAGATTATAACCTCTTATCGTTGTCATGCTCATGCATTAGCCATGGGGCTGGATCCTAAAGTAGCCATGTCTGAATTATGCGGTAAAGCCACCGGTTCATCTCAAGGATTGGGTGGATCTATGCACCTTTTCAGCCGTGAACACAATGTTTACGGTGGACATGGTATTGTAGGTGGTCATATCCCGTTAGGTGCCGGTATAGCCTTCGCAGATAAATATTTTGAACGCGACGCGGTTACTATTTGCTACATGGGTGACGGTGCAGTAAGACAAGGTACTCTACATGAAACTTTCAATATGGCTATGAACTGGAAATTACCGGTAGTATTTGTTTGTGAAAACAATCAATATGCTATGGGTACATCAGTTGAAAGAACTACTAATAATTTGGATATTTACCAATTAGGACTAGGGTATGAAATGCCATGCGCTCCAGTGGATGCAATGAATCCTGAGACAGTTGCAGAAGCAGCTTACGAAGCTATTGAAAGAGCAAGAAGAGGTGATGGCCCTACATTCCTTGAGGCTAGAACGTATCGTTTCCGAGGACATTCCATGTCTGATGCTGAGCCTTACAGAACGAAAGAAGAAGTGGAAGAGCATAAAAAAGAAGACCCGATTCTATTCGTAAAACATAAAATTTTGTCTAATAATTGGGCAAGCATCGAAGAATTAGATGAAATAGATAAAAGATTAAAGGATGAAATGAATGAAGTTGGTAAGTTTGCAGAAGATGCTCCTTACGCTGATGATGACGTATTATATAAATATATATACTCTGAGCCGAATTATCCTTTTTTAGATAAATTAGAAAACCAATAAAAACACGAATCAAAACCAAATTATGGCTGAAGTTATAAAAATGCCTCGTCTGAGTGATACCATGACTGAGGGAAAAGTATCTAAATGGAACCTAAAAGTAGGAGATCCTGTAAAAGAAGGCGATATCTTAGCAGAAATTGAAACAGATAAAGCTGTTCAGGATTTTGATTATGATGGTGATGATGGTATCCTTTTATATCAAGGAGTTAAAGAAGGTGATGCTGCACCGGTGGATTCTCTGTTAGCTATTATCGGAAAAGCAGGGGAAGACATTAGCGCATTAATTGGAGGTGCTAACAGCAATTCTTCATCTTCTGAACCAACAACTAATAACGATTCTAGCAATACGAATACAACTTCTATCCCTTCTGCTTCTGTAGAAATCCCTAAAGATGTGGAAATTATCAAAGTTCCCAGACTTAGTGATACCATGACTGAAGGTAAAGTTTCTAAATGGAATGTTAAGGTTGGTGATACCATTAAAGAAGGCGATGTTATTGCTGAAATAGAAACAGATAAAGCGGTTCAAGATTTTGAATACGATGGTAACGGCGGTGTTTTATTATACCAAGGAGTAAAAGAAGGAGATTCTGCTCCAATTGAATCTTTATTGGCTATCGTAGGACCTGCAGGTACGGATGTTAGCGGAATTATTGCCGGAGGCTCTGCTGCTTCTACTGCAACTTCTAAACCTGCTGCTTCTGAGCCGACAGCTGTCGCATCCAATGACTCTAAACCTTCTTCTGAAGCTAATACAGTTTCATCCGGCAACGGTAAAATTTTCGCTTCTCCTTTAGCAAAGAAAATTGCTAAAGAAAAAGGAATTAGCCTAGATCAAATTAAAGGAAGTGGAGACAATGGAAGAATTATTAGAAAAGATGTTGAAAATTTTGTTCCAACAGCTTCTACAACTACAGCTACTTCCTCTTCAGCTAAATCTGCGCCGGTTGCTCCGCAAATAACTCCGGGTGTAGACACTGAAACTCCAAACTCTTCCATGAGAAATGCTATTGCTAAAAGTCTTAGCCACAGTTTATTTACTGCTCCTCATTACAATTTGGTATTTGAAATCAATATGGATAATGCTATGGAAGCTAGAAAAGCTATCAATAGCCTTCCTGATACCAAAGTATCTTTTAACGATATTGTAATTAAAGCCGTTGCAATTGCTTTAAGAAAACATCCACAAATTAATAGTACTTGGTCCGATACTAAAATTATCCACCGTGGAAACATAAATGTAGGAGTTGCCGTAGCAGTTGAAGACGGATTAGTAGTTCCGGTAATTAAAAACACCGATTACTTATCTTTAACTCAAATTTCATCAGCAGTAAAAGACTTAGCCGGAAGAGCTAGAGATAAAAAATTAAAAGCTAATGAAATGGACGGATCTACTTTCACTATTTCTAACTTAGGAATGTTTGGAGTGGAATCTTTCAATTCTATTATTAATCAACCGAATTCATGTATTTTATCCGTGGGAGCTATCATACAAAAACCGGTAGTTAAAAACGGACAAATTGTGGTTGGTAACACAATGCAAATATCATTGGCATGTGATCACCGTGTAGTAGATGGTGCTACCGGAGCTCAGTTTTTACAAACTCTTAAAATGTATCTTGAAAATCCGGTATCATTATTGGCTTAAGAGATTAAAATATTTAATTAAAAAACACTCAATTCTTTACAGAATTGAGTGTTTTTTTTTAACTTTATTTTATTATTACTTATCTTAACTTTTTTAAATATATATTTTTATGTCCAATTTTACTCTTACTATGATAAAACCCGATGCTGTTTCTAAAGGGCTAACGGGAACTATTTTAAAAGATATTACTGAAGCCGGTTTTAGTATCATTGCTTTAAAACTAACCTCCCTCACCTTAGCAGATGCCCAAAGATTCTATTCAGTACATCAAGGCAAACCTTTTTTTGAAGACTTAGTGAATTTTATGACCTCCGGACCTATAATTGCAGCTGTTTTAAAAAAGGAAAATGCTGTGGAAAATTTTAGAAAGTTAATCGGTGCTACCAATCCCGATCAGGCAGAAGAAGGTACTATCCGCAAAAAATATGCTGAAAGCACACAACGAAATGCCATTCATGGATCAGACAGCGACGAAAATGCAGCGATTGAAGCTCATTTTCATTTTGCAGAAAGAGAAATCTTTTCTCTCTTATAAAAATCTGTTTTATAGTTTTTTTGTTTTAGCAAATAAATCATACAGGATAATTATTTTACCCATTTTTATAATTTATTAGTAACTTAGGTGCACATAATAAGTATTAAACATGATTAAAGTCTTAGATCTAAAATATGAAGAGTATTCCCAATGGGAAGATCTTTCCGACCAAGACTTAGTAGTTATTAATCAGGCTAAAGAAGCCCGTAATTCTGCTTATGCCAATTATTCATATTTTAAAGTTGGAGCCGCCTTATTATTAGATAATGGTAAAATCTTAACAGGTAACAATCAAGAGAATGCCGCTTATCCCAGTGGTTTATGTGCTGAAAGGACCGCTATTTTTTATACTATAGCAAATTATCCGTCTGCTAAAATAATAAAAATGGCTGTAGTTGCCGGAAAAGATGATAACAGTTCCATTCCTGTCTCTCCTTGTGGAGCCTGTAGACAAGTACTTATTGAATATGAATTCAGACAAAAAATGCCTATTGAATTTCTTTTTACCGGTATGAAAGGAAAAGTAATTAAATTTAATCAATGTGCAGATTTACTACCCTTTTCTTTTAATGAAAGTGCTTTATAATTATAATGAAAAAACTATAAATGATAATAATAACAACTAAAAATATTTTTCATCTCCCAATAAAATGGCCTGTTTTGAACAAAAATAATTAATATGAAAGTTACAGAACATATTTCCAAAGCAAAGGGAAAAACTTTATTTTCCTTCGAAATACTCCCGCCTAAAAAAGGAGAAGATTTACAAAATATATTTTCCAATATTGATCCTTTAATGGAATTTAATCCTCCTTTCATTGATGTAACCTATCATAGAGAAGAATACGAATATAGAGAGTTACCTAATGGATTGATACAAAAAATTGTTACAAGAAAACGTCCCGGTACAGTGGGTATATGTGCTGCAATTCAACAAAAGTATAAAGTTGATGCAGTGCCTCATTTAATATGTGGTGGGTTTAATAAAGAAGAAACTGAAAATATTCTTATCGATTTTAATTTTTTAGGTATTGATAATATTTTAGTTTTACGAGGAGATCCCATTAAAAGTGAGGGTATATTTAAACCACACTCTCAAGGACATTCATATGCTAATGAACTGGTGTCTCAAGTTCAAAACATGAATTCAGGTAAATATCTTCATGAAGAATACGCTCATGGAGCTACTGATTTTTGTATTGGCATAGCCGGATATCCTGAAAAACATTTTGAAAGCCCTAATTTAGATACGGATTTAAATTATTTAAAGCAAAAAATTGATGCCGGAGCTGATTACATTGTTACTCAACTGTTTTATGATAATACTAAATATTTTGAGTTTGTAAAGAAGTGTAGAAATGTCGGAATTACTGTTCCGATCATACCCGGCATAAAGCCTGTATCCATAAAAAAACATCTCACCATTCTTCCAAACATTTTTCACATAGATATGCCTCAAGAATTAGTTATGGCCGTTGAAAAATGTAAGGATAACAAAGCAGTATATGAGGTGGGAATAGAATGGACGGTTAGTCAATGCAAGGAATTAATGAAGCAAGGAGTTCCTGTACTTCATTTTTATTCTATGGGAAGATCTGAAAATATAAGAAAAATTGCTAAACAACTTTTTTAAATGCAAAAAATAAAATTAAAAAATATAAAAATTTACGCCTATCATGGATGCTTAGAAGAAGAAGCTAAAATTGGTTCTTTTTATATAGTTAATGTGACAATATGGTTAAACTTAGAAAAATCCGGAAGATCTGATGAGCTTAATGACACTGTTAATTACGGAATTGTTGCACAAATAGTTAAAGATCAAATGGCTATTCGTTCTAATCTTTTAGAACATGTTGCCAATCGAATTATAAGAGAAATTAAATTTCAATGTAAAAAGGTAAAAGCTATAAAAGTCTCTGTTGCAAAGGTAAACCCTCCTCTACATGTAAATTTAGATCAGGTAAAAGTAACTTTTAAAAAGAAATTTTATTAGATTTTAATTTTAATTCAAAAAAAATTGTAGATTTGCAATCCAACAAAACGGCTTCGTGGCCGAGTGGCTAGGCAGAGGTCTGCAAAACCTTGTACAGCGGTTCGAATCCGCTCGAAGCCTCAATAAAAACCATCTCAATTGAGATGGTTTTTTATTATTCCTTATTTTGTTTAACTCTTGCCCAATTGGCGATCAATCGATCCGGAGTATTACAAGCTCTTTTTTTAAGCACAAAACAATTTCTTTTTACAGAAAAAGAATTTCGGTCGTAAAGCATATCTTCTTTCATCTCTTCTAATTCTTTTTTTCTACACTCAGCTGCTTTTTCCGAATCAAAAGGTTTTTTCGAGGCTTTTTTATTTACTTCTTCTGCTTTTTTAGCTTGTACCCATAACCATTCATTGAAATTGTGTATTTCTCTGGGACCTATAGAATCAATTAATCCAATCTCCAATGCTCGGGTTACACTTACGGGTAAACATTCTTCGGTTAACCTTCTAGCCTGTTGCTCTCCTACCCGTTTAGGCAAAGTATATGTCCAATATTCTGAACCATATAATCCCATCGTGGCATAATGAGGATTAAGTATTATTCCATCTCTTGCAGCTACAAAATCAGCTGTTAAAGCTAACATTACTCCCCCCGCTCCGGCACTTCCTGTCACACCGGCAATTACCCATTGTTTCGTATCTAAAAGTTCTAAACATACATCGTCTATAGCATGTATATTTTTCCAGGCCTCTTCTGCCGGATTTTCTGCTGCTTCTATCGTATTAAGGTGTACACCATTGGAAAAAGCATTATATCCCCCTTTAATTATCAACACATTAGTTTCCTGTTCTTTAGCAAATTGAATAGCTTTTATCAGCCTTTCACATTGTTGGGTACTCATAGCACCATTATAAAAATTAAAGGTTAACTCTCCTATTTTTCCTTTTTGGGAATAATGTATTGTACAGTATTCCTCATTAGATAAAACCGTATTGTACAATGAAAGGGTTAAATCTTTTAGACTTTCTGCTTTTTCTTTTAAAACTTGTACAGCCGGTAGTTTAAAGGGCAATTGGTCTTTAGCTGCTCTTTTTAACGAACCAATCCATAAGCTTTTTTCTCCTGTTCCAATTAAAACTGCATCTTCACGGCGGGCTAAAAGTTTTCCCGCTTCACCTTCACGATGATCCAAATAAGCATCATATATATAAAATTTTTCACCTTCTATTTCTGCTAATACTCCCGGAATTCCTTCTGCTGAATTTACTATATTTAAAATTTCTTTTGCCGAACTAGTCCATTCAAAATGACGGTCCGATTGTTTCATATTAGGTTCTAGCCTCCCCTTTACATTTTCGTTATTATAATCTAATGGGATGGGTTTTTCTTTATTTATAAATTTATCAATAGCCTCAAAAATACATTTTATAGCGGCATCACTTACAAAATTGTTATAGAGCTCTGATTTTCTTATTAAAGCAGGTTTTTTAAATTCATGACTTGCCCAAATGGGTCCGGCATCCATTTCTTCTACGGCTTGTAAAGCAGTTACTCCCCATGTGTCAAAATTTCTTAAAATTGCCCAGTCTAAAGAAGAGGCTCCTCTATCTCCTCTAATACCCGGATGGATAATTATAATAGGTCTTGTCTCATTTTTCCAAAGAACTTCAGGTACTCTATCTTTTAAAAAAGGACAAATAACAAGGTCCGGATGGGCAGTTTCGATTGAATCTATAACCTCTTGCTCTGTGGTAAAAAGTAAAAAACTAACCTGATATCCTGCTTCTTTCAATGAAAGCCAGACTCTTTGAGTTAATCCATTAAAGGCTGACGAAAGCAAGATAATATTTAATGTATTCTTCATGATTTCTAATATTATTTAATTCAAAATATAATTTTTGTTTATCTAACAAATATATATAAATCAATTAAATATTTTTATAATATTAATATAATTTAAATTTAAATTATATTAAATAGTTTATAATCGATTAAAACTTATTATCTGAATTGATAATAAAAAAGGCAGATTTTTTTAAATCTGCCTTTTTATTATATTTTATAAAAGCTTATATATTTTCAAGTATAATTGCACTAGCTCCTCCACCTCCATTACAGATTGCTGCCGCTCCATACTTTGCATTATTTTGTTTTAACACATGGATTAGAGTAACTATAATTCTCGAACCGCTATTGCCTAAAGGATGCCCTAAAGAAATAGCGCCTCCATTTACATTTACTTTTGAACTATCTATGTTTAGTATTTTGGCATTCGCTAATCCAACTACGGAAAATGCTTCATTGAACTCAAAAAAATCAATATCATCTAAAGATAAATTTGCTTTTTTTAGGGCTTTGGGAAGAGCTAAGGAAGGTGCTATAGTGAATTTTTCAGGCTCACAAGCAGCATCTGCATAGGAAATAATTTTTACTAACGGTTTTAATCCTAATTCTTTAGCTTTCTCAGCTGTCATTAGTATTAGTGCTGATGCTCCATCATTTAAAGTGGATGCATTGGCTGCAGTTACAGTTCCTTCTTTCTGAAAAACAGGGGATAGTTGTTTTAGCTTATCGAAATTTACATTTTTAAATTCTTCATCTTCTGAAATGACTATCGGATCTTTTTTTCTCTGAGGAACAGTCACAGGCACAACTTCATCTTTGAATTTACCGGATTTCCATGCTAATTCCGAACGTGTATACGATTGTATGGCGAAAGCATCTTGCTCTTCTCTGGAAATATTATACTCTTCTGCACAAGTATCTGCACATATACCCATATGATTGCGATCGTATACATTTATCAACCCGTCTTTTAGTAAACCATCAACTAACTTTTGATCTCCCAACTTGTTTCCAATTCTTCCTTTTGTTAGATAATAAGGTACTTGCGACATGGATTCCATTCCTCCTGCCACTACTATTTCATTATCTCCTGCTTGAATGGATTGTGCACCAATAATTACCGCTTTCATTCCTGAAGCACATACTTTGTTTATGGTAGTACAAGGGACGTTATTTGGTATTCCGGCTCCTAATGAAGCTTGTTTTGCCGGTGCCTGTCCTACATTGGCTTGTAAAACATTACCCATAAAAACCTCATTGATCAAAGTTTTTTCCAATTTAATTTTATTCAGTGCCCCTTCAATGGCTGCTGACCCTAATTGCACCGCTGAAAGGCTTGATAGACTGCCTAAAAAACTTCCTATGGGTGTTCTCGCAGCAGAAACAATAACTAGTTCTTTCATTTTTTAATGGTAGTATATTTTTAATCTTTAATTTTACTGTTGACTTGTGGTAAATATACTTATTTTTACTTTATCATACGGTATTTTGCTTCTATTCCTATCATTAAAGAAAGATGAAAATTAATATAGTACACACAAGAATGTTTTAAAAAATTTTTATGCTTCATCTAAATTAATGGTCAATGTTTTTGTTTTAGGATGAGCCATACAGGTTAGTATTTTACCTTTTTTTAGATCATTTTCTGTTAAAACTAAGTTTTCATCTAAATATACTTCCCCTTCAGTTTTAGTACAAATACATGCTCCACAAACTCCTCCTTTACAGGAATAAGGAGCTTCTACTCCACTATCCAGCAAAGCAGTAAGTAAGGAAGAACCGTTATTTATCCAATTCATTGTTTTTGTAATTTTCCGAAATGTATAGGTCACTTTTACTTCTTTAACTGTAGACCGTTTGACTTTATCATCAAAAAAAACTTTTTCTACCGGCTCATACAATTCGTAATGTATATTTTTTTTAGGGATACCTTGCTCATAAATAGCATTAGCCAGGGTAACGATCATATCTTTTGGACCGCAAATTAGCGCTTCGTCCAATTCATCCCAATCCATAATTTGATTTATGATTAATTTAATTTTGTGAGCATCCAATTTTCCCTCAAAAAATTTATCTTGCATTTCTTGGCGGGTATAAAAAAAATAAGGGAAAAAATTAGTAGGATTTTGTTTTTGTAATTCAGTCAATTCATCTTTAAAAATTGCTTCATTTTCATTCGTATTACCATAAAAAAGATAGAATTGAACATTAGGCTCATGATATAAGGTATCTTTGATAATGCTTACAATCGGAGCTATACCGCTACCGGAGGCAAATGCTGCCAAAGTTCTTTTTTCATTGGGTCGCGAGGGAATTCCAAAAGTCCCCATGGGAGCAGAAATCGATACAAGATATCCTTCCTTCACATGGTTTTGCACAAATTCAGATACAAATGCATTTTTAGCCTTCTTTACAGCAAAAGACAGATATCCTTCATACGGTGCAGTGCATATCGAATATTCCCTTTCAAATATTTCTCCATTGATCTCAAATTGAAAGCGAATAAACTGCCCCGCTTTCCAACGGAATATAGATTTTAATTCTTCAGGAATTGACAAGTCTAATCGAACACTTCCTGAAGTAAGCGGTATCACTTTTTGTACACGTAAGGAATAAAATTGCATTATTTTATTATTTCTTTTAGGTCTGCAAAAATACCGGATTTAAATTAAAAAAATCTTAAATCATTTTGAAGGTTTATCCGAAAAATAATGTGATTATTTGAAAAAAAAAGATTTAAACACAACTTTTACGGTATGGTTTCCGCATGGTTTTGTGAAGAAATTATACTGTCAACAATATATTTAGTATATCCTCTCCAAGGTAATGCTCCGAAATATTCCTTATAGTGCAAGATAACATCCTTTCCGGTAAGCTTCATTAATTGATGTGCCAATTCTTCATTATCCACAGAAAATTCAAATTCATTGGATTGCATACCTCCGGTGGTTCTTGATTTGAAACCGGTTTGAATTAATTTTCCTTCATAAGTTTTAAAAATAATCCCTTTATGCATGATATAATTTAATTGCCCGGACTTTACACTGCTGTCTCCGTAAGGTACATAATAATACACATAAAATATTGCACCCCCTAAAACACTGATAATTAAGAATAGGATTATCATTGATTTTTTCCATGAACCTGATTTATTTTCCATATCGAACTTATGTATTTTTCTGAATTAATTGTATTCATTTTCTTTTTTGTCCCATTAAGTGAATTACCATAGTTCGATACTTATAATCATCGTAAAAGTTAGTTTATCAACTTTTTATAATCCAAATTTATTCCAATTCGTACAATTAGTAATATATTTGCAGTTATTTTTTTCACCATACCTGTAACTATGGAAAAATCATCTCAACCAACCGGTACCGCATTCACCTTGTTGTCGTTATTAGCACTATCTCATATGTTTAATGACACATTGCAATCGGTTATACCTGCCATATATCCGCTTTTAAAAAATTCATTGGCTCTAACTTTTACTCAAATAGGTTTGATAACCCTTGTTTATCAAATGTCCTCCTCCTTATTCCAACCCATAATCGGAATTTTTACCGACAAGCACCCTCAACCCTATTCTTTACCCGTTGGAATGACTTTCAGCATGATGGGCGTTATATCGCTGGCCCTTGCCACGAATTTCACTCATGTGCTATTAGCTGTTTTTTTTACAGGATTAGGATCGTCCATATTTCATCCGGAAGCCTCTCGTCTTGCCTATCTGGCTTCTGGAGGTAAGCACGGTCTGGCTCAATCCATCTTTCAAGTGGGCGGTAATTTCGGAAGTTCCATAGGTCCTTTAATTGCGTTATGGATCATAACCCCTTATGGCCAAAAAAATGTGGGATGGTTAGCCATCATCGCTTTATTGGGTATTGGAATAATGCTTGTAATCAGCAAATGGTACAAAAAAAATTTAGTTCTTTTAAAAACCAAAAAAGAATCCGAAAAAAATATCGGAGATCAAAATTCCATAAAAAATATTTCTTTGCCTCGATCTAAAGTAGTTTTAGCTATAGGTATTTTATTACTTCTGGTTTTTTCAAAATATGTTTATATGGCAAGTCTTACCAGTTATTATACTTTTTATCTTATTAATAAATTTGGTGTTAGTATTGATGAAGCTCAAATCTATCTTTTCGCTTTTTTATTTGCTATTGCAGCAGGTACAATTATTGGCGGCCCTGTTGGCGATCGAATAGGTCGAAAATATGTAATTTGGATTTCCATTCTCGGAACTGCTCCTTTTGCTCTCTTAATGCCTTATGCGAATCTTACTTGGACATGCATTTTAAGTATTATCATAGGATTGATTTTGTCGTCAGCCTTTTCGGCCATTCTTATCTATGCTCAAGAATTAGTACCAGGAAAGGTGGGACTTATAAGTGGACTTTTTTTTGGTTTGGCTTTTGGAATAGCCGGAATAGCTTCTGCTATTCTAGGTAAAATTGCCGATAAAACGGGTATTCAATACGTATACTATCTTTGTTCTTTTTTGCCTTTATTGGGATTGGTAGCATCTTTTCTACCCGAAACTAAGAAAAGAAATAAATAAGCTACTAATTTTTAATTTAATTGTTTTTTGTGTTAAGGTTGTTTAAATTATTAAGACCAATCAAAATCGTCAACAACTTTATACTGATTATTAACAGCGTCGTAAGTAAAATACAAGTGTTTAAATCCATTGGTTAATAAAATATATTTGGATTTAATTTGCGTATTATATCGAGCTGCCTGTTCAAAGGTAGTTTGAGTAATAGGTATTTCAGGAGCTTTGCATTCAACCAATAATCTGGGTTCTGATTTTTTATACAGTAAGATATCCAAACGTTTGGTTTGTTGATTGAGGTTTATTTTTTTTTCGATTATAAATGCTGATTGAGGAATTTTTTTTTCGGTTTTAAAATAAAAAATAATATGTTGCCTTACCCATTCTTCAGGTGTTAGAATTAACCATTTTTTTCTAACTTCGTCAAAAATATACCAAAGAGATTCTTTCTCCTTTATTTGAAAATTATATTTTTTGGGGAAATTTAAAACCGGAAGTTCCATTATTCTAATTATGAAAGAATATAATAATTTAGTCAAAGATATTAAAAATAAAAAGTTTCTGCCTGTATATTTTTTACAGGGTGATGAGCCTTTTTACATCGATAAACTTACCGAATTACTGGAAGAAAATGTCCTAAAGGAAGAAGAAAAGGCTTTTAACCAAAATATTATTTACGGTACAGAATCTGATTTGGATCAAATTATATCTTTGGCAAAGCAATTTCCAATGGGAGCCGATAAGCAGCTTATAATAATTAAAGAAGCAAAGGGATTGCCTTTTGACAAATCCGAAGCCTTTGATAATTATATAAAAAATCCTCAGCATTCAACTGTATTGGTCATCAATTATAAATACAAATCTTTAGATAAAAGAAAGTCGGTGACTAAATTACTCAGTAAACAAGGATATATTTTTACAAGCGAAAAGCTATATGACAACCAAGTACCCACTTGGATCGGTTCATTATGTCAGTCTAACGGTTTGGAAATTGACGAAAAATCCAGGATTTTACTTGCCGAATTTTTAGGCACTGAACTTTCCCGTATTGATAACGAAATTCAAAAACTTAAATTAATTGTAGGTAATTCCAAAAAGATAACTCCTGAAATTATTGAACGAAATATTGGAATTAGTAAAGAGTACAACAATTTCGAATTAAGAAAGGCCATCGTTGAGAAAAATACGAAACAGGCTTATAAAATAATAGACTATTTTGAAAAAAACCCAAAAGCAAATCCTATTGTTTTGACTTTTGGAACATTAATAAGTTTATTTTCCAATATTCTTATTGTACACACTTTACCGATAAAAACTCCACAAAATATAGCTAAAGAACTTCGTATTAACCCTTTCTTTGCTAATGAGTATTTAACCGCCATTAAAAATTATTCTTTAAAAAAAACTACTGCATGTATCGCTTATTTGCGAGATGCAGACATGAAATCCAAAGGAGTGGATGTTTCATCTCATGCAACTTCTAAAGATATTTTAATGGAAATGTTATATAAAATACTTCATTAATCAAAACATATTCATTACATACTATTAAAATTTATTTAAACAACATATATAGGGTTTTAATTATATTAATTACTTTTGACATATTAAATTATTTATACCATGTCAGAATTAAAAATAATTGCAACCATACAAGTAAAACCTGACTATCTTGATGATGTTAAAAAAATAGTGTATTCCTTAGCAGATGGCTCCCGTAAAGAAGAAGGTAATGTATCTTATGATTTACATGAAAGCATAAAAGATCCTTCTAAACTTTCTATAATTGAAGTATGGAAATCCCAAGAGGCTATTAATATTCATAATAATACCAAACTATTTAAAGATTTTATAAAATTCATTGATGGCAAATATGATGAGTTAGATATTGATGTCATCAAACAAATTTACTAGACATATAAGATTATGTTATTAATTTATATAGTAACCCGTTCATTTATATAGGATAATATAATTGTAATTTATTATTAGTGCTTTATTATATTTTTTATAAATTTGTACCAATCAATATAAACAAAAATGATTCAAACACATATACATCATCATTATTTACACACTTACAATCAGGTGAGGTAAGTAATTTTGTTATGCAAAATGTCAAAATAAATAATAGCCGCCTGAGTTTTCGGGCGGTTTTTTTTTAGGATCACTTCAATAGTAAAAAAATTTAAAAACTATGGCTAATGAGTAAACTGAAAATTGCTATCCAAAAAAACGGACGGCTAAGTCAAAAATCACTGGAATTATTGAGTGAATGCGGAATAAAAATTCCAAATGGTAATCAGAAATTGAAAACTGTATCTACCAATTTTCCTATTGAAATCTTATTTCTTAGAGATGATGATATCCCACAATATGTAGAACAAAATGTAGCCGATATTGGGATTTTAGGCGAAAACGAAGTTTGGGAAAAAGACCGAAATGTAGAAATCATAAAGAAATTAGGTTTCGGTAATTGCCGAATGTGTTTGGCTATACCTAAAGAAGAAACATATACGGGAATTGCTTATTTTAATAATAAAAGAATTGCAACTAGTTATCCTAAAATTTTAAAGAAATTTTGCAAAAAAAACAATGTAAAGGTTGAAATTGAAGAAATCGGCGGAAGCGTTGAAATAGCTCCGGGAATAGGTTTGGCTAATTGCATTTTCGATATTGTCAGCACCGGAAGTACACTTCTCATGAACGGACTAAAAGAAGTGGAAACCGTTACTAAAAGCGAAGCAGCCCTTATAAAATCAAAAAAACTCTCCCAAGATAAACAAGAAATTCTAGATAAATTATTGTTCAGAATTCAATCGGTACTATATTCACGAGAAAATAAATACATCTTGTTGAATGCTCCTAATGAAAACCTGAAAGACATAATTTCTTTATTACCCGGAGTTAAAAGTCCTACTATTTTACCCCTGGCAAAAGAAGGATGGAGCAGCATACATTCTGTAATTAAAGAAGATAAGTTTTGGGACATCATTGAACAATTAAAAGAATTTGGAGCGCAAGGAATTTTAGTCATTCCTATTCAAAAAATGATTCTTTAAATTTTTAAAATTAAAGGAAACCCATTCAGTTTACTTAACAATCAACCATTTTATCTATTAATAGAGCTCAAAAATGAACATTATAAAATATCCTCCAATAAATGATTGGCACCATTTAGTCAAAAGACCTGAAAATGAAAAAGTTTCATTGTATGAAACCGTAAAAAATGTATTTACCGATGTAAAAAATGAAGGCGATGCAGCCTTAAAAAAATATACTCTTCAATTTGACCAAGTGTCTTTAACTAGCTTTACTGTCTCAGAACAAGAACTTTTTGAGGCGGAATCATTAGTTTCCGATGAATTGAAACAAGCCATCTTACAAGCTAAATCCAACATTGAAAAATTTCATCTTTCTCAAAAAGAAAAGAAGAAAATTATTGAAATACAACCCGGCATTGAATGTTGGAGGGAATCCAGAGCTATAGAAAAAGTTGGATTATATATTCCCGGAGGGTCTGCACCGCTTTTTTCGACCGTTTTAATGTTGGGAGTACCCGCTAGAATTGCAGAATGTAAAGAAATTGTATTATGCACCCCTCCCAATAAAGAAGGCAAAATACATCCTGCTATTTTATATGCAGCAAAAACGATAGGTATCAAAAATATATACAAGGTAGGAGGTGTTCAAGCCATCGCAGCGATGACTGTAGGTACAGAATCCATTTCACCAGTCTATAAAATTTTCGGTCCGGGAAACCAATATGTAACCGCAGCTAAACAATACGCCCAAGAATTCAAAGTCAGCATAGATTTACCTGCTGGGCCCAGTGAGGTATTAGTAGTGGCTGATTCGTCCGCTAATCCTGCGTATGTTGCTTCCGATTTACTCTCACAAGCAGAGCATGGCCCTGACAGTCAAGTTGTATTCCTAACCACGGATTCAGAAATTTTAAATCAGACCCTAGCCGAAATCAATACTCAACTCGAAAGTCTTCCTCGAAAAGAAATTGCTAAAAAAGCTTTACGTAATAGTTTAGGTGTTTTATTGAATTCCTTAGAAGAATGTTTTCAATTGAGTAATCTTTATGCTCCGGAACATCTGATCTTAGCTATTGATCAAGCCAAAAACTATACACACTCTATTGAAAATGCAGGATCTGTATTTCTAGGCAATTATAGCTGTGAAAGTGCCGGAGATTATGCAAGCGGAACGAACCACACATTGCCTACTAATGGCTATGCACGAAATTACAGCGGGGTTTCTCTGGATAGTTTTTACAAAAAAATCACTTTTCAAGAACTAACCAAAGAGGGATTGCAAAAGATCGGAAATACTATAGAATTAATGGCTGAAGCTGAAGAGCTGCAAGCTCATAAAAATGCGGTGAGCATACGTTTACGATCCAATTAAACTAATTTATATATTTTATTTAAAAACAAATAGGGTAGAATGAACGCTTTTAATTCAATAAAAATAATAACCATGAAAAATATAAATCAACTGGCCCGTCCCAATGTGCTTGCCATGCATCCGTATTCTTCCGCAAGAGATGAATCCGGAGGAATAAAAGGAATTTTTTTAGACGCCAACGAAAACCCTTTTGGAAACAATAATCGTTATCCGGATCCCTACCAAAAAGATTTAAAACAAAAATTAAGTGAAATTAAAAATATTGCAACGGAAAAAATTTTTATTGGGAACGGAAGTGATGAAATAATAGATCATATTTATCGGGTATTTTGCAATCCCGGTAAAGACAAAGCCATGTTTTTCAGTCCAACTTTCGGAATGTACCAGGTAGCAGCAGAGTTGAACGATGTTACGATTGTTGATATTCCTTTAACATCCGATTTTCAAATCAATATCGAAGAAGCTCAAAAATATTTCAACGATGAAAATCTAAAAGTAATTGTTATTTGTACTCCCAACAATCCGACCGGCAATGCGATTAATCCAAAAGATATTGATTTTATACTAAAAAAATTTAACGGAATTGTTGCAATCGATGAAGCATATATAGAATTTACCAACCAACCTTCCTATATGGAAAAAATGGATCAATACCCAAATCTTGTACTGTTCCAAACGCTCAGTAAGGCTTGGGGAATTGCGGGAGTACGTATTGGTATGGCCTATGCTCAACCTGAAATTATTCATTTACTTAACAAAGTAAAGCATCCATATAACATCAGCGAATTGAATCAAAAGGCTGCTTTGGAAGCGCTGAATCAAAGCAGTGAATTTGAAAAAAGAAAAAAAATTATTCTTGAAGAAAAAGAAAAATTGCGTTCTGCTTTGGAAAAGCTATCGCTAGTAACGAAAATTTACCCTTCCGATACGAACTTCTTGCTCGTTGAATTCTCCAATTCCAATCAAGTTTTCCACCAATTAATGCAAGAAGGTATCATTGTACGAGATCAATCCTCCAAAATTAACAACAGTCTTCGTATTACGGTTGGATCTCCGGAAGAAAATTTAAAATTAATTAATTCATTATCTAGGCTAAACGATACCTTATGAAAAAAGTATTATTTATAGACCGTGACGGCACTTTAGTTAAAGAGCCTCTGATAGATTACCAATTGGACAGCTTGGAAAAATTGGAATTTTATCCCCTGGTTTTCCAAAGCCTTTCCAAAATATCTCGTGAAATGGATTACGAATTGGTTATGGTAACCAATCAAGATGGATTGGGTACCGAATCCTTTCCGGAAGAAACTTTTTGGCCTTCACAAAATAAAATCATCAAAGCTTTTGAAAATGAAGGAATAACGTTTTCTGAAATTCTGATAGACAGAAGTTTTGAACATGAAAATCTACCTACACGAAAACCCGGAACGGGAATGTTAACTCATTATATAAAAGGAAAGTATGATCTCTCCCATTCGTATGTAATTGGCGATCGATTAACCGATGTACAATTAGCAAAAAATTTAGGCTGTCGTTCTATATATATGGGAATGAAAGAAAACTCCGGTGCAGAATTACAAACGCAAAGCTGGGAAGAAATTTATCAATATTTAAAAAAGCAACCCCGAAAAGCTAAAGTGATTCGCAATACTAAAGAAACCAAAATTTCCGTGGAAATATATTTGGACGGTTCGGGAAAAAGTTCCATATCCACAGGCTTAGGCTTTTTTGATCATATGTTGGAACAAATAGCCAAACATGGTTCTATGGATTTATATATTAAAGTAGACGGAGATTTGAATGTAGATGAACATCACACAATAGAAGATACGGGAATTGTTTTAGGTGAAGCTATTTTACAAGCGCTTGGAAGTAAAAAAGGAATTGAAAGATATGGATTTCTGTTGCCGATGGATGATTGTTTGGCTCAAGTAGGCATCGATTTCGGGGGGCGTCCGTGGATCGTTTGGGAGGCAGAATTTAAAAGAGAAAGGATCGGAGAAATGCCAACCGAAATGTTTTATCATTTTTTTAAATCTTTTAGCGATAATTCGAAATCTAACTTAAATATAAAAGCGGAAGGAAGTAATGAACATCATAAAATAGAAGCTATTTTTAAGGCCTTTGCAAAAGCTATCAAAATGGCTGTTAAACAAACCGATGATAATTTTGCCATTCCAAGCACAAAAGGCAGTTTATAAAATACATAAACTTATTTTTTACTTTTTACCGCTTATTTCTAAAGTTTTAAATAATTAAGTAATTCAAACATTTAAGAAAAATACATACTTTCAAAAATTATAAAAAAGGCTTGTGAAAAATGATAGCAATTATAAAATACAATGCAGGTAATATTAAATCAGTACAAAACGCACTAACACGCTTGGGGGTTGAATCTGTTGTTACCGATGATCCCAACACGATAATACATGCCGATAAAGTTATTTTTCCGGGAGTAGGTGAAGCCGGAAGTGCTATGTCATATTTGCAGGAAAGAGGTATGGATGTTTTAATAAAATCGATTACACGTCCTTTTTTGGGGATTTGTTTAGGACAGCAGTTAATGTGTTCTCATTCGGAAGAAGGCAACACCCATTGTCTGAATATTTTCGATGTTAACGTTCGAAAATTTCCTTCTACCGATATTGTGCCTCATATGGGTTGGAATACAATCTATGATTTAAAGGGAGAAATTTTTAAAAAAAATACTGACCATGATGATGTATATTTTTTGCATAGTTACTATGCGGATTTATGTGCAGATACTTCTGCTACCTGTACTTATATTTTACCGTTTAGTGCTGCTTTACAAAAAGACAATTTTTTTGCTACTCAATTTCATCCCGAAAAATCGGCAGATGTGGGTGATCAAATATTAAAAAGTTTTATTGAACTGTAAATTTCCGCATAGATAAAAAGTTATCATTCAATCAATGGTATGTTACGAGTAAACCCTCGTAACTTTAATAAAAAATAATAAAGCTGAAATAAAAAATGAGAATTATACCCGCCATAGATATTATTAACGGAAAATGTGTACGTTTAACTAAAGGAGATTATTCTACGGAAAAAATTTATCGGGAAGATCCTTTGGATGCCGCTAAAGAATATGAGGATATCGGAATTCAATATTTGCATGTGGTTGATTTAGACGGCGCAAAATCCAACCGAATCATCAATTATAAAACACTCTATAAAATAGCTTCCCAAACAAATTTAAAAATTGATTTTGGAGGGGGCTTAAAAAGCGATGATGATTTGAAAATTGCATTTGAAAATGGAGCTTCACAAATTACGGGCGGAAGTATTGCCGTAAAAAATCCTGAATTATTTCTTTCTTGGCTTTCAACTTTTGGAAATGATAAAATTATTTTAGGGGCAGATTGTAATCATCGAATGATAGCCACCCAAGGTTGGACAGAATCTTCTTCTTTAGATGTAGTTGATTTTATTAAAGAATATGAGAAAAAAGGCATTCGTAATGTAATTTGCACAGATATTTCCAAAGACGGAACTTTAGAAGGCCCATCAAATGAATTGTATGAAGAAATCCTTCAATCGACTTCCATACATTTAATAGCCAGTGGGGGGGTGTCTTCGCTGGAAGATTTGCTTAAACTAAAGGAACTAGGTTGTGAAGGCGCTATTATCGGAAAGGCTATTTATGAAGGAAAAATCAAATTGAAGGAACTTAAGCAATTTTTATAAAACGGGTAAAGTAATTTTATAGAAACTTTGTATGGTTACTAAACAATCGCTTTAGACTTTTCATGCAAATTTTAATTTTTTAAAAAAAATATAAAAAGAAGTGCTAAAAAAACGTATAATTCCTTGTTTGGATATAAAAAACGGCAGAACTGTTAAAGGAGTAAATTTTGTGAGCCTCACCGATGCCGGAGATCCGGTAGAATTGGCTAAAGCTTATGTACAACAAGGAGCAGATGAATTAGTTTTCCTGGATATAACCGCAACTATTGAAAACCGTTCCACCTTGCTTCACTTAGTAGAAAAAATTGCTAATGAAATTAACATTCCATTTACGGTAGGAGGAGGAATAAATTCCGTAGAAGATGTATTTTCTTTAACTCAAGCCGGTGCAGATAAAGTAAGCATAAATTCTTCAGCTGTAAAAAGACCGGAATTGATTTCAGAAATTGCTTCCCGTTTCGGAAGTCAATGCGTGGTAGTTGCTGTGGATACCAAAAAAGAAAATACAGGTTGGAAAGTGTATACTCACGGGGGAAGAACCCCGACTACGATTTTAACATTAGATTGGGTAAAAAAGGCGGAACAATTGGGAGCTGGTGAAATTTTACTTACTTCCATGAATAGTGACGGTACGAAAAACGGATTTTCTCTTGATATTACGCATGATGTTGCATCTAGCGTAAATATTCCCGTTATTGCTTCAGGAGGAGCCGGTACTAAAGAGCATTTTTCGGATGTATTTTTAAACACTAAAGCATCGGCGGCTCTGGCTGCCAGTGTATTTCATTTTAATGAGATTCCCATTCCCGAATTAAAAAGATTTTTAAAAACTAAAAATATTCCTATACGATGAAATTAGATTTTTATAAAAATAACGGATTGATTCCTGTAATTATTCAGGATGAACTTACCCTGCAAGTACTCATGCTGGGTTATATGAATGAAGAAGCCTTTGAAAAAACAAAAAGGGAAGGAAAAGTGACTTTTTTCAGCCGCTCCAAAAATCGATTATGGACGAAAGGTGAAACCTCCCATAATTATTTATGGGTAAAAAAAATTGATATAGATTGCGATCACGATACTCTTCTAATTAAAGTTTCTCCAGAAGGACCTACCTGTCATACGGGAAGTTATTCTTGTTTTGAGGAACAAAATGTAAAAGGATTTGTATATAAATTACAAAATATAATCAGTCAACGAATTGACGAAAAAGTAAACGGGTCGTATACCTATCAACTTTATCAAAAAGGAATTAACAAAGTAGCACAAAAGGTAGGTGAAGAGGCTGTTGAAGTTGTTATTGAAGCAAAGGATACGGATGATGTTTTGTTTAAGAATGAAGCAGCAGATCTGCTATACCATTACCTTATCCTTTTGAAAGCAAAGGGTTTTCAACTGGAAGATATTGAAAAAGTATTATTTGATCGAAACCATTAAATATAAGAACTGCAATTTTTAATTGCAGTTCATACTCTAATTTTTTCCATTCGTTTTTAACGCGTTGACTCATTTTCTTTCGGCTTTATGCCTTCTTTTTCAAATAAGTCTAAAAATTGATATTCATCCAATATATGTACTGTTCCCAATTGTTCAGCCTTTTTAAGTTTCGATCCGGCTTTTTCTCCTACTACCAAATAATCTAAATTTTTACTTACGGATGAAATATTTCTTCCTCCATTTTTTTCTACCAATTCTTCGGCATGTTCTCGTGTGAAAGCGGTTAATTTCCCTGTAAATAAAAAGGTTTTTCCTTCTAAAATATGGGAGATTTCTTCCTGAGAATCTTCTGTTTCGAAATGTAAACCTGCTTTTTTTAATCTGTCAATGAGTGCCAAATGTTCGGGTTTGGCAAAATATTCTTGAATGCTTATGGCTATTTTATTTCCTACATCAGCTGTATTTTCCAGTTCTTCTAACGTCGCATTTTGTAATCCCTCAATTGATTTAAATCTTTTAGCCAGTTTCTTGGCCATGGTTTCTCCTATATGACGAATTCCCAACGCATATAAAACTTTTTCAAAAGGGATTTGTTTTGAATTTTCGATACCGTCAATTATATTTTGAGCCGATTTATCGGCCATTCTATCCAGTCCGATTAATTGTTCTTTTTTTAAGGTATAGAAATCCGAGATATCTTTGATCAATCCATTTTCATAAAGCATTGAAACCGTCTCTACTCCTACGCTGTCTATGTTCATGGCCCTTCTGGAAACAAAATGTTCCATTCTTCCCATCACTTGTGGCGGACAAGCTTTTTCATTGGGACAAAAATGAGCAGCTTCTCCCGGTTCCCGAACTAAAGGTGTACCACAAGCCGGACAATTCTTAATAAATTCCAGCTTAATCGTGCCCGGTTCTCTTTTATCGTAATTCACATCCACAATCTTGGGGATAATTTCCCCTCCTTTTTCTACAAAAACGATATCATTGATTCGTAAATCCATATTAGCGATAAAATCTTGATTGTGAAGAGAGGCTCTTTTTACTGTGGTTCCTGCAACTAACACCGGTTTCAAATTGGCTACCGGAGTTATTGCTCCCGTTCTTCCTACTTGATAGTCAACACTTAATAATTGTGTTTCTACTTTTTCGGCCTTGAATTTATATGCAATGGCCCATCGAGGAGATTTAGCCGTATAACCTAGTTCTTCTTGTTCTGAAATGGAATTTACTTTTATTACGACTCCGTCAATCTCAAAGGGAAGATGATATCTTTCCGTATTCCAATGTTCAATAAAAGCCGTTACCTCTTCTAGATTGGTACACAATCGGGCATAATTTCCTACTTTAAATCCCATGTCTTTAGCATGTTGCAAAGAGTCCCATTGGGTACTGTATCCTCTTTCATCAGTAAGTACATAATACAAATAGCAATCGAGGCCTCTTTTTGCCACCGCCTCGCTATCCTGAAGCTTTAAACTTCCACTAGCCGTATTTCTTGGATTGGCATAGGGTTCTAATCCTTCTTTTTTTCTTTCTTCATTGAGTTTATCCAAAGATTTTTTGGGCATGATTATCTCTCCTCTTATATAAAAACGTTGCGGATATTTACCTCTGAGATGAAGCGGAACAGATCGAATAGTTCTCACATTATGGGTAACATCATCCCCTTGAAAACCGTCACCTCGGGTAACTGCTTGAACTAGTTGTCCGTTTTCATATAATATACTTATGGATAATCCGTCGTATTTTAATTCACATACATATTCTACTTTTTCATCTATAGATTTGGCTACTCTTGTTGCCCAATCTTTGATATCGTCAAATGAGTAACTATTATCGAGCGAATACATGCGTCTTTCATGTCTTACGGTAGGAAAAATCTTAGTTATTTGCCCTCCTACTCTATGGGTAGGTGAACCGGGACTGTCTAATTCCGGATTTTCTTTTTCTAATTGCTTCAGCTCATTCATCATTTGATCAAACTCATAATCCGAAACATCAGATTGATCTAATACATAGTATTTGTAATTTAAATCCGTTAGTTCCTTCCTTAAAAATTCAATTCTGTCTTTAGTATTACTCATATTTAGAATATTTATTCAAATTTATAAACAATGGTTGATATGTTAAATACTAATGGATACTATTTAGTATACTAAGTATTTTTTATCTATATTTTTATAAAAATCGATGCATTTTAGATTAAATTATACCAAAATACACAAATCATGCTCAATTTTCATTTATAAGGGATTATGCAAAATACATCGTATAATTTCTTTAGTTTTTATGAATTGATTTATTAATCGGGTTAGATACTAAACTTTTCGGTTACATATAAAAATATTTACATAAATTTGTTCTGTTAACATTTTTAAATAAATACTATGTCTCACGGATTATTAAAGGGGAAAAAGGGAATTATTTTCGGGGCGCTAGATTCTAACTCCATTGCATGGAAAGTTGCAGAACAAGCTCATGCAGAAGGAGCTGAATTTATCCTTACTAATTCCCCAGTCGCTCTTAGAAAAGGGGAACTTAACGCATTGGCTGAAAAAACCGGCTCTGATACGGTTCCTGCTGATGCCACTTCAATGGAAGATTTGAATAAACTTTTCGATCATGCTCTTGAAAAATTCGGAAAGCTTGATTTTATTTTACATTCTATAGGAATGTCTATTAATGTCAGAAAAAATAAAGATTATACTGATATAAATTACGAATGGTTAACTAAAGGCTGGGATATTTCTGCTGTTTCTTTCCATAAAGTTATGAAAACTGCTTGGGATAAAGACGCTATGAATGAATGGGGTAGTATTTTGGCTCTTTCTTATATTGCCGCTCAAAGAACTTTTCCCGGCTATAATGATATGGCTGATAATAAAGCTTATTTGGAAAGTATTGCAAGAAGTTTCGGTTACGAATGGGGAATCCGTAACAAAGTTAGAGTTAATACAATTTCTCAATCGCCTACTCCTACTACTGCAGGAAACGGGGTAAAAGGTTTTGGTGGATTTATTGAATTTGCTGAAGAAATTTCTCCGCTTGGTAATGCTACCGCTGAGGAATGTGCAAATTATTGTATTACGTTATTTTCCGACCTAACCAGAAAAGTAACTCTTCAAAATCTTTTCCATGATGGAGGTTTCTCCAATGTTGGAGTTAGTGAAAGAGTTATGAAACGTTTTGAAAAATAATTGGTTAATAAAATTCTATAAAAAAAAGAGGCTTATTTTAAAGCCTCTTTTTTATAGAAATACTTTTATTTCAGTTTCGGTTGTAATTTAATTACTTGGTCATCATTAATATGATAGTATTTAATTACAGCGTTATAATCTTTGTAATCAATAGGCATTTTACTACTAAATGCATTACCAGAAGAGCTTCCCGGGATAATAACAATTCTAAAAACTTGTTTATTAATTAATCCAGGAGTTAAAGTCAAATCATAACTTCCACCGGCATAAATATTAAAATCTTCAATACTAAAATCATAATCATAAGAAAATTCGCTTTCAGTAATCCCATCATTATTCAAATCAACATAAAAAGTTCGAGGTATAAGTTGCCATACATCTTTACCGGAAGCATTTTCAGCAGAAAGCCTATATATTAATAAATGATCTCCGTTTATTATGGCCGGTCTAAGCTCTCCGTTGATCACCCAACCCAATTGACTGTCAAATCTAAAAGAACTTTCAATTTCAAATACTCTTGAAATTGTATCCGTGTTAACTACAACACTTCCTTTGTCATCATCGTCACTGCAACTAGTTAAAAATACAGTAAAACATAATGTTAGTACTACTATTGATACTATTTTTTTCATAAAATTATATTAAAAAACTAATTTACATATTTTTCTTATAACAAAGACAAAAATGAAGGAATTAAGTTTAAAATCGTATCTTTGCATGTTCAAAATTTAACAAGAAAATGATATTAGTCCAGAATCTAGGTTTACATTTTGCAGGATCTTATCTATTTGAAAATGTAAATTTTAGAATTAATAAAAATGATCGTATTGGATTAGCGGGTAAAAATGGTGCAGGTAAATCAACTTTATTAAAAATTTTGTCCGGTGAGCAACCTTCAACTGAAGGAAATGTTGAAAAAGAAGGAGAAGTTCGCATTGGATTCTTAAAACAAGATTTAGATTTTGAGAAAGGAAGAACCGTATGGGATGAGGCAAAACTGGCTTTCAAAGAATTAAATATAATCAATGAAAAAATTGATACAATCAATCATGCTCTTGCTACAAGGACCGACTATGAATCTGAGGAATATCACAAGCTTATTCATGATTTAACCGATCTAACCGATCGATTTTCTCATTTAGGCGGCTACAATATTGATGGAGAAATTGAAAAAATATTAAAAGGGTTAGGTTTTAAAGAATCCGATTTTAATAGGCTTACTGATGATTTTTCAGGAGGATGGAGAATGAGAATTGAGTTAGCTAAACTCTTATTGGAAGAAAATGATGTGCTGCTTCTTGACGAGCCTACCAACCATTTAGATATTGAATCCATCATTTGGTTGGAAAGTTTTTTAATTACTTATAGTGGAGCGGTGGTGCTAGTTTCACACGATAAACAGTTTTTAACCAATGTTACCAATCGAACTATTGAAATTTCCAATAAATCCATACAAGATTATAAAGCTAATTATACCAAATACCTTATTTTAAGGCAAGAAAGAAAGGAAAAACTTCTTCAGCAACAAAAAAATCAAGAACAAGAGATTAAGCGTACGGAACAATTAATCAATAAATTTCGTGCAAAAGCTAGTAAGGCTTCTTTTGCTCAATCTCTTATGAAGAAATTAGATAAGGTAGAACGCATTGAGGTGGAAGATGATGACATAACTCGTTTTAATATTCGTTTCGAACCGAGTATTACTCCCGGAAAAATAATTTTTAAAGCAGAAAATTTAGGTAAATCTTTCGATACTCATACTATTTTTGAAAATGCCAATTTTTACATCGAACGGGGAGAGAAAATAGCTTTCATCGGTCAAAACGGTCAGGGAAAAACTACTATGGCTAGAATTATGGATGGCTTATTATCTTATCAGGGAAAACTTGAAATAGGCCACAACGTTCAAATTGGATATTTTGCTCAAAACCAATCTGAAGAGCTAAATGCTTCTAAAACTATCTTAGAAGAAGCTGAAGATTCGGCTACAGAAGAATCTCGTCCTAAAGTTCGAGACTTGTTAGGTTCATTTCTTTTTCAAGGAGATGATGTTCATAAAAAAGTGTCTGTACTTTCCGGAGGGGAAAGAAATCGATTGGCTTTATGTAAATTACTTCTTCGACCTTTCAATACGTTGATAATGGACGAGCCTACAAATCACTTGGATATACAATCTAAAGCGATATTAAAACACGCCTTAAAGAATTTTACGGGGACACTGATTTTAGTATCTCATGATCGTGAATTCTTAGATGACTTAGCCGACAAGATTTTTGAATTCAGAAATGGAGAAGTAAAAGAATTTTTAGGTAATATCAATGAATATTTAGAGTATCGTAAAAAAGAAAATATGAGAGAAGTTGATATCGAAAAATCAACTACCCGTAAAGTGACTTCAGAAAATACACCTACTAAAACTTCTCAGGAAAAGCAATTTAAATCGAAAGAACAAAAATCGTTAGAAAATAAATTGTCTAAACTTGAAAATGACATTGAAAATACAGAACAAAAGATTTCTGCTTTTGAAGATATATTTAGTAAGGAAAACCCAAAAGAGGAAGATATTAAGGAGTATTCTGAATTAAAGGAAAAGCTTACCCGAATTACTCATGAGTGGGAGAACATGTTTTCTCAATTAAACGGATAGGTATGGCATGATTTCCTTTTATAATAGATAGTTACCTATTAAATAAAAGTAATTATATTTTGCAATTAACCCTTTGATCATCAGTATAATAAAACTCTATGTAAAGGGTTGTTTTTTTACCTTAATTTTTCAATTATTGGACTATAGAATTAAATTTAAATTAATAGTAACAGATTAAAGTAGGAATCTTTAAATTTGTTACTTAATTTCTTAATTTTAATTCATTTTGACTATAATAACTTTTACAATTATTCTATTTTTTGGAGCAATTGCAGCGGGTACTCTGGGTTCTCTTACCGGACTTGGCGGCGGAGTAGTCATAATTCCTCTATTAACTCTGGGTTTTGGTGTTGATATTAAATATGCTGTTGGAACCGCATTGGTTACTTCGATAGCTACTTCTTCGGGGGCCGCAGCTGCTTACATTAAAGAAGGAATGACTAATGTGCGTATTGGAATGTTTCTTGAAATTGCTACCACCCTGGGAGCAGTTTTAGGTGCCTTACTTGCTGTTTTTCTACCTACTTCCGCAATTTATATAATTTTAGGTTTCACTCTTATCTTTTCATCTGTCATGACTTTAAGAAAGAAAAATGCATCTATAGATTATACTGCTCCGGGGAGTAAATTAGCTACTACATTGAAATTAAACGGAACGTATCCTACTCCTGACGGAATTAAAAAATATAATGTTCGAAATATTGGTGCGGGTTTTTCTCTAATGACTATAGCCGGTGTGCTTTCCGGTATCTTAGGTATTGGATCGGGAGCGCTTAAAGTATTAGCTATGGACACGGCTATGAAAATACCTTTTAAAGTTTCGACTACTACTTCTAATTTTATGGTAGGGGTTACTGCGGCCGCCAGTGCAGTTATTTACTTTCAAAGAGGTCAAATTGATCCTTTTCTTGCCATGCCTATAGTGGTAGGGGTTTTGTTTGGAGCTTTTCTCGGTTCAAAAATATTGATGGCTATAAACGTTCAGTTGTTACGTAAAATTTTCAGTTTGGTTATTGCTATTCTTGCAATTCAAATGATCTATAGAGGATTGGAACCTTCATTGATTAAATGGTTTCCACATATCAATTTTCCTAAACTTTAAGCTGAGTGTGTTATGAGTAATTTATTTTCGAGAAAATTTTGGGTAGAACGTGATGTAGAGCTTTATATTGGTAAATTGCTGCGTTACGGAGTTATTCTTTCTTCTATTATTACTATTACCGGCGGAGTAATTTATATATCTCAACATCCGGATCAACAACTCAATTTTAAAACATTTGTAGGGGCCCCAAATTATTTGAGGGAATTATCTACTTTATTACCCGCTGTTTTAAAATTGGACGGGTTAGCAATCATACAGCTGGGAGTTGCCGTTTTGATCGCCACTCCTATTTTACGGGTGGCTTTTTCAATAGTGGCTTTTGCTATTGAAAAAGATCGAATGTATATTGTTATAACCTGTATTGTTTTAGCTATTATCTTATCAAATATGATTTTTGGTCTGGAAGGATAAAAACTAACCGGAAATTTTTATTTACTAATCACTGCTTACTTATTTTCATGCAGCAAAAAATTAAACATATAGTCTCCGAAAGTACCTTTTTTATTTTTAGTTTTTATTTTAGTCGTGGCTTACGTATTGCTCTTGCTATTGTAATCCCCCTACTCGCCGGATGGTTTTTTAAGAGACCCGATATTGGTATAGTTGCTTCTTCCGGAGCTCTTGTAGCCGGACTGGGAGATAATCCCGGATCAATTCGTGTTAAATTTTATACTCAATCTATTGCTGCTTTATTTTACTTTTTAGTGGTTTTTGTGTGTCAGTTGTTGATATCGCATGAAATTATTTTCGGTATTTGGATTACTTTGTGTGGCTTTTTCTTTTCCATGTTTTTTATTTACGGCTCTCGTGCGGTTAGTGTTAGCACCTCTTCTTTATTATGTGTGGTCTATGCATGTAGTTTTGAAGCTAATCACATTATAACTAATACGTTGGGAATGATGATGGGTATTGTATGGTATGGATTTATTTCTTTGGTTTTATGGAGAATTCAACCGTATCGGGTGATTGAACAAAAAATTAGTGAAAATATTAAACTTTTAAATGAGTATACTGAGCTAATACATGAGTACTTTTTGTTAAAAATTAAAAATCCTGCTAATAGTCAAAAACAAACAGAGATTTTAAATAAGCTGTTTGAAAAACAAACAAAAATACACAGTACTCATGAGGATATCCGAGAAAATCTTTTTAAACTGCGGATTAATGCTAAAAGTTTTTCTGCAAAAGGTAGAAAAATGACTTTAATTTTCAGCGCATTAATCGATCTGTATGAACAACTTTTATCATTAAATTGTCAAGATGACAAGTTGATTCAATCTCTGGTTAAAAGTGGGCTAAAAAGGGATTTTGAATATCATTTAGCCAATATGGAAAAAATCCTCTATGAATTAAGTTGGTCTATAAACTTCCATAAAAAGGTCACTGTAACTATTGATACCGCTCCACTGGATCGTTTTAAAGAAAAAATACTTTCGATTGAAGAAAAGGAAAAAAATAATGAGAAATCCGTTATTGATATCAATGCTTTAAAACATGTTCGTTTTATTTTTAAATCATTTTATAAACAAACCGGTTTTATTAAATCACTTATCAACGGAGAGTTTAGATCGGAGAGAAAACAATATGAGGATTTGGATTTGGAAAAGTTCACCAGACAATATAATTATAGCTTTTCTACATTTAAAGCTAATTTAAATCTTAAATCCAACATTTTTAAACATGCTTTACGAGTAAGTGTCGCCATATCGGTTTCTTATATAATTTGTACTTTACTTAAAATTGAGTATTTTGCTTGGGTTTATTTAACCATCATTTTAATTTTAAAACCTTTTTATGGAAATACGAAAAACTCTTCTATTCAAAGGTTGCAAGGTACTCTAATCGGGGGAGTATTAACGTTGGGTCTCCTTCTTGTTACACATAACATTTATGTGATTTCTATAGTAACTTTTATTTGTATTGTGGGCGCTTATAGTTTTATACCAATCAGTTATAGAACGGGGGTTGCTTTTGTTACCATATTTGTTATACTCCTGATTTTTCTGGAACACAGCGGAAGTGATGGTTGGACAAATATTTATCATCGATTGGGAGGAACAACGATTGCCGTTGTGATCAGTTTTATTTTAAGTTTTTCTTTTCTTCCTACTTGGGAATATAAAAATCTTCCTGTATTGATTGAAAAGTTATTGAAATATAATTTAGATTATTTTACAAAAATAACTTATAATTTATTGAATGTTGATAAGCTTTCTGATACCGATATAAAACTGTCCAGAAAGGACGTTTTGTTGGGAACTTCTAATTTATCAAGTACTTTTCAAAGAATTGTATCAGAACCTAAAATTTCAAAAAATTACAAATCCGATATATATAATATTCAAACTTTTATAAACCTTCTTTCTACAAGAATATCATCCCTTAGATCCTATATTAATGAAAACAGTAAAGCATCTGATATAGATAAACAGTTGATCTCATCTATTGAAAATACTTTAAATAAATGTTTACGAAATATCAAAGGGTCTTCCTTTGATTGTGATACGGAATGTCAAGAAAAAGAGGAAGAATTAAATGTTTTAGCAGATGATCAATCATTAATTTCTTACCAGCTTCGGGAAATTAATCTTTTATCACAGCAAATTTATTCCTATATAAATAAGCTCAATAATTTTCAGGAGTGGAAAGATTCTAAAAGGGATTTTTCTATTTAATGAAATTCGCAAAACCTTTGTAAGCATACATAATTAAAAGGTAACGAAATAGTTTACCGGCTAACATAGACAGGGATACGAAATAGACATTGGATCTCATATATCCTAAGGCTACAGGTATGATATCTCCAATAATGGGTAAAAAAGAAAAAAAGGAAATATATGCTCCTTTTTTATTTAATCTTTGAGTGACTTTATCAATTTTTGTTTTATTTATCTTTAAATATTTTTCAATCCATTCTATTTTACCCAGCCTTCCCAGGTAGTAACCGGTCATTCCTCCTAACCAGTTTCCAATGGTAGCTATCAGAATACTTATCCATGGATTCCCGCCCATAATGAGTATTCCTGTAAGAACAGCTTCGGAGCTAAAGGGTAAAATGGTTGCTGCGAGATAAGAAGCAATAAATAATCCTATATATCCATAGTCTACTAATCCGTCTAACATATAAAATTACTTATTTTACATTCATAAAATCTATCTTATCATCTTTTATCCTTTCATAAATTAGGTGATAGGCTTTTTCTTTAAGTGATTCTTTCGTTTCTCCATTCGGATACAATATTTTTACACGCTCTACTTTAACTTTACCCGGATATCCTAAATTAAATACAAATGGAAACATATTTTTTAGATTATGAAATGCATATACAACAATAGGACTATTACAATAAATTGAAGCTATAAATGCTCCATCTTTAAATTTTTCCAATTTTATTTTTCTCTTGGGAACCCCTCCTTCCGGAAAGATAACCACATTTTTATTTTGTTGGGTTAATTCTTTTTTTACGGCAGAAAAAACTGCTTGTTTGCTTTGTCTACTGGATCTATCTACCAGGATGGATACTTTTTTATAAATTCTTCCGAATACGGGATATTTTTCCAACTCTTTTTTTCCTACAAATATGATCGGATGATGAGGATGGAGTACATACATTAAGACCACGTCTATTAAGGAAGTGTGATTGGCAATAAATATGTAATTTTCTTTAGGATCTAAATTTACTTCCGATAGTAATGAATAGGTAAATCCCGATCCATAGAAAAGCACCCATCCCCACATTCGCATAAAGAAATAGGTTAGCTTATTATTTTTCTGATAAGTCATCAGATAAATTACCACACCAATGGTAAGTGTGCAAAGGGCAGCTAAAATATAAAACCAGATTCTCCAAAGTATGGTAGCTACAGTCCTAAGATATTTCATATTTAATCTATATGAACTTCTAAGAGTTTTGTTTGTACAAGGGGGGTTACTTCAACATTCTCAACTTCCGCAGGAAGCAACACCGTATCCCCTTTTTTAAGGGTTACGGGTAAGGTCTTATTCAATAGGGTACATTCTCCTTCTAAGCAAATCAGTATACGAAATGAATTGGACAAGTTATTTAAAATTTTATTTTCTGTAACTTCCATCGATGAAACCGTAAAATATGGAGATGCTAATAGTGTTGTCTCTTTTGCATTTTTATCATAATGTGAAAATGGATCTTCAACAAAAGAATAATCCATTACCTCTTTAGCTTGATCAAGATGTAATTCTCTTTTTTTTCCGTCTTTATCAATACGATCATAATCGTAGATTCTATACGTCACATCTGAATTTTGTTGGATTTCAACTACTGAAATTCCTTTTCCCATGGCATGAACTCTACCGGACGGTATATATATAACACTTCCGTTGTCAGGGTGTATTTTTCTGAGGATTGTATCTAAAGTATTTTTTTCAATATTTTCTGTGAAAATAGTCTTATTTGTTCCTTTTTCAAATCCTAGTATAACCTCTGAATTGGGCTCTGAATCCAATACATACCACATTTCCGTTTTTCCGAAAGAATGATGGTGAACTGCTGCATACTCATCGTTGGGATGAACTTGAACAGATAAGGGTTGAGCTGCATCTAAGAATTTAATGAGTAAGGGAAATTTATCTCCATATTTCTTATATACTTTTTTCCCTACTAAACGGTCTTTATACTCTTTGATTAAATCGTCTAAATTTTTACCCTTTAGGCTTCCGTTGCTTACTATACTAACATATCCCGGAACAGTTGAAATTTCCCAGCTTTCTCCCAGTTTTTCTTCCTTACTTTCTTTACCGAATTGTTTTAGTTTATTTCCCCCCCATATTCTGTAATGGTAGGAAGGTTGAAATACCAATGGATATAGTGACATACTTATGTTAATTTATATGCAAAAATACAATTTTAAAATTGTATTTATCTTATTTTTAATTTAACTTAATGTAAATAGAAAGTCAAAATCTTCTTCAGAGCCCAGTTCTTTAATGGGTTGATTGTATTTAAAAATTCTTGCCGTTTTTTCTCCTATCAACTTTAACTTTTCATTTTCATAATGCAACATAGTACCTTCTCTTAATCCTACTACATATAAATTATGATTTAAGGTTATAAACTCTCTAATTCTTTGTTCACGGGTTTCTCCACCAAAATCGTCAGGATGTGTATCTATATAATGGGGATTAATTTGAAAAGGGATCAAATTTAAGGTTTGGAAATTTTCCGGTTCAACTACTGGCATATCATTAGTTGTTCTCAAGCTGGGACATGCAATATTGGATCCTGCACTCCAACCTATATAGGGTATTCCCTCTTTAACTCTTTCTTGGATAAGCGAAAGTAATTTTTCTTGTTGTAATTTTTTTACCAAATTCCAGGTATTTCCCCCTCCTACGACAATTGCGTCTGCCCTTTTTATCGCTTCTTTAGGATCTGAAAAATGATGTATACTTTTCACTTCTATACCTATTTCTTTCCAGGCTTCATTAACTTTATTTTCGTATTCCTCATACGAGAAAGTTACTGCTGCAAAAGGTATAAATATAATAGTTATTTTTTCAGTACCCAGGAATGATTGTACTTGTTTTTTTGAAAATTCAAGATATTTTTCTCCAACATTAGTGGAATTACTGAGTAATAAAAGCTTCATTTTTTTACTATTACCAATCATTATTAAAATAAATAATTTTTCTTTATTTATTACTTAAAATAAATCATTATGAGAACGTTAATAGCTATAACTAATGTTATAATTCAAGTAATAAATTGTTACATTTTAAAGTCAAATATAACTAGAAATTAACTCAAATTCCATTTTATGAATTGAATAAATAAATTTGAAGTAGAATATGGTTATTTCAATTCGTTAAATTTTTATTACTGTTGGTTACAAATATCATTTTATCAATTTAATTTTATATATAATTTTGAAAAAAATTATTTAAATGAATACTATTAATTCTTTGGCAGAGCGATTATTGGGTAGAAAATTAACTAAAAGTGACGGAGTTAAGTCTTCGGAACTCGATAAAGTTGAAAGTAAATTGGGTTTCGCACTGCCTGATATTATTCGTGATCTTTATTTGATGACCGGAAAAAATGGAATGTTGATGGAATCATTCAATCGTTTTGCTTTACCTACGCAACTTCAAAGAGATGATAATAAAATAGTTTTTTTAGAAGAAAATCAAAATATATGCTATTGGGGATTTGAAATTGATCCGGAAAATACTAATCCAAAAGTATATCAATTGTTAAATGAAAATGAATGGTATGAGGAACAAATTCCGCTGATTGAATTTTTAAAAGTAATGTTGTATTATCAATGCGCTCAAGGTGGATATGAATATTTAGGAATTTCCAACATTTCAGAAGAAGATTTTGAAATTTTCATCCATACGGAATGGGAAGATGTGGTAAGGTATAACGGTTTACAAATTTATTGGAAACCGGATTGTTTACTTTGGTATGTTTACAATAAAGAGAATGTAAGAATTGAGGATATTTATTTTTCTGCAAGATCTGAAGAAGCATTCCTTACGCATGCACAAAAATATGAATTGGAAATTATTTAATATACGTTTTGCTACGCAAGTACTTTACTAGACCTATGATTTATTAAAACAAATCTATTGTCCACAAATACGTAATAAATTCCATATAAATCTGTTTTTCAAATTATCAAAAATTAAGATAAATGTAAATAATGTATTTTAGTTTTATCTATTTAGTAATTTATTTTATAAAATTCTTTTAAAATTGCAATGATTTAATTTATTTTTTGAATATTCTTATTTCTAAAAGTAGTACTTTTACAAAAAAGGTATTTAATGGCAGTAAAAATAATTAATCAGTCCAATTATGAATGGATAGACCTACTTAATCCTACGAAAGAAGAAATGCAAAAGATTGCGGAAAAATGCAATCTTAATTTCTATAATCTAGCAGATAGTTTAGAGCCTAATCATTTACCAAAATTTGAAACTGAAAATGGCATTAATTTCCTAATATTAAGAGTAGTACATAAAGGCGATAAAAAAGACACCAATATTGAAAGTCTTTCCAACAAAATTGCCGTTTTTTTTAATGATTCTTTACTAATTACTATACACCGTATTGAAATGCCCTTTATCGATGATATTGCCAACAAATGTCAAAGTATGGGACAAACTTTCTCGACAAATATGGTTATTATAAAAATTTTAAAAAGTGTATTACAAACTTATAATGATTCCATATTACACATTATTAATAGATTGGAATCTTATGAAAATAAACTTTTTTTAAAAGATCCCTCTTCCAAAGTTTTGCAAAGCATTTATTCTTTAAAAAGAAAAACCAATCTTTGTACTAAACTTTTAATTCTTTCGGATGAGGTGATTAATTCTATTAAACCCTCTAAGCAAGAAAAGGCTGCCCATCAAGATGCTAAGGATTTATATCTAAAGTTAACAACTCTTTATGAACAAGTAATAGACGACCTCAATAATTTACTCAATTTATATATTTCCCTATCTTCACAAAAGACCAATGAGATAATGAAAACACTTACCATTTTCTCAATATTCTTTATGCCCTTGACATTTATTGCGGGTATTTACGGGATGAATTTTCATTATATGCCTGAACTGGAATTTAAATTGGGGTATCCGATCATATTATTGATTATGTTTATTATTACCCTGATTATTTATTATTGGTTGAAGAAAAAAAAATGGCTTTAAAACTTTTTCAAAAAATTTCAATTAATTTGACTTAAGTACTACGATCTCAAAACAATTTCCAATTTGTGAAATTTTACTTTTAACTCTTTTTTTATAATCATTTAAGGTTTTTAAATATTTTTTTATTTATAAGATAAAATAATACAAGAGGATTTTAATGCTAACGAGTCAAATAACTATGATTAGTTATTCTTTTAATTTTCTATAGGTTAAATCTAAACTAAATATTTCTCCTAGTAAATAATTGAAAAGACTACTTAATCAAAAAAAAATTGTTGATAAATCAAGTGACTTTTAAATTTTACATTAACGTAAAATTTCTAATTCCTATTCAACAGATTATAATTATTTTTGTATAAAAATTGTCAACATGTATAGAACCAACACCTGCGGAGAACTTAATGAATCAAATATAGGACAAAAAGTAATTCTTGCCGGATGGATCCAAACTATTCGTGATAAAGGATTCCTTACCTGGATAGATTTACGCGACCGATATGGAATCACTCAACTTGTTTTTGATGAACAACGAACCGATAAGGATCTAATTGATAAAGCAAAAAAATTAGGTCGTGAATTTGTTATTCAAGCCTCAGGAACAGTAATTGAAAGATCCAGCAAAAATCCTAATTTACCTACAGGTGCTATTGAAATTTTAGTTGAAGAATTATCCATACTTAATCCATCGTTGGTTCCTCCATTTACAATTGAAGATGAAACGGACGGGGGCGAAGAATTACGTATGAAATACAGATATTTGGATATAAGACGTAATCCGGTTAAAGAAAAATTAATTTTCAGAAGTAAGGTTGCTCAACTGGTAAGAAATTATCTATCTCAAGAAGGTTTTATTGAAGTGGAGACCCCTGTCTTAATAAAGTCTACACCTGAAGGAGCACGAGACTTCGTGGTGCCGTCTCGTATGAATCCCGGACAATTTTATGCCTTGCCTCAATCGCCTCAAACTTTTAAACAATTACTTATGGTTGGAGGCCTAGATAAATATTTTCAATTAGTTAAGTGTTTTCGTGATGAAGATTTACGTGCTGACCGCCAACCCGAATTCACTCAAATTGATTGCGAAATGTCTTTTGTTGAACAAGAAGATATTCTCAGAACATTTGAAGGTCTGACCAAACATCTTTTAAAAGAGCTGAAAAATCTTTCTTTTGATAAATTCCCTAGAATGACTTATGCGGAAGCAATGAAGAAATACGGTAATGATAAGCCGGACATTCGATTCGGAATGGAATTTATTGAATTCAATGAAGAATTACAGAACAGCGGTTTTAAAGTATTTGATGAAGCGGAATTAGTGGTTGGTATTAATGTTGAAAAATGTGCTGTTTATACTAGAAAACAGCTGGACGAATTGACCGATTGGGTAAAAAGACCTCAAATTGGTGCATCGGGATTGGTTTATATACGTTACAATGAAGACGGTAGTATTAAATCTTCTGTAGATAAGTTTTATTCTGAAGAAAAACTAAAAGTTGTCATACAAAAAGCAAATGCTCAACCCGGTGATTTGATCTTAATTTTATCGGGGCAAGCTCATAAAGTACGCCCTCAATTAAGTGCGCTACGTATGGAATTGGCTGAACGTTTAGGCTTACGAAATCCTGAGGTTTATGCTCCTTTATGGGTTGTCGATTTTCCGTTACTAGAATGGGATGAGGAAGAAAACAGGTATGTTGCCATGCATCATCCGTTTACCTCTCCAAAACCTGAAGATATTCCTCTTTTGGATACCCACCCCGGAGAAGTTAGAGCCAATGCTTATGACCTCGTTTTAAACGGTAATGAAATTGGAGGAGGTTCTGTTCGTATCTATAATAAAGAATTACAAGGGAAAATGCTTTCTTTATTAGGATTTTCTCAAGAAGAAGCCGAAGCTCAATTTGGTTTTTTAATGAATGCTTTTAAATTTGGTGCTCCTCCTCATGGCGGAATAGCTTTTGGCTTTGATCGTTTTGTAGCTATTTTAGGAGGACAAGAAGTAATCCGAGATTATATTGCATTTCCAAAAAACAATTCGGGAAGAGATGTTATGATAGATGCTCCTTCCTATATTCATGAGCAACAATTAGAGGAATTAAACTTAAAAATAACCAAAGAATAAATCAATTCTTATAGTATACCTAGTAAAAAATAAAAAGCAAAATTTTTGTAACCAAAAATTTTGCTTTATAAACTAAATAAAATAAAACCAATTTTGTGAGAACACACAGTGAAAATTACTCCTTTACTTTATTTATATAAAGTAAATTTTTCATTTATCAATTCAAAGTTATGTTTTTTATTTAGAATGATTTTAAATAATTATATGATTTAAATCATATAATCTAATAGATAGCATTTAGTTAGCTAAATACAACTTTTTAAAAATTATACTTACTAAGCTAAGCGAACCCATTTAATCTTTACTATCAATATCCACGTCATTGTTTTGCCAATTTTCTAATGTAGGCAAATTCATTGAGTTTGTTTCTAATACCGGCATATTAGTTTTGATATCAGGATCATTTGCTTTTACAGATTTTTTGTTGCTTTCCTTTTCTTTATCTTTAAAGAATTTTAATAAATCTGCAGCCTTCTTTCCCTCTTCTTTATCTTTATATAAGACAGCAATGTGTTCTAACGATTGTTCAAACTCTTCTTTATTTCCTAATTTTGCATCGCAAAAAGCAGAAAGTAAGGCAAATTTAGCTATTATCTCATCTTTGGGATATTTGGAAAGTGCCTGAATTGCCATGTCTTTTACTTCTGAATAGTTACCTCTTTTGTATTTTTGATAGGCATTTTCATAAAACAAGATTGCATCTGAAGAATTAGTTTTTAACTCATTAACTTGAGGATGCAAAATAGCGTAAGCATATTTAGTATCAGGATATTGGCTAGTTATTATATCTGAGTATTTTTTTGCTAACACTTGATTTTCTCCTTGATTAAATCGATACAAGTTATACATTGCCAAAACTTTTATTTCCTCATTGTAAGGTTGAGTTGATAATAAATGTTCTAAAGTGGAGGTAGCTGATTTTACATCATGTAACTGATCGTAATATAAAATTCCTAATGATAATTCCACAGAATCTCTTTGATTTTTTAAAACATCTATTTCTGATTGACTTTTAGGTAAATTTTCTGTATAATATTCAACCTCAAATCGTCTAGGATTCTTAGAATCCGATTGACCGGATAATTGCGTTTTAACATCATCTAAATTAGAAATCTTATTGCTTATTCGCCAGTTATCCTCCAACATTCTATCCCCCCATTGTTTTCTAAATTCTGATTGACCTACTTGCTTCAGGTTATTATTATAAAAATACCATTTTCCTTTGGTATTGGGTGTAATCATCGTAAATGCAGATGTTGTATTTTCAAACGATTCGGTAGCAAACTCGGTATTATTTTCTCTTCTTTGATTCTTTTCTTGTTGTAATCTTTCTTTTTCTTCTTTTTCTTTTAGTTGATTTATATATTTTTGATAATAATTATTTCTTTGCTCGGGTAACATTTTAGCAACCGTTATAATACTATCATTCTTTTTTACTAAATAATATTTTTTGGTTACTTCTCCTAAAACTTTATTTTTAGCTGTTAATTTTCTTTTCATTGCCGGATCAACAAATCTTGAAATTGCGCTATCATAATAGGCACTTGCATAGACATAGTCAGGTTTTGAAAAATAATTATCTCCTATTTCTTGATAAACTAATGCTCGTATTTGAGGATCACTCTCTTCCTCTTTTAAAGAGGCAAAAAAATAGTTCATCGCATCTTTATTTCTTTCTTCTTTTAGGGAAGTTAGACCCATTGCATAGTATATTTCATTTTTTCTGGATTGGTACAATCCTTTTTTGGTTAACCCTTTTAAAAATTTAATTCTATTCGTATAAGCTAAGCTATCCTCTTTTTTATACAATCTAGATAAAGCAATTTGTGATTTGATCTCCAACTCGGGAGTAGATTTTTTCTTAAAAGCTAAATTATAATAGTTTCTTGCCAAATCCTTTTCGTTCAATTTTTCTGATAATTGACCTTGAATAAAACTAAAACGAGCTTGGTTTGTATTGCATTTATTATATTTTTTTGCAACTTCTAGAGCTTTTACAGCTTCAGAATATCTTTTTTCATCAATTAAAAATTGAGAATATATTTTAGAGATAAATTTTGCATCTCTTTTTTTTAATTTTTGATTGATGAGTTTTTCATAAATCTCATTCGCTTGAAAAGAATTTCCTGACTGCGCTTGTGCTAAGGCCATATAACCTTCAACTTGAGCTTTTTTTGTATTTTTTACTAAAGTTGAATTCATATAATTCAAATAGTTAAGAGATTCAAACGGATCTCTTTTATAATAATAAGCTCTGGCTAATAAAAGATAAGCCTCACTCATCATAGAATTATATTCTTTTCCTTTTATAAGCATTGAGTGTTTTTCGACGGCTTTCTTTCCTTTTTCTATAGCTTTGTCATAACCTTGCGCTTTTGAATCATTACCTGCACCTAACATCTTTCCAAAAGCGTCAGATAAGGAATTTATGGCTCCTTGGGCATCTAAATTTTTTAAATTATCTTTTAGTTCTCCTGATAGATTTGCAGTGTTATTATCTGAACTTGCTAAGAAATTATCAAGAGAATTTTCTTTTTCCTCCACAAAAGGATTACCCGGTTCTACCGGTAAAATGGCAGAAAAATTATCCCTGTATCTTGAGTTTCTTGATTTCAATTCTTCATTTAATGCTTCTTGCCCGTTGAATAAAGTATTGTTCCAAGTAGTAATCCGATGATACGTACGATGAGTTATCCCGTTTTTTTTGGTTGAGCAGCCTCCCAAAAGGCTTAAAATCAGAATTGAATATATAATTTTCTTCATTTATTTCTTATAATTGACAAAGCTAATAAAAAAACGAAAATTTATTAAATTTGTTGTTTTTAAATGCCTACTATTTCACTTATTATCTCTTATCTTATAAAACCTTAAATATAAGCTAAATTTGTTATTAAAAATAATTATAATTTTTATATTAAATGCGCAAATACATTCTAAACAAAAAATATCAGGAAAGCAAAGATGAATTATTAAACATTATCAATAATTTTGATAGTTATGATGAAATACTTGGAAACCCGGAAAGAAATGTTATAAAAAAAGTTCCTTTTAAGGGAGATTATATTACGATTAAAAGTTTTAAAAAACCTCACTTAATAAATAAATTTGTATACCGATATTTTAGAAAATCCAAAGCTAGAAGATCTTTTGAACACGGAACAAAACTTTTGGAATTAGATATATTAAATCCTGAACCTTTAGGCTATATTGAAAATTTTGATATCATGGGTTTAACTTCCAGTTATTACATATCAAAATATGTTTCCTATGATTTTACCTTGCGTGAATTATATGATCAACCGGATGGTTTTGAATGTGTGAAAGCCTTTGCTCGGTTTTCCTACTATGTTCATACTAAAGGGGTTTATATTAAAGATAATACACCCGGAAATACTCTTATTATCCGTAAAAATAACGATTACGAAATGTATTTGGTAGATTTAAACAGAATGGAATTTCATGAAGAGTTATCTTTTGATATTAAGATGAAAAGTTTATCAAATAATATTAAGGAGCAACCCTATCTGGACCTATTAATTGAAGAATATTCTAAGGTTTCCGGATATCCTTTACATGAAGTAAAATCTAAAATTGATCATTATCAGAAAGAATTTAATCGTAAAATTGAATCGAAAGCAAAATTTAAACGTTTTTTAAAAAAAATATTTAAATAGCTATCATTTATTCTTGATTTGAATTTGATTTTTTATAAATAATCAGGAAGTCACGAGCTAATCTCTCTTTGTATGATTTGCCGGAAGGAGCCACAGTATTTAAATCAACATACGAAACTTTTTTAACGTTATAAATTGAGCTTAATTCTTTAATTAAATTTTCCGTATCTTTTTGAAAGCAAAGGACTCCGACATAATTTTTATTTTTTAATACCAATTGATCTCTAATTCCTACCTTGTCAATAGATGGAATCTTATCTTCGTAATCCCAAACAATTTCGGGTGACATGTATTTATAATCATACAAGGTCATTTTATTCGCAGTAAATCTATGCAAATCTTTTACAGATTTGTAATTGGGATTATACAAAAAACTTTTGGCTAGAGGGAAAACAAAAATGATAACCACACATTGTAATAGTATAATTGAATTAAATACACGGTGCCAAGATTTTTTAATAAGGAAATACATAATACTAATTCCTACTATAAATAAAACCAGGGATGAGTATAAAGCCCAATCGGATTGTCGCGTAATTTTTTCTTTAAAAAATAAATATATTACCAAAGGATAAACAATTCCTACTAAACCTAATAACCCAAAGTTTATCTTAATCAACACAGAATCTTTTTTATTTTTAATTCCCTTAAGAATGAATTCTATATAGAATCCTGTATTCAAAGCAAGGGGAATTAAGGTGGGCAAAATATACCGTACTTTTTTTTCCGGAATAAAACTGAGTAAAAGCAAGGAAAATAGTGTCCACAGTAAGGTAAATTGATAGGCTTTAAGGTTGGAAACCTTATTTTTCATATAAGGATAAAAGAGAGCTACTAAGGAAGATATCGTCCATACTCCGGATTGAGTAAAAAAGCTCCAATAATAAAAAAAGGATTTGGAGTTATAATCATTAATCCATCGGGCCGTTTCTTTTTTTGCCATTGAATTCAAATGTTCCGGATCCATCCAATGTACATAAGCCGACCAAGAAAGGCCTCCTATAAGACCAATAAGTATATATATACATAGTGGTTTTAAAATCTTTTTATTTTTAAAATTAAATTTGTAAATAAACCCATAAGAAATTAAAAACGGAAGAATCAATGCATATAATGAAACAGGACCTTTACTAAGCATGGAAAAGGCAAGAAAAATTCCTCCCAGTATTGAATTTTTTATTGCACCGTTTTTCAAACGTAATAAATTCCATAGATAAAATATTGAAACAATCATAAAACTGTGACAATAAATATCCCATTGGTTATCTCTACCCGCAAAATAAACATAAAAAGAAGTTAATAGAATCAATCCGTTTTGAAAACCGGTTTGCCCCGTAAGCCCTAATTTCAGTGAAAATTTATAGATATAAAATACGAGGAGCATAGTCACAAGAACTACGGATATACGTAAAATTGCCACCGAATGAAATCCGAATAAATACCCAAAAAAAGCAGTCATCCAAGTTGGAAGAGGTGGTTTTTCATACCTAGGTTCACCGTTTAATGTAGTCAAAAACCAATGTCCGTCTTGCACCATTTCTCTTGCAGTGATAAAGTTTCGTGCCTCCATTATATTAACCGGCATGACTCCTAAGTTTACCCCTAATATAATCAGAGAAGTGCAAAACAATACTATTATATGCTTAGTGTTATTATTTTTCATGCATATTTTATTTTATTTAAAATGATATTTTTAAATAAAAAATTTTCATTACTATATAATCGAAAAATAGTCAAATATATTTTATTAACTATTTTATTTAACTATCACTTTTCTTCAGGATAATTATGTTTCTTGTATAAACAATAATTCCTATAATGTGCCCGGCAAATAATACAGGGTCTTTTCTAATAATTGAATAAATAAAGATCATCAATGATCCGGTAAGACTTAAAATCCAAAAGCCCATAGGCAATTCAGATTTCTTAATTTTTTCCGAATAAATCCATTGATAGATAAATCGCATAGTAAACAAAACTTGTCCGAGGCTTCCCCATATAAGTAACCATAAGGGTATATTTTCCCTGCTAAAAAGTTTATGTAAATCAAAAGCACTGTTCCAAAGGCTAAATATAATTGCCACTACAGGAAATAAATATAAAATATATCTAAAAACTACATGATATTTCATCCAGGCATCATGAAGCTGAATATTCCTAATGTAAATGTAATAAGTTATCAACTGCCCTAACATAATTGAAAAATCATGTCTTAAATATCCGTAAACGAATAAAAAGAAGGAAGCAACAAGACTTACCTGCCAAAAGATGAGATCAGAAGTAACCTTTTTATTTTTTTCTGCTGAAATCCATTGAATTATCATTCTACTTGAAAAAAGTATTTGTGCAAGAAAACCTAAACTTAAGGTAAAATACTTTGCAAATAGATCATTAAAAAAAAGATTCTCAGCTAAGATATTTTTCATATTTTTTTCTCAGCTACTTTATAATTGATATATTTATTTTTCATCCAAATGTAAGCAAAGCAATCACTTAGAGGTCCAATCAGACGATTCCATAAATGAAATTTGGATTTACCGGCTATTCTTTCGAAATGCTGAACCGGAAGTTGTTTAATTTTCCCGTTTTGAAGTAATATCATTGCCGGTAGAAAACGATGCAATCCTTTAAACATCGGAATTTTTTTCGCATATTCAGTTTGAATAATTTTTAAAGGACACCCCGTATCATCCATCCCGTCATGAGTAAAAGCACGTCGGATTCCATTCGCAATTTTCGATGAAAGATTCTTAACTTTACTGTCTTTCCTGTTGGATCGAACTCCTGTAACCAATTGGTATTGATCCGCATAATCTAAAAGAATGTTGAAATCCATGGGAGATGTTTGAAGATCTGCATCAATATATCCAACCCATTGTGTATCGGCATAATCAAATCCGGCCTTTATTGCGGCACTTAATCCATAATTTTTATCGAATGATATATAAAAGAATTCTTGATTCTCGTTGCAAATTTTTTGAATTACCGAAAGACTTGAATCTTTAGAACCGTCGTTAACAAAAAGTACTTTTGACTTTTTCTTAGCAGCATGTAGAAATGCCAACATTTCTTCTTTAACTCGTTCAAGATTATCTTCTTCATTAAAAACCGGTATTATTACCGTTAATTCATATTCCATGTATGTGGGATGTAAAATAATTATCAAATTTATTAAAAAAATAGTGAATTTAAAATTGAAGAGTTATGTTTTAAAAGATGATAAACGACATTTTATTATAATTAAACTTATTATACCTTTGAGAAGATTATTAACAATAAATTAAGTATAAAAATATGAAAGTAACTGTAGTAGGCGCCGGAGCCGTAGGGGCTACTTGTGCTGATAACATTGCAAGGAAAGAAATAGTTGACGAACTAGTAATCGTTGATATAAAAGAAGGTTTTGCCGAAGGTAAAGCTTTAGATTTAACACAAACCACATCACTTTTAGGATTTGACACTACTATTACGGGAAGTACTAACGATTATTCTAAAACTGCCGGATCTCACGTTGCCGTGATTACTTCAGGTATTCCCAGAAAACCGGGAATGAGTCGTGAAGATCTTATTGGTACTAATGCAGGAATTGTTAAAGACGTTGCAACTAACATATTAAAATATTCTCCGGAAGCTATATTGGTAATCATTTCGAATCCTATGGATACTATGACCTATTTAGCTCTTAAATCTTTAGGATTACCTAAATCTAGAGTTATTGGTATGGGAGGAGCATTGGATTCATCTCGTTTCAAAACCTACTTATCTTTAGCTAGTGGAGCTTCTCAAAACGATATTCAAGCTACGGTTATAGGGGGACACGGGGATACAACGATGATTCCTTTAACTCGTTTTGCTTCTTGCCAAGGGGTACCTTTTTCAAAAATATTATCTGCAGATAAATTAGAAAAAGTTGCTTCTGATACAATGGTTGGTGGTGCTACATTAACTAAACTATTAGGAACTTCAGCATGGTATGCTCCCGGAGCTGCCGGAGCTGCAGTGGTTGAATCCATTATTAGAGACGAGAAAAAAGTAATTCCTTGTTCCGTTTACCTAGACGGTGAATATGGTGAAACCGATATTTGTATTGGAGTACCTGTAGTTTTAGGTAAAAACGGTATTGAAAAAATTGTTGAATTGGAACTCAATGATACTGAAAAAGCTAAATTTAAAGCTTCAGCTGATGCGGTAAGGAATATGAATAATGTTTTATACGAAATGAAGGTTCTATAAAGTTGTAAAAACTAAATAAATTTAAAACAGCTTATTAGTAAGCTGTTTTTTTATTATATCTCCTTTCACATTAATTTTAAAATTAATCCCTACATTACAAATTAGAAAATTTAACTTCAATTTAATTAACCGTTCTTTAACTTCATAAATTTATTTATTTGAAATTTTTGATTTTTTTAAATAAAACATGTATCAAAAACAACTTTTGTTTGTTCTGACTATATTTATATGATTGAATTATTAAAGATTGATTATTGATCTATGTAGCTAACAATTATTTATTTTTGTATAGTAAATTTCAAAATAAACTAGGAAGATTATATATGACAATTATTGAATTATATTCCATTTTTTTGCAATCTTCAGGAATTGCAACGGACACCAGAAAAATTAAAAAAGGCAATTTATTTTTTGCTTTAAAAGGAAATAATTTTGATGGAAATAGATTTGCTGAACAAGCAATAAAGAATGGCGCTTTAGCTGCCGTTGTAGATGATATTGATGTATCAAATCCTGAAAAAGGCATTTTCTATTTTGAAAATTCTTTAGTTGCTTTACAAAATTTAGCAAGATATCATAGAAATCAAATAAACATTCCTGTTATTGGTTTAACCGGAAGTAATGGTAAAACTACTTCTAAAGAACTAATAGCTTCCGTTTTAAGTGAAAAATTTAATGTTTTATACACAAAGGGCAATCTAAATAACCATATTGGAGTGCCGCTTACCATCTTATCTATAAATACTGAGCATGAAATTGCTATTATTGAAATGGGAGCCAATCATCGTAAAGAAATTGAATTATTAAGCGGTATTTCACAACCAACTATTGGCTATATAACAAATTTTGGTAAAGCTCATTTAGAAGGCTTTGGTGGCAAAGAAGGAGTAATTAAAGGAAAATCAGAACTTTATGCTTTCTTGAGAGAGTATAAAAAAACGGCTCTGATAAATACCGACGATCCTTTACAAGTTTCCTTGAGTCAAGGAATAGAAAAAATAACTTTCGGTTCTCATGGCTCATATACTTTCTCTTTATTAGGAAATAACCATCGGGTTAGTATTCAATATAAAGACCTTGTAATTAATTCTCAACTTACCGGTCAATACAATTTTACAAATATTTGCGCTGCTTTTTCCTTAGGGCTTTATTTTGGCATAGATACGCATAAGATTAAAAAAGGGATTGAAAATTATACCCCTCAAAATCAACGTTCACAAGTTGTGGAAAAGGAAAACGTAGTTTTAGTATTAGACACCTATAATGCTAATCCGAGCAGTATGGAAGTATCCTTAGAAAATTTTTCTCATTTTAAAGGAACTAAATCTATAATTATTGGAGATATGTATGAATTGGGCAGCGAATCGGTTTTAGAACATCAAAAGATTGTAAATCTTGCAGAAAAGTTAAATTTTGATTTTATTTATTTAGTTGGTGAAAATTTTTATTCAACCAACACGATGACTACCAGAGTTCAAAAATTTCATTCAACTAATGATATGAAAGAATATCTTAAAAGCCATACCCTACCAACGCAAAATATTTTATTGAAAGGTTCTCGCGCCATGGCTTTAGAAAGGCTTATCGATTTTTTACCCTAAAATTCTTTAGGTGTAATTTCTTGGGTAAATTATTATCATATAAGGTTTTATTACATCATAAATTTTTTACCATTTATTTAAAGTTTTAATCTAATTTTTTGTTTTTATAAATAAAAAAAAGAGGCTTAATAGCCTCTTTTTATTTTGTTCTATCTTAATTCTTATTTTATTCCTAATTTAGCTTTAACATCATTTAGAATATTTGGTCCTTCAGCATATAAAAGAGATGGTTGAGAAGTATCAAAAACATAAAGGTAACCTTTAGCTTTAGCAACACTATCAATTGCATCTTGTGCTTTTTTCATGATAGGCTCATATAAATCTGCTTGTTTTTTATCTAAAGCTTTTGCTGCTTCTTCTCTTAAAGCTACTAGACTTTGTTGATCTTTTTGGAAATCTTCTTCGTATTTTTGAAGTTGATCTTTCATTTTTTCAAGATCAGCTTGTGATTTTCCTTGCAAATCTTTTTGAATTTTTTCATACTTAGCAGAAAAACTGTCTTCTTGTTTTTTAATTTCTGCCTTTTTTTGGTCTGCTAATGTTTTTAATTGATCATCAGCTGCTTTTTTTTCAGGCATCAGGCTTAATAATTCCATTGAATTAACATGAGCTATATTTTGAGCTTTAACTAATTGAAAAGCTCCAACAAATGCAGTTAAGAGGAATACTAATGTGATTTTCTTCATTTTTATTCTAATTTTATTATTTACTTGTTTTATCATTAGTTTGATTATTATTTTGAGTTTTTTTCTTAGGTATATACTTACTACCATATCCTGATTTTGGTTGCGATTTAATGGTAGTTTTAGATTCTTTATTATTTACTGTTTTACTTTCTTTATTCTTAGGAGCCGGTGCAGTTATTTCATGTACATCTTCCTCCTTAGGATAATCTTTACTTTTTACATTATTTATATTTTTTTCCTCTGAAACTTCATCTACTTTTTCAGAAGAAACTTCATTTACTTCTTCTTTTTGAACCTGTTCCTTTTTAGTTTGTTTGTTTTTAGGAACATACTTTCTTCCCCATCCTGATTTTTGTTGCTTTTTAGTAGATTCTTTATCTTTTTTATCTATTGCATTTTCATCAGAATTCTTAGCATTTTTAATTTTAGCTTCTTTATCATCAACTTCATCTGAATTGGATATCATAGAAGATGATTTACCATTTTTATCCTCTTTCTTTTTGGTTGCAATTCCTAATTGTTTCAACACTTTATCTGTGATGTCATATTTGGAATCTGTATAAACCATAATTAAATCTGACGATTTGTCTAAGATTAAATTATATTTATCTTTTATAGCTATGGCATTTATTGCATTCCAAATTTGATCTTGTATAGGTTTAACCAAATTAATTCTTAGATTGACTGATTCTCCTTTTGATCCGAATTTTTTTTCAATAAATTCATGGAGCGCCTTATCTGTGCTATCAATTGACATCAACCTTGACTTTTGCTGATCCTCTGTTAATAAAACTTTTTCATTCTCATACTCAATACGAAGTTTTTCTAACATGGATTGTCTGTTAACAATCTCTTCCTGCCATTTTTTAACTTCATGGTCAAGTCTTTGTTCTGATTGTTGATATTGCGGCAATTGTTTTAAAATATACTGCGTATCTACGTAAGCCATTTTTTGAGCAATGCCAAAACTAAAAAGCAAGAGCAGAGCATATGTCAATGTTTTCTTCATGGTAACTATATATAAGGCTTTTCTAAAATCATACCAAGTTTTTATAAACTTTATTTTGCTATAAATATATTATTATAATTCAATATAAGCAAAAATCATCTAAAATTGTTGACCAAATATGAAATGGGTTTCCCATCCGTTGGCACTGTTTGAATTAATGGTTGAATCAAATCCTTTAGCAAAATCAAAACCTAACATTCCGAATTGTGGCATAAAAATTCTAATACCAAAACCGGCAGATCTTTTTAGCTCAAACGGATTAAAAGATTTATTATTGCTCCAAGTATTTCCTCCTTCCGCAAATGTTAACGCGTAAATTTTCGTAGCTCCTCCTAATAATACCGGATAACGCAATTCCAACATAAACCTTGAATATGAAGTACCCCCTCCTAATGGGGTAATGTCTTCACCGGAAACTCCTCCGAAGGATGTAGCATCTCTATACCCACGTAAAGGGATAATTTCTCTACCATCAAATCTATTTCCATATAGCCCGGTTCCTCCTAAATAGAATCTTTCAAAAGGAGGAATTCCTACTTTAGAATTATAATTACTTAAAAATCCGAATTCTCCTCCTGCTTTTAAAACAAATTTACCTACTAATTCCTGATACCAATAGGCTTTCATCTTTATTTTATAATATTCCAGCCATTTGTATTTTTCCTTATCGGTTTTTTTGCTGTAATCTTCATTGTTAAATGCGGAATATGGGGGAGTAAATTTCACTGAAAGCTCAAATTCAGAACCCATTGTCGGGAATATAGGATCAAATCCTGCTGAATATCTACCTAAACTTGCATAAAAACTGAAATTGTTACTTTCTCCATTATCCCATGTTGTATATCCTAAGGCATTTTCATCTGCTATATTAAACGGATAATTTCTAAAAGAGTATAATTGATAATTGATACCATAGGAAAGCCTGAAATAATTATCCGGCCAATTTAAACGAGTGGTTAATCCCACTTGACCTCCATATATATTTAGTTTGTTTCTTCCTTCTGCATAATAGTTATTATAATTCAATATCGTGCTGTAAAGAGAAACAGTCATGGAAGTAGGCCTTTTACCTGTAATCCATGGTTCTGTGAATGAAATGCTGTAATTCTGATAATTACTTCCTGCTTGGGCTCTTAAAGATATACTTTGTCCATCACCGGAAGGAATAGGTTTCCAAGCTTTTTTCTTGAAAAAATCATTAAATGAGAAATTACCAAAAGTTAAACCTAAAGTTCCAATAAAACGATTTCCTCCATAACCTCCTTGTAATTCTATTTGACTGTTTGTTCCCTTTTCTTCTAATTTATAATTAACGTCTACCGTACGAGTTTCAACATTCGGTGTAATATCAGGGCGCAAAGTCTGTGCTTCAAAGTATCCCATTTGGGCTAATTCCATAATGGTTCTTTGTATATCTTCTTTTGAGAAAAGATCTCCGGGTCTTGTGCTCAATGATCGTTGGATCACGTGATCGTGAGTTTTGGTATTTCCTGAGAAAGTAACTTTGTCCCAATAAGCCTGTTCTCCTTCTCTTATTTTAATTTCAATATCTATCGTATCATTTCTAACTGCTTTTTCAATGGGAACTACATTGGCAAAAACATACCCGTTATTATAATATAGTGTTGAAATATCATCGTTTTTTTCTGATCCTGATACTTTTTTATTGAAACCTACTGCATCATAGGGTTCTCCTTTTTTATATCCGATAACTTTTGAAAGTGTCTCACTAGAATATGCAGAATTTCCTGAGAAAGTTACATTTCCCAGATAATATCTTTTTCCTTCTGATACATGAACATCTATATCAAAATTCTTTTTATTAGCTCTGAGTACAGTATCTGAAGTTATTTTCGCATCTCTAAAACCGTACGATTGAAAAGTTTCAACAACTCTATTTAAATCTTCCAGGTATTTTTCAGGAACATATTTTGATTTCTTCCAAAAGCGATAAAATCTTTTTTGTTTAGTATTTTTGAAAGCTCGTGATCTGACGGTTGAAGCTTTTAATACTTTAGTTCCTTCTATTTTAATTGTTTTAACTTTAACTCTAGGACCTTTATCTATAGTTACATTCCAATTGACTAAGTTAGGATCTGTTGGATTGGTCGATTCTTTTATTATTGCTTTGGCATCCGGAAATCCTTTATCTGTATATTCATTTCTTATTGAGTTTTGAAGTTTAGAACGCAGATCATCGGTAATTTTAGCCTTTGTTTTAAGACCATTGTCTTTTATTAACTTTTCGCCTTTAGATTTACTGATTCCATGAAATTTTACAGTACCTAAATCCGGAAGTGCTACCAAATTTATACGAAGGTACACCTCATTGTTGATTACTTTAGTTAAAAAAATTTCTACGTTAGCGAAAAGCTTAGAATCCCAAAGTTTTTTGACTGCCGTGTTAATTTGCATTCCCGGTATTTCCACAAAATCTCCTTCATACAACCCCGTATACCTCATGATTTGATTCTTAGAATATTTATCGGTTCCGGTAATTTTGATTTCTTTAATACGTAAAGCAGAATCGTCTTTTTTAATAGGGTCTATATCTTTTTGAACATCAGCCTTTGGTTCTTGTGGTGATATTTGAACACTGTCTGCAACCTGACCAAATATAAATATGTTTACTGAGAATAAAACGGCCGCTAATAATTTCTTCATGTACACTTTTTACTTCTTTTACTTTACTTTTAATTGTTCACTTATTTTCCCGAATCTTCTTTCTCTGCTCTGATAAAAATCTAATGCTTTTAAAAATTCTTCTTTATTAAAATCAGGCCATAATGTATCTGTAAAATATAATTCTGCATATGCTATTTGCCAAAGTAAAAAATTACTTATTCTTTGCTCTCCACTCGTTCTAATGAGAAGATCTACATCCGGTAGATCGTTTGTATATAAATATTGATTAAAGGTATCTTCATTTAATTGTTCCAAAGATATTTCGTTATTTGAATAATCCAGAGCAATTTTTTTGGCAGCATCGAGAATTTCATTTTTAGCCCCATAACTTAATGCCAATGTCAATGTGCCCCTTTGATTATTGCATGTATCTTTGGTAAGCAGGATTAATTCCTCTCGGACGTTAGTTGGAAATTTATCAATATTGCCGATAACTTTAACTCTAATACCTTTTTCTTTTAATTTTTTTGTTTCTTTTTTTATAGTGTTAATCAATAGACTCATCAAAGAATTCACTTCTAAAATAGGTCTATTCCAATTTTCTGTTGAAAAAGCATATAAGGTAAGATAGGGAATATTTGCATCATCACAAAATTCAATCGCCTCTCGAACTGCTTTAATAGCATTTTGATGGCCAAGACTACGAATCATACCTCTTTTTTTAGCCCATCTTCCATTACCATCCATAATAATGGCAACGTGTTTAGGCATTTTATTTTCTTCTATAAATATATCTTTTTTAGACATTAATAATTATAATTTAATAACAATAACATGGAGGTCTTCCAAATGTGTAAGTAAGATTTATCCCCCATATTAAATACCAATCGTTACTTTTATATGTATTACCTGTTTGATGTTTTCCTATGATTTTAGCATTTCTTCTATTTATCTCATCCTTAAGCTTAGGGTCTACAGTACTTATATTGTTTAATTGAGGATCTATGTTTATAGTTATATTTTTGTTTTTTATAGAACTATAATCAAGATTATCCTGGAATGTATATCTTGCTCCTATTTCAAGAGATAATAACCAATCGTATTTAATTTTAAATTTATATCCCACGCCAAAAGGAATATTAAAATCGAATTTCATAGATTTCTTATAATTTTCTTCTGTTACAAAATCCTGAAAATTTAAAGGATTCCTGTAAGAACCATTATAATCTTTAGCTCTCGTATGATTGATTGTATATTTCCTGTCATAAAAACCATACCCGCCTACTCCGGCAAATATATATGGAGAAGAACCTGAATATTTTATATCATTGATATCAAAGAAATAATATTCAAATAAAACTGAAGTTTCAAAAATGGTATTACTTCCTGATATTTTTCTTTTAAATCTATAATCTTCACTTGCTTTCTCATCGTCAAAATAGACTCTGTTATAAATTAAATTTAAACGTAAACTTTGTCTATTATCTAAATTATACCTATAAAGTACTCCTAATGAAATTGGAATTCTATACCTATCCATAGGGAATATTTCAATATAATCGGTTTTACCTATATCACCAATTATATTGGCTCTTCCAATAGATATTCCTACTTCATTACGTTGAGCTTTTATATGCATTAAACAACAAGTACAAATCAGAATAACCAGTAAGAAAACTTTTTTCATTTTAATTTAATATTATTTCACGTAATTGCATAATTGCTTTAAACGTGAAATAAAGTCATTTTGTTGCATTATCCTCTGCAATATTATATATCTTCTCAAGCAACAAAGATAATAATTCTTTTTATGTTTATACTCTTTATTTTGTTATTAACTTATTTTTAGTATATAACCTTTATTTTAATTATCTTTTTACCTCTTCTTTATAAAATAAAATGGAAGTTTCAAATTAAAATATGTAAAATTTGATTATTTTTGAAACCTAATGTCCAAAGTTACTGAACAAATTAAAATTCCAATAGCAGATGAAATGAAGCTTTTCGAAAAAAGGTTCTATGAATCCATGAAAAGTAAAGTTCCATTATTGGATAGAATCACCCAGTTTATAGTTAGAAGAAAAGGTAAGCAAATGCGTCCCATGTTTGTTTTTTTAACAGCTAAGCTTACCGGTACTGTAACGGATAAAACATATCGAGCAGCTTCATTAATCGAACTTATCCATACAGCCACACTTGTTCATGACGATGTAGTAGATGAAAGCTACATGAGACGAGGTTTTTTTTCAATCAATGCTTTATGGAAAAATAAAATTGCTGTTTTAGTGGGCGATTATCTTCTATCTAAAAGTGTATTATTAGCTACTGATAATCAAGATTTTGATTTATTATCTATTATTTCCAGAACTATACGAGAAATGTCTGAGGGAGAACTACTGCAATTGGAAAAAAGTAGAAAACTTGATATTACGGAAGAGGTCTATTTTGAAATTATACGCCAAAAAACAGCTGTTTTAATATCTGCCTGTTGTGAATCGGGAGCACGTTCTACCTATGCTTCGGATGAAAATGCTGAAAAACTTCGCCTTTTTGGAGAATATACCGGAATTGCATTTCAAATAAAAGATGATTTGTTTGATTATACAAGTACTAATTTAATCGGGAAACCGGTCGGTATTGATATTCAAGAAAGGAAAATGACACTTCCATTAATTTATGTGCTTAACAACGCAAGTAAAGAAAATAAAAAATGGTTGATAAATTCCATTAAAAATCACAATAAAGATAAAAAAAGAGTTGCTGAAATAATCAAATTTGTAAAGGAAAACGGGGGGATTAATTATACGATTGATAAGATGAATGAGTATAAGCAAAAAGCGCTCGATATTTTAGTTAATTTTCCAAAAAATGAAAATAGAGATTCATTGGAATTGATGCTTAAATACGTTATTGAAAGAAAACACTAAATTACCTCGACTTATTTCTTCAATTTGCAATTATTTTCATATTAGTAAAATCCAAAAAATTATTTATTTTCTACCTATAAGTAAACTTATATTTACCACGCGCCAACATATAAATATGTATAAAAAATTATATTGGAATTAGGTAAGGAAATTTAAAAAATAATTAAATCATTTTTCAAATTTCCTAAAGTCATTTACTAGTTTAATTTATTTTCTAAATATAAATAAAAGGCATATTCTAAGGCTACTTCTTTTAAGGATTCAAAACGTCCGCTAGATCCTCCATGTCCTGCATCCATATTAGTTTGAAGTAATAAAAGGTTAGAATCTGTTTTCATATCCCTAAGTTTAGCCACCCACTTGGCCGGTTCCCAGTATTGTACTTGAGAATCATGTAAGCCGGTTGTTACCAACATATTGGGATATTCTTTATTTTCAACATTATCATAGGGTGAATACGATTTCATGTAATTATAGTATTCTAGTTGATTCGGATTACCCCATTCATCGTATTCTCCCGTCGTTAAAGGAATACTGTCATCTAACATAGTTGTAACTACATCTACAAAAGGTACATCTGCCACTACTCCATGAAATAGTTTGGGGGCATGGTTAATAACTGCTCCTATTAATAATCCACCGGCACTACCTCCATTGGCATATAAATGATTAGACGATGTATATTTTTTTTTGATTAAATATTCAGCACAGTCTATAAAATCGAAAAATGTATTTTTCTTTTTTAACATTTTTCCATTTTCATACCAAGGCCTTCCTAAGTCTTCTCCTCCTCTCACGTGGGCAATTACATATATAAAGCCTCGATCTAACAAGGATAACCGTATGGAGCTAAATGTTGCATCCATTGAATATCCATAGGATCCATAAGCATACAATAACAAAGGGGTATTTTTAGATGGCTGAGTGTCTTTCTTCATTACTAAAGATAAAGGGATTTGTACTCCGTCTCGTGCTTGAGCCCAAATTCTTTTAGTAACATAGTTATCTTTATTAAAATTACCCAATACTTCTTGCTCTTTTAAAACCTTTTTTTCTTTGGTGCGCATATTAAAATCAATATCGCTCCATGGGGTGGTCATTGAAGTATAACGATATCTGATAATATCTGTATCGAAATCTCTGTTTACAGAAGTTCCTACTGTATAAACTTCTTCTTCGAAAGGTATCTCATAATTAATTGAATTATCCCAACTCTTAATTTTTATATGAGTCAACCCTCTTTCTCGTTCTTCGGTTACTAAATAATTTTTAAATAGCTCAAAACCCTCCAATAAAATTTCCTCATTGTGTGGTATTACTTCAATCCAATTTTCAATTGAAGTATCTGTTATTGGGGTCTTCATTAATTTAAAATTAGTTGCCCCGTCTTTGTTCGTAAGGATATAAAAAAATCCTTCATAATGATCAAAGGAATATTCCAATCCCCTAATCCTTTCTTGAAATATTTTCCATTTATCTTCGGGATGATCGGCAGGAATAAATCTATATTCATCTGTTAAGGTACTTCCGGAGGCTATTACAATATATTGTAAGGATTTAGTTTTGGTGACATAGACATTAAATGTTTCGTCATGTTCTTCAAAGACCAATAGGTCTTCCTTTTGAGAAGTTCCTAAAATATGTTTATATATTTTAGATGAACGTAAAGTTTTAGGATCTTGTACAGAATAAAAAATGGTTCGGTTATCATTGGCCCACACTACATTTCCTGTGGTATCTTTTAATTCATCGGAAAGTATTTCGCCGGTTACCAAATTTTTTATTTGAATGGTATATATTCTTCGACTCACTGTATCAACTGAATAACAAGCCATGGTATTATCCGGACTAACGCTAACACTTCCAATTTGGTAAAATTTATGTCCTTTGGCCATCTCATTGACATCAAACATGATTTCTTCTTTGGCTTCTAAAGAGTCTTTTTTTCTTATATAGAGAGGATATTCTCCTCCTTTTATGTATTTGGTGGTATACCAATATTGATTGAATTTATAGGGAACGGACTCATCATCTTCTTTTATCCTGGATTTCATTTCCTCAAATAATTTTTTTTGCAATAAATCGGTAGATTTCATCTGCTCTTTTGTATAAGCATTTTCTTCCTCCAAATATTTTATTACTTCAGGGTTTTCTCTATCGTTAAGCCAATAATAATTATCAATTCGAATATCGTTATGCGTAATTAATTTTTTAGGAATTTTTTTTGCTACCGGTGCTTTCATAAATACTTTATTTATATAAACATCAAAAATAAGGGTAATACTATATAAAATCAATTATATTAGTCTTTTTATTTAAAAACGTATTTAATTAAAATAGATCTATTGTAATCATAACTAATTGTCATTAATTTAACAATTAACTTATCTCATTAGGCTAGAAATTTGACCTAAACTTCATACGTATAAATTGGTAATTTAAGTGACTATGTATTCAAATTATAAGAATATCTTTATATTTACTTTTATCATTTAAATTTAACAATCAATGATTTTAACTACAACTAACTCTATTGAAGGATCTTCAATCAAAGAGTACAAAGGAATTGTAACCGGAGAAACTATAATTGGTGCTAATTTTATTAAGGATTTTAAGGCTAATCTTACAGATTTTTTCGGTGGCCGATCTAACGCTTATGAAAAAGTATTGGTTGAAGCTAAACAAACCGCATTGAAAGAATTGGAAGAAAAAGCAATTCTTTTAGGAGCTAACGCTGTAATCGGTATTCATTTTGATTATGAAGCCTTAGGAGCTAAAGGCAGTATGTTGATGGTTTCGATCTGTGGCACTGCAGTTGTAATTTAAAATCATATTATTTATGAAAGTTATTTTAATATTTTTTCTTTTGTGGAGCGTTTATAGCTATTCCCAAATGGAAATAGATCAAGAAAATGTTACTGTACTGTTTGAAATAAAAAAAGATACCAGCGGAAAATATATTAAAAGAAGTTTTAAGGATCTTGCTTCAGGGACAGTCTTTGAAATGGAAGCTAATCCCGATCAATTTAATTATGAGGTACGTGAAGATGTTTTACAATATTTAAAAAAAAGAACTCAGAAAAAATTTAAAATAAAAGATTTACACGGAGCCTGGATTTTAAAATCTGTATCGGATTTTTCGGGAAAAAATTTCGAAGAATGGGAAAAATATGAAATTAATGAAACATTAGAGTTCAACTATTTTACTCATTTATTTATAAAAAAGCCTGTATCTTCTACAAGTACATATACAGGATGTTTTAACTTAAATAAAAAAAGTGGAATTCTAACTACTGAATCTGTTTCTGAACCATCCGAAATAACTTTTCCGAAAAATAAAACGGATAAATTTTTAAAAAAATGTATAAATTCTCAATATAACCCGATTCAAGATAGCTTTTATTTATATAAATTAGATTCTGAACATATGATTATTTATAAGTTTGTACCTCTTGATGAAAATAATGAATTATATCGAACGCTGTTTATAAATTACATGAAAATTCATTTTTGATTATCCACCATTTTAAGAATTTTTATTTTCTAAGTATTATTGCACTTTTACCAAAGAAATTTGCCATATTTTTGTTATAAAAATGGTCATTAGTTTCCTTTAAATCGCTTCTAAAAATAGTTTCTGGTTTAATCTTAATAGGCTTAACATAGATTGTATCTTCTTTAGAATTGCGTATAAATTCATACCTTTCCTCCATTTCTTTTTTATATTTTATCATATCACCGCTTACTATGTCTTTATAAGAATGATATAGATTATTTGTTAAATCATAAACTTTCTTATCTTGAACAGCAAATACATAACTAAAAATAGTTACAAATAAGATTACTACTAAAAAATAGGGTGAAATATTAATAGTATCGAAATACGGCATTATAACTATTTTATGTGCTATAATCATGGAGAAGATTAACATTTCAAAGAAAATCACATTTACCGTTCGCAAAGGCGGAAAAAAACCAACGGACCATAAACTTGGAAAAGAACCTAAAAATAAAACAGCTAGTAAAAGAAATATAAAAAATGCTATGGAATGTTTTAAATATGAAAAATTTCTTTTTTTTAGCCATTCCCTTATATTAAATAATACTAAAAGTTGAATTATAAAAACTAATATGAAATATCTTACAATGATCGTTATTGACTTTTTTATAGTTTTTAAAATACATTGAGACAAAGACAAATGATGAGCAATTGTTGATGAAGACCTGAGTTGGTTTCCGGGCGATGCAAAAATGAGCAATGTTAATGCCCCCGCAAAAATAAACAATGACAAATATAATACATCGATTTTCTTATTATTAAAATATGAATAGACGAACAATAGGAAAATAAAAACATCTATATAGATCATGGATATTTCATTGCATCCAATAATTAAAAATACTAATACAAAAACAATGATCTTATAAAAATAATTATCGCATTTTTTTGCCTTTATTATGCTTCCTATAAAAAATAAAGAAAGAATGTTACCTAAATTATAAGTAGCTGAACCCGCCAACCAGTAAAAAGCCGAGGTTATATCCGGTAACATAAAAAAATAGGTAAAGCAAAATGTAGCCATTAAAACCACTGTGATTTTTTTATTTCTTGAAATCTGATAAAACATAAAATATGATCCCAAGACAAATAAAAATATCATTAAGAATGAAAGTACATGATATCCCCCAAACCATCCAAAATAGATTGGATTAGTAATTAATATTCCGGTCGCTGTATACCTACTACCCCAATACATATATTCATAAACTTGTACGTCAAAAAAAGATCTCGATAAAAGTTTAATGGCATATACATAATCATCAAGGATCGGTTCTGAATAAAAACTTAAAAGTAATAAGGGAAATAAAGTTGCTAAAAATAATATTATAATACTCCAATTAAAAAATTTGTAGGGGAAGGTTGATTTCATAAAATATGCTTACACGCTATATACCCCGCAAAATTATTAAATTTAAACTAAAAATAAATAATTTTGTCCCATATTGAAATATATATAATAATTATATGATATTTATATTATAATATACAATTAATGTAAACCACATTATTATTAACACATAAAAAACAACAATTATTATCTATTAAGCCATAATTCAATAAAAATTATAATATATAATGTTATTATTTTTTATTAACAAAGTATCTTAGAGCAATAATAAAGAATATAATTATAAAACATTAAATTATAATGTCAACTATTTCAAAATGAAAAAACTCTCAATAATGAGAGTTTTATATTAATTTAATTTTGTGTTGAGTAACTTTTACGCATCAAGTTCACCCGCAATCACGTTTAAACTTCCTAACGTAATAATAGCATCAGACAGCATTTGGTCTTTGATCAATTCCGGATAGGCTTGGTAGTAAATAAAGCAAGGTCTTCTAAAATGTAATCTATAAGGACTTCTTCCTCCGTCACTAACCATATAAAATCCTAATTCACCATTTCCTCCTTCAACTGAATGAAAAACTTCACCGGTAGGAATATCTGTTTCTCCCATGATAATTTTAAAATGATAGATAAGAGCTTCCATACTGGTATAAACATCCGGCTTATCCGGTAGATAATATTCGGGAACCTCTACATGATAATTTCCTTCAGGTAAATTTTCATAAGCATTTTTAACCAATTTGAAACTTTCCCTCATTTCTTGCAAACGAACCATGAAACGATCGTAAGCATCTCCTGAAGTCCCAATAGGAATAATAAAATCAAAGTCATCATAAGAAGAATAAGGGCTCATGACTCTCACATCATAGTCTACCCCTGCTGCACGTAAGTTTGGACCGGTAAATCCATAATTCAAAGCTCTTTCAGCTGAAATACCTCCTACCCCGATCGTACGATCCATAAAGATTCGGTTTCTTTCCAATAATTTAGCGAATTCTTCCAATCTTTTTGGAAATTCTGCAATAAATTCTTTAATTAATTGATGGAATTTTGGACTAAAATCACGCTCAAACCCTCCAATTCTTCCAATATTAGTAGTCATTCGAGCTCCGCAAACCTGTTCATATAGGTCATATATCTTTTCTCTATCCTGAAATACATAAGTAAATCCGGTTAAAGCACCTGTATCAACTCCCATTACTGAATCGCAAACCAAATGGTCCGCAATTCTTGCCAACTCCATAATAATGATACGCATATAATCAATCTTTTTGGATACTTTCACGCCCAAAAATTTTTCCATGGTCATATGCCATCCCATATTATTTATAGGAGAAGAGCAATAATTAAGTCTATCGGTTAAGGTGGTTATTTGTGAATATGTTCTTCTTTCAGAGATTTTTTCAAATGCACGGTGAATATATCCAACGGTTGATTTTGCTGAAACAATCCTTTCCCCATCCATTAATATTTTATTTTCAAAAATACCATGGGTAGATGGGTGTGTTGGTCCTAAATTTATTTTTTGTAATTCTCCATCGACTTGTTCCTTCACAATGTATTTGTCCACCGTATTGGATAAATCGACCAAATCACTTATATTTTTTTGTTTAGACATTTTTTAATTCTAACTTTTTTAATTTACTAATTATCTGCCGAACATGGCATCATTCTTATCCGTACGGGTAGTATCTTCCAGCGTATATTGTTTTAAAAGCGGATGATAGTCCATATCATCCCTGTTTAAAATCCTTGTTAAATTAGGATGTCCTTTAAATACTATTCCGTAAAAATCAAAAGTCTCTCTTTCCTGCCAGTTAGCTGCAGAATAAATTGAGGTAACCGAATCAATTTCAGGATTCTCAATAGAAAAGAATGCTTTAATTCGTATTCTAAAGTTGTTTATGAAACTATGTAGATGGTAAATAACTCCTAATTCCGATCCTTTATTATTGGGATAATGTATTCCGCACACATCAGTTAAAAAATCAATTTTTATCTCATGATTTTTAATAAATGTTAGTAAGGAAAGTACAATATCTTTTTTTATTTCAATGGTTAAAATTCCATCCGGCTCGTATGCCCTTATAATACCATCACCAAACTCATCTGATATGAGTTGTAATACCAATTGATTATCTATAATTTTTCCTTCCATGATTACGATATTTCATAGGATTTTAACAACTCTTTATATTCAGCAGATTCTCTTCTTCGTAAGCTTTCATTTCTAGCTATTTCTTGTATCTGCATAAAACCTTCTATAATTTGTTCGGGTCTTGGAGGACAACCGGGTACGTATACATCAACAGGTATAACTTTATCTATTCCTTGCAATACAGAATAGGTATCAAAAATTCCACCGCTGGAAGCACAAGCTCCGACAGCCATTACCCATTTTGGTTCTGCCATTTGAGTGTATACACGTTTTAAAACCGGAGCTAATTTTTTGGATATCGTTCCGCAAACCATTAAAAGGTCTGCCTGTCTTGGCGAAAAACACATATTTTCTGCTCCAAAACGCGATAAATCATAATTGGCAGCTTGTATAGCCATAAACTCAATTCCGCAACAAGAGGTAGCAAACGGTAACGGCCATAAAGAATATGACCTTGCCAATCCTATAATTTTATCAAAACTTCCGGCAAAATATCCGGGCCCACTTACTCCTTCAGGAGCATCAACAATCTTAACTTTTTTTTCTGCCATGTCTTTTTTAAAAAATATTTAAAATAGATATTTTATTCCTATTTTTCCCAATCTAACGCTCCTTTTTTAACTACATATACGAATCCTAAAAGAAAAACCGAGATAAAGGTTAATACTGCTAAAAAGCCTTCAACTCCAAAATCTCTGATGTTCAACGCATAAGGATAAAAGAAAATAATCTCAATATCAAATAGTACAAATAATATTGCTGTTAAAAAATATTTAACTGAAAAAGGCGAACGGGCATCACCTTCATAAGCAATCCCGCATTCAAAGGTATCATCCTTAACTTTACCGTGTACTCTCGAACCTAACATTGCTGAACCGACCAGTGCTATCACACTGAAACCCAAAGCAACTGCAACCTGTATAAGTACCGGAACATAATCTATAGGTAAACTCATCCTTTCTAATTTATTATACTTTTTAATTTAGATTGCAAAGTTAATATATTTTTTAGAGTTGATCTCTATTTAAACCTGTAAACATCACCTAATTAGTCCTTATTTTATTCATATTAAAAAATCGTTCAAAAACACATATCTTATTATATTTCAACTGTTTATAAAAAAAGATAATATAAAAACACCTTTTTTATTTGTAATTGGTCTAAATTAAAATTATATTTGCCCAAAAATAAAAATTATTATGAAAAAAACATACATAGCTTTTGTTCTTTTATGTTTAGGGCAGCTTCTAATAGCGCAATATACATCAGGGATCAAAGGATATTTATTTGATGTAGAAGACAAACCGATAAAAAAAGCAACTTTCTACATTGACGGTGAAAAAATTTCTGAGATCGACAATCAAACCGGTTTTTTTGAAATATCGGGATTAAGTGATGGATTTCATAATTTGACCATTTCTTCTCCTAAATTCAATGATTATAACGAATCCTTTATTCTCAATCCTGATGAGGTAAAAGAAATTAATATAACATTATACGGTAAAGGAGATATTGATGATGTTACTATATACGGAACTAAACAAATACATGGTTTAGACATGATTACTCGTTTGCCGGTTGCTCCGAGAGAATTACCACAAAATATATCCGTAATTTCCAGTGAAATTATTAACGAACAGGGTGCACTTACTATAACCGATGCAGTTAGAAATGTTCCGGGGGTTAATTTATTCGGTACTTATGGGGGGTCTTCGGAAAGTATGTCTATCAGGGGATATCGTGGAACTCCTGTATTGAAAAACGGAGTTCAGGTTGATTCCGATTTTCGTTCTGCTTCTCTTTTGACTGATATGCAAGGGGTATCAAGCATCCAAGTTTTACGTGGATCAGCGGCTATAACTCAAGGTATTGGTAACGGATTAGGAAGTCCGGGAGGTGTAATTAATGTAGTTACCAAGACTCCATTATTTTTAACCGGAGGAAATGTTGCTATTGAAACCGGAAGCTGGGGGTTATTTCGACCAACTTTTGATTATCAAACCATTTTGGACAAAAAAGGTACTGCTGCATTTCGTTTAAATGGTGCATATCAAAGAGCGGACAGCTATAAACCAAGAGTTGACAATAATAGAGTTTATATAAATCCTTCTTTTGAATGGAGACCGGATGATAGAACGACTGTTACATTGGAAATGGATTATATTAATAACAATATAACTCCCGACAGAGGTACTGTAAATTCAACTGATGCCGATAAAAATAATTTATTAGATGCTACGCATAAATTTTTTGGCTGGGCAACGGATAATCAAAATACTAGGACTACAACCTATAGCGCCAAAATTGTACGAAAATTAAATGAAGTATTAAGTTTACGTGCCTTATATGCGGCATCAATAAACAACGAAGAAACTTATGGATTAGGTTCCATAGCTAGTCCATATACCTTTAATGTAGAAGCAAAAGGACAAAAAATTTCGGATTTTTTAAGACGTACAAGAACTCTAACTTGGTCCGAAAGTGAAGATAAAAACAAAGTGATTCAGATTGATTTAATTGGAAAAAATTTATATACCGGTAAAGTTAAACATACTTTTCAAACAGGATTTGATTATAAGATCAATAATACGAATTCTACCACTCACGGAAAATACAGAAAAGATAAAGACGGAAAAGTTATCTTAGATCCAAAAACCGGATTGCCTCTTATTGACAGATCCATTGAAGTTGATATTATTAATATATTTGACAAAATACCTAATGTATTACCTAAGGGAATCAATAAATCATCTTTTGATGCCATAGCTTCTACCAGCTCCAGCGAATCTGAAGTTTATGGTATTATGATTCAAGATGCTGTGGAAATCAATGAATATATAAGAGCCAATGTTGGATTACGTTATAGTCAAGATGCTAAAAAACCCAATATAGGAGCTGCTAATGAAGCATGGGATCCTTTTGTAGGAATCATGGTTAGTCCGGTAAAAAATATAAGTCTTTTTGGTAATTATGCTACTACAACCAATTTGCGTTCAGCAAGTAATCCTACCAAAGATGGAGGGACTATTGGATCTTCAGTTACTAACCAATTTGAAGTTGGAGTTAAATCTGATTGGTTTAATAAAAAATTGGATTTCAATGTAACCTATTACTTTATTAAAAATAATGATATTTCATATCAGATATACGAAAATGGAGTGGGAACAGGCTTTTACTCTAAAGCAGGTGATTTACGTAGAAACGGTATTGAAATTGAGGCAAACGGGCATATTTTAGAAAATTTACAAGTAATTTTAGGATATTCTTATTCGGATGTTCAATATAAAAACAGTGTTGCTTATGTAAACGGTTCCAGACCAATGAATGCTCCATATTCTACCGCTAACGGATGGGTACAATATTTATTTAATCGAGGAACATTAAAAAATCTTGTTTTGGGTGTAGGTGTTTATTATGTGGGAGATCGCCCAATTAATGACTACAGTTCAAACTTAAGAGCAGATGGACACGGTTCAACACCGGGCATTAAACCTTTCAACATGCCGGATTATACAACTGTTAATGCTCAATTGGGATATACGTATAAAAAAGTTGGTTTGAAATTCTTCTTTAATAATATATTCGATAAAATTGGTTATACTTCATATTATAGAGGAGGTTATATTAATCAAATCGATCCTAGAAATTTTAAACTTCAACTTTCATATAATTTCTAATTTTTTCATAAAATAATTTTTAATTACACTATAAAAACTACCTGCTTTGCAGGTAGTTTTTTATTTATAAAAGATTTTTATTTCTTAATAATTCAATATGATATAAATAGGATTGATAATTTTTGAAAATTAACTTATGACTTATACCACTTTTGCCAGGTTTAAAATTCCGTATGTATTACGTAATTTTTCATGTGTCTTAAAAACTTGTTTACATTTTTTGAAACGAAATTGAATATATGAGTTATTCTTCAAAATAGATGACCTAAGAAATTAGAGTTCAAATACCTTTTTATATTTATTGCATTTCTGTGAGATATTTCCAATATCTTTTAGGCATATGTTGTTTTTGTAGTTTCAAATTAATTCTCTCTTTTATTGATAAAGCTTGAAAGTATTTTTTCCACGATTCTTGAAATAAAATTTCTTTTGAATCTAATAATTTTTCGTTGGGTTGATCTGAATTAAAATATTCATTATCGCTTTCCAAAGTCATTTCAATCACTACTTTTCCATCATAATAAAATCCATAATTGCGGTTTAAATCATAAATAATCCAAGACTGTGAAGAAAATCGATCTTTAAAATGAGGAATCGCCAATGGTAAACTATTATAAATTGGATATACGGGAGCAAAAAAAATTCCGTCTTTCGACTTTTTAAATCTTACAAATTGTTTCCAATTATAGCCTTCTTTGTATACTTTTTTAGCCAGATTATGAATGTTAATAATGACTTCATCCCCAAAATCAGTATGTCCAGTAAATTTTGTATCAATGGCTTTTTTAATAAATTTATATAATAGCCAATCTCTATCGTCTTGCTCTGACAACCATACAGCTTGCATCATATTGAGAGATTCTTTAGACATCTTTTTCTCTAAATATGCCCAAGTTTTACTAACTATTTTATCTCGTGTTTGTATTTCAAGTAATTGATCAACGAACAAAGGGGGTATTTCTCCCGATTGAATTAATAGTTCAGGAAAAATTTTTCTTTCATATGCTTCATAAATTACACATAAAAGTCCATCCAACGATTTATCGTAAGAGAATACTATCATAATTTTAATAGCTTTTTTAAGGGAAAATCAAAGATATTTGATTGGTGTTTTGGGATGTATGTTTTTTGTTTACAAGTATTTTTTTTACGAATTCAGGCTTTATTTCATTAATTGTTGTTCCTGACGAATTTCTACAAGTAATAAAATATTGGGCTCTTTTTATGATAACACCTATTTTTTTTAATTGATACCTATCTAATTTACCAAACTTACGGGAAGCTATAATCAATTTAGCCGATTTAATTCCGATGCCGGGCACTCGTACTATTTGCCTGTATTCTGCTGTATTTACATCAACAGGAAACATTTCGGGATGACGAAGAGCCCAGGATAATTTTGGATCTACTTCCAAATCAAGGTTTGGGTTTGTATCATCAATTATTTCATCAGCCGTGAAATGATAAAATCTCATTAACCAATCCGCCTGATATAATCGATTTTCTCTTACTAGAGGCGCTTGTTGTAAAGCAGGAAGTCTATTGTCGTAAGGATTGACCGGTATGAATCCCGAATAATACACTCTTCTCATGCTTGATTGCATATATAAAAGTGAAGAAACTTTCAATATATCTTGATCGGTTTCATTAGTTGCTCCAATAATCATTTGTGTACTCTGCCCGGCAGGGGTGAATTTAGGAGTAGATTTATATTTTTTCTTTTCTTCTTTATATTCTAATACCCCGTTTTGAATGTACTTCATAGGTGCAAAGACACTTTTATGGTCTTTTTCGGGAGCTAAAAATTTGAGATTTTTTTCTGTGGGTATTTCAATATTTACGCTGAGCCTGTCTGCATATAATCCGGCTTGTGTAACTAATTCTTTACTGGCGCCAGGGATGCTTTTCATATGGATATATCCATTATATTTATGAACCGTTCGGAGTTCTTTAATTACCCGCACCATTCTTTCCATTGTATGATCCGGACTTTTAACCACTCCTGAACTTAAGAATAAGCCTTCTATGTAATTCCTTTTATAAAATTCTAGGGTTAATTCCACCAATTCCTTAACGCTAAACGAAGCTCTTTTTATATCATTGCTTTTACGACTAATGCAGTATGCACAATCGTACATGCAATAATTGGTCATCATAATTTTTAATAAGGAAACACATCGTCCATCTTCAGTAAATGTATGACAAATTCCTGAAGATGAAGTTGAGCCTATACCTCCGACTTTACTCTTTCTTCCAACTCCACTTGAGGAACAAGAAACATCATATTTAGCTGATTCTGCTAAAGTTGCGAGTTTATTGATAATTTGTTCATTCATATATAACAAAATTACAAATACTGCTATTTTTAAGGAAATATTAAATCATAAAAGAAACTTAAATATTTAATTAACAACTACTTAAGATAAATTTTTTATTTAGTTTTTTTAAATTTAGCCATTAAAAAAAACTATTTTCATAATTGGATGTTATTGATCATTTAATTATGCCAAGTTGTGTTTATTAACTTGCCATAACCAAATGACTGATTTTTATTATTTATTCAATAAGTTTAGTAATTTTTTAATCAGTGATTATGTCCGGATTCCATTTCTCCTGATTGTAGATAATAAACCCCTGAAATTACAAGTTCTTGATGAGGATCTAAATTAGTCACTTCCAAAAAATTATTATTTGAATTTCCAATTAGTATTTCTTTTTGTTCTATTTGATTATTTTTTCTAATAAATACATAATTTTTACCTTTTTCTTCATATACTGCCTCTTTAGGTACAGTTAGCACTTCTTTACTTTTATTAATTATATATGCATTTACAAATCGATTTTCATAGAAATTTGTGTCAGGCAATTTTGTTTGAATATCTGCATGAACCTGTATGGTGTTGTTTTCGGTACTTGTTACTTTACCTATGATGTGAATTGTTCCTTGTAAGGTATCTGAAATTTCAGGCAATGTAAATTCAATTTTTTGTCCTACAAAGAGGGTTGAAGCATATTTTGCGGGAACATTTAGTTCCACATGAAGTTTTTCCTGATTTATTATTAAGAATAATTCATCTGTAGTTGTTATTTGTTTACCGGGAGAAATTTCCTTTGCTTGAATAAATCCACTTAAAGGACTTACAATTTTTAATTCCGGATTAATTTTTCCTGTTTTAATTATAGTGGCAGGAGAAAATCCCAGTAATTGTAATTCAGATTTCAGACTTTCATATTCTGCAGTTGAAACTTGATATGTTGCTAAAGATTGTTCATACGATTTTCTGCTAATTGCATCACTTTCTAATAGGGCATTTTTTCGCTGATAATCCTTATAAGCTAAGTTCATTGTATAATAACTCTCTAGAAATTGTTTTTGTAAAGAGATGAATGAAGGGTTATTTACCGTTGCCAATTCTTGCCCCTTACGAACGAAATCACCGGTTATGAAGTTTATTTTTCCAATAAATCCATCTACTTTACTATGTATAGATGCCTTATTTTGAGGCAAGGCATGTATGACGCCGGTAACCATAATTTTGGATTCAATGGGACGTAATTCTGCAGTACCGAATTTTATATCATTGGTTTTAATCTGTTCTTCGCTCAAGGTAATTCCTGAATGTACACGGGATTCTTTTTCGATAGAGTTTTCTTTATTTTTGGATGAACAGGAATAACTAAGCAATATTGAAATAAAAAATAGTATTATATGAGTTATTATTTTCATGATGGATAAATTAATTGGATTGTGTTAAATAGTTTAGCTCAATTAAGGTTTGATTGTAGTTGTTCAATAAATCTAAATAGGTGGTTTGAGCATCTATAGAAGATTTTAATATACTGCAATATTGCAAATAGTCTATTTCTCCGTATTGGTATTTAATCGTTGCTATTTTTATCATTTTTTGTAGTTCTTCTGAATGTGAAGTTCCAAATATGCTTAATTCCTTATCTAAATATTTTTGCTGCTTTTCTAATTGCCTGATTCTTAAATCTAAATTTCGTGTTATCTCCTTTTTTTTAAATTCAACATTGTTATTTTCAAGAAGAGTCTGTTCTTTAATTTTTTTATAAACATTGTTAAATAAGGGAATGCTTATATTAACCACACCCGCAAAATAACTGGTTTTGCGTTCAATGCTTTGCATTAATCCGCCAATTGAAAATTCAGGTAATTTTTTGGCTTTTTCCAGAATCAATGTTTTGTTATTAACATGCAGCTCTTTATCTAATTCATCCAAGTATAGATTATTCAAACTATCCGTCAAGGGATTTTTTTCTAATTTTTTAAATGATTCAAGAGGTACTATATTTTCATCAGCACTTATTCCACATAATGAATATATCTTATTTTCAACTTCCATATTTTCTTGCTCATTTATAGTTTTTTGCTGAATTACTTGTTCTAATTCTACCTTAAAAAATTGTTTTTCCATATAATCCGTCTCTCCTTTTACATATTTTAATTCAGCTTTCTTTAATCCTTCTCTATATATGGAATCTATTCGGGTAAATAAATTATTCTTTTCTAAGATATAAATCCATTTATTATATAATTGTTCTAAATGATAGGTTATTATATGTTTTTGTAAGTTAGATTTAGCCGTCAACCATTCTAACCGGCTATCAATGAGGCTCTTTTTTTTAGTTTGTGAAAATAGATTTCCTAAATCTTGTGACACTTCCCATTGATAATCAGCATCTTTATTGTTAAATTGTCCAAAACCGATAGTCATTGAAGTAGAATTGACTGTATAGGCATATTTTTTTTCAATCTTTTCTTTCTGAATTTGCAATTGACTGGATTTAAGCTCTCTATTTTCTTTATAAGCTCTTTCTACAAGGTAGGAAAGAGAAACTTTTTTTTGAGCACTCACTGAGCCAATACTGCCTAAAAAAATTACTATGATTAGCATCTTTTTTACATTTATATTCTTTTGAAAATTTTTATTTTCAAAAACATAATATAAAGCCGGAATAACGAGTAAGGTTAATAAAGTTGAGGTTACTAATCCTCCGATAACTACAGTAGCCAAGGGTCTTTGTATCTCTGCTCCGTTTGATGTTGACATGGCCATTGGAATAAAGCCTAAGGTTGCAACCATTGCCGTTATAACCACCGGACGCAGACGGTTTAGTCCTCCTTTTTTAATTATTTCTTTGAGAGAAATATAGTTGCCTGAATTTTTCAGTCTATTTAATTCACTTACTAACACGATTCCATTTAAGACAGCAACTCCAAAAAGGGCGATAAAACCTATTCCTGCTGAAATGCTGAACGGCAATTCACGTATCCATAAAGCTATAATTCCTCCTATGGAAGCCAGGGGTACGGAGGTAAAAATTAATATTGCATCTTTAAAGCTTTTAAAGGTTGTATACAATAATATAAGTATGATTACTAAAGCTATGGGAATAGCAATGCTCAGTCTCGAAGTTGCTTCTTGTAAATTTTTAAATGCTCCACCATATTCAATGGAATATCCCGGTGGTAATTTGATGTTATCTTCTACTCTTGATTGAATTTTTTGTACCAGGGAATTTATATCGGAATTACGCACATTTACTCCTATATTAATTTTTCTTTGTGCTTGTTCCCTTGAAATCATCATTGGTCCGGATTCATAATTCACGGTTGCCACTTCGGAAACGGGAATTAAATTTTGGGTAGCCGTACGTATTGGTAATTGATCTAAATTTAAATCTTTTCTATATTTTTCATCCAGTCGCATTACTAAATCAAAACGGCGTTCTCCTTCCATTATAACCCCTGATTTTACTCCTGCTACCCAAGATCGGATTACTTCATTTAAGGTAGTTATATCTAATCCATATTGTGCTAACTTATTTCTATCATAACTTATTTTCATTTGTTTTAGCCCTTCGGTTTGTTCTACTTTTACATCGGCTGCTCCTTCTATTTTATTTATAGTCTGAGCCGTTTGATCTGCCAACTTTTTTAATTCTCTTGCATCTTCTCCATAAATTTTAATTACTATGTCTGATTTTGCTCCTGTCATAAGCTCATTAAATCTTAATTGTATTGGTTGAGAAAATTCAAAAGAAGCCCCTAATATTGTCGACAACTTTTCTTTTATTTTTTCCACTAATTCATCTTGTGTTTTGGCTGAAGCCCATTGTTTTTTTTCTTTTAAAACAATCATGATATCTGAATCTTCTATACCCATTGGATCCGTTGGTATTTCGGCCGTTCCTATTTTTGAAATTACATGTACTACCTCCGGAAAATTGTCTTTAATTATCTTTTCAACTTTTGAAGTAGTGCGTATACTCTCTTCTAATGAACTTCCGGGCTGTATGCTCATTTGCATAGCTATATTTCCTTCTTGTAAGGTGGGAACAAATTCGGCTCCCATATTAGCGAAAACCAAGAGAAAAAAAAGCCAGATTACAAAAATGCTACCTATGAGAATATAGGGTATTTGCAATACTTTATCTAAAACAGGCAAATAAATTGATTTTAATTTATTCATGATTTTATCTGCGAAGGTTACTTTGTTTTCAATATTTTTTTTAAGGACAAATGTTGACAATACGGGTACATAGGTTAATGATAATATAAAAGCTCCAACTATGGCAAAACTAACAGTGAAGGCCATGGGCCTAAACATTTTACCCTCTATTCCCTGTAAAGTCATAATGGGAATAAACACTAAAATAATAATAAGGATTCCGAAAGCTGCTGATTTATATATTTCTCCTGCTGTTTTAGATACTACGTTATCTAATTCTTTTTGAGTAAGCTTTTTTCCTAAATAGTTTGCATGTAAAACTGAAATGACCGATTCTATAATTATAATTGCCCCGTCTACAACTATTCCAAAATCTATAGCTCCTAAGGAAAGTAAATTTGCTGAAACTCCGAATAAATTCATCAGTATCAGCGCAAATAATAATGAAAGTGGAATAATGGATGCTACTATTAGCCCAGCTCTTATATCGCCTATTAAGATAATTACAACTAACATTACTATTATTCCACCTTCTAGTAAATTTTTTTTAACGGTTGAAATAGTCTTTTCTATAAGATTTGCTCTATCTAAATAAATATAAAGATCTAAGCCTTCGGGTAATGTTTTTTTAATTTGATTGATTCTTTCTTTTACCTTGTTAACTGTTTTATAAGAGTTTTCTCCTTTTAACATCAACGTGATTCCTCCAACCACTTCTCCCTTTCCATCCATTGTCATAGCTCCAAATCTTTGGGCTGAAGCATATTTTACAATCGCTATATCTGAAATTTTAATGGGTACTTGATCTTTTACTGTTATAACCGTATTTTCAATATCTTGAAAATTTTTTAGTCTCCCTTCTGTTCGTATGTAGAACAAATTATGCTTTTGTTGAATGTAACCGGATCCGGAATTTTGATTATTTTTCTCTAGTGCATTATTAACTTCTTCTAAAGTGATATTGTAACTTTGTAATAAGATGGGATCTATAGCTACTTCATATTCTTTAACTTTTCCTCCAAAACTTGAAATTTCTATTATTCCTTCGATTCCGTTGAGTTGCTTTTTAATTATCCACTCTTGAATTGTCCTTAATTCCTCAAGATTATAAGTAGATTCATATCCGGGATTAACTTTAATTATATATTGACAAATTTCTCCTAATCCTGTAGTAATAGGCATTAATTGCGGTTCTCCTATTCCATCGGGAATTTCGCTTTTAGCGATATCTATTTGTTCTTTAACCAGTTGTCTGGCTTGTATTATGGGAATGTTTTCTTTAAATACAACGGTAATTATGGATAAACCAAATCTTGAAATAGATCGTACTTCTATAGCTCCGGGAATATTTCTTAATTCTGATTCAAGAGGTATGGTTAATAATTGTTCCACTTCTTGTGGAGCTAAGGTAGGTGAGGTAGTTACTACCTGCACTTGATTATTGGTTATGTCAGGGGTAGCATCTATGGGTATATGTTTAAGAGAATATAGACCCCAAACCATTAATACTACTACTCCCAATGCAACCAATAATTTATATTTTATTGATAAATCAATTATGGTTTGAAACATGATTAAATTGTTTGAATTATGAATTGAAATGGATCATTATTCTCATTATTTAAACAAAAGTTTAAATAATGAGTTGTAATTCATCTATACTATTTTTTATGTTAAAATTAACTGTTACTTAATTTTTTGAATAGAAACTTTAGTTACGGAGAATAAGAATTAATAATATATTTATTATCTCCGAATACTTAAATCAGTTGGAATTTTAGGGATTTATTAATGGGGGAGCTCTCAAACCTCTTCCTAAAAATTTATCAGAAGTGGTTTTTGTATATGCATAGTAGAAATTTGAATCTTTATTCGAAGAATTTAATAATAAAAAATTATGCCCCAAAAAAGATTCCGGTATAATATAAATGAGTTGTTGAGAAAATTCATAATTAGAGATAGATAATTTAAAATCGTCTAAATTTTTTTCTCCTAAATTTATATGTTTGATTATATCTTCGAGTTTCTCGAATAAGTTTATAGAATGAGTATTTTTAGCCTCAGATAAAAAACATTCGTGAAAAACAATTTCAAATTTAACCTTGTGCTGATGAGGAACAAAGGAATGTGCTACAATTAGTAACGTAGCAAAAAATATGAATATTTTACTTATTATTTTCAAACATTACAAAAATATATATTTTATTAAAATAAATTATATGTTTTATGTATTATTTTACTATAAAAAATTAAATTGCTTTCTTATCTCCTCCAATAGTCTTAAATACGGTTCTCAAGATTATAATCATATCTAAATAAAAAGTCCATTTTCTAACATAATAAATGTCTGCAATTATTCTTTTTTGCATATCTTCTCTGGAATTTATTTCCCCTCTAAAACCTTTTACTTGAGCTAATCCGGTAATTCCAGGTTTAACATGGTGTCTACGACTATATCTTAATAAAAGATCATTATAATAAATATCTTGAACAACCATATGAGGTCTAGGTCCAACAACAGACATATTTCCTTTCAATACATTAAAAAACTGAGGCATTTCATCTAAACTTGATTTTCGTAATATTCTACCTAATTGAGTAACTCTGGAATCATCTTTCACAGTAGCTTTAATGTCATTATCTTTACTGTTTTTCATCGTTCGGAATTTATAGCAATAAAATATATTCCCTCCTAATCCCACTCTTTTTTGAGCATAGATTACAGGTTTGCCCGATTCTAGCAAAATTGCTATTGCAATAAGAGGGTATAGCCAACTTAAAATAAAAATTATTACAAACAATGAAAATAGAATATCAAATAGCCTTTTGATAAATTGATTCCAAAAATCATCTAAAGGAAATTTTTTAAATAACAATATTGGATACGTATCATAATATTCTAAATCCAGACTATAAAATGAATTGTATAAAGTGCTTGGAATAAATCTAATTTCTACATGAAGTTTTTGTGCTAATACGACTAATTGATCATGAACAGAATGCGAAAGTTTACCGTTTAATGAAAAAAATATTATTAATATTTCTTCTTCAAGTATAAAACTTTTTAACTTTTCTAAATCAAATTTGTATTTATTTTTTTCTATATCATCTTCAATGTTTGCTAAAAAACTTCCACAATTTACATATCCATAATCTTTTCTTTTAGACAAAAATTTTATAAATGATGGGGTATTATTATTCTCATCAATAAAAATAACTCTTATATAATTTCCTCCTAAAGTTCTATAAATTTTTAAAAATAGAAAAAGAACAGCTCTAATAAAAAAAGTAATCAGAAATAGAGATATTAAAAAATATATAGTCACTTTATTTGAAAATAGATCATCCTTTTTTAATCCTGACACAAAAAAGGTTATGACACCAAATAAAATAATCTGAAAAATGTTGTTTTTTAAAATTATTCCAATACCGGTATTCCTTTTAATCTCATATAAATGGGTTTTCAGTGAAATAAAATACCAGCTCATCAAAAGTAATATTAACGCCTTATAATGTGCATCTAATAATTCTCTTAATGAAACAACATATATACCTAAATGATAATATTGAATTTTTAAAAAATGAAAGAATAAAATAATTATGAAAACTATATCGAACAATAGTTGTAAAAAATAACTATTTTTTAAATATCGAGTATACCTCATACATCCTATAATTTATAAAAAAAAAATAAATTTATTAATCGATAAAAATAGTTATTTTTTCTTAAACCAATATTTTTTATTTTAGTATTTTAGTTTGTTTTAATATGAACATAATATTTACATAAAAATTATTAATTTCACAAAATTATGGATAAAATAAAAGTTTTACATGTTGTTGAGGCCCTTGGTGGGGGTATTTATACGTATATCAAAGACTTAACGATTTTTTTTGGAAAACAATCTAATTTATTTGATACTACTATTGCATATTGTGGAAAACGTCGTGAAGTTGCTAATATAGATATTAAAAAGGAATTATCTAACGGGGTTTCATTAATTGAATTAGATATTAATAAAGAAATTTCTTTAAAAGATTTTAAAAGCATATATGAATTATTAAATATATGTAAATCATTAAAACCTGACATTATACACCTTCATTCATCTAAAGCGGGAGTAATTGGAAGATTTGTATCCTTATTTTACAAAAAAGCAGTTGTATTTTATACTCCTCATGCTTATTCTTTTTTACGTAAAGATATTTCTTATTTAAAAAAAGAATTTTTTTATTATATAGAAAAATATACTTCCAAATTTTTTGGGGGAACGACAATTGCATGTGGAGATAGTGAATTTGAATATGGAAAAAAATTCGGCAAAACATTATTGGTAAGAAATGGGATTAATATTGAAGCTATATCAGATAAATTTAAACGTAAAATAATTAAAAATAATCGGTTAGTTATAGGTATCATTGGAAGAATATCACATATTAAAAATCCTTGGTTATTTAATAATATTGCCAAAAATAACCCTGATATAGATTTTTTATGGATTGGAGACGGAGAATTACGAGATGCTATTACTTCCCAAAATATAACTATAACGGGTTGGTTAAATCGTGAAAATATTTTTGATTATTTAAACCAATTAGATATATATATTCAAACATCCTTATGGGAGGGACTACCTATTGCCCCTTTAGAAGCTATGGCATTTCAAAAGCCGATTCTAGCAACAAATATAATTGGAAATAAAGATATCGTAAAACACGGAGAAACCGGATTTTTATTTACGAATGAAAATGATATTCAAGAATTTATTAATATCTTAAAAGATCATTTAACCCGTGAAAAAATGGGCAAATTAGGATTAGAAAGATGTATGGAATATTTTGATCTTAATAAAAATTTTACTCTTTTAAAAAATATTTATCTTGATTCCGTACATATAAATACCCAAAAAAACTAACTAAAATACAGCTAAATACGATTCCATCAAAACGAATTAAAAAATCATCTGTTATATTGGCTACTATAAATGATAGAGAATAATAAATTATTAAAGAGTTATGTAATTTAAACCCAATATAAAGTGGTAATGCCATAAAAATAATTAACAACACCAGGCCTACAATTCCAAACCTTATTAAATAATCTAAGTATTGATTGTGAACCGGAAATTTATATTTAAATAAAAACATCTGGTCTGTTTCATAGTAGTAATCAAATAGTTTTCTTTTCCCGTCTGAGGCTCCTACTCCAAACCAAATATTCCTTTTAGACAAGTCTAAAGCTGATTTCCAAATACTTATTCTTGTTACTAACGAATTGTAAATTTCACCTTCAGGATTTTCAACCTCATCAAGTTTTCCAATTTTATCCATGTTTCCAAATGAAACCGTTGTATATTTCTTTATTGTATATGGGAAAAGTGTTATAAAAATGACTATAAAGATAAAAACTATGGCTGTAATTAAAACGCTTTGTTTAATAGTAAATGAAGATTTAAATTTATATAAGGTTATAAATATTGAACCCAGTATTGAACTACAAACAGCTATCCGCGTATTGATTAAGAAAACAAAAACCAACAACATTATGTAGGTTATAAAATTAATAATTTTTTCGAAACGCCTTTTTGAGGTGATTTTATAAAAATTATATAAGGAACAAATACAACAAAACGATACAATTAAATTAAGTGCCGGTGCATGATTATTGTCTATACTTCTAGAAAAACTATATCCCATATCCCATACATCAATTCCATTAAAATAATTAATTATATTATCTTGATATAAAACCACATACCTAATTAAAAAACAGATTAATATTAAGCACAAAATTTTCGCCCAATAATTAATTATTTTAAATACATCAATTTTAAAAGGTGATAAAAGAATAAAAAAAGGAAAAAATAAATAGATAATTTTTTTTTCTAAAGATTTAAAACCATAATAAGCATAATCATTATTCCAAAACATTAAAACTTCAATTAGAAAAGGCATCGATAATAAAATTATCAACCCGTTAAATTTTATTTTGACTTTAAATTTAATAAAAATAAAAAATTGGAAAACGATATAGGCAATAATTAAAATCGTACAAATCGATCTGAATAGTATAGTACTTAATATTAATATTAAAAAAATAAAATTTATCTGTTGAAAATTATTTTTTTTTAGCATCATAAAATAAAATAAAATAAATCAATGGAAATATACCTGCTTTATGTCTTATGGAGGATCCTAAGTCTGGCTCAAATAAGCCTTGAACAATAAAAAATGAAAATGTTATATAATATGCCCAACTAATATTATTATTTTTTTTAACCCTCAAGATTTGGTCAAATTTTAAAGATAAACAAAAAAATAATCCTAGTTGCCAAATTGCAAATATAATTATCTGGGGTGATGTAGAGAAAATTGATGTGATAGGAATATTTACTACTATAAAACCATATAATATTGACACGACTTCCCCATACCATGTATTGGTCGGTAACGGAGGAATTATAGCTGATCTTGATTCTTCTTTTATTTTAGGATCATCTAATCTCTCTTCATTTAATTCCGTGCGGGTTTTATCAGACATATATCCCTTATTACCAATATTATGCACAAAACTTATAAGAATGATAACTAACAATCCGAAGATAATAATTAAAAATGTATTAAACTTAAATTTTAAAAAACTTAAAAAACTAAAAGATATACATAAAATTAAAATTGCATAAAAATAAGTCCTAAATATCATTGCAAATAATATTAATGATGAACATATTATTATTCTATTTTTTAAAATATCTTTTTTATTCCTAATTAAAAAAACAAGAAATGCACAAAATATAAATGAAATAAATTCCTTCGTTTGCATTGATATATATATACCAATTACAAAAAAAGAAAAATACATGATAATATTGGTCATTTTTGCTTTATCAAAATTTGAAGGAATTCCTATTTTAGTTAAAATATATATTAGAATCGGATATTGTATTAAAGCAACTAAAGGAAAAGGCATCCATCTCATCCCTGTAATGGAATAAAAAAAAATTGAAAACTGAAAACCTCCTATTATTCCACTTAAATTCCATGGATTATGAATAATCGTTAATGCATCGGAAAAATATTTTTTAGGTAATATAAAGCTACTGCTAATGGCTATAATTAAACCTAAAAAAGCAAAACTAAAAAATATGAATTTACTTTTTGTAATCTTCAGATTATTCATTAGTATTTAAAAATTTAAATATTTGTAATGAAATTGTATCCCATTTAAGAGATAGTTTCTTTTTATGCATTTTCTTAATTAAATAATCTCTTTGAGATTGATTTTCAATTAAATGTACTAAACCTTTCTTTAATGAATCTTTATTGGGCTCAACCCAAATACATTCATCTTGATCTAATTGTTCATTAAAACCTCCAACATTTGTACAAACCATAGGTAATTCTGAACTAATCCCGAGAGTTATAACTCCCGATTGTGTCGCTTCCAAATAAGGTAAAACTAAAATATCTGCCCAATTTAAAAGTCCACCTATTTCGACATCAGATAGGTATTTATCCTGAATTTTTAATTTATCCGTATCTTTAATTTTTAAATCATAAATGCTTTTTCCGGCAATTATACATTTATCTATTTTATCCCTTATATCTTCAATGACCTCAGCTAAAAGCTCTACACCTTTATAAGGACTAATTCTTCCTATAAAAAGTATATTTTTCCCCCTATTTATTTTAGAAGGAGAATCAACTAATGATATTGTTTCAATCAATCCATGAGGAACTATAATACTCGTTTTAATTAATTTTAACGTTTTTTCCACATTAACTTTAACATAGTTTGTTAAAAAAATTAATTTAGAGCTCAATCTAATATTTAAATTAGAATATTGTTGAAGCAAAAAACCGTTTTCACCTTTATGCAATATACCATCATGTACTGTCAATATTACGTCGCGACCTAATAATCTAAAGAGCAATATAAATGGTAAATTCCATAAATGAAAATATGGTAAATATAGAATTCTGTAATTTTTCACTATTTTAGGTAAAAGAACTAAACTATAAAATGGGAGTATAAAAAGTGTATTTAAAATAAAGGAAAAAGCTGATTTATAGGTTATTAATGATTTTTGATTAGGTATTGAAATACCTTCTATAGCATATTTAGATTTATAGTAATCGTAACTATTTTCAGGAAAATGTAAAACTATATTATCAGAATATAGTGGTAAACTTCCTGTCCTACCTAAAGATAAGATCATAATCTTACTACTCATTTCACATCATATTTTAATCCTAAAATTATTTTAAATATCATCTTCACCCTATCCCATTGCCCTCGTCTTATTCTATTAATTATGACGGGTACAAAACTTAAATAAACTGATGGTAAATGATACCATTTTAAGTTTTTCTTTGCAAAAACCAGTTTATTAATTAACAAATAATAATCTGAAAATAAAGTTTTAGATTTACCTTCATTATTTCCGTTATCTATAGTTGTTCCGTGTTTATGATAAATATATAAATCAGTAAATATTATTGATTTCCAATCTTTTTTCTTTGCTCTACTAGTATAATCCCACTCTTCAAAATACAAAAAATAATCTTCTTCGAGAAATCCTACTTCCATAAAACATTCTTTTTTTATAAACATTGAAGCTCCTATGGGTATTAAATTGTATATTGCTTTTTTAGGAATATCCGAATAATTCATGCATTCATATAAAGGAAAGGTATGAGCAAGCCAATCACTATATTTATTAGCTACACATTGTAATATTTCCGGCTGATTATAATAACACAAAGAATTTCCTATTATACCGATATATTTAGGTATTTTTTCAAATTTTTTCGAAATATTATTCAAAAAATCTACGGGTACTACAGTATCATTATTTAAGAGCCAAATATAGTCATATTTATCCTGTTTTTTTAAATATTTTAAAACAATATTATTTGCAGCTGAAAATCCTTTGTTTTCCTTTGCTCTAATAAAAACAATTTTTTGTTCAATATCTTTTAACTCATAAAATTCTTCTTCATTTAAATACAACAAATCTTGACTCGACTTTTCTGAAATTGGAAAAACCAATTCTGGGAATTTGGTTTCTATATCCGTGGAAATGTTTTGACCCCATTTCTTAAATATTTCATAATCATCATTTTTTGATGAATTATCTACAATAAACAATTGAAAGTTTTGATTGGTAGATTTTAATAATGATTCCAAACATTCTATAGTGTCTGAACATCCATTATAATTTACTATAATAATTTTATACTCCAATTTTATTATTTTTAATACTATCAACTAATGATTTTAAACATATTTGCCATGAATTATCAGAATGATCCTTATCAGGATATTTTAAAAAATAATCATTATCATTAATTATTTGTTCTAAAATAGATTTTAATTCTTCATCATTATTTTGTCCCACTAATTTTCCAAAATTTTGATTTTTTTCTATGGTATCTTTTGCCCCACCTACATCCGTTGAAATAATATAATTATTAAATCTATATGCTTCCGTATATACTAAAGCAAAACTTTCCGTAATCGAAGTTAAAACAAATACTTTTGCTTTATTATAATACTCCCATAAATCCTTTTTCTCATAAATTGATCCTGTAAAAATAATTTTATCTTTTAATTTCGGATTTTTAATATAAAACTCATTTATACTATTTTTAAACTTTTCTTCGATTGGGCCTATTAAAAAAAATTTCCAATCCTTTAATTCAGATAATTTTTCAATAGCTTTTAAAAACATTAATGTATTTTTTTCAACCGCACCTATTCGTCCAACCGTGATAACTATATTTTCTTTTTTTGTAAAAGGAATTAATTTAATTGACGATTTTTCAAGCTCCTTTTCATCGAATCCATTTCTAACTAAAAATATTTTTTCTTGTATATTTAAGTGATCTATCCACAATTTATATACTTTACTCGTTTCTAATGAAATATAATCACTTTGATTGAGCAATTTATTATATAATAAATTTTTAAAATATGATGCTTTTTTTCTCACTTCTACAATGTCTTTTCCACCATCCACTTTTAAATAAAACTTCCCATTAGGATTGATCATTTTATATAAAACGCATAATATGGCACTTGTAAACCTGAAATGAAAAGTCATTAATAAATCAATCTTTTTACCATTCTTAATAACATAAAGCAATGAAGATAAAAAAAATGATGTATTTTGTAATTTATTTAGCTTAAATATATTTATTAAGGAACGTAATTTAACTCCCTTGTAGCTATTATTTTTAAATAAATTGTTTGTTTTAGTTTTTTTATATACTATGGTTACTTCATAGGATAATTCTTTTCCAAGATAATAAGGGACTAGAAAAACATCTTTTCCTAAATGTTCTTTTTCAAAATGAGCAAAAATTAAGGTTAAATTTTTAAATTCCATTTATTTAAGTGTTGATTAAAATAAAATAAAACATTTATTCCTAACAAAGGAGTGAAAGCTAAAATAATAACTGACATTATCCCGGTTTTAAATAAGAGTGAAAAATAAATATTATTAAAATGGATAAAATGGTTTATGATTTCTCCAATTACTAGTAATAATATTAATAATAAGATAGATTTAAATAGATATAAAAATATTTTCTTCTTATTGTGAATAGATATTATATAAAGCATAATAAAAGCTATTAATAAATGAAAAAGACCTATAGATACGGGAAACGTAAATTGATAATATAGTTTATAAAAATAACAATTAAATATAATAATTCCTATTTGAGTTAAAACTCCCAATACCGCTTGTTGTTTATTTTTTAATTGAGAAATCATTACCGGTGATATATAAACATATAAACAAATGGCTATAAAAGATATGGAATATAATTTAGTTAAATGCGAAATTTGTTCTATGTTACTTATGCTAACTACTCCTTTTTTAAAAAATATATAATTAATCTCATAAGCATTTAAATATAGTAAGGGAACAAAAAAACTCACTATTAAAATTATAAATTTCAAGTAATTATAAAAGGAAGTATAATATTCTTCCCATTCTTTTCTATAAAAATTTTTAGTAAGTTGAGGAATTATGACTGTTAATATAATACTAGTAAAAACAACCTGAAATAATAAAGTGAATTTTTGTGCATAATCAATCATTGAAACAATACCTACTCCCATTTTATTGGATAAACTTTTTTCAATTAATGAATTTATTTGACCAACTATATAAGGAAAATAAAAAGGGATACCAAATACTATAAATACCTTCGCTTGAGATATAAAAGTTTTATTCCATTTAAAAATAGGTAATAATTTATTTTTTCTTAAAAAATAGATTATTACTAAAGATAAAATTAGTAAATTAAAGTATTGACCCACATATAAAGAGAAAATACCTATATATGATGTACCAAAATATATTATCCCTAAGTTAAAAAATGATGTAAAAAATGATGTTATTTCTGGTATATAAAATATATTATTTGCATTTAATATACCTATACCGATTGAAGTAAATTGCGTAAACAAAATACTATAAAGTAAAATATTAACAAATAAACAATATCTATTTAGTAATAAACCATCCACAGTGAATAAACTATGAATAATATTTTTACCGTAAAAGAAAAAAATAACTACTAGTAAAATAACCATAATAGTATAGACAAGCAATAAAGAACCCGTTTTAATTAATGCTGATTGAACCGATTCTTCCTCTTTAACTTGAACATATTTTATCCTAAAAACATCTGATATAGGATTAAAAAATGTATTGTTTAAATTGACTATAAATGCAGTAGCTATAATCCATATATCCCTATCTAAAGATAATCCAAAATACTTTGCAGAAACACTAACAATTAATAAATTTATAACAAGAGTAAGTGCCTTTATAATAAAGATGTTTAAACTAATTTTGCGTGATGAAATCGCCATTTCCTATTGAATAATTTACAATCAAATAAAAGAACTTTTATATCTCTACCCATAAAATAGAAATAATTTATTGCCCATATAATATTTATTAAAATATAGTCTATAAATATGATTGATTAAAATATTTCATTATAATATATATAAATAGCAAACTATATGTAAATATATTTTTAATAAATTAATACTTTGAAGATTTAACCAATTAAAAACTCTTAATTAGTAAAAAGTATAATTAAGAGTTTTATAGAAGTATTTATCTTCTTATTTGCTTTTTTGTGCAGTTTTAATACCAGAATCATTCCACCATTTTCCGTCAGGGGTTCTAACGAAAACGTCTCCAGTTTTACCATCAAAAACATAGGTTCTTAATCCTTCAGCAGACTCAATAACTTGGAAAGAATACCTGTTTGGTGGCGCCACTTCTTGACCGTTAACCGGTTTATCACAACTAGTAAGTAGTAGAGTTAGCCCTAACATGAAGATTGAAATAAATTTTATCATATTTTTTTTATACAAATATAGATAATTTAAATTATTATATTCATCTATTGAGCAATTCTTTTAAACTATCTTTCCATTCAGGGATTGAAATTCCAAATGTATTTTTAATTTTAGTTTTATCTAACAAGCTATACTGCGGTCGTTTTGCGGGAGTAGGATAGTCTGAAGTAGGAATAGGATTGATTTTAATTTTAGATTTACTTATTTTTTTTATTTCTTCACTAAATTGATACCAAGAACATTCGCCTTCATTTGAAAAATTGTATATTCCATAAGCTCCTATATCATTTTGTATAATAGTTAAGATAGCATCTGCTAAATCTAATGCATTTGTAGGAGATCCTATTTGATCGTTAATAACATTTATTTCTTCTTTTTCTTTAAATAATTTTAACATCGTTTTCACAAAATTATTCCCAAAAGGAGAATATAGCCAAGCCGTTCTTATTATATATGTTTTTGGATTATAGTATTGAGCTAGTATCTCTCCATTTAATTTGGTTTTACCGTAAATACCTAAAGGTGCTACTGGATCATCTTCTTTGCGTGGTGTTGATTCATCTCCTGAAAACACATAATCTGTTGAAATATGTATGAAAGTAGCTTTTTGAGAAGCACTTGCTTTTGCTAAGAACTTAACAGCATCAGCATTAAGTTTTTCGGCCATTTCAATATCTGTTTCTGCTTTATCAACAGCAGTATAGGCAGCACAATTAATTACGTAATCAAACTTGTTTGAAAAAAAATACGTTTTTACAAATATTTCATCTAATATATCTAACTCTTGAACATCTGTAAATGTAAAACTATAATTTGCAAGAGGTTTCTCTTTTAATCTTTGCTTTAAAGATCTTCCTAATTGCCCATCTCCCCCTGTAACTAATATTTTTTTCATAATCTATTATAATTCAACGGGTTTGAATTCTTTAAAAGAAATCGCATTTAAGTCTTTTTCAGAAATAATTCTATCCCCAGCATCTATTCCCCAATCAATATTTAAATCTTTATCTAAAGGATTAACACCCAATTCACTTTCCTTATGATAAAATCCTTCACATTTATAAGCAAAAATAACTGATTCTGATATTACTGAAAATCCATGTAAAAAACCTTTCGGTATAAACAATTGGTTCTTATTGATTGACGATAATTCAACTGATATATATTGCCCGAAAGTCGGAGAATTTTTTCGAACATCAACGGCAACATCAATTACTTTACCTTGCAATACATATACTAATTTAGCTTGAGAATAGGGGGGTAACTGCTGATGTAAACCTCGTATAACCCCATATGAAGACTTAGAGACATTATCTTGAACAAAATTGGGTTTATATCCTACTTTTTTTTCAAATGTATCAAGATTAAATGTCTCCATAAAAAATCCGCGTGAATCTTCAAAAAATTGCGGTTTTAAAATATAGCATCCTTTAAGTGTGGTTTCAGTTACTATCATCTATTTTTTTAACTAATTTTTTTATTTTGTTTTCTTAAACTTTCCACTCGTTCCTCAAACAAATTTTCCGGTATACTTACACATATTTCTTGAAACAAATCCAAAAAATTTTGCGGTTGAACTTCAGATTTTCGGGTAGATAAATTAAAATATATTAAAGTAACCCATAAAACAGCATGTGTCAAACTTTTGTCTTTATTTAACATTAACACTTCAACTGTGTTAGTCCTGTCTGTATATTTTACTATTTTACTAGTAATTATAATATCTTTATTATATCTAACTTCTTTGATATAAGCAATCTGATTTTGTAAAGCAACCCATAAACATCCGGTTTTTTTAGATTGTTCAAAATTATCTAACTGATAATTATCTAAACAGTGATCCTCCCTAGCATTTAGCATATAATCAAAATAACGAAGATTAGAAAGATGACCTATAGGGTCACAATCTGCAAATCGTACTCTGTATTTAGACTCAGGTTCTTTTACTTTCATAATGTGAATTTTATGATTTACTATTTGATCATATTATTAAATTAAAATTAAATACAATTTAATTTGAAAGTTACTAAATATCTATAACTAACAAAAATTTTTAAAGAATCCCGTTTTAATTTATAAATGATTACTTTTTTAAAAATATAAAATTATTATTCACTATACCTATTTACAAGTTTTGTTATTATTTCTAAATCACTATTTTCTAAACCAACATATAAAGGCAAACATAAAATTTTTTCTGATATGGACTCTGATACAGGCATTTTATTACCTTTAACATAATTTATTGTATTTAATGAAGGGTAAAAATAACGTCTGGGTAAAATATTTTCTTCTGCTAATTTTTGTAATACCTTTAATAGTATCTTTTCAGAATTAAATATAACGGGATAATAGCTGTAATTCCACTTAGTATTTTCTCTTATTTGAATTGATTTTAATCTACTAAAATCTAAAGATTCATTGTAAAAATCTACTACTTTTTTCCTTTCAGCAATTATATAATCAATATAATGTAATACGGACAAGCCCATTGCTGCTTGTAGTTCAGATATTTTAGCATTAATTCCTACACCACATATATCATTGGTTTCAGTGTATCCAAAATTATGACTATAATTTAACCTTTTCATCAATTCTGAATCTTTGCAAAATATAGCTCCTCCTTCTCCCGTATGAAATAGCTTGGTAGCATGAAAACTACAGGTACTTATATCACCATATTCGAATACGGATTTGCTGTCATGCTCTACTCCAAAACAATGCGCTGCATCATAAATAACCTTTATTTGATATTTCTTTGCAATTTTTTCAATTATTTTTACATTGCAAGGATTACCAAACACATGGGTTGCTAATATTGCCGTAGTTTTATCTGTAATTGCTTCTTCAATCTTATATTCATCTATAGTCAGATGATCCGGATCAATATCCACAAACACCGGTTTACAGCTTTCCCATATAATGGCGGAAGTAGTGGCCACAAAGCTAAAAGGTGTAGTAATAACTTCTCCTCCCTCAGCAATATTTTTCAATGCTATTTGAATAGGGACGGTACCGTTATTAGTAACTAATATATTAGTAATATTTAAATACTTCTTGAGTTTCTCTTCAAGTTTTAAAACTAATTCACCTCTATTGGTCAGCCATTGATTTTTCCAAACTTTATCTAAATATGTATTATATTCAGATAAAGGAGGTAAAAATACCTTAGTTACATTAATTCTTTTTTCCAAAATCAAAAAACGCCTTTAATTATTAAAATTTAAAAATCAAAAATATAACAAAATTTATAATTCTCACAATGAATATACATAATTTTATATTTAGAGCATAATTTATTGAATACAAACATTTAAAACAATTATTATAATAGCGTCAATAACGTTTATATACTCCATATATAAATCTGCTATTTATTTTTATTTACCTTTGCAAAAAATATGATATGTCAAATATTATAGCGCTTGTAGGAAGGCCTAATGTAGGAAAATCTACTCTTTTTAATCGATTACTACAAAAGAGGGAAGCAATTGTTGATAGTGTGGCCGGGGTTACTCGTGATCGGCATTATGGAAAAAGTGACTGGAACGGAGTCGATTTTACTGTTATTGATACCGGAGGTTACGTAGTTGGATCAGAAGATATTTTCGAAGAAGAAATAAGAAAACAAGTTGAACTTGCTGTAGATGAAGCTTCTGCGATTATATTTTTAGTTGATGTAACAGAAGGCATCACCGATATGGATAAAGAGGTTTCCAATCTTTTAAGAAAAACAGACAAACCTGTCTTTTTAGTTGTTAACAAAGTTGACAATGCTATGTTGGAAACGGAAGCCATGGAGTTTTATTCATTGGGAATGGAGAAATATTATACTATATCAGGAATGACGGGTAGCGGTACAGGAGACCTGCTGGATGATATAGTTGCCACATTTAAAGAAGATGATTATGTAGACCCTTTTGAAGGCTTGCCGAGAATAACCATTGCAGGAAGGCCTAATGTGGGAAAATCAACGTTTACCAATGCTTTATTGGAAAACGAGCGTAATATCGTAACAGATATAGCCGGTACTACCAGAGACAGTATCGAAACCTTATATGAAAAATTCGGATATAAATTTGTATTGATTGATACCGCCGGTATGCGGAAAAAAACTAAAGTAAATGAAAACCTTGAGTTTTATTCCGTAATGCGTTCCATACGTTCAATTGAGGATTCAGATGTTGTAATCTTAATGATAGATGCAACCTTAGGTTGGGAAAAACAAGATATGAACATCTTATTTTTAGCCCAAAAATACCGAAAAGGAGTTGTTATCGTCGTTAACAAATGGGATTTAGTTGAAAAAGAAACCAATACCTTAAAACAATTTGAAAATTTTATAAAAGAAAAGATTGCTCCATTTACGGATGTACCCGTCATTTTTACCTCGGCTATTACTAAACAGCGTGTGTATAAAACGGTAGAAACTGCCATGAAAGTTTATGAAAATCGTTCACGCAGGATCAAAACCAGTAAATTAAATGAAGTTATGCTTCCTATAATTGAATCTACACCTCCGCCAAGTATAAAAGGTAAATATATAAAAATTAAATACTGTACTCAGCTTCCCACCAGAACTCCACAATTTGCATTTTTTGCAAATCTGCCGCAATATATCAAAGAACCCTATAAACGATTTATTGAAAATAAATTACGTCAAAATTTTGAATTGACAGGTGTACCGATTGAAATATATTTCAGACAAAAATAAATTCCATAATAAATAAAAAGCATCTCATAATAGAGATGCTTTTTTTATAATAAATACTTTTAATGATTAGAAAGGATATTCAAATAATTCACTTTCATGATAGTATGGATTACCTTTAGCTTCTAAATTAAGCTTACTTATAGAATACATTACAGTAAATATAAATAATCCCAACATAAAAATAAAAGCCCCAATTTCTAATAGTCCTATACCCCAGAAAGCACCAACTGTTCCCGGCATAATAATATTAAACATATCCAAATAATGACCGAATAGTACCACACAAGCCATAATAGGGACAATGACATAATTTCTCTTCACTTTACTGCTTACTAATATCAAAAACGGTAAAACTAAATTCGGAATCAACATGGTAAAATAAGTAGGTCCATATAACTTGTATCTTCCAAAGAAATATACCGTTTCCTCAGGAATATTAGCATACCAATACAACATAAATTGCGCAAACCACAGATAAGACCATAAAAGACTAAATCCAAACAAAAATTTAGCAAGATCATGCATATGATTATCGTTAAATGCCGGTAAAAAACCTTTCTTTTTCAGATATATGGAAATAATCAACATCACTCCAACAGAAGAAACCAAACAGCTGATTAATACATACCACATATATAAAGTAGAATACCAATGAGGATCAATGGACATTAACCAATCCCATGCCCAGCAAGCGGAAGCCAAAGCAAAGAAAACAATAGCACCTACGCTCCAGTTATAAACTTTTTTATAATCGGAAACATCTTTAGTTTCGTCCAACTTTCTAGTTAGAGATTTTATTTTCCATAAAAAGAAAATACATCCGGCTACATAAATCAGAGTTCTAATAACAAAAAACGGTCTATTTAAAAACGGTTCCTTAGATTTTATAAGTAAATCGAAATGCGAAGAATTAGGATCGGTTAAAGACGGATCCATCCAATGATATAAATGATTAAGTCCTCCGTGTTCACCACCATATGATGAAAGAAGAATAAATATGACCATTAATAAGCCGCCAACAGGTAAAAATGAAGCTATACCTTCCATTACTCTGATAACAACAATAGACCAACCGGCATTACCTGCATGTTGCACAGCAGCAAAAAACAAGGCGGTAGCTGAAATACCAAAAAATAACATCAAAGAAACAAAAAATGCCGACCACGGTCTGTTATGAATCTGATGTTCAGCATGTTCAATATGTTCTTTGGAGTGCGAAACATCTCCTTTATAAACTGAATTCATGGGTTGAGCTCCCGCTAATTCTTCATTATGATGTAAAATTTCCTTAACAGCATGTTCATCTATACGTGAATTCTGATAATACCCTATACCAAAGGCTATCAATCCTACTACGATTAATACTATGGACGTTAATTTAAGACTTGATGAAAATGTATATCTCATAGCTGTATTATTGTTCTGTTGTTTGTGTCTGTTCTGCAGAGTTTGATGTTGCAGAAGGTTTAAATTCGTTTATTACATATTCTGCAACTCTCCACATATCTCCGGGTAAAAGTTGCCCCGCATAAGATCCCATGGCATTTCTTCCATGTTCCATAACATAATGTACAGATCCGACTGTTATATCCCTATCCTTATAATTAGGTACTCCCGAAAATGCTCCGGATTGAACAATATCACCTTGTCCGTCTCCGGCTGTACCATGACAAGCCGAACATGTTTTTATATATAAATCTTTTCCTCTGTCTAAGTCCTTATCTATGTTTAAAGGGTTTAGCGGTGAAACCGTTATTTTTTTAGAAGCATCATATCCTTCAGGGGTATTTGGCAAATCCATAGGTAGAATTCCTTCGGGATTTTGAGCTATGGTTCCGGGTACAGGCGCTAATGCGGTTGCTCCTCCTTGTTTTGAAAATAAAGGAACCGTCGTGCCTTGTTCCCCATAAGCAATTACTGCCTCTTGATAAGGATCATAGGCTACCGGATAGTACATATCTGGAAAATAAACCAAACTGGGTTTTTTCTTACTACAAGAAATTATAAACAAACTTCCTGTTATAGCAAAAAGAATATATTTAGTTATTTTTTTCATCTTCAATTTTTTTTACAGTTATTTCCTCAACACCTGTAGCAATCAAAATTTCCTTTACTTGGTCGTAATTTTGATTAGAAATTTCAACTAAAAATTTATCATCGGTAGTCCTTGGATCAGGATTTTGAGCTTTTTGTCCCGGATAATGCTTGTTTAAAATAAGGTATGTTATGGACATAAGGTGAGCGGCAAAAAATACAGTCAGCTCAAACATAATTGGAATAAAAGCAGGCATATTTTCTGTCCAAGTAAAACTCGGTTTTCCTCCTATATTTTGCTGCCAATCATAATTCATCGTATACCAAGTAAGCACAGAAGCAACAGCTAACCCCATAGCTCCATAGAAAAAAGCAAATTCAGACATTCTCGATTCTTTTAATCCCATTGCCTTATCTAATCCATGTACCGGAAAAGGTGTATAAACTTCATTAATTTCAATTCCTCTATCACGAAGTTGCTTAACCCCATCTATAAGGAGATCATCATCTCCGTATAAACCGTAAATAATTGTCTTAGTGGTGCTCATTTTCTAAATGATGTTTTTTATACCCTTCACTTGATGTTTTTATAATTGTCTTCAATTCTGCCTGCGCTATAACAGGGAAAGTCCTTGCATATAATAGATATAATACTGAAAAGAAACCTATTGTTCCAATGAATATTCCTACGTCTACAAAAGAAGGTTGGAACATTGTCCATGCACTCGGTAAATAATCACGTGACAGATTGATAACAATAATGTCAAATCTTTCAAACCACATACCGATATTTATAACAATGGAAACAATGAAGGTCCATAGAAAATTTCTTCTTAATTTTTTTATCCAAAGAGAAGCAGGAATTAATACATTACAAAGGATTAATAACCAAAATGCCCACCAATATGGTCCAGTGGCAGCTCCAACTGAGAAATAAGTAAAATCTTCATATCTGCTACCTGAATACCATCCGATAAAGAATTCTGTAATATAAGCTACTGTTACCATTCCTCCCGTCACAACAATTACAATATTCATATATTCGATATGCTTTTGAGTGATATAATCCTCTAAATGACATACTTTTCTCACCACGCTAAGCAAGGTTTGAACCATAGCAAAACCGGAAAATATAGCACCCGCAACAAAATACGGCGGATATACTGTTGAATGCCATCCTTTAATAACTGAAGTTGCAAAGTCAAAGGAAACAATGGTATGAACAGAAAAAACTAAAGGAGTTGCAAGACCTGCCAAAACTAATGAAACTTCCTCAAATCTTTGCCAATGCTTGGCTTTTCCTCCCCATCCAAAACTTAATATAGTATAAATCTTTTTAGTTACCGGTTTAACCGCTCGATCTCTAACCATGGCAAAATCAGGAATTAGTCCGATATACCAAAAAACCACAGAAACCGAAAAATAGGTACTGATGGCAAATACGTCCCATAATAAGGGGGAGTTGAAATTGGGCCATAAAGTTCCGAACTGGTTAGTTATAGGAAATACAAAATAAGCTAACCATATACGCCCCATATGAATACATGGGAACATGGCAGCCTGAACCACCGCAAAAATAGTCATGGCTTCCGCAGAACGGTTAATGGAAAGTCTCCATTTTTGACGGAAAAGCAATAATACAGCAGAAATCAAAGTTCCTGCATGACCTATCCCTACCCACCAAACGAAATTTGTAATATCCCATCCCCAATTTATCGTTCTGTTTAGTCCCCATACCCCTATTCCGGTACCTATCGTATAAGCGATACACCCTACACCATAGATAAAGGCTACTAAAGCAATATAAAAAGCAAACCACCAAAGTTTCCCGGCTTTGGTTTCAATAGGACGGGCAATATCTTCCGTAATGTCATGATAGGTTTTATCCCCTAAAATTAACGGCTCGCGAATAGGTGCTTCGTAATGTCCTGACATAGTAACTTTCTTAAAATTTTTATGATTCTTTTCTATTCCTAATTTTGTGCTGATAGAATACATTAGGTTTTGTACCTACTTCTTCTAACAATACATATTTCCTTTTATCTTTTGATAGCCTTGCAATTTCTGATGAAGGATCATTAATATCTCCAAATTTAATTGCTCCGCTAGAACAAGCCAGTGAACATGCTACCTGGAATTCTCCATCTTCCACTTTTCTGCCTTGTTTTTTAGCCTCTAAGATGGTAGCCTGAGTCATTTGTATACACATGGAACATTTTTCCATGACTCCTCTGGAACGAACAACGACATCAGGATTTAATACCATTCTTCCTAAATCATTATTCATATTATAGTCAAACTTATTGTTAAGCGCGTAGTTGAACCAATTGAAACGACGTACTTTATACGGACAGTTATTGGCACAATAGCGTGTTCCTACACATCGATTATAAGCCATATGATTTTGTCCTTGTTTTCCATGAGAGGTAGCCGCTACCGGGCAAACCGTTTCACAAGGTGCATGATTACAATGTTGACACATCACCGGTTGGAAAATTACATCCGGATTAGTTGGATTAGGCTCAATTAATTCCTTATACATAGGAACTTGATCCAAATTTTCCAAAATTTCTTCTTTTTGCTCTATTTGCTTTTTAGAAGAATAATATCTGTCTATCCGTAACCAATACATGTCTCTTGACATCCTTATTTCTTCTTTTCCAACTACGGGAACATTATTTTCGGCTTGACATGCTATAATACAAGCACCACATCCGGTACATGCATTTAAATCAACTGAAAGGTTAAAATGTGGACCGTCTGTACTGTCATAATCTCTCCATAGATCTACTTTATTCATAGGAACTTCTCCTACGTATGAATCCATTTTTAACGGCTCATTCCATTTTTTAGGATCCTCGTTTAAGAAAGTATCTAAGGAAACTTCTCTTGCTATTTCATACCTGCCCATTAAGGTGCCTTGCATTTGCATTGACGCAAATTCATGAATTCCTTGAGTCGGTTTAATAGTTATATTATATTGAATTAAATTAGAGTTAAGATAAAAAGGATAGGCATTTATTCCGGTTTGACCAACTTTTCCGGATTTTGATTGACCGTAACCTAAGGCTAATCCAATCGATCCTTTAGCCTGTCCCGGTTGAATTAATGCCGGAACACTTTTTATTACTTTTCCATTAACCGTTAAATCTACTAAGGAACCATCCAATTGCATTCTGCCATTGGTCTCATTCTTAATTCCTAATTGTTTAGCATCTTCTAATGAAATTGTAATATAGTTATCCCATGCTAGACGAGAGATAGGATCCGGCAACTCTTGCAACCAAGGATTATTTGCTTGAACTCCGTCTCCAATAGCTGTTTTAAGATATAAGTTTAATTCAAATGTTCCCGCTTTAATAGCTGCTAAGTTAGACAATGCCTGTTCAGCATTTCCTCCGATTACATTTAATTCTGTAATTTCGGATGTTTCATTGTATCCATTATATAAAGCCTGATTAAAACTATAACCTAATTTAGTTCCTAACTGCGTTTGCCAATATTGTTTTAAATAATTATAATAAGCATTGGTTTGCTGAGGTGTTGCTGTAGTAGTATAGGTAGAATTAAACGGAGTGGTTGCATCTTGAACCGTATCTTTTTTAGATTGAGTAGCTAAAGAATCAACCGAAGGAGTCGAACCAACGGGAGCAATTGTGATATTTTCTTTAACCGCATTTGTTTGTAATCCCGCATTCCTCCAAACCAATAATGAATCTTGGAATTGACGTGTATCAAAAATTCTTTGGATGGTTGGTTGTGATAATAAGTAAACCCCTGTTGCCGGATTTAAATCTCCCCATGATTCTAACCAATGGGGAACCGGTGCAATGGCTTTACATATAGAAGCTGTTTCATTTTCATATTCTGAAAGAGATACAGAACAATTCACCTTTTTAAATAAATCTTTCAGTTTTTCTCCCTCTGAGTATGAATAAATCGGATTGGTATTAAAGTTAAGTAATACTCCAACTTGTCCGGTTGACAACCAAGATAGTAGTTCCGAAAAACGAGCATCATTGGATTCTTTAGTCAATAATACTTTATCTTTTCTAACTGCTAATGAATTTAATTTTTGATTTATCAGATTGGCTATCACATAGGCTGATTTATCGCCTTCCGCAAATACAACCGCTTTTGAACCTTTTTTTGTGAGTTCTTTAGCTATTTTTTGAGCAGTAGGATTGGAAGAAGTTCCATCCAATGCTTTGTACACTTCGCCCAATAATTTTTGAACTTCCGAAGGTTTTAACGGCATTCTTTCATCGGAACTAGCCCCTGATAAACTTAAATTGGGTTCAATTTGAATATGCTTAAGCATAGTTTTCCCCGGGGTTTTGGCTTTCGCATAATCTGCCTCAAAATGCCCTCCATTCCAATCATTCAAAAAATCAGCACCAAAAGAAACCAATAATTCGACTTTAGTTAGATCATATAATGGTAAAGCTCTTACTCCATAAACTTCTTCAGCAGCATCTAAAGCCGGTGAATACGAAATCGCATCGTAAACGACATGTTCTGTGCTTGGGAATAGGGTTGTAAAATCCTCAATGATTTTTTTAGTGGAGGGAGAAGGAAAAGATGGTGTTAAAATTACAATCTTTTTACCCGAAACCTTAGCTGCCTGTAATTCTTTATTTACATATTCATCTAATGATTTCCAATCAGTTTCAGATCCATTCAGTTTAGGTGCTTTAGCTCTGTTATTGTCATATAATGAAAGAACAGAAGCTTGACTTCTGGCGGTGCTTTCACCAAAAAAGGCTGCATTTTTATTACTTTCAATTTTAATGGGTCTTCCTTCCCTTGTTTTAACTAAAACACTGGCAATGTCAAATCCATTGTAAAGAGTTGAGGCGTAATAACTGGGTACTCCCGGAATGATACCTTCGGGTTTAACCACATAAGGTACCGATTTAATAATTGGAGCTTCACAGGCTGCTAAAGTTACAGCTGCTGTTCCAAAACCTAAGAATTTTAAGAAATCTCTTCGAGAAGTTTTTGTAGAATACATTGCTTGATCATCTCCTAAAAATTCATCGATAGAAAGCTCTTCTACAAATTCATTTGCTGCTAATTTCTCTGGTAGTGAAGGATCTTGTAATTCTTCTAAACTCCTAAATTTTATTTTATCTTTTGAAGCCATAATGATCTTCTGATGATTTTAATTAATTAATAATGACATTTACCGCATTCTAAACCTCCTATGGCATCTACCGTTATTTTAGATTTATCTTCTCCATATTCTTTCTTCAATTTTTCATGAAGTTTATTGAAGTAAGCTGCATTATATCCATTGGTCATATCGACTTCTGTGGTACGGTGGCAATCTACACACCATCCCATTGTGAAATCATTCGCCATTCTTACAACATTCATGGTATCTATGGAACCATGACAGGCTTTACATACCACGTCAATTTGATGGTTCGGGTTCTTTTTATTGAAATCGGCTATTATTGTTTTTTCTCCTGCCACTACGTGTTGTGAGTGATTAAAATATACGAAATCCGGCATATTATGAATTCTTTCCCATTTCACCGGTTTTTGTTTACCTGTGTATTTTTGGTTTTCTTCATCCCAACCAATATGGTCATAAATTTTCTTAATTTCAGCAGTATAGAATTCTTTAGATTTGCCCGGTTCGATATATTTTCCGGTATATTCGCTGATATTTCTATGACAATTCATACATACACTTAGAGAAGGAATTTCGGAAACTTTTCCATATTTTGCTCCGGAATGACACAATTGACAATTGATTTTATTTTCTCCTGCATGAATTTTATGTGAAAAATAAATAGGTTGATCCGGTTCATAACCTTTATCGACTCCTATTCCCATCAACCAAGCCCATACTCCGTAAAAAGATAAAGCCAATAGTAAAGTTACCAATCCATACAAGACCCCTTTGTATTGTACATAAAATTGTGAAAAAGTTCTAATTCTTGTAGATTCAAGTTCTGATAATTCAGCGCTAGAAGTTTTTAGTTTTACTAGTTTGTTGATTTTCAGTAAGGTAAAAATCAATATTACCCCTATTGAGGCAAAGGAAAGTAAAATATAGTTAAGATCATTTGATGTTTTCTTTTCAACTACGGCGGGAGCAGCTTCTTCCGGTGGAGCCGGTGGATTTTCAAGATAGGCTAAAATATCATCGATATTTTGTACTGATAATCTGCCTTCGAAAACATCCATAGCAATTTGATTGTTCTCTTCGAAGATTTTATTCGCACGCTTATCTCCACTTTTTCTTAAGGCTTCATTATTCATGATCCATTTTTGGATCCATTCTACATCAGCGCCTTCTTCAGTTAATTTTGTTACAATTCCTTTTAGTGCAGGTCCTGTAAGTTTTCGGTCTAACGCGTGACAAGCGGTACAATTGTCTTTGAATAATTTCTCTCCATTCTTTACATCTCCATTTACTTTCTGCGCTAAAACAGAAACACTTGTAAAGAGAGTCAGCATACAGACTGCTATAATTTTATTCATAATAATTGATTTCAATTGAATGAAACTTATTTATAATATAATTGTCCCATTAAAAGCGACTTATGCAAAAATAAAAATATGCTCTATATTGCCAAATGTTTTTTTTAACATATCTTTTAGTTTTTGTTAATTTGTAATTATTCTAAATAACGATCGCTTTTATCTAGCTGTTAAACAGCTTATTAAATTGAAATACACGCAAATAACCTTTCTAAAAACCAGATGAAAAAACAGCTTTTTTTATCTTATACGGCAAAATTTACTCATTTTTTCTAGCCAAAAATCGTGTTAATTTAATACCCATATCTAAAAAAATGATTTTAGCACTTCCATTTCTTTCAATATGAAAAAATGCGTTATTAATTTCTTCTAAAATATCTTCTATATTTTTCCCGTGAACAAAATGACTAAAATTATCCCATTTAAAGTTTTCATATGTTAATGGATTATTTACTAAGCTTGATGATTCGTAATTTTGAAGTAAGGCTTGTCTAAAAGTTTCGGCACAAAATTGTAAGAAATTCTTTTGTTTTTCTCTACCCCAAGCAGATATTTCTAAAGACCAATCTACTATTTCTCTTAAAAATTGTGGTTTTTTAGGAGCCATGACCGCTGCACGGTTCCATCGAATAAAATATTTCTCGAATTCTTCTTGTAAGGTATTGTTTTTTATTAGCTTACAAGCTACATCCCAATCGCCTTCAGCCCTTTTTGCTAAAATATCGGCCGTTTCTTTGTCTAAGGAAAACCTATTTTGTAAATGATCGGATATTTCATTGTTTTCCAAAGCATTAACAGTTATTTTTTGACAACGAGACAATATGGTTGGAAGAATTTTTTTATCATCTTCAGCAATGAGTATAAACAAAGTTTTAGCAGGCGGTTCTTCCAATATTTTAAGTAATTTATTGGCAGCTTCTACTCTCATAGTTTCTACCATCCAAACTATTTGAACTTTATAGCCTCCTTCAAAACTTTTTAAGTTTAGGTTATCAATTATATTTTCTATTTCTTTAACAGAGATGATCCCTTGTTTTTTATCTTCATTAATATATGCATACCATTGATTTATATCCCTATAAGGATCTTCGATAATAAACTCCCTAAACTGTTTAATGTAGTCAGAGCTTATGGCTTCTTTTTTTTCTGTTGAATTATTAATGGTAGGAAAAGATAAATGCAAATCGGGATGTTGCAATTGATTAATCTGTAATAAACATTTTTCAGATTGTTTGCAAATAACTTCTGAAGCATAGGCAAGTGCAAGCGGTAAAACTCCGTAACCCGGTTTTCCTATATACAGTTGCGCATGGCTAATTCTATCTTCCTTGATTGAATTTTGCAATTGCTTTTTTAAATATTGCTGGCCTATTATTTCATCCCATTTCATGTAAACAAAGATAGATCAACTTTTCTAATTCCCTTACCTTTATATAATAATTGAATTATTTGACAAGTTTACTTTTTTTATCTCAGGCTTAATTAATTTAGTTTTATATAGACAGGAAATCGATAGCCGGAAATCGTTTACATTATTTACTAAAACGAATAGAAGGCAGTATATCTCAAAATTGTTCATAAGTTGTTTAGATGAATTTACATATATGAATAATTATTGCAATAGTTTATTGAACGTTACATCTGACTTCTAAAAAAATTGTTTAGAAAAAAGATAGGTCTACCTTATAATTTTGCATATTTTTGAAACTGATATGGAACAACTAGAATCTAAATACAATAAAATTCCTAAATCCAACAAAATCATTAACTTAGAAAAAGGAAAGCTTCCCCCTCAAGCTATTGATTTAGAAGAAGCTGTACTAGGTGCCATGATGATCGATAAAAAAGGGTTAGATGAAATTATAGATATTTTATCTCCCGAAGTATTTTATAAAAGAGAGCACCAACTAATTTATGAAGCCATAGAAGATCTTTTTAAGCAAACAGACCCTATTGATATTCTTACTATATCCAATAAATTACGATCTCAAGGTAATTTAGACGCTGCAGGAGGAGATTTTTATTTGATTCAACTTTCCAACAAAATATCTTCTTCGGCTCACATTGAATACCACTCAAGAATTATTCTTGAAAAATATATACTTAGGAAACTTATTGAAATATCATCTAATATGATTGAAAAATCGTATGATGAAACTTCAGATGTTTTCGATTTGTTGGATTATTCTGAAAGTCAGTTATATGAAATTACCAACGGTACTTTGAAACGAACATTCAATGAAGCGAAAAATTTAGTTTCCAATGCTTTAAAAAAGATTAAATCTTTAGAATCTAAACAAGGGATGAGCGGTATTCCTTCCGGATTTAAGCATGTGGATAAAATTACTGCCGGTTGGCAACCTTCGGATCTTATAATTATTGCAGCAAGACCCGGTATGGGTAAAACGGCTTTTATTCTTTCCATGGCCAGAAATATTGCCATAGGGGCTGAAACTCCTATCGGTGTATTTTCATTAGAAATGTCCGCGGAACAATTGATGATGCGTATGATATCCAGTGAAACCGGAATAGAATCTGAAAAGTTGAGAAAAGCGAATTTATCCGAATTAGAGTGGCAACAACTCTATTCCCGTGTTAATAAATTGGAAAATGCGCCGATATTTATAGATGATTCTCCCGGGATTTCTGTTTTCGATTTAAGAGCTAAAGCTCGTAGACTTGTTTCTCAGCATGGAGTAAAAATGATTATGATCGATTACCTCCAATTAATGTCGGCAGGAGGAAAAGGTATAGGAAATAGGGAGCAAGAGATCGCTACGATTTCTCGTTCATTAAAAGCTATTGCTAAAGAGCTTGAAATACCTGTTATAGCACTTTCGCAGTTATCCCGTTCTGTGGAAACTCGAGGAGGAAGTAAAAAACCTTTACTTTCGGACTTGAGGGAATCGGGGGCTATTGAACAGGATGCCGATATTGTAACCTTTATATATCGACCGGAATATTACAAATTAGATACTTGGGAAGACGGAACACCTTGTACAGGTCAAGCAGAATTTATTATTGCAAAGCATAGAAACGGTGCTCTGGAAGATGTTCGATTGCGTTTTACGAGTTCTCAGGCTAAATTTTCGGATATAGATGAAGATTATTTTTCCGTACAGGAAAGTATAAGTTCTACCACTTTTGAAAGTAAAATCAATGATGAAACTTCATTTGACAGTTCCATAAATATTCCATCTATTAATCCTAGCGATTCGTTTGGAATTGATGATACTATTGATGATCAGGATTCTGATATGCCTTTTTAAAACTTTGGCAGCATCTTGTGAGTCTTCTGCGTATTTTTAGCATTTAAATCAAGTATACTAAAAATAAAAAACACTCACTATATAGTGAGTGTTTTTATTATGATAACGAAAATATTATTAAATTTATTTTTTTACAGTATCCACAACCGCTTTGAAAGCTTCTGGATGGTTCATAGCTAAATCTGCAAGAACCTTTCTATTTAAATCTATATTTTTTTCTTTTAGTAAACCTATAAATTTAGAATAAGAAAGACCGTATTGTCTGACACCTGCGTTAATTCTCTGTATCCATAAAGCTCTGAAATTTCTTTTCTTTTGCTTTCTACCTACATAGGCATATTGCAAACCTTTTTCAACAGCATTTTTCGCTACTGTCCAAACATTTTTTCTTCTCCCGTAATAGCCTTTAGCTAATTTTAGGACTCTTTTTCTGCGCGCTCTTGACGCTACTGAATTGACTGATCTTGGCATACTTTTTTGTTTTTTTGAAGTGGGTGGAAGTATTTTTTATCTTCTCTTCTTTTACCCAATCCAGGGTTAAACTCTTAAATGATTTTTAAAAAACCGGAATATCTTTAAAAAGATATTCTCTCTTACTTAATTAATAATTGTCTTTTAACGCTTTTTTCGTCTGCGATATCTACTAAAGTAGAATACGTCAGATTACGTTTACGTTTTGTGCTTTTTTTAGTTAAAATGTGACTTTTAAATGCATGTTTTCTTTTAATTTTACCTGATCCGGTAATTGAAAAACGCTTTTTAGCACCTGATTTTGTTTTTAATTTTGGCATTTTCTTATTTATTTACCTCGTTATCAATGATACAAAATTAGATATTTTTCAAAAAATAAACAAATCATTTAGACTTTAGCAAAATTTTTTGTTTAGACTTTCCTTTTCTATTCTGATATTTTATTTTTAAAATTCCCAAATGATAAATTTATATCATTAAAAAAATACAATATAATATATTAATAAAACCAATGAATTTCTTTATCAATGGTTTAATTACATTTATTTATGAGTAAAATAACCATATCTAAAAAAATTATGAAAATAAATTACGTATTCTTTGAACATGGAAAAAATAACATCCAAGTTAACTAACTAATAATTGTAAAAAATTATATAAGTCTATAGGTATCAATTTTAAATTTAAAATTGATGTTTTATCTTACTCAATTGATAAGTAATACAAATTTAGTTACTATCAAGATAAGATCAGAATAAAAAATAAAGAGCTCTTTTTATGTATACTTACTATAAAAGAATAAATAGCTATTTTTGTAGCTATTTATTTTTATCTTATTTTTTGGGAGACATCATCATAATCATTCTTTTCCCTTCGAGCTTTGGCATTTGCTCTACTTTACCCCATTCTTCTAATTCTTGCGCTAATCTTAATAATAAAATTTGTCCTTGGTCTTTAAAAACAATGGAACGCCCTTTAAAGAAAACGTAAGCTTTTAGTTTAGAACCTTCTTCCAAAAATTTTTGAGCATGTTTCTTTTTAAATTCGAAATCATGTTCGTCGGTTTGTGGTCCAAAACGAATTTCTTTAACCACTACTTTGGTTTGCTTAGATTTAAGTTCTTTTTGCTTCTTTTTCTGTTCGTACAGGAATTTTTTATAATCAACAACTCTACAAACAGGTGGATTTGCACTTTCTGTGATCATTACCAAATCCAACTCTAAATCTTCGGCAATAGCTAATGCTTCTTTTATAGGATAGATTCCTTGAGTAACATTATCTCCTACTAAACGAACTTCCGGAACATCAATTTTTCCGTTAATTTTGTGTTCTGGCTCTTGCTTCTTTGGGATATACTTCCCTCTTGAATTATTTCTGTTAAGTGCTATGGTATTTAAATTTTATTGATTATTTGTTGCTTTTTTCATCATCGTTACTACTTCTTCTAAAGAAAAAGTACCTAAATCTCCTTCTCCACGTTTACGAATCGACACAGTATCGGAGGAAGCTTCCTTCTCTCCTACTACAAACATGTAAGGAATTTTATTGATCTCTGCATCTCGTATCTTTTTACCTGTCTTTTCGTTACGATCGTCTATTCGTCCGCAAATATCCGAATTTTCCATTAAATCCAAAACTTTTTTTGCATAATCTACATACTTTTCACTAATAGGAAGTATAATAAATGGTTCAGGACTTAACCATAAAGGTAAATCTCCGGCAGTGTGTTCTAACAGAATGGCCACAAAGCGTTCCAAAGAACCGAAAGGCGCTCTATGTATCATTACAGGACGATGTTTCTCATTATCTGCTCCTATGTAATAAAGATCAAACCTTTCAGGCAAATTATAGTCTACTTGAATAGTACCTAATTGCCAATTTCTACCTAAGGCATCTTTAACCATAAAATCGAGCTTTGGTCCGTAAAAAGCTGCTTCGCCATATTCAACAACTGTCGGCAATCCTTTCTTTTCAGCTGCTTGTTTAATCGCATTTTCAGCTTTCTCCCAATTTTCATCACTTCCAATGTATTTTTCTTTATTTTCTTTATCTCGCAATGAAACTTGGGCAATAAATTCGTTAAATCCTAAGGATTTAAATGTATATAATACGAGATCTATTACATTTTCAAATTCCCCGATCAATTGATCCGGAGTACAAAAGATATGGGCGTCATCCTGAGTGAATCCTCTTACTCGGGTAAGTCCATGCAACTCTCCACTTTGCTCATACCTATAAACGGTTCCAAATTCTGCGAATCGTTTCGGTAAATCTTTATACGACCAAGGGGAAGATCGATAAATTTCACAGTGGTGTGGACAATTCATCGGTTTTAATAAAAATTCTTCACCCGCATTAGGTGTTTTTATAGGTTGGAAGCTATCTGCTCCGTATTTTTCATAATGTCCGCTGGTAACATACAAATCTTTATGCCCAATATGAGGGGTTGCTACAATTTCATATCCTGCTTTTCGCTGTGCCGCTCCTAAAAAGTCAATAAGTTTTTGTCTTAGTTTTGCTCCTTTTGGTAACCATAAAGGTAATCCTGCTCCTACTTTTTCGGAAAAAGTAAATAATTGTAGCTCTTTTCCTAATTTTCTATGATCACGCTTTTTTGCTTCTTCTATTCTTTCTAAGTATTCTGTTAATTCTTTTTGTTTTGGAAAAGAAATTCCATAGACACGAACCAACTGTTTATTTTTCTCATCGCCTCTCCAATAAGCACCTGCTGCATTTAATACTTTTACGGCTTTAATTATTCCGGTAGAAGGAATATGTCCACCTCTACATAAATCAGTAAAATTATCGTGTGTTACAAATGTGATCGATCCATCTTCTAAATTTTCAATTAATTCAGTTTTAAACGGATTATCTTTATAGGCTTCTAATGCTTCATTTTTGGAAACAGAACGGATTGCGAATGTGGAGTCTTTTTTGGCATTTTCCAACATTTTCTTTTCAATTTTTTCAAAATCTTTTTCTGAAAAAACTTCATCTCCAAAATCAACATCGTAATAAAATCCGTTTTCAATGGCCGGACCAATAGTTAATTTGGCATTTGGATAATACTCCATAATCGCCTGTGCCAATAAGTGGGCAGAAGAATGCCAAAACGCTTTCTTACCTAAATCATCATTCCATGTTAATAATTGTACCGTTGCATCCTCCGTAATAGGATCAGTAATTTCAACTTGTTTACCATTTACTATTGCAGAAATTGTATTTCTAGCCAAACCTTCAGATATGGATTTGGCAATGTCCAACGGTGTTACGGAATTTTCAAATTCTTTCACACTTCCATCAGGAAGAGTAATTTTTATCATTCTTCTAAAATTTTTAGGATACAAATTTACGAAAGTTTTATAAATGAAATTATTGCGTTTTTTAAATATATCGAAAATAATTTTTTATTTATTCTTGGATTGTAATTATCTCTTTACGAAATTGTTATCTTAATATTAAAACCTTTTTTGTTTTTATGAACACAAAAAATATTTATTGATTTTATTCAATTGTTTTTAAAAATTTTTGCTTGAAGGAGTTTAATTAAATCTTGTGCTTTTAATTGAATTTGTAATCCTCTTTGTCCGGCACTAATGTAAATGGAATCGAAATTCAAGCAGGATTCTTCTATATAGGTTGGAAATAATTTTTTCATGCCTATGGGTGAGCATGCTCCTCTGATATAGCCCGTTAATCCTATTAGATTTTTCATCGGAATCAAGTCGCATTTTTTATTACCGGATAATAATGCCATAAGCTTTAAATTAATTTCTTCATTTCCGGGAATTACACAAACAAAATAACCATTTTTATCCCCTTCTAATACCAAGGTTTTAAAAACCTGATTTATATTTTCCCCTAAAATCTCTGCTACATGTATGGCGCTTAAATCATTTTCATCTACTTCATAGGGAATAAGATCATATGTAATTTTGTGTAAATCTAGTAATCTCGCCGCATTCGTTTTATGTATTTTCTGCTTACTCATGCAAATATTTCCCAGACTTTAATTCTTGACTTAATTTTTTATACAATTTTATCTTTCAAATTCTAATGCCATTCCTCTTACTTCTTTTACTTCTCCTTCACTGTAAGCCAATTTTCCGTTCAAAAAAGTTTTTTCAACGGATGAACTAAAAGTTATATTTTCTAACGGTGACCATCGACATTTGTAAAGAATGTTCTCTTGTGATACTGTATATGGCTTTTCAGGATTAATCAAAACTAAATCTGCATAATATCCTTTACGTATATAGCCTCTTTTTTTAATCTGATACAGTTGGGCCGGGGCATGACACATTTTAGTAATAACTTTTTCTTTGGTAATTTTCCCTTGTTTAAATAATTCTATCATCATTACTAAAGAATGTTGTACTAAAGGACCTCCTGAGGCAGCTTGCAAGCATCCGCCTTCTTTTTCACTCAATAAGTGCGGAGCGTGATCAGTTGCAACAACGTCTAACCGATCTTCTACAACTGCTTTAAGTATAGAATCTCGGTCTTTTTTTGTTTTTACTGCTGGATTCCATTTTATTTTGGATCCTAATTTTTCATAATCTTCATCGGTAAACCACAAATGGTGTACGCAAGCTTCTCCGGTAACTTTCTTTTCTTCTAATGGTTTATTTTCAAATAAACTCAATTCTTTTTCTGTGGATATATGTAAAACATGAAGACGTGTTCCATATTTATGGGCTAATTCAATTGCCTCGAATGAGGATTGATAGCAAGCTTCTACGCTTCTAATTAAAGGATGACAGGGTATGGGTATATATTCGCCATAAATAGCTTTATATTTTTCGATATTTTTCTTTATAATTTCTTCTTTTTCGCAATGAACTGCAATCAGCATATTAACCTCAGAAAAAATAGTCTCCAGGGCTTTTTTATTGTCAACCAGCATATTTCCTGTGGATGAACCCATAAATATTTTTATTCCGCAAACCTTCTTGGGATTAACTTTCATTAATTCTTCTCTATTATCATTGGTCGCTCCCAGGTAAAATGAATAGTTCGCATACGATTTTTGTGAAGCAAGGGCAAACTTATTTTCCAAGGCTTCAATTGTTGTGGTCTGTGGATTGGTATTAGGCATTTCCATATATGAAGTTACTCCACCGGCTAGAGCAGCACGGCTTTCACTATGAATATCTCCTTTATGGGTTAATCCCGGTTCTCTGAAATGTACTTGATCGTCGATAACTCCGGGAATCAGCCATAAACCTTCTGCATTTATTTTGGTTGATTGAGCGCTAATTTCCGCAGGAACCTCGCCTCTGTATATTTCGGAAATGATATCTTTTTCCAGTAAAACCGATCCTATAAACGATTGTCCTTCATTTATAATTGTAGCGTTTTCAATAAGTATCATTTGTTTATTTATTTGAAGTTAATGTCCTGCTGTTTTGGAAAATAGGTTTATAATAAGTACGCCTATGATGATAAATACGATTCCAATAATAGCCGGAATATCTAATTTTTGTTTGTATAAAAAATAGCCTGAAAGACTTATTAATACAATTCCTATTCCTGACCAAATAGCATAGGCTATCCCGATTGGTATGACTCTAATGGCTTTAGTCAGGCTATATAAAGCTGCAAAAAAGAGAGCAAAAAAAAGGACTGTTGGTTTCCATTTAGTAAATTCTTTAGTCATCGGAAGTAAAGAGGTCCCCGCCGTCTCTAAGCATATAGCTATAAATAAATAGATATAGGATTTCATATTAAAATAGTTCAGATTGATTACCCGGCATTTTTATTTTGCCTAAATGTTTATAGGCTTTTTCAGTTGCTTCTCTACCTCTGGGTGTACGCATAAGATAGCCTTCTTGAATTAAAAAAGGTTCATATACTTCTTCTAAAGTTCCCGGATTTTCTCCTACTGCTGTTGCTATAGTTGTTAATCCTACCGGTCCTCCTTTAAATTTATCAATAATGGTACTTAAAATCTTGTTATCCATTTCATCTAGACCGTGTTTGTCTACTTTTAACGCTTCTAAACCAATTTCAGAAATGGTAAGATCTATCTTTCCATTACCTTTAATTTGCGCAAAATCTCTGATTCTTCGTAGCAACGCATTGGCAATACGCGGAGTTCCTCTGCTACGGGAAGCTATTTCTATAGCAGCCTTCGTATCTATCGGCATATTCATTATGCGCGAACTTCTTTCCACAATACTGCTTAATAATTCTGTGTGATAGTATTCAAATCTAAAGTTAATTCCAAAACGCGCCCTAAGCGGAGCTGTTAACAATCCCGAGCGGGTCGTTGCTCCAATTAAGGTAAAAGGATTTAAATTGATTTGAACTGATCGAGCATTGGGCCCGCTTTCAATCATTATGTCTATTTTATAATCTTCCATGGCTGAATACAAGTATTCTTCAACTATGGGAGAAAGCCTATGGATTTCATCAATGAACAGTACATCATTTTCTTCCAATCCGGTCAATAAACCTGCCAGATCACCGGGCTTATCTAATACAGGCCCTGAAGTGATTTTTATTCCAACATTTAATTCATTTGCAATGATATTAGCTAAAGTAGTTTTACCTAGCCCCGGAGGACCGTGTAGTAATACATGATCCAAAGATTCGCGTCTTAATTTGGCAGCCTTTACAAAAATCTCCAGATTATCCATAATATGAGATTGACCTACAAATTCGTAAAAACTTTTAGGACGCACCTGCTCTTCTTGAGCGATATCTTCTTTTGAATATTTATTCTTATCCGGATCTAATAAATCTGACATTTTGTAAATTTAAAACTTCTGGAGAAATATAAAAAGTAAACAACTTTAAAATTATTATTTACAATTTTTGAATTATTTTCTTCCTTTTCTTAAAGATGATAGTTTCTTAATCTCTAATTTTAGATTAGAAATTGGAAATAAAAAAACATTTTATGCTTTAATTAGCTAAATAATTTTGTAAATAATAAAAGGAAGATAAATTTCAACAACAATTGATATGAATAATAAATGATTTATTTCTTGGAATAGTCTTTTTCCAAATTTTTCACATTTATCACTCATTTTCATAGTAAAATTATCAATAGAAATGAATTTATATCATCAATATCTGCCAAATTTCAAAATGTTAAATTTTTTAAACTAACCCGAAAATTACAACTATTAGAAAAATTGCTACTTATTGATCAAGTAACTTATTTAACTAAAAGAGATACTATGTGTTGAGCCGTTTCTGAAGATAATGATAATAGGGGTTGAGGATAAATTCCACAAACTATAATTAAAGCCGCTATTACGATCAATCCTAATTTAGTTTGTAAATTAATATCTTTCTGACCTTCTAAAAATTCTTGATTTCCTTTACCAAACATTGACATTCCGTACATTTTGGTAATATAAACGGCACATAAGATTAAGGTTAATCCGGCTATAATTGCTCCCCAAATGCTTAATGTAAAAATACTTTTCAATAAAAGGAATTCACCTATAAATGCATTGGTTAACGGAACAGCCATAGTTCCAACAGAGATTATCATAAATAAAACAGCTAAAAATGGAGCTTTAGATGCTAATCCTCCCATTTTACTTAAATCTCTGGTGCCGAATTTTTTAATTAATACATCCGCTACATAAAATAAACCGACCACATTAACTCCGTGTGCCAACATTTGAATTGAGGCTCCTTCAATACCGGTACTATCAATACCACAATGCATGGATACGATTGCACTTGCAAATATACCTGCAGCAATAAGTCCCACGTGTGCCATTGAAGAGAAAGCAATTAGTCGCTTAATATCTTTTTGAACGATAGCGATTAAAGATGCATATACAATTCCAATAATTGATAAAATTAAGGCTATGGAACCGGAAGTTCCTCCTACCGGTTCAGGTGAAAGAGGTAATAAATATCTTATGATTCCAAATACTCCCATTTTAAGCATGATACCGGATAATAGCATGGAGCCTTGGGTAGGAGCCATTGTATAGGTATCTGCTTGCCAAGTGTGGAAAGGAAATATGGGTAATTTGATTGCAAATGCTAAGAAAAACATCCAAAAAATGAATGTTTGAGCTTGTGCAGGAATTTTAACTGCATATAAGGCATTTAAGTCAAATGATCCCGCTTGCAAGTAAACATATATTAGTGCAACAAGCATAAATAAAGATCCAAAAAAAGTATAAATAAAAAATTTATAGTTTATTTTCAATCTGTTTTCACCTGTTCCAAAAATTCCGCATATAAACCAAATAGGAATTAAAGTTACTTCCCAAAATACATAAAACATTAAACCATCTAAGGAAGAGAAAATACCCACTAATCCAAATTGCATTAATAAAATTAATGCATAAAAGCCGGAAGGGCGTTCATCGTTCCATGATGAATAAAGTATAATTGGCGTTAATACATTGGTTAATAGAAGCATTAGGACAGTTAATCCGTCAACTCCGAAATGTAACGTAGATTTAATCGGTGAAAAATACAACTCTTTTCCAAATTCAAACTGAATTCCTGAATCTGCTTTGAAATTACACCATATAATAGCGGTTAATACCAATTCGGATATTGCAATTATAAATGCTATATATTTTGAAATATTCCCTTTTAAGGCAAATAATAAGCCTGATCCTATGATTGGTAAAAGTAGTACTGCTAAAGTTAACATTATATCTTTTTACTTTTTGTATTTTAATTAATGACTTAAAAATTCTGCAACTAATAATAATATGAATATTCCCAAGGACATTGCAAATACATAAAATTCTACATTTCCGTTTTGTATTAGTCTAAGGACACTTCCGCATCCCTTAACTGTTTTTGCTGTTCCTTCTACTATTCCGTTTACTATATATTTATCAACTATATTTTTCAGAAATTTTCCTAAGTTTAAAACCGGATTAACAATAACTTCATTATAAAATTCATTGATATAAGCAGCATGTGCTGAAAATTTTTCCCATCCGGTCATATTTTCTACAATAGTTGCCTGTACTTTTCGGGTAACATATTTGTTGTAGGTAACAAGGGCTACAACAGCTATTACAGCTAAAGTTATTCCTAGTAACATCATTTCAGTACCTAAAGAAGGTTCTTGATGTATAGGTAAACCTACATAAATAGGATGCAACCAATGCGACAATTTTTGAGAAATTCCTTCTCCTAAATAATGAGGTAAGTTTATTCCTCCGCCTACAACGGTTAATAAAGCTAAAACCAATAAAGGTATGGTCATTATAGCCGGACTTTCATGCAAATGTTTCTTTTGCTCCTCAGTACCTTTGAAATCTCCAAAGAATGTAAGGAATAGTAAGCGAAACATATATATACAGGTTAAAGCAGCTGAGAACAAGGTAAGTCCCCAAATAATTTTGTTTTTAGTCCAAAGTGCTACTAAAATTTCGTCTTTAGAAAACATCCCTGCTAAAGGTGGTATTCCGCAAATAGCTAATGTTCCAATTAGGAATGTCCAATAAGTTACCGGGATTTTTTTTCTTAATCCTCCCATGTATCTCATATCTTGTTCTCCACTCATCGCATGAATAACACTACCCGCACCTAAAAATAATAAAGCTTTAAAGAATGCGTGAGTGATTACATGGAATAAAGCAGTAGTGTAAGCTTCTGCTCCTAAAGCGGTAAACATTAGTCCCAGTTGTGAAACTGTTGAATAAGCCAACACTTTCTTTATATCGTTCTGTCTTAATCCGATGAATGCTGCGAGTATAGAAGTAGCTAAACCAATATACATGATAAAGTCCAGAGTAATCGGCACTAAACTATAAATGGCATTGGATCTGATAATCATATAAATACCTGCTGTTACCATGGTAGCGGCGTGAATTAATGCAGAAACCGGTGTAGGCCCTGCCATCGCATCAGGTAACCATGTATAAAGTGGTATTTGAGCAGATTTACCCATAGCTCCTATGAATAGAAATACAGTAGCTGTAATTAATATAGGGTCATTTAATTTAAATAAATGGGCTTTAGCTGCTATGTCGGAGTATTCTACACTTCCAAAGTAATAAAATAACATGAATATTCCTATTAAGAGCCCTAAGTCTCCTATTCTATTCATTACAAATGCTTTTCTGGCAGCATATCCATATTCTTTATTGGTATACCAGAAGCCAATAAGTAAATAGGAACAAAATCCTACTCCTTCCCATCCTATAAATAGTATTAAGAAATTACTTCCCATTACTAACAAGAGCATGGAAAATATAAAGAGATTTAAATAAGAAAAGAATTTATAAAAGCCTTTATCTTCATGCATATATCCAATGGAATACAGATGAATTAAAGATCCGATTCCTGTAACAATCATCATCATCACTAAGGATAATTGATCTATTTGAAAGGAAAAGTTAACTTTTAAAGCGTCAACTGCAAACCAATTAAACAGGGATGCTTTAACGGGTTCTGTAAACGTGCAAAATAAATATACGGATAGAAAAAAAGGTATCCAAACAGCAAGATTAGCAATTGTTCCTACTGCCGTTTTAGGCATTTTACTTCCAAAAATTCCACAAATAATAAATCCTATAAGTGGTAAAATTGGTATTAAATATATTATATTCTCCATTTCTTATCCTTTTAATCTATTAAATAAGCTAACATCTACAGATCGTGTATTTCTATACATCATGGTTATGATGGCTAATCCTACTGCAACTTCGGCTGCTGCCACAACCATAATAAAAAATACTAATATTTGACCGTCTGCATCTCCTTTGTAGGCAGAAAATGCTGCCAACAATAGATTCACTGAATTCAACATCAGCTCCACACATCCTAAAATTATGATTGCATTTCTTCTTACTAATACTCCTGTTACTCCTATACAAAATAGTAATGCGGATAAGTATATAAAATAATCTACCGGTATACTTTGTAATAAACTGTTAACCATTTCTTTTTTGTTTCAAGAAAATAAATATTTTTTTATAAATCTCTTTTTCCTATCATAACTGCACCAACTAATGCACCTAAAAATAGAATCCCAGCTAATTCGAAGGGTAATACGTATTGACTAAATAATAAGTGTCCTAAATTTTTAGTTAATCCAATTTGACTGTCGGGATTCGTAGGAAAATCTATTTGTTGATATCCTCTTAATGCTCCAATAAATCCAATGAATACTAATCCTCCGCATATGGTTGCCAAAATTCGAAAAGCACTTCCTTTTAATGGCTCGTCTTTTTCTTTCAAATTCAACATCATGAGCACATATAGGAATAAAACCATAATGGCTCCGGAGTAAACTATAATTTGAACTACACTTAAAAATTGAGCATTTAACATTATATATAAACCTGATATGGAAAAAAAGGTTATGATCAATGAAATGATGCTGTACATAGGGTTTTTACTGAATACAACAAATAATGCGCTCACAATTGCACTAGCAGATATTAAATAAAACAAAATTGCTTCCATATTCTTTATTTTTCTACCGTATATTTTTTTATTTGCCTTTGTGAAACGTCTATTCTATTGTCCATGCTTTCTACAAGCTTATCTTTCTTGTAGATAAATTCTTTGCGTAAATGTTCCGGCATTACTAAACGGTCAGTAAGAAATATGGCTTCTTTAGGACATGCTTCTTCACACATTCCGCAAAATATGCATCGTAACATGTTTATTTCATAGTTTTCAGCATATTTTTCCTCTCTATATAAGTGTTCTTCTCCTCGCTTTCTTTCAGCGGCAACCATTGTAATGGCTTCAGCCGGACAGGCTAATGCACATAATCCACAAGCTGTACAACGCTCTCTTCCTTCATCGTCTCTTTTGAGTACATGTCTGCCTCTATATACAGGACTAAACTCTCTTTTCTTTTCTGGATATGAAGTGGTAACCGGTTTTTTGAAAAAATGACTAAAAGTGATTTTCATACCTCCTAATACTGCAGGAAGATATATCTTTTCTTTTAAGGTCATTTCTTTATTTGAAATTATCTTAGATTTATTGGTAAGCCTCTGCATAAATTTAATTTCTTTCTTTACTTTTTTCTTTATTTTAGCCAAATACTACTATAGTAGCAGTTATTAATAAATTGAGAATGGACAAAGGTATCATGACTCTCCAACCTAAACGCATTAATTGGTCGTATCTGAATCTAGGTAATGTCCATCTTACCCACATAAAACAGAATATACAAAAGACTATTTTTATTAAAAATGCTACTATACTTATAATTCCTATTGCATTTTCTCCGAGTGTTCCGTTTTTGGCCAATTCATTCATAAACGGAAAGCTGTAACCTCCAAAAAATAGAGTGCTTATTAAAGCTGAACTAATAAACATGTTTATATATTCAGCAAAAAGGAATGTACCGAATTTCATGGATCCGTATTCTGTATGATAACCTCCGATCAGCTCGGATTCACACTCTGCCAAATCAAAAGGGGCTCTGTTTAGTTCTGCAAACGAACAGGTAACGAACAATACGAATGCTAAGGGTTGATAAAATACATTCCAAGCCATACCATTTAAAAATGATAATCCGTATAAGTTGGAAGCTTGTTGCTCTACCATGGCTCTTAAATCCAATGTTCCTGTCATCATAATGATTGAAAGAAGGGATAATCCCATAGCCAACTCGTAAGAGATCATTTGTGAAGAAGCTCTTATAGCCCCTAACAATGAATACTTATTATTGGAAGCCCAACCTCCCAGCATGATTCCGTATACTCCGATGGATACAATACCCATTATATACAGAACTCCTACATCAATGTTTGCTACTTGAACTAAATGAGATTCTCCTGCTATAAATAAAGATTTTCCCCAAGGAATCACTGCTCCTGTGCTTAATGCTATTAGCATTAATATTCCCGGTGATATGATAAACAACCATTTTTCTGCATTTTTTGGAACAAAATCTTCTTTGAAAAAAAGTTTTCCTCCGTCGCATAAAGGTTGCATTAAACCAAATATTCCTGCTCTATTGGGTCCTATTCTATCTTGTAAAAAGGCTGCTACTTTTCGCTCCATTAAGGTTTCATAAGCTGCAGCTCCTAAACACAACGCAAATAAAATAACTACCAATACTACTGTAAACCACATATTATATATATTATTCTAATGTTTTAGCTTTAAATTTTTCGATTTTATAATGCGGATCATTTTTAGGTAATGGTAATTCGTAATGATTTACCGAAATTACAGAATGATCGCTGATATGGGCAGGACCTTCTATATTCCAATAATTCAGGTCTTTTCTTTCAAATCGACAATCATTGCATATAAATTCTTCTACTTCATTGTATGCATCTTTTCGCGCTGTTACCCGTATAATGGTATCTCCTTTCATCCATAATACTGCTTTGCCGCTGCATTTTTCACAAGTACAAGTTGCATTTACAGGTTCTGTAAACCAAACTCTACTTTTAAATCGAGCGGTTCTATCTGTTAAAGCTCCTACCGGACAAACATCGATCATGTTTCCTGAAAAATCATTTTCAATAGCTTTGCTTATGTATGTACTTATTTCCGCATGATCTCCTCTGAATAGTATCCCTTGATTTCTTTGGTCGGTAAGTTGATTGGCAACTAATACACATCTTGCACAAAGAATACATCGGTTCATGTTTAATTTTATGTACGGTCCTAAATCATCGGATTGAAAAGTTCTTCTTGGGAATTCAGAACGGGTTTTATCCAACCCATGCTCATAAGCCAAATCCTGAAGTTTACATTCTCCTGCCTGGTCGCATATAGGACAATCTAAAGGATGGTTAATTAATAAAAATTCTGTAACTCCTTGTACGGCTTGTATTACTCTTTCAGAAGTAATAACTTTAACTTCCATACCATCCATTACATTGGTACGACAAGCCGGTACTAACTTAGGCATAGGACGTGGATCTTTTTCTGATCCTTTAGTCACTTCCACCAAACAAGTGCGGCAACGTCCCCCACTTCCTTCCAATTTACTATAATAGCACATAGTAGGCGGAACAGAGGCTCCTCCTATTTGTCGTGCTGCTTCTACAATTGGAATCCCTGGATTTACTTCTACAGTAATTCCATCTATTGTTACTTTTATTTTATTTGGTTCTTCGTTCATTAGATTTTAATATATCTTGGTGCATTAAAAATGCCAACTGAATCCGAATGTGTAATTCCATTGGAGATACAAAATATTTTGAGAAGCTTTATCTGAACTATTGGATGTTGTTCTAATATCCGGCATGGATATAACTCCTTCTTTTAATTCTGTTCTAAGGAAAAAAAGATCCCAGAACAGCAATTCTGCTCCCACTTTTGCATCTACCCCCCATCCTGCTAAATGAAATTTATCATGTCTTTCATTATTCATTATAGTTGCATTGGTTTTTGGGATCAGCAATCCTAAACCTCCTCCTGCTATACTATTAAATTTAAAAAAGCCGGAGCTTATGAAATTGTGATAATATTCTATTTCTGCATTCAAGTAATTTAGACCGTCAGTATGTTCTAAATGTAAAAAATCATCAGTTAAATAAATGTATTCTCCGTCAACGATTGCATCCTCATATCCGGGAGTGTTAATTGTTCCTGTTGATTTAACCCATTGCCCCGGTCTAACTACATATTTCATATGATCCATACCTAAAGAAACTGCCCAGTTATCTTTGAAGAAATAACCGATTCTATAATTTACTTGAGGTATCGTTACTCTGGTTGGGTCTAAAAAATCGTGAAAATTCCAGCCAATCGGCTTATCATCGCCTTTTACTCCATGTAGGGTAAAATTATAATCATTACCTGTGAAATGGACGGATGACCTTCCATAATAGGCTCGGTTCCAACCCCAGTAGGCGTATACTTCACCTTTTCTGTGGGCTTTTCTTTTGTTCTTTTCTTGTTCTTGGGCATCTACTGCACCAATTGTAAATATTGCTAATAAAAACAATAAATTACTTTTGTTAAATAGTTGCATATTCAGCTATACCATAATTTTTTGTTAAACATTCTGGATTATTTATATGCCATTGGAACTCATCTCTAAAATGTCTAATAGCTGCTGCAACCGGCCAGGACGCTGCATCTCCTAAAGGACATATCGTATTACCGTCTATCTTACTTTGTATATTCCATAGCAAATCGATATCGTCGTATGTTCCCCGTCCTTCTTCTATTTTTTTTAGTATTCTGTACATCCATCCGGTCCCTTCGCGACAAGGTGTACATTGTCCACAACTTTCATGATTATAAAAACGCGCCAGAGTCATCGTATGTCTTACTATACACTGGTCTTCATCTAACACTATAAATCCACCTGAACCTAAGGCTGTTCCAGTAATAAACCCTCCATCTGCCATACTTTCGTAATTCATCAAACGGGTTTCGCCGTTAGCTGTCTTTAGTAATAATTTAGCGGGTAAAATAGGAACTGATGATCCACCCGGAATACAGGCTTTCAATTTTTTACCTTTAGGTATTCCTCCGCAATATTCTTCGCTGAAAATAAATTCTTCTATACTTAAATTGAAGTCAACTTCATATACTCCCGGTTTATTCAAGTTTCCACAAGCGGAAATTAATTTAGTCCCCGTAGATCTTCCTACTCCCATTTTAGCATATTCTGCTCCGGTTATGGAAATAATAGCCGGTACAGTTGCAATGGTTTCTACGTTATTAACCACGGTAGGGCATTGGTATAACCCTTTAACGGCCGGAAAAGGTGGCTTCAATCTAGGATTACCTCGTTTTCCTTCTAAAGATTCCAACAATGCGGTTTCTTCTCCGCATACATAAGCTCCTGCACCGCGTTGAACATAAATTTCCAGATCATATCCTGTATTTTTTATATTCTTACCTAAAAAGCCATTGGCTTTTGCTTCTTGTATTGCGTGTTCTAAGATCTCGGGAATCCAAGAATATTCTCCTCGTATATATATATAGGAAACGTTGGCTCCTAAACAAAAAGATGAAATAAGTATACCTTCTATTAATTGATGAGGTATATATTCCATTAAATATCGGTCTTTAAAAGTTCCCGGCTCTGATTCATCTGCATTAACCACTAAATAGCGCGGCACTCCTTCCGGCTTAGCCAAAAAGCTCCATTTCAACCCCGTAGGAAATCCGGCACCTCCACGCCCTCTAAGTCCACTGGTCTTAACTTCTTCCAAAATTTCATCAGGAGTCATTTTAAGGGCTTTTTCCGCTGCAGTGTAGCCTCCATGCTTTCTAAAAACTTCAAAAGTTTTTATTCCTTCTACATCAATATTTTTAAGCAATAATTTTTTACTCATTATATTATAATATATGCTTCTAACTTATTGTTTAATCAATTGCAATATTTCCCGCCCTGCAAAGGTCAATGATTTCATCTACTTTTTCTTTTGTCAGATGTTCATGATAAAATTTACCAATTTGCATCATAGGGGCATACCCGCAAGCGCCTAAGCATTCTGCCGGTTTTAGAGTAAACATACCATCTGCGGTTGTTTCTCCTTCTTTTATCTGCAATTTTTCTTTAATATGTTCTATGATTTGATCGCTTCCATTTAACATGCATGGACCGGTTCTACATACTTCCAACACATATTTTCCGACAGGCTGCATATTAAACATTGTATAAAAAGTAGCTACTTCATATACTTCTATTGGTGAAATATTTAATAAAGAAGCCACATAATCCATAACAGGGACATCTAGCCATCCTCCAAATTCTTTTTGAGCCAAATGCAACACAGGAATTAAAGCAGATTTTTGCTTACCTTCCGGATATCTTGCAATTATTTCATGTACTTTATTTAAGGATTCGCTGCTAAAAACTATCTCTTTATCAGGGCTTACACCGTTTTTAGTCATTTTTATTTTAATGTTAGGTTGCAAATATACAATAATGAATTTTACTTGAAAAGTTTAAGTAACTGTTTTTAATCTATATTTAACAATCTGGAATCATTATAAATAACACAAAATAACTGTTTTATAGTGATTAAACTGTTTATAAGAACCTTTGCTCACCTTATTTCGGGTTAAATTTACTTTTTATACATTCCTTATTCCTATAAGATTTGTTTTACAACGCATTATCTTACTCTATTGAAATTTATTCTCATTCATTATTAGTATATTTAAATGAATAGTCCTTACTAAAATAGTTTGATTTTTAAATTATATTGAATCAATGTATTAATCAAAATCTCAAAAAATAATTAAAATATTATTTTCCGTTTTATAAAATAAATGTATATTTGCAGTCCAAAACCAGTAAGCGGATGTGGTGGAACTGGTAGACACGCTAGACTTAGGATCTAGTGCCGTGAGGCGTGGGGGTTCGATTCCCTTCATCCGTACAAAAATTAAAAGCAATTAACTGAATAAAGGTTAGTTGCTTTTTTATTTTATAGAATTTTCAAAACTATTGCACGATTATATTAACACTAAGAATGATTTCTAATACCATCTTTGTAAACATATTCAAAATATTTTAACGTCTCTTTATAAGAATATTCGCTTATGGATGTAAAAAGATCATATTTAGAGGCTGTTTATTTATTTCCTAAATAATTGTAAATTGTTCGTTCATGTTCAATTAAACATGATTTTTAAATAGCTTCAACCTATTTAGCATGATTCGATTCTTATCATTTGAAAATATGCCTAAACTAACTCCGACAGATATTTCAATAGGAGTACAACTTGTAATCATTCTTGACAGGTATTTTAATAAAGTATAAATACTGTTTTGAGAAAATTTATTTATAAACTGTTCCTCAACAATGATCTTATAAAGCTCTAGGGATGCTAAAAAGATAGCTTCCATAATTTTTTTTATTCAACAATTTACTGGATTTTCATTTATTTTTTTAAAAAAATTTAAAAGAGATATTCTTATTATAAATTTATGAAATAAAATTTAATGGTTCATTTGTTTTTTTACTTAAAGTAAAATCTATTAAAAATACTGTTAATACTGAGAAAAACATTAATAATCCAATAGGGCCAAATAAATCATTATAATCAATCTGTATAAAAGCTAACGTTTGTTCAATAGCATTAATCCCTCCGTGTAAAGCGCCAATGACAAATAGGCTTTGTGTTCTTTTTAAGGCAAAAGAAAAGTAGAATGATATAGCAATACATAATAAAACCATCATAAGAATCCCCCAATAAGGGTGGTTAGGATAATTATGTCCAGATATTATTATGGGTGTGTGCCATGCTCCCCAAATGATCCCGATTATTATATTTTTTTTAAAAAAAGAAAAATTTAAATTTTTCTCTAAAAAGCCTCTCCAACCAATTTCCTCCCCCAAAGCAATGAAACCATTTATAGATATTGAGGACATTAAACTTGCGATGAACATTAGTGGAACCAATAGGAATAATAAATAGTCGATTTTTAATATAGATGGTATTTTTTGTAAAATTTCTGGACTTAATTGTCGATAACTTGTAATTAGTTTTCCAAAGGGTTCAATTTCTAATACATTCCCAAATAAATACCCATAAAACATCACTAAAATCGGAAGTAACAAATTGGTTATCAGCAGATATTTAAAAGTTTGTTTCCAGTTAATATTTTTAAAATTTAATTGAAATTTTTCTGATGTTACCAAAAATTTCCTTTTTTCTACTTTAAATGCTACTAAAGCAGGAGTAATCATTAATAACAATGTGAATAGTAACTGAATGGGATTAACAGTATTTTGTGACTTCGGAATATTCCAGATAATTACCCCTATTATACCTGATATAAGATAACATATACTTATAAATGCAAGAACTTTCTTCATTTATAACAGGTTTTAATTTTCATATAAATATACTAATTTTCCTAATTTATAATACTTCTCTGATATGTCATATTGGCTAATTTCATTCTCTGGTTTTCTCTTAATGAAAATATCTATTTTTAACTTTAACAAATCTTTACTTATTTCAATATCATCATTATTATCTAGATTGAATATTTCAATAATATGGTTTTCTAATTTACCTAAATCATCTTTCTCTTTTTTTACTCCTGCAAGTTTATCATAAGGCAAATCATGTTGTTTACCATCACTTTTAAACCAAAATTTTCTATGTGAAATATAACCTGTATTAATAAAATAGGTCTATTTCGTTCTTATAAATTAAGCGAAGTGTTATTGCTCTTATTTCCAATTTAGATTTGCTTCAATAGAGAAATTAACTATTAGCCAAGGTTTTATGATTTATAATTGCGCTTATACAAAAGCAAGAATATGAATGATATTTGCACGATTATATTGTATTTAATTAGATTATTTTACACCTATTTATATTTATACATTTTATATAAATATATTTAATAATAATCTAATGTAAATAAATTATAAGGTTCAACTCCCTTCATATGCATCAAAATAAATAGCAATTAACTAATTGAAAGTTAATTGCTTTTTTTGTTTTATAAAATTTAGTAGATTAAATCGTTTTTAATTATGTATAAAAATTTTAAATAAATTCTTTTGTAAATTATAATAAACAATTAATCAATTGCTTTTAGTGATTAGATACAAATTTAAGGCCTACTATGGAGCTAACCAGAGTAATTATAAAAAATATTCTCCAAAAGGTTGCCGGTTCTTTAAAAACAAATATTCCTAACAATACTGTGCCCACTGCTCCTACACCGGTCCATACTGCATAAGCTGTACCTAACGGAAGGGTTTGAGAAGCCTTAATCAACAATAACATGCTCGAAATCATACAAATTAAAAAACTGATATACCAATAGTATACGGCATTTCCTTGAGAATTTTTTGCTTGCCCTAAACTAAAGGTAAATCCGACTTCAAACAAACCGCCGATAATTAACAAGATCCAATTCATATTTTTCTCTAATAAGCTTTTATTTTCCACACAAAAATAAATAAAAACTTATTTTTTATTTAATATGGTTTATATCTTTATATATAATGTATTTATATATAATTAACAATCTTGAGCTGTAATACTTCTGTTAAATCATAATTAATTTTTTATCAAACATTACATAAAAATAACTGATCTTAAATTATGCATATATTTAATTCAAAGTTTTAACAACTTATCTGAATATACTTTTATTCTATAAAAAATATTTAAATGCATTTTCAAGTAATATTTTTTAATCCTATAAAATTTCACTAAAATTGTAACCAATTGATAGTAATCGTATGAAAATAGTAAAATTTGGAGGATCATCTGTCGGTTCCGGTCAAAGTATACAAAATGTACTTAATATTCTGCAGAACAAATATGCTTCAGGCGAAAAATTTATAGTTGTATCATCTGCCATGAGCGGAGTTACCAATATTTTAACGGAACTAGCACAAATTGCCTCTGAGGGAAAGGATTTTAAAAAAGGTCTTATTGAAATTGAACAAAGACATTTTACGGTTATTAAAGAAATGATTACGGTTAAAAATCAAAATCCTGCATTTACTCAGATTAAGATTTTTATAAACGAGATCGAAGATCTTTTGCAAGGAGTCTATAGCTTGAGGGAACTCAGTCTTCAAAGCAAAGATCTTATTTTAAGTTATGGAGAAAAATGCTCCACTTTTTTATTGAGTCAAATAGCCAAACAATATTTTTCAGAAAGTATTTATGTAGATGCTTCAATCCTTATAAAAACAGACAGCAATTTTGGAAATGCCCGAGTACATACTCCCGTTACAGAACATTTATTGCAAGAGTTTTACAAAGAGCATTCACATCAAATCATGTTTTTTACAGGTTTTATAGCCTCCAATGAAAACAATCGAATTACGACATTAGGAAGAGGAGGCAGTGATTATACGGCGGCCATAATAGCTGCCGCCTTAGATGCAGAAGAAATTGAGCTTTGGTCTGATGTAGACGGTATGTTAACCGCAGATCCTCGTGTCGTAAAAAAGGCTTTTTCATTATCTGAACTTTCCTATACGGAAGCAATGGAATTATCTTATTTTGGAGCGAAAGTTATCTATCCTCCAGCCATGATTCCGGCTTTTCGAAAAAAAATACCTATTGTATTGAAAAACACCTTTAATCCTTCTTTTAAAGGAACAAGGATTGAAGAACATACTCATAAAAATGCATACCCGATTCGGGGTATTTCTTCCATAGATGAAATCAGCCTGATCAATATTACGGGAAGCGGAATGATTGGCAAGATTGGCTTCAGCGGCAAACTTTTTTCTTTATTAGCACGCGAACATATTAATGTAATCCTTATTACCCAATCGTCTTCCGAACACAGCATTACATTTGCCATTGAGCCCAAGGATGTTCATAAAGCAAAACAGCTTTTCAACAATGAATTTGAATTGGAACTGGAAACCAATAAACTAAATCCGCCAATCATTGAAGAAAACTTATGTGTATTAGCCATAGTTGGTGAAAATATGAAACAAACCCCGGGGATTTCGGGCAAGCTTTTCCAGGCTTTAGGACGTAATGGAATCAACATACATGCTATTGCACAAGGATCATCCGAATACAATATTTCGGTTATAATAAAACGTAAAAATATATCTAAAGCTCTGAATGCTGTTCATGATGCGTTTTTCACTCAACTAACTAAAACACTTCATGTATTCAGTGTAGGAACAGGAAATATCGGGGCAACCTTGTTGCGACAAATCGATGCTCAAAGTGATTTTTTACGTGAAAACAATGGTATTGAAGTAAAGATAAACGGAATAGCTAATTCCAGAAAAATGATTATTGATGAAGAAGGCATTGATCTTACACAATGGCAAGAAAGAATAAATAAGGGAGAACCCTCTAATTTGGATGAATTCATCCAAAAAATAAAGTTATTGAATCTTTCCAACTGTATTTTTGTGGATAATACTGCAAGTCCAATGACCGGAACTTATTACAAAGAACTTTTCGAATCTAATGTTTCGGTAGTTACCTGTAATAAAATAGCTAATTCCTCTTCATATAAAGATTATAAAGATTTAAAAGATACTGCCAGAAGAAGAGGCGTCGATTTCTTTTATGAAACGAATGTAGGAGCCGGATTACCCATCATACGGACTTTAAAGGATTTAATGACCAGCGGGGACAGGATCATCAAAATTGAGGCTATTTTAAGCGGTACTATTTCTTATATATTCAACAATTTTAGAGGCAATACTTCTTTTTATGAGATTGTTAAAAAAGCTCATGAATTAGGCTATACGGAACCGGATCCTCGAGAGGATTTGAGCGGAAAAGATTTTATGCGTAAAATGATAATTCTCGCGCGTGATGCCGGATATCAAATTGAAGAAAAAGATGTTGAGTTAGGAGCTATCCTTCCTGAAAGCTGTTTCAAAGCTCCCTCGATTGAAGACTTTTATGAAGAATTAAAAAAATCTGATTCTTATTTCAACGAGCTGAAAGAAAAGGCTGAAAATGAAAATAAAGTATTACGATATATAGGAAAGTTGGAAGATGGAAAGGCTTCCGTAAATTTGGAATTCGTGGATGCTTCTCATCCTTTTTACAATTTAACGGGAAGTGATAATATTATCTCATTTACAACAGAGCGATATAAATTTAATCCATTGGTAATAAAAGGTCCGGGAGCAGGTGCTGAAGTTACCGCAGCGGGGGTTTTTGCTGATCTTATTAATGTAGGAGCTAATTAATTTTTTATAAAATCTAGATATCTATTAGATTTTAGGTTGAAAACTATTTTTTTTAATTTAGGTATAGGCTTTATTATAAAATAAGACATATAAAATTTATTAAAAAATAGGACAACTTAATCGCATCGTAATATTTAAGAAAAGTATTAAATCTTATAGAATTATAAACCTGATACACCTATTGTTTAAAAAAGTTAGTCTTTTGAAATCACATATAATTAGCTTACATTTGTCTCACTAAAAATTGAACGTTTTCAAATTTCGATGAAAGAAAAAGATAGTGTGCATGTATTTGCTCCGGCGACTTCAGCTAATTTTATTTGTGGATATGATATTTTAGGATTAGCGTTGAATGAGCCGGGAGATGAAGTTTTTTTAAAACGCGTGGATGAACCCGGAATAAGAATTACTAAGATAACCGGAGATCAAGGACTTTTACCTACCCATCCGGATAAAAATACGGTAAGTGCATGTGTAAAAATGATTCTCGATTTTTTAGGTAAAAAAAATTACGGAATTGAAATAGAACTTCATAAAAAAATGCCTATCGGTAGCGGTCTGGGCTCTAGTGCTGCAAGTACAATAGCGGGTCTGTATGCTATTAACCAGCTTTTAGGAGAACCATTATCTAAAAAAGAACTGTTGCCTTTTGCCTTAAAGGGTGAAGAACTGGCTTGCGGGCATGGCCATGCCGATAATGTTGCCCCTTCTTTAATGGGTGGGATAACTTTAATTAGAAGCTATCAACCGTTGGAAGTAATTAACCTTCCCGTGCCTACGGAACTTTGTTGTTCCATTATTTTTCCTCATGTAGAGGTTCAGACTCGCGCAGCCAGACAAATTTTAAAGAATAAAGTTGAACTAAAAGACGCCGTTTCCCAATGGGGAAATATTGCCGGATTAATAACAGGTTTATTTACAGAGGATTACAACTTACTGTCCAGAAGTTTACAAGACAAATTAATTGAACCTACCCGTTCCATTCTTATACCCGAATTTGAAGCCATGAGAAGAATTGCTATGGAATGCGGGGCCTTAGGTTTCGGTATTTCAGGTTCCGGACCTTCAGTAGTTGCTTTTACCAAAGGAATTGAAACAGCAAAAACAATTACTTCAAAACTTAAAGAACATCTTAAAAATCACGAAATAGAAAGCAATGGTTATTCCTCTCCTATAAATTGTAAAGGAGCAACTGTACTTTCATAATTCAGCCATATAATCTACTCTATCATGAAACTATATAGCACAAATAATAAAAATCTTTCCGTTTCTTTTAAAGAAGCCGTATTTACCAGCTTTCCTTCTGATAAAGGATTGTATATGCCTTGGCATATCCCAAAATTATCGGAAACTTTTATTCAGAATATTACGGATTATTCTTTTCCTGAAATGGCTTTAGAAATTGCCCATTCTTTTATTGGAGAAGATATCCTTAAAAAAGACTTGGAAAAAATTATAAAGGAAACGATTAGTTTTGATGCCCCATTGGTATCACTAGAAGAAAATTTGGCTGTATTGGAATTATTTCACGGACCTTCGTTAGCATTTAAAGATTTCGGAGCTCGTTTTATGAGTCGACTTATGGCTTATTTATCCGACAAAAACGATAAAACGTTGGATATTCTGGTGGCTACTTCAGGAGATACAGGAGGTGCTGTCGCTTTAGGTTTTTTAGGGGTTGAAGGTACTCGGGTAACTATTTTATACCCGAAAGGTAAAATCAGTGAAATACAAAGAAAACAATTGACTACAAACGGTCAAAACATTAGAGCTTTGGAGGTAAATGGAACTTTTGATGACTGTCAGGCTTTAGTTAAAATGGCTTTTAATGATGCTGAACTTAATTCAAAATTACGATTAACTTCTGCTAATTCCATCAATATTTCAAGGTTATTGCCGCAAACTTTCTATTACCTTTATGCTTATGCTCAAGCAGTCAAAAAGAATAAGAAAGATATAGTTTTTGTAGTTCCCAGTGGAAATTTTGGTAATATTGGTGCCGGGTTACTAGCCTATAAATCAGGTCTCCCTGTAAAACATTTTGTTGCAGCTACTAATGTAAATGATACTGTTCCCGTATATTTACAAAAGGGTTCTTATGAACCTAAACCATCCATACAAACTTTATCTAACGCCATGGATGTAGGAAATCCTAGTAATTGGGTACGAATAACCGATTTATTTAATGAAAGCTTAGATTCTTTGCGTAATCTTATATCTGCTTATTCATTTACAGATTCAGAAACGATGAACGGTATTAATGAATTATATGAAAAATACAACTATATCGCTTGTCCTCATACTGCAGTTGCTTATTTAGCTGCAAAGAAGTATAATCATCCACAAGATTTCACCATATTTTTATCTACTGCTCATCCTTGTAAATTTATGGATGTATATCCTGAAAACTTAAAAAATAAAATTATTATACCTGAACAAGTAAAAGAGTTGGATCATAAAATAAGTTCGGCTACGCCTCTTGAAAATAATTTTTCCGATTTGAAAACATTTTTAATGAATTCATAAATCGTAAAATATGTTTAATTCTTAAATGGAAGTGAGAACAGCACATTAAGGGAAAAATAAAAAGCAGTTACATTTTTTAAAAAATTCCTTATTATATTTGCATACAGAAATTTAACATAAATGATTTTATTACTATTTATAGTACTTTCTGTAACTATTTACTTTCTTTTAACTCTTCTATTTAAGTATATAGCATTACTATCCTTTTCGAATTCATTGTCAAAAAATAATAAATATACGCTAGTTAATCATGAAATATAAAAGAATACTTTTAAAGTTAAGTGGAGAAGCTTTAATGGGAAATCAACAATATGGAATAAGCTCTGAAATTCTTCAAAGTTACTCTAAACAGATAAAAGAAATTTCTGAAATGGGAGTAGAAATAGCAATTGTTATAGGAGGCGGAAACATATTCAGAGGAGTTGCGGGAGTTGCTACCGGTATTGACAGGGTTCAAGGCGACTATATGGGAATGCTTGCCACGGTTATTAACGGAATGGCTTTACAAAGTTCTTTGGAGGCAATGGGAGTACATACCCGATTGCAAACTTCCATAAAAATGGATCAAATTGCAGAACCTTTTATTAAGCGAAGAGCTGACAGACATTTGGAAAAAGGAAGAGTTGTAATTTTTGGTGCAGGAACCGGAAACCCTTACTTTACTACTGATACAGCCGCTACATTAAAAGCTATCGAAATTAACGCTGAAGTTATCTTAAAAGGGACTCGAGTAGACGGTATTTATGATACAGACCCGGAAAAAAATAAAAATGCAGTAAAATTCAACAGTATTTCATTTGATGAAGTTTATAAAAAAGGACTTAAAATTATGGATATGACTGCTTTTACGTTAAGTCAAGAAAATGCGCTTCCTATCATTGTATTTGATATGAACAAAGAAGGGAATTTAAGAAAAATTATTGAAGGTAAAGAAGTAGGAACTTTAGTTTCTATTTAATTAATTAATAGTTTATATTTGCAAGGCAACTTATCTGAAAATTATGGAAGAAATAAATTTAATTATAGATACGACTAAGGAAAGCATGGAATCCTCTCTAAAACATTTAGAGTCAGCTTTTAATAAAATACGAGCAGGGCGGGCTAACCCACTCATGCTACAAAACATTTTAGTGGAATATTATGGGACTCCTACTCCTTTATCTCAAGTTGCCAATATTTCCGTTCCCGATGGAATGACTCTTAGTATACAGCCTTGGGAAAAATCTACTTTGGGCGCTATTGAAAAAGCTATTTTTCAATCCAATTTAGGCTTTACTCCAAATAATAACGGGGAAAATATTATTATTAACATTCCTCCTTTAACAGAAGAAAGAAGAAAAGACTTAGTAAAACAAGCAAAAGCAGAATGCGAAAATTCTAAGGTTGGTATTCGAAAAGCCAGACAAGAAGCAAATGCCGATATAAAAAAGATAGAGAGTGCTTCAGAAGATGAAAAGAAAAATGGAGAAGAGCAAATACAATCGTTGACTGATAAATATGTTAAATTGGCAGAAGAACATCTTTCCGTTAAGGAAAAAGAGATCATGACAGTATAAGCCGTTCTTAACATACTTTTAAAATACCCAATCGGTTTCTTTTTTTAAGAACCGATTTTTTTTATCTTTGAATCTTTATATGTCAAAAACTATAAGTGTCATCGGATTAGGTTTGATTGGAGGTTCTATAGCTCTGGATCTTAAAAAAAGCGGATTTGCTTCAAAAGTTATAGGGACCGATAAGTCTAAACTTCACGAAAAAGAAGCCTTGGAATTATCCATTGTCGATGAAATTATGCCGATGGACGAGGCAATACGTTCTTCCGAATTAACCATTCTATCCACTCCGGTCGATGTAAGCATTAAACTTCTACCTCACCTATTGGATATTCTCCCTGACGGTTCGGTACTTATGGATGTGGGAAGTACTAAATCTTCTTTGATTGAAAAGGTTAAAAATCATTCAAACAGAAAATCATTCGTCCCTTCTCATCCCATGGCAGGAACGGAATATAGCGGTCCATCTGCTGCCTTTCATGGTTTATTTAAAGATCGGGCTGCTATCCTATGCAACTCCAATGAATCTCATCCAAAAGCAGTTCATCTGGTTTCTCAAGTTTATTATCATTTGGGATCGCGACTTATTCTTATGGATGCGGAATCTCATGATGAACATGTGGGGTATGTTTCACATCTTTCTCATGCTATTTCCTATGCTTTGGCCGTTTCCGTTCTTGAAAAAGAAAAAGATGATGCTGCCATATTCAATTTAGCATCCGGAGGGTTTGCTTCTACTGTTCGACTGGCTAAAAGTTCCGTTGATATGTGGCTTCCTATTTTTGAACAAAATTCCAAATATATTCTACCTATTCTTACTACTTATTTGGAAAAGTTGACTAAATTTAAATCTTATTTGGAAAATGGAGAATCTAAACATTTATATGAATTCATTAAAGAAGCTAACCGAATAAAAAATAAGTTAGAGAAAAAATAATCGTTGAATTATTAGCTTCAGTTTTCTAAATTTTACTTTTTCAAAAACTTTTATTAAGTTAATAATTTCACAGTCAAATACTAGTGAATGAAACAGTTAAATAACTAAAAATTATTAACAATTTTTTATTCCTGTCAGTAATTTTTTGAAATTTTAAATTATAATTTTTTCTTTTTGAAAATAGGAACAGTACTACAAGCCTCTCCAAACATTAAGGAAGAAGCTATAGGCTTAAGTTTTTGTATAAGTTGTAAATAAGCATTTTGTGGAACGGGTTTGCGTGAGCAGCCTTTAATAATAATTTTTTTATCTTTATAACTATCCACGTCCATTTTATCTATAATTTCTGTAAATATGTCTCTTTCCAAATCCTCTAAAGTGCCGAATGATATTAACTTTGCCACTCCTGTTAAATAATTAGCAATTAATAGATATGACCAGGAAGGCACAATTGCATCAGATGTACAAGTTACTGCTACATAAGCATTTTCATACATTTTCCAATCCAATTTTGAAAGACTCTCACGAAACTCTTTTTCTCTTAAAACTAAACCTTCATATAAATAGTCTTTTAAATCAAATAGCATCCTGGGTTCTTTAGGATAAAAATCTTCTAAATCTAGAGTAATGAGTCCGCTTTTTTCGACTTTATTAATTATTTCATCCATAATTTTTAATTAATAGTGGTATTAATTTTCATTTAGTAAATCGGGTCTTCTCTCTTGTGTATGTTTGTAAGACATTTCCTGTCTCCATTCATCTATCTTTGCAAAATTACCACTCAAGAGTATATCCGGAACTTTCAAATTTTTATATTCTTCCGGACGGGTATAAACCGGAGGTGCAAGTAAATTATCTTGAAATGAATCGTATAAGGCAGATGTCTCATCACTTAAAACCCCGGGTATCAGCCTGACTATGGCATCAACCAGTACACAAGCTCCTAATTCTCCTCCGCTTAGTACATAATCACCAATAGATATTTCACGGGTAATATATAAATCACGTACTCTTTGATCTACACCTTTATAATGCCCACAAAGTATAATTATATTTTCTTTTAGTGAAAGTGTATTGCATGTTTTCTGATTTAAAGTATCGCCATCAGGAGTCATATAGATAATTTCGTCGTATGATCTTTGGGAAAGTAGTTGGGAAATACATTTATCAATCGGTTCAATCATTAAAACCATTCCTGCACCTCCTCCATATTGAGTATCATCAATCTGCCTATAATTTCCCTGTCCATAATCCCGTAAATCATGGAAATATAGTTGTACCAATCCTTTGTCTTGCGCCCTTTTCATAATTGATTCTTCTAAAGGACTTTTTAGTAGTTTTGGCACCGCACTTATAATATCTATTCTCATACATTTTTAATTTGGCAATGATTGAAATACAAAAGTAACGTTTAATGATTAATTATATCAACCGACAATGTTAACTAAGTCTTTATTATTTTAATTTAGCTATTAAAAAAATTCTCAGTATTTTATGGCCTTTTTATTAATTCGAATATCTACATATTTTAAATTCAGCCGATTCTGACCTTTGGATCATTTAAGATTTTCGTATATATACAGAAAAAAATTATATATTACAATTATAACTAACTTAAAGGATTACTGAGTATTAGAACTATATAGCTATAAATCAATTGAATTTGTTATATGGGCTAAATGATAATATCCATGCCATGTAAATAACCGATTACTTGCTCATTAGCTGTCTTATAGTCCATCCACCCGATCTGTAAGGCGTATCTAACTGCGTGTCTTATAGTGGAAGTACTGCTTGTTTTAATCTTTCCGGAAAAGATTTTAATTGAGTAATCCATAAAGTTATATCTTCTTTAGATATGTTTTCAGGAATTTTAAAAGTGCCTATAGGATATTTTAATTTTTCAATATTTTGTATGATCGTATCATTTAGTTAAAAAATTTCCATCGAGGTATTATGGGAACTAAAGCAAAACCTATAAATAAATATAAGCCGTTAATTGCATCAAGCTCTTCAAATCCTAACGATAAATGAAATAAAATATCTACAAATAAGGTCAAACCGAAAAGAAAAACTCCCCATTTTTTAAAATAATAGGTACTGATCGATCCGATAATCATTACTATTCCTAAAATGATATTTAGAATAAAAAACCAAGCGGGAGCACCGGGAAAATAAATTTTCATAAAGCCAAGAATACCCAGAAAGATAGGTATAAAGCCCATAAAGCCCATGTAAATACATGAAAGAATAAAAGGTATTGATTTTTTTTCTTTTACTTCAAAATATTCTTTTGGGCGCTTTCCGAAAATTTCTTCATCACTACTCATATATTATTATTTAGTAACTTAAGTAAATATACAACATTTATAATGGTATATAAAAAATACAGGAGGAATAATATTCCTCCTGTTCATCTAATTTATGAAGTATTTTTTGATAATTTTAAAATAAAAAATCGTATCCTTTTAAGCTAAGTTTCTGATATTTTTCTTCATCAAATTTATACAATTTTGCTGATTTTCTTGACGAGGAATTATCTGTTAAACCTGTTTCTAAAATCAATTGAGAATTAACAATTTTTTTTCTAAAATTCCTTTTATCCATTTCTCGATTTAATGCGGTTTCATACAACTTTTGTAATTGCGAAATGGTAAAATGTTCCGGTAATAGATAAAAACCTATGGGTCTTCTTTTAACTCTCCGTTTCAACCGTTCTTTTGCATAATCAATGATTTCATTATGATCAAATGCTAAGTCCGGGATTTTTGAGTATTCAACCCATTCTTCACCTCTTTCTTTAGTGTATTGCAATAGTTCTTCATCTAATTTTACCGTTGCGTAGTAAGCAATGTTTACTACCCTTCCTAGTGGATTTCTAAAAACTTTTGCAAAAGCTTTTAGTTGTTCAACAAATATGTGGTCTTTTTGTGTATGTAAGAATAATAATTTTTCTACATTTGAATCAATGCCCTCATGGGCTTTCACATAAACTGAGGGAAGTCTTGGAGCTCCTTTAAAAGGTCCATTTTTTGTATCATTACTTAATAAAATACGCAGCATTTCCCCATCAAACCCAAATAAAACCAAAGATACAGAAATTGCTACTTTAAAATAAATTTCTTTTTCTTCAGGAAGCATTATTTTTATTTAAACAAAGCATCCATTAATCGGTTTTGATCATTGATGCTTTCTTCTAAAGAAATCATACTTTCTGTTCTTAATACGTCATCAATATCATCTATTTTATAAATAACATTTTTTGCATCTTCAGCATCTTTTGCGCTGATTTTACAATAAATATTGTATTTACCTGAAATTACATTAGCGGTTGTTACGTTTGGTATTGCTGCTAATTTTTCTAATACACTTTGAGTTTTGCTTGATTTGGTTAATAAAATCCCAACATAAGCTATAAAACTATAACCTAAAATATTATAATCAATATTTAAACATGTTCCTTTAATAACTCCTACATCTTCCATCTTTTTAACTCTTACGTGTATTGTTCCTGCGGATACATCCATTTTTTTTGCAATCTCGGTAAAAGGCATTCTGGTATTAATAGATAAAAATTGTAAAATTTTCTTATCAGTTTCATCTATATAAAATTTCTCTTTCATGGTAAAAAACTTTATTGTTTGTTAATTTAATTTATCTTTATTTTACAAATATATAAAATTAATCTTCAACCTATACATGTTTTTATATAAATTCTTTAAAATATAAACAAATTCGCTACTAAATGAACAATTCAGGGTATTCATTTTAAGTATAATTAATTTTATTTTTATCTTTGTTATCATATTAATTAATAATAAGATAATTTTTTTACTATTAATAATTTAGTTGTGAAAAAAATTGTAAAAGAAATAAAATTATTTTTTATAGGTAAGACACCGGAATGTAAAAAAGGTACTGCCATTTGGAAGGCTGAACTTCACGACATTATTTTTGAGTCTGATACGGTGAAAGGTAAAATATTTGACATCATTCTTCTCTTTTTCATCACTTTAAGCACTCTAATTATTATGTTGGAAAGTGTTCCTGGTATTAGTTCAAAAATCGGATTTTGGCTTTATATACTGGATTGGTGGGTTACTATTTCTTTTACCGTAGAGTATATTTTAAGAATATCCAGTGCCAAAAAAGCAAAAAAATATTCGACCAGCTTTTATGGAATTATTGATTTATTATCGATCATTCCAACCTATTTAAGTATTTTTTTCGTACAATCGCATTATTTAGCCATCATACGTATACTAAGGCTTTTGCGAATCTTCAGGATTTTTAAAATGGGTACTTATATCGATGAAAGTAATTCTCTTTTAATTTCCTTACGACGAAGTAAACGTAAAATTTTTGTATTCTTATATTTCATCATAATTACTACGTTAATCTTAGGATCTTTAATGTATGTAATTGAAGGAGGAAGAAATCGAGAAAGTTTTTCCAGTATTCCTCAATCGATGTATTGGGCCGTAGTTACTTTGACAACTGTTGGTTATGGAGACGTAGCTCCTGTAACGGTCTTAGGGAAAATTATTGCATCGGGAATTATGATTTTAGGATATTCTATTATTTCCGTTCCGGCAGGTTTGTTATCTGCTGAATATACCAGACATAAAAAAAATCAATTAAACAGTAAAAAGTGTAATTTTTGTAATACCATAAATAATGAAGCGGATGCTATATACTGTAAACATTGCGGTCATATTTTAAATACTCCTACTAAAAATAATGATTTAAACAGTTGATTTAAAATTTTATAACTAATCATGTTTACCGATGAATACTATATGAAAATAGCCTTACAACAAGCTAAAGAAGCTATGTATAAGGATGAAGTCCCGGTGGGTGCCATTATAGTCAGTAATAACAAAATTTTAGCTAAAGCATATAATTTAACTGAATTATTAGTTGATGTTACGGCTCATGCCGAAATGCAAGCTATTACCGCTGCCAGTAATTTACTGGGTGCAAAATATCTTACTAATTGTACTTTGTATGTTACCTTAGAGCCTTGTACAATGTGCGCCGGAGCTTTATATTGGTCTCAAATAAGCAGAGTTGTTGTAGGGGCATCAGATGAAAAAAGAGGCTTTCAGTCTAAAGGCTTATCTCTTCATCCTCAAACGGAATACGTATCGGGAGTTTTAAAAGATGAATGTTCTTTATTGTTAAAAAATTTTTTTTCGTCTAAAAGATAGGCTTATTAGTATTACATAAAGAGTTTAACTATAGAATAAACGATCATTGCTAATACTGCACTTACCGGAATAGTTAGAACCCATGCCCACAATAATTTAATGGTAATTCCCCAGCGTACGGCAGATACCCTTTTAACCAATCCTACTCCAATTATTGAACCTGTTATAGTATGGGTTGTACTTACCGGAATCCCCCAATGTTCACTAAGGAATAAGGTAATTGCACCGGATATTTCTGCTGTTACCCCTTCTAAAGGAGTTACTTTCGTAATACGAGTTCCCATTGTTTTAATAATTTTCCATCCTCCTGACATAGTTCCTAAAGCAATTGCTATAAAACTGCTTATGGGCACCCACCAATAATCGGTTGTAAAATGCTGAAATCTTTCGGCTGTCGTTAGATTAACATATTCTGCAGAATGGGCAATATTCACTTCATAGAAGATAAAGGCTGCACCAATAATTCCCATTACTTTTTGAGCATCATTACCTCCATGACCTATACTAAAAGCTGCAGAAGACACTAATTGTAATTTTTTAAACCATTTATCTGCTTTGTAAGGATTGGCATTTCTACAAATATTCATTATTATGAGTGTAATGATGGATGAGACGATCATTCCAATTATCGGTGCTATGAAAATAAATAAAATAATTGGGATAACTACGGGATAATTGACTACTGTTTCTCCTGCTTTACTGAAACCGCCAACATGAGCAACAGCCGCTCCTATAAATCCTCCTATTAATGTATGGGATGAAGAAGAAGGAATACCCGCCCACCAGGTAAATAAATTCCATATGATTGCAGCTACCAGTCCTGAAAAGATAACTTCGAGAGTAATAAAATTCTCATGAACAGATTTTGCTATCGTATTTCCTATTTTAAATTCTCCTACGATATATAAAGAAACAAAATAGGCAACAAAATTAAAAAATGCTGCCCATAATACTGCCTGGAATGGCGTTAATACTTTTGTCGATACAATCGTGGCTATTGAATTTGCCGAATCGTGAAAACCATTAATATAATCAAATATTAATGCTAATATGACGATGGTTATAAGTAGAGTCATGAAAAAAGGTTATGAATATTTAACTAAAATAGATTCTATAATATTTGCTGAATCTTCACATTTGTCTGTGACATCTTCTAAATATTCTAATACATTTTTCAGTTTTATAATATCTAATACATCTCTTTTGCTTTCAAATAAATCTCCAATTTCTTTGCTAAAAAAGTCATCGGCAACATTTTCAATTCTATTGATTTCTACACATGAAGCCAATACCTCTTTGGGTTTCTTAAAGTTTCTTAGATTATAGATTGCTTTTTGCAGCTCTAATACACAGTCATGTATCAGATTTGCAAATGTAAAATATGCCGGAATATACGGAGATTTGTACAGTAATATGTATTTACAGGATGCGAACAAGATATCAGCAATATCATCAAGTGCAGAAGTTAACTGATGTATATCTTCTCGATCAAAAGGGGTAATGAAATTTTTACCTAATTCTATAAAAATATGGTGAGACAACTTATCATTAGCATGTTCATAATCTTCCATTTTTTTATAAAATGCTTCTGTTATAGTTTCTTGTGATTTCATTCCTTCTACCATATCCTTGGACATGGCAGCCAGATTATCAACAACTTGTTCGAATAAAGTATAGAAAACCTTATCTTTTGGTTGAAATAATCTAAAAAATGCACTAATACCCATAGTTTGCTTTTTAGTTTACTTTATGTAAGCAAATATATCGAATTTTAAATTAACCTAAATATCTTTTTTTAAATTACCCGATTTTCCAGCTTATGTATTTGTTTTAGAAGCTTATCTAAAGTTATAATCTGATTAAAAATTTCTAATCTTCTTTCTTCTGATATATTCCCCGAACTTAATTCTTTAGCTAAATTTTTATTCATTTCCGCTATTCTTATCGCTTTGTATTTAAGTATTACATCTTTTGTGTTTTTTGCAAGATTTTGCTCTAGTGTTGGAACATATATTTCTTTGAGTTCCCAATTATTGCTTATTGAGTATTTTTTTAATAATTTTCCTACGGCAAATTCGGTGATGTCGACTTCTTTAGATTTAACAAAATATTCTCCGGTTCTCAATTGATTGTTTTCAATACCTTCCATGATTTCCAAATAAATTCTATTGTAAAAATCTACGGTAAATTGTAAATCATCTTCTTTTAAGCGGTGAACAATTTCTTCTATTACAGTAGTTTTATAGGGTTCTTCTTCTTCCACATAGTTTATTAAAATTTCATGGTCTCCATAGGATAGCATTAATTCTAAAATATCTTCTTCAATTTTATAGGTAAAATCAATTTCTTCTTGTTGAGATGTAGTTACAGGTTGTAAAGCAACTTGTTTTCTTGTATTCCGATCTCTAGAATGTATATTTTGTTGTGTTAGTTGAGCCAATTCACTAAACAGAACTTGCTCCGAGATATCCAATATTCTCGAACATTCTTTTACATAAATCTCTTTTTGAATAAGATTTTTTATTAAGGCTATACTCCCAACTATATCTCTAATTAATCCGGCCTTTTTTATGGGATCGCCGTTCGTTTCTTTTAATAAAACATCTGTTTTGAATTGAATAAAATCTTTACTGTTTTCTTTAAAAAATGCTTCTATTTCATCGGCAGTATGTTTTCTTGCAAAACTATCCGGATCTTCTCCATCCGGAAACAGCAATACTTTAACATTCATTTCTTGCTCAAGGATCATATCTATGCTTCTGAATGAAGCTTTAATTCCTGCTTGATCCCCATCATATAAAACAGTAATGTTGTTGGTTAACCTTTTTATTAATCTAATTTGCTCAACAGTTAATGAAGTTCCTGAAGAGGCTACTACATTTTTAATACCATTTTGATAAAGGGATATTACATCCATATATCCTTCCACCAAATAACAATTATCTTCTTTAATGATAAAAGATTTTGCATGAAATAACCCATATAAAACTTGACTTTTATGATAGATTTCACTTTCAGGGGAATTAACATATTTAGCCGTTTTTGCATTATTTTGTAATATCCGACCTCCAAATCCCAATACTCTTCCCGAAAAACTATGAATGGGAAATAGTACTCGCTCTCTAAAACGATCGAATCCTTTATCTGATCCTTCTTTAAAAATGCTTAAACCGGATTGCTCTAATATTTCTTTTTTATACCCTTTCTCATATGCAAAATGTGTAAATGAATCCCACTCTTTCGGTGAATACCCTAATTGGAATTGTTTAATAATGTCATCCCGTATACTTCTTTCTCTAAAATAAGATATTCCTATGGTATTACCTTCTTCAGTTTTCCAAAGTTGGTTTTGAAAATATTCATTGGCAACCTCTGATAATTGATATAGGCTTTCTTTATTTAATTGTAATTCTTTTTGACTGTCAGACAGTTCTTTACTGTCTTCTTCAATTTCAATATTATACTTTTTTGCCAGATAGCGTAAGGCCTCCGGATAGGTATAATGTTCTTGTTCCATTATAAAGGTAACCACATTACCGCCTTTACCGGATGAAAAATCTTTCCAAATCTGTTTGGATGGGGAAACCATAAATGACGGCGTTTTTTCATCTACAAAAGGACTTAAGCCTTTATAATTACTCCCTGATTTTTTCAGGTTTATAAAATCCGATATTACTTCTTCCACTCTTGCCGTAGAGAAAATCTTATCTATGGTCTCTTTTGAAATCATAAGTACAAAAATACGTTAATTTAAATTTCCATTTTTGAAAAAATCTTCACATGGTTCTTTTTAAATTTAATTATATAAGTATCAGTACTCAAGAGTAAAATAGAATTTTTAATGGTATAATAAAAATATTACCCTGTGGAATAACTTTAGAAATCTTATGTTTTGATAATTTTTATACTATCAAATAAAGATCGATTTAGATTTTATAAAATAAAAAACACCTGATTTACATCAGGTGCTTGTTTAAACTATTTTTTCAAAACTACTTTTTTCTTGATGATTTATCTTCGTCTGAAGAATTCCATATTTTAATTTGATCTTTCAGTGAAATACCTTGAACTTCAACAAATATTCCGTCTGATAACCCTAGTTTTACATAAACTTTTTTGAATTTTCCATCAGGCTGTTGTACTTCAACGAAAGGTCTCTCTCCATCATATTGCATTAAAGCTTCTCTCATTGCTAAAATATTTTTTCTCTCACTTAATATTACTTCTGCATTGGCACTATATCCGGCGCGAATGGAAACCCCTTCCGGAATAATTATATCTGCTTTAATTTCATATTTAACAGCCCCGTTTTCTTCTTTACCTTGAGGAGAAATAAAGGTTAAAATACCATTTATATCTTTGTCTTGAAGCGCTCCGATTATTATTTTTAATTTCATTCCCTCATGCATTTTCCCTGCATCTGACTCGTCCACTTTACCCTCAAATATCATTTTGCTGACATCGGCAATGCTTGCAATAGTTGTTCCTGCATTAAATGTGTTAGCTTCAATTACCTGATCCCCTACTTCAACGGGTACTTCCAGTGCCTGTCCATTTGCAGTAGAACGAACTTGAATACTCGCTAAATCTTCTAATCCTGAAGTAATACCTGTTTTAGCAATATCATAATCTTTCTGTGCTTGAATTAAATTTTGTTTTGCTATTTTATATTCCGTTTCAGCACTTTCATAATCCTGCTTAGAAATTACTCCTTGCTCATATAATAATTTTTGACGTTCAAAAATTCTTTTTTGATTATTTAACTTAATTTCTGCTGAATTTATATTCTGCATAGCAGTATTTACTGTAGAAACGACCGGAACCACTTTAATTGTAGCCAATAATTGTCCTACTTTTACTTCATCTCCTTCTTTAATATAAATCTCCTTGATAATCCCGGAAATATTAGGTTTGATTTCTATCTTTTCTTTTGGATTAATTTTACCGGTTGCCACAGCTTTTTGCTGAATAGTCATAGTAACCGGAGACTCTGTCTCAAACTTATCATTAGATCGTGTATTGGTTATAATTACGTACCATATACAATACAATAAAAGTGCAATAAAAGCAACAGATAAAACTATTTTAAGAACCTTATTATTCATGACAACTTATTTCACTATAATTTGTATTATCTTAACAAATTTTGTTACGTTAAAATCACTTTTTTTAAGTATTTTTTTTAATACTTGTTTATCTTGCCTGTAAATATATAATTCTTTTTTAATTTATCTTACATAAAATCAACACCAAACAATTGGGTCAATTCAAATTAGGATAATTTTTTCTTTTATATATTTGTTACATGCCAATAAAAATTCTAGTCTAAATGGACTTTTCATTACCAAATAAAATTCTTGAATCTTACTGGGGGTATAAAGAATTCAGACCTCTTCAAAAAGAGATCATACTTTCTATATTGGAAAGTAAAGATAATATTGCTCTTTTACCTACAGGAGCAGGAAAATCTATTTGCTATCAAGTCCCCGCTCTTTTGGTTCAAGGCACTTGTATTATTATTTCTCCATTATTGGCTCTTATAAAGGATCAAGTGTATTCATTAAAAAGGAAATTAATTCCGGCCGAGTATATTTCTTCGGATCAAACAGCGGATCAACAACTTTCCGTATTTAATAAATTGAGAAATAATGAATTGAAATTATTATATGTATCTCCGGAACGATTGTTAAATAAAACTTTTCTAGAGATCATTAAAGATATTGAAATTTCGTTTATCGCAGTTGATGAAGCTCATTGTATTTCTGAATGGGGTAATGATTTTCGTCCATCGTATCAACAAATTATAAAGTTTAGAGAATATATCGGGATTCAAATTCCTTGCATGGCACTTACTGCAACCGCAACTGAAAAGGTCTTAATTGAAATAATAAAAAAACTTGATTTACATAATGTTCAGGTATTTAAAAGATCATTTAATAGAGAAAATCTTTCTTTACAAGTTTTAAATGCCGGAGACAAATTTGGGGAAATTGAAAGAATTTTACATAGGTATAAGGGTTCGGGAATTATTTATTGTAGAACTCGTAATGAAACTAAAACTTTGTCTGAAACTTTAAAAAGAAAGGGATTTGAGGTTGAATTTTTTCATGCAGGATTATCCCCTAGTGAAAAAATGCAAAGACAAAAAAATTGGACGGAAAGTACCAACCAAATTCTAATTTCAACAAATGCTTTTGGAATGGGTATAGATAAGAAAGACGTTCGTGTGATCATTCATCTTTCTCCTCCTTATTCATTAGAAAATTATTATCAGGAAGTTGGTCGTGCAGGAAGGGACGGACTTTTATCACATACATTTTTATTATGGAATGAAGCGGAACTTTCTGATATATACTCATCACTCATACAAACTATATCTTCAAAATCGGAATATGAAAAAGTTATCCGTTATTTATATTCAATGTTTTGTATTGTTCCTAATGAGTTACCCGATACAATTTTTGATTTCGACTTGAAATTATTTCAACAACGTACAAAAATTAATAAAAGTAAGATTATACCTATTTTAGAATTTCTTCATAATAGCTCAGTTCTTCAATGGAAATATGAGCCTTCAGATAGTCTGCTTAAAATTAACTTTCCTATAGAAAGACTTGACACTAATTTTTACGGCAATGATTCCTTTTTATTTGAAAAAATTGCCAGAAAAATAACAGGTGTTTTTTCTTATCAAATAAAATTTGATGAAAAAAAATTAGCCGACAGCCTTTTAATTCCTCTTTCCGTATTACACTCCAAATTCATTAAATATAACCAATCAGGCGATATTTCTTACGTTGATGGTAATAAGCAAAAAATTTACTTTTTAGAACCACGAAACGATCAAAAACTTTTAGGAAGCTTTTGGAATGAATTTCAACTTATACAACAAAATAAATTAGTTAAATATAAAGAGTTGGAATTTTTTATCAAAAATTCAAAATATTGCAGGATGAAATTAATCCTTGGATATTTTGGTGAAAAAACCAATCAAATATGCGGTAAGTGTGATGTATGTTGTAAATCCAAATTAGATGAACAATCTTACCTGAAAGATATTTTATCTTATATAAAAGAACAGCCTAGAAGCAGAGAGGATATTTATGCCGAATTTAGGAATGTTTCTTTTGAAAAAATTCATGAATGCTTACAAGATCTAATTTCAGAAAATAAAATTAAAGCATTAAATTTCAACACATATTCTGCTTAATATTTGTCTTATTTCCAACTATTTTTATATTTATTTTTACCTTTACTGAATGAATATAAATATTGAAGAATCATGGAAAAATTTATTAAAGCCTGAATTTGAAAAGCCTTATTTTTCATCTTTAATAAATTTTGTTAAGCAAGAATATAAAGAACATACTTGCTATCCAAAAGGTAAAAATATTTTTAAGGCCTTTGAATTGACTCCCTTTGATCAAGTAAAAGTGGTTTTACTGGGACAGGATCCATATCATGGAGAAGGACAAGCTATGGGATTATGTTTTTCTGTTCCCAATGGAATAGTATATCCGCCTTCTTTAAGGAATATTATTATTGAATTAAAAAATGATACCGGTATTGAATTAAAGTCGGGGGATTTAACTCCATGGACCAAACAGGGTGTTTTTTTGCTCAATGCTACTTTAACGGTACGAGCCCATCAAGCGGGTTCTCACCAAAAAAAAGGATGGGAAACGTTCACGGATTCTGTAATTCATAAAATATCTGAAGAAAAAGAACATGTTGTATTTATTTTATGGGGAAGCTATGCACAACAGAAAATTAATTTAATAGATACTCGAAAACATTTCATAATTAAATCGGTACACCCCTCTCCTTTATCCGCACATAGAGGCTTTTTCGGTTCAAGACCTTTTAGTCTTACTAATGAATATTTAACCTCAAAAAAAATTGAACCTATTCAGTGGTAGACCGAATAGGTTCATTTTTTATATTAAATTTTATATCTATTAATTTTTAAGTTCTTTTTCTAATTGCTTCATTAATTTTTTTTCATTCTTTTTATATAATTTCTTTTCCTTTCTAGACATGTCTTCATAATTTTTTTCAAACATATTAGACACATCTCCTACTTCTCCATCTATCACTTGAATTTCTTCAATTCCATCATCTCCTATAGTAGAAATTATAGTTTTATCTTCTTCCGGGGCATCTTCTTCTAAAATAATTTTTTCTTCTGATGGTACTGAAACTTCTGAATTAGCTTCTTGACTAGGAATAGATTCGATTTCTACTGTTTCTGCTTCTTCAATTTGCGGAGTTGGGGTTGAAATTTCTTCTATATTTTTTGATTCATTTTCATCTATAACTATGCTAGAAGAACTAGGTACTGTTTCCACCTCTTCTGTAGCAGACGGAGTAGGAATAGCGATAGACTCTGCTTGTTCAGTCTCAGATACATCATCTGAATCTTGTTCATTTATAAATTGAGCTTCCGGTATTAGTGTTTCCTCTTCAGGTTTTTCTTCAGCTATGTCTGCCTCTTCAATTTCTATTTCTATTTCTTTTTCCGGTAAAGCATTTACTGTTTCCGGTGTTTCAATTATTTTTTCTTCAACAACTTCTATAGGAACTTCTTTAATTACTGTTTCAACCGGAACTTCATTTACTACTGCATTATTTTCTTCTTTTCTGATTACAGAAACTTCTTTAGCAGCCGCAGATTTTGATACTTCTCCCGCTAATTCTGTTTTTACAATAGTTCCATCAATCAATTTCCAATATCGATTTCCTGCAGCATCTTGAACTATTACCACATCATTGGGTGATTTAAATGTAGGAGCAGATGCTTTTCCTTTTACTTCTAATGTTCCATCTTTTCCATAAGTGAATGTATAGCCACTATTAGCTTTACCTTCCTTTGATCCCCTATAAACTAAAATCATTTCCCCATTCTGTTCAAAATAAACTCCTTTTTCAGAAGTTTCTTTTACTTTTCCTTCTTGAGCATAAACAGAAAGCGTAAGTATTAAAAGAAAAACAGTATACTTTTTTTTCATTGTTCGCTATTTTTATTAAAAATATAAATTTTGAAGCTACTAATATACATCTTTATTTAATAATTTCATATTTTATTTGTAAATAACGTTTATATTATTTTTATTCAAAATAAAATTTATTTGCTATCTGTTTTTAAATCATTTGCATAGGGCAAAGTACCTGTGTTTTTTTTCAGTTTAAAATTCTTAAAGTCTTCTGAAGATTCAATTCCATGAACAGAAATATTCGTAGTTACCCCGTCTGCCCTGTAGATTTTAACGGTATCGTTTGAAAAAATTTTTCTTTCTTTCTTATTCCAAAAAATTTGATTGGTTTTTAATGTGTCTTTATCCGAATTAATAATAACTACATTTTTCCTTGCTTCATACCATCCTGCAGTTTCAATTATCTTGGCATAATCTGCTTTCAAATGCCCGGGATCTTTACCTTTTTGGTAGAAATCCATATCTAAACCTTTAGGAAAAACTGTATACGGTGTCTCTACAAATTCATATTCTTCCATAAGTGGAGTCCTTAATCTAATAATTGCATACACTGAATCTGTTAAAGTTATATTAGCATTATAGATTCTCCTGGAAGCAAAGTTGGTTTTTTTTTCTCCTAAATTATCCCCTTTTTCATCGGAACATGATATGGAAATAATCGCAAAAAAAATAAGATATAAATAGATTTTTATTTTTTTTATAGTCACCATCTTTCCATGGATAAAAAATGATAGTTATAAATTTTAATCGTACTGTCTCTTTCTAAACCAAAGATCATCAAAATTAAATCCAACCTTAAAATTTACGAAATTCTCTTTGATTAGACCGTTTGATTTTGAACCTCTTTGTCCTAATTCAATTCCTAAATTTAGCATGGAAGGATCATGTTTACCGGATTTACCCAAAGGCAGGCCTAGACCGGCGGTTACCCCATATTGGTCAATGGTTTTATTGTTCACATTAAGCCCTGTATTTTCATAATACAGCCCATACCGATAAATAATTTTTTCAAAATAAGATCTGAAACCGTTTATATTAGGCAAATACCAGCCTCCTACAGCTACGCGATACTTATTTTTGTAATCAAAATTATCTTCCGGTATCTTTAGTTTAAATTGATCTGTAAATTTAAAATCTGCTCCTAATGACCATTTATGCTCTTTTCCATAGGCCACTCCTATTGAGTATGATGAAGGTAATTTTGCATCATGTGTTCCCTTAACATAGTTTAAGGTATCCATTGAAACTTTTTCATTATTATTGTTATAATAATAGGTTGAATACAAATAATTTACATCAGCATCTATGGTATGCCCTATATTATAAGTTGCTCCGATTTTAAGTAAATGATTATTAGTTAATTTTTTTCGATAGGCTACTCCTAAAGTATAATCGAAAAAACCATATTCTTGCTTATTAAATATACCGGAAATCAAATTAGCATTCTGTAAAGATGTTTCTTGATCTTTTTTCAAATCGCCCCAAACATACCCGATTTTAGCTCCTAAGGAAAACTCATTGGATATATTATATGAATACATACCACTAAAAGCATTAAGTCCTCCCCTTCCCTTAAATAAAGATTTTTGATTTACAACATCTGAATTATCTGTATTTATATCATATCCTATATTGGTGTAAGGTTGTAAATTTACTCCTACTCTGGACTTAGCTCCGATTGGAAAGGCTAATGATAAATTAGCTAAATAAGTAGTGGATCGATCACTGCTTACGTTAGAAGTTTTAGCATTGGTATAATCGGTATTGATCACGATGTTATAACTGGTATATCGCAAGTTTCTATTCGCTGCCGGATTTACAAAATTGGCTTCATTGGTAAAATCTGAAATATATGAGGTTCCCAATCCTCCCATAGAAGAAATTACTATATCGGAATTGGTTTTACTTTCTCCTAAGCCAAATGAAGAATAAGGAGAGGTAGAAGTTTGCTGGGCATAAGCTGCATTCAGAAATATGATAAATGATGATAATATGGAGAAAAATCTAATTTTCATTCAGTGTGTTTTATATACAAAGTACAAATATGTTAATAATGTACCGATTATAAAAATAATTATAAGTAAAAATTCTTAGTGAAATTTTATAGCCGAAAAAAAAATTCAATTTTTTTTTAAAAATATTTTGTGATTTAAAAATATGCCCTATATTTGCAATCCCAAACGAGGGTACCTTAGCTCAGTTGGTAGAGCAAAGGACTGAAAATCCTTGTGTCCTTGGTTCGATTCCAAGAGGTACCACTTCAAAAATCCATAATCAATTCAAAAAGATTGTGGATTTTTTGTTTTTTTAAGTGATATATTCCTTAAGAATTTCTATAAAAAAGCATTTGATTTTATAAAATGAAATATTTTTTACTGTTGAAGTTTCTAATACATTAGCATTTTTTCCTTATATAATATTATATAATCCCATGTAAAAAATCAGAAAATTTTCTTTTTTCCTGCCGCAAAACATATACTTTCAGAAACTATCGTTGAATAAAGTCAATGCTTTTAGGCAGTGGTTCATGAATAATATTATCTTTTTTCATTGCTTTATAGTCATTTTTATCCAATAAGCAACAGGCAAAATTAATTAATATGAAAGGGGGATTTATGTTTTATTCCAATTAAACCCCTGTATATACCAAGTTAGCATTTTTTTAAATCAATAAATTACTGTTGTTAAAAATCTTGATATAAAAAGCCTCTTTTGTCTCTTATTTACCTAGTAATATGCTTACATTAATTTACACAATTACCTATTACCTCTATTTCTTAAACATCGAATATTTAATATTTTTTGTTTGATTGTTTAAATCTTGGAATAAAATTAGATTATTAAAAATGTAACACTATTAATTTCTTTTACTTAAATATATCATTTAGAAATTAAAGAAAACATCTTATACATAATAAGCATTTTTTAAATTTAATTTTAATAAATTATGAATAACGTCAGTATTTTCGTGTTTTTAGCAGGAATAGTAATTTTAAATCTAATAGCTTTCTTACTTGGCAATTTATATTGTTTTGTACCTTCCTGGCTAAACTATACTATGGTCGGTGTTGAATTATTCTGTCTCCTGCTTAGTATCTATGCCCGTATTAAAGATTTTAAAAATATTGATGCTTCTGTAGGAGTTATACTCAATGTTTTTCTAACTATTTTGCTGGTTTGTCATATGATATTATATAAATCATCAAATTAATACCCAAATTGACTTTTTATAAAATAATTTAGAAAGCGTATTTTTGCTTTTCTATATATACCCTATGAATTATCTTTCAGTTGAAAACATCAGTAAGTCTTTTGGCATAAGAACTTTATTTTCCAATGTCTCTTTTCATATAAATGAAGGAGATCAAATTGCTTTAGTTGCTAAAAACGGTAGTGGAAAAAGTACTTTATTAAAAATCCTGTCCGGATTAGAATCTGCCGATTCCGGATCGGTTACGCTCAATAAAGACATAAAAGTAGTTATGTTTGAACAATCTGAACTATTTAATGATGATTTAACTGCTGAAGATTATATATTTACCCATTCTAACCCTGTATTGGATATCGTTCATCAATACGATACCATGGTTCAGAATGATCCTTCCAATTCTGAATTGATAGGATTAATAGAAAAAATGGATCAATGGGATGGATGGAAAGTCGAACCTGTAATTCAAGAAATTATCAATAAATTAAAAATTGATTTCCTTAATCAAAAGATACAAAATTTATCGGGTGGACAACAAAAAAGAATTTCTCTTGCCAAATTCCTGATCGATATAAGCTTTGAAAAAGGCACTGTATTATTAATTCTGGATGAACCAACTAATCATTTAGATATTGAAATGGTTGAATGGTTGGAATTTTTTCTTAACAAAGAAAACAAAACCCTTATTTTAGTTACTCATGATCGATATTTTTTAGATGCTATTTGCACTCGGATCTTAGAAATGGAAGACGGAACCTTATATTCGCATAATGGCGATTATGAGACCTATGTAACCAATAAATCTCTGAGAATTGAAAATCAGATAGCTCAAACCAATAAAGCTAAAAATTTATATAGAAAAGAGCTGGAATGGATGCGCAGACAACCTCAGGCTAGAACATCCAAGTCAAAAAGCAGAATTGAAAGTTTTTATAAAACGGAAGAACTTGCTAAAAAAAGCATCTCTGATGCTCAAGTTCAATTGGACATGCAAATGACTCGTTTGGGAAAAAAAATCATTGAAATGGAACATGTTTCCAAACATTTTGGAAATAAAATAATCTTGGACAACTTTTCCCATACTTTTGCCAGAGGATCAAAAATCGGGATCATCGGTAAAAATGGAGTAGGTAAAACAACTTTTTTGAAGATACTTGAAAGAAAGGAAGAATTTGATTCAGGAACTATTGAATGGGGCGAAACTTTACAAATAGGGCATTTTAAACAGGAAGGACTCGCATACAAAGAAGATCAACGAGTTATTGATTTTGTAAAAGAAATAGCAGATTATTTTCCTCTATCCAATGGAAAACAAATTACTGCCGGTCAATTCTTAGAAATGTTTCTTTTTACACCGGAATCTCAATATACTTATATATCTAAATTAAGCGGCGGAGAGAAAAAGAGATTGCAATTGCTATCAATTTTATTTAGCAATCCTAATTTTTTAATACTTGATGAGCCTACAAATGACTTAGATTTACCAACCTTAACTGTTCTTGAAAATTTTTTAAATGAATATCAAGGCTGTGTTTTGATCGTAAGCCATGACCGATACTTTATGGACAAAGTGGTTGATGAATTGATGATTTTTGAGGGCAACGGTAAAATTTCCTGGTTTATAGGTAATTATACAGATTATTATTTAAATTCAAAGGAAAAAGAAAATGAAATCATCAAAGACGTTTCTAAAAAGGAAATAAAAAATAGTAATCCAACTAACGGGAACAAATCTCCTAAACTTTCTTTCAAGGAAAAAAGAGAATTAGAAATGCTAGAAAAAGAAATTCCTCAGTTAGAAGAAGAAAAAAATAAATTAACTGAACAATTATCCTCTTCGAGTTTAAGTTTTGATGAAATACAAGAAATTAGCAATAAGCTGGAAAATCTTATTCAAAGTTTAGATTACAAAGAATCTAGATGGCTGGAACTCAGCGATCTCAACGCTTAAATTTAAAATTTATAATTTTTATGACGTAATATGCCCTAGTCGGGACAATTTTTGATGATTAAGAATTTTTATTCTTCGTCCCTCCACTTCTATAAGCTCATCATTTTTAAATTCAGAAATTAATCGTATCGCACTTTCTGTTGCTGTACCGATTAAATTTGCCATTTCTTCACGAGTAAGAGTAATTTTAATGAAGCCCTCATGATCAACATCAAGTTTTTTCTCTAAAAGAAGTAAAACGGCAGCCAATCTTTCTCTCACCGTATTTTGAGCTAACCAAGTGATGGTTTTTCCTGCTTCTCCTAAGTCTTGGGATATTTTTTTTAATACATCAAAAGAAACTCTGGAACTTATTTCTAACAGTCGATGAAAAATAATTTCAGGGATATATACTGCAGTAATATCTTCTAGAACGGTACAAGAAGCACTAAAACTTTCTCCCCCTAATAAAGAACGGTATCCTACAATTTCTCCTTTTTTTACTAAACGCAGTATTTGATCTTTACCATTATATCCTTTTCTGTTAATTTTACCCGTACCGCTTATAACTCCAAATATTCCGGTAGGTTTATAACCTTCATGTATAATTTCTTGACCTCTTTCAAAACGAATCTCCTTCATTTCTTTATCCAATATGCTATGTTCTTCTTTTGTAAATTGGCTTAAAACATCTTTATTTTTTAATTCTGATATTATTAAATCTACTGAATTTTTAGGCATGATATTACTCATATTTTTAATAATTTACGGACAAAAATAATACTTTAATTTTAAATAAAAGGATATAACTTTGCAGGTTTAGTGATAGTACAAATATATGAGTGAGCATTGTTATCATTGCGGACAGATCATTGAGGACACTCCAATTGATTTTGATAATAAATTATTTTGCTGTAACGGATGTAAATCTGTATACGAAATTTTAAATCAAAATAAATTGGATAATTACTATAATTTAAACTCCAAAGCCGGAATAAAACCTGAAAAGGGGCAAAATTATTTTGAATTTTTAGACACCCCTCAAATTTTTGATAAAATTATTGATTATTCGGAAGGGGGATTAACTCTTATAACTTTTAAAATACCCGTTATTCATTGCAGTGCTTGTATTTGGTTATTGGAAAGTTTAAAAAATATTAATACTAATATTACATATTCTACTGTAAATTTTTCTTCTAAAACGGTACAAATTGCCTACAAAAATGAATTCTATAAATTAAGTGAATTAGCTAATTTTCTAACAGATTTAGGCTATAAGCCGGTCATTAATTTTGAAACTACTGAAAAAAAACCTGAAAAAGTAGATCACACCCTACTTGTAAAAATAGGGATATCCGGATTTGCTTTCGGAAACATTATGCTTTTTGCCTTTCCGGAATTTCTCGAAACTGAAAAAGACCCTTGGCTTCAACAATACAGTTATTTTTTCAGAATCCTTATGTTCCTTTTCTCATTACCCGTAGTTTTTTATTGCGCTTCAGATTATTATAAATCTGCATGGGGAGCTCTAAAACACGGAGTATTAAATATTGATTTGCCCATTGTTATCGGTATATTTGCCTTATTTTTCCGTAGTTGCTTTGAAGCGTATACGGGAATGAGTAACGGTTATTTCGATTCTCTAAGCGGACTTTTATTTTTTATGCTTTTAGGTAAGTATTTTCAGCAAAGAACTTATAAAACTTTAGCTTTTGATAGAGATTACAAATCCTTTTATCCCATAGCCGTAACTAAAATTACCTCCAATAAAACTCATGAAAATGTTCTGATCTCAAATTTAAAAATTGGTGACAGAATACTAATACGTAATCAAGAAATAATTCCTGCCGATTCTATTCTCATTCATGGAGAAGCGTTTATTGATAACAGCTTTATTACCGGAGAATCCAAACTAATAGAAAAGAAGACAGGAGAAAAAATATTTGCCGGAGGAAAACAATCCGGCACTACTATAGAACTCGAGATCATTAAAGAAGTTAATCAAAGCTATCTTACCCGGCTATGGAATAATGAAGCATTTAAAAAAGATACTTCAACTATTGATTCAATAACCAATAACATAAGTAAATATTTTGTGATGGTCATACTGATCATCACAATTGTAAGCGGATTATACTGGTATTTCATTGAAAAAAACACTTCGCAAATGTACCAAGTAATCACGGCTATATTGATTGTTGCCTGTCCCTGTGCATTAGCTCTTTCCGCACCTTTTACCATCGGAAATATCATGAGAATTTTCGGTAAAGAAAAATTTTACGTAAAAGATGCTATCACAGTTGAGAAACTGGCAAAAATAGACCATATAGTTTTTGATAAAACCGGCACTTTGACGATTAATAAAGTCAACAAAATTAGTTATGAAGGAGAAAAACTTACTGTTGAAGAGTTAAAAAACTTAAAAGCTATACTTCAAAATTCCAATCACCCTTTAAGCAGATCACTTTATGAATCTATTTCCATGCCCATTGATCATATATCTATTAAGGACTACGAAGAAATAATAGGTAAAGGAATAAAAGGGTTCATTAAGGGTATAGAATACAAAATAGGCTCATGCGACTTTGTAGGAAATAAAAAAAATATTAATTCTGAAACTTCAGTTTATATTTCCATCAATGGCGTATACAAAGGGTTATATAAAATTAAAAACCAATACAGAAAAGATTTAAAAGAAATTATCAGATCACTTAACCATTATAAAATATCATTAGTAAGTGGAGATAATAATTCCGAAAAGCATAATTTAGAAAAAATATTTTCCACTGACACGGTTATTAAATTTAATCAGTCTCCTCAAGATAAGCTCGATTACATTAAAAATTTACAAGATCAAGGGCATATAGTTTTAATGCTTGGCGACGGACTCAATGATGCAGGAGCCTTAAAACAATCTAATGTGGGTATTGCCATATCAGATGATATAAACAGTTTCACTCCTTCGTCAGATGCCATTTTAGACGGAAATAATTTTGCTTATCTACCTAAATATTTAAAATTATCAAAAAAAGCCTTAGTTATAGTTTCCATTTGCTTCATTATTAGTTTTTGCTATAATATAATAGGATTAAGTTTTGCAGTTTCTAACAGGCTTTCTCCCTTAGTAGCAGCCATACTTATGCCTGTAAGTTCCATTTCAGTAGTACTTTTCACCACCGTGGTAAGTAAAGTTATTGGATATGAAACATTTAAAAAAAGATAAGGTAATTTCTTTATTAGAAAACACATCAAATAACCTAAAATATACCTCAATTTAGAAATATTCTAAATTAAAGATGCAATGTAAAAATATGTTACAAATCATTATCATTCATATCAAATAAAATGTATTTTTGTTCAGTCAGTATGGAAATATTATATTTAATGATATTATGCAGTGTTTCATTAGCTGTTATATTTTTGATCCTTTTTATCTATGGAATCAAGAAAGGACAATTTGATGATGATGAATCACCTGCAGTAAGAATTTTATTTGATTCCAATGATGGCAATTCAAAAGAATCCAAAAACGATAAGAAAGAAAAATAATAAAGTAACTACATAACACCAATGGAAACACAAAAATTTTCATATGATAATAAAATTACAAAAGCGTTTGCCTATGCCACTATACTTTGGGGTATTGTTGGTTTTATAGTCGGACTTACTGTAGCCTCATTATTATTCATACCGACATTACCTGAATTTTTCTTTGGTACTGAAGGAGCCGATTTAGCCAGATCTCAAGGCTTTTTGGGATATGGAAGATTGAGAATGCTTCACACCAGTGCCGTTATTTATGCGTTTGTAGGTAATGGTTTTTTTACAGGGTTTTATTATGCTACCCAGCGATTATTAAAATCTCGAACCAGTGATCTGTTAAGTTGGATTCATTTTTGGGGATGGCAATTAATTATCGTTTCTGTAGTAATTACCTTCTTAATGGGAATCAATACATCCAAAGAATATGCAGAGCATGAATGGCCGATTGATATTATGGTAGCCATTATCTGGATATTATTCGGATTGAACATGTTTATTACCATTGCTAAAAGAAGAATCAGTCATATGTATGTTGCCATTTGGTTTTTTATAGCTACTTGGGGTGGAATTACCTTGTTGTGGGTATTTAATAACTTGGCAATCCCATTAGATTCAAATATTTTACGAGCAAAAAGTTACTCTATATATTCAGGAGTTCAAGATGCCATGGTGCAATGGTGGTTCGGCCACAATGCAGTAGCATTCTTCTTGACTACTCCTATCTTAGGATTAATGTATTATTATTTACCTAAAGCTGCCAATAGACCGGTGTTTTCTTACAAATTATCTATTATACACTTTTGGTCCTTAATATTTGTCTACATGTGGGCCGGTCCTCACCACCTACTATATACCTCTTTACCTGCATGGGCTCAAATGCTGGGAACCGCATTTTCCATTATGCTAATAGCACCTTCTTGGGGAGGTATGCTTAACGGGTTATTAACCTTACGAGGTGCATGGGACAAAGTACGAGAAGATCCTATCCTTAAAATGTTTGTTGTGGCAGTAACCTGCTACGGTATGGCTACTTTTGAAGGTCCTTTATTAGCTACTAAAACATTAAACAAAATCGGACATTTTACCGATTGGGTTATAGGACACGTACATTTAGGAGCCTTAGGATGGAACGGTTTCATCATTTTTGGAGTTATTTATTATATCATCCCAAGAATATATAAAACCAATCTATATTCTGTAAAATTAGCCAACTGGCATTTTTGGTTAGGAACTATGGGAATCATCTTATATGTTATCCCAATGTACATGAGTGGTTTTACTCAAGGCTTAATGTGGAAACAATTTAATCCGGATGGAACTCTTGTTACGAAGAATTTCCTTGAAACCGTTACATCGCTTAGATATTTCTTTATATTTAGATTTATTGGAGGGGTACTTTATCTTTCTGGAGCCATATTATTAGTTATAAACATTATTGCAACTGTTAGAAAAGGTACATTTGTAGCTAACGAAGAGGCAGAAGCCCCTGCTTTACATGTTTCTCCGGCAAAAGGCCCGAACGAAAAAACGCATTCCTGGTTAGAAAGAATGCCTCTTTTCTTCTCTGTTTTAGCAATAATTGCTTTGGCAGTCGGTGGAGCCGTGGAAATTTTACCAACCATTTTCGTTAAATCCAATATACCACAAATAACAAGTGTAAAACCCTATACCCCTTTAGAATTGGAAGGAAGAGACTTATACATCCGTGAAGGTTGTAATGCCTGTCATTCCCAAATGATACGTCCTTTTAGAGATGAAGTAGTTCGATACGGAGAATATTCTAAAGCAGGAGAGTACGTATACGATAGACCTTTCCTTTGGGGATCTAAAAGAACCGGACCTGATTTACACAGAGAAGGAGGAAAAAATCCGGATTCATGGCATTTTACTCACTTATTCGACCCTAGAGAAACTTCTCCCGGATCCATTATGCCTAGATATCCGTGGTTAATTTATAACGAATTAAATGTCTCCAAAACTAAAGAAAAGTTAGAATTAATGAATAATTGGTTCAATGTTCCTTACGAACAAAAGGATATTGACAATTATAAATCTAATATGGAGGCTCAAGCAAAAGAAATTGCAGCCAGTATATTTACAGACAGACCCGACTATAAGGCCGGTTTTGATGCCTCTGCAAAGGCTGAGGGTGCTAACTTTGTTCCATTGGAAAAAAGAGAAATTGTAGCTATAATTGCTTATTTACAAAGACTTGGTGTTGATATCAAAAAAACACAGGTAGAAACGGCAAATAATTAGAAAAATGCTCAAATTTTATAATAAAATAATTGCAGGAGTAGATAATGCCATAATTTATCAAAGCTTAGCTCTTCTGCTTTTTGTCTTATTTTTTCTTGGAGTAACTTTTATGGTAATGAACAAACCAAAAAATTACTATAACGATATGAGCAATCTACCCTTGGAGGATAATGAAAAAAGAACTAATAATATAAATACTAAATGATCATATGAAACCTAGAACACCCTTTGTCATAAATGCTATCTTATCGGTATTTTTAATTACCGGTGCATTTTACATGTTCTTGCAAAACTTTGATTTCATCACAAATCCTATATTTTTAGCCACTATTGCCATTTCTTTTGTGTTATTACTTATTAACAATTCTTTAAATGCTTTAATAGATGCTGAAAAATTTAAGTTACTTTCAGACAGTGAAAAAAAGGACTATTTAGAACTTTTAAAAACCCCTTATTTAACTCGACTTTGGAGAGATGCATTCAAACAAAGCAAAGCAGAAGAAACCGGTGAGATTAAATTAATAGATCATGGGTATGACAATATAAAAGAATTGGATAATCAATTGCCTAGATGGTATATAGGTTTATTTGCCGTAACTATCACTTACGGTGTTGTGTATCTTTTTTCCTATGCATTTACAAGTTTTGCGCATCCGGATGTTGAATATGAAGAAGAATATAAAACTCAGATGGCTGAAATTGCCGAATATGAAAAGATAGCTCCTCAAGCCACTATAGAAACCGCTCAATTTAATCCGGATGCAGTAGCAGATGGAAAGGTAATTTATGAACAAATTTGTAAAACTTGTCATGGCGAGGGAGCTAAAGGACTTTCCGGTCCTAACCAAACGGATGATTATTGGATTAATATTCAAGAAGAATACAATAACGCAAAAGAAGACTCTGAATTTAAAAATATTTTTTATACAGTATGGAACGGTAGTAAAAATAATCCTACCATGAGAGCGTTCGGAGCGACCGGAGAAATAAAAGGAAATGATATTGTTAAAGTGGCAAGTTACTTGTACCAACTTAATAAAAATTCTCCTAAAGATTCTGAAGGCCGTTCAGTAGATAAAACCGCCAAAGAACCTCAAGGTAATTTAGCACCTTGGTCCAAAGCATATAAAGGAGGATCCGGTACAGCTGCAACACCAACCGAAACAACTCCCCCGGCTGCAACTACGCAAAACTCATCAAACTCAGAGAAGTAAAATAAAAATTATATAAAAGTCTGTTTAGTTTCAATTGGAGATTAACAGACTTTTGCTTTTTAAATATAATTTTACTCTTTTTTATAAATGTAGAATTTAATGAAATAAAGTATAATTATAGATATCAAACTTAATAATTAACTAAATAAACAAAACATCATGTCTCAGGAAACGGAGGATAAAAAAATTCCTGACCTTGAACAACAAAAGGAAGAATTCAGAGAGAACCTTGCTACTGCAGACGTATCAGGAGAAAGAAAATGGGTTTATGTCCGAAAGCCTCATGGCAAATTCACAAAATACAGAGATATAGTCAGTGCATTCCTTCTCATCATTTTGTTTATATTTCCATTTGTTAAAATCAATGGAAATCCTATTTTCCTATTTGATATATTAAACAGGCAATTCTATATATTCGGAGCTTATTTTTCCCCATCAGACTTTTATCTTTTTGGTATAGGTTTAGTGACAACTACGGTTTTCATCATTGTATTTACCGTGACATATGGTAGAATTTTTTGCGGTTGGATATGTCCACAAACTATATTTATGGAACATGTTTTCAGGAAAATTGAATTTCTTATCGATGGAGACAGAAATATGCAAATTCGCCTCGACAAACAAGAATGGAACGGTCAAAAAATTAAAAAGAGAATTTTAAAATGGTCCATCTTTTTAATTGTTTCTTTACTAATATGTGCTGTATTATTTTCCTACGTTTTAGGCACCGATGAGATACTAAAAATTTTTAAAGAAGGTATTTCAAAAAATGTCACCGTATTTATAGTATATATCATATTTACCACTTTATTTTATTTTGTATTTGCTTGGTTCAGAGAACAAGCCTGTACTTTTGTTTGTCCATATGGCAGACTTCAAGGGGTACTAATTGATAAAGACACGATAAATATTGCTTATGATTTCGTGAGAGGAGAAGGTACTGCCGGAAGAGCAAGTTGGAGGAAAAATGAAGACAGAAAAGCTTTAGGAAAAGGAGATTGTATAGATTGTAAACAATGTGTTGAAGTTTGTCCAACGGGTATTGATATAAGAAACGGAAGTCAATTGGAGTGCGTGAACTGTACTGCTTGTATTGATGCTTGTGATATGGTAATGACCCGAATGAAAATGCCAACAGGTCTAATTAGGTACGCTTCGGAAAATATGATTGAAAAAAGAACGGATTTCAAATTTACTCCGAGACTAATTGCCTACACTATAGCTTTATTGGTTTTGACATCGGTTTGTATATCATTATTGTTCATTAGATCAAGTGTGGAAACCAAATTTTTAAAAATTGTTGGTACTCAGTTTACTATAGAAGAACAATTAGTTGTTGATGAATATCAATTTATATTTTCTAATAAAACTACCGAAAAGAAAAAACTAAACGTAAAAATACTTAAACCCAATCATGCAAGTATAACTTTAGTAGGATATGGTACACAATTTATCATACAACCTAAACAAACTCTCAAAGGTACAGCCACTATTAAAATTCCTCAGTCTGATTTAATTAAAACCAAAGAAGAAGTAATTATTGGTATCTTTGACGAAAATGGTAAGAAAGTAGATGAGTATAAAACTAATTTTATTGGTCCGTCTAAAATCCGATTTTAATTATGAAATTTAAATTTACTTGGGGGCACGGGGTTATTTTAACACTTGCCTGCTTTATTATATTTATTTGTACATTGATATTCACCATAGAATTTTCAAAGAATACTTTTGACCTGGTAACAGATAATTATTATGAAGAAGAAATAAATTATCAAAAAGAGATTGATGCTACCAACCATGCTGCTTTATTACAAGAAAAACCTAAAATTGAAATATTACCTGAATCCGGCATTAAAATAATCTTTCCAAAAGAATTTAATTATACTAATACCACCGGAAAATTTAAACTTTTCAGAGCCAATTCTCAAGCTTTAGATATTAACAAGAAAGAACTTGATTTATCTCCTTCTAATACCATTTTAATACCGGCTAAAGTTTTAGTAAAAGGAAATTATACATTAAAATTATATTGGGAAAAAGAAAAAACTAACTATCAGATGGAAATACCGTTAACATGGAATTAGATATCGTTTACTTATATACAGCACTTAGTTTAGGATTATTGGGGGGATTTCATTGCATAGGAATGTGCGGCCCGATCGCTTTTTCCATTGGTCTGGATGCTACTAATAAATTTAAATTCTATACTCAGAATATTTTATATCAATTGGGAAGAATAACTACTTATTCTTTATTAGGAGGCATTTTAGGAATTGTAGGTAAAAGCTTTAATATAGCCGGATATCAAAAATACATATCTATCTTTGCCGGTATTCTATTAATTCTCATGGTATTATTGCCGGGAAAAACCACTGAAATCGGAGATAATTTCAGACCGATAAATAAGTTCATGATTAAAATTAAACTATTTTTAGGTAGATTTCTTCAAAGGAAAGACAATACTTCCCGATATCTTACCGGAGTACTTAATGGATTTCTTCCTTGTGGAGCTGTTTATGTGGCTTTAACTTCTTCGATTGCTGCCGGTGGAATTATTCAAGGTATGCTATTTATGGCCGTTTTTGGATTAGGGACATTTCCTTTCATGTTCATAACAACATTAACCGGTAAATTTATTGGAGCTAAAGTTAGATTTAAGATTCTAAAAATATTTCCTTATTTTATAGTTTTAATAGGCATTTTATTCATATTAAGAGGGTTGGGGTTAGGTATTCATCTATTGTCTCCCTCAGATAAAGCTTTAAAATTGGAACAAAGATCACATGCGAAAAGTTGTTGCCATTAAAACGGTTTCCTTTAAAAATAATCTTTCTTTTTTTAAAAATAAAAAAATAGTAACTTCGCACCATTATGGGGATGATTTCGAATATTGGAGCATATTCTTTCTTAATGGCAAGGGTTTTTAAAAAACCCCAAAAAAGAAAAATTTTCAGAAAAAATTTACTTAGAGAAATAAATGATTTAGGAGTTAATTCCGTGGGTTTGGTTGCTTTCACCTCTTTTTTTGTGGGTGCAGTAGTTGCCATTCAAATGTATAATAATTTCAAGACATCCTCTTTCCCTATTCCTGATTATTATGTGGGATATGCAACCAAAGTGGTTCTGATACTGGAATTTTGCCCTACAATAATTAGTGTTGTATTAGCCGGAAAAGTGGGTTCTTTTATTGCATCGAGCATCGGTACTATGAGAGTTACCGAACAGATTGATGCTTTGGAAATCATGGGAGTAAACAGCCCATCGTATCTAATTCTTCCGAAAGTGGTTGCTTCTTTATTTTTTAATGTAATCTTAATCATGATTAGTCTTTTGATGGGCATTCTGGGAGGTTATTTTGCGGGAAGTTTTTCAGGAAGCTGGGCCCCGGTAGATTATGTTCAAGGACTTCAAATGGCATCACCTGATTTCTTTATTTACTATTGTTTTATAAAAACTATCGTATTTGCCTTTATCATAGCAACAGTACCTTCTTATTATGGTTATACCGTAAAAGGTGGTTCATTGGAAGTTGGGCGTAATAGTACTTCAGCTGTTGTATGGACAACAGTCCTTATCATCATCACAAATTTAATGTTAACTCAACTTTTACTAGATTAAACAATGATTTCAGCAATAAACGTTACTAAATCATTTGATGGTGTAGAAGTCCTTAAAGGGATTACTACTACTTTTAAAAAAGGAAAAACAAATTTAATTATCGGACAAAGTGGTTCCGGAAAAACTGTTTTTCTTAAATGTCTTCTTGGCTTATTTGAACCTACTTCCGGACAAATTCTATACGAAAATACAGATGCATCCAAATTATCTGTATCTGAAAGGCAAAATTTACGAAGCGAAATAGGAACCGTGTTTCAAGGGAGTGCCCTGTTTGATTCCATGACGGTTGAACAAAATGTAAAGTTTCCTCTTGAAATGTTTGCAAATATATCTGAAAAAGATATGAGGGAACGGGTAGATCAAGTATTAGAACGAGTAAATCTAACAAATGCGCGTAAGAAATTTCCATCTGAAATTTCCGGAGGAATGCAAAAAAGAGTAGCTATTGCACGTGCTATTGTTAATAATCCAAAATATTTATTTTGCGATGAGCCAAATTCAGGTTTAGACCCTCAGACTTCTCAAATAATAGATAAACTTATTCATGAAATTACCCGTGAATACGACACAACTACTATTATAAATACTCACGATATGAATTCTGTTCTTGAAATAGGTGAAAATATAGTTTACCTAAAAAACGGTGTTAAAGAATGGGAAGGAGATAAAAACTCTATCGTAACTTCTGATAACCAAGCTTTATTAGATTTCGTGTTCTCTTCAAAAATATTTAAAATGGCTCGTGAAGCCATGCTATATCATCAAAATAATAAAAAGTAAGAAACGAAGAAATATTATTCTTTTGAAGATTTCTTACTTTCTTCCAATTTTTTAATATTTTCTAAATAATCCTTAATTTTTTGATCATTATTTCGGGGACATATTAATAGTGCTTCTGAAGTATCCACTATTATAAAATCTGTTAGTCCATCAATAATATATATTTTATTCGAGAGGTCTGTTTTTATAATGGTATTACTGGTATCGTATGTATAAATATTGTTACCGTGTACTGCATTCCCTTCTTCATTTTTGTTAAAGTTCTCATATAATGCACTCCATGTTCCTAAATCACTCCACCCGAAAGTAGAAGGAATCACCCAAACATTATCAGATTTCTCTAAAATGCCATAATCAATTGAAATTTTTTCAATTTTAGAATAAATTTTTTCTACAGCCTCCGGTTCTTTATCTGTATTATATTCAGGGATTATAGATTCAAAAGATCGATACATATCCGGAAGATATTTTTGATAAGAACTTAAAATACTTCGACTTGACCAGATAAAAATTCCTGAATTCCATAAAAAATTCTTACTTTTTAAGAACTCTTTAGCCGTTTCTAGATTCGGTTTTTCTTTAAAAGATTTCACTTGATAAAGCCCCTCTTTGCCTTCCTTAATGTACTCAATATATCCATATCCGGTGTCAGGTCTTGTCGGAGCAATACCTAAAGTTACCAATATATTATCATGACTAGCATGTTTTAAAGCGTTTAATACATTAGTAACAAATTGATTCTCATTGATAATTAAGTGATCTGAAGGAGCAACGATAATACTTGCATCCGGATTTAATTTATGGATTTTTTCTGCCATATAAATGTTACAGGCAGCTGTATTCATCATTTTGGGTTCACCAATAATTTGGTTTTTTGAAATATCGGGTAATTGACTCAATGTAAGATCAACGTATTCTTGATTAGTGATAACAAAAATATTTTCTTTTAAGATAATTTTACTTAATCTTTCAAATGTTTGCTGAATTAATGTTTTCCCTGTACCTAAAATATCATGAAACTGCTTTGGGAACTTTGTGGTGCTTATTGGCCAAAAACGACTACCTATACCTCCGGCCATAATTACACAATAATAATTCTTATTCTTTGTCATAAAACATTTATTTCAGTAACCGGAGCATTCTCCGCAATCAAATATCTTTTACCTGTATTTTTTTCAATGCAAATATAGCGAGTTTTTGATTTCTTTAATTTATAAAAAAATTTATTGTTAATTTTAAATAAAGCATTTACATGTAAATCTTTCAATAACAACGCATTCGGATCTTGTTTTCTTATAAAATATTCAGATAATTTTTTATCTGCATAAAAACTTGCTTTGGGATTCTGCATAAAAACTTTCAATATCACTTTTAATTCTTCTTCATATACATCAATACTTTCAGAAATCATTTCAGAAAATGTTTTTTTCCACTCTCTACCATGAGGTTGAATTCTTCTAGAATACAAATCAAAAGCTCTTAAATGTGCTATTTCATGGGTTAAAGTTAAAAAACATAACGATTTTAACATACCCGAATTTACTGTTATTATATGAGGATTACCTTCTTTTGGAACTCTATAATCTCCTAATTTAGTTGATCGTGGTTTTTTTATAACCAAATGAAACCAATATGGTTCCAGCCATTTTTCAATATAAACTATTGCTTCTTTAGGGATATGGGGATTTAATTTTGAATAATCTACTTTTTTAGAAGTTTCCACTATATTTTTAAATATTTCTGTAAATTTTCTTCAAAAGTAAGCCTTTTATATTAAATAATGGAATATAACGACTATATACCTTTCTTGAGAAAGGTAATTGTAAAAAATATTTTTAAGACTTATAACTTTAAAAATATCTATCTTTGTGAATTAGATTAATATCAAAATATGGAAACATGCAGTTCTTGTGGTTCGGGAGAACTACCTAAAGGATGTAAAAATAATGGAGCTTGTGGAACTGGAAATTGCAACAGTAAACTTTCTGTATTCAATTGGTTATCCGACATACACCCCCCTACTCAAAAAAATCAACCCCAATATATTGAAGTACGATTTAAAGACGATAGAAAAGATTTTTATCTAAATGATTCCCATTTACCCCTATCAATTGGCGACATAGTTGCTGTGGAAGCTAATTCAGGACATGATGTAGGGATTGTATCTTTAACCGGAGAATTAGTCAAAATCCAAATGAGGAAAAAAAAGGCTAAAATTGATGAACTGTTTAAAGTTTATAGGAAAGCATCTCAAAAAGATATTGAAATTTGGCAAAACTATAAAAACAAAGAGCACTCGGTTATGCTTGATGCGAGACAAATTGCCAGGAGTTTGGGACTTCAAATGAAAATTTGTGATGTAGAATTCCAAGGGGATGGGTCAAAAGTTACGTTATATTATACGGCAGAAGGCAGAGTAGATTTTAGACAGTTGATAAAGGAATATGCTATGTCCTTTCGCTCAAAAATTGATATGCGGCAAATTGGTTACAGGCAGGAAAGTGCCAAAGTGGGAGGAATTGGATCCTGTGGGCGAGAGTTATGTTGCTCTACTTGGCTGACAGATTTCAGATCAGTTAATACTGCGGCGGCAAGATATCAACAATTATCCATCAATCCGCAAAAATTAGCCGGACAATGTGGTAAATTGAAATGTTGTCTTAATTTTGAGTTAGATACCTATGTGGATGCCTTAGCTGATTTTCCTTCCAGCCAAACAGTATTAGAAACTGAAAAGGGTAAAGCATATTGCATTAAAGTGGATGTATTTAGAAATCAAATGTGGTTTACATATACTGATAATTCTATTTCTTGGTATCCTGTAAATATTTATGAGGTTAAAAAATTAGTTGAACTTAATAAAAAAGGTGTAACTATTAAACCATTAGATGAACTTCAGGAAAAAGAAGATTTAAAAGTTGATTTAATTGAAGAAAATAATTTGAATCGATTTGAAAAAAAATCGAAATCAAATACTAAACGGAAATCCAAAAATAAAAATCAACAGCGAACCAATTCAAAAAATACAACTGAAAAGCCTAAACCAAAAGCTAAAACTAATACTAACGTTCAATCAAATTCTAATCAACCCAAAAAAAGAACTCCTAAAAAACCTAAGTAATTTTTTAGAACAATTTTAAATGAAAAAATTTCTTTTTATATCTCTTTGCTCAATGTTTCTTTTCATAAATTGTAATCATAAGTATGAATACTCACAAATGAAAAGCATCAATAATTCTTGGAGTAAAAAAGATACTTTAAATTTTAATTTTACCGTTAAAAATGCTTCCGACAAAAAAAATATAAATTTTATAGTAAGGAATAATGAGGATTATCAGTTTAGTAATCTCTATTTATTTATTAAATTAAAAGAAGGAAAAAAAGTTATTAGTACCGATACCTTAAATTATATATTAGCTGATAAAACAGGAAAGTGGCTTGGTTCGGGCATGGGATCCATTAAAGAAATTTATTTTCAATATAAAAAAGATTTCTCATTTACTAAAAACGGGGACTATACACTTTCCGTTGTTCAAGGAATGAGGAAAGACACTTTAAAAGGCATTGTAGACTTTGGAGTAACTATTGAATAAACTTACCATAGAATATATATTATGGCATTAACAAATAAAAATAAGAATAAGACCAATACTATAAATAAAATAAATAAATCTAATTCCACTAAAAAATTTATAAGAAAATTTTTTATATGGTTTTGGGGATTATTTTTTGCCGGAATTTTATCATTTGCTTTGCTTTTTTTATTAACAATTTATGGCTTTTTTGGAGAAATGCCCAATGTTAGAGATTTGGAAAATCCGGATATATTTGTTGCCTCTGAAATTATATCTGCAGATGGTGTTGTAATTCAAAAGTTTGAAAAAGAAAAAAGAATCCCGGTAGAATATCAAGATTTACCCCCATACCTTATTTATGCTTTAATGTCTAAAGAAGACGAACGTTTTCCTTACCATTCAGGGGTTGATAAAAAAGCTTTATTCAGGGCTGTTTTTTATGGTGGAAAAAGAGGGGGGGGTAGTACCATAACCCAACAGTTAGCTAAACTTCTTTTTACGCAAAAAGATGATGACGAGGGTAACTTTTCTTACAAAGGGGTATCGCAAAATAAATTTCAACGAGCTTTCCAAAAAATAAAGGAAATTATAATCGCGGTTCAACTCGAAAAATTATATACTAAAGATGAAATCTTAACTCTTTATCTAAATAAATTCGATTTTTTATTTAATGCTAATGGTATTGCAACCGCATCCAAGGTATATTTTAATAAAAATGTTAAAGATTTGGATCTATCACAAAGTGCCACATTGGTTGCTATGTTAGAAAATCCGGTAGTAAACAATCCTAAAATTAATCCTGAAAATGCCAAAAAAAGAAGAAATGTTGTCTTGGGCTTAATGAAGGACCAAGGTTACATTACTGAAGCAGAATTCAATTCGATTAAAGAAACCCCTATTGAGCTTAACTACAGACCAGTAAAAGAAATTGGCGAAGGATATTCCGCTTATTTTAAACATGCGTTAAAAAAGGAAGTAAATGCCGTTTTAAATGATTATGAAAACCAAACAGGAAAAAAATATAATCTTTATAAAGACGGACTAAAAATATATGTAACTCTAGATTCTAGAATGCAAAAATATGCTGAAGAAGCAATTGAAAAGCATTTAAAAAATCTACAAAAATCTTTTTTCAGAGAGCAAAAACAAAGGAAATATGCTCCTTTTTACACTTATCCGGGAGATCCTAAAATTGATTTTTTATACAACAAACTCATGACAGATGCCATGAAAAGAACCGGAAGGTATAAAAACCTGAAAAATAAGGGATTATCTGATGAGGAAATTGTTGCGGAATTTAAAAAACCAATCAACTTACAAATCTTCACATGGAAAGGCGATAAAGATACTTTACTATCTCCTTGGGATTCTATAAGATATCATAAACATATTATACAAGCAGGGCTAATGGCAATGGAGCCTCATTCGGGAAATATAAAAGCATGGGTTGGAGGAATCAATTGGAAACATTTTCAATACGACCATGTTAAACAAGCACGTAGACAGGTTGGATCCACGTTCAAACCTTTTGTATATGCCACAGCCATTAAAAACCTTAATTACACCCCTTGTACACAAGTTTCAAATGCAACTTATACCAAAGGTAAATGGACTGTTGCCGGTAACGGCGCTTCTATGCCTTTAAAAACAGCACTTGCCTATTCCAAAAATGCGGTAACAGCAAGGTTAATTGATGCTACCGGATATGATGCAGTTATAAAAATGGCCAGAGATTTAGGAGTTGAAAGTCCTATCCCCAGAAACAATACTATTGCCTTAGGATCTGCAGACTTAACCATTTATGAAATGGTTGGAGCCTATAGCACTTTTGCAAATTTTGGGAATTACACCAAACCTGAAATGGTTTGGCGTATTGAAGACAGCAACAATAAAGTAATCAAGGAATATCAACCACAGGTAAGAGAAGTTATGAATGAAATATACGCTTACACTATGATTGAATTAATGAAAGGGGTAATTGACCAAGGTACAGGCCGAAGAGTCAGGAGTATGGGCATTGATGCTGAAATTGCAGGTAAAACAGGAACGACCAATAAAAATGCCGACGGATGGTTTATAGGAATTGCTCCTAAATTAGCTACCGGCATATGGGTTGGATGGGAAGACAGATATGCGCATTTTGAATCATCAACTTCCATTGGTCAAGGAGCAAGTATGGCTTTACCTATTTGGCCCTATTTTATGCAAAAAATATATGCTGATCCTAAATTGGAAATAACCCAAAAAGATAAATTTGCAAGACCTGAAACAATGAATGACAATTTTAGTTGTGATGATTTGGCTTCATACGGTGCTTACGACGGAAGTTATTCTTCAGATGAGGATGGAGGGTATTATAATTCATCGAACGAAAACCATGGTTCTAATAAAACAGAAAATATAAATCGAGATACCAGAAAAAAAGATACGGTGAATTTTGATAAATAAATAATAAAAAAGTTAATTCACTCTTTATTTTACATTAAAAATAAGTAGATAAACATTATTATTATAAAGAGCATTTTTTTATTTTTTTTCGTATTTGGGATAAAAATTAGGGATTACACTCAAATAAACATGATAAACAATCCATAAAATAATCTCATCTAACTAATATCTGTCACATTATGTTAACACAAAATTACGTACCTTGCAAATTATTATAATAATTTAATGATTTCTCTAATCACATCTGCAATTTTACTTGGGCTAATTCTCAGTCTTGTTTTAATAGGTCCCGTATTTTTTCTTCTGATTGAAACCAGTCTTACTAAAGGTATAAAACCTTCCATAGCTCTTGAAACCGGTGTAATCTCTGCAGATATACTTTGCATTTATGTTTCGCATACAGGTAGTAAAGGTTTACTAAAGTTTATAGACACACATCCATCGGTATACATGATTGCCGGTTTTGTAATTTTTATTTACGGATTATACAATATTCTTTCAAAAGGTAATTTGCATATTAAAACAGATGCTAATATTGCGACTACCAATTATTTTAAAACCTATATGAATGGTTTTTTACTTAATTTGGTTAACATTGGTGTTATCGTATTTTGGCTGACAACAGTTGTATTAATATCCGCACAATATTCAAAACCTTCCGATTTTTATTTATACATAACCATTTTATTAATTACTATGGTGTCTGTTGATATGTTAAAAATATTTTTAGCTTCCAAGTTTAAGCATCAGCTGACCGATCAACTTGCCTACAAAATAAAAAAAATTGTAGGTATTGCCCTTATCGTATTTGGCATTATTATCTTTGGTAAAAGCTTTATAAAAACTAAAACAGAAAATCCTTTTGAATTAATCGAAAATAATAACTTCCGAAAGAAAAAGTAACACTAAAAAATAACTCTTCTTATTTACTTACGATGTAACCTTTCAGTTTTAGCTTTGTCTATACTGAAAATAAAATTAATAAATGACCTCAAGTAAATCCATACTATCAACATTTTGTTTAGTACTATATACCTTTATATTTTCACAAAACATTGTTATAACAGGAACCATAATTACAGATAATAACCGTCCCGTACCCTACAGCAGCATTACTTTAACCAATTTAGAAGATACTTCTAAAGTATTTGGAGGATTGGCTGACGAAAAAGGTAAATTTTCTGTTAAAGTAACACCGGGAGAATATGAATTGGTGATAGATCAGGCGGGATTTGATTCATATGTCGATCAAAAATCGCTTCTTCAATCAACTTCCTTAGGAAATATAAAGATTGAACAAACGGCTAAAGAATTGGAGGGAATTGTTGTAGAAGGAAAAAAGCCATTATATAAAGTTGAGTTGGATAAAAAAATATATGACGTATCTCAAGATTTAACTGCCAAGTCAGGAACTCTTTCAGATGTTATGCAAAATGTTCCATCGGTAACTGTAGATGTAGATGGAACGGTCAGTTTACGAGGCAATGACAATGTTAAAATTTTAGTTGACGGTAAACCTTCTGCCATGTTGGGAATTAATGATACTGCCGAAGCTTTAAAATCCATACCGGCTGATATGGTCGAAAAAATCGAAGTAGTTACCAATGCTTCTGCTCGTTATGAATCTTCAGGAACTGCCGGTATTATAAATATAATTACCAAAAAAAATAGAAAAAAAGGTGTTACCGGAAGTATTCAAATGTCCGGAGGATCTCCACAATCGTACGGTACATCTATTAATTTAGGATACGGCAAAAAAAAATGGAACTGGTTTACCAACATCGGTTTCAGGTATGGTAAAAATAAAGGTAAAGAGAAAAAAAATTACATTGGTTATGATATGAACCACCTTATGGATGAAAATTCCCTACAAGATTCTAAAAGGAATAGAGAAAGAACTTCTCTAAATGCAAGTACGGGATTTAATTTTACTTTTGACGAACAAAACTCATTATCTACCTCTATAGGATATAATTATAATACCAGCAATTATTTAAGTACCACCCACTATAATACCACATTATATCCCTCACTTATACAAAGCCTTACAGAAAGAAAAGAACGAGAAAACAGAAATAATTACGGAATCGACGGAAACCTAAATTTTACGCATAATTTTTTTAAAAAAGGAAATATACTAACCGTTGACGGATTCTACTCTTATAATCTAAAAGATTCCGATTCTAAAATTTTTGACCGAATTCCCGGTTTAAATACCAATGATAATACGCAAACCAAAATAATGTTGAAATCTGATTATGTATTGCCTTTTAAAGAAGGTTCTCAATTAGAAGCCGGAATGAGAGCTGATTATTCTAAAATTAAATCAGATTTTTCTTTAAATGAATTTAAAAATAATTCTTGGGTAGTGAATCCTTATCAAACAGACAATACGGTTTATCAAGAAAACATTTTATCTTCTTATTTACAATATGGAAATAAATGGGGGGGATTTTCATTTTTAGCAGGATTAAGAGAAGAAACGTCAATTATCAAGGTTGTTTCTCGTCAAGCTAATTCAACCATTACTAAAAATTATACGGACTTATTCCCTACTCTTCACCTAAATTATGATCTAACGGAAAAAAGCCAATTGCAAATCAGTTACAGCCGAAGGATATTTCGTCCGGACAGCAGAATGCTTATCCCCTATAAAAACATTTCTGATGACAGGAATACTCGTCAAGGAAATCCGGACTTAGACCCTTCCTATATCAATTCTTTTGAATTGGGATACAACCTTCAACAAAGTAATTGGGGAATTACTCCTTCTTTATATTATCAAAGAACTCAAGATCCTTTACAATTCATAACTACATCAGACCCTCTCGGAAATTTAAATACCATGCCTACCAATTTAGGACATGAAAATAGATACGGTGGAGAATTGTCTTATTCTGTAAATCCTTATAAATGGTGGAAAATTTTTGGAGATGTAAATTTATTTCAATACGAAAGCTATGGGAATTATTCGTATGAAAAAATTAATACTATAACCGGAAGTACCACCTTAGTTACCGAGAATTTAGATAAAAAAGGGTTTACATGGAGAACTCGTATGAGTATGACAGTAAAACTCCCGGAAAATTTTAATTTTCAATTACAAGGAAATTACATGGCACCTTTTAAAAATGGACAAAATAAAAGTAAAGAAATGTACGGAATGGATTTAGGAATCAGCAAAGATATATTAAAAGGTCAAGGGACATTTCTTTTCAATATTCAGGATGTTTTTGATTCTAAAAAAAGGAAATTTAAAACATACGGAGATGATTTTTACAGATACTCGGAAATGCAATGGCGTCCAAGACAATTTACCCTATCTTTTACTTATAGATTCAATAATAGTAATGATAAAAGGGGTAATAATAAAAAGAATCGCCAACAAAATACTGATACTAATTCAGATTTTGACGATATAAACATGTAATCCTTATTTTTTAAGTATTTACATCACAAAAATCGCATGGGTGATTTCATAACTTCATAAAAACTATTAGTAGCCCTTTAACTTTTGTAATGCATTATATGCGTTTTCAGTAATGATTATTTATAAACTAAAAAGTTCTGAACTTTTATTTAATTACTCTATGAAATCGCCGATACTCATATAGTATAAATCTGTTTCTTACTTAAAAATTCATTATAAAACGATGTAAAGTTGTAATATTACTTAAACACATATTCTAATATCTAAACTGTACAATGAAATGACTGATATTCGAAAGTTACTTAATAAATTCCTTTTGCACTAAAATTACTTATTACTTAGGTATATTTACATAAAAATACAACATATGTTTTTAAAGGATTTAATTTGTACTAAATTAGAATTAGCAACTCAATATTATACCAGATTATCGGAATTGCTGGAAGTAAAAACATTGTTTAAAAAAGATTTTCTTATAGAAGAAGGAGAAATTTGTTCTTTTATTGGTTTTGTGAAAACAGGAGTTCTAAGATCTTATTTAGATAAAGATGGAAAAGAATTTAATATTGACTTCTATTTTCCTGAATCAATAGTAACTTCATACAGAAGTTTCTTAACAAGACAACCAAGCATTGGCAGTATACAAGCATTGGAAAATTCAACTATTTTATGTCTTTCTCAAACTAATTATGATTTGCTTCTCAATGAATCAAAAGCATGGTTTAAAGTTGCAAAATACATTTCAGATACTTTATTCGTTAAAAAATGCCAAAAAGATATTTCTCTTTTAATGAATACTGCTTATGAAAGATATAAATTATTGCTACAAACATATCCAAATGTGGAACAATTGGTACCACAATATCATATTGCTTCTTATATAGGAATTGAACCCGAATCATTAAGCCGTTTAAAATCTCTTAACATAAGTCAATGAAAAAATAATTATATACAACTACCTTTGGATCAAATTAATTTAATAAGCACATAATTAGTTAGTGTTTTTTTATTTAAATATATAATCATGTTAAAAAGTAATGTTACAAGAAAAGATCTAAAGACTGTTGTACTAAAGAGCCAAACCGTTTCAAGAATTGAAATGAAGGAAGTCATCATCCCTCCAAAAGGAAAAGCAGATTATCACCTACATCCCTGTCCGGTTATCGGACATGTATTATCCGGAACCTTGTTATTCCAAATTGAAGGACATGAACCGGAAATCATCAAATCCGGAAATGCATTTTACGAACCTAAAAATCAACCTATCAAACATTTTGATAATGCATCTGATTCAGAAAATCTTATTTTTTTAGCATATTATTTACTGGAAGACAATGAAGATCTTATAACTATATTATAAAAATATTAGACATTGCTTAATAAACATGTATAAATTATCATAAATACAAGAAAAAACATATAAAAAAAGAGAAAAAACTCAGGCGGTCCTACAAAAATAATATCAAGTAAAAAAACAGAATTTTAAGTATTAGAAAGTTTAATTATTCTATTAATCACTTCTTTCCTATCATGATAATTATTAAGTTTTAAAATTCAACATTTTTAAAAATTATTATTCTCTAATTAGTTGCATTAAATCAATACTTTATATTTTCCTCAAATTACATGATTTTGGGATTTTTAAATATTTATACTATATCTTGTTATTTTATCGTTACTAGTAACATTCCTTTTAAGGATATAATTTTCTTACTATAAAACATTTCATTAACTTAAATATAAGCACAAATGATATGATATTCCAGCAAAAGTTAAAAAATTATTGAAATGTAATTTATTACTTATTTAATAAAATTAATCTTTAAATTGCGTTAAATCAATTTTAATGAAAAAAATATTTTTTATTTGTTTCCTAACCTTAGGATTACTATCTAATTCACAAATAAATAAATACTATCAACAACAGGCAGATTATAAAATGAATATTGATGTTGATGTTAAAAATTACCAATATAAGGGTCATCAACAAATTACTTATACAAACAATTCCGAAGACACACTTTCTGTTTTTTATTTCCATTTATATTGGAATGCATTTCAACCAAATTCAATGATGGATCAGAAATTACAGGAACTAAATAAGACTGCTGACAAACGAATGATTACCGGTGAAGGGAAATCACGAATCTCATCGTTGAAATCTAATGAAATAGGGTATCAAAAAATTAAATCCTTAAAACAAGAAGGTATACCGGTTACGTTTACTGTTGAAGAAACTATTTTAAAAGTACAATTGGCAAAACCCATATTACCCCATACCACCACTCATTTTGAAATGGAATGGACCTCACAGATTCCTCCGGTTATTCGAAGAGCCGGAAGAAATAATTCCGAAGGCATTGATTTAACCATGACCCAATGGTACCCGAAAGTAGTAGAATACGATTATGAAGGTTGGCATACCTTTGATTATATCGCAAGAGAATTTCAAGGAGTTTTTGGAAATTATGAAGTAACGATAGCAATTGATAAAAATTATATTATTGGAGCCGGTGGAGTTCTCCAAAACCCCAAAGACGTTAAAGGATATCTTGCAGATGCTCAACCGGTTGTTAAAAAAAATAAAACATTATGGCATTTTAAAGCAGAAAATATTCATGATTTTGCCTGGGCTGCCGATCCTGATTATACAGTTGATTCAATCTCTATTAAAAACGGACCTTTGGTTTATTTGATTTATCAGAAGTCTGAGCAAACCAATTATTGGGAAGAATCTAAGCCTTATATCAAGGAATACTTTTCTCTTATGAAAGAAAACTTTGGCGCCTATCCCTATCCAACCTATTCTTTTATTCAAGGAGGAGACGGTGGCATGGAATATGGAATGTGTACTATGATCATGGGAAATGCAAAATCTTTGGAAGGACTTGCCGATTTGATGTTTCATGAAGCCTCTCATTCTTGGTTTCAGCATATACTTGCTTCCAATGAAAGTATGAGAGCTTGGATGGATGAAGGATTTACTTCGTATGCAGAACATTTAATGATGGCTAAAATATTTCCTGACCATGTAAAAAATTATCCAAACCCTCATTATAATAGTGTTGAATTTTACACAGAATTTATAAAAACTAGACAGGAAGAAGTAATGGGTATATTTTCCGATCATTTTTTAACTAATAATGGCTATAGTGTTGCTGCCTATATTAAAGGTGAGTTGTTTTTAGTGCAATTAGAATATATTGTTGGTAAACAAACTTTTTTCAAAATAATGAAAAATTACTTTGAAACATGGAAATTTAAACACCCTACCGACAGGGATTTTATACATATTGCTCAAAAAATATCAGGCATGGATTTAAAATGGTATTGGAATTATATGACTTATACCACTCGAACTATTGATTATGCTATCAAAAGCGTAGGAAAAGAAGGAAAAACCACTAAGGTAACACTTGAAAATCTGGGTAATTTTCCGATGCCGATAGATGTTAATGTAACATATTCAGATGGTTCTAAACAAATATATAATATTCCTTTAAATATGATGCATAATTATAAGAAACAAGAATCTGATGTTAATCAGAAAAATCTACCTTATTGGAAATGGACACAAAAGGAATATGAATTTAGTCTGGATGTACCACCTGAAAAAATTAAATCTATTGAAATAGACGCCACTTATCGAATGGCAGACATCAATAGAGAAAACAATATTTATCCTAAATAAAATATACATATGCTTTTAGTAGTAAACATCGGAAATAGCAATATACGTTTTGGAATATTTCAAGAAGAAGAGTGTATTAATTCCTGGGTAATGAATACTAAACCTTATAAGAGTGAAGATGAGCTATTTTCTCAATTTAAAATGACTTATCAAAACTATGGGATTAATCCCAATGATATTACCGAAATAGCAGTAGGCTCCGTTGTACCCCATTTAACATATCCTGTAAGAAAATCGCTAACCCGTCTTCATAATATAAAAACGGTTCAAGTAACCAGAAATACCCCTACAGAGCTAACGTCCAGTACTCCGCAAATGGGTACCGATCTTTATGCCAATGCATATTATGCCTATAAAAAATATAAGGGGACAAAAATTATCGTAGACTTCGGGACTGCATTAACTTTAACTTGTGTCGATAAAACCGGAGATATAAAAGGGGTAATTATTGCTGCCGGTGTCATTACTTCTTTAAATTCTCTAATTGGAGCAACTGCACAACTTTCAGATATTGAAATGCGCACTCCTAAAAGCGTACTTGGTAAAACCACGGAAGAATCTATGCAAAGTGGAATGGTGTTTGGTTTTTTAAGTATGGTTGAAGGATTAATTGATCGGATTAATAAAGAATTAGGGGAAGACACTTTTGTAATAGCTACCGGAGGACTCGGCCATCTATTTGCTCCCTTAACAACTAAAATTCATATTTATGATCGTTTCCATACCATAAAAGGCTTACGGGAACTATACTTAAAACAAACCTTAGAAAATGAAAATTCTAAATTTTAGTTACCCATTTTGTATGTATAATTATAGATAATAATGCATACCTTTTTCTATTTTAAACTTTGTGATATATCATAAATCTAAAAATACACACAATACATAAAATAGTTGTAGTATCTTTTATAAAAATATTTACATAAATAAAATTAGAAGTTATCCCCTTTTTTACAGCTACTATTTTTATTAATTAATTGATTCTTAAAATATCAATAATTTTAACTCCAAGATTATTTGGTAATATAGGTAAAGCTGTATCGGCTCGAAACATAATCTTATATCCTTGATTAATTGAATTTGAATCGGAAAGTGTAGGAAAAGCTATTTGAAATTTTACACTACTGCCGACATTAGTTCCTGCGGGAACAATAATTGCATCTGAATAAACCGTTTCTCCGGTAGCATTGGATACAATTGAGACATAAAATATACCATTTGAAATCGGTTGTCTGTTTAAAATTTGATATTCAAAATTAATGCGGAAAAAATTGGCTTGATCAGCCAGTTTGTTTTCAAAAAGTAGTGTTCCTGAATCACCATTTTTAGGACTGAGAATATCTAACGGCGAACTTGATGGTGAGGGCCAAGTACCATTTACAAATTGAGGATTTACTGCGACTGAATTATTTTGAAGTAATAATCCGTACGATTGAGTTCCTGAAAGAGGAACATACCCCGATTGATTAATGCTTATTTTTACACCTACTAAATTTTTACCATCTGAAGGCGAAATACTATTGTTGTTATTACTGGAATAAAGGCGTTGCCATTCATGTCCATTAAACATATAAACTCCGGCTTCTCTAGTATAAACTTGATTATTAATTGTTTCTGTAAATCCATCCGGATCATAAATAATTAAACCGTTTGCAGGTTTTTTAATTGTAACGGTATCTTTTATAGAAGTAATATTTACTCGAGGAGGTAAAAAACCTTTATTAGAAGATTTTATGTCTAAAATGGAAGAGCTGTCCGGAGTTTCTGTACCTATACCTACTTGTCCAAAAAGAATAATTGCATGCACAATGAATGCGAAAATTGATAAAATTTTCTTCATAAAATTAAATTTAAAAATGTTATTTTGGGTAAAAATTGAGAACTTTAAATCTTCTCAGACAGATAATTTAGATGTAGAGGCATTTAAATAATTTACAAATATCATGCCCATATAGTGCTATGTATGAATTATTTACAATTTATCAACTATACAATTTGAAGTAAAAAAACGTTTCGTTGTAGGATATATGCAATCCCGCTGATCTTTATTCGATGATAGTATATTTTTTCTAAGAGATATAACTATGAAGTTATTTAAAATCTAATCATTATTTAAGTAATATACAGATTTCATCGATTTATTGCTATTCTTTAAATTCCACAATAGCCTTAATAAATGCCTCAGCATTTTTTAAAGGGACATTTGGTAAAATTCCATGACCTAAATTGGCTATATATTGTTGAACACCAAAATCACGGATCATTTGTTGTGCTTCAGAATATATTTTTTCAGGAGAAGACAGCAATTTAGCCGGATCAAAATTTCCTTGCAATGTAATTACGCCACCCGTAAATTCTCTGGCTTTTTGAGGCGTGATCGTCCAATCTACTCCTAAAGCAGAAGCCTTAGATCGGGACATGGTTTGTAGTGCATACCAACAGCCTTTTCCAAATACTATAACCGGAACTTTGGGCGCTAAAGATTCAATAATCTGATTTATATAGTTCCATGAAAATTCATCATAATCTTTAGGAGAAAGCAAGCCTCCCCAACTATCAAAAATTTGTACGGCATCTACACCATATTCAACTTTTTTTAATAAATACCGGATGGTATAATCTGTAATTTTTTGCAATAATACATGAGCCCGTTTTGGATTTTTAAAGCAAAACGATTTAGCTTTATCAAATGTTTTAGAACCTTTACCTTCGACAGCATAGCATAAAATCGTCCATGGGCTTCCTGAAAAACCTATTAAGGGAATTTGATTATCTAGAAGTTTTTTGGTAAGGGTTATAGCTTCCAATACATATCCTAAACTTTCTTCAATTGGAGGATTTTGCAATCTATCAATATCAGATTCAGAAGTGATAGGATTTTCCAAATAGGGGCCTACGGATTCCTTCATTTCAAAATTCAATCCCATGGCTTGAGGAACTACTAAAATGTCTGAAAATAAAATAGCCGCATCTATTGGAAACCTTTTTACAGGCATTAGAGTTATTTCTGCTGCCAGTTCAGGAGTTTGACAACGGGTAAAAAAATCATACTTATCTCGTAAAGCTCTAAATTCAGGTAAAAATCTACCAGCTTGACGCATCATCCACACCGGCGGACGTTCGACATGTTTACCTTTTAAAGCATCCAGAAATAAAGTATTTTTAATCATTTATTTTCTTTTTTATTAGTTCAAGTAAGGATTCCTTTGTTGTATCTTCCGGATAATATATTTTGTATTCTCCCAGTGTACTAACCGTTTCAGCGGTGGTTTTACCGCTTGTAAATATAATAGTTTCCTGCGGAATCTCATTCATGGAACTAAAGGATCTTACTGCAGAAGGACTTGTAAAAACAATAGCATCATATTGCTTATCTATTTTATGAGGAGTTAAAAGGGTTTTATAACATTCTATTCCAATAACTTCCACTCCATTTTTACGTAAAGCGTCCGGTAAAATGGTGAGCGACAAATTTCCTTTAAAAAAAACATATTTTTTTATATCTGTTTCCAGCATTCTTTCCAACAAATCTTCAGCATAATTGGTTATAAATGCAATATCTCTGTTCTGTCCGTATAATTCTTTTGCGGTACTTTTTCCTACTACAAAAAATTTACCTTCCAGTTCTATATCCTTGATCGCTTTTGCAGAATTTTTACTGGTTACAATAAACGAATCAACATCTAAAGGAATTTGCTTAATAAATTCATAATAAGGATAGATTTCTACATATATAAAAGGAATATAATCAATTTCATATTCCTGCTCATAATCATCCGGAATTGAGAAAGAAGAAGTAAATAATATTCTTTTCATATTAAATTGATTTATACAAATATACTGTTATTAAATGCACTTAAAAAATCAACAACTAAAAATATCATCGTTTTGTAACAAAATTCATACATTTTATTATTTTTTTATCCTTATTACTGAGTATTTAAAACAATATTGCATTTAGAATCATTATTTTTAAAGTATAATTAATAGGAAATTCAACCTACTATACTAAGTGGCTAAGCAATAACGATTATTTGGTAAATCTATAATGAGATTTTAAACTATTAGTTAATTAAATTTATTATCCAATAATTTCTGATATTCATAAAATTGTAAAAAACACCCTTTGCCAATCGGTAATGATTCATCACTAATAAACCAAAATCTTTTAAATTTTGAAATACTTTCCACGAGATAATGACTGCCCATAAAATAACTTCTTATTACTTTTACAGGAATACCCGATTGAGAAATTATAAATTGATGTGGATAAATTAGAATTTCATCTTCTACTAAATCTTCAAACAGGTTCGGAAAATCTGATCTTTTTAAAATGGTATTTTCACCAAATAAATTGGCAACATAGGTATTTTCGGGATTTCGATATATATCATGAGGATTGCCTTGTCGTATAATTTTACCTTCTTTAACAATCATCATTTCATCTGCATATGCCAAAGCGTCTTCTATTTCATGGGTGGCTAAAATAATGGAAATATTATTTTCTTTAGCAAAATCAAAAACAGCTCTTTTTAGTATATTTTTCTTAAAAGTATCGACTTGAGAAAATGGTTCGTCTAATAACAATACTGAAGGAGTTTGAGCTAAGGCTTTCGCCAATGCTACTCTTTGTTTCTGTCCTCCGCTTAGTGAGATAGGTTTTTCATCTACATAATCCGCCATGCCCACTAAATCGAGCAAAAACATAATTCTGTTTTGCTTTTCTTTCAAATCTATATTAGAGAGAAATTTACCCACATTTTCTCCAACGGTTGCATAGGGCATAAGCCCGAAATCTTGTTCCAAATATTTAAATTCAGGTTCTCCGGGAACTAAATTTCCTTTAAATCCTGCTAATTTTTTTCCTCTATAAATAACTTCTCCACTCTCCCATTCCAACAAACCATAAACTAACTTTAAAATGGTACTTTTACCGCTTCCACTTTCTCCTACAAGTGCCAGCATATTTCCTTGCTTTAAAGAGAAAGAAAGAGATTCAATTATTTTTTTATCTTTAGTGTATGAAAAACATAGATTCTTAACTTCTAACATATAGATTTATTTGTAAAATTCTCTGATTATGATTCAATGCTACAAATGATACTGGATTAAGCATAATTTCACAAATTTAAACTATTAATGCTAAAAACATCTTTTAAACTTTTATTTATTTTACTATAAATTTAATGCGGTTTTAACTGTTCTTTGGACAAAATTTTGAATTAATTTTTATAATTAGTGTCAAATATTGTTTTCAAATCATAAATTATTCAAATGATAATCCGACCTTTTTTAAAAGATCAATTACTTAGTATACTTAAAAAATTGCAATTTTGCAGGAAAAATCCTTCCATCAGTAATGATTGTATGTATAGCTGAAAAACCAAGCGTCGCTAAAGATATTGCTCAAATTGTAGGGGCAAAAGAGAGAAAAGACGGATTTTACCAGGGAAACGGTTATCAAGTTACCTGGACTTTTGGTCATTTGTGTACGTTAAAAGAGCCTCATGATTATAACCCGAACTGGAAGTATTGGTATTTGGAAGACCTTCCTATCATACCGTCTAATTTTGGGATTAAGCTTATTTCCAACAAAGGGGTGGAAAAACAATTCAAAGTAATAGAAAGCCTGGTTGCTGAATGTGAAGAGGTAATCAATTGCGGGGATGCCGGACAGGAAGGTGAATTGATCCAACGGTGGGTATTGCTTAAAGCAAAATGTAAAGTTCCCGTAAAACGATTATGGATATCATCTCTGACAGAACAGTCTATAAAAGAGGGATTTGAAAACCTTAAGGATTCTTCCCAATATGAAAATTTATATGCTGCCGGAAGTGCCCGCGCAATCGGTGATTGGCTTTTGGGAATAAATGCTACCCGACTTTTTACTAAAAAATTTGCCATAAATAAAACCTTATTATCAATCGGTAGAGTTCAAACGCCAACGTTGGCAATGATTGTTCAACGGCAAAAAGAAATTGATTCTTTTGTTGTTGAGGAATACTGGGAATTAAAAACCATATATAAGAATGTGGAATTCATTGCTGATATCGACCGATTGAAAAGCGAAGACCGAGCTAAAAAAGGATTAGAATATTTACAGAAATATCCTTTTGAAATAGTTTCTTTCGAGAAGAAAGAGGGAAAAGAAAAGAATCCTCGTTTATTTGATTTGACTTCTCTACAAGTAAAGGCAAATAAAAAGTACGGTTATTCTGCTGATAATACTTTAAAATACATTCAAAGCCTCTATGAAAAGAAATTCGTTACCTATCCTCGGGTTGATACCACTTATCTTTCGGAAGACTTATATCCTAAGATCCACGGAATTCTTTCCGGCATGAAATATTATGAAAATCTTATTGCTCCTCTTTTAGAAAATCCGATACCAAAATCGAAAGCTGTTTTCGATGACACTAAAGTTACGGATCATCATGCTATTATACCTACCGATATTTTACCCGAAGGTATCTCGACTGATGAAAAAAAGATTTATGATCTTGTTGCCCGAAGATTTATTGCTGTATTTTATCCTGAATGTAAAATTTCCAATACTTTGGTAACTTCAAAAGTTGGTGAAGTACCTTTTAAAGCAAGCGGTAAACAAATTTTGGAACCGGGATGGAGAATCATCTATGAAAAAGATAAAAAAAATGAAAAAGAGGAAAATTTAATTCCGGTTTTTGAAGTTGGAGAAAGCGGTCCTCACGATCCATTCATTCATCAAGGAAAAACTACACCTCCTAAATATTTCACCGAGGCTACTTTATTAAGAAGTATGGAAACCGCCGGTAAACAAGTAGATGATGAAGAGATGAGGGAAGTAATGAAAGATAATGGTATTGGACGTCCTTCTACTCGAGCAAATATTATTGAAACTTTACTACACAGAAAGTATATCGAGAAAAAAAGAAAAAAAATTTATGCCACCTCAACGGGAATGGATCTGATCGACACGATACAAAGCGAAATTTTAAAAAGCGTGGAGCTTACAGGTCTCTGGGAAAAAAAACTCAGACTCATTGAAAAAGGGGAATATTCTTCCGATCTTTTTAAAAAGGAACTTATCGAAATGGTAACCGACCTGACCCAAGAAGTTAAAAACTGTCAATACAGACGAATATCCATACAAGAGAAAAAAAATACTGAAATAAACGAAAAATCTAAAAAGCAAACCACACCCCTACGACCTGTAGAAGATTTATTTTGTCCAAAATGTAAAACTCATAAATTGATCAAAGGAAAATCTGCTTACGGCTGTTCCGATTTTAAAAATTGCAGTTTTACTATACCTTTTGAAATATTCGGCAAAAAATTAACTTTAAAACAAATATCCGATCTAATAGGTAAAGGTAAGACAACAAAAATAAAAGGATTTACAGTTCCCGAATCTCAGGAGAAAAGGGACGGTATTTTATTATTTGATGAAAATTTCGGAATAGTATTTGAAACCTAACCCAATCAGCATATATTATGTTAATTTGAAATTTAATTTATTTTTGCAATTATAATTAAAATTATTATTTATGAGTTTAATAAAAGAATTTAAAGAATTTGCCCTAAGGGGAAATGTGGTTGACATGGCTGTCGGTGTAATTATCGGGGGCGCATTTAACCAGATTATCACGTCTTTAGTTGAAGATATTATCACCCCTCTTGTTCTCACTCCTGCATTAAAGATGGCTGATTTGACCGATTTGGCTAAATTAACCATTCCGGGAACAGCTATTAAATATGGTAACTTTTTATCCACTTGTCTATCATTTTTAATTATTGCTTTTTGTTTATTTATGATGATAAAAGTGATCAATAGACTTAATAAGAAAGACGAAGAGAAAAAAGAACAAGATAACACGCCTAAACCACCTTCTCAAGAAGAATTATTAACTGAAATCAGAGATTTACTCAAAAATAAATAAAAAAAAATCCTAACAAAAGTTAGGATTTTTTATTGTGAATATATTTTTAAAACCTCATACCCAAAGTTAATACAAAATTATTTTGGATATTATTAACTTTTCCTAAATACGGTTTATCTAAACTTATTGCAAGATTGGATCCACTTACCGTATAAAAGTCACCGGAAAGGGTCGTGCGATAATCTGTTTTAATATACTGATATCCTAGGTCCACAAAAAATTGACCAATATCATATCCGGCTCCAAAAGACAATTTATTTTTTTCACCTGCTAAGTAATTTTTCACAAATACAGGATCACTGTTTGTATCCCATATTCCTGATATAGAATTACTTTTTACAGGAGAAGATGCATAAGCGTAACCGGCGCGTAATTTAAGTTCTCTAAACCTGTACTCAATACCTGCGCGGTATTCTTGTGAATTTCTTACGTAGTCATTAACAAAATTATTATTTAACCTATAGTCAACATCTCCTTTAAATTCCATGTCTTTATTAAAGTAATTAATAAAATCAAAATTAAAGGCCAAGGAATTATCATCATCGACGATATTGGAAGCAAAAGCGCCACTTAATACCAATTTTCCGGGAGATACATTTTTATAATGATCATAATAAACATAATCTTCTACGAATTGTCCTTTATCATCGTATCCATATATCCATCGGTAATCATCCATATCAGACCACCAAATAGGAGAATGATAGGCAGCCCCTAAACGAATCTCAGGTGTAATTTTACCGATTACCCCCACATTTAATCCGAAACCGTTGGCTTCTTGACTATAAGGCGTTAATTGCTCATTGAATTTCATATATTCCCCATCTACTGTGTTTCTATGACCATATTCAGAATTGCGATCAATATTTAAATAATGCCAATCTAATCCAATACCGAAATATAATCTATCCATGTAATTGGTTGCCAAACTGAATTTCATTTTTGATTTATATCCATTGGTATACTGATCATAATTGACCATTTCATAAAGTTGATCTACATTATCTTTATTAGGATATAAATAATTTAATTTGGTATTTCTGGAAAAGTTTACGTCGTTATCTACTCTTTGATAAGAAAAGTTTACTCCAACGTTTACTTTAAATAAGTCTGCTTCATCACCTAAAGCCAATGCAACTCCGGCACCGGGAACATTAAAATTGGTATCGGTATTGGAATTTACTCCGTTGCCCATAGTAGCTTTATTTTTATTAGATAAGATACTCATTGAAATATTCGCTACAGAATTTCTAAAAATACCTAGACCGGCAGGGTTTGTTTCTACGGCACTAAGATCACCTCCTAAAGCCCCCATAGATCCCCCCATACCTATATATCTAGCAGTACCTGTTGTATTATTGGAATTATCACCAAAAATACTAAAAGCATCAGATACATCATTGGGATAAAATCTATTGGTTTGTGATTTACCTATCAAAACCATGGATGAAAGGATAAAACCGTATAATAATTTCTTGTTCATAATTTGAGTTATATTATTATATTATCTTCTACCACCTATAACGCCTCCGCGACCACCTCCCAGGGAGCCTCCTCCAAAGCCGCCACGGCTGCCACTACTTATGGAACCTCCTCCAAAGCCTCGATTACCTCCTCCAATTATAGATCCGCGAGAACTTTCACGACTGCTTGAACTTGGTGTTTGATAGTTTGGTGAAGATATTCTAGAAGAACCTGATTCGTAATTTCTGGATCCACCTATAATTCCCGTACTGTTTCTAGACCCTCTTATAGTTCCTGAATTGGATGATTCTCTTCCGTTTCCGGAATTTCCAATCCCCACTTGATTTCTTGATCCTTCCAATGTACCTATACTATTTCGGGAACCTCTAATTACTCCGGTGGATCTAGAGCCTTCTGAATTAGTTATCGTATTATTTCTTGAGCCTCCAATTACAGCTCCGGAATTATTTCTTGAATTTTCGGGAGTAACAACTGCTGCATTAGCTCTTGAGCCGCCTATAATTGAACCGTTTCTTCCACTTTCATTGTTTCTTGAAATAGTAGATGTAGAACCTCTATTGATTCTTGAATTACTTATCCCATTACTTCGGCTTCCCGAAATGATGGTATTTCTACTATTTTGTCTTTGAATGTCTTGTATTTGTCTTGAACGAGACGTTCCGTAAGATCTTGAAATATATGAGTTTCCTCTTGAACTATTCAAATAAGAAGATCTTGATCCGTAATTAGCATAATATCTTGAACAACACCAACCATTATCCCAATAATGGTGATGAGGCCTCCAATAACCCGGATAATTCCAACCCCAAGATGGACCCCAATATGAAGGATAATCCCATCCCCAACCGGACCATCCCCAGCCCCAGCCTACTGAAACGCCCCAATTCCATCCATAATAGGGACTCCAATAACTTCTCCATCCCCAATAGGGTGCGCCCCAATAATAGGAATAATAAGGACTGTAACCTCCGTAATAATAATTATTAACTACAGTTCCGCCATCATCTCCCCAACCGTCTCTGCTATTATTATTGGAATAAGATTGATTGATTTCATCACTGTAGCGATAAACAGTATTGGAAGAAGCATCACTTTTGTTATAATCATCATCGTATAATAAATCACTGGCATTAGAATTTGGATCAATATATTTTTTACCTATTCTTACTTGACTGTCTGAATATGAATTGGATGAGCTTGTACCCTCATCATATACGTAATCATAAGACTTTTGTTTATTATTTTTTCGAGTCTTATTTGAATAATATACACTATCCTCACCGGCATATGAAGATTGGCCGACATAACATGATGTTAAAAAAACCGACACCCATAAGAGAGTACCAACTTTCATGAAAACTCGTCCTAAATTACAACTGATATTCTTCATGATATTTTTTTAGTAGTTTATATATTTATTATAATTTTGTTCTTGAATCATTTTAAATTCGCAAAAGTCGTACCAATTAAGAAATACCTATTTTGCTGCAATAGTAATGTGACAAAGTATCTTAAGAATTATGACAGTTATAATTACAGAAAGTTTAAAAACAGTAGAAAAGCATTATGGCAACACTTACATCAAGAGAAGAAGATTACAGTAAATGGTATAACGAACTGGTAATAAAAGCCGATATGGCTGAAAATTCCGGGGTTAGAGGATGTATGGTTATAAAACCTTATGGATATGCTATTTGGGAAAAAATGCAACGACAATTGGATCAGATGTTTAAAGATACCGGACATGAAAATGCCTATTTTCCTTTGTTTATTCCCAAATCTTATCTGTCTAAAGAATCGGATCATGTGGAAGGTTTTGCCAAAGAATGTGCTGTAGTTACTCATTATCGATTAAAAAATTCTCCTGACGGAAAGGGAGTGATTGTTGACCCGGATGCCAAATTGGAGGAAGAATTGATTGTTCGGCCAACTTCTGAAACCATAATTTGGAATACTTATAAAAACTGGATTAAATCTCATAGGGATTTACCTATTTTAATTAATCAATGGGCTAATGTAGTTCGTTGGGAAATGAGAACCCGATTGTTTTTAAGAACTGCTGAATTTTTATGGCAAGAAGGACACACTGCCCATGTATCCAAAGAAGAGGCTATTGAAGAAGCTGAAAGAATGTTAAATGTTTATACCGATTTTGTTGAAAACTTTATGGGTATTCCTGTAATTCAAGGGGTAAAATCTCCTGCGGAAAGATTTGCAGGTGCTGAAGAAACTTATTGTATTGAAGCTATGATGCAAGACGGTAAAGCGTTACAAGCCGGAACTTCTCATTTTTTAGGTCAGAATTTTGCCAAAGCATTTGATGTGAAATATCAATCAAAAGAGGGTAAACAAGAATATGTTTGGGCTACCTCTTGGGGAGTATCTACCCGTCTTATCGGAGCTTTAATCATGTCTCATTCCGATGACCATGGATTAGTACTTCCTCCCAATATAGCTCCAATCCAAGTAGTTATTGTACCTATTCATAGAAATGACGAACAATTAAATGCAATTTCTGAATTAGCAGATACACTTATCTCTCAACTTAAAAAGTTGGGAATTAGTGTTAAATTTGATGATAGAACTGAATATAAACCGGGTTGGAAATTTAATGAATATGAGTTAAAAGGCATACCGGTTCGGGTTACCATTGGCCCTAAGGATCTTGAAAATAAACAAGTTGAAATAGCTCGAAGAGATACTTTAGAAAAGCATCAACATTCTGTAGATGGTTTAGCTGAACACATTCAAGATTTATTGAAAGAAATTCAACAAAATATTTTCAATAAAGCGAAATCACACAGAGATTCTTTAATTACCGAAGTAAATTCTTACGAGGAATTTAAAAAAGTATTGGACGAAAAAGGCGGATTTATTTCTGCTCATTGGGATGGTTCGTTAGAAGTAGAAGAAAAAATAAAAGCTGAAACGAAAGCAACCATTCGTTGCATCCCTTTAGATGCTAAAGAGGAAGAGGGAATATGTATATATTCAGGGAATCCTTCCAAAAGAAGAGTCTTATTTGCGAGAGCTTACTAATCAATAGTACTTTTTATCGAAAAGATATTTGTACTATTTCCAAATATTAATTTATTTTTCAACTCAAATATGAATAAAAATTGCCTTAATTGAATTAAGGCAATTCTTTTTAAACTAGAGTCTTGAAAAAAGTTAAATTTTAAATAACAGTAACAGATAAATTTTGAATTCATTTTTATATTCTTTCGGCATTAAACTTATGGGAGCAGGAATGAAGATTGCTTCTTTATTTCATCCTAAAGCAAGACTTTGGGTACAAGGAAGGACTCATGTCTTCTCGGAAATACAAAATAAAATTTCACCAACGGATCAAGTGATTTGGATGCATGCATCATCTCTTGGTGAATATGAACAAGGACTTCCTGTGTTAACTGCTTTAAAGAAAAAATTTCCAAAACATAAATTTGCTCTTAGTTTTTTTTCTCCTTCCGGATATGAAGTGGTTAAAAATAATTGTATAGCAGATCTTATATTTTACATTCCCTTAGATACTCCATCAAATGCCCATCAGTTAATTGAACTCTTACATCCAAGCTATGCTATTTTTGTAAAATATGATTTTTGGTATCATATATTGCAAGCACTTGCGGCAAAAAAAATACCTACTTTATTTATCTCAAGTATTTTTCGTCAAGACCAGATATATTTTAAGCCTAACGGAAAATGGTTTGTATCGATTTTAAAGAAAGTAACTCATTTTTTTGTACAGGATGAAAATTCAAAAAAATTATTGAATTCCATCGGCATTCAACAAGTAACGGTTTCAGGGGATACACGTTTTGACAGAGTTAAAATGTTAAGTAAACAGAATAACCACTTAAGCTGGTTGTCTTTGTTTAAAGGAACCAATACCTTAATTGTTGCAGGAAGTACGTGGAAAGAAGATGATACGCTGTTAAAAAACTTTATTAATTCTTCTTTCTTTATGAATTGTAAGATACTTATAGCTCCACATAATATGAATCATGAATATTTTCAGAAATTAAAAGCGGAGTTATTACCTAAAACGGTATTATTTTCAGAATTAAGTCACACCCATCCTGCAGACTATCAAGTATTAATTTTAGATACGGTTGGTATATTGACGAAAGTTTATTCCTATGCCGATATTTCTTATGTGGGAGGTGCATTTGGTAAAGAAGGGGTACACAACGTATTGGAGCCGGCCGTTTTTGCTTCTCCAGTTTTATTCGGACCCATTTATGATAAATTTATCGAGGCCGTAGAATTAATCCAGTATGGAGGAGCAAAAGTAATTCACAATCAAAATGAATTTAATGAAGTACTCGTTGAATTACTTACAGATACAAATAAAAGATATAGAATGGGTGAAAGAGCTCGCGAATATGTCTTTAGTAAACCTGATTCGGTTCAAATTATTGTTGATTATTTGGTTCACTTACAATAATTGACTTAAAACTTAATTTTATAGGTCATAACATTTTATTTAAAATTATAGTCAATAAAAAATTGATCATATAAATTTTAATGATTCTGTTTATGGTTGGTTGTGAAAAAAATAATAACTGGAAGCAATGAAAATTCCGGCAGTTTCTGTCCTCAAACGATTCTCTCCTAAACTAACCCCTATAGAGCCTAAAGAATAAAGCTCTTCTACTTCTTTTTTAGAAAAATCTCCTTCCGGTCCAACCATTAAGGTTATTTCTTTTTCTCTGTTTAACGTTTCGTTTAAAGTGATCTTCTCATATTCTTTATAACAATGGGTAAGGTATAATTTTGTTTTCGAAGATTGTATAAAATCCTTCAAAGGAGTTAATGGATAGAGTTCAGGAAAATTTATTCTCAAAGATTGTTTACAGGCGGTTTCAATTTGTTTCTTGATTTTTTCCGTATTTAAAACCTTTCTCTCTGAATTAGTACATAAAAGTGGAGTAATTTTAGATACTCCTAATTCAACTGCTTTTTCTACAAAAAACTCAAATCTGTCTATATTTTTAGTTGGAGCAATAGCAATATGTAATCCATTTTGCCCACTATTTGAATGGGGAAAAGTTTCAATTATTTGAACCTTAACTTTCTTTCCTGTTATTTGTAATTGTCCTTTTATTAATGCTCCTTTTCCATTGGTCACATAGACCATATCTCCTTCTTTCAATCGCAACACTCTTACTATATGGTGTTCTTCTTCTTCCCTTAGTTGCACTTCATTCGGATATATCTCTCCTATAAATAATCTCATGAGATCAATCTTATATTTAACAAATGTAATTATTTACCGGTGAATTGAGATGATAGTATTTATTGAGTTAAAGTTGTATAAATTTTTTAACCATTTGCTTCAATTTCAACATAATCTCAAATTTCACTTTTCTATTATCACTTAAATTTATTCAATTCCACTACTTTTTAAATTTAGGAAAAAAGGACAGATTAATATAATTTGATCTGTCCTTTACTATCATTTACTTACTAGAGTTTAGTTACTTAGCTTTTGTCTTATGATGCTATAAAAGTCCTAAATTAAATTTAGCTTCTTCGCTCATCATATCTTTATCCCAAGTTGGTTCGAAAGTAATTTTTACATTTACTTCTTTTACTTCATCTATAGCACTGATTTTTTCTTCTACTTCCATGGGTAATGTTTCTGCCACGGGACAATTAGGGGTTGTCAAGGTCATCAATATTTCCACGTCTCCTTCTGTACTAATCTGAATATCATAAATCAATCCTAGTTCATAAACATCCACGGGAATTTCAGGATCGTAAACCGTTTTTAATTTTTCAACGATTTTTTCTGACAGAGATTGTATTTGTTCTTCGTTTAAAGACATGTTAGCAAAATTCAGCGTATGCTTGTTTTAAATTTTCAGCAATTATTTCAGGAGAATGACCTTCAATATGATGTCTTTCTAGAAAATGAACCAATTCTCCATCTTTAAAAAGTGCTATGGACGGAGATGAAGGTGGAAAAGGGGCAAGATGTTCTCTAGCGGTTTTAACTGCATCCACATCAAATCCTGCAAATGAAGTAGTTAAATGATCCGGTTTTTTTCCTTCGCCTTCTACAGATAATATTACTCCGGGACGAGCTCCTCCGGCAGCACATCCACAAACGGAATTAATTATTAATAAGGTTGTACCGGGTCTTTTTAATGCTTCTTCTACTTTTTCTGATGTGTTTAAATCTTCAAAACCTTTATTTGTTAATTGCGCTTTCATTGGCGCAACCATTTCTTCTGGATACATATTTTATATTAGTTTTTATTGTTATACAAAATTAATTAATGTTTATGATTATTACAAATGCCCTATCTTTGACAAAACATTTCTTGAAATTTTATGTAATCAAAAGTCTCAATAATATCATCTTTGGGAATGGTATTGTGATGAAATGCATATTATATGAACCAAAAGTATACGAAAGAAGAACATTTAAAAGGATATAAGCTTATTAAATATTTGTTTGAAAAAGGGACGTGGAATAAAAAATATCCTTTAGCTATGGTTTATTGTCCTTCTCCTGAATTTTTGGAAACCCATAAGGTTGGAGTGTCCGTTTCTAAAAAAATTTTTAAACATGCAGTGGATAGAAATCGGGTAAAAAGACTTTTGCGTGAATGTTTCCGCTTGCATAAAAATGAGCTAAACAACACTTTTACAACATCTCATTTACTAATGATTGTCTATAATGGTAAAGACAAAAAAATACCTGCCTATAAAGAATTGGAGAGCTGTTATTTGAAATTGCTTGAAAAAATTAAATTTTCAGATTAATTTATTTGGTTTGGGATAATTTTTTTAGTCCTTTTATTATGAATACTATTAAAATGCCTACAATAGCAAATAAAATTGAATAAAAATATTTATCGTTTGGATCGGTAGTTATCCCGTAACTATAATTAATTCGCGTTGCATTAAAAATTATTAAGAGGACAAAAGCTAAAAGAGTAAGATTTAAAAAATATTTCATCTTTATATTTTTACAAATATACAAAATGAGATCTTATTTTTTAAGGAGATACTTTTTCTAACAAAGAGGTTATGTTTGCAGTAAATAACTTAATGGAAATAGCTAATAAGATAATACCGAAAACTTTTTTCATAATTGAAATTACTCCTTGTCCTAAAATTTGTTCTAATTTACCCGAATATCTTAATACTAAATATACGACTACCATATTAAGGAGTATGGCTATGATTATATTTTCCGTATGATATTCTGCTTTTAAAGCCAATACGGCGGTTAAAGCTCCTGCTCCTGCTATTAATGGAAATGCTAAAGGAATTATGGAAGCAGAATGCGGCTCATCGATTTTATTAATTTCAATGCCCAAAATCATTTCCAGTGCAATAACAAATAAAACTAAAGCACCTGCTACAGCAAATGAATATACATCAATTCCTATAAGTTTTAGTAATTTATCACCAACGAACAAAAAGGATATCATGATTGCACAAGCTACCAATGTTGTTTTTTTAGCCTGAAGATAACCGACTTTACTTTTTATGCTTACTATTACGGGAACACTGCCAAAAATATCTATAATGGCAAATAAAACCATAAAACAACTTGCTATTTCCTGGATAGAAAAATGTAAAGGCATAGTAAAATTATATTTTTAAAGAATTTTGTTAATTAAATTTCCTAAAAAGTTTTTAGGCGCTCTATTTTTTTATATTTAATTTCTTAATTAAGTCTTTAGCTTTTGTATACACAGATTCTAGGGATTCTTGTTCTGTTACGCTTGAATATCGTTCAATTTGAGATTGAATAACCATATTCTTCCATTCTTCTGAAATTTCATCTCCTAATCTCTGAGCTAATTCATCTTCTAAGTCTGAAGTAGAAACAAAACTATCTTTTTCTAAATTTAAATATTGTTTTGCTGCTTCTATCAAAGTCTTTTCCAAAAGAATGTAAAATTCTTTTTTATCTGTTCCTTCTTGTGCTAAATGATTTAATTGTGATAATTCATTTTTAAAATCATTAGTAATGTTAGAGCTTGTATAAGGTAAATTACGTGATGTAAATTTTTTTTCTTTATTTAATGAATCAAACGATTGTTCTTCTTCTTGTTTTTTTAGCTTATTTTTTTTATTTCTTTTTATTATTAATATACAAATTACCAGAATAACTATAATTGATATAACTCCTGTAAATAATATAATTATCAATATTTTTCCTAAGCTGTTATGGTCTCTTTTCAATACTTCGGTGACCTTATTTTTAATAGCAGATTTGGGATCATATTGGTTGACATCACTTGTGTCCTTTTTGATGACTGTACCGGTTTTTTCATCATTTTTTGCTAAAGTATTTCCTGATACTTTAATGGGAATTGGTTGTACAATTAAACTTTTATATTTCTCATCTATGGGATCAAAATAGCTAATTGATTCTACATTTATATTGTAAGTACCTTCTTTTTGAGGAACTAATATGGTAGATGTATTTAATTTTCCTTTTATCCCTTGTACGGTTGCCTCTGAATCAAATTTACTTTTAGGGGTATATTGTTCTATATCATCAGACATTAGAAGTCCGGGGGATTTAAGAAGCGTAAGATTTCCCTTACCATTTATTTCTACATTTACAGTTACTGCTTCTTCTGCTTGTAAATCTTTTTTGTTTGCTGAAGCTCTCATAGTAAATTGACCTACCAGCCCATGAAAATCTTTTGGAGCATTATCAGGAAGTCTCTTAACTTGTAATGTAACCGGTGCAGATTTTATATTTAAATCGTGTTCATCAAAAAATCCATCCGGAATTGTTAATGTTAAGGTAAACGGATTTATGACAAGGGTTCCCGATTGAGTTGGAAACATAACATAAGTCCCTATAACTCTTGAAAAATAGGATTCTCCATTAATTATTTCCTGTTCGTAGGTATGGCTTCTTTCTTTTACCGGCTGTACAAATACCCCCTGCCAATCCGGAGAAACCAGATTGGTCATACTATTGAGTAATTCAATCCTTCGAGTATAAAATTTTAAATTAGCAACTACCCCTTCATTTTGATACGGATTCTTTTCTGATACTTTAAATTTAAGAAATACTTCACCCAATTTTGAATTAAAAGCTGTGTCATCTTCACTTCCACTAGAATTTCCTGACACAGTTATTACGGTGGGCTTGGTCTCATATTTCCTATTATTAACAGTTATTTGTGCGGCATCTATACGGATATTCACTTTTTTAACAGCTCTTAATATAATTTCAATTCCATATTCGAAAACACTGTTCCCTTCATCATCAAAGCCTTGGTTCTGAATTACCTGCCTGCCAATTACCTGCGTATTAGAAAAAGAAGGTAATTTTAAACGCCCCATATTTTTAATTTCTTCATTTTTAATGGAAAGTAAAAATTGTAGGCGTACAGGCTCATTGACTCCTACCTCATTTTTTTGGGGTATGAGTTGAAAAGAAACCTGAGCTTTTGCCCAAATTCCGCTTAAAAAGATAAGTAAAAAGAGTATTACATATTTCTTCATCACCAATCTTTGCTACTTTGTCCTTGATTTGAATTAGCTCTTTTATTAATAATCTTTTGATGCGCTCTTTTTCTTGTTCTTCCATTGCTCCTAAAATATTTTCATAATGTTGATTAGAGGCATCTGACAGATTAGCATTATTTGTATCAGCTTGTGATTTCTGATTGTTTATTGAATTTTTTTCATTTTTATTGGGCTGTGTTTCTTTATTATTTAAAGAATTATCTTTATCTTTTTTATCGGTTGAATTATCAGTTTTATCTTCTTTAGCATTGGATGAATTCAGTAGATCATTTCCATTTTGCTGAGAATTATCCTTTTTATCTTCTTTATCTCCTTGGTTCTTATCTTGATCTTTGGAATTTTGCTCCTCATGTTTTTGTTGAGCTTCTTTTACTTTTTGTTTTGACATCGTATAATTATACCTCGCCTTATCATCTTTCGGATTTAATTTCAAAGTATTTTTAAACGCTTCGGCTGCTCTTTCATATTCTCCTTTTTGAAAATAGCTGTTTCCCATATTGAATAAAGCATTGGCTTTTTCCGACTGATTTGCTGCCAATTGGAGTGATTTTTCATATTGAATCAATGCGTCATCATATTTTTTTAGTTTATACATGGCATTTCCTAAATTGTAATTAGATCTATATGAATCTTCTCCGTCTTGTATCGAATATAAATAATTAGCTGCTGCATCTTTATAAGATTCAGCCAAATATTTATTATTACCCTCTAATAAATGCTTTCTTGATGCTTTCGTCTGAGCTTGAAAAATATTTATTAGTGAAATAAAAATTATAACTAAATATTTATTTTTTAAATACATTTAACAAAGATACTAAGATTAAATCATAAAATCTCTCCTATAATTTGTTAAAGAAACAATAAAAATAACTAAAAATGCGGCTCCTATAAAATAATGAAAATACTGTTTTGTGTCGTAATTAATACTTACGGATTGGTTAGTTTTGTCTAAGGTGGACATGGATTTAAATAGCTTATTAACAACATCTTTTGTATTATGACCGCCATAGAAATATTTACCTCCGGTTCCTGCTGCCAATTGTTTTAATGTACTTTCTTGCAATTTCGTTAATACAATATCCCCATTATCATCTTTTTTGTATTCTGAATATTACCTTCATAAAATAAAGGAATGGGGGCTCCTTGAGTTGTACCTACCCCTACGGAAAATATGGAAATTTTATTTTTCTTTGCCGTATTATTGCCCGTTTAACGTCTCCTTCGTGGGCTTCTCCATCAGATATTATAAAAATTACTTTGGATGTATTGGAGGTTTGAGATAAAAGAGTGGAAGCTTTTTAAAACGGCATCTGCTATATTTGTTCCCTGGGTTGTAATAAGATTAGTATCAATACCATTTAAGTAGAGCTGAGCAACGCTATAATCACTGGATAAAGGCATAATGGGATAGGAATTTCCTGCAAATGCTACTATTCCTACTCGATCCCCCCTAGTTTAGATAAAAAATCACAAACAATTTTTTGGCTTTTTCCAATCTTGAAGGAGCTATATCTTCTGCATTCATGGATTTGGAGACATCTATTACAAAAACCAAATCAATTCCTTCACTCTTTACTTCTTTTTTCTCTGTTCCTCCTAAAAGTTAGCTAATCCT